>NZ_CP041659.1:0-1292500 GCF_007998985.1 Sphingomonas xanthus
GCGGTGGCGGATCAGCCGAGCCTGAGCGTGGCGGCTGCGTCGGGCGACGAGGATAGCGCGATCGCGCTGTCGATCAGTTCGGCGCTGACCGACACCGACGGCTCGGAGACGCTGTCGATCAAGATCAGCGGCGTGCCGACGGGAGCGGTGCTGTCGGCGGGGACCAACAATGGCGACGGCAGCTGGACGCTGACCCCGGCCCAGCTTGCGGGCCTGACGATCACGCCGCCGGCCAACAGCGATGCCGACTTCACGCTGACGGTGGAGGCGACCTCGACCGAGGCCAATGGTGGGGACACGGCAACCAACAGCGACACCATCCTGGTGACGGTCAATGCGGTGGCGGATCAGCCGAGCCTGAGCGTGGCGGCTGCGTCGGGCGACGAGGATAGCGCGATCGCGCTGTCGATCAGTTCGGCGCTGACCGACACCGACGGCTCGGAGACGCTGTCGATCAAGATCAGCGGCGTGCCGACGGGAGCGGTGCTGTCGGCGGGGACCAACAATGGCGACGGCAGCTGGACGCTGACCCCGGCCCAGCTTGCGGGCCTGACGATCACGCCGCCGGCCAACAGCGATGCCGACTTCACGCTGACGGTGGAGGCGACCTCGACCGAGGCCAATGGTGGGGACACGGCAACCAACAGCGACACCATCCTGGTGACGGTCAATGCGGTGGCGGACGAAAACGCCGTGAACGACCTATTGGTGGTGTCTTCCGGGACAACGGCGACTTTCTCGACCAACGTCCTTACCGGCAATGATGCGACGCCCATGCAAGTCGTGTCCGTGTCGGGAGCTGCGGTCACTGCGGGTGCGCTCATTTTCAATATCTCCACCCAGACGTTCACCTACAGTTCCACGACAGGGGTGGGGGCTGGCGCTTTGTCCTTCACCTATACCCTCGCCGATGGGACTTCGGCGCAAGTCACCTTTGCGGTCGTTAATGCCAATCCTGGTTTCGACCTGGTGATGCAAGGATATGGCCCAGGAACATATCAAGGCTCTTACCTCGATGCACGTGGGGGACCGGATGACCTGATTGGCGGCGCGGCGCCGGACTATCTCGTGGGCGGCTCCGGGGTAGACACTCTGATAGGCGGCGCTGGAGCTGACATCCTGCGCGGCGGGGCGGATGACGATACGCTCGACGGCCAAGGCGACGCCGGTCAGTTGGATCTCATCGACCTTTCGGATGCAACAGGCGCCATCACCTTCACGCTCGGTGCCGACGGAAACGGATCATACACCGGATCGAGCGTCGGGCTGGGTACGGACACATACTCCAACATGGAAGGTGTCATTGGCGGCAGATTCAATGATGTTCTTAACGGTAATGCAGCCGACAACGAGTTACGGGGGGGCGCTGGCAACGACACGTTGAATGGCCATGCCGGCGACGACATTCTGCAAGGCGATGCGGGCAACGATACGCTCACTGGCGGCCTTGGGAACGACAGGTTCGTACTGAGCCTCGGCGGGATTGATATTATCACCGACTACAACAATGTGGTTGGAAACTCCGACACCATCGACCTTACACAAATCATCAGTGTCGCTACCGGGACTGACATCGTGGCAGGCGGTTACGTTCGTGTCACGACCACCGGCCTTGTCCAGGTAGATGCAGACGGCGGTGGCTCCTGGGTAACGGTAGCAACCAGCAATATCACCGCGGCCACGGGTTTGATTTCTATCGCCTACTTGGCCGGTGGCGTATCAACAGTCATTACGATCGGACCCGTTGCTCCGCCGATTGCGCTCGATCTCGACGGAGATGGCCAGATCAGCTTCCTCACCCTCGGTGCGGGTGCGGTCTTCGATTATGGAGGTGGTCTCGTCGCGACAGCGTGGGTCGCCGGCAATGACGGTCTGCTCGTTCGTGATGCCGATGGAGACGGCAAGATCAGTGCAGACGAGATTGTGTTCGCAACAGATGGAAGCGATCTCGAAGGTTTGGCTCGCTTCGATACCAATGGCGACGGGCAGCTTTCTGGCGCTGACGCCGATTTCGGCCTGTTTGGAGTCTGGCAGGACGCCAACGGCAATGGTCAGGTCGACGCTGGTGAACTTCAATCGCTAGCTGCGCATGACATCATCAGCATTGCACTTAGCTCCGATAGGCAGAGCTATTCGGCCGCAGACGGTGACGTGACGGTCGTGGGTACCGGCAACTTCACTCGCTCGGATGGATCTACCGGCGTCTTGGCCGATGCCGTGTTCGCTACCGGGGGAAAGGTGTCTGACGCCGATACGAGGTTAGCCACTGGAGCGCAGGGCAACGCCGTGATGGCCGCCGCAGCTGCAGCCATCGGGCTAGCCGTGGATTCCACAAGCACAAACTGGATCGAAGAAAAGATACTAGCTCCGGCCGATGGGGAATCCGGCGAGGCTTCATCCGGGAACGCCGCCACCGCTACGTCAGATGCGGCGACCGCCTCGGGAGCGAGTGAAGCTCCATTGTATGATCCCGAGGTCACGCTGACGGCAGTTCAAGCGGCAAGTCGTGTCGACGCAATTGCGCGTCAATCTCTTGATCATGCGCCCGAATCTCGAACCAGCGAGTATGCGGAATCAACTGCAATGCCGCAAAATTCAGAGGGAGCAGCCATTCCCACGGCCTTGCCGATGGTAGCCCTTCCATCTGCAGACATGCTGAGCGGGATTGTTGCAGATGGGAAGTCGGTCGATTCAGTCACCTCATCCGACGTCAAAGCCCTGATTGCCGACCTTCTAGGCTCAAGCGCGACATCGGCCGTGGACGCATTGCTTGAAGCGGCTCTTCCGTCTTCTGCCGAGGTAAGCGGATGGAGCATGGGGACGGACCTGAACGCATCCTGGTTTGTAGGAGCGGGTGATTTCGCGTCCACGCAGACCCAACTGCTGCAGATGGAGATCAGCCCCGACATGATACCCACGATTTAATAGCGGGTGGCCTATGGTGGTAAAACCAACCCTGGCCATATCGGGAAAGGCGCCACCGGTTTCAACCACAACAGCACCGGCGGGGCGTAGGGAAAGGGATACTCATCCCGCTCTGCATAGACTTCTGCAATTGGGCCGCTAGCGCCGCGCCAATAGCCACTGAAGTCGGTCGCAATGGCATCGACCTATATCCGAAGCCCGATGGGGCCCACTCCCATCACGGCAGGGATTAGCCAAGCCATGATTAGGGCAGGTCGTCGAATGATAAACTGCACCAAACCCTCTACTCCGAATAGGGCGAAACTGCCCGCTGCGAGCTCGTCCAATCAAACGCGTCTTGCGTTGCGCTTCCCTCTTGAGATTCTCGTGTCTGCGGTGGGCTTAAGAGCCGAACTTGGGACTTTCCCGGTGGAATTCCGCCGGCGCAACCACTGCTGTTGCAGCGTTTCCTTGAGCAAACTCATCGCGGATCTCGCGGCCTTCATTTGCCAGGGAAGCTATTGGTGCGGCTGCTTTCCAGCACAGAATTGCAACGATCACAGCGACGGGGGCATCAACAGCATAGTGGAAGCCGCTGTGAACTGAGCCGATGATGATAACCAGCAGATAAGCTAGCGCGGGAAAAAACCAGCGCGTTCCCTTGGCCAGCAGGCAGTAAAGAGTGCAGGCGGCGATGTGCATCGACGGCATGGCGGAAATACCCGCGCCTTGATAGGCCGCGCCGGAAGTCATGCTGTCGTCGAGGTAGGCGGGGCCAATCACGAAATGGGAGTCGGGGCCAGCGGTTTGCAGCAGGGCCAGCTTCAATTCTGCGAAGCGGTGTTCCAGGCCGTTATACTCGGTGAAGATCGGGCCGGCTGCGCTAAACGAGTAGGCCAAGGCAAAACCGCCGATGAACCAAGTCAACAGCGCGGCGGTGAAGTATCTCGTAGCAACGCGCGGCGATGCGTACAGCGCCACGAATGCCTTCGTATAGGCCAACAGAGTAAACCATGCGGTTGCATAGAGGAAGGCAATTGCCTCGGTTGCCAGTGGTCCGAGCAGCGCGTGGGTCAGGCGCCACGGATCGGTGCGGAAGATCGCAGAGTCCATTTCCGCGAACAGCAAGTCAAAGCGAAACCCGGCCAGCGGGAAGATTGCTGACTTTGCGGCTGTATAACCGGACAGGAACAGCGGCATGATGAGCGCGGGAACTGCGAGCATAGGCAGGCGCGGCTTGAGGTTGCCCCATGCCTTCCGCAGTGGATAATCGGCGCGGACAAGCGCCATCTTCGCCACGTCTATAAAAACGAATGTCAGAGCGGCGGTGAGACAGGCGGCGCAACTCGCCAGCACGTAATTATCAACTAATGGCAAGAATGAGGGGCCGCCAAGCAGATAGGTCGCGCTAGCCGCTGACAGCATCGTCACGGTGAGAAGCGCCGGTAAGGCCAGCGTTAGCCCTGTTTTCAAACAACCCCCTCACTCGGCACAGCTAAAATTAACATAGTTTAGATGCCGAACAAGTGTTGGGCGGGTCTCTCTTGTTATGGCCCGTCAGGACGCGCCTGCCCCGAGTTGCTTTGCGCGAGCCCGCTTGCGTAGGCCTGTTAGTCAAGCAATAGCAGCGCAACCGATGCCGCTTCTGTTTCGCCATCCCGACACGCCACCAGGCGCGCTCCGTCAGGTCGAGGCGGACCTAGTGCGAACTGGACAGGGCGCGATTGCGACGTTTCGGCTCATTGGAGATATCGCCAAGGTCAAGCGGCCTACTCCGGTCACGCCAGCTCGCGCTGACGATTTATGGTGCACCACCTGCTTTGAGCTGTTCATCGCCGGCGAAGGGCAGGCCTACCGCGAGTATAATTTCAGTCCCTCCGGGCAATGGGCAGCCTATTGCTTTACCGCATATCGTGAGGGCATGGCCCAGGCTGATGCCGCCGTCGCGATCGAAAATTCCCGCTCGGCGACCATGTTCGAGCAGGCCGTTACGATCCGGGCCGACATTCCCAATCCCGCCTGGGTAGGGTTGACGGCGGTCGTCGAGGAAGACGACGGCATCATTCGTTACTGGTCGACGGGCTTTGCGCCCGGCAAGCCGGACTTTCATGCGCCAGAAGTGCGCAACCTGTTGCTGGATGGAGTGGACGCGCAATGATTTTCGGGGTCGAACGGCTGCTATCGGAACCGGAACTCCGCCGCCCACTGGAAGGAAAGCGGGTTGCATTGCTCGCGCATCCCGCCTCGGTGACCCGGGATCTGACGCACAGCCTCGATGCGCTTTCGAAGATTGACGGCATCCAGCTGAGTGCAGCCTTTGGTCCCCAGCATGGCCTGCGCGGGGACAAGCAGGACAATATGATCGAAAGCCCGGACTTTACCGATCCGGTGCACCAGATCCCGGTGTTCAGCCTCTATGGTGAGGTGCGCCGTCCAACCGACCAGATGATGTCCACATTCGACGTTGTGCTGGTTGATCTCCAGGACCTTGGCTGCCGCATCTACACGTTCATCACCACCTTGCTCTACGTCCTTGAGGCGGCGGCCGAACATGGGAAGAGCGTATGGGTGCTCGACCGGCCTAACCCCGCGGGCCGTCCGGTTGAGGGGCTGACGCTGCGGGATGGCTGGGAAAGCTTTGTCGGTGCGGGCCCGATCCCGATGCGCCACGGGCTGACGCTCGGCGAGCTCGGCAAATGGTTCGTCGATCATTTCAAGCTCGACGTCGATTATCGGGTCATCGCGATGGAGGGCTATCGACCAGAGGAGGGGCCCGGTTTCGGGTGGCCAGGGGACCGGTTGTGGATCAATCCGTCGCCTAATGCGCCCAACCTCAACATGGCCAGATGCTATGCCGGGACGGTGATGCTCGAGGGCGCGACGCTGAGCGAGGGGAGGGGGACTACCCGCCCACTCGAGTTGTTCGGCGCGCCGGACATCGAGGCACGGTCGATCATTCGGATCATGCAAGACACCGCGCCGCAGTGGCTCGATGGCTGTGTGCTGCGCGATATCTGGTTCGAACCGACTTTCCACAAACATGTCGGTCAGCTCTGCAGCGGGGTCCACATCCACGCCGAGGGGGACGCTTATAATCCCCAGGCATTCAAGCCATGGCGGGTGCAAGGACTCGGCTTCAAGGCGATCCGCAAACTCTTCCCCGAATATAGTCTGTGGCGCGGCGAGGAATTCGCCTATGAATATACCAAGGGCATGCTGGCGATCGACGTCATCAACGGATCGCCTCTCTTGCGCGAATGGGTTGATGATGAGGGCAGCGAGCCGGGCGATCTCGACGCGATCACAATGCCCGACGAGGCAGCCTGGCTCGAGGAGCGGAAACCATATTTGATTTACTGATCGCATCGGCAATCGCCACTTCACCGGTGGCGCATTCCGCTTGCCAGATGAGCCAGGCGGACAGTGGCTGGATCAACGGGGCGCTGGCGAACTGGAAGACTGCCGAGCGTGAGTTGCTCGACCTGGATCCGGTGCCTGTGCCCACAGTCGTTACTGCCGACGAGCGCTGTCAGTACGACGGCCGCGGCGGCAAGCTTCCACTGAAATGGGCCGGGCGTCCGCATGGCGGCAAAATCCAACTTCCCGATGGCGGCGAAGTGCCGGTAGCGGTGATGAGCTTTGCCAGCGCGACCAAGGCCGGGGAGCCATTCTTCGTGATGACCCTGCCGTCGATCTGGCGCGCGGGAGGCGTAACGAGTCCGCTGGGCTTGGAAGCATTGATGGACGGCGTACTGTTGCACGAGATCATGCACACCCGCCAGATCGAAAAGGCCGGTTCCCAGCTCGTCGCCCTCGAAAAGGCGCTTGGTAGCGACATCAACGATGACGCGCTTCAGGAGAAGTTCTCCGGTAATCCCGCTTATGTAGCGGCTTGGACCGCCGAGAATGATCGGCTCTACCAGGCGCTGCTGGAACCCGACCAGGTAGCGGCGAAGCAGCAGTTTCGTGAAGGATTGGCAATGATGTCGGAGCGGCGGCGGAAATTCCTGTCTGGCTCCAACGCTGCCTGGGCTGACGCTGATCGCCTGTTTCTTGCGATGGAAGGAATGGGCCAGTGGCTGATCTATCGCTGGGACAACCGCGCTATGCCCCATGCGACGCCGACGGCGGCGACCCTCGAGCCGGTCCGGCGCACGCGGAAATGGTGGACACAGGACGAGGGACTGGCACTGTTCCTGCTACTCGACCGCTTTCTGCCCGATTGGCGCGGGGACCAGACCGCTTCCGATCCCATGCGCCTGGATGCTTTGCTTGCAGCAGCAGCGCGCTAGCGCTTCACGCTTAAATTGCTCAACGCATAGTCCGGTCGCATCGCGTTCACGGCCAACAGCGCGCCGTAACTCAAATTGAGACTTGGCACGGACCGGGCCCAGGCCTCGGACAAATAAAGGATGTTCGGGAGAGAGAAGAGGGGCCCTAACGCCGGACAAGCGGGTCGAAGACGTGGGCGGCAGGGCGGATGATGTGGGACCGAGCGAGAATTTGCCGGTTAGGATGCGTGGTCAAAAGAACGCACAGCTTGGCTTAGGTAATGAAAAGAAATGACTTTTGGGTAGCCGTTGTCCCGGGCGGGCGAGGGTTAGGCGCGAAAGAAGTCCGCGCCGCCGGTTGCCAGATAGGCGTTGACGCCGAAGAAACCGAGGACCATCGCCCAATCCAGCACCGTATTGAGGACTTCGCGCATTTCAGGGCCCTTGCTGCGTAGCGTGAAAGCCCTCGTCGCACCCTTATCCCTTCGAACCCCACAATATTTCTGGTTTACCCGGGTTTAACCCGGTTTGGAGAATGCGGGTTCATCCTTAACAGCTTTTAAAGACATGCCGGTTAGTCTGAGGCCGGCCAGTTCGGAGTGTCACCTTAAATGTCGAATGACGAAGCTTGGGCCAACGTGGAAGTCGGCCGCGAGTTCGATACTCCTGCTGCCGAACCTGCGAGCGGCAATCTTGTCGGTGCTCATCCAAAACAAAATGTCAGGTCGGCGTCGGGGCAATCCCGGCGCTACTACATCCCAGTCCGCGCGAAATTCCTGATCGCATTGGCGCTGGCGGGCAGTTGGCTGCTGTTCTCCGTCATCGTTTCGAGGCCGTGGTACGAGGAGTTGGGTGCCGTCACCCATCCGCTGTTTGCCCTCATTTGCCTGACATTCATTGCTTATGTGCCCGGGTTCATGAACGCGTTTCTGGTCGTCTCGCTCTTGCTCGACCGGCGTCCGCCTAGGGTACAACTCGATCATTATCCCGGCCTGACCGTGCTGGTAGCCGCCTATCAGGAAGAGCGGACAATCATCCACACGCTCGCTAGCCTGGCCAAGGAGAATTATCCGGGCGAGATAGAGGTCCTTGTCCTTAACGACGGATCGACCGACAAGACCGTGGAAGCAGCGGAGCGCGGCCGAACCGGTTTGCATTTCAAACCAAATGTCACGGTCAAGATCCTCGATTTCAAGGAAAATCGGGGCAAGGCAGCGGTGCTCAACGATGGTCTTGCTGCCGCCTCACACGATCTCATTGTCACCGTCGACGCCGATACGAGACTGCGTGCTGATAGCCTGACAAAGCTTGTTGAGCGCCTATCGAACGACCCGCCCAATACGGTTGCGGTCGCTGGAGCCATATTGGTTGGCAATTCGCGGGCTACGCTGATGGCGGGCCTACAGGAGTGGGACTATTTCCACGGCATTGCCGCCGTGAAGCGCATGCAGTCCATGTATCACGGTACGCTGGTCGCCCAGGGGGCGTTCTCCATATATCGGAAGGGCGCCTTGGTCGAAGTAGGGGGCTGGGCCGACTGCATTGGCGAAGACATCGTGCTCACCTGGGCCTTGCTGAGCAAGGGATGGCGAACCGGCTACGCAGAAGATGCCGTGGCCTTCACAAGCGCTCCGACCAGTTATCGCGTCTTCGCTCTCCAACGCAAAAGATGGGCCCGCGGACTTGTCGAGGCGCTCGCCAGACACGAACCGTTGCTGTTCAAGCGGCGGCTGACCACCATGTTCATCTGGTGGAACCTGCTGTTCCTGCCGATGGACGTGGTTTTCACATTTGTGTTCCTGCCAGGCGTCATCGCCGCCTTTTTCGGCTACTTCTGGATCGCGGGGCCGATGACGCTGCTCACCTTGCCGCTCGCACTCATGTGGAATCTCGTGATCTTTCGCATCCAGCAGCGAATGTTCCATGGCCAGGGGCTCAAGGTTCGCCGACATTGGGGAGCGCTCGTCGTCTACATCGTCGGCTATGCCGCGCTGATGCAGCCTGTCTCGCTCTGGGGTTACTCCTCCGAATTGATCGGTCGCCAAAAAAAGTGGGGCACGAAATGATGTTGAGAGCCGCCGTTGCTGTGCTCGCCTGTGTTGCATTCGCTGCGCCGTCTTATGCGCAGAACGCGAAACTGAGACACTCGATAGGGACCGACATTAGCTTTTCGAGTGATGCCGAAGGCACCGAGGTAGTGCGTCTGGGGGTTAACGCTGACTGGCGCTTTAGGAGCAGTGACGATTATCTGGGCGTTCGTCTTGAGCGCAATTTCTACCGCGTCTCTGAAGGCGAACGGGACAGCGACAGGCGCCTATACCTGCGCGTGGCGAAGCCAGTTGGAAACTGGAAAGCCAACGCCACTGTCGGCACCGATGGAGATACAATTCTGGGAGCCGCAACGGTTGTTGACGAGAGCCCGCTGCGCAAGGAATTCTTTGTAGAGCGAGACAAGGTCGAAACCCGTCAGGGAGTCTCCAGGCCGATCTATCATACATTTGCTGGGGCGGCCGTAGACGTGCCGGTTGACGAAACCACCCAGGTAACGCTGGTCGGCGGGGTTCAGGCCTTCACGGGCGAGAATGTTCGTCTGCATGCGCGGGGTAACTTCATAAAGGTCGTGAAATCCGATTGGGGCCTTAGCCTTCAATTGCGCAGCCGCTATTTCCACAACAGCGAGCCCCGGGAATACGACTATTACTCTCCAAAGTGGTATGCCGAGGTCATCCCGGTAATCCAGATGCGCCGTTTCCGCGGCGGTTGGCGTTATGTTGCGGCGGCGGGTTTCGGCGTCCAGCGCGACAGCGACAGCGCTTGGCGGCAATCGCGCTACCTCAACCTGCGCGTTAGCAGTCCGCAAAACCGCCAAGGATGGGTCGGCAAGGCGGAACTGACATACACCAACCTCCCGGTTACAAGTGCAGCAGAGCGCTATAGCTATGTGAGGGTAATGGGGGGGCTGGCACGCAATTTTTAGTGCGCGTCCGCGTTTGAAGAAGCTGCTCGGATCGATGTTGCGTGCGTTACCTCCGCATTGACCGATCAATCCTCGAGGTCGAAGCCAAGCTGCGATCGGACCGGCGCCATCGACATCAACCGCTTCAGATTGGACGAGCAGGTCGGGGTTAGCTGAACATAGACCCCAAAGTCGGTCACACGGCGCACAACCAGTGACTCGTCCTCGAGGGCCTTCACCCAGCGAGAACATCTCTGGATCGGCTGACAGATAAAGGTTGCGAGTTCTGCAAGGGTAACGTCCTCCTCCAGGAATTCGCGATGAAACAGCGCCATCACGATCTCCCATGGAATATTGTCAAAAATTCCCTTGTCGAAAATCCGCCGGCGCAGCCAGGCGGACAGCTGCTGGGCGCGTACCAACCGCAGGATCGGATCGTTTTCCTGGTGAACCAAGAGGTGCAGACCGCTGTCGCGTGGTGATGTGATCGGCTCCTCTGGTTCGATTGCTCGATGCTTCATTCCAACACCCCAAGCTCACCCTGTGACCGGCTAATACTGAGCAAAGTCAATCTGTTCGGGTAGGCGTAAGATGCTCAAAATGAGCATTTCTTGCACTATTACTTACAATAGTGTAAATAGGCAATTGTTCAATATTAGAAGGATAGCTACCTATTGCCCCTAAATGTGGACCAGAATGTTCTCGACACAAAAGGCCGTGTTCTCTTTGTCCGAGTTTCGTCAATGACGCTTCGGATGATGGAATACTGGCGACGCAAGTTGCCCGATTACGAGACTACAGTTGTCCTCATGGCGATTATATCCATAGGTGCCGGCCGCATTGCAGACGCCCCCGTCGCGGACGCACTCAAGGACTTGAACAACAAGTTGCCCACCGACCAACTCGCAAAATGCAATTTCTCTTCAGTTGCAGCAGCGACCAACCTCGACCGGCAGACAGTCAAGCGCAAAGTGGACCGCCTTGTTGAGCTAGGCCTGGTTGAAAGAGTCGATAGGGATAACGTCCGGGTAGAGCCCTCGGTCGGACAAAGGCCATTCGTCGGCGAGCTGGCTACTGCCCATGCAAATGCAATCTGCTCGACAACCAATACGCTGATCCGCGATGGAATTCTGCGCCTGACCACTCAACAATTCAGAGCGAGCGCTGCGTAGGCAGGCTGACCAATCATGCGGGCTGTTCAAAATTACGGTGGCGGCGCCCTGTTGGGGCAAGGGTCGTTAAGCCAGGCTGGTATCCACGGGTTCCGTGAAGATGCCGCCAGCTTCCTGGCCTAGAGCCCATTTGATCTGGCCCACGTGGGGCTCGCCATGGTCTCCGACGATCGTCACACGATCTCCGGGGAGCAAAGGCTCCCTGCAGGAAATGCGAAATCCGCCATTCGAGAGGTCAAGGATCTCCGCATCCCATTCCACTCCGTGTTGATCTATGATTTTTGCGGCTTTGTGCAGTTCGACGCGAGGCATGCGGCGCTCAGGAAATTCAGTGCTCATCGTGCCCCTTCTCGTCCCTAGAAACTCATTTTGAATCGGTCCGAGCAGCCGTTCGTAATCAGGATTGGATATTAACCTTTGTTACTGTGTTTTGCAAAGACATTCATCAGAATATTCTTGACAGCGAGATGAACGCTCGGGGGCCTTTTTGCTCCCGGCTAGAGGCAATCGGTATTCCTGCCTCCGCAGACACCATCATGTTCAGCAACTTGAACCGGGTACCGACGCCTGCGCCCGTTATCGCGCCATCAGGCGCAACCTCATGCCTTTCGCGAATGCGATCAGTTACGCCGGCCTCCAGGTAGCCGAAAAGGTCGACATTGCTGAAAGGAGAGGGGACGCCGGCTAACCGGTATGCCACCTCCCACATTGCTCCAACGCCATGGTCTCCAGAGGCCACATTGTAGTCGAAAGCCCTGCCAATCCGGCCGCCACCGAGAGCGAATTCTTCGGCTGCCAATAGTGGGGCGGTGGCCAGCTGACCCGACAATTCCAGGCGGGTGGTAATTTTTGGGCTGATCGCAGTCACCAGCTGCATGTCGAGCAAGGCCTTTGCGAACCGTGCGCCAGCGCCCGGCCTCGACGCGAGCGGATCGCCGTTTGTCGTGGCGTCGCCAAGGTCGAGGCCCTTCACGAGGTCGAGCCGTGCCAGGAAATAAACAGGGCCGCGGCGAATATATTCCAACCCTGTACGCATGGTTTGCACGCGGTCGCGAATATTGGTTACGCCATCTCTGTGTTCCCGGCTGAACCCATCGGTAAGAGCAAGGCTCGCTATCAATGTTTCCTTGTTCGTGGTGCGCAGGGCATAGGAAAGGTCGGCGCGGATCTGCCGTGACCGCCCCAATTGGTCGGGGCCGTCCAGTTCCTGTCGTTGCCGTGAGGCCGACGCCCGGCCCCCAACGCGTACACCGTTCCAGCCTACGGGGATGCTCGCCTTGAGTTGCGCATAACCGAATTGAAACCGGTCCGAAGGGATCCCAAACACATCAACCTGGAATTGGTCGCCGGGGGTCAGAAGAGAATTCGCGACGCCTGACGAATAAAGCCGTGCCCTTGCCCCGGGGATCGTTCCTCGATTGTCGCCAAAAAGGAATCCGCTGTACCGTTGGCCAGCGGCCTTGATCGTCAGGCGTTGGCGAGCTGGATCCTCCAGAAAGCGCGCAACCTGGACATCTTCTATCGTGATACCCGGAATATCCCTGACTAGGCCAAGGACGCGATTGAGGGTCGCGGTCTTGAGCGGCCGTTCCGATTTCAGTCTCTCGACCAGCCGTAACACCGCCGCCTTTGAGGGGGCAGGTGCTTCAACCGTCACATCCGCGACATAGCTTTCGACAACTCTGATAGTCAGGATGCCAGACTGCACCGATTGCTGTGGGATGACCGCGTAGGAGAGATGATAACCCGCCTCGTGGTAAATTGCCGTGATGGCATCTGCTATTTGAGCAAGCTCTTCCGGGCCAACCGTCGTAGCTAGTTTCGGCTCAAAGGCCGACGCCAGCCGCCTAGGCTCAAACTGGGTCGCGCCAGTGATGTTAACGGCGCTGAGGACAAAGGTCTCTGATATCCCGACCGAGCTAGTGCGGGACATGTTTACGGCCCGCGATTGAGCGGGCCCCGCCTCACGTTTTTCGTCGGACAAGACAGGGATGGTGCGTTCGATCGAGGCTGGGTCGGCCTGCGCTTGGGCCTGCCCGGCCAGGAGCGTCCCGCCTAACAGGACCGCGATCTTCGCCCACAGATGATGAATCTCTACCCTGCTCATATGCCTGAACTTTGCTTTTCGCCGTTTGAAATGCAGGGAAAAATACGCCGATGTGGTTAAGGAAGAGAAAACCAGGCTTCGTCACGACCCGTTAGTGCAAAAGCGGATAATCGGGTTGAATGACACAGAACCTGCTCAGCCATATCCGCCATCTGCTAGCGCTGGCTTGCCTCCTCATCGCGGCGCCATCGTTCGCGAGTGCAACGCAAAGCTGGAAGGTGGCGCAGGCGACAGGTCAGGTCCAAGTCCTGAGACAAGGCCTTCAGCCTGCGTCATTGACGGTCAATGCAACGCTCAAGTCCGGGGAAACCTTGCTTACCGGTCGAGATGGCCGGGCTATGCTGACCAAGGGTGAGGACTACATCGTGGTTTCGCCGGGCAGCCGCCTGGTCGTTCCCAACGAGCCCGAAGCCAACGGCTTCACTCGGCTCATCCAGATGTTGGGAACGTCGATTTACAAGGTGAAGACCTCCGGCCAGCCCCGCTTCAAAGTCGACACTCCAATGCTCGCGGCAGTGGTGAAGGGAACCACCTTCTCGATAGTCGTCGACGAAAAGCGCAACGCGGTCCAGGTTACCGAAGGTGTTGTCGAGGTAAGCAGCCTGGACGGCAAAAGTGTTCGCCGGGTCGAGGGCGGCAAGATTGTCGTTATCGACGCTGACCGGCCAACTGAAATTTTTGAAGTTTCCGACCTAAGCGCAACGGCTTCCAGCCCGGACTCGATCAAGTTGGACACTCAAATCCAGTCGCCAACCGCAGATGTTTTGAAGCTCACCGATGGGCTGGTCAAAGAGGCCTCGGCTATTGTGAGCAGCATTGGGACGCCGAGTGATTTAGTAGCAAGCGTCGCCACCTTTGGAGGCCTGGCAGGGGCTCCGCTGGCGATTGTCGCTCCAGTGGTTGCCAATTTGCCTGCACTTCCGACGGACGGCGTTTTGCCGTCTGTCCCGGCAGTGCCGTCGGTGCCCGCCTTGCCTTCCGTAGAAATCCCTTCGGTCCCGATCGTTCCTTCTGTGCCGTCGGTGCCGTCTGTCCCGCAGCTGCCTGCTGCTCCCGCCATCCCTTCGGTCCCGAGCGTGCCGTCCGTGCCATCCGTTCCGACGGTGCCTTCCGTGCCGACTGTGCCATCTGTCCCGAGCGTGCCCTCGGTGCCTAGCGTGCCGTCAGTACCGCTGCCACCACCGCCGCCCATCCTGGGTGGCTAAGGGCCGGAAGGCGGCATGATCCGAACACTCTCAAAGTTGGGGAAAAGCCAACGCTTCTTAGCTCCGGTCGCAATCGCGGCCGGAGCGCTTTTATTGTGGTTCGCATCCTTGCTGGCGCCGTTGGAAGAAACACTCTCCGATACGCGGGCCATGATCGATAGCCGTCCACCAACCGGCGAGATCGTTGTTGTCGAGATCGATGCAAAGAGCCTGAGTGAGTTTCAACAGTGGCCATTGCCACGGCGGCATTATGCTCGGCTCGTCGACCGGCTGTCCAAGGTTGGTGCCCGCGTTGTGGCCTTCGATGTCGATTTCAGCGCAAATTCGGGGGCTGATGACGAGGTCTTTGCCAAAGCGATTGCTCGCGCCGGCAATGTCGTGCTGCCGATTTTCGATCAGCCTGCCTCAAGCGGCGCGAACGCTGAATATCTGACGAGCCGCCCCATCGCTGAGCTTGGATCTGCCTGGGTCGCTTCTGTACTCATTAACCCGGCCCACGACGGAACGGTGCGGAGCTATCCTGCCGCGACCTTCATCAATCGTTCCGTTCAACCGTCGTTGGCGACAATCGTGGCGGAACGCTCAGGATTGAAGGATCAAAGCTTTCATCCCGACTGGTCCATCGAGCTCGCTTCTATCCCGAGATATTCTCTCGTCGATGTCATGGAAGGGCGCGTCGATCCGGCCCGCTTCCGGGGCAAGCGGGTCATCGTCGGCGGTACCGCTATTGAGCTAGGGGATCGCTATTCGATCCCGCGACACGGCATCGTTCCCGGCGTCTACATTCACGCAGTTGCCGCCGAGTCCTTGCTTTCAGATCGGGCGATCGTGGCCAGTGGCGACTTTATCACCATCTTGGGAACGCTGGTAATTGCGCTGCTCCTCGCCCCGGGTGCGCGTCGTGGACGTCGCGTTTGGCTGATCAAGTGGGCAGGGGCGCTGGTTGTCATACTGTCAGCTCCGGTCATTCTTGAACATTTTTGGCCTTATTCACTCGCGACTGCGCCCTGGATCACGACCCTGCTGATGGGCGCCGCGGTCTGGACCTTTTACGAGCATCGCGAGCAATTGCGGCAACGCTCGCGGACGGACCTGGAAAGCCATCTCCCGAACAGGGCAGCGCTTGAAGAGACTTTGTCCCAGATCGAGGGTTCGCGAACGCTGATCGTGGCGAAGATCGAGCGCTTCGGGACGTTGCGGGACAGCACCGGCCTCCAGGTGGTGAATGAAGCAGTGGTGGAGACAGCGCGCAGGATCGCCGAGTTCTCCAATGCACAAATCTTTCGGATTTCGCCGGACATGCTGGCATGGGTCGACGGGGAGGAATTGGAGACGCTCGAAGACCGGCTGCTGGAGCTCGACCTAGTCTTTCGCAAGGCGGTAGAAACTAGTGACGGAATCGTCGATGTCGGGTTGGCCTATGGCTTCGACCATTGCCTGGACGAGGCGATTGTCGCGCAGATAGAACGGGCGATTTCCGCCGTCGGTTCAGCCCGGGACGAAGGAAAGAAATTCTCGGCCTATCTTGGCCCTCGGCCGGTGCTTCGCCGCCAGGTCTCACTTGCCACTGATTTGCGGGAAGCTATCCGCGACGACAGGATCGAACTGGCCTATCAGCCGAAGTTCTCGCTGCGATCGAACGCAATAGAGAGTTCGGAGGCTCTTGTACGATGGACCGGCCTCGACGGGGCCCGGATATCGCCAGATTCATTCATCCCGCTCGCCGAAGACATGGGGATCATCACCGAGATCACCAGTTTCGTTGTCGAGAGGGCATTGTCGGATTTGAAGGCCTGGGAAGCACATGGCGTGCACATGGCGACGGCTTTGAACGTTTCGGCGTGCGATCTTGCTCGCCCGGATTTCGCTGATTCTATCGAGCAGGTTATCCAAGCTGCAGGCATCGACCCGTCAAGAATTACGCTCGAGGTTACCGAAGGCGGACTAATTAGGTCGCCTCAGTTGGCAGTTGCGACCCTCGGGCGCCTGCGTCAATTCGGCGTGAAATTATCCATCGATGACTATGGCACGGGACGCTCGACCTTGTCCTACCTGAGCCAGTTGCCCGTCCATGAACTGAAGATCGACCGAAGCTTTGTGTCCACGATTGCGACTGACTCGCCGTCAGCGATCCTGGTCAAATCCACAATTTCGATGGCTCATGAACTCGGATTGTCGGTGGTTGCAGAAGGTGTCGAAGATAGTGCGACGCTTAGCCTTTTGCGGGAGTGGTCTTGCGACACTGTGCAAGGGTATCTGATCGGCAAGCCGGGGACGGCTGCGGAGCTGTTAGCCAAGGCAATGGCGATCGAGGAACTTCGCGTAGCCTGACTGTCCGGTTGCGCGGCCCAACCACTCTGCCGGTTTACGTCGCAACTCTGGACTGGCTGCATTCCCAATCGCCCGCTGGTCGCCCCGTGAAACTATTTGTTCACCATGTTTCGAAACTTGCCATTTAGCCATTCATGATAGTTTTTACAGGTGACTAACCATGCGATCCCCTCGTTAATTCTCGCTACCGGCGACGTCCGGACGGGCGGGGTTGTCGCATGATGCAGAACGCAAGCCCAGCTGAGCGTCGAAGGCTTAACGCCCAAATGAACGCCGTAAACGATCGAGAACCGCGCCGTACAACCGAACTCACGGGGTTCGCAGTTCTCGAGAGCGGCGCGACCATCGAGATCACCGTTCTCGACTTGTCATACGACGGCTGCAAGATCGTGACCCCAGCGGCGCTGTTGCCCGGATTGAAGCTCAAGCTGTCTATTCTCGGCGTACATGGCGCGCTGGATGCCGCAGTGCGGTGGTCCAGAAACGGCTTTGCCGGACTGAGGTTTAATCCTGATGATGAGCCCGAAGCTGGTCCAGTCCAGACCCCGCGGGAGTTCGAGCGGGTAAAGCTCGATGCAACGATCGCACTGCGCCGGCCAGGACGCCAAGTTTATGCGGTCCGCCTGTTCGATCTGGCGCCAAGTGGCTGCAAGGTGGAATTCGTAGAGCGACCCAAGGAGGGCGAGACGCTTTGGGTAAAATTTGACTCCTTGGAGGCCATCGAAGCGACGGTTCGCTGGGTTGATGGCTTTTATGGCGGCGTGCAGTTTACCCGACCAATCTACTCCGCGGTATTCCAGATGCTCGTTACGCGGCTCACGAAAAGCTGAACGGGAACAATGCGCCTGTCGGGGCGTGCCTTTAAGGGCTTAAGGCAGGCGCACATGTCGTTTTCAAGAATGTCGTTGGACTGCCTGGTTCGCCAGTCATCCGAAGCCTTCGGCGTAACTCCCGAAATAGTTTCAAAGCAAAATGTGATGCGGGGCAAGTCCCGCATCGAATGCCCTTAATAGTGGCAGTTTTCCGGCGTTATTTTGACTGCGCCGATGATGCGAGGAATCGTTACGCTTCGTGCGTCTCGACAGCGGGCTTTTGCATTATTCCCGCCAAATTGAAAATTCAATTATCTTGGTATACAGGAAGTTAACGAAGTTTGCGTTCGCCCAGGCTTGGCCCTCTCCAGAGCCGCTTGGGGACGGGGAGGACCACCTTCTGCAATGCCACGAGTCGAGAAATCGCATCGCGGAGGCGACACAGGGTTCATGTTGTCGAGCCAGGCTGTCGATTCTGGCTCTGCGAATATCGTGCTTCCTCCACCATCACGAGAGCTGTTGAAGTCAGCACTAGCCGCTTGGGCGGCCCTCGATGACCGGGGGAGGATGATCGTTACCCGATCGGGTAGCCTAGTCGCCATTACGGACGCCGCACGCCAAATGTTGGAGGAGTCGAGAACGCTCGGAATCCGGGGCGATCGGCTGCACTCGGCAAGTTCGTCACGATTAAGAATTCTGGCAGAATTGCTCGAGGTTGATCCGGACCAGGTGCGAACGTGCCTGATCGATGACCGGGAAAATGGACATCTAGTGTGTCGTTCGGTGGCGCTACCCGACTGCGGTGACAAGGGCCTAGTGTTCGTGGAGATCGTTGCCGCCCAGCCGGATGTCAAAGCGCACTGGGTCGATTTTCGCGTTTCGCACGGCATGACAGATTGTGAAAACGAGGTCTTGGCAAGTCTGATGAGCGGGGAATGCCCCCTGGAGATCGCTGAGCACATGGGTAGCTCCGTCAATACGGTGCGTACTCACATCAGGCATATTTACGAGAAGGTCGGCGTAAGCAACGTGCAGGAACTGCATCGTAAGCTCGCAGCCTATCGCTTAGGTTAGACGGCTACATCAGCAGGCTCATTGAGCGGCTCGAAAACGATAATCTGCTCTCGTTCACCCGCACCCAGGCAAATCTTCAGCCCCGACAGAAACGGGCGCGTCCTTCTGAGGCGGCCCCACCGTTTCCTCAGCAAAACACAATCCAGATTATAAATCATCAATGTTGATGATTACACATGCCATGCCAGGGGGTTAACTTTCGATAGTACCGCAATTTTTAGCGATGGGGGCGCTCTCGAGCCATGTCCAGTTTCCTCGGCACCGCGCCGCTGGCCTCGCTCGTTTTCGTAGCATCCAGGGCTCTTGCCGCTCCGACAGGAGAGCCTCCTCCGGGTTCGCTGATTTATTTGCGAGAAGTCCCTGCGCGGCCGGCCCACCTTCCGGGTCATCCAGCCGTTCCGCACTCGGTGGAGCTAGGGGCGAACGGCGTGGTCGGTCAATCGATCAGCGGTTCAATCAGAAGACTTACAGACTCTGAAGCTGACACCATCGTTGGCGCTTTCTCACGCTCTTCGCTGATCAATCCGGAAGCATCCATTGCGACGCCCGTCCTGGGCGGCTGGGGTGACCGGCAAGTGGCGACCGCTCTGTCCGGCCAACCCGCAGGCGGTCCAATTGCCAACGCTATGGGCCAGATGACCAGCTCGATTGCTAGCGCCACTTCGACCTTGTCGAACGCGCTTGGAGACCGGCCATGATGCGTGCGTCGCGAACCTTCGCCTGGTCGGCGATGCTGGTCCTGTTGCCTGCGGTAGCGCTGGCCCAGGCAAGCGAGGAGGTCGTCCTGACTTCGACCACCGCGAACAGCCAGGGCCGCATCGCTGTCAATGTCGCAAGCGGTAACGGCAACCAGCAGGCCTCCAGCGCAGTGATCGCGGTAGGAACGACGGGCATCGGGTCCAATGGCGTCGACCAGCATAGCAGTAGTCGCAACAGCCTCACCGGGCCCACCCACGCTGAAATCCAGGCCGGTGCGCTGTCCGGTCTGCAGGGCATGATCAGCATCAACGTCGCGGCTGGAAATGACAATCAAGAGGCGAACCTTGCCGTTGTCGCGCTGGCGCTTGGGGGTTCCGCACTCACCAACACCATGCTCTCACAGACGCGGGCCGAAGCGCCTCAAAAGGTGGGGCAAGATGCCCCCAGCCGCGGCGCAGATAGTGCCATGCTTTCGCCGGATGCGCTGACCGGCAGCCACGGCCTCATTCAGATCAACCTGGTTGCGGGGGAACGCAATTCCTCCGCCAACACCTTCGCCCTCAACGTGTCGGGCGGGGGAAATTAACACGGAGGAGTAGGAAAGGAACTAAGGATGAAAAGGTTACTTCTTGCGACCGTTGCTGCATCGAGCCTGGCCATTGCCAGTCCGGCTGTAGCCCAGTCCGATGGACGCACCGACACGATTGATGCCGATGTTGAATATAGCAACGACATCGACGTCGAGATCGAGATCGTCTCGGACTTCGACAAATATGTTAATCTGGTGGGCACGGTGGACCTTCGCGGCCTCATCCGAGCCGACTCAGCTGCCGTCGCTATCAATGACGTCAAGCAATGGCAGCAGGACCAGATCATCGAAGACAATGAAGTCAACGTGGTCGAAACGTTCGATGTCGCGGGCAGCGGCAATCTCGGCGTGAACCTTGCTGCTGGCATCTACAATCAGCAGATGAATTCCGCCGCGCTGGCAATCTCCGATGCCAACTCGGGCGAGGACGACAACCGCGCCGGTGGCTGGGCTGAAGCTGCGACGATCTCGCTGCAACATCTGACCGACACTGAATATCAGACGCTCTATCAGTTGGATGATGATCGCCTGGTTGTTCAAGGCGGGACTGTCACTGGCGCCGGCAATATCGGTGTCAACGCGACGGCTGGAGCCTTCAACCAGCAGTCCAACCTGATGACGATGGCGGTGGCCACGGACTCCGTCCTTGCGGAGGCAAACGCCGCGTTGGTCCAGTTGAGCCAAGGCAACACCAGCTATGACATCACTGGTCCGCATCGTGTTGGATCTCTGACGTTGACCGGTGCCTCCGGCAACATCGGCGTGAACATGTCAGCTGGCGTTGGCAACCAGCAGGTCAACTCCCTCACCATGGCTGTCGGCAGCGGCAACGGTGGTGGTGGCGGCGGCGGTGGAGGCGGCGACGACATCTAGTCTTGCCACTTCGCACCGGAAGGGGGGCTCAACTGAGCCCCCTTTCACCGCCGAAAGACTTGAGGCCACGATAGCGCCGTTGAGGATCTCCCAGTGACTTCTGCTTGCCTTCGTACCCACTTCGTGACGCTCACCGTCTGCGCGCTGGCGATGGCGGGCTGCGCGACGAGCAGTCCATCGCCGCCGGCGATCTGGATGGCGCAGGTGTCGCAAGGAGCACCCGTGGTCGACGTCGGCGTGAAAAGTTGGAAGGCGCTAAAGTTCACCAACCTCGTCAGGCAACAGACGGACTTCAGTTGCGGCGCGGCGGCCATGGCAACGGTTTTCAACTTTGGCTTTGGCCATAAGACCACCGAGCGCCAAATCCTCGTCAACATGCTGAAGGTCGCGGATCCTGAGGTGGTACGGGAAAAGGGTTTCTCGCTTCTCGACATGAAAAACTACGCGAAGCAGATCGGCTATGCGGCCGAGGGCTACGAAGTAGACTACGAGGCACTGACCAATCTCAAGGTCCCCGGCATCGCGCTAATCAACCTCAACGGGTACAAACATTTCGTGGTCATCAGGAAAGCTGACGCGCACTATGTGCACGTCGGGGACCCCGCGCTCGGCAATCGAACCATGAAGCGCGAAGACTTTCTCGCTGCCTGGAACAAGGTAGTGTTTGTCATGGTCGGAGAAGGCCTCCTGGCCGACAGCGCTCTCCTCAATCCAAAGCCGCCGCTATCCGCCCGAAGACTGTTTGAGAGTCGCTCTCCGGTCTTCAATGCCGACCTCGCTGATTTCGGCTTTGGCCCATCATTTAACTTCGGTTTGTAGAAAGCCAGGAACATGGCGCTTCATCCAAACATCCGCACAACCAACCACAGGTTGCAGCTGTCCCCCCGTGCAGTGTGGGCGTTGCTCTTGGGGTCTATGCTGACACCAATGAGCGTCGTCCACGCTGCACTCCCGGATACGGGCCTTCAACAGACGGCCACGCCACTTTCTGACGACAGATTGTCCGAAATCCGCGGGAAGTTCATCACCGCGGAATCCGTCTCATACTTCGGTGTGCAAATGGCGAGCAGCTGGCAGGGCGCAGATGGCATCACGACCAATGCAACGCTGCTCTTTGCCGTGGACTTCGCTGCCGGCGCAGGGTCGCAAGGCGTGCCAATCCTCATGATCAACTGGAGCCGGGATGGCGACCCGGCCATGGATCTTGATGCATTCGCCTCTGCTGCCAGCGGGGGATACGTCGTCCTATCCGGAGGACAGGTGGTTGTCCCCACGAATTCCCTCAATGGTGTCAGCGGTGTCGTCCAATCCAACGTGATTGCAGGAACTGACAACCAGGTCCGCAATGGCATGTCGATTGCCGTCGTCCCCAAGGATCAAATTCCGGGATTGCTGGCAGCGGGCCTCCAGCCTGCGAGCGGATCGACGACCGTGACCCTCGATGACGGATCAACAATCGATTTTTCCGTCGCCAACAATGGAGTGGGCCTGGCGCTGACCCGGAACGGGAATTCGGTCGCGCAGGGCGTTGACGGGACGCTTGGTCGAGCTGCCCAGAACATAGTTCTGAATAGCAATCTCAACCGCATCGAGAACAACATGACCATGATGATCGGTGTCGACACGCTGCAGCAAATCGACACCATTCGGTTCCAGGAAGCACTTTGGTCGATCAAGGGGATCTGAAGGATGGCGCACGATTACAAGGCAGGCAGGAAACCGCGGCAGTTTTATAAACGGGCTTGGAATGGGGTCTTGTTGGTCTCAGTCGTCGCCATGGCCAGTCAGGCGTCCGCGGGCACCAAGAATGGTCGTTTCGCGATCGAAGGGATCGGCGGAGCTCCGTGCCGGCAGTTCGTAGCTGAGAGCAAGGCCAAATCCACCGTGTTCCACCGAATGGTTGGATACACCGAAGGATATCTGACGGCCTCAAATGTCTACGAGCCCAATACCTTTGATCTGTCGCCCTGGCATGACACTGCCAGCCTGCTCATTGCCTTGGACCGGCATTGCCAGAAAAACCCGAATGATTTGCTGGCGACAAGCATCCAGAAAATCGCAGCTGCTCTTTACCCGACGAGACTGTCTTCGGAATCGCCGCGCATAACCATAACAGATGGGAAGCAAAGCATGCGGGTCTATGTTGCCGTGTTGCAGCAGGCGCAGAACAAGTTGAAGGCACGTGGCCTGTACGGGGGACCCGCCGATGGAAAGTATAGCCCTGAGGTAAAAGCGGCCTTGATGAAATATCAACAGTCGGCGAAACTCAACCCAACCGGATTGCCTGATCCGTTAACTCTGTGGGGACTGTTCAAATCCTGACGGATTGGGACAAATCGAAGGGGGCGTACATGAGAATATCGACACTTCCAGCGTTTGTTTTCGCTGCCGCGGCTGGCGTAACCAGCCTTCCGGCCAGTGCGATAGCGGTCCAGACGGCCGACGAGTTCGCGGTGCTGCGCTCGGAAATAGAACAACTCAAGGCACGGGAAGCCGAAGCCTTGAGCAAGGTCGAGGCGCTGGAGCGACGGCTCAATGCCCTGGAGGCTTCCCGGATAAGCGATCTGCAAGCGGCCAGCATTATGGGGAGAGGCTTGCAAGGGACGCCTTCCTCAAATTCTTCCACCGAACCCGGCCTCGCAGCCAACACGGAAAGCGATGACAGAAAGTCGCCCGCGCCTACGGCTGCGGCAGAGGATGTTGCTCGACAGCAGCACCGGAGCTTTTCCGATCGCTTCGCCGTGGAGATCGGAACGACCTACTCGCACTTTGATAGCGCGCGCATCAACCTCAACGGCTTTCTGGCACTGGATGCGATCTTCCTGGGCAAGATCAGTATCGACCAACTCCGCGCCGATATCCTGACGTTCGATGCAACGGCCCGATACGGGCTCAACGACCGGCTGCAGTTCGACGTCAACGTTCCCTACCTTTATCGCCATTCGAACTTCCAATCAGGAGGGGCTGGCGGCGCCGCGACCTCATTGACCGAGGAGAATGTAACCGGCCACGGCCTGGGGGACATCAATTTTGGTGTCAGCTATCGCCTAATTCGCGAAACACCGAACCGGCCTGACATAGTTCTCAATGCGCGAGTAAAAGCACCTACTGGGCGCCACCCTTATGGTGTGGAACTTGTCGAAGTTGAGGGGAGCGAAGGCAATCTGTTCGTTCCCGCGCGCCTGCCGACCGGGTCCGGCCTTTGGGGAGCATCCATCGGGATATCAGCTCTCAAGACAATCGATCCGCTCGTGGTTTTTGGAAGCGCGACTTTCTTCAAGCAATTTGCTCGGAGTTTCTCCGACGTAGACGAAGCGGAAGGGAAGCAGCCTGGCCGCGTGCGCCTCGGCGATGCATTTCAATGGGGCGCGGGGGTTGCCTACGCCCTTAATGATTATTCGAGCCTCTCGACGTCATTCACTCAGCGTTGGATACGCCGCTCAAAGGTCAGGCTGGACGGAGAGGACTACGAAACCATCGTAGGAAGCCAAGGAAACGTCGGCATCGTAAATCTCGGTGGGACTTTCTCGCTTAATCGCTTTGTCTCGCTCGTGGCGACGGTTGGCATTGGCGTGACTGAAGATGCTCCAGATCTTTCCCTGGGTCTAAGAGTCCCCATTCGTTTCTGACCCGGGTTCCAGCGCCATCGGTACTTCTCGTCGCGTGAGACGCTCAGGTCCATCACGGTTTGTGTTGCCATAGCCAAGATCGTCAGCGCCGCAGCGCCCGCGGACCCATCTGGTCACATTGGTTCGCTAGGCAGCCAATCTACGTGTGCAAACAAACGAAAACGGCGGCTCCAAATGGAGCCGCCGTTCCCGTACTGACCTAGACTTAGCCCCGTTCCGGTTCCGGCGGCGGCGGCGGCGGCGGCGGGGGAGGAGGCGGAGGCGGACATGCATCCGTCGCCAGGATCACCGAGCCGTCAGGGCAGGTTTGGGTTGCCGGCGGAGGCGGCGGGGGCGGAGGCGGCGGCGGAGGAGGGGGAGCCGCTTCCGCAAGCCGGCCACCTAGACGCCAGCCAGCCCGAAGACCGAAGCCCTTCTTGTCGCCAAAGTCGCCCCAGGCAGCCAGGATCGGTCCGGGGCCGTTGTTACCCCCGAGGCCGCCCTCGATGCGGAACCAAGTTCCCTTGCCGCCTGCATCCACGTCGTAGAAGTTGGCACCATCATAGACGACAACGTCACGGCCGCTGTCGCTGAACTCGTGATACACCGTGGCGTCGAGGTACGGCGCAATGCCGCCACCGAACACCGCACGAGCACCAGCCCGACCGCGTGTCGATTTCAACCGTTGGATGTCATAGCTGAAGCCGAAGGCATCGATATCATCAACCTTGGTCCGAACATGGCTGACGCCGACATTCAGATCGAAGGTTGTCGCTCCGGGCGTACCAAAGCGATAGCCGACGGAGCCATCGATACCGGTTGCACGGATGTCAAAGTCGACGTCATCGAAGGCGCCGTCATCAAACTCCGCGTTATACCGATCGTGCTTGGCCAGGAATTCGCCATGGAAACCGGTCTGACCGCCAAATTGGCCGTAGACGCCCACGTTCCATCCTTTGGCCCGCAGCCCGACACCAGTGGTGTCGTTGCCGTCAGCCCGCGCACGAGCAAAGCCGCCCGTCAGGCCAACGCGCCCACTGTCGAAGCCGTAATCAACGCCGAGCTGGATCCCAAGGCGCTTGGTTTCAAGGCGATTGTTCACCTCGAACGAAACGTCGTCGAGAACATACTCCGTGTTCTTGTCGCCGAACTTGTCGCGGCTCCAATAGACGTCGCCCCAGAAGCTCGCGCCGACCGTGGTCGCCGGCTTACGGGTTTCAGCGATCACCTCATCCGCGCTCTGGTACCAGAGCGAAGTGGCGAAAGCGGGGACGACAATCGGATCGAATGCAGATGCATTCGGTGCCGAGATGAGGAAGAAGTCCCCTCCCTGCTGCGAGAGACTATAGTCGATCAAGGGGCTGGTGTTCCCGGTGACGGTTCCCAGCGTGAAGGCCCCAGCTGATGCGCTGGTTGCATCCACGACGAGAACGCCACCCAAGTTGATCAGGCCGGCCGCCTGCGACTCTGCATCGATCCTTGTCGATCCACTGGCTGCGCCGTTGATCACCAGGCGGTCCGCAGTGGTATCATTGAAGTCGACAAGCAGCGCTGCGTTCCCTGAACCAGCATAGCTGCTGTTGATCGTCAGGATATCGCCTACTGCGCCATCTTGCAGATCAATTGTTCCGCTGTTGGCGAAACTTGTCTGCCCCGTGATGGTCGTTGCGCCCTCATCGGCAATGATCGTGCCAGTGTTGGTGAAAACTGCAGCGGGAACGGTGAGCGTTCCGGCAGCAAGATCCATCGTGCCGCTGTTGCTAAGCGAGGTGAAGCCAGCAAGGCTCGCCGATCCACTGGTATCGATGAAACCCGAATTGGCGAACGCACCTGCGCCGGTGAGCGTAAAGGTGTTGAGATTGATCCGCCCGCTTTGGGTGAAGGTCTCAATGCCCGCCAAGGTCGCATTGCCGGTCAGGTTCATGATACCTGTGCCGGTGTTGGCCAAAGTATCCGTGCCCGCACCCATATCCAAGGTGCCAGCCAGGTTGAACGTACCGGTGTTGGTCAGAACGGTATTCCCGCCGTCCAACAGCAGCCCTGCCGCGGCATTAAGCGTTCCGGCATTGGTCATGGTCTCAAGACCAGTCAATGTCGTGCCCGCCAACACGTTGGCCGTGCCGCCCGAAGCAACAGTGACCGCGTCTGTTCCCAGCCCGAAGTCGATTGCGCCGCTGAGGTTGGTGGTCCCGCCGGCACTGGTTGCCAGCGTGTCGTTGCCGGCGCCGAAGTCGGAACCGGTCTGGACGCTCAGCGTGCCCGCGTTGGTGACGGTGTCGTTGCCATCGGACAATTCGAGAATGCCGATCATCGTCGCGCCGGCATTGTTGTTGATGGTTGCGGTAGTCGTTCCGTCGGTCAGTACGGCAGTTTCACCGGTAAGACCGATGGTGCCGCTGTTGTTGATGGTTACCGTGGAACCGCCGGTCGCATAGACGCCGTAGTTGCCGGTGACCGAGCGGCCCGCAGAGACGTTGATGACCTTCGCGCCCGCGGTGTCGACTTCGATACCATCGTCGCTTCCGACGACATTGCCGCCGGCGACATTGACGGTGATCGCACCCGAGTCCGAGACGGCATGGACGCCGTCCGAGCTACCACCGGAGATATTCCCGTTGACCGTGATCGTCTGGTTGCCGGTGGTCGTGAACGTTTCGATACCATTGCCGCCCGGAGCGGTAATGACGCCGCCACTGGTCACCGAGAGCGGTCCACTGGTTGCCTCGGCATAAATGCCGTTGCCGCTGGTGGTGTTGATCGCGCCGGAATAATTGACGGTGACACCGCCTGTACCAGTGGTGCTGGCATCGATGCCATTGCCAGTCGAGAAGATCGCGCCGTTACCGTTAACCGTCAGCGCTGCAGCTGAACTGGCGTTGTTGATATCGGCCCGAATACCGATGTCGGTCAGACGGTCGGTTGCAGAACCAATCGCACCATTGTTGGTTACGGTGAGCGCGCCCAGGCCCGAATGGTCAGCGCTGATGCCAACATCGAGCGTATCTGGCGAACTAACGGCACTGCCGATCGCGGCATTGTTTGTGACCGTCAGCGAACCGAGGGTCGTCGCATCCGACTGCTGTGCAACGATGCCTACATCGTCTGCACGAATTGTCGTTCCTGTAGCAGTGGTGACAAGCACGTTGCCCGCAGTGCCCGAATGGAATGCGCCAATGCCATATGATGCGCTGCCTGCGCCGCCGGCGGTGACATTGCCACCAACGTTAGCCGTCAGGTTTCCGGTGCCATCGTGATTCAATATGAGGCCGTCGGCAAAGCCGCCGCCGAGATTGGCGATAGAACCGGTGCCGCTGTAGGTGACATTCGTCGCCCCGGTTCCAGTGATATTGAGCGCGGCGATACCGCCGACAGTGGGCGTATTACCCGGGTTTACCTGGATCGTGCCGTTATTCACGACGTCGAGGGAGCCAGTCCCCGCCAAGGTGTTCGTAAAGGCAAGGCCGTAGCCATCCACCACGGCGCCGGTTGAAACTGTTCCGGTGAAGTTCGAGGTCGACGTATCCACCTGGTATTCCCGGTCGCTGGCAGGCGTGCCGCCAGCGTTGGTGGTATTAGTCGTCGTGGTAGTTCCGCAGGTAACAGTGGTCGCCGTTACTACGCACTGCGCTTGGGCTGGAGATGCTGCTAGCATCGTCATGCCGAAGCCCAAGGCCGCGGTGCCCAGAAGGCGGGTTCGAGTTGTTCGGATCATGCTTGGAAGCTCCCCTAATATTGCAACACTGAGCGCGTCGCACAGGTCAATTGGGAACGTCGGCCAGACTACACTGTTCCCGGCCGAGATTCTTTTTGCCGAGGGTGTCACTGTTCGGCAACACCTAGGTTTCCGTAGGGGAATTCAGGCAATCGACGAGGCGAATTCGTGCCGGGTTTGAGCTTCAGGCCGCCGTAAAGTGAGGTGCCGAGGGTCGCTCTCCGGCGCTCGGTTCCCGAATGCCTCGCTGTCCCGGGGAGCCCGAGGCGGCGCTGCGTGCCTAACCTTGGAATGAGGGTCCTTCGGGCTCGCGAGCAAGTAGCACATCCTCGTCCGGGCAATCGCCGCAAAGCCTGTTGGCCGGCACGGCGACGTCGAGCCTCTTGGGGTAGGGGAGATTGAGATTGGCCATGATCTCGATGAACTCTTCCATGGTCCGCCCCGCCCCAAGTCGTGGGTTTCTCTCCCGCTCCTGAGCGACCGAGCTGACGTGACGATGCTGATAGTCGTGAGCCGGGTAGACGAGGGTATCGCCGGGCAGGGTGAACAGCTTGTCGTGGATCGAGCGATACAGAGTTGCGGCGTCGCCCCCTTGGAAATCGGTCCTGCCACATCCATCGATCAGCAACGCATCGCCCGTGAACGCCCGCGAAATGCCGGGCAGTTCGACCATATAGCTGTGATGCGTCTCAGTGTGGCCGGGAGTGAAAAGCGCATCAAACCTCAGGCTGCCAACTTCCAGCGGGGCAACCTCGCTAACGCCCACGTCCGCGCAGGGTAAGGCGTCCATCTCGGGGTAGGCAATCTTGCTGCCGGTCAGGCTTCGCAGCCGGCACGCCGAGGTAATGTGGTCCGCATGGATGTGCGTATCCAGAGTATAAGCCAGGGAAAGGTCGAGTTCCTGGAGCGCCGCCAGGTCGCGGTCGACCATCTCGATAACCGGATCGAGGAGCACAGCCTGTCTCGTATCCGGGCACCCAAAGACATAGGTGTAGGTCGAAGACTCAGGTTCATAGAGCTGATGAAAAATCATAGCGAGGCTCTCTCATTGGCTAACGTAAACGGTGACCGCGGGTAGCGCTAAATCTGACTTGCTCCCCGGCGCAGCAGCCGCTGCTCATTAGGAACGCTAGGCAACACGCGCGAACCTCAGCGCAGGTTCCCAGTCGAGCCGAGCGTCACCATGTTTTCAAAGGCAGGCGAGAGATCGACGGATGCGATCGAGGGCAGGCGGCCATAACGACTGGAGCGAAGCCTTGGACCGCCAGTTTGTCAGATGCTTGCCGGCCGTGTTCACGCAGCGATCGTGAAATCTAGCGTTTGTCACCCTCGTGGAAGCTTGGCGCCGCGAGCTCCTGATACGCATCGTGCTGAGACAGGAAAATCTTCCCGGAAAGTTCATCAAGCAGGTCTGAACGCGCCAGTCGATCCAGGACGGGTCCCTTTACTTCGGACAGGTGAAGCAAAACGCCTCCATCGCTAAGCCTGTGGTTGATGGCTTCGAGGCTCTCAAGCGCCGAGGCGTCGATCTCATTTACGGCAGAGCACATCAGGATCAGATGCTTCAGTTCAGGACGTTCAGCGACGATTTCCAGGACTTTCTCTTCAAGCCATCTGGCATTGACGAAGGTCAGGCTTTCATCGACTCGCAGCGTCAGGAGGGTAGGGACTGTTTCGACCTCATGCCGGAGGACGTTGCGAAAATGCTCAGTCCGCGGCACCCGTCCGACAATTGCTGCATGAGGGCGCGACGCGCGCCAAAGGTAAAGCGCAAGCGACACGACAACCCCGGTCACAACTCCGGCTTCCACACCGAAGAATAGCGTGATGAGGATGGTGCTCGCCATCGCCGCGAAATCGTTGCGCGAATAGCGCCATACCTCCCTCAGCTGGCTCAAATTCACCAGGCTGAGGACCGCGACGATAATCGTCGCTGCGAGCACGGCTACAGGCAGGAAGAAAAGCGCGGGCGTTAAGAACAATGCTGCGGCCGCAATGCCAATGGCCGTGTAAGCACCTGCTGCGGGCGTTTCCGCGCCGGCATCAAAGTTCACGACCGATCGGGCAAAGCCTCCCGTGACAGGATAACCTCCCGTGAAAGCCGACGCGATATTCGATGCGCCAAGGCCGACAAGTTCCTGACTGGGCTCGATCCGCTGGCGGCGCTTAGCCGCAAGAGTTTGCGCAACCGACACGGATTCGACGAACCCGATAACGCTGATTAGCAGTGCAGGGACAAATAACGCCGACCAAAGCCCGGGATCGAACAAGGGCGCGCCAATGGGAGGCAGTCCCGTCGGAATTGCCCCGACAATCGGCACGCCATGTTTGTCCAAGGCCAGCACCGCGACGGTCAGTGTCGAAAGCAATACGACCAACACCGGCGCCGTCCGGGTAAGAATTTCGGCGGTGCGAGTTGCCGCGCCTATCCGCACCAGGATTGGCTTCAATCCTTTGCGCACCCAAAACAGAAAGCCGAGCGATAGGACGCCGATGGCGATCGTGGGCAAATTCGCCTGCCCGATGGTCTCGGACATGGTTCGGATCATTTCCGGGAGTGTTTCGCCCGACGCCTTAATGCCCAGGATATGCTTGAGCTGGCTGACGGCAATAAGAATACCAGACGCCGTAATGAAACCCGCAATCACTGGATGCGAGAGTAAATTTGCTAGAAATCCCAGCCTCAGGATACCCATCACGGTCAGGATGAGTCCCGAGATCAGAGCCAAGATCAGCGCGGCAGCGACATATTCCGGCGATCCTTGTACTGCGACGCCCCCCGCTGCCGTCGCGGTCATTAGCGAAATTACTGCGACTGGCCCTACGGCAAGAGCCCGGCTTGTCCCGAATACAGCATAAGCCAGGAGAGGAGCGATTGATGCGTAGAGCCCCACCTGTGGAGGAAGACCAGCCAGGAGCGCGTAAGCTAGTGACTGGGGAATGAGCATGACCGTTACGATCATCGCCGCAACGACATCGTTCGTCAGCGTTCCCCGGTCGTAGGTTCGGGCCCAAGTTAGAATCGGCAGGTATCGCGTCATCCGGTCCGCCACGGGCCTGTCCCTCAGCTGCGCTTGGTCATCTGGAACAGGCTGGAGGCTCGCCCCCCGGATTTGCAATAGGCAACGACTGGCCCGCCGGCTTGTTTAACTGCCTCGGCGAACGCGCGCGCATTGGCCTCTGTCGCGCTACCGGGAACAATCGGGATATGTACATAGAACAAGCCATGGCGTTCGGCTTGGGCGGCAATCTCATCGGAAGTTGGCTGATCGGGAGCCTCCCCGTCAGGCCGGTTGTTGATAATGCCCTTGAACCCGGCCCGGGCGATCTCTTCTACCTCGTGCGGCAGAATTTGCGGGCGGACGAATACATCCTCGCTGAGCTTGGTCATCGGCACTGATTTACTCCCTTGAAACTTAGTTTGTGGACGATCATTCCGGCCAACATTGCGGCAACGAACAGCCACGGCTGCCACATGCCGAGAACCAGGCCCGAAATGGCGGGGCCGGGACAAAGGCCAACCAGACCCCATCCCGTGCCAAAGATCGTGGCACCGGTCAGCAACTGCCAATCGATCCGGCGGCTCTCGGGAACAACGAAACGATCAGCCAAGACTGGATGGGCCATCCAGCGTTTGACCAAATAGGCCACGGCCGACGCTACGACGGCCGCTCCCATGACGATCGCCAAAGTCGGATCCCAGCTTCCGAAAATGTCCAGGAAAGCTTGGACGCGAGCCGGATTGATCATGTCCGAGATTGCTAGGCCCGCTCCAAACAGCAGGCCTGTAAATAGGGCAGCAAGAGTGGATCGCACGTCATCAACCTCCAACGACATGCCGCATGACGGACAGGGTAGCGATTGCGGCGACCATAAAGGTGGCCGTTGCCGCAAAAGATCGCGGGGAAAGCCTGGCCATCCCGCAAACGCCGTGGCCGCTAGTGCAACCGTTGCCCAACCGGGTTCCGAAGCCGACCAACAGGCCGGCGATCACCAGAAGCGGGACCGAGGAAGTTACTCCAATCTCCGGCGTCCGAACGAAAGTCGCGACGAGCGCCGTGCCCAGCACCAGTCCAAGGATAAAGGCACTCGCCTGCGCCCGTGGAGTGCCGCCCGTTCCAATGCGTGTTGCAGAAGCAACCATTCCACTGACCCCGGCAATTCGGCCGGTAAGGAGAAGGAACAGCGCCGCCGCGCTGCCGATCAATAGCCCTCCGGCCGCAGCAGCCACAGGCGATAATGGTTCCATTGATCTAAGCTCCTAAACCTAGGTCGGGGTCCCTGCGAAAGAGCTGCCGAGACAGTCACACCTTGCCGTTCACTGGGGCCTAAACGCGCGTGGCATCCAGTGGCTGCATGATAATGTGCCTGCACGGGGAGGGGCCGCGCAGCTAGGTGGGGGGTTCCTTGGGTGGGGCTAATTGGCTCGACTTAGTGAGCGCATGGCCTTTTCCAGGCCATCAAGCGTGAGCGCAAACATTCGCTCATTCATCAACATCTTCAAGATCGAGGTTGAAGCGCTGTGCCCCCAATATTGTTCGGGAGTGGGGTTGATCCAGGCTGCGGCAGGGTAGGCGTCCGTCAGTCGCTTAAGCCACACCGCCCCAGCTTCCTCGTTGAAATGTTCGATCGAGCCGCCGGCATGGGTGATTTCGTATGGCGACATGGCCGCATCGCCGACGATCACCAGCTTATGGTCGCGGCCGAACTTGTGAATGATGTCGTGCGTCGGGGTCTTTTCGACATGGCGGCGGCGGTTGTCCTTCCACACGCCCTCGTAAATGCAGTTGTGGAAATAATAGTGTTCGAGATGCTTAAACTCGCTCCGGCAGGCTGAGAACAGTTCCTCGGCAACCCTGACATGGCCGTCCATCGACCCGCCGATGTCGAGGAATAACAGCAATTTCACCGCATTGTGCCGTTCCGGGCGCAGCCGGACATCGAGCCAACCGCGGCGCGCGGTACCTTCGATCGTGCCTTCAAGGTCGAGTTCTTCGGCCGCGCCCTCACGAGCAAAACGGCGGAGTCGCCGCAGCGCGACCTTGATGTTGCGGGTGCCCAGCTCACGGTCGCCATCGAGGTCCTGGAATTCGCGCTTTTCCCACACCTTGATCGCCCGGCCGTGGCGTCCTGGGCCACCAATCCGCACGCCCTCGGGATTGTAGCCACCATGGCCAAAGGGCGATGTCCCGCCCGTGCCGATCCACTTGTTTCCGCCTTGGTGCCGGCCTTTCTGTTCTGCGAGCCGGTCCTTGAGCGCCTGCATGATCTCGTCCCAGCTCCCCAGGCTCTTGATGGCTTCCATCTGCTCGGGAGTGAGATAAGCCTCGGCTACCTGCCGCAGCCATTCTTCGGGTATGTCCGCGCGAACATCTTCGCCGCTCGTGAGGTGGCCTTTGAATACTTCACCAAAGACGCGGTCGAAACGGTCGAGCTGCGTTTCGTCATGCACAAAGGTCGCACGTGCGAGGTAATAGAATTGCTCGGGCTCGGCTGCGATAACCTCGGCATCAAGCGCCTCGAGCAGGAGCAAATGCTCCTTGAGGGAAGCCGGAATCCCGCCGCGCCGAAGCGCCTCAACGAAGCTGATGAACATGGGCCCGCCTTAGCCTAGCGAAAGGAATGGCGCCACGGGAGCCATAGTTAACCCCGCTTTAGCGATTGGCGATTAAGCCAAGCTCGCATTCACAAGTGGGGATCAGGGTCACATGGCCACGCTCGGCATTGAGGAAGTTACCGAAAACGCGATCCGCGCAGTGGCGCGAGACTGTGGGTCGTTGTCGATCGAGTGCAGCGACGTCGCAGGCTACGTCGAAGGCGTCGCCGAGCGGATCGGTGAGCATTTGAAGGTTCTCGACACCCTCGAGGACGTGACGACCCGGCTGCTCGCCGACCAGGCGCGGGTTAGCGATTCAACCGACGAAGCGCGGCTGCTGTCCGAACAGGCGAAGGCCAAGCTGGAAGCTGGCCGTGAGGCAATCGACGGAACGATCCAAGGGTTCAAAGGGCTGACGGAACTGGTCGTTCAGCTGGGCGAACGGATGGCCGGTTTTGCCTCGGCGATGAACCAGGTGCAGACCGTATCCTCGACCATCGAAGCGATTGCCCGCAAGACGAATATGCTGGCTCTGAACGCCACCATCGAAGCGGCGCGGGCCGGCGATGCCGGTCGCAGCTTCGCGGTGGTTGCCGCTGAAGTGAAGAAATTGGCGCACGATACCCGTGCCGCAACCAGTCAGATCGCCTCGACCATCGGTGAGCTGACCCGCGAGGCGAGCGCCGTGACATCGGAAATCAAGACCGGCGTCGAACGCAGCCGAGCGGCGCAGTCGGGCTTTGGACAGATTAGCGACACGGTCAAGGAAGTGACCGAGATCGTGTCCATGGTCGATCGCCAGACAGAGGGCATCGCTCATTCGACCAGCCTCATTCAGACCAGCGTTGACCGGGTAAAGGCGGGACTAAGCGACTTCGCCGGCGACGCGCGCGACAATGGCGGGCAATTGATCAAGGCGCAGAAGCGTTTGAGCCATCTCGAAATGCTGTCGAATAACATGCTCGACACGCTCGCTAACTCGGGCGCGGAGATTGACGATACGCCGATGATTCTGCTTGCCCAGGATGCCATGCGCGCAATCACCGCCGTGGTGGAGCAGGGGATCGACCGGGGGGAGATTACGCTCGAGCAGGTTCTCGATCGCGAATATGTGCTGATCGAGGGTACCAATCCCCCGCAGTATAACAATGGGTTCGCCAATTTTGCCGACACGCACGTTCGGCCGCTGCTCGACCGGTTCAAGGCTCGTGACGTCCGGATAATCGGCTCGGCGATCACCAACTTGGACGGCTATCTGCCGACCCACCTTAGCGAACGCTGCCTCACACCTGGCCCGGATCCGGTCTGGAACGACGAACATTGCCGCAACCGCCGGATCTTCATGGACGAAACCACTCGCAAGGCCTGCGAAAGCGACAAGCCGGCGATGCTGGCAACCTACCGGATGGAGCTTGGCGACAAATATTTCCCGGTGAAGAACGTCTTCGTGCCGCTCTCGTTTAAGGGACGCCGCTGGGGCAATTTCGAACTCGCCTATCGCGACGAATAAGAGCGATCAGGCGCTGGCAGCTTTGGCAAGCGCCTGATCCAGGTCATCGATAAGATCGGCTGGGTCCTCAAGGCCGATGTTCAGCCGGACGAGCAGGGGGCCTAGCTCTGGCGTCGGCCTCTTCAGATCGCTGTAGCAGATGGCGATGCTGTGGGCGCCGCCCCAGCTGTAGCCGATCGTGAAAAGCTGGAGACTATCGACAAAGGTCTCGACCTGGCGGCGGGTCCAATTCCCGAAAATTATAGAAAAAAGTCCGGCCGATCCGGACCAGTCACGCTTCCAGATCTCATGACCCGGGCAGTCGGAAAATGCGGGGTGGAGCAGGGCAGTGACCTCGTCGCGCTGGTCGAGCCAGCGCGCGACGGTCATCGTCGACTGTTCGAAATGCCTGAGCCGGACATCGAGCGTTTTCAGCCCGCGAAGGACCGCCGAACAGTCGTCGGGCGACACGCCCATTCCCGTGAGGCGCTGGGCCAGCCGCAGCTTGCGATCGAGCCGATCATCATTTGTGGAGACCGAGCCGAGCAAAAGGTCACTGTGCCCGCCGGCATATTTGGTCAGTGCCTGGATGCTGATGTCTGCCCCGGCGCCAAAAGCGTCGAACAGGAGCCCGGCGCCGTAGCTGTTATCGATTGCGACCGTGACGCCTCGTGCCTTGGCAGCTGCGCAAATGGCGGCGATATCCTGCACTTCCATCGTGATTGAGCCGGGACTCTCGGTCCAGATCAAGCGCGTATTATCGCGGATCAACTCGGAAATTCCGGCGCCTACCAACGGGTTATAGCGTTCGACCTCGATCCCAAAACCGCGGAGCATGACGAATGCCAGCTCGGTGTTCGGCCCGTATGCGCTTTCGGTGACCAGCACATGATCGCCGGCACGGCAGAGGGCCAGGTAAACAAGGGTGATCGCGGAGAGGCCGCTGGGGAGTATGAGGCAATGTTCGGCGCCCTCGATTGCCCCGATTTGCAACGCCAGTTCACGTGTGGTCGGGGTGCCGTAAAGGCCGTAGCGGTATTGATTGACGTCGTTTACGTCGAGGATGTCCGCGACGCTGTCGAAGGCAATCGTCGACCCGCGATAGGTTGGTGCGGCGAGTGACCTGAAATCAGTCGAAGCTTGCCGATCCGGGTGGATCAGCCGGGTCGCGAGCCGCTTCCTGTTCGGCCCTTCTTCCATTTAGACCTTCCGGCGGGCCATGAAGGCAAGTCGTTCGAACAGCATCACGTCTTGCTCATTCTTGAGCAGCGCGCCGTGCAATGGCGGGATCGCCTTGGTCGGGTCGCGTTCCCGCAGTACCTCGAGCGGCATGTCTTCGTGAAGCAGCAGCTTCAGCCAGTCGAGCAGCTCGCTGGTTGACGGCTTCTTCTTGATCCCGGGAACCTCGCGCACCTCGTAGAAAAGGTCGAGCGCGCGGCTGACCAGCATCTGCTGGATTCCGGGAAAATGGACCTCGACGATCTGCGCCATCGTGTCGCGATCGGGGAAACGAATGTAGTGAAAGAAGCAGCGGCGCAAAAAGGCGTCGGGCAACTCTTTTTCGTTGTTGGAGGTGATTACCACGACCGGTCGATCGACCGCCTTCACCGTCTCCCCGGTCTCGTAGACGTGGAACTCCATCCGATCGAGTTCCTGGAGGAGGTCGTTGGGAAATTCGATGTCCGCCTTGTCGATCTCGTCGATCAGCAGGACCGGAAGCTTGGGCGAGGTGAAAGCGTCCCACAGCTTCCCGCGCTTGATGTAGTTACGAATGTCATGAACCCGCTCGTCGCCAAGCTGGCCGTCGCGAAGGCGGGCAACGGCGTCATATTCATAAAGGCCCTGCACCGCGCGGGTGGTCGACTTGATGTGCCATTCGATGAGCGGCGCTTCGAGCGCGGCGGCTATCTCATGCGCGAGTACCGTCTTGCCGGTTCCAGGTTCGCCCTTGACGAGAAGAGGTCGGCGCAGCTGCACTGCGGCATTGACCGCGACCTTGAGGTCCTCGGTCGCGACATATTCGGAAGTACCTTCGAAACGCTTGGTGGCCATGGGCCAAGCCTATTGGCTACACCCGCCGGATTGGCAAGCGCCTAGCTGTCGCCGCGAGCCTGTGCGCGCGCTTCAAGAAGATCGAACAACCCGCGGTTTTGCAGCAGTAATTGCTCGCCGCCAAAGCCAAGTGCACGTTCACTTGCAGGTCCGTCGGTACCCGCATTGATCACGCGGATGATTGAATCCGGATCGGGCAGGGTCATAGCGGGCTTCAGCATGCCGACGCGATCGGCAACGCGATCAAGCAATGTGCGAATCGCGGGCCAGTCTGCCATCAGGGCGGTCGCGGCGCCGAGGGCGCAGCCGCGTCGCTCCGACTTTGCGAGCGTTTCTATCGCGTGACGCTGCGATACCAATGTCGCTTCGGTCTCCGAGGCTCCAGGGGTCGAGGGCAGTGGGCCGACCGCAGCGGTCAAGCGGACGATATACAGCCGTTCCCGCTCATAAGCGTCGGAGGCTTCGCGGAGCCAGTCACGCACAGGACCGGAAGGGCAGTGGGCCAAGGCCAGTTCGACCAGCCCAGGGTGGCGGCCGTAAAGCGAACAAAAGAGGTGGACGGCATCCGCTAGGTCGCGGCCACAGTTCGGGCCCCGCGCATGCGTCAACGCCTGGCGCCAGGGATGACCATCGCAGCCGTCCGTGTGCACACGCGCGAGTTGCGCATCCGCTGCGCTTTGCGCTGGGCGACCGACTGCCCCATTAATCGCCATCCGATTGGTCTCCTCACTCAATACCTAGGGTCCTGGCGAGGAACCTAGGCGGCGCTTCTAACCCAAGGGCGTAAAGACAGGGTTTAGGCGGTCGAAACCTTTTGGTGAGGCAGGTTAAAAAATGGCTCGAAACGGGACAGAATCGCGCGTTTCGAGCCAAAATCTGGGGATAAGTGGCGGCTTCAGGCAGCCATCGACAAATTTTTGTCAGGAGCCGTTGCAGGAACAGCGGGTGCAACATCACGCTCGACCAGTTCCAGGTTCGCGGCTGGAACAGGAACCAGCTCGTCCTTGGCGATCCAGCGGGTAGCGGCAACGATCACCCCGAGACCGAGGTAAAGCCCGATGCTGGCCATCGGCATCCAAAACAGAGGGGCGATAAAGGCCAACCGCAGCCAATTGGCGTTAATGCCGAAATCCTGGCCCAGCGCCTCGCAGATCCCGAGAATGGTATCGTTACGAAGCGGAAGGGGGGTAGCAGCGTTGGCAGTCATGAAAAGCTCCTTCGGGTCTTGTTGCCATTCACTTTGCAATCGCCATGCCAATCGGCGGCAACCGGGGAACTTGCATGTGGCTGTTGCATCGCAACATTTCAATAAGAAACTGATGAACGCGCATTTCCTACCGACCAATGGTGAAATTTCCCATGAACAGGCATGAACGTGCGATCCAAGGCGCACCGCTGCCGATCAAAGGACCAACGGATGAGTGACACGACCTTCGACCTCACACCTCCGACCGAGGAGCAGATGACGCATTTGATCGCAGGCCTGGATGAACAGGAGCGGCGGGTATTGCTGGAACATGGCACAGAGGCGCCCTTTTGCGGGACATTCCTCAACGAGAAGCGGGAAGGGGTGTTCACTTGCCGCCTTTGCGGCCTGCCCCTGTTCGGCGGCGGGACCAAGTTCGAAAGCGGCACCGGCTGGCCCAGCTTCACCGCGCCGTTTGCGGACGGGCACCTCAGCTATATCCGTGACACCAGCTATGGAATGGTCCGGACCGAAATCGTCTGCGCCCGCTGCGGTGCGCACCAGGGCCATGTGTTCGACGACGGACCGCCGCCGACTGGGCAGCGCTACTGCATCAACTCGGTCAGCCTTGCTTTCACGCCGAAGGGCGAACCGCTTCCCGACAGGCTAGGACGTGGGGAGCCCGAGGGAATGGCCGTGGGAGATCGTCCGGGCGCCTGATGGCAAATTGAACGGCGCAAACCGGGCATGGGCGCCGCGGCCTCCTTCCAGGGTTCGATCGACGTGAAATCGCGCCGGCAGTCGTGACTAGCGACCGGGAGGCTGGGGTGTTACGCTCGTCGGGCATCTCAGCATCCGCCTGCTGCTTTGTTCGATCAAGCCGGGGGTCCAATGTCGACAAGTGCCAAGCCGTTGTCCGAAGACCTTCAATTATCGCCGATCCTGCAAGCGCTGGCCGCATCGAACGCCACCGCGGTGGGAGAGAATTATTTTCCGGTGACGGTGAGAACATTGGCCAAGGTGCTCGGCGTGCGCTGGGTCTTGATCTCGACATTGCATCCTGCCGATCCGGGCATCGTGCGCACCGTCGCCGCCTGGGACAATGGTCCAACCGCGAATTTCCAATATGAGTTGAACGGTACCCCTTGCGCGAACCTCGTTACTCAAGGTGCCTGCGTTTACCCTGACGCGATCCAGGACCGGTTTCCTGAGGATCAGATGCTCCAGGACATGGGAGCGGAAAGCTATGTCGGCACACCGCTGCGTTCGGCCGCCGGAGACGTGATCGGGCTATTGGTTGCGCTAGACGAAAAGCCGATCACGGATCCCGACCATAAACGGCATATCATTGAACTGTTTGCAGGCCGCGCAGCGGCGGAGATCGAACGCCTGAGAACCTCATCGCTCAATGAGCGGCTCGGTCGCATCGTCGAAAATTCGGTCAGCGAAGTCTATATCTTCAATGGGGATACGTACCGCTTCGAACTCGTCAATCTCGGCGCACGCGAAAATCTGGGCTATTCGATCGAGGAACTCGGCTACCTTACGCCGTGGGACTTGAAGCCCTACTACACCGAAGCCGAGTTCAAGAGCTTCGTGGAGCCTCTGAAAATCGGCCAATCGCCCACGCTAACCTTCGAAACCGTTCACCAGAGAAAAGACGGTTCGTGCTACGATGTGTCGGTCCAGCTGCAATTCTTCGGCGGCGTCGACAATGTGTTTTACGCCTCGATCACGGACATTACCGACCGCAAGCGAGCAGAGGAGGCGCGCGCCCATCTCGCTGCAATCGTATCATCCTCGGAAGAAGCCATCCTTTCCAAGGGTCTAGACGGGATCATTCGCAGCTGGAACCAGGGCGCCGAGAAGATTTTCGGCTACTCCGCCTTCGAGGCAATCGGTCAATCGATCAATCTGATCATCCCTCCCGACCGGCGATCGGAAGAAGAAGATATTCGCAGCCGCTTGCGGCAAGGCGAAGTGTTCAGCAATTACGAAACCGTCCGCGTCCGGAAAGACGGTCAAGCGGTCGATGTGTCGGTGACGATATCACCTATTCTCGACTCCAGTGGAAAGATCGTTGGCGCATCGAGCATCGCCCACGACGTCAGCGAGCGAAAAAAGGCGGAGGTCCGCGAACGGCTTTTGATGGGCGAGGTCAATCATCGCGCCAAAAACCTGCTGTCATTGGTCCAGGTCATCGCCCGGCAAACTGCGGCGACCGATCCGGTGTCCTTCACCAAGCGGTTCGAAGAACGGATCCTGGCCTTGTCCGCGAGCCACGATGTCCTCGTTCATAATGCTTGGCAGGAGGTGCCGCTGGATGAATTGATCCGGTCTCAGCTGGGTCATTTCGAGGAAGCCATCGGCACGCGCATCAACCTGTCGGGAGAGCCGATCAAGATTACAGCCAATGCTGCGCAGGCAATCGCCATGGCGTTGCACGAGTTGGCGACCAATGCCGCAAAATATGGCGCTCTTTCAAATGAGCAGGGCACCGTCGACATTGGCTGGCGGGTCGATCACCGCGCGGACGCCGGCGAATGTTTCATCCTCACCTGGGCAGAAAGCGGCGGGCCAAAGACAAGTGCGCCCACCAAAAAGGGTTTCGGGTCAAAGGTCATCGAGCGCATACTCCGCTCACGGCTGGCCGGCGAAATCGAACTGCGTTGGGAGCCGTCAGGGCTGACGTTCCAATTGTCTTGCCCATGCGACACGGTGCTCGGCAATGATCCGGCGCCCTCAACCTGGTCTGTCGCCCGGCCTAATGCCGCGCCGGACGCTGACGAAGAACTCCAAAAGATCCTGGTGGTGGAAGACGAAACGCTAATCGCGTTGGAAATTTCGGAAAGCCTGCGCGAGGCGGGATTTGCCGTGATCGGGCCGGCATCGACCGTGCAGCAAGCCATCGACCTCTTGAACAGCTTGCACTGCCATGCCGCGATCCTCGACATCAATCTGGGAAATGAGACCTCCGCGCCCATTGCCGCGACGTTGTCAGGCCAGGGGCGGCCCTTCCTCACCGTCTCGAGCTGCGACGCTAGCGACCGGCCAGCCCCCTATGCAGGCTCTCCGCACCTGTCCAAGCCTGTCCGGCCTAGCGAACTGATCGATGCAATCAGCAAGCTGATCGGAGACGACGATGTTCGACCGTCGGCAGGGCGTAGACGCAGTGCCTAACCGGAGACGGTGAAGCCAATCTTCACCGTCACTTGATAGTGGGCAATCTGGCCGCCTTCGACATGGCCGCGGGTGTCAGTGACTTCGAACCATCGAATATTATCAATGGTGGCCGAAGCCCGCTTGATCGCGACCTGAATCGCGTCCTCGATGCTGTCGGGCGAGGAGCCTACCAACTCGACGACCTTGTAGACGTGATTGCTCATATTGGCGTCCTCCCGGATGGTCAGTCTCCCAGCATACGCCAGTTCAGCACAGGGTGACAATTGAAGGTCCGGTTTTGCTATCCGGACCTAGGGCTGAGCGCCTTGCTGCATCACCTCCCCGACGAATAGTTCGGGAGCGTAATGGCGATTACGGAGTTAAGCTCGGACAGGAGCGAAAGGCACCCATGATCGAAAAGGCAAAAGCAGGCGCCAAGGCGGAACTGGGCGTTCAAGGATTGGACGATATCACGGTAGGGGGTTTGTCCCGCGGCCGGCTGTTCTTGCTCGAAGGCAGCCCAGGTACGGGTAAGACCACGATCGCCACGCAGTTTCTCATGGCCGGAGCCAGAAATGGCGAACGGGCCCTGTACATCACCTTGTCAGAGACGGAGGACGAACTCAGGGCCTCGGCATTGTCACACGGGTGGTCATTGGAGGGAATCGACCTTTTTGAACTCGTGCCTCCCGAAAGTCTTCTCGACGAAGACCAGCAGCAGAGCTTGCTTTATTCCTCCGATCTCGAACTCGGCGAGACAACTCGGCGTATTTTCCAGTCATTCGAGCAAGTTAAGCCGGAACGGGTCGTGCTGGACAGCCTTTCGGAGATCCGGTTGCTGGCACAGTCATCGCTGCGTTACCGGCGACAGATCCTGGCCCTGAAGCATTATTTTGCCCGAAGCGGCGCGACAGTCCTTTTGCTCGATGACCTGTCCAGCGAGGCCAACGACCGCACGATGCATAGCGTCGCCCATGGGGTCATTCGCCTGGAGGAGCTAGCGCCCGAATATGGCGGCGAACGGCGCCGGCTGAGGGTCGTGAAGTACAGGGGGCAGCGCTATCGCGGCGGCAATCACGATTTCGTGATCGAGACAGGCGGCGTTCGTGTCTTCCCACGGCTCGTCTCCGCCGAACATCGCCAGGATTTCAAACGGGAGGTCCTGAAGAGCCAGTCTCCCCAACTCAACTCCCTGCTTGGAGGCGGCATCGAGCGCGGGTCGAGCGTGCTCATTCTAGGGCCGGCTGGCACCGGGAAATCCTTGCTGGCAATCAGCTTCATTGTCGGAGCATCCAAGCGCGGTGAACGGGCCGCGATGTTCGTGTTCGACGAAGAGATTGGACTGCTTTTTGAGCGAGCATTGGGGCTCGGGATCGACTTGCAGGCAATGGTCGACAGCGACCTTTTGACCATCGAACAGGTCGATGCGGCCCAACTGACGCCTGGCGAATTTTCCGAACGGGTCCGCCGCTGCGTAGAGGAGAAAGGTGCACGAACGGTCGTGCTCGATAGCCTCAATGGCTACCAGGCCGCGATGCCGGAGGAAAAATCCCTCGTGCTTCATATGCACGAGCTGCTGCAATATCTGAACCGGTGCGGCGTCTCGACCTTCCTTACCGTCGCGCAGCACGGACTGGTCGGGGACATGAAGGCCCCCGTCGACGTCACTTATCTCGCTGACACGGTTATTTTGCTGCGCTATTTCGAGGCGCGGGGTCGGGTTCGCCGGGCGATGTCGGTAATCAAGAAGCGGACGAGCGCGCATGAGGACACGATCCGGGAGTATAGGATCGATGAGAACGGTATTTCCCTTGGCGAGCCGCTTATGAGCTTCCAAGGGGTGCTTCGGGGCGTGCCCGAATTGGTCGACGACGGTGCAGTTCTCCCGAACGTTCCGACATGACGCTGAAATCATCGGAGCGCGCTGCAATTCTCGCGCCGCAAGGCCGCGACGCAGGAATTGCTTCGGCAATTTTGCGTGAAGCGAATGTCGAGACGAAAATCGTCGCGGACCTGGGTGAGCTTATTGCCACGCTAGACGAAGGCGCAGGCTTTGCCGTCCTCACCGAAGAGGCGCTGGAGGGGCTATCACTGGTTAGCCTGTCCGAGTGGATCGAAGGGCAAGAGGAGTGGTCGGACTTTCCCTTCGTCCTGCTGACCAAGCGGGGCGGCGGGCTCGAGCGCAATCCAGCAGCCGCCCGCTACCTGGAGCTGCTCGGAAATGCCACATTTCTTGAGCGCCCATTTCACCCGACGACGCTGGTCAGCCTTGCCCAGGCCGCCGTCCGCGGTCGCCGCCGTCAGTATGAAGCAAGAAGCCGACTTGCTGAACTCCAGCATCTCGCGGCCGATCTCGAACTCCGGGTCAAGCAACGTACTGCCGCTCATGAAACGGCAATGGCGCAGCTGCACGAAGTCCAGAAGATTGAGACGCTCGGGCAGTTAACGGGCGGGGTTGCGCACGACTTCAACAACTTGCTGACGCCCATAACCGGCGCCCTGGACATCGTGCATAAGCAATATGCTCAATCGGATCCGCGCGCGGCTCGGCTGCTCGGAAACGCGCTGAAGGCTGCAGACCGTGCAAGGATCCTGGTTCAGCGCCTGCTCGGTTTCGCCCGCCGACAGGCATTGCAGACCCAGCCAACAAACATCGTGCGATTAATCAATGGCATGCGAGACCTTATCGCCAGTTCGGTCGGGCCAACGGTCGAAATCAAGCTTAAGCATGATCCCGAAGTTCCCCATGCAAGTGTCGATCCGAACCAGCTGGAGCTGGCGATCCTGAATTTGTGCGTCAATGCACGTGACGCGATGCCGGACGGCGGGCAGCTCTCGATCATTACGCGCAAGGTAGTGGTGCATCCTGGCGAGGTGCCGCTGGTAAGGCCCGGTGATTATGTCGTGCTCTCCGTAACCGACGACGGTTGCGGGATGTCCGAGGCCACGCTCGGTCGGGCTATTGAGCCATTTTATTCCACTAAGGAGATTGGGCGGGGGACCGGGCTGGGATTGTCCATGGTGCATGGCCTTGCCGCGCAGCTAGGTGGGGGGTTCTTCATTCGCAGTGAACTAGGAGAGGGGACGACAGTCGAGCTCTATCTGCCGACCTCGGCGCAGGACGCATCCGATGCCGACCAATTCGCCACTGCAGACCCGAGGTCCAGCCTCGAACAGCTATCAATCCTTCTCGTCGATGACGAAGAATTGGTTCGCTTTGCAACTGCCGAGCTAATCCGCGACCTCGGTCATGAGGTGACCGATCTGGGGAGCGGATTTGAAGCGCTCGACTATCTCCGCGCCGGACACCAGGTCGATGTCGTGATCACCGACTATAAGATGCCGAGAATGGACGGGAAGGAACTGGCTCGGCGGATCGTGGAAATCGATCCATCGATACCAGTGCTGATCATCACCGGGTACACCGGGATCAGCAATCAGGAACTCAACCTGCCCCAACTCGCAAAGCCGTTTGGCCAGGCTGAGATCGCGGCGGCACTGACCCAGCTTCTTACAGATGGGGACAATGTCGTCCGGCTTATCCCGAAAAAATCGGGAGCCTGATCCTTACTGATCGAGGAAGCTGCGCATTTTCCGGGACCGGCTCGGATGCTTCAACTTCCTGAGCGCCTTGGCCTCAATCTGCCGAATCCGCTCACGGGTCACCGAAAACTGCTGCCCGACCTCTTCCAGCGTATGATCGGTGTTCATTCCGATGCCAAAACGCATGCGGAGAACGCGTTCCTCGCGGGGAGTAAGGCTGGCAAGCACGCGCGTCACGGTTTCCTTGAGATTCGCCTGGATAGCGGCATCGACCGGAATGACGGCATTCTTGTCCTCGATGAAATCACCCAGATGGCTATCTTCCTCGTCGCCGATCGGGGTTTCGAGGCTGATTGGCTCCTTGGCGATCTTCATCACCTTGCGAACCTTTTCGAGCGGCATCGACAGGCGCTCGGCCAATTCTTCCGGCGTAGGTTCGCGGCCCGTTTCGTGGAGAAACTGGCGGCTGGTTCGAACGAGCTTGTTGATCGTTTCGATCATGTGCACCGGGATGCGGATGGTCCGCGCCTGGTCGGCGATCGAGCGGGTGATCGCCTGGCGGATCCACCAGGTAGCGTAGGTGCTGAACTTGTAGCCGCGGCGATATTCGAACTTGTCGACCGCCTTCATGAGACCGATGTTGCCTTCCTGGATCAGGTCAAGGAACTGCAGCCCGCGGTTCGTGTATTTCTTGGCGATGGAGATGACGAGGCGCAGGTTCGCCTCAACCATTTCCTTTTTCGCGATGCGCGCTTCTCGCTCACCCTTCTGGACCTGGTTGACGATCCGGCGAAATTCCGGGAGCGCCATGCCGGTCGACTGGGAAATCTCGCTGATCTCGCCGCGAATGCGCTCGACACTGTCGGACTCGGCTGATGCAAAGGCCGCGAACTTCTTGTCGATGCTTGACGCGCGGTCGAGCCAGCTGTCGTCGAGCTCGCTGCCCATATAGCTTTCGAGGAAAGCCTTGCGCGGAACCCGGTGACGTTCGGCGAGGCGAAGCATTTGGCCGCCCAGCGCCGTCAGGCGACGATTGTAGGCGTAAAGCTGGTCGACCAGATATTCGATCTTGGCGGCGTGGAACTGAACGCTCTCCACTTCGGCCGTCAGCTGCTCGCTCAGTTTCTGATATTTTTTCTCGTCCGAAGCACTGAAATCTGCCCCGGCGCCCATGGCCGCAAGTCGGGACTGCTGGAGCTTGGAGAACTTCTTGTAGAGCGCGGTAATGCCGGCGAACTTCTCAAGCGCCATCGGCTTGAGCGCCTCTTCCATCTGCGCGAGGCTGAGGGTGTTGTCGTCTTCTTCTTCCTCGACCGGCCGCTGGGTGCGGCGTTCGGTCATGTCATCCTCTTCGTCGGCTGCCTGCTCCTCCTCGATATCCTCTTCTTCCTTGATCGAGGGGCCAGCGGTTTTTTCGCTGATCTCGTCCTCGCCGTCGCCTTCCTCGCTCTCGCTTATCTGCTCAGCGGTCGGGCCCTTGGACAGCATCGCTTCGAGGTCGAGGATCTCGCGCAGCTGCATCGTGCCTTCGTTGAGGGCGTTCGACCATTCGATGATTGCGTTGAAGGTGATCGGGCTTTCGCACAGCCCCCAGATCATCGTGTCGCGTCCGGCCTCGATTCGCTTGGCGATGGCGATCTCGCCTTCGCGGCTAAGCAACTCCACGGCGCCCATCTCGCGCAGGTACATGCGCACAGGGTCGTCGGTTCGGTCGACCGCTTCTTTCTTGGTGGCCACGGCCGGGCGAGGCGAGCCGCCCTCGTCGATCGGATCGACCTCTTCCTCGGGCTCGGCTTCCTTGTCCTCGTCGTCGCTGTCTTCATTCTCGACAATGTTGACGCCCATTTCGCTGATCGCGGACATGATGTCCTCGATCTGCTCGGAACTCATCTGGTCCTGGGGCAGCGCCTCGTTAAGTTCGTCATAGGTGATAACGCCCTTCTTCTTGGCACGCGCGATCAGTTTCTTGATCGCAACATCATTGAGGTCGATCAGCGGCGCATCGCCGGTGTCGGTTTCGGTTTCTGGGGTGTCTGTCTTGGCCATTCTCGCGCCCGCTTACTCATTGCTGGCAAGAGACGCCAGCCTGTCGTTGTATCTTGCCTTAGCCTGAAACAACCGCTGCTGCTCCACAAAGGCTTCTTCGCTAAACGTTTCGCCCAGGCGACGGGTCGCCTCGGCTAGCGCGACATCGATCTCCAGGCGGGCGCTTGCCAATTCCAAGGCAGCCGCCAGGTCGCTGGATGCAACCGCTGGATCGCTGTTTGCCCGTGTGAAAGAAAAGGCCATCGCACCGCGCCGAACATCCAGGCCCGCCGCATCGTTGGCCAATATGGTGGCAAGCCCCTCTCGATCAAGGGACTCGGCGCTCATTGCCAGTTCGACCAGCCGATCGCGCAGCGCTGCTGACTTGCTGTCAGCGAGGGAAAGGTGGGCCAATTCCTCTACATGGTCGTGGAGCGCTTCGGGATAAAGCAGGAAGCCCTGAAGGAGTGCGCGGGCCACCGGAGGCTCGACCCCGGTCTTGGCGAGGCTGCGGGTGGCGTCGAGGGTAGGCGGGGCAGGCGGCTGAAACCGCCCGCCCTTCTTTGTCCATTCGCGCCGAGGGTAAAGCGAGCGCGCTTCCCGCTGCGGGCGAACCAGCTCGTCGAATCGCCGGAGCCACTCGTCCCGGTAGAGCTGACGAACCGAGGGGTCAGCAATCGCCTGCGTGTGGTCGAGCAAACGGGCCTTAAGTCCGGCACGGGCCTCCGGCGTGTCGAGCGGCGCGGCCTCGACCTCATGGCGCCAAAGCCGGTCGACCAACGGCACCGGTTCGCCAAGTAAGGCTTCCACCGCGGCGTGTCCGCCTGCTCGCACAAGGTCGTCGGGGTCCTGGCCCGCGGGTAAAGCGACAAAGCGCAACGTGCGGTCGGGGCCCAGGTGCGGAAGAGCGCGAAGCGCTGCTCGGATTGCCGCCTTCTGACCGGCAGAGTCGCCATCGAAACAGCAAATTGGAGCAGGATCGAGCCGCCACATCCGCTCCAGCTGTGCCTCGGTGACCGCGGTGCCGTTGGGTGCGACCACCTCGGTGATTCCGGCGCGGTCGAGGGCAATTACGTCCATATAGCCTTCGACGACGAGCAGTCGGTGCGCCTGGCGAGAGGCGGGTCCGGCGCGGTCGATATTATAGAGGGTTCGCCCCTTGTCGAAGAGCGGCGTGTCGGGGCTATTGAGATATTTGGGTTCGCCGGGACCGAGAATTCGGCCGCCGAATGCGATGACCCGGCCGCGCTGGTCGCGAATCGGGATCATCACCCGGCCGCGGAACCGGTCGTAGGTTGGCTTGTCGGCCTCCTCGGGCCGGATCAGCATGCCGGTGTCAACCAGCTTGTCTTCGCCGACCCCGCTTAGCGCTGCCTTGAGCTTCCCGCGCGAATCGGGGGCAAAGCCAATACCGAACCTCTCGATCGCCTTGGCGTCGATGCCACGGTTGGCGAGGTAAGAGCGCGCTTCTGCCCCGTCGATGCCGGCCAACTGTTCGGCAAACCAGCGCTGGGCAGCGGCCATGACATCGTGAAGGCCGGCGGCGCGTTCGGCCTTTTCCCTGTCGCGGGGATCGGCAGCGGGGACGTCGATCCCGGCCTTCCCCGCCAACTCCTTGACCGCGTCCATGAAGGGAAGGCCACGATGATCGGTAAGGAAACGGATGGCGTCGCCATGTGCCCCGCAGCCGAAGCAGTGATAGAAGCCCTTCTCGTCGTTGACGGTGAAGCTGGGCGTCTTTTCATTGTGAAAGGGGCAGCAGGCTTTGAACTCGCGCCCAGCCTTCATCAGCTTGACCGACGGCGCGATGATCGCGCTCAAGGTCGTACGGGCACGCAGTTCGTCCAGCCAGGCTGGCGACAGGCTCACCCGGCGAGCGCCGCCTTGACCAGCGCACTGGCGCGGGCCGGCTCAATCTGGGTGCCAAGGCGCGATTTCACCTCGGTCATGACGCGCCCCATGTCCTTCATCGATGAAGCGCCCACTTCGGCAATGATCGCCTGGATTTCAGCGCTCGCCTGGGCTTCCGACAGCTGCGCAGGCAGGAACCGCTCGATCACCCTGATCTCGGCTTCCTCCTTGGCGGCCAGCTCCTCCCGGCCGCCCTTGCGATAAAGTTCGACCGATTCGCGGCGCTGCTTGATCATTTTCTGCAGCACTTCGGTGACCATCGCGTCGTCGTCGGGAGCCTGGCTGGAGGTTCGCAACTCGATGTCGCGATTCTTGATCGCTGACTGGATGAGACGGATCGTTGTTGTCGAGTCTTTGTCGCCGCCCTTCATGGCGCCGACCAGTGCAGCTTTGATGTCGTCGCGAATCATGCGCGTCTCGTCTCGTCCCAGCGGAAAAGGCCAGTCCTAACGGGGAAATGACTGCATTTACAGCCGTTGACGAGTCCGTCGAAGCAGCGTAGCGGCCATGGCTTAGCAACATCGCCGCAAAACCGAACGGAAAGGCACGTCCCGCCGATGGCCGAAGCACATCTCGCGCGCACCCAACAACCCGAGGGGGCGACGGGAGTCATCGTCTTCGCCGATGGGCGGACTATCTGGGGCAGGGGTTTTGGCAGCGAAGGACAAGTGGTCGGCGAGCTTTGCTTCCACACCGCCATGACTGGCTACCAGGAAGTCATGACCGACCCGTCCTTCGCGCGGCAGGTGATCGTCTTCACCTTCCCCCACATCGGCAATGTCGGCGCCAACGAAGAAGATGTTGAAGCCGGGGAGGCGCACGCGCTGGGCTGCCTGGTACGAGAGGCGGTGACCGTCCCTTCGAATTTTCGCAGTCAGCAAGCATTTCCCGAGTGGATGGCGTCGACCGGACGGATCGGCATCAGCGGCGTAGATACAAGGGCCTTAACCCGGCTGGTCCGCCGCGAGGGCCCGCCGACCATCGCGATTGCCCATAATCACCAGGGCCGGTTCGACCTCGACGCGCTCCAGCAGATGGCGGCCGAGTGGCCGGGGCTGGAAGGCATGGATCTCGCCAAGGAGGTCAGCCGGGATCATCAGGAAGCATGGAGTGGCGGGGGCTGGGAACTCGGCGCGGGCTATCGGATGGGCGGCGACGAGGCATCGCGGCCACATGTCGTCGCCATAGACTACGGCGCCAAGCGAAACATTTTCCGCAACCTTGTCGAAGCCGGCGCGCGGGTAACGGTGCTGCCGGCAGCGGCCTCGTTCGAAGAGATCATGGCGCACGACCCCGATGGGTTCTTCCTGTCGAACGGACCGGGTGATCCGGCGGCAACCGGGGAATATGCGGTCCCCGTGATCCGGCAGATGCTCGACAGTGGAAAGCCGCTGTTCGGCATCTGCCTTGGGCATCAGATGCTAGCCCTGGCTGTCGGCGGCAGGACCACTAAGATGTTTCAGGGCCACCGCGGCGCCAATCACCCGGTCAAACGGCTCGAAGACGGCGCAGTCGAGATCACCAGCATGAACCATGGCTTCGCAGTCGAGCGGCAGGGCCTGCCGAACAACATCCGCGAAACCCATGTCAGTCTATTTGATGACAGCAATTGTGGGATCGAACTGACCGACCGCCCAGCGTTCAGCGTCCAGTACCATCCCGAGGCCAGCCCGGGGCCGCAGGACAGCTTCTATCTATTCGAGAAGTTTGTCGGAATGATGCGGTGAGGCGGCTAGCTGCCACTGCCATGACTGCGCTTGTACTGTCCGCCTGCGCCACGCCGCGCATGCACAGCGTCAACGAACTCAATGCCGCCGGTCTGGCCTGCGGCCTAACCTATGGTGAACTCATCCAGGATGAGGAGGCAAAAAAGCTGCTGATCCTGTTTCGGGTCCAGCCTAGCCCCGACAAGCGCCGCTGCGTCCAGGACTGGGCGCGCAAAAACCACCTGAAGCTCGTCGTAATCGACGGCATCCAGTTTCCCGAGCAAGGACCATAATGCCCCGCCGCACCGATATCAGCTCCATCCTCATCATCGGCGCCGGTCCGATCGTCATCGGCCAGGCCGCCGAGTTCGACTATTCGGGAAGCCAGGCAGTCAAGGCCCTGAAAGCCGAGGGCTATCGCGTCATCGTCGTCAATTCGAACCCGGCGACGATCATGACCGATCCCGAATTGGCGGATGCCACCTACATCGAGCCGATCACGCCTGAGATCGTCGAGCGGATCATCGAGAAGGAAAAGCCCGACGCGCTGTTGCCGACGATGGGCGGGCAGACCGCGCTGAACACCGCGCTGACGCTCAACAAGAACGGGGTTCTGGAAAAGCATGGCGTCCAACTGATCGGCGCGCAGGCCGAGGCGATCGACAAGGCCGAGGACCGGCAGAAATTCCGTGAGGCGATGGACCGGATCGGACTTGAATCGGCGCGTAGCGGAATCGCACATAATCTCGAAGACGCGTTGAAAGTCCTTGAAACGACAGGACTTCCCTCGATCATTCGGCCAAGCTTCACACTTGGCGGGACTGGTGGCGGGGTCGCCTACAACCGGGAGGAATTCGAAGCGATCGTCAAGTCGGGGCTAGACGCCTCGCCGACTACCGAGGTGCTGATCGAGGAGAGCCTGCTCGGTTGGAAGGAATTTGAAATGGAAGTCGTGCGCGATCGCGCCGACAACGCCATCATCGTCTGCTCGATCGAAAATGTCGATCCGATGGGCGTCCACACCGGCGACAGCATCACCGTAGCCCCTGCGCTGACGCTGACTGACAAGGAATATCAGCGGATGCGCACCGCCTCGATCGCGGTGCTTCGTGAAATCGGTGTGGAAACGGGCGGTTCCAACGTCCAGTTCGCGGTCAATCCGAAGGACGGGCGAATGATCGTCATCGAGATGAACCCGCGCGTTTCGCGGTCCTCGGCGCTGGCGTCAAAGGCCACCGGTTTCCCAATTGCCAAGGTCGCGGCCAAGCTTGCGGTCGGCTATACCCTCGACGAGATCGCTAACGACATAACCGGCGGTGCCACTCCGGCCTCATTCGAGCCGACAATCGATTACGTCGTGACCAAGATCCCGCGCTTCGCCTTCGAAAAGTTCAAGGGATCGCAACCGCTGCTTTCCACCGCCATGAAGTCGGTGGGCGAGGTAATGGCGATCGGGCGCAGCTTTGCGGAAAGCTTGCAGAAGGCATTGCGTGGACTTGAGACGGGTCTGTGCGGCCTCGACCGGATGCGCGACCTGGAGCATGCCGCCCCTGAGGACATCGAGAATGCGCTGGCTCGCGCAACGCCCGACCGTCTGCTGGTCGCGGCCGAAGCGCTCCGCCAGGGTTTCTCGATCGAGCGCATTCACGAAATCGCCGGTTTTGATCCCTGGTTTCTCGGACGCCTCGCTGAAATCGTGGCGGCCGAAGAGCAGGTACGCGACAAGGGCATCCCTCACGATGCTGCGGAAATGCGCCGGCTGAAGGCCATGGGCTTCTCCGATGCCCGGCTTGCCCAGCTGGCACTGCGTTCGGCTCATGTCGAACGGGAGATGAGCGAGGCCGCCGCACGCGGGTCAGGCATTGTCCATGACGCACTGCGCGGTCTTACCGGCGGAATAACCGAGGCAGAGGTCCGCAAGGCCCGCCTTAAGCTCGGTGTGCGCCCGGTATTCAAGCGGATCGACAGCTGCGCCGCAGAATTCGATGCCGCGACGCCATATCTATATTCGACCTACGAGGCGCCGCTATTCGGCGAGGCCGAGGACGAGGCCGAGATTTCCGATCGGAAGAAGGTGGTGATCCTCGGCGGCGGTCCCAACCGCATCGGCCAGGGCATCGAATTCGATTATTGTTGCTGCCATGCCAGCTTCGCCCTCAAGGACGCAGGGCTCGAAACCATCATGGTCAATTGCAATCCGGAAACGGTATCGACTGATCCCGAAACATCGGACCGCCTCTATTTCGAGCCGTTGACCGGCGAGGACGTGCTGGAGATCGTCCACCGTGAGGCGGAAAAGGGGACGCTGGTAGGCGTCATCGTCCAGCTCGGCGGACAAACACCGCTCAAACTCGCTGCCGAGCTGCAGGCTGAGGGCATTCCGATCCTCGGCACCTCTCCCGACAGTATCGACCTTGCCGAAGACCGTGAGCGCTTTGCCAAGCTCGTCGACCAGCTCGGTCTCAAACAGCCTGCCAACGGCCTTGCGCGAAGCCGCGACGAAGCGATGGCGGTCGCCGAGCGCATTGGTTATCCGGTGCTCCTCCGCCCAAGCTATGTGCTCGGTGGGCGGGCGATGGAGGTGGTGGATGGGCCGGAACAGCTCGACCATTACATCGCGACCGCGGTGCAGGTGTCGGGCTCCTCTCCCGTGCTGATCGATCGCTATCTACGCGACGCTATCGAGGTGGACGTGGATGCCATCAGCGACGGAACCGATGTCGTGGTCGCAGGCGTGCTCCAGCATATCGAGGAAGCGGGCGTCCATTCGGGCGACAGCGCCTGCTCGATCCCTCCCTACAGCTTGCCAGCCGACGTCGTGGCAGAAATCGAACGGCAGACCGAGGCACTGGCCCTAGCGCTGAAGGTCAGGGGTCTGATGAATGTCCAATATGCAGTGAAGGACCGGGAAGTCTATTTGATCGAGGTGAACCCACGCGCCAGCCGCACCGTGCCATTCGTTGCCAAGGCTATTGGCCGGCCGATCGCCAAGATAGCTGCGCAGGTCATGGCAGGCGAACCGCTGGCCTCGTTCGAGCCGATCAACCGAGACATCAAGCATATCGCCATCAAGGAAAGCGTATTTCCCTTTGCGCGCTTCCCCGGGACCGACCCGGTGCTCTCACCGGAAATGAAGAGCACCGGTGAAGTCATGGGAATCGATAGCAATTTTAACATCGCTTTTGCGAAGTCGCAGCTTGGCGGCGGGGTCCTGTTACCCAATGAGGGAACGGTATTTGTGTCGGTCAAGGATACCGACAAGCAGCATATCACCGCGGCCGCGGCGAAGATGGTGGAGCTGGGGTTCAAACTGATCGCGACTGGTGGGACGGCTGACCACATCGCCGAGCAAGGCCTGCCCGTCGAACGGGTCAACAAGGTGGCCCAGGGGCGACCGCACATCGTTGACCGGATCGTTGATGGCGACGTCCAGCTGGTGTTTAACACCACCGAGGGCTGGCAGTCGCTGAAGGACAGTCAGGCGATTCGCGAGGCGGCGCTGAAAAACAAGGTGCCTTACTTTACGACCGCGCCCGCCAGTCTCGCAACGGCCAACGCGATCGAGGCTCTTCGCGGCCACGCGCTTGAAGTCCGCTCGCTCCAAGCCTATTATTCGGCATCCTGACTGGATTTCTTTACAGTTCGTCCGCGACCGCGCCGCCCTTCCAAGAACCGGCGCCCGGGCAGCTTTTGGCAAAGGGGTGAGTGAACATGGCAAGCGACAAGGTCCCGATGCTGGCCGAAGGCCACCGGCAGCTGACCGAAGAGGTAAAGCGGCTGAAGCTTGAGCGACCGGAGATTATCGACGCAATCGAAGAGGCTCGCGCTCACGGGGACCTTTCCGAGAACGCCGAATATCATGCCGCGAAAGAGCGGCAGGGTCATATCGAGGCTTCGATCGCGGAGATGGAAGACCGGCTGAGCCGCGCTCTCGTCATCGACCCAACGACATTGTCGGGGGACAAGGTGGTGTTTGGCGCCACGGTCACGCTGCTCGACGAAGAGGACAAGGAAGTCCGCTATCAGTTGGTCGGCCAGCAGGAAGCCGATGCTCGAGTGGGGCGCATCAGTTACAATTCGCCGCTGGGACGCGCGCTTATTGGCCGTCAGAAAGGTGAGGAGGTCGAAGTTTCGACCCCCGCCGGTGACCGCTATTACAAGATTGCCAAGATCGAGTTCATCTGATGTTGCGCCTGAAGAGCGCGACGGTGGGCATCGGGCTGGTTACGCTGGCCACCTCGCTGCTCGCGCTCTTCGGGGGGCTCGGACTATTCGTCACCAGCTTCGGCTTTATCCCGGCACGGCTTTCGGGCCTCATCCACTGGCCTGACGCCCTTCCTGCCTGGATCACGCCTCTCTCGTCGGCGCTGATTCACGGGGGCTGGACCCACCTCATCGTCAACATGGCGATGCTGCTGTTCATCGGCGCCCATGTCGAGCGGATCATCGGTGGAGCGGGGCTCCTGATGGCCTATGTCGTCGGTGCCCTCGTAGCCGCGCTGTCCCAATATGCAGTCGACCCATCGAGTCCGGTGCCCATGGTGGGCGCAAGCGGGGCTATCAGCGCGCTATTCGGTCTCTACGCATTGTTTTACGGTCGCCAGAAGCGGCTGCTTTCCAGCGCCGTGCTCAATCGCGCAATGCATGTCGCCTGGTTACTCGCGACCTGGATCGTGCTGCAGTGGATGGCGGGCATGATCGCCGGCGCAGAAGGCGTCATGCTTGCGACCCCCGCCCATATTGGCGGATTCATCGCCGGGCTACTACTTCACCGGCCGCTGCTGATGTGGCGGTACCGCAAAGCCTAGTCTTTGGGGCGCGCGATACCGTCTGCATCGGGCTCGAGCAGTCGGTGCAGGTGCACCACCACATATTTGATTTCCGCGTCGTCCACTGTTCGCTGGGCTGCGCCCCGCCAAGCCTCCTCCGCGGTTGCATAGCTGTCGAACAGGCCGACAAGGTCAATCTTGTCGAGATCGGTGAATTCCAGGCCCTGCGGATCCTTGACCCGCCCGCCGAAGACGAGGTGAAGCTTGCTCATGGCAAGCGCCGCTAGCCCTTGTTTCGCACCGCGTCCAGCGCTGCCTTGCCCGACGTGCGCGCCGCCTCACCGATCCCATCAACGAGCGACTGTACGGCTGACGAGCCGGCATCCTTAGTAATGTTCAGTTCGGTCAGCTTTTCGCGGCCCGCTTCCTTGGCTGCGCTTGCTGCAACCTTGGCGCTGTCGGCGATGCGTCGACCGGTGGATCCGAGTAGCTTCTGCTCAGCTTCGGTCTTTGGCAGGATCGCGGCAATCAGCGCGCCGAGCGCAAGGCCGCCGCCCAAGGCGAGGAGAGGGGCTTGTCCAATCCCGTCGCCAGCCTTCCGGCGGGCCTGGGCGGCCCGTTCCCGGGCGCTGTCATATGCATCGATGGCGCGTTCGCGCGCGCCCTCGATTGCTTCTCCGGCCCGATCGCGGATCGAGGCGTGTGTTTCGTTAGGGGCTTGTTCGTTGTTGTTCATTGCGCTTTCTCCGGTTTGGTCGCGCTTGCGGCCTTGGCGCGCGCGCGGCGGCGCGGCGCCGGCAAGCCGCCAGCTTCAGGTTCAGACGACAACGTTGCAGGCTTGGCCTTGGGTTCCTTCTTGGTCGGCTGCTTGGATGACGTCATGGCGTCAACCAATCGGCTTGCCGCATCCTTGATCGGTTGCCGGGCCAGGAACATCGTCAGCGCGGCCATTGCGCCGCCGACCGCAACCGGACGCTTTTTTACCGCGTCGACCGCGTCTTCGGCCAAGTCCGCGCCCTTGACCTTGGCGGTTTCCCAAAGGTCACTCATGATCCTTTGAGGGTTGAGAGCGTCGGTGAGGTCGCCGATGGTCTCGATCAGCTGGGCCTTGGCGCGGCTGACTTCAGCTTCCGCAAGCTCGACTTTATGTTCCTTAATCACCGATTGCCTCGATCTTTCGCTTGGCGAGATAGGCAAGCAGCGCGGCAATCCCCAATAGCGTCACTGTGACAATTAGTCCGCCGAGCAGCGGCCCGAGCAGGGCTGCCAGTGCAAGGACGAGCGTAACGCTAAGCGCGATAAGCGCTGCCGTCGCGATAATCAGTGCGGCGATGCCTAGTGCAAGGGGAGGGCGATAGGCCTGTGCCCTTTCCGCCATCTTGGCCTTGACCAGCTCCAGCTCGGCCTGTGCGTAACCGCGGCCGTCATCGACCAGCCGCTCGAGCAGTTCGCTCAGCGGAACATCCTCCTCGGCCTTGCCCCCGTGCGATGCCATGGCCGTCAGCTGGACTTTTTGTCCTGGTCGAACCCGGACTTGACCAGCCGGACAAGCGCGAAACCGACAATCGCAGCGCCGGCGAGCGCAACGCCCGGGCTCTTGCGCACGAATTCCCGGCTGTCGTCGATCAGTTCGTCGGCATCTTTCGCGGCCAATTTGTTGGCAGCTTCCTCGATCGCGCTCGCGGCCCGGCGGGCGTAATCGCCATATTCCGCGCCCAATCGTTCATCGAGGCCGTCGGCTGTGTCCCCAACCAGCTTGGAGACATTCGCCAGCGCCTCGCTCGACCGCTCGAGTCCCTGGCTGACGAAACCCCGGGCCTTGTCTGCGGCCTGGCCGGAGAGCTTCTCGCTCCCCGAGCGAAGTTTTTCGATTGCTCGGTCTTTTGAAGTCGGTTCGCGCACGATGAGAGCCTCCTCGGTATCGGTTGCGGACGCGCCAGCGATGACGGTGTCGGTGCCTTCGGGAAGCTCATTTGGATTGGCCATGCTTTATCTCCTCCTTTTCGGATTCAACCCGGGACCCCCGCCCATCGTTCCGGCGACGGATTTGCTGCCGACAAGTTGCACCCTTTGCCGCGCGCCGTATAGGGGCCGCAACGAGCTTACAGACCCATTTATCGAAAAGGCAGCGCAATGACCGCAATCGTCGACATTCACGCCAGGCAGATTCTCGACAGCCGCGGGAACCCGACGATCGAAGTCGACGTGACCCTGGAGGACGGGTCGTTGGGCCGGGCAGCGGTCCCCTCGGGCGCTTCGACCGGGGCCCATGAAGCTGTCGAGAAGCGTGACGGCGACCCGGCGCGCTGGGGCGGCAAGGGCGTCGGCGAGGCTGTGCGCGCGGTCAATGGCGCCATTGCCGATGCCATTCTTGGATATGACGCCGAGGACCAGGCCGAGATCGATGCAGCGATGATCGACCTCGACGGGTCCACGAACAAGGCAAAGCTTGGCGCCAATGCCATTCTCGGTGTCAGTCTGGCCACGGCAAGGGCAGCGGCGGAAGCGCGCGGCCTGCCGCTGTACCGGTATGTCGGCGGCGTTGGCGCAACGATCCTGCCGGTGCCGATGATGAACATCCTCAACGGCGGGGCCCATGCCGACAATCCGATAGATTTCCAGGAATTCATGGTCATGCCTGTGGGCGCCGAGAGTTTTTCGGAGGCCCTGCGCTGCGGGACTGAGATTTTCCACGCGCTGAAATCGGCGCTTCACGGCAAGGGACTGAGCACCGCGGTCGGCGATGAAGGCGGTTTCGCGCCTAACATCGCTTCGGCGCGCGCGGCGCTGGACCTCATCGCCGAAGCGACCTCCAGCGCTGGCTACAAGCTGGGCGAGGACGTGCTGATCGCGCTTGATTGTGCCTCCACTGAATTCTTCAAGGACGGCGGCTACGTCATGGAAGGCGAGGGGCGGACCTTGTCGCCCGACGAAATGGCGGCCTACCTCGCCGAGCTTTGCGACGCATATCCGATTGCATCGATCGAAGACGGCATGGCAGAGGATGACATGGCCGGCTGGAAAGCGCTCACCGAACGGCTCGGCGGCCGGGTCCAGCTCGTAGGCGATGACCTGTTCGTGACCAACGAAGCGCGATTGGCCGACGGTATTCGCGACGGGATCGCCAATTCGATCCTGGTAAAGGTCAACCAGATCGGCACGCTCACTGAAACGATCAATGCCGTTCGGCTGGCGCAGTCGTCGGGCTATACCGCGGTGATGTCCCATCGGTCGGGTGAGACCGAGGATTCGACCATCGCCGACCTTGCGGTGGCGCTGGGCTGCGGCCAGATCAAGACGGGCAGCCTGGCCCGGTCGGATCGGACCGCCAAATATAATCAGCTGCTGCGCATCGAGGAGGAATTGGGCGACATGGCCCGCTATCCCGGCGTCGCCGCGCTCAAGGCCTACCATTCTCGCTGAACCCCAAAAAAATTCTGTGAATCAAAGGCATGAAATGCCTTGCCTTCATGGCGTCTTTCTGATTCTGTGAAGGAGATGACGGGGAAGCCGAACAGCGTTGGATTGATCCGCCGGGCCGCTTGGCCTGCGCTGGCGCTGATCGTCGTCGGCAGCTTCGCCGGTCATGCCGTCGCCGGACCGAATGGTCTCTTCGCCTGGCGCGGCTATTCCCAACAGCTTGAAATGCGAAAGGCCGAGCTTGCGCAGCTGGAGGCCGAGCGTGACCGGTTACGTCACCGCTCGACACTGCTTGACCCGCGCAAGGCCGATCCCGACCTCGCCGATGAGATGGTCCGCAAGGATTTGGGCCTCGTTCGCGCCGATGAAGTCGTCGTTCCTCTCGAAGACTGAGGCGAACCGACGCTACGGCATTGCCCTTTCGGGCCTGTGGCTCCTATAGCGCGCGCAAACGAACGACAGTGGAGAGGTCCGTGGCGAAAACCGCCCGCAAGAGTGCTGCCCCCGCCGCAGCGCCCGGCAAACCTAATCGGGAGCGTCCCGGCGAGCCGGAGCGCTACAAGGCGTCGAAGGACGAGCTGCTCGATTTTTACAAGCAGATGCTCCTCATCCGCCGCTTCGAGGAGCGGGCGGGCCAGCTTTACGGACTCGGGCTGATCGGTGGCTTCTGCCACCTCTACATCGGCCAGGAAGCGGTAGCAGTCGGACTTCAAAGCGCGATGAAGGTCGGGCGCGACAGCGTCATCACCGGCTATCGCGACCATGGCCACATGCTGGCTTATGGCATCGACCCCAACGTCATCATGGCCGAGCTGACCGGCCGCGCCGCCGGCATTTCCAAGGGCAAGGGCGGTTCGATGCACATGTTCAGCGTCGAGCATGGCTTTTACGGCGGCCATGGCATCGTCGGTGCGCAGGTCGCCTTGGGCACGGGCCTTGCCTTCAAGCATCAATATTCGGGCGATGGCGGCACCTGCCTTGCCTATTTCGGTGACGGCGCTGCCAACCAGGGCCAGGTCTACGAGAGCTTCAACATGGCGAAGCTGTGGGACCTCCCGGTCATCTACGCCATCGAGAACAACAAGTATGCGATGGGCACCGCGGTCGAGAGGTCGGCTTCGGAGCCTGACTTCTACAAGCGTGGCGAGAGCTTCCGTATCCCCGGCATCCAGGTCGATGGCATGGATGTGTTGGCTGTCCGCGGCGCGGCCGAGGAAGCGATGAAATGGACCCAGGCAGGGAAGGGGCCGATCATTCTCGAACTCCTTACCTATCGGTATCGCGGACATTCGATGTCGGACCCGGCCAAGTATCGCACGAAAGAAGAAGTCCAGGATTATCGCGAGCATCGCGACCCGATCGACCTTGCCGCCGCCGAATTAGGAAAGCTTGGCGTCAAAGAGGACGAGCTCAAGGCGATCGACAAGGAAATCAAGGATATCGTCGTCGCTTCTGCGAAGTTTGCTGAAGAAGCGCCGGAGCCGGATCCGGCCGAACTGTACACCGATGTTCTGGTGGAGAGCTATTGATGTCCGTCGAACTGAAGATGCCCGCCCTCTCCCCGACGATGGAGGAAGGCACGCTGGCCAAATGGCTGGTGAAGGAAGGCGATGAAGTGTCGTCGGGCGACATCCTGGCCGAGATCGAAACCGACAAGGCGACGATGGAGTTCGAGGCAGTCGACGAAGGGACCATCTCCAAGATCCTGGTCGCAGAAGGCACCGACGGCGTGAAGGTTGGAACGGTCATCGCCCTCATGGGCGGCGATGGCGCCGCCTCGGTCGATCCGGAGCCCAATGCGGAGCCGGCGGCTCCGCAGCCCGCGCCCAGGACCGATGATCCGGCGCCAAAGCCGGTCGTCAAGGCGCCAACCATGGCCGCAACCGACGTCCCCGAGGGAACCGAGATGAAGCCGACCACGGTTCGCGAAGCGCTGCGCGACGCGATGGCCGAAGAAATGCGCCGGGACGAGCGGGTGTTCGTGATGGGCGAAGAGGTCGCGCAGTACCAGGGCGCTTACAAGGTAACCCAGGGCTTGCTCGACGAGTTCGGACCCAAGCGTGTCGTAGATACGCCAATCACCGAATATGGCTTTGCTGGTCTCGGGTCAGGCGCAGCCATGGGCGGACTGAAGCCCGTGATCGAATTCATGACCTTCAACTTCGCGATGCAGGCGATCGACCACATCATCAATTCGGCGGCCAAGACCAATTATATGTCGGGCGGCCAGATGCGTTGCCCGATCGTGTTCCGTGGCCCTAACGGCGCGGCCAGCCGGGTTGGCGCCCAGCACAGCCAGAATTACGGTCCCTGGTACGCATCCGTCCCGGGGCTGGTGGTAATTGCTCCGTATGACAGTGCTGACGCCAAGGGCCTGCTGAAAGCCGCGATTCGAAGCGAAGACCCAGTGGTCTTCCTCGAAAACGAATTGCTCTACGGCCAGAGCTTCGGCGTTCCGATGGTCGAGGACTATGTCTTGCCGATCGGCAAGGCGCGCATCATGCGGGAGGGAAGTGACGTCACGCTGGTCAGCTATTCGATCGGTGTTGGCGTCGCGCTGGACGCTGCCGACCAGCTGGCAGGTGAGGGGATCGAGGCCGAGGTTATCGATCTTCGCACCTTGCGACCGCTCGACAAGGAGGCGGTGTTGACGTCGCTCGCCAAGACAAATCGGCTCGTAGTGGTCGAGGAAGGCTGGCCGACCTGCTCGATCGCGAGCGAGATCATGGCGATCTGCATGGAAGAAGGCTTTGACGATCTCGATGCGCCGGTGCTTCGGGTGACCGACGTCGACGTGCCGCTGCCTTATGCGGCGAACCTTGAAAAGATGGCGATCATTCGCGCCGATGACGTCGTGAAGGCGGCCAAGGCGGTCTGCTATCGATAAGCCGGGCGCGCCGATGCGCGACCGTGACCTGGTTCGCCTGCATTGGCCGGTCGAGCTTCGGCCCGCTTTCGATGCGCTGTTCGATATCGATGATGCGCTTCGTAGCGTCGTGACTTCGTCGACCCAGCCCGCCCTCGGGGCGATCAGGTTGGCCTGGTGGCGTGAAGCCCTTGAACAGCTCGACCATCGTGGTCCGCCGCCGGAACCCCGGTTGCAATCAGTGGCGGCGGTGCTCTTGCCGCGCGGTATTCGTGGCGAAGAGTTGGGCATGCTTGAAGACAGCTGGCTCGCCATGCTTGATGAGGAGCTTGATCCGGACCGGATAGGTGAGGGTGGGGCGATGCTATTCGCTCTGGCAGCAAGACTGTTGGAAGTTGATGACCCGAAGCTGGCTTGGGCAGGGCGGCTATATGGAGTGGCGAGGGCGAGGCGCCTGTCACTGGCATTGAACCGCGCAGATGCAGTTGATGTGTTGAGAGGCCATCGTTTTCCGCGACGAATTCGACCGTTGACGTCATTGGCGCGCCTCGCTGCGCGCGACCTGAGATATGGCCATGGAACGGAACCCGAAGCGACTCCGGGTCGAGCTGGGGCAATCCTGCTGCACCGGCTGTCTGGAAGGGTTGCTTAAACGGGCACCTTGTTTTGAGCGCCTTCTCACTCTCGCCGCTAGCCGAATGGAGCGCCGACGTGAGTTGCTTTGTATGGGCTAAACTGAACGGTATCCCGATTTCTCGTAGATCTCGCTGATGCGCTCACCGTCCCAGCGATAGGTCAGATGCCTCTCCTGGATGCAGTCTGCCAGGCAGCGCGGACGGAATACGCCTACGCAGGTGCCGCCGGGCGCGCGGACGCTGTCGTAAATGACACCATTCGAACCTTCGTTGCGGAGCCGGGCTCCCAGTTTCTGGCCGGCAGAATAATCAGCCGGATCCAGAATCTCCGGGTAGGTGCCTTGGCAGCTCCGAAGATTATGAAGGTCGCAGGTAACCGTCGCAACATAGACGCGCTGGTCGATCTCAATCGGTGCCTCGTCCGTGGCCGCAAGGAACACTTCGCGATGGTACTTTGTCTCGGCAATTGCGGTGTCGAGTTCCGTGGCGGCGTAATAGACGCCGTAAGTCCCGTCGGTGAAGCGCGACCCGCTCGGGTTGAGGTGAGTGAAGGCCGCCATAACCGGGGTCGTGCTCGGGCCCGCCACCCGGTCTTCAGGCGCAACTAGCTGAAGCTGACCGATCTGCTCGCGGACGCGGTCATTGGTAAGGCCTTCAACTTCGTAGAGTGCGTCGAGGTCTTCGACGCTTGCGATGTCGTCGAAGATCGAACGGGGCGGGAAGATGGTGGGAATGATGCGATAGACGCGCCATCCCGTCACCGCCACCGGTGGCTCGTAGCACTCCAGGCTGACCATCTAGCCGCGCTGAGCGTCGAGATACTGGCGAACAACATAGAGGTCGCTCACGTTGCCGGACGTCATGCGGTCGAGCGCCGACTGGCCGTTGAACAGCGGCGCCTTGTTGGGCTTGCGCATCCAGCCGTTCGCCCGCGCCGGGATCGGGAGCAGGATATTGATCGCCTTGAAGATGCCGAAAACGTAGGAGATGCGCTCCAGCGTATCGCGGCTGATCTTAGAGACATTACCAGCCTTCCAGCTTTGAAGCGTGGAACGGCTTTTCAGGCCCAGGATCGCCATCTGCTCAACTTCCGAAAGCTCCCACTGCTTGGCGATGTTGAAGAATCCGCGCAGCGCCGGCCCGCCAAGGTGGTTAGTCGAACTCGCCCGATCGAGGTGAAGTGCTTCGGCCATTGGCAATCTCCGAGTATTTACGGAATATAGGCAAAACACCCTCTCATGTCTAGATTATAGACAAACGGACTAAAACGCGTGGCTGCTTGCTCTGCCGCGGAAGGGAGCCCTGAGAACCAGCTTGGCTGCATGACGCTCAGGACGTCTGACGCAGGACGATCGCTTCAACCAGCTGTACTACTGAGCAAGCCTCTTCAAACGATGCCAGCCGATGATCGTGGCCGTCGAGCATCAGGCCAAGCTCATCCAGCTGCGAAGTAGGAGCCGACCCTTCTCCAATTTGTGTCTGGCCATAATGAAGCTGGTACCAATCGAAGAGCGTTGCGGCGGCCAGCTCCCCGCGGACTTCGAGGGAGTTGTGGTCTTCGATGTCGCCAGTCACGGCCCCATCGATGACCAACTCAACCCCATTGAAATCGAGTTTGCAGTGAAGGATTTCCTCTGTCGCTGGACCCCACTGGATCGACCGCTCCACCAGTTTGCCGGGGCCGAACAGCCGGCCCGCGAGATACAGAAAATGGGAAATGACCTCTCGGACGAAACCGCCCTCTGTCGGGCTTCGCAACCAGTCGCCGGCCTGGGCCTGCCATCGCCGCGGCCACTCCGCGAAGCGCAAGGTGAGCCTTGCCGCGACATTGGGGCCAAGCTCGCCGGACTGGACAATCCGTTGCAACTCTAGAGCAGCGGACGCTGTTGCATGCGGATAATTGACCGCCGCTGCCACACCGGCTGCCTCAACAGCGCCAACCGCCGCATGCGCATCCGCAACATCAGTGCAAAGAGGTTTCTCGCAAAAGATCGCCTTGCCGGCCTTCGCTGCTTGATTGATCAGGTCGAGATGCGTCGCGGGCGGCGAGGCAATGTAGACGCACTCGACGTCAGGATGGCAAATGAGATCCTTTGCACTGGCGGTCGCCAACGCTGTGCCGACCGCGGATTTTGCGTACGGGTCATAGTGAGCAACCACTCGGATTTCCGGATGGCCTTCTGCCGCTTGGGCAAATCGCTGCCCCATCAGGCCCAGCCCGATTATTCCGACGCCGTGCAAACTCTTATCTCCTGCGAACCTCGGCCTGGAGTAGGTCAAGAATATCGTTCCGGGAACGCCCCTTCCGGGCAATTTAAGTTTGCATCGATGCAATCGAGAAATGCGTCTTTAGTGAATTCCGCGCGCGCTCATGCAAGTCCATATATTTCGCCGTCCACCCGTGGGCAGGAGAAATTTGATGCGAATTCACGGCTGCTTCGCACTACTTCTGATCGCGGCATCTATGCCTGCGTCGGCTGCTCCGGAGGTGGGCAAGAGTCCCTGGGGACCGGCCGACGAGATCGGCCGGCTGAACCTCATGACCGCCGAGAGCCGGGCCGAGATACTCAAGCAGAGCGACGCGTCGCAGGCATATGATCTGTCAGTAGACTATTTCGTCGGCATGCCGAGCTGGCATGGGATCGGCGATCCCCGATCCCAATACTGGCTGACGCACACACCGCGCGGCACTGAGGTTGACGATCCTATGCAGGTCGGCAGGCAGGCTAACAGCCGGGTTTCATACACTGGCGACGCAGTCTCCATGTACACCCATATGGGAACGCACATCGACGCGTTGAATCACTTCGGCCTGAATGGCCAGATCTATAATGGCTTCAGTGCCGATGAACATCTGGGGGATCGGGGATGGCGCAAGGCCGGCGCGGAAACGATCCCGCTCATTGTTGCCCGCGGCGTGCTGATCGATGTCGCTGCGTCGCAGGGTAGGGCGATGCTGCCTGATAACTATCGAATCCGGCGGGCAGATCTGGAACGTGCCCTGATGAAGCAAACGGTCTCGCTCCGCAGAGGCGACGTTGTGCTGATCCGGACTGGCCGAATGGCTCGTTTCCAGGAGGGGCAAGCGTTCATCGACAAGGCTCCCGGCCTGGACATGGACGGCGCCCGTTACCTGGTCGAGCAAGGAGCCATGGTGGTCGGAGCGGACAATCTGAGCTTCGAGGCTTTCCCGTCCGACGATCCTGTGAACTACGTCCCTGTGCATACCTATCTGCTCGCGGAACATGGTATCCCAATTATCGAATTGGCGTTTCTCGAAGAGCTCGCGAAAGACCGAGTATTTGAGTTCGCTTTCATCGGCGGATCCCTGAAGTTTCGCGGGGCGAGCGCGGCTCCAATTCGTCCGATCGCCTTCCGGCTGGTTAAGAAGCCTGAATAGCCGGGCTTCCTGGCACGGCGGCGTGCAGCTCCCGGCGCGCCGCCGTGCTAAATCTCGTAAGCCCCTCAACCATGGAGATTGCGGATGCCTTGCGTCAATTTGCAGATTACCGTCGGCGCTACTCGCGATCAGAAGCAACGCCTCGTTGCCGAGATAACGCGGTCGCTAGTAGATATTCTCGGCAAGAAACCTGAGCATACGCACATCATCATTCAGGAGATCGAGGAAGAAAATTGGGGCTACTTCGGGATGCTGACCGACGAATTCCGCGCGCGGGAACGGTAAGACTCCAGTTATCACTTGAGAGTACCGGCGGCAGCCGTCCCAGCCCAGTTGCAATCGCGGGAATTGAAAGCCGGTCGGCCGGGGCTGTGCCGGCTATCATTCGATTGCTACACTCGCATTCGCGCTCAACGGCGGAAAAGCACGAGAAACATGCGGAAGGGTCTGGCTTGGGACGATCTGCTGACGGTGCTAGCGATCGGCCGTAACGGGTCGCTTGCCGGTGCCGCGCGCGAGATGCGGGTCAATCACTCGACGATGTTTCGGCGGATCAGCGGCATCGAGGAACGCCTTGGAGTGCGTTTGTTCGAACGGCTGCGCAGCGGGTACATTCCTACTGTATCGGGCGAGGCAGTCATTAGCTTGGCAGAACGCATTGATGCAGAAGTCGTGGAGCTGGAAAGAAAGCTGGCCGGAAAAGACCTCCGACTGAGCGGAACTGTCAGGCTTACGACAACGGACACGCTGCTTCCATGGATCATGTCCATTTGTGCTTCCTTCGAGCGCCTAAACCCTGAAGTCGCAATCGAACTTGTGACTGGGGGTCAGATGCTCAACCTATCGCGTAGGGACGCAGATATTGCGATCCGTCCTGCCGCCGCTCCATCCGAGAATCTTTATGGTCGCCGGATAGGGAAGTTGAGTTACGCAATCTACGGGTCAGGCGAGTATCTGCAGCGCAAGGAGCGCGATCTGCCGCTCACCGATCAAGACTGGATTGGGCTCGACGACAGTCTGTCCCATCTGCGTGCCTATCGCTGGCTTGGTGCCAATATCCCAAGCGCGAATTTCCGGTTGTACGTCAACAGCCTCACCGCCTTGCGTCACGCCGCGGAAGCCGGGATCGGCCTGGCACTTCTTCCTTGTTACATGGCAGCAGCAAGCTCAGGCCTTCGGAGGGTTTCGCCTGTCGTAGCCGAGGCAGCAAGCGAGTTGTGGATATTGGTTCATGAAGACATCAGGGCAGTGGCAAGAGTGAAGGCATTTACCGACTTTGCCTTCGAAAAATTGGCCGAATTGCGCGACATGTTCGACCCCGCGACCTCCGATGCAAGTGACTGATTTAGCGGGGAATGACATAAGCGCTGGAGCAGTGCCGGATTTGCCGACACCTGCAGCGCTTGGGTGACCCTAGCCATCAGAAGGATGGCCAATTGCATGGCCTAGCGTCCGGCCTCCAACTAGTTACCGGCTCCTGCCAAAGCGGCGCGCTCCAAAGTCGACCGCCACGAAGGCGCGACCTCTAGCCCAAACTGTTCTGAAAGCGCAGCCTCCACCTCGATCGCCGACAGAATTGATTGTTCTCTCCTGCCATCCGGAAAGTGGGTCGTGAGCCGATTTTCCAGTAATGCGAACCGGGCTGAGGGCGTCGTCCTGGCGGCAATCAACTGGCGCCGAAAGGGGGAGTCCGGATGAGTTGTAACATGCCAGTTCGCCATCTGAAGATCCGACGGGTAGATGGGATCGGTGGAAAGCCAGTAAAGGCACTCCCACTGGGCACCGATAAGAACCTCAAGTGAAAAGCCATTTAGCTTTTGCACGACCCGATAAGTATCGAATTGGGTGGCTTGGGCGACATCCACTTCCATGCGCAATGGCTCTGGTGGGACATAAGCGCCAAAGGCGACATCGGCCAGCCAGCGGTCTCCCTCGATCGTGACGCAAGTGGCCAGGTGGGTGCGGGGTTGAGGGTCATTCGGAGGAGAGCCGCGAAAAACCCGTCCCATCATGATTTCGATCCTGAACCCTATCTGGTTTAGGACGCGCGCGAAGAGCATGTTCTGCTCCAGGCAGCAGCCGCCCCGCTTACGGCCAAGGAGTTTAGAGTCTACCGCCTCCGGCCGGATGTCGGTGCCATTACCGAGCAGTATATCAATGGCTTCAAACGGGATCGCCGCAATATGCTGCCTTTGTAGGTCAGTGAGAGTGGTCAACGTTGGGACAAGTGGGCCGCAGTAGCCAATTCGTCGACAGTAGGAGGCCAAATCGACTGGCGTATACATTTCTTGTTTCCCTGCAGCTTCTAAAGCAGGGACTAGGCCGATATCGCGTCTCGTATAATTGACGGATTGTGCAGGCAGCGTTTGCACAACTGCAATCAGATTGCTCCCGTCCAAACCTTACGATCAGTCGAACAGTTGTTTTCCTATCGCAGCCGCCAAAAAGGCGCCGAGCAACTGTGCGACAATGAAAAACGCCACATTCCCTGGCGCGATTCCAGCGAAACTGTCGGTCAAACTTCGCACCACGGTGATCGCGGGGTTGGCGAAGCTCGTTGAGGAAGTGAACCAGTAAGCCGCGGTGATGTAGAGAGCCACGCTGGCGGGAACCAAGCCGGGCCGAGCCCGCGCCGTGCCAATGATCGTCAGGATCAGGCCGAATGTCGCGATTACCTCGCCCACCCACTGGCCAACACCGGTCCTGGCCTTCAGCGAGACTTGCCATAGCGGCAGATCGAACATCAGATGCGCCGCGAGCGCGCCGAGCAGGCCGCCGACAAGCTGCGCAATGACGTAGGGCGCGACGTCTTTCCAGGGCAGCTCCCGTCGTGCCGCCATGACCAGCGACACCGCAGGATTGAAGTGTCCGCCCGACACCGGCCCCAGCATCGCAATAATCACGAAAAGGATGGCACCTGTCGCAAGGGTATTGGCGAGCAGGGCGAGCGCCACATCGCTGCCGCTCAGCCCCTCTGCCATAATGCCCGAGCCGATCACGGCGCCAAACAGGAAGAAGGAGCCCACACCCTCGGCGGCCACCCGCCGCCCGAGCGGCTCAATTAATATTCTGGCGGTCATCGCTAGCCTTGCTCATCTCGCTCAACCTGTTCGCCAGTTCGTCGATGACATCGATCAGTAGGGCGAGGGGAAGGGTACTGTAGGTCCGGTCGCTCATGCTGGTTGCCCCCGGTTCCAGCTTAGCTACAGGCCGCGTCGCATTCAGGTTGCGGTGACCGCAACGCTGGTGCGCAGCAAGTTTCGGGGGATGCATTGAGCGAGGCGGCATCGAGAGCAGGGCTGTCGCCGTAAATGGTAGCCTCGCCGTTCGTAAGGAAGGTTTCCCACACGACTCCGTCGGGGTCCGTAATCCAGCTCTTCTCGCTTTTGGCGTAACAGCAGGTAGTCGCGCCTTCCTCGAGGACTGGGCGGTCGGCGGCCTTCAATCGACCGTAAACCACGGCCAGTTCCTCGCCATTTTCAACCTGGATGCCGAGGTGCTCGATGCCCTTGGCCGCGTGATGGCCGGCGGAAATGGCGAAATTGACCCGGGGGTCATCTAGCATCCACTTGGCATAGTCGTGCTTGGTGACGCTCGGCTCGGCGCCGAACAGGGTCGAGTAAAACCGGATAGAGGCGTCAAGATTCTTGACACCGACGTGGACATGCAAGCGCTTCATGAAGGTTTCCTTTGGACTGGGGAGGATGGGACGGCCGGATCCGGGCAGTCGGAGCCGGCGCAACAATTTTCAGTGAGGTAATCGATCAGGCCGTTCATCACCGGATAGTTGGCGCGGTAAATCAGCGAACGGTGTTGCCGCTCCTGCGTGATCAGCCGAGCCCCGCGCAGCTGGGCGAGGTGGAATGAGAGCGAGCTGTTCGGGATGCCGAGCTCCGAGGCGATCGCGCCAGCAGGGAGGCCGTCAGGCCCGGCCTGAACGAGCAGGCGAAACAAGGCGAGACGATGTTCCTGCGCGAGGGCGCCGAGCGCGATGGCGGCACTATGGATGTCCATTAGCGAAAGCCTGCGAAATTGATGCAGCAGGTGGAGCAGCAGTAGGCCCGGGGCGGTGCCATCCAGCGGTGCCACAGGGTCGTCAGCACCAGATTGAAGAGTCGCATGATTCGTCCTTTCGACGGATCTCGAAATGATGGTAATCCGCGTCCCTGTCAATCCTTATTTCGAATTAACTCGAATTGACGGTTCCCGTGTCGGGAAATGCCGGAGCTTACTGCCTTTGACCGATAGCCAATCATTGGCGTTCTAGCAGGTAAAGATGGCAGTTCCGCCCCTTGGCATGATCGGTCCGAATCTTCGCCTTACCCGGGCGCAATTCGGCATTGTTCAAATGATCACTCAACCAAGCTGCGAAACGCCACTGGAGGGAGAGGTTTTCGGAATTCAAACTCGCTGCTAAGTCTGCCAGAATTCTCCCGAGCCTTGCGGCAAGTATCTGCGGCGTATGCCGAGCTTACTAACGATGAGCCCGACCTGATGAGTAACCTTGAGTTCCTGCCAGCCGAAGGTGAAATGGCGGGCCGTGTCCGAAATTTTGACTGGTCCAAAACGCCGCTCGGTGCGATCGACAGCTGGCCACAAAGCCTCAAGACGGCCACCGCCATTCTTCTCAATTCGCCGGTCCCGATCGTGATGTTGTGGGGCGAGGACGGCGTCATGATCTACAACGACGCTTATTCCGTATTCGCGAGCGCCCGCCATCCCGGATTGCTAGGCAGCAAGGTGCGCGAGGGTTGGCCGGAAGTCGCCGATTTCAACGACAATGTCATGAAAGTCTGTCTTGCCGGAGGTACGCTCGCGTATAAGGATCAGGAGCTTACCCTCCATCGCCATGGCCGGCCTGAACAGGTCTGGATGAACCTCGATTATTCGCCGGTACCCGACGAGACCGGAAGGCCCGCCGGTGTCATCGCGATCGTCGTGGAAACAACCGAGCGGGTGCTCGCCGAACGTCAAACGGTCGCCGAGCGCGAGCGACTTAAACAAATGTTCGAGCAGGCCCCGGGCTTTATGGCTGTCCTGCGCGGTCCTGAGCATGTGTTCGAATTGGCCAACCCGGCCTACATGCAATTGCTGGGTCATCGCGAGGTGATCGGCAAGGCGGCCCGCGAGGCAGTACCGGAAGTAGCCGACCAGGGCTTTTTCGAGATTCTCGACGACGTTTATCGCACCGGCAAGGCATTCATCGGAAGCGCTGTGGATGTCGGCCTTCAGCGCACCCCGGACGGTCCGACCGAACATCGCGTCGTGGACTTCGTTTTCCAGCCGATCACTGACAATCAGGGCCAGGTCAGCGGCATTTTCATCGAAGGCTCGGACGTGACCGAGCGGGCTCGCGCCGACGCCTTGCGGGCTGCGCAAAGCCAGATGCTCGAACTGGCGGTAAGGGACGCACCACTCGACCAGCTGCTCGACACGCTCCTTCGCACCGTCGAAGCACAGTCCCCATTTGGAATGCTCGGCTCCGTTTTGCTGCTCGAACCAGATGGAATCCACCTGAGGCACGGGGCGGCGCCGAGCCTGCCGGATGCTTATAATCAGGCGATCGATGGGATCGAGATCGGGCCCGAGGTGGGCTCGTGCGGTACCGCCGCATTTCATAAGACGCCCGTCTATGTGGCCGATATCGCCACCGATCCATTATGGACGGAATTCAGTGATTTAGCGTTGGCGCACGACCTCAGAGCCTGCTGGTCGACACCAATATTGTCAGGTCAAGGCGAGGTCCTCGGCACCTTCGCCATGTACTACCGCGAGCCGCGCGAGCCGATGCCCGCTGACCTGGAGGTGATTGAAATCGTGACGCGTTCGGCGGCGCTCGTCATCGAGCGCACGATCGCCGAGCAAGCACTTCAGGAAAGCGAAGCCCGTCTGCGAGAGAAGGCCGCCGAGTTCCAGATGCTCGCGGAGAATGTCAGCCAGCTCGCCTGGATGGCCGAAGCCGACGGATCGATCTTTTGGTACAACAAGCGCTGGTACGACTACACGGGCACCGATTTTGAATCGATGCAGGGCTGGGGCTGGCGCGAGGTTCATCACCCTGATCACATCGATCGGGTAATCGAGGAAGTGCAGCGGAACTGGGCGGCCGGCGAACCATGGGAGGGCACGTATCTGCTGCGCTCTGCCTCGGGGGAGTATCGCTGGTTCCTCACTCGAGCCGAGCCGATCCGAAATGAGGACGGCGAGCTAATCCGCTGGTTTGGTACCAACACCGATATCAGCGCTCAGCAGAAGGCGGAAACGGCGTTACGCGAAAGCGAGGAACGTCTGCGCCTCGTCCTGGATGCAGCGGCCGGCGCTTTCTACTCGGTCGACCGCGAGGGCAAGACCACGCTGGTCAGCAACGGGTTTCTGACCATGATGGGCTTCTCGAGCGAAGAAGAAGTGATCGGTCGGAAACTTCACGACCTTATTCATCACACCCATCCCGACGGGTCGCACTATGCGGTCGAGCAATGCCCCATTTACCGATGCGCAAGCACCGGCGAGTCTGCCCACATCTCTGACGAACTGTTCTATCGGCTCGACGGGTCACCCGTGCCCGTTGAATACTGGGTCTCGCCGTTCATGCGTGACGGCGAGCATATTGGCGCCATCTGCACGATCCTGGATGTTACCGAGCGCAAGCGTTCCGAGGCGGCTCTGCGTGAAACCGAAGAACGCTACCGCCTCGCATCACGCGCAACCAACGACGCCATCTGGGACTGGGACCTCGTCCGAGATCACGTACAGTGGAATGAAGCCGTGCATACGATGTTCGGCTATTCCGAAGACGGGGTGGAACCGACTGGCACTTGGTGGCTTGAGCACATCCACCCGGAAGACCGGGAGCGCGTGGAGGAGAGCATCCACGCTGTCATCGATGGGGGCGACAGCCACTGGACGGAGGAATACCGTTTCCTGACGAGCGATGGTGGGCATGTTCATGTCCTCGACCGCGGATTCGTGTTGCGTGACGCGCAGGGCCGGGCAGTCCGGATGATCGGCGCGATGCTTGATCTGACAGAGCGCCGGCGCGCCGAAGAAGCGCTGCGTGAACTCAACGAGACACTTGAGCGGCGGGTCGCCGAGGTAATCGCGGAGCGCGAACAGGCCGAAGAGGCTCTACGCCAATCGCAGAAGATGGAAGCGGTAGGTCAGCTTACCGGGGGCATCGCCCATGACTTCAACAATTTGCTTACGATCATAACTGGAAACGTCGACATGGCACGCCGGAGCTTGGCGGGCGGGGAGAAGGCCCGTGCCGGAAGAGCGCTGGACAATGCCCAGAAGGGCGCAGACCGTGCTGCGGCATTGACCCAGCGGCTACTTGCCTTCTCGCGGCGGCAGCCCCTCGAGCCAAAGCCGATCAATGTCGACAAGCTCGTCACCGGCATGGCAGAGTTGCTACATCGCTCACTGGGCGAAACGGTGAAGCTTGAGACGGTTTCCAATCCTGGGCTCTGGTTGGTCGAAGTGGATCCCAACCAGCTGGAAAGCGCGATCCTGAATCTCGCGGTAAATGCACGCGATGCAATGCCGGGCGGGGGCAGGCTGACAATCGAAACCGCCAACGCGTATCTCGACGAGGAATATTCATCCGCTCATGCGGAAGTGACGTCCGGATCCTACGTGGTGATTGCTGTCTCCGATACTGGCCATGGCATGTCGAAGAAGACACTGGCACAGGTGTTCGACCCATTCTTCACTACCAAGGAAGTCGGCAAGGGGACCGGCCTCGGCCTCTCGATGGTGTACGGTTTCGTAAAACAGTCGGGCGGCCACGTGACCGTCTATTCGGAAGAAGGCCAGGGCACGACCATCAAGATTTACCTGCCACGCCTGATGAGCGGCAAAGAAGCTGAATTAGCGCCCTCCAGTCTTGAGGCTGATCTTCCAAGTCGTGAGCACACAATCCTCGTTGTCGAGGATGACGACGACGTGCGGGCCTACTCGGTCGAGATCCTGCGCGAACTCGGATATCGGGTTTTGGAAGCGCATGATGGACCATCGGCGCTACGCTTGATCGAGCGCCAGGATACCCAAATCGATCTTCTCTTCACCGACGTGGTTATGCCGACGATGTCCGGACGGGAGCTCGCCGACCTGGCCCGCTCGCATCAGCGGAATCTGAAGGTGCTCTACACGTCCGGCTACACTCGAAATGCGATCGTACACGGCGGGCGCCTCGACCTTGGCGTGGAAATGATCGCCAAGCCATTTACCTATCAGGGGCTTGCTCGGAAGATCAGGGATGTCCTCGATGCCGGCAAGACTGGCCGTGTGCTTGTGGTGGAAGCAGATTCAACGGCGCGCATGTTCGCCATCGAAGTGCTGGACGACGCGGGTTATGCCATCGACGAGGCGGCGAATGCATCCGAGGCGCTTAACCGGGTACGCGCCGCGCAAGGGCGATACGACGCAATAATTCTCGACGTCGCTTTGCCAGAGAAAAGAGGAGATGCGTTGGCTGTTGAGCTTCGCGCCAACTACGCCGACCTTCCGATCCTGCTTGTCTGCGGCGAGCACGCGGCAGAGCTGCGCGCGCGCTTCGCCGAGGACAAGTGTATAGGCGTGGCAGGCAAGCCGTACACCGCAGCAAAGCTTCAACAGGCGCTCAGCGCACTGGGCGTAAGTTGCGTCAGCAGAAAGTCTTAAGCTGACCCATTGCCGACATCGCGATGCAGGTGAATGATGGGGCCATGCCGGACTACCAGCCGCCAACTTGGCGCGACCATTTTCGTATCTACTTCAAGGCATGTCGGATTGTGGCCGAACCAGCTTTTGTGGCTGGTGTCTTGGCGCTTCTGGGCGCGCCATTGTGGGCATTCATGGCAGTGGCCTTAGTCTGGATACCGTATGGCCGACTCCGGGTCCGCGACCTGCGGAATGACTGGGCAGACTAACGTCCACCTTCCACCAACACGGGATGTATCCGCCATGTGACTCCTGGTCGCGGGCACTCCCTTCAAGCCTTTGAATTTTGAATTTCGATCTTGTGGTAGTTGTCGATGTCGAGGTCGTTGACCGCGACGGTAACCTGTAGATTGCCGCCTTGCCATTCGCGCAGGAAGGACATGGCAGCCGCCAGGACGGACTTGCCAAGATCGGTCTTCTGCTGAGGCGGTCGGCCAGAAAATATGCCTATGTCGACATGAACCATGGCATTATTCGGCGATCCATCGCCAATGACTACGTCGTTCAGCTCAATCAGCCGCGTCTTGCAGCTTTGAAGATCGGTATCGGTCAGTTCAACCAGTTCTGCGTGAAGGACCTGAGTAAAGCCATGCACGTCGAACAGTTCCGCGACGTTGCTGCTATATTCAACACTTGCCTGGGGCATTCCAATTTCTCCCTGTCCATCCCGGTCTTACGGCCTAATTGACGCGTCGGCGCGCCAGCGTCGCAGCAGCAGAGCATTGGCTACGACGCTGACGCTGGACAAAGCCATGGCACCTCCCGCGACTATTGGGGTGAGGTAGCCCAGTGCTGCGAGCGGCACGCCAACGACGTTGTAAATGAACGCCCAGAACAGTCCCTGTTGGATCTTGGCATAGGTTCGCTGCGAAATTTGGATGGCGTCCGCAACCAGCCGAGGGTCCCCGCGCATCAGCGTCACGCCGGCAGTATGCATCGCGACATCTGTCCCGGTCGACATGGCCATCGCGACATCCGCGGCAGCCAACGCCGGCGCGTCGTTGATGCCGTCGCCGATCATTGCGATGGTCTGGCCCTGCTTCCTAAGTGCGGCAACGGCGTCAGCCTTTTCGTCGGGCAGGACATTGCTGATGACGTGATCGATCCCGAGGCGATTGGCGATGGCCCGGGCGCTTCCGGCATTGTCGCCCGTGAGCATGACTGTCGCGATGCCTCTCGCGTGAAGACTCTCGATCGCAGCCCGAGCGGCGTCCTTCGGCTCATCGCCGAAGCCGAGAATGCCGATGAGATGCTTGTCGGGTGAAATCTGGGCGAGCCAGGAAACCGACCGGCCCTGCTCCTCGAGCTCTTTTGCCGTCCGGTCGAGTTCGCCGGTAACGATCCCCAGTTCGGCCATCAGGCGGCTACTGCCGAGCACCAGCTTGCGCCCGCTAACAGTGGCGCCGACTCCCTTACCAGGGATAGCCCGCATGTCCTGGACCGGCGCGGGAGCGATCTGCTCGATTTCGGCGGCCGCCATAACCGCGACGGCGAGCGGATGCTCGCTGCCCTGCTGGAGTCCCGCTGCAAGGCCGAGCAATTGGCTGCGTGCGGTGCCGTCGACTGGCACCGCGCCGACCAGCGTGGGTCGCCCTTCGGTCAACGTTCCCGTCTTGTCAAAGACCACCATATTTACGCGGTGCGCCGTTTCGAGTGCCTCGGCGTCCTTGATCAGAACGCCTGCCCGGGCGGCTACACCGGTTCCGGCCATGATCGCGGTCGGCGTGGCGAGGCCAAGCGCGCAGGGACAGGCGATGACGAGCACCGACACAGCGTTGAGCATCGCCGTTTCCAGCGAGGCGCCCCACATCATCCATCCCGCAAAGGTCGCGAGGGCGATGGCGATGACAACCGGGACAAAGATGGCACTCAGTTGATCGACCAGCCGCTGGATCGGCGCCTTGGAACCCTGGGCGCTCTCGACCAGCCGCACGATTCGGGCAAGTACCGATTCCGCGCCGACGGCGGTGGTCTCGACCAGTAGCAACCCTTCGCCGTTGATCGATCCGCCGGTGACTGCGTCGCCGACTCCCTTTGCTACCGGCAAACTCTCGCCGGTCAGCATGGATTCGTCGACACTGGTCACGCCTTCAAGCACGCGCCCGTCGACCGGGATGCGCTCGCCGGGGCGCACGCGCACCTTATGGCCAACCCGCACATGGCCCGCTGGAACCTGTTGTTCCTCGCCATCAGGCAGCAGGACGCGAGCCGTGTCGGGCCGCAGCGCCATCAATGCGCGGATGGCTGCTCCGGTTTGGCGCTTGGCCCGACCTTCAAGCCATTTACCCAGCAGCACCAAGGTGATCACGACTGCCGCGGCTTCGAAATAATAGTGTGGCTCGGCCATACCCGGCATGCGGTGGTCGAAGAACAATTGGTAGGTGCTCATACCAAAGGCAGCCGAGGTGCCCAGGGCGACTAGCAAATCCATGTTGCCTGTACCGGCCTTCAGGGCGCGCCATCCGGCCCGGTAGAAGCGTGCGCCGATCCAGAACTGGACCGGCGTAGCCAGCGCGAGTTGCAGCCAGCCCGGAACAGTGAGGTTGATGCCCAAGATCGCGAGCAGCATCGGGGCGACAAGCGGAAGGGAAAGCAACGTCGCGGCAATCACATGGAACTGTTCGATCCGCGCGGCCTTGGCCTGCCGCTCTTCATCGCCTTGGGCTGTTGTGCCCGCGCCACCGTCCGCGGTGCGTGCGCTATAGCCGGCCCCCGCGACCGCAGCGATGATGTCTGCCGGCGAAGTGCCAGCCAGCGCCGTGACCTGGGCCTTCTCCGTCGCAAGATTGACCGTGGCATCGCGAACGCCAGGGACCGCCTTAATAGCCCGCTCAATCCGCGCCACGCACGAGGCGCAGGTCATGCCATCGATCGAAAGTTTATGTTCCTCGCTGGCGGCCGAATAGCCCGCCGCGGCGATGGCATTGTCGATGTCAGACAGATCGGTTTTGCCAGGGTCATAGGACACCGTCGCCCTCTCACTGGCCAGATTGACCGATACGTCACGGACGCCTGGCAATGCCTTAACGGCCCGCTCGACCCGCGCGACGCAAGAGCCGCACGTCATACCCTCGACACTTATGCCGATCTGCTCAAGCGAGCCGGCAAACGCCGCCGATCGGGTCGCGACAGTGGCCATTATTCTATCTCCTCGGTTCGATTCGTTCCGGCGTATGACCCTTGCCAACATGTCAGGGTCAACTGGGCGCCAAGGCCCTTGACCTTGGCATGGTGTCAGGCCTCATTCGGCTGGTTCCCCAACCAATTGGAGAACATGAATCATGGAAATAACTGTTCGCGGAATGAGCTGCGGCCCCTGCGCGCGCGCGGTGACCAACGCGGTCCACAGCGTCGATCCCAATGCCGAGGTCGAGATTGATTTGGAAACCAAGCGCGTCGCGATCAATACCATCGCCAAGCTGCCACAGTTGACGGTAGCGATCGAGAAGGCCGGCTATCTGGTCGAAGCGTCCTGAGCTTCCGGGGGCGGGCGTGCGTCGCTCGCCCCGTTTCCTATCTGGTTTGGAAGGGTGCAGCAGAAGGGGGGGGGCTGCTGCACCCTTCCTACCGGACCGAGGGAGGAACTACTCGATGGCGGCGATTCGGATTTATCCGACCTGACACAGTGTCAAGGTCAAGCCCGGCATTCTCATGCCGCCTCGCGCACCTCGACCGTGACATGGCAAAGCTCACCGAGGTCGGACAGCCGCGCCTTATATTCTCCCGGTTTCTTGGGATCGGCGCTAACCAGTGACAGTATGGCGGCGGTGTGCCCCGGACCGACCCGCCAGACATGAATGTCAGCGACTCGATCAACCTCGGTCTCGACTCGCTCGCGTATCGCTGCGGGAAGTGCCGGGCCGACCGCGGCGTCGAGTAGGACCGCGCCGGAATCCCTCATTAGTTGAATCGACCAGCGGCCGATGATCACGGCGCCGACAATGCCCATCGCCGGATCCATCCAGATCCAGCCGGCATATTTGGCTGCCGCTAGCCCGGCGATGGCCAGTACCGAGGTCAAGGCATCGGCGACAACATGAAGAAAGGCGGCGCGGTGATTATGGTCATGGTGGTGGCCTTCGGCACCATGATGATGGTGATGGCCTGAACCTTCACCCTGGAGGAGAATCGCGGTTACGATATTTGCCGCCAATCCGATGACGGCGATGATGATCGCTTCGTCGTACCTGACCGGGTCAGGCGACGAGAACCGACCCGCGCTTTCCCATGCAATAAGGACCGCCATGAATGCCAGGACGACCGCACTGCCAAAGGCGGCGAGGTCACCCAGCTTGCCGGTCCCGAACGTGAAGCGCGGATGGGTACGGTATTTTCGCGCAAAGGAATAAGCGGCAGCGGCGATGGCGAAGGCGCCGACATGGGTAGCCATGTGCATCCCGTCAGCGAGCAGCGCCATCGATCCGAGTATTTGCCCGGCAACGATCTCGGCAATCATGATAAAGAAGGACAGGCCAATCGCAATGCCGACACGCCGGGCATTGCGACCATGGTTCGCTCCGAGAAAGTCATGGTTGTGGCGCTCGGTATCGATTTCATGTGAGTGCACGGTGGGGCTCCAACTAATGAGGCGCACCGCCTTGCGGTTTGACATAATGTCAGAGTCAAATTTCACGAACGCTGGCTTTTAGCCGGCAACGATCACACTGCTTGACCCTAACATGATGTCAAGGTGCAATAAGTGCATCATGACGAGTCGCAGTGGGAGTCGGTCGGACATGACCCAGCGCCAACAATACGATCATGGACATCACGCTGGGATTGATGCGGCGGCGGGGGCGGCGGGCACTATCTGGACTTGCCCGATGCATCCCGAGATCCAGCGCGACGGGCCGGGCCAATGCCCGATTTGCGGCATGGCGCTGGAGCCGATTGAGCCGACGCTCGAGGAGGGCACTAACCCCGAACTGATCGACATGAACCGGCGCTTTTGGGTGAGCGCGGTTCTATCGCTCCCATTGGTCTTCCTGACCTTTGGCGCGGAACTGCTTGGCTGGGAACTGCTGCCAATGCGGACCTCGATGTTGGTGCAACTGGCTCTGGCAACCCCGGTGGTGCTGTGGGGCGGCTGGCCCTTCTTCGAGCGATTCTGGGCAAGCCTCAAGACCCGCAACCTCAATATGTTCACGCTGATCGGTCTCGGCGTCGGCGTGGCCTATGGCTACAGTGTAGTGGCAACGCTCACGCCGCAAATCTTCCCAACCTCGCTCCGCACAATGGGCGGACTGGCGCCCGTCTATTTCGAGGCAGCGGCCGTTATCACCACGCTCGTGTTGCTTGGTCAGGTGATGGAGCTTCGCGCTCGCTCGGCGACGGGAGCGGCGATCCGCGCCCTGCTCGGCCTCGCTCCCAAGGCGGCTCGCCGGGTCAAGGAGGATGGTAGCGAGGAAGATATCCCCTTGGACCAAGTCCATGTCGGTTACCTGCTGCGCATTCGGCCCGGTGAGAAGGTACCCGTCGATGGCGTGGTCGTCGAAGGTCATAGCTCGGTAGATGAATCGATGATCAGCGGTGAGCCGGTGCCGGTCGAAAAGGAGGCTGGCGCGAAGGTCACCGGCGCCACGGTCAACGGCACCGGCAGCCTGTTGATGCGCGCCGAGCGGGTCGGCCGCGACACGATGCTGGCGCAGATCGTGCGAATGGTTGCCGACGCGCAGCGGTCGCGGGCGCCTATACAGAAGTTGGCCGACCAGGTGTCCGCCTGGTTCGTACCCGCCGTGGTGCTGATTGCAATCATAGCCTTTGCAGTTTGGAACGTGGTTGGCCCGGAGCCGAGACTGGCTCATGCGCTCGTCAATGCGATCGCGGTGCTGATCATCGCCTGCCCATGTGCGCTTGGCCTCGCCACGCCGATGTCGATCATGGTCGGCACCGGAAAGGGCGCTACCCACGGAGTGCTCGTCAAGAGTGCAGAGGCGCTGGAGTTGATGGAACGCATCAACACGCTGGTAGTCGACAAAACTGGCACGCTAACGCTCGGCAAGCCCAAGTTGATCGCAGTCAAGCCAGTAAATGATTTTCAGGAGGCGAACGTGCTTCGGCTGGCTGCGTCTCTAGAGCGCGACAGCGAACATCCCCTCGCTGCTGCAATCATCGAGGGGGCCGAAGATCGCAGTATCGAGCTGCTTTCAAGCAGTGACTTCAAGTCGCACACCGGAAAAGGTGTCACAGGCACTGTCGCGGGCCATAATGTCGGATTGGGTAATAAGGCGCTGCTAGTCGCTCTTGGGATAGATTCCGCGTCGCTGGAAGCCGAGGCCGACGAGCACCGCGCCGAAGGTCAGGGCGTCATGTTCGTCGCGATCGATGGCAAGCTCGCCGGCCTGCTGGTGGTTGCCGACCCAATCAAAGAAAGCGCACCGTCCGCCGTGGCAGAACTCCAGGCAAAAGGCGTCCATGTGGTGATGATGACCGGGGACAACCAACGCACGGCTGAAGCGGTGGCGCGAAGTGTTGGCATAGACCACGTGATCGCCGACGTGCTGCCGGACCAGAAGCAGGCCAAGGTCGAGGAACTGCGCAAGCAGGGTCGGCGCGTCGCCATGGCCGGCGACGGCATCAATGACGCGCCCGCTCTCGCCGCGGCAGATGTCGGAATCGCTATGGGCACCGGCACCGATGTCGCGATGGAGAGCGCCCATGTCACGCTCGTCAAGGGAAACCTCACAGGCATTGTCCGCGCCCGCAACCTAAGCCGCGCCACGATGCGCAACGTCCGCGAGAACCTCTTCCTTTCGTTCGTGTTCAATGCGGCTGGGGTGCCAATCGCGGCTGGGGTCCTCTATCCTTGGTTCGGTATCCTGCTCTCACCAATCATTGCAGGGGCTGCCATGGCGTTCAGCTCGGTCGCGGTGATCGGTAACTCGCTTAGACTCAATCGGGTGCAGCTATGAAGATCGGTGAAGCCTCGGCGGCCTCGGGCGTCAGCCAGCGGATGATTCGACACTATGAAAAGATAGGGCTGATGCCGGAAGCGGCGCGGCGCGATTCCGGCTACCGCGACTATGACGCGCGCGACCTGCACGCGCTGCGCTTCATTGGCCGCGCCCGCGACTTGGGCTTCCCAATCGAAGAAATTCGCCAACTGCTGGCGCTGTGGAACGACCGCGAGCGAAGCAGCGCGGACGTTAAGGCGCTAGCACTCGCCCGGGCGGCCGAACTCAAGCGCAAGGCCCGTGAACTGGATGAAATGCGCCGCTCGCTCGAGTATCTCGCAGCGCGGTGCCATGGCGACGACCGACCCGACTGCCCGATACTCGGCGGGCTGGAGGGTAAGGCCCGATGACAACTGCCGTATGCTGAAAAGCCTCGATATTCGAGGAACATCTCGACGAATATGAGGCGTTTGCGTGATGTCTCGCTGCGGACGTTTCGTAAGCAGCGCGATTTAGGCGCGTGACCGAAGTGCATCTTCTCGAAATCAGCTGGCCGCGAGCAGGCGATTTATCTTGGAAGCCCCTTTGATGCTGGTCATTGTGGAGACAGCAATGGTTCCGAGGAAGAGAAGCATGAATCCTATTATTGCGTTGGCGAGCGTAGCAATTTCCCAGGCTGCTCTCACTCAGCCCGTTCAACATCCGCAGGGCCATTCTACGGCCGTAACAGCGACCACCGAGGAAACGGCCATCAGGGATGTCCTCTCACGCTACAAGTCCGCGATCGAAAGGCTTGATGCCGCGGGCACCGAGGAGTTTTTCGCTTCCGACTCTGCAATTTTCGAGACGGGCGGCGTCGAAGGCTCATACGCTCAATATTTACGCCATCACCTCGGCCCCGAACTGAAGGCGTTCAAGTCTTTCTCGTTCTCCGACTACGAAGTAGCTGTACGCTTCGAGGGCCCGATCGCGTTGGCCACCGAAACATATAGCTATCGCATTCAAACCAAGTCCGGCGAGATCGCTGAGCGGCGCGGCGTGGCCACCAGTGTCCTGAAGAAGCTCGACGGGAAGTGGAAAATCCTGTCGATGCACAACTCGGCTCGCAAGCCGAAGGGAAGTTGAACAATGAAGCGGAACCGGGGGCCAGTTGGTATCGGACTGTTAGTCCTCGCGGCGTTCACATTCATCGCCGGCTCGCCTGCTTCTGCACATGAAGAGCATCGCCGCCAGCGGGAAGCGGCCCTCAAGGCAGAGCAGATGCGCCAGCAGGTCGCTCTTCAGCCGGGATCGGTTGCGCAGTCGAAGCCCGATCCAGAAGCGATGCATACGCAAATGGGCGAGATGATGGATATGCCCAAGGTCGATAGGTCGAAGATGAGCGCCACTGCGCGGCTGTTCGACTGGATCGGCAGGCTGCACCCCATCATCGTTCATTTTCCTATCGCGTTCTTCCCCGCTGCCTTTTTTACCGCGATTGTCGGACGGAGGCGTCCGGCCTTCGCAAAGCCAGTTCAATTTCTGGTTGTCGCCGGCGGTATAATCGCTCCGATTGCAGCTGTGCTTGGCTGGATTGACGGAGGTTTCACTCTCGCGACTGACGACTGGCTGCTCAGTTTTCATCGTTGGTTTGGCACCGGCGTTGGCGTTGGCGCGTTAGCGTTGGCCATCTGGGCCTTACGCAAACCCGAACAGGATCGTAGTCCAGGCATGATATTCGGACTTGGCGTCATGACTGCCGCGATGGTCATTCAGGGATGGTTCGGAGGCGCACTTACGCACGGCATGGACCACATGAATTGGTGAGGCGGAAACCTATGTGCCCGTCGAAGTTGCCGCCCGTTTGCTCAACCAAATTCGAAGTACATTCGCGGTATCGCGGTCGCCGGCATGCCGCTCGGCAGGACAATGCCTAACGGGTCAAAGGGTGCTCTCCAGATCATGGCCTCGATGCCGCTGGGAACAACCGTTTTAGATCTTCGGGCAGGGGTCCTTACGGGAGAAATGGACCGCTCCTGCAGGCCAAAGAGATACTTGATTTGAGTGTGCTGGCCCGGGGGGGGGGCGTGCGCTTCATGGGTCTTTTCAGGGGATCGTCTGCCGGCCCTGCTTTGCGTCAGGTTTTCTTTTCATCGTTTTGTTCTTCTTGCTCTCCCGACTATTGGTAGCAGGCGGCCCGTCCGCCCGCACCGTACGGGACCCAAGTTGCCGGAAGCGGTCCGTCCGCTTTCGGGCTTCAGGGCGACGTTTCAGGTCATTGGTTCAGCTAGTCGCTAGATGACCGACAGCGACCCATCTCGGACATTAGCTGAAACTCGCCTCGGAACCCGTAGCCGCTACAGCCTCGTTTCCTCCTGAGGAGATGCACGCATGACCCACGACCTCGTCATTATCGGAACCGGCACCGCAGCGATGGTCGCCGCAATGCGGGTTCGCGACGCGGGACGGACTGTGGCCGTCATTGACGAGAAGCCGTTTGGCGGCACCTGCGCGCTGCGCGGCTGCGATCCAAAAAAGATGCTCGTCGCCGGAGCGGAGGTCATCGACGCCGAGCGCCGGATGAGCGGGAACGGTGCCGAAGGTGAGGTGCGGATCGACTGGCCCGACCTGATCCGCTTCAAGCGCACCTTCACTGATCCGGTGCCGGAGAAGCACGAGCGTCGCTACCAGGAGAAAGGCATCGACACCTTCCACGGTGCGGCGCAGTTCACCGGGCCAAACACCATCGAGGTCGATGCAACGGAGCTAAGTGGCCGCCACGTTCTGATTGCCTCCGGCGCTCAGCCGATGCAGCTTGGCATCCCCGGCGAGGAGCACCTGATCGACAATGAGGGCTTCCTTGCGATGGAGAGCCTGCCGCGCCGGATCGTCCTCGTCGGCGGTGGCTACATCGCGGCGGAGTTCTCCCACATCGCGGCGCGAGCCGGGGCCGAGGTAACGATTCTCCAGCGTGGACCGCGACTGTTGACGCACTTCGAGCCTGACCTTGTTGGGTGGCTGATGGACGCCTTTGAAGCAGTAGGCATCGACGTGCAGACGAGCACCGCCGTCACAGCGATCGAGCGGGACGGCGAGGTCTTCACTGTGCGCGCAAAGGCGAGAGGGAAAGAGGTGACATTTCCCGCCGATGTAGTCGTCCATGCCGCTGGCAGGGTTCCGGCCCTAGAGCGGCTGAACCTTCGCGCCGCCAACATCGCGACTGAACAGGGTCGCCTGAGGCTGAACGAGCATCTGCAAAGCGTCTCCAATCCAAGCGTCTATGCCGCTGGCGATGCGGCGCAGCTGGGACCGCCGTTAACGCCGGTATCGAGCCATGACGCCAAGGTGGTTGCGGCGAACCTGCTCCACGGAAAGCGGCACAAGCCGGATTATCGCGGAGTGCCAAGTGTCGCCTTCACGCTGCCGCCTATCGCTGCTGTCGGCATGGGCGAGCAGCAGGCGAAGGAGTCAGGGCTTCGGTATCGCGTGAAGTTAGCCCGCACGTCCGATTGGTTCACGGCGCGGCGCGTGGCGGAGCCTGTCTATGGCTATAAGACTCTAGTCGAGGAGGAGACTGGCCGCATCCTCGGCGCGCACCTCGTCGGCCCGCATGTTGACGAGACGATCAACATCTTCGGCTTGGCAATCCGGCACGACCTGACGGCAGACGATCTTAAGAGCACAATGTTCGCCTATCCGACCGGCGCGTCCGACATTGGCTACATGCTTTGAACCGGCTCCGGATGTTCTATCATGTCGATTACTGCGCAATCGGGATCGGATCCGCCAGAGCAACGCTCAACTGTCGCTGCAAGAAGGCGTTCGATCTCCAGCAGATCGGCTATCTTGGCCCGGACCTGTTCCAAGTGGCACTCGGCAATGTCCCGCACTTCCGCGCAGCAGGCCTTACCGGGGCCGCCGAGATGGAGAATCGCCCGCACCTCATCGGGCGCGAAACCGAGACCACGAGCGCGGCGGACGAACGAGAGGGTGCGAACATGCCCTTCGTCGTAAACGCGGTGCCCGCCCTCGGTTCTCTGCGGGGTCGAGAGAATGCCGATCCTCTCAAAGTAGCGGATGGTTTCGCTGTTGACGCCGGTTCGGCGGGCAAGTTCGCCACGCGAGAGCGTTCGCTTTGTCGAGACCATGACGATTTTCCTTGATCCTGTAATCGCTACAGGTGGCATGTAACGGCGAATCGTAGTGGAGACGAGCTTTGGCTGACGATCCTGTGGCGCGAAGCCCAACGCTGAAAGCACCGGAAACGGGCGTGGCGGCGGTTGGAGCCGGTGCCGGTTTCACGGCGCTGTTCTCGGCCGCCGTTTGCTGCGTTCTTCCGTTGGTGTTTGCAGCTGTCGGGCTTGGCGCCGGCGGCCTTGCTGCCTTCGTTCCCTATCATTGGCCGTTGACCATTGCTTCCGCCGTCGCGATTTCTATCGGGTGGCTGCTTTATTGGCGGAAGCGCAGGGCTTGTGCAGCCGAAGCAGAATGCGCGAGCGCCCCTCCGCCGCGTGCGACCTTGGTGCTGCTGTGCATCGCTACAGCTGCAGCGGCGCTCTCGGCAGTTTGGCCGCGCTTCATTGAGCAGCCGCTGATGAAATTGCTTGCAGGCGCGTGATGCATCTCACCTCAACGCTCACTTGCCCGCAGTGCAGCGGCGTAACCGAAGAGACCATGCCAACAGACGCCTGTCAGTTCTTCTATGATTGCCGCCATTGCGGAGCGGTGTTGCGCCCGCTGAGGGGTGATTGCTGCGTGTTTTGCTCCTACGGCGACGTGCCTTGTCCGCCGATCCAGGAGGCGAAGAACTCCGGTGGAACACCGGGTTGCTGTTCAGCCAGGTGACCGGCACCTAGTGTCCGCTTTCCACCCAATTCCGCCGTTCGGTGTGGTCCCATCTGGCGAAGCCCCAAGTTTCCGATTTGGGTGGAAAGCAGACACTAACTGCACTGTGAGCAAATCACGATTGGCGAATCTGAGCCGTTAGATCGCGCAGCAAGATTCTGAGTGTTTCCACGTTCAAAAGTTGGTTCGCGACGGCCGCTTTGTGCCAGCGTAGCTCTCCCTGCAGTTCGGGCTTGGCGCGCAGTTCGGCAGCGGTTGCCGCCACGTCCTGCTCCGGCAGTCTGATAGGGCACGCGGCGGGCAGCTCGAGCGCATAGATAGAGCCCGGCGCCCGGCGATCCCCGCAGTGCTTCCGAATTGCCTCCTGAATATGATCCGGGATGACCTTCCGGACCTCCTCTCGGTAACGGGTCGTGACAGAGGACAGGTTCACCAAGTCATAGTCGAACGCCATCACGCGGGCGAGATTACTGCGGACTTTCACATTCGCGATGTTGCGCAGGTCCTGAGCTCCGAAGATTTGCGCCCAGACAGCGGAATTGTTTCCGGCGGCGTTCACTTGGCTGGCCTGATAGGCGGCGATCACAAACTCGCGGTCCGTGACGGACGGGTCTCCGCGCCATGCGGCGTCAGCCTTAGCGGCATAGCGGGCGGTCGTGGCATAATATTCGTCTAGCTCATCGAGAAAGCCGTAGAACGTGGTGAGTTCAGTTTCTAGCTGCGACAGCAGCTGCTCGGTTTGCTGGCGTTCCTGACGTGACTGATTCCAGTTGGCGGCCTGGATCCCCATGAACACGCCGACGATTACGATTGCCACCTCAATCGCCACGGACGTCCAGTTCTGACGGCGTAGATTCTCGGTCATTCGGCGAAAGATCATTGAAGCCCCCCGGCTGGTCTGCCTCTCTTTTCTGGGGAGGGGAAGCGGTAGTTTCGGCATCAGCGCGCCAGTAGCTCAAGATAGTAGGACCACTTGCCCCACCGCGCCGACTGCTAGTGTCTGCCTTGGGTCGATCGCTGCCACCGGCTGAAATGGACGGCACAGCGAAACCGCCGCGCCTATTGTTCCGGCCAGCCCAGTTCGCGGCGGCGGGCGTTGGCTTCGACCTTGGGTAACCGGGCGAATAGCACCGGATAGGCGTGGAAGCCGTGCGCGACATTATCGCGGGTCCAGTAGCCCCAATCGCTGATCTCGCCTAACTTCACGGTCACGCGGTCACCTTTCTGGTGCGCGCTACGGAGTGGTTTCATCCCCAGCGTACCTGTCAGCGTGTCGCCGTCGCGGACGACGTTCTCGACCCAGATATGCTCTGTCGGGGTGAGCGCGAACTTGACCTGGTAGCCGCCGGTATCGGGCGCGCCCTTGTCGAGCACGGCGAGGAAGTCGGACAGAGTTGCGCGGGCCTTGGCGCTAGCGGCGGCGAGTTCTGGATCGTCACGCTCAACGAAGGTGGCGACCGGCTCGCCAGCCGAACTGACGGAGGCGGATACGGTCACTAGAAAGAAGGCGAGCGCGAGCGTCATGGCCGGAAAATTAACGCGGGAGCGTAGGAAGGCAAGAGGCAGTCTAACGTCAGCATGGGTCGATTACTGGCTTCAGCGAATGACCGCGGATGGCCGAAAGCAGACTGTCCGGTTTCGGGCTCCGAGGCGGAGTTTTTCGCGATGATCGCGTGTCGAGGCAGACGTCAGCAGCTCATTGCGCACGCGATCGCGCTAGGGCGCGCACGTAAGCAATTACATCTCGGCGCTCGGCCCCAGTCAGCGGCTGAAATTCGTGACCTGCGCCCCATTCTTCGACCAGCACTCGCTTCCCCGTGCGATCGATGCTGTCGGTCAGCAGCTTGTTGAAAGTGGCATCGTCATAAGCGAGCGCGCCCTGGATATCACCGCCGGGCTCTCCGACTCCGTCGAGTGCGGCGCCGTGGCAGCCGCTGCACAGGCTCGTGGCTATGAGGCGGCCGCGGGCCACCCGCGGACCGAGATCGGCAGGCTGATGGGCAGCGAAATAGGCGACCTCGTCCGCAGCATTGGCATAGGAGCCCGTTTTTCGTTCCTCCTCGGTTAGCCAGTAGTCCTTGGGAAGGCGGTCCCTCACGGCTTGCTCGAAGCCCTTGGGCGGCAGGGGGGTCGGCTCGCCGGCGGGTGGGATTGTTCGGAGGAAGGCGATCAGTGCCGCCATGTCGCGCTGCGAAAGAAATTGCGTCGCCTTGGAGGGCATCAAGTAGATTTCCCGGTCGGGATGGACGCCCTCGCGCAGCAGCCGTTCGAGCTCGGCATCGCTCAACTTCGGCATGGAAAGTGAGATATTGCTTGCCCAAAGTCCTTGGACGAGCGGGATGAACTCGCCGAAATTTACGCCGCTATAATCGGGACCATGACAGGAGCTGCAGCCAAAGAGCGATGACAGCCGCTTGCCGTGGGCAACTTTCCCGGCCTCATTTTTGTAATCGGCTCCGTCGAAGGCTATCGCCGCACGCTGAGCGTCGGAGCGGGCCTGTTCGTCTGAACTATGTGAGCTGCAGCCCGCAAGTAGCAGCAGCAGCCCCATTGCAACCACGCGCATTGGCACCTCCCCGTCGCGAACAATCTAGCGCAGCGGGAGCAGCGCGCAAAGCTAGGCGCTTAATCCACTTGGAACTGAGGCAACCGAAGGGCGGGGCAAGCACGCGCTCCAGATACAATCCGCTGTCCATCCAGAACCACCAGGTAGTCGGCGGTCTCCACTTGACTCAAAGCGGACGCGTTGGGCGGCTAGCCCTTCGTCAGGAGGAGCAAGGTTATGGCCGCGAGCATGATCCCGGAAATGCCAAGGACATAGGGCATCAAACGTGGCCCGCTCCGCATCGCGCTCACGCTTCGTTTCGTCGTCCATCGGGCACTCCCAAGCGTCATGCTGGTCTGCTGGGATAACATGTTCAATGCCGCTTTCCACCCCGTCCGGCCACAGTGCCTACGCGGCCAAACCGATGGCTTCATGCCTCGGCCTGCTCGAAAGCGGACTATCTGCTTCGGGTCCCGGCGCCGTGTTTCGCGTCTTTCGGTCAGCCAAATAGAGGGACACCGCGAACCAAACCATGGCGGACGCTAGCTGAGCGTCCGCCTGTAACCTGTCGCGATGATGCCCGCGTGATTACTGGCCCGGCTCCGGAGCTGTCCTCCTCTTTCCCCGCCGCGCCCAGATGTTCAATCCTTCGATGCCCGCCGAAAAAGCCATTGCTGTGTAAATATAACCTTTGGGCACGTGCACGCCGAAACCGTCGGCGATTAACACTGCGCCGATCATTAAAAGGAATCCAAGCGCCAGCATGACTACGGTCGGATTGTCGCGGATGAAATTGGCGAGCGGATCGGCAGCCAGCAGCATCACGAGAACCGCGACCACGACGGCAATCACCATCACCGGCAAATGATCGGTCATGCCGACGGCGGTAAGGATCGAATCAATCGAGAAGACGACGTCGAGAAGCAGAATCTGAGCGATCACGGCGCCGAAGGTCAGTGCCTTGCGACCGGTGTCGAAAACTCCATCGTCCGTAGCCGGATCAGCGACATGGTGGATCTCCTTGGTCGCCTTCCAGACGAGGAAAAGTCCGCCTGCAATGAGGATGATGTCGCGCCAGGAAAAGACGGTCTCGTACGTCGGTTGGCCATTGTATCCGGGGCCGCCCTCGAACCCGAGGTCGAACACCGGCTCGGTCAGTCCGACAAGCCACGCGATCGTCGATAGCAAAGCTAGGCGCATAATAAGGGCCAGCCCGATGCCGATGCGCCGGGCCTTCTGGCGCTGCGCTTCGGGTAGCTTATTCGAGAGAATTGAAATGAAGATCAGGTTATCGATGCCAAGCACGATCTCCATCACCAGCAAGGTGAGCAACGCCGCCCATACGGCGGGGTCAGCAAACAAGGTGACGAGCGCTTCCATAAATATGCCTCCGGACCTTCAGCAAAGCGGTCAATAGAATCGGAGAGGCACGATACAGTGGCAACAGGGCACGTAAACTGCACCGGGCTAACCCGATGCGGTCCGACATCGCGATCATTTGCATGATTGCCAGAGGGGCCCGGTCCGCCCGTGCCCCCTATGCGTTTCAGGCTTGGCTTTCAAGTTACACTAGATCGTGCTGCGCGAGCCGATCGGTCATGAAACTTCGTGGTGCCCGTTAGGCTGGTGCGTATTCAGCCCGCTTGAGCCAGTCGACTAGGGCCCGCCTCGCCCGGTCAGTGTAGAGCTTCTTACGGTCGGCCTTCTTGGACTTCGGCCCTTCGAGTGGTGGCATCAGGCCAAAGTTGATGTTCATCGGCTGATAGGTTTCAGCCTCCGCTCCGCCAGTAATATGCCCAAGTAGCGCGCCCAGCGCGGTCTCGGAAGGCGGCCCGGCTAGACTTTGCCCACGGGCTTCGGCCGCCGCAAAACGCGCCGCCAGAAGACCAATTGCGGCGCTTTCGACATAGCCTTCGCAACCGGTGATCTGCCCGGCGAAGCGGATGTTGGGCTGGCATTTTAGGCGCAGCTCATTGTCGAGCAACTCGGGAGACCTGATGAAGCTGTTGCGGTGAATCCCTCCGAGCCGGGCAAACTCGGCCTTTTCAAGGCCCGGAATGGTGCGGAAAATGCGTACCTGTTCACCGTGCTTCAGCTTGGTTTGAAAGCCGACCATGTTCCACAAGGTGCCAAGAGCGTTGTCCTGTCGCAGCTGGACCACCGCATGCGGCCAGCGACCCGTACGCGGATCATCTAACCCGACCCCTTTCATGGGTCCGTAGCGAAGCGTTTCAACTCCGCGCGAGGCCATGACTTCGATGGGCATACAGCCTTCAAAATAGGGTGTGTCTTTCTCCCAATCCTTGAATTCGGTTTTTTCGCCCGCGTTCAATGCGGCGACAAAGGTTTCATATTGCTCCTTCGTCATCGGGCAATTGATGTAATCCTTGCCGCCCTTGTCCCATCGTGCGGCCATCCAGCAAATGTCCATGTCGATGCTCTCGCGGTGAACGATCGGCGCAATTGCATCGAAGAAAGCCAGCGCGTCGCTTCCGGTGCGGCGAGCGATAGATTCGGCCAGACCGGGAGAGGTGAGGGGACCGGTGGCGATGATGACCGAGCCAGTCGCCGGAAGCTCGTCGACGCGCTCTCGGACGAGGGTGATATTGGGGTGAGCTCCAAGCCGGGATGTCACCTCGGAAGCGAAACGTTCCCGATCAACGGCAAGGGCCGATCCTGCGGGCACTCGGTGGGTGTCGGCAGCGGCCATGATCAGCGAGCCCAGCGATCGCATTTCCTGGTGGAGCAGCCCCACCGCGTTGTTTTCGGCATCGTCCGATCGAAAGCTGTTGGAACAGACCATCTCGGCGAGCCGGTCAGTTTCATGGGCAGGGGTCGTGTCGCCGCCTCCGCGCATTTCGCTTAGTCGGACATGGATACCGGCCTCGGCCAGTTGCCATGCGGCTTCCGATCCGGCCAGGCCACCGCCAATGATGTGCACGTCATAGGTCATACGCCGGGCCTTAGCGATTGGGCGGGGTCAAAGTCGAGCCGTGGCTCGACCGGCTGCAGGGAGATCAGCCGTCGAGCCTGTCCGAACCCATTTGAATCGACATTCCATTTAGCTAAGTGATGCGCATGATGCCCGTTTAGCCAAGTGAAGCTCATGATGATGACGGTGAATTGGGTCCGCTGCCTTATGCTGCCACTGGCGGCCGCGACACTGGCACTTTCCGCGCCCGCACTGGCTGAGCGCCTCCCGCCGGTCAAAACGCTCCAGTCTGCGGGGGACCTGCAGGTCGAGATCGTCGACATGACCCCGCGGTTTCTAGCCTTTTATCGTGAGGCAGCCAAAGTCGATGACGCGGACGCCCGGTTCGCCTTGTGGAAGGAGAAATACGGGTTTGCCGCCGTGCCTCCCGGGCCGGCCGGAGAGCAGATGGCCCGAGAACTCCTCGACGGCGCCTGGACCAAATATCCGGCGAGTTTGTCCCGCCTTCAGCAGGGGGCAAAATCGTTCGGCAATGAGCCCATCGAGACTCTCAGCGCAGTTGTCCGGCTACTTGGTGCAGATCGCCCCTTGGCAATTCGGCTCGTGACCTATGTCGGTGCGTTCGATGACAATGCCTTTGCTGCCCGGGTGCAGGGTGTTCCGGTCGTTCACTTCCCGGTCGAAATGCCAGCGGAGCGACGTCGATTGCTCCTCCCGCACGAGATCACTCATGCCGTTCATATGCACCTGGCTGGACTGTCCGGTGGTTGGGAAAGATCTGTCGCTGCAACGCTCATCCAGGAGGGGCTAGCGATGCATGTCGCGCGTGAGCTTAATCCCGGGAAACCAGATGCCGTTTACATTGAACATGAGCCGGGCTGGTGGAGCGCCGCGCGAGGAAAGCAACAGGACATACTCAAAGGCTTGCTGCCAGCGCTTGCTGCCAAGGATTCGGACACGGTATTTCGCTTCACGGTAGGCAAGGGGCCGGCCGGACTGAACCGCGAGGCCTATGCAGCGGGCTGGTGGGTCATCGAGCAGCTTCGAAGTGAGGGCATGACGTTGGCGGAGATTGCCCGAGTTCCAGAAGAGAATATGCCAGGGTTGGCCGACAAAGCGATCAGCGCGATGCTCGAGCGGTAAAGGATGCGGATTTGGAGCATCGGTTACGAAGCAGCAACGACCGCTGAGTTTCTGATCGCCTTGCAGAGCGCAGGCGTCCGCCGGTTAATCGATGTTCGTGCACTGCCGCTATCGCGACGACCCGGATTTTCAAAGTCACCGTTGCGGGCTGCCTTGGCTGAAGCCGGGATAGACTATGTGCACCTGAAGGCGTTGGGAACGCCATCAGAGGGGAGGGCAGCGGCCCGCGCCGGACGACAGGAAGACCTTGAGCGCATTTACGCCGGGCAGCTCCAACTGCCTGAGGCGCTGTTCCAAATGGGACAACTGCGCGAACTGGCAATGGAGCAGCCCAGCGCGCTGCTTTGCTATGAACGCCAGCCAGAGGGCTGCCATCGCAGCCTGCTTCTAGAAGCGGCGCTGCCCGACGCAGAAGTTACCCATTTGTTTCCCTAGAAGGCAGCTGGCTCTTCGGTTTTGGTATGGCTGACCAGCAGCGCCTCGATGTCGGGGATCGGGCGTCCCGTCATTTCCTTGGGAATTTCGTAAGCAACCCGCCGTTCGGCTTCCTTGTGCAATTTCTTGCGGAGCTCGCCGAGAGTCTTGGGCGGCGCGATGATCACCAGGGACTCAAAATCGTTGGCTAGTGCTCGCCGGTTGACGAGGTCCGCCGTATTATGGGCCCAGCGGTCCTCCTCAAGTTGCTTGAAATCGGTTTCCTCATAGGTCGAATGGCCCGATCCCGCAGATTGGAAACTTACCCCCGGGGCGTCGGTCGCAAGTTCCCGGTTGAAGCCGGCATCGTCACGCTCGTCATGCGCTTCCGTGCGCAGGTCGATCTGGTTCACATCGCCCTCGTTACGGAAGAACAAGGTTTTGCGGCCGTCGGTGACCAGGACGAGAGTGTTGTTGTCGAGCGGCATCGGGATCTCCTTCTTTAAAGCCTCCTCAAACCAACGCGCCTCCTGACGCCACCGTTCCGCGTCAGACGTCGTTTCCGGACGCCAAATCCTCTCCGACCGTCGCACCGGTTTCCGGTGCAATTTCATCACCGCCGTTGAGTTCGACCTCTTCCTCGTCGCTCTCATCGATGCGCGCTACGGATACGACCTTCTCCTTGTTCGCGACATTGAAGATGGTGACGCCCTGGGTGTTGCGGCCGGTAATACGGATGTCGCCGACAGTAGTCCGGATCATCTTGCCCTGGTCTGTAACTAGCATCAGCGATTCGCCAGGAGTTACGGGGAAACTGGCCACGACGCCGCCATTGCGTTCCGACGTGACGATGTTGATGATCCCCTGTCCGCCGCGGTTGGTCCGGCGATATTCGTAAGTGGAACTGCGCTTGCCATAGCCGTTTTCGGTGATGGTCAGCAGGAATTGCTCCTTGTCGGCGATCTCGGCGTAACGTTCGGCGCTGAGCCCGCTGCAACCCTCATTCTCGCGCCAGCGCGGTGCTTTCAGATATGCCTCACGCTCTTCTTGGCTCGTGCCGGCCCGGCGCAGGATCGACATCGATATGACTTCGTCGCCCTCGGCCAGCCGGATTCCGCGCACGCCCATCGAGGCGCGGCTCTGGAATTCGCGGACGTCGGTCGACAAGAAGCGGATCGCCTTGCCCTGGCGGGTCGCGAGCAGGACATCGTCCTCTTCGGTCAGTAGCTTGACGCCGATGATCCGATCGAGGCTGTCCTCTTCTTCGCCCTCGTCACTGTTGCCGAACTTCATCGCAATCTTGCCGGCGGTGGGAATGTTGGTGAATGCGTCCATCGAATTGCGGCGAACAGTGCCGCGCGCGGTCGCGAACATGATGTGCAGGTCATTCCACTCGGCTTCGTCCTGCGGCAAGGGCAGGACGGTAGTGACCGTCTCACCTTCCGCAAGCGGCAGGATGTTGACCATCGGCCGGCCCTTGGCGGTCGGCCCGCCTTCCGGCAGGCGCCACACCTTCATGCGATAGACCCGGCCGACATTCGTGAAGAACAACACGGGGTTATGGGTCGAGGTTACGAACAGTTCGGTAACCACGTCCTCATTCTTGGTGCTCATCCCCGAGCGGCCCTTGCCGCCGCGCTTCTGTTCCCGGAACAGGGCGAGCGGTGTGCGCTTGATGTAGCCGGTCATGGTCACCGTCACGACCATGTCCTCGCGCTCGATCAGGTCTTCATCTTCGATACCGTCGGCGGCGGGGGCGATCTCGGCCTTGCGCGGGGTTGCGAACTCGGCTTCGACGGCGTCGAGCTCCTCGCGCATCACTTCGTACAGGCGTGCGCGATTGGACAGGATTTCAAGCAGTTCGCCGATGCTCTTGGCAAGCCCTTCGAGCTCTTCACCGATCTCGTCCCGGCCGAGTGCCGTCAGGCGATGGAGGCGCAGTTCCAGGATTGCCTTCACTTGCGCTTCGGAAAGACGATAGGTCTCGCTCGCGGCCTGCGGCTCGACCGCCTCGACCAGCAGGATATAGGGACGGATCTGGTCGCCCGACCACTCGCGTGACAGCAATTTTTCGCGCGCTTCGGCGGGGCTCGAGGAGCCGCGGATGAGCTTGACGACCTCATCGAGATTGGTGACCGCGACGACCAGGCCGAGCAGCAAATGGGCCCGTTCACGCGCCTTGAGCAGTTCATGCTTCGACCGGCGAGTAATTACCTCTTCGCGGAACTTGACGAAGCTCTCTATGATGTCGCGCAGCGCCAGCGTTTCGGGGCGACCGCCACGGATCGCCAGCATGTTCGCTGGGAAGCTCGACTGGGCCGGTGTGTGGCGCCAGAGCTGGTTGAGCACGACGTCAGGGGTTGCGTCGCGCTTAAGGTCGATAACAATCCGCACGCCTTCGCGGTTGGATTCGTCGCGAATGTCGGAGACGCCCTCGATCCGCTTTTCCTTGGCGGCCTCGGCGATCTTCTCGACCAGGCCCGACTTGCCGACCTGGTAAGGGATTTCAGTGAGAACAATCGAACGGCGATCGCCGCGACCTTCCTCGACATGTGCCCGGCTGCGCATCAGGATCGAGCCGCGCCCCGTAGTATAGGCAGAGCGAATGCCCGAAGTGCCGAGGATGAAGGCGCCGGTCGGAAAGTCCGGCCCCTTCACATATTCCATCAAATCTTCGGACGTAACCGCCGGATTTTCGATGTAGGCGCGGCAGGCGGCAATGACTTCGCCAAGATTGTGCGGGGGAATGTTGGTGGCCATGCCCACCGCGATCCCGCCCGCGCCATTGACCAGCAGGTTGGGGAAACGGGCAGGTAGGACCTGGGGCTCACGCTCGCTGGCGTCGTAGTTAGGCTGGAAATCGACCGTGTCCTTGTCGATATCGCCCAGCAGGAAATTGCTGACCTTGGCCAGCCGCGCTTCGGTGTAACGCATTGCCGCGGGCGGGTCCGGATCCATCGAGCCGAAATTGCCCTGGCCGTCGACGAGCGGCACGCGCATCGACCAATCCTGCGTCATCCGGGCCAGCGCGTCATAGATCGCGCTGTCGCCGTGCGGGTGATACTTACCCATGACGTCACCGACGATGCGGCTGGATTTGCGGTAGGGCCGGCCGGCAACATAGCCGGCCTCCTGGCAAGCAAACAGGATCCGGCGGTGGACCGGCTTTAGGCCGTCGCGGACATCCGGCAGCGCTCGGCTGACGATGACCGACATGGCATAATCGAGATAGCTGGTCTTCATCTCCTCGACGATGGAGATGGGGGCAATATCGCCGTGCTGATGGTCGTCGGCGGGAGGCTGGGTTGCCAAGGCAAGTCCTGTCGTTTGTCGTTGATTGGTAATACGCGGAGAATCGCCGGTTGACCGGCTACGTCTTCCCCCATGTGGCTGCTAGCGGATCATGGACAAGAGCGCCACCCCCGCGCACGCGATACACGTACGCGCACGCGAGGAGATCCGACGGTTCAATTGGAGTTCAGGGGCGGGGCACCATTGGTACTTTCCCCTTTTAAGCCAGACGTCTATGGCCGTCACGGCAGATTAGATCACGAAAGCCGCCGCCGCCCTGACAGGCTTTGGCGCAACAGGAGACCGGAATGAAATTGACCCCTAACAAGCTGGCGATGTTGCTTGCTGCCGGAAGCGTATTCGTGGCAGCTCCTGCTGTCGCCCAGACTGCGGAATCGGCCAAGGCATCGCCCCAGGCCGCCGGCTATCAGCCCAAGGTTTCTAGCGGCGCTCGCAAAGAGATTGTTGCGCTCCAGACCGCGGTAAACGCGAACGACACCGCCAATATTGCGGCGCTTGCGCAGGCCGCCAAGGCCAAGGCAAAGACGAAGGACGATCAATATCTGATCGCACAGCTTCAGCTCAAAGCGGCGATCGCCGCAAAGAATGAAGCGGCAATGGCTGAGCAGCTGCAGACCCTGGTCGGCCTGGACGTCCTGCCCGCGTCCGATGCAAACAGCCTTCGGGTCAGTCTCGGCAAGATCCATTACAATGCCAAAGCCTATGATCAGGCTGCAGCGGCACTTGAACCTGTTATCCAGGCCAATCCCGACAATGTGGACGCGATCACCACGCTCGCCGAAGTCCGCAGCAGCCAAGGCAAGGGCGCAGAGGCCGTCGCCTTGGTCCAGAAGGCCATCGCGCTGAAGAAAGCGGCCGGGCAAAAGCCGGATGAAAACTGGTACAAGCGGGCGGTCCAGCTCTCTTTCAATGCCAATTCTCCGTCCACGCCCGCGATGGCGCGCGAATGGGTCGCGGCTTATCCGAGCGCGACCAACTGGCGCGACGCCATCCGCATTTATCAGACGACCAGCAAGCTCGACGATGCCGCGCTGATCGATACGATGCGCCTCAGCCGCGCGACGGGCTCGTTGAAGGGCGAGAATGACTATTTCCGCTTTGCCAACACCTTGGTGGTGAAGGGCTATGCGGGCGAGGCCAAGGCCGTGCTCGATGAGGGTTTCGCGTCCAAGGCGATCGACAAGTCGAGCCAGACGTTCAGCCAGCTTTACACGCTGGCGACCAGCCGGTCGCAGGGTGATCGAGCCTCGCTGGGCGCCAGTGCCGCCAAGGCCAAGGCAGCTGCTAGCGCACGCGCGTCGATGACGACTGGCGATGCCTATTACGGCTATGGCGACTATCAGCAGGCGGTCGACATGTATCGTAACGCCCTGACCAAGTCGGATGTCGACAAGGACGTCGCCAACCTGCGCCTCGGAATGGCGCTTGCCCGTTCAGGCGACAAGGCCGGAGCTACCGCCGCGCTTAACGCGGTTGGAGGTTCCCAGGCCGAAATCGCCAAGCTGTGGCTCGCGTACATCGCGGCTGGCGCATAAACGTACAACCGACAAAACAGGGGGCGTCGGGCCGGTCGGTCCGGCGTCCCTTTTTTTGTCCCGATCTGGGATGGTTAATCTCCACCTACTGTCGCGGAAGGGCTGCCGCCCGCATGTCGGACGCGCGACGGAATTTTTCCGTTGAGGAGGCTGGGGCACAAGCGTGCGTTTCGATGATCGCCTGAAGACGGTTATGACCCAGCCGGTCGCGGACGCGCACGACCGCACCGTGCGCTGGCGTCAACTCGTCGACCTGCTCTCTCGGCCGCATGACGAAACTGATCCGGCATTGCTCGATGCAGCCCTGACCATGGTTAGAACAGGGATGAAAGGCGTTGCTCGCGCGACCCGTGCAGCGACCGCGCGCAGCATTGCCGGTCGTGCGTCAGATCCTCGCTTGCTGGCAATTTTCGCATCTGACCGGCTGGAAGTCGCCGCGCCGCTGCTCGCGGCCGCACCGCTTGAAGGTGAAGACTGGGCGCTTGTCTGCCAAGCAGCCAGTCCGGAAGTGGCGGCATTCATCAGGACGATAAGGGGTGAGGTCAGCCACGCCGTTCCGATAGCCGACGAAGAAGCGGCGGCCCCAGCCGAAACAGAAATCCGCGAGGTAGAAACCCCGTCGATTGGCGAAATGGTGGCGCGGATCGAACGGCTTAAGCATCGCCGTGATGACCCCGGCGCCGCCCACGGCATGACGGTCCAAGAACGCCCGGCGGAAATGCCGATCAGGGCGGCACGGCTATTTCGCTGGGAATGCGATGCGTCCGGGCAGATCGGATGGGTGGACGGTGCGCCGCGCGGCGCCTTGATCGGGCGCAGCCTTCCGGCGGACGAGGGCGCGGGCCCGGCGCTTGCGCGCGCCTTTGCCGACCGTCTGCCGTTCGACGACGCACCGCTGCATTTTCCCGCACCGGCATTGGCCGGTGACTGGAAGCTGAGTGGTGTGCCGGCCTTTTCACCTGTCGACGGGCGCTTCCTAGGCTATCGGGGCGTCGCGCGGCGAGACGAGGGCGATAGTGGCGTAAACCGTCCGCCGGTGCCGGCAATGATTACGCCCGATGCCGAAGCGCTGCGCGAGACGATCCACGAGATCAAGACGCCTCTCAACGCGATTATCGGCTTTGCGGAGATCATCGACGGCCAATATCTCGGCCCTGCCCATCGCACCTACCGCACACGGGCTGCGGAAATCGTCGAGCAGGCGCGGCTGCTACTGTCAGCAATCGAAGACCTCGACCTCGCAGCCCGGGTCCAGCGCGGCGACACCGCTCCATCAATCGTAAATATCGGCGAGTTGGTGCAAGAACTGGTCGCCGAGCTATCTGCCGAAGGGCGCGTTCGGATCGAGGTACAGCCGCCGGCAGGCTCGGCAATCGTGGAGGCAGACCAGCAACTGGTCGGCAAATTGCTCGCGCGGTACTTGAAGGCCTTGTCTATTGCAGCGGGCGAGGACGCCCCGGTTCGGGTCAATCTTGCCCGTTCCACGAAGAATATCGCGGTTACGGCCAGCCGGCCCGTTTCGCTCGCAGGCTGTAGCGAGGCGCAATTGCTTGATCCCTCGTTTGCCATTCAAGGTGACACGAGCAGCACGCTTCTGGGGGTAGGCTTCGAGCTTCGGCTCGTAAGGGGTCTGGCCCGGCTTGCGAGAGGGGAGTTGTCGGTCGGCGCCGACCAACTGCAATTGCTTATACCGCTGTCTCAAAGCTGACTTGCACAGCAAGGCGTCCCGCCGCTATCGGCAGCATCGCGGGTGGGGCCTGTAGCTCAATTGGTTAGAGCTGGCCGCTCATAACGGCTTGGTTGCGGGTTCGAGTCCTGCCGGGCCCACCAATCGCCCTCGATCAACGGCGACCGAACCAGAAGATGGTCGGGGAGACAGGATTCGAACCTGCGACCCTCTGCTCCCAAAGCAGACGCGCTACCAGGCTGCGCCACTCCCCGACTTGCGAGGCCGCCTAGCAGCGCATCGTGCCAGGGGAAAGGCTAATTCGAGCTATTGCCGTCGGTCGAGACATCCAGGCGAACATCCAGATTTTCGGCCTTGTTCTCGGCTTTTTCGCTGGCCTGCTCGACATCATTGGCGACCGTACCCGCGATATTTTCGGCGGTAGCCGCCGCGTCAGCAGCGGCATTTTCCGCGACATCCTGGTTATATTCGACCGTAACGCTGTCGTTGGCGTCGTCCTTGGTGACCTGGCAGGCGGCAAGGGCAAGGATGGGAAGGACAAAGAGTGCGCGCATGATTCCTCCGCAGGGTGTTGATGTCGGGGTCAACGCGTTTTGCGGGCTTTTGGCTCCTCGATGCCTCCGCTGAGGATTGCCACCACCGCGGTCCAGGCGGCGACGTTCTGCCGCAGCTGGGCCGGGTCGACCTTGTCGAGCGTATCATCCGGCGTGTGGTGAATGTCGAAATAGCGTGTGCCATCCTGGTTGAGGCCAACGCCGGGCAGGCCGTCGGCCAACATGGGGCCGATGTCCGATCCGCCAGCGCGCTCGAATGAACCGGTCACGATGCCGAGCGGAGCCAGAGCCTTGCCGATCGCAACCGCCTCGGCGCGGCGGCCTTCACCCAGTTTGCTGTCGACCTTCCAGATCCGGTCCGCACCGAAATCACTTTCAATCAGCGCATAATGCGGCTCTTTCCCGTGCTTGGCCCGATAAGCGAACCCGCCCAGCAGCCCGACTTCCTCGGCGCCAAACCAGACGATCCTGATCGTCCGGAGCGGTCGCCCGGCGTCCATGATCCGCTTGGCAGCAGCCGTGGCGATCCCGCATCCCGCCGCATCGTCGATTGCACCCGTTCCCTGGTCCCAACTGTCGAGGTGGCAGCTGACCAGGATGGGAGGCAGCGAGGGATCCTGTCCCGGGACCTCGGCGATGACGTTGCCCGACGCTCGATTGCCGAGTTGCTGGCTTTCGAGCACCAGCTTCATCTTCACCGGGCGGCCGCGCTTAAGAATGCGGTTGAGCTGCTCGGCGTCCGGAAGGGTGAGCGCGCCCGCGGGGATCGGGGCAGCGCCGTCGGCAAAACTCATGGCTCCGGTATGTGGATTGCGGTGATGATCGGTCCCGATCGACCGGATGACGATGGCGATTGCACCTTTCAGGGATGCGATGGTCGGTGCCTGCCGGCGGGGGGCGCCAAATTGACCGTAGCTGGAGCCGTCCTGGGTGGCGGGCATCCGGTGGTCGACAAAGACGATCTTGCCTTTCACTGCCTGATCGGGCGCGGCCTGCAGTGCGTCGACGCTATCGAAAGCGACGATCTCCCCGGTTACGCCGCCCGGACCGGTCGAGGCGCTATTACCGAGCGCGGTAACCACCATGGGCTGAGGGAAAGGAGCAAGGATCTCCGCGCTTTCGTTGCCCCGTGTCCACACCGGCATGTCAAAGGATTCGACGCGCACATTGGCAAAACCCATCTGGCGAAGCTTGGCGACGGCCCAGTTGCGGGCTCTCTCTTCGGCTTCAGTTCCGGCAAGGCGCGGTCCGACTTCTGTGGTAAGCCCCTCGGTAATTTCCCAGGCATATTGATCCCCCTCATGTGCGGCATCGCGCAGCTGGGCGACCTTGTCCGGCGGCGGCATGGCCTGAGCAAGAAGAGGGGAGGCGGAGACGAGCAGCGCTGCTGCAGCAAAGCGACGAACCATGATTGCTGGCTAGCCGCCGATCCCGATCCTGTCACCGCCGTTCGTCGAAATTTGCCTACAGGAGTCGTAATTGGTCGCCTTGTGGCGGTTCAAACCGGTCTCGGCGAAGGGGAAATTTGGCTGGAGCCAGGCCATGGCGGCGGCTGGCGATCTCAAACCGGGTCCGGATGAGGTCAGCCCACGGTCCCTGGCCGCGCATCCGGGTGAAGAAACTGGGGTCGTTGTCGCGCCCGCCGCGCAGCGCCTGGATCGTCGCCATCACCTTGGCTGCGCGTTCGGGATAATGGCGGTCGAGCCATTGCCGGAACAGCGGCGCCACTTCGTGCGGCAAGCGAACCGGCAACCAGAATGCGCCGCGCGCACCTGCCTCGGCCGCAGCGGCGACAATCGCTTCGATTTCATGGTCGGTGATTTGCGGAACAACCGGGGCGATGGCGACCACAGTGGGCACACCGGCGTCAATCAATGCCTTCACCGCGGCGAGCCGTTTGCGCGGGGCAGGGGCGCGAGGCTCCAGCGTGGTGTGAACCTTGGGATCCAGCGAGGTGATCGAAATCGCGACCGCCGCAAGCCCCATCCTTGCCGCCGCGGCGATCACGTCGAGATCGCGCAGCACCCGGTTGGACTTGGTGGTAATCGTGAAGGGATGCTTGGTTTCAAGGAGTAGCTCGAGGATCGAGCGGGTGATCCGCCATTCCTCCTCGATCGGCTGGTAGGGGTCGGTATTGGTCCCCAGCGCAATCGGCGCGACTTCGTACCCCGGGCGGGACAATGTCGCATGAAGCAGCTTGGCGGCGTCAGGCTTGGCGAATAACCGGCTTTCGAAATCCACGCCGGGCGACAGGTCATGATAAGCGTGGGTTGGCCTTGCGAAGCAATAGATGCAGCCATGCTCGCAGCCGCGATATGGATTGACGGACCGGTCGAAACCAATGTCGGGGGAACTGTTGCGCGTAAGGATGGTCTTGGGCCGCTCAACCGTTACCGTCGTGCGCCTCTTCATCACCCCGTCGAGCTGCTCGACGCTGTCGAGCCAGTCGCCCTCGACCACGCGTTCCTTCAGGTTGAAGCGGGTCGAAGTATTATTTGCAGGGGCACCGCGCCCGTGAATCGACTCAACAGCCATGCAAGCTGCTTACTTCCATCCCCAGAACATAACAAGAACGAAAAATGTCCTAGCGGCGGGTCGGAAAGTCCGGCCAACGATGTTCGGCGATTGCGGTCAGGGTCGGAGTCCCGTCGTTCTGAAGGCCTTGGTTGACCCAGAAATTCCGCAGGACTGCAGGAATATAATAGCGCGTTTCCCAATAGGGCAGGCTTTCGATCCAGAGCAGGGGATCGCCCTTGTCGTTAATGTAATTCCATCGGGACACCGGAACCGGGCCGGCGTTGTAGGCCGCCATGACCTTGAGCAACTGCCCCTGCGTTATCGGGTTGCGGCGCATCATCTCGATGAAGCTCTGGCCATATTCGAGGTTGGTGGGTGGATAGCGCAGGTCACCAACCGTCTCGCCGCGCGCCCGCGCGAAATCCCCGGCAGTGCCGGGCCGGACCTGCATCAGGCCGACGGCACCCGCTGAACTGATTGCACCGATACGGAAATCGCTTTCCTGCCGGGCATGGGCATAGGCGAGGGCGGGATCGATTCGCCAACCGCGCTGCGGTGTCCAGCGCGGCAGCGGATAGCGCGCTGCGGCGGGCACCCGGCTGCCGCTGGGACCATTATGGGCCAGCCAATATTGCGCTCCGGCGAAGTCGAGCCGCCGGGACAAGGAAATCAGCGCCGGGTGATCGGCGGGGCTGCCGATCCGCGCCTGGTGGCGGATATGCTCCTCCGCCAGGTTATATTCCCCGATCTCGATCAGTTGGAGCGCCCGCTGGATGTTGGGCAGCCGTTCGATCCGTTCGAAGGCGGTGTTGGGCAATTCCGGGAGGCGTTTGTCCATGCCTAGCGTTTCGCGCGCAACAAGCCCGTAAAAGCTTTCCGGCGAACGCGCGGCGAGCTTCAGCAGGCCCTCCGCGGCCTGCGGGCGGCGACAGGCGATTTCGGCGCGCGATGCCCAATAGGCGCCGGCAGCGTTGAGTTCGCTTTCCGCCTGCCCGGAGGCGACGGCGCGGAAATGCATTGCGGCGCTGTTGCAATCGTCGAGACGCCATGACGCCAGTCCCGCGACCCAATGCGCCTGCGTCGCCCAAACCCCCACCGCACCGGGAATCCCGGCTTGGGCAACACGCCGGGCATGCTCGTCCTGCCCAGTCACATAATAGATCCAGGCTACCCGCTGGGCGGCCTCGGCCCGGGCTTCGTAGGACAGGGTCGGCAGGGCCTGCTGGAACAGCGCCTCCGCCTCAACCGGCGAATTGGCGTCGACGAATGGTTGCAGGGCGGTTCGCAGCTGCACTGCCGCGGGCTCTCCCTCGATCGGTCTTGCACGTTGGCGGCGCGGCGCACTCCCCAGCGGGACCATCCGCGCTTCCCGCGGAATAGTGGGTACGGAGGTTGCACCGCGTGCCAGGGCAATCCGCTGCAACTGGCTGGCCTTGGGAAGGTCAGGCGCGCGGGCGAGAAGCGAGACAACCGCTTCCAGTTCGACGCGCGGCGAATTGCGAGCGGTGAACAATTCGGCCTGGGCGACAGGCTTCAGGAGACCATCAGGCAGCGTCGCGATCCCCGCTTGGGCGCTGGGCCAGTCCGAGGCCCTGATGGCGGCAAACACCTCGCGCCAGTTCTTTGGTATGACCAGTGGCTTCACGATTACAGGCTGCGGCGGCGGCGTCGGTGAGGTGGTCACCGGTGTCGGCGTGTCATTTTCATCGACCGGCGCTAGGGGATCCTCGGCGAGCGTAGATTCCTGGGCCATCGCGGAATAAGCCGCAGTCAGCATTAACAAGGCAATCACGCCGCGCATCAGTCGTCCTTTTCCATCAGCAGCAGCAAGTCCCGCCAGGCCAAGGCCTTGTCGGAGGGACGCTGCAGCAGCCATCGGGGGTGAAAGGTGGCGATCGTCCTGACCCCCTCGACCTTGTGAATTTTCCCGCGAGCGCGTGGAAGCGGTTCGCCAAGGAGGGCGCGGGCAGGCGCATCGCCGAAAAGTACCAGTCTTTCAGGCTTCGCCAGCCTTATATGCTCGCGCGCCATCTTGCCGCATGCTTCAAGGTCGCCATTGAACCGCGCTCCTGGCGAGTGGAAGCAGGACAAGGACGCGAGGTAAGCTTCACTTGGCGCCACGCCGATCGCCTGCAGCATTTTTTGGCCCAACTGCCATGCCTGGCCTCCGATGGGCTGGCCGTCTGCCGCTTCGTCCGCCGACGGCAGGTCGCCCATCAACATGATAGGTGCGCTGGCCTTTCCACGGGGAAGGACCCTGACCGCCCCGGGACGATCCATCGGCAGTCCTTGAGCGCTACCGACCCACGCCTGGAATTCTTCAAGGGTGGCTGGCGGCGCGGCTGGGGTCTCGTCTGGACCGGCAAGCGCGGTCGGCCGCGGCTCTTCGCCTTTCAACCAGCCCCGCGGCATATCCATCGCCGGGCAATCGACGCCCGCCTCGATCCACCAGCCAATCAGGCTGGCGGCCGAATCGCGGCCGATTTGGCCGTCGTTCTCTTGCATTTCCCGACCCATGGGCCTTCTGTCGTCGATGGTTGACGGCGCGGTCAAGGAATTGGCAGGGCTGTGAGGATGGCCGGTCTGCAACGCGCGACGGAAAATCGCACTCCAGCGACGGCACGAAAGGGCAAGGACAAGGCATGAGCAGCCGCGAATCGATGGAATATGATGTCGTTATCGTCGGCGCCGGCGTTGCCGGGCTGGCCGCGGCGATCCGCTTGAAGCAGCTTTCGCAGGAACATGGTCGCGACGTTTCGGTCTGCGTGCTGGAAAAGGGCGGCGAGGTGGGCGCGCACATTCTGTCCGGGGCGGTGATCGACCCTAGGGCGATCGACGAGCTGATCCCCGACTGGGCGGACAGGGATAGCCCCCTGACGGTCCCGGTCTCCGAAAACCTCCACTGGGTCCTCACCAGGACGGGCAAATGGTCGATGCCGACCTGGCTGATGCCGCCCTTCATGCACAATGACGGCAAATATACCGCCAGCCTCGGCAATGTGACCCGCTGGCTGGCGGGGCAGGCCGAAGCTCTGGGCGTCGAGATTTTTCCGGGCTTCGCGGCCGCCGAAGTGCTGTTCAACGAGGATGGTTCGGTCAAGGGAGTGGCGACCGGGGACATGGGCGTTGCACGCGACGGAACGCACCGTCCCGACTATCAGCCAGGAATGGAACTCCATGCGCGCTACACCTTCCTGGCGGAAGGCGCGCGGGGTCACCTGACCAAGGAACTGACCCGGATCTTCGATCTTCGCAAGGATAGCGGACCGCAGGTGTATGGGTTAGGACTCAAGGAGTTGTGGGACGTTCCTGCGGATAAACATCAGCCAGGACGCGTAGTCCATACGCAAGGTTGGCCGCTCGACGATGCATGGGGCGGCGGCTTTCTTTATCACCAGGCGAACGGTCAGGTCGCACTCGGCTTCGTCGTCGCGCTCGACTATAAAAATCCCTACTTGTCGCCGTTCGAGGAATTCCAGCGCTGGAAGACCCATCCGGCCATCCGCGCCGAAATCGAGGGAGGCAAGCGGGTGTCCTATGGCGCTCGAGCGATCAACGAGGGAGGCTGGCAGGCAATCCCGACGCTCGCCTTCCCAGGCGGCGCGCTGATCGGATGCGCGGCGGGCTTCGTCAATGTGCCGCGGATCAAGGGCAGCCACACGGCCATGAAGTCAGGTATGCTTGCCGCCGAAGCGGCCTTCGCGGCGCTGTCGAAGGATCGGCGCAACGACGTGCTCGACAGCTATGAGCCGGCGCTGCGGTCGAGCTGGATTGCCGAGGAGTTGAAGATTGTCCGCAATGCCCAGCCCGCGGTGGCGCGCTGGGGCGGCACGATCGGCACCATGTTCGCGGGGCTCGACATGTGGCTCAACTGGCTGAAGCTACGGACGCCCTGGACGCTTCGCCACCACGCCGACCATGAGCAGATTGGCCGCAAGCAGGACTACCAGCCGATCGCTTACCCCAAACCGGACGGCACGCTGACCTTCGACCGCCTTTCCTCGGTATTCCTTTCCAATACCAATCATGAGGAAGACCAGCCGATCCACCTGACGTTGAAGGATGCGTCGGTGCCGATCGACGTAAACCTGGCGCTCTATGACGCGCCGGAGCAGCGTTATTGTCCGGCGGGCGTTTATGAAATTGTCGAGGAGGGCGGTTCACCCCGGCTTCAGATCAACGCGCAAAACTGCGTCCATTGCAAGACATGCGACATCAAGGACCCGACCCAGAACATCAACTGGGTCGTGCCCGAGGGTGGCGGAGGACCTAACTATCCCAACATGTAATCGCCTGCTTCCCGCTCTTATCCTGGGCATCCTGGCCGCGCCCGCGGCAGGAAACACACCGCTGCGTGCCTATGTCGAGGCCCGGGCAGTCGAAATGAGCGGCGATGAAGCCCGATCGGCCCGATTGTTCGCGGCAATCGCGCAATCCGACCCCGGTGACAGGACGATCGCCCGCAAGGCGATTGGAACCGCAATCCAGTCGGGCCAGGCCGATCTTGCAGTGTCGATCGCCCGGAATCTCCCGCTCGACGAATTGCCGATCGATGCCCGGCTGATGCTGGCGGCAGACTTGGCACGTAAGGGCCAAGTCAAAAAGGCGGCCGCGCAGCTGGAAAAGGGGACGACCTCGACCGAAGCCTCGCTGTTCGCGCCGCTGATGAGGGCCTGGGAGGCGACATCGCGCCGCAAGGCCGACGGTGCCAATTCGCTGGCGAAATTACCCGAAGGGAGCGCGTTGGAGCCGATCGCCGACGAGCAGCGCGCCGCCATGCTGTTCGCGCTCGGACGGGTTGAGGAGGCCTTGCCAATCGCGAACTCGGTCGTTTCCAAGGGTGGCGGCCGCGAAACCCGCCTGCGACTTGCCTTCGCTGACGCCCTGCTCAAAGCCGGTAAGCGCAGTGAGGCAATGACCATGCTCGCCGCTGACGACGAAGCACTCAGTCTTGCCCGTGCCCGCGTGGAGGCCGGCCAGCCATTGCGGGCGGCCATCGATACGCCAGCAGAAGGCTATGCCGAGATGCTGGTGGCGCTTGCCGTCGATCTTAGCCGCGATGAGAACAAGGCATTGCCGATCTCGCTGGTCCAGGTGGCCCGCCACGCCGATCCCACCAACAGCGAAGCGACAATTTTGCTGGCTCTGTTGCAGGAATCTGCCGGAAATTCCGCCGAGGCGCTGGCGTCACTGGACAGCATCAGGGATGACGATCTGCTTGCTGGCGAGGCACTGGACGTCGAAGCGCGCATCCTCGCCGATGAAGGCCGCTCATCTGCGGCGCTGGCGCAAGCGCAGGCCGCGGCGAGGCTGCCGGGGGCAGGCGCGCATTCCTATCGCCGCCTGGCCAATGTGTTGGGAGACATGGAACGCCATGCGGAGGCCGCTGCAGCCTATCAGCAGGCGATTTCCCGGACCGCCGAGGGGAAGGCCGAATGGTCGCTATATCTCCTCCAGGCAGCCAGCCTAGAGCAGGCAGGACGGTGGGACGAAGCCAAGGCCGTGCTTCGCCGCGCGATGGCGCTGGAACCGGAAAATCCCCTGCTTCTCAATTTCCTTGGCTATGGAAAGCTGGAGCGTGGCGAGGACCTGGACCAGGCCGAAGCAATGATCCGCAAGGCAAGCGCACTGCGGCCGGATGACGCCTCGATCACGGATTCGCTGGGTTGGGCGCTTTACAAGCGAGGCCGGTTGGCGGAAGCGATCGACACGCTGAGGCAGGCTGCGGCGGGCGATCCCACCCAATGGGAAATCCATGAGCATCTGGGCGACGCGCTGTTCGCGTCCGGACGCCGGATCGAGGCCCGTTTCTCCTGGTCTGCGGCCCTCCTCACGGCGGAAGAAAAGGCCAAGAACCGGATCGAACAAAAGCTCGAAACCGGCCTCAATTCGGCCAACGCCGCGCCCTGATGCGCCTTTCCGAGCCGGCGCCGGCTAAGCTCAACCTCGCGCTCCACGTCCGCGGCAAGCTGCCTGATGGCCGCCACGCACTTGAAACGCTGTTCGCCTTCTGCACCGACGGCGACATTGTTCACGCCGAACCCGCCGACACGCTATCGCTCCAAATATCCGGTCCATTCGCCGAAGGCCTCGAGGTTGAAGGCAATCTTGTCCTTCGCGCTGCCGAAGCGCTGCGCGGTCAAACGGCCGATACGCGAGGCGCTGCGCTGTTCCTCGACAAGCGTTTGCCGGTTGCTTCGGGGATCGGCGGGGGATCAGCCGATGCCGCGGCGACGCTCCGGCTGCTGACCCGCATGTGGCGGTTGGATCCGGCGCGGGCGAGCGAGGTTGCGCCGGACCTCGGCGCAGATGTTCCGGCCTGTCTTCTAAGCATGACCGCCAGGGGCGAGGGAGCAGGCGACCGGCTCGCACTGATTACCGACCCGCTGATCAGCGGCAGACCGGTCTTGTTGGTCAATCCGATGCACGGACTGTCAACCGCTTCGGTTTTCGGGGCATGGGACGGTATAGATCGCGGTCCGCTCGAAAAGTGGCAGCAGGGCCGAAACGATCTGCAGCCTGCGGCGGTCAGCCTCGAGCCCGAAATCCGCGAGGTTCTCGATTGGCTTGAAGGCCGCGAAGGCGCCGAATTGGTGCGCATGTCGGGCAGTGGGACAACCTGTTTCGCCCTGTTCGCAACTGAAGAGCAGAGCGCTGCGGCGGCCGGGCAATGCCCTTCGAAGTGGTGGCATATGGCAAGCCTGTTGCGCTAGGGGCGGCGGATGAACCGCCCGATCCTGACTGCTGCCGACATGCGTGCCGTTGAAAGGCGCGCCATCGACGCCGGCACAGAAGAGACTTTGTTGATGGAACGGGCCGGGCGGGCGCTCGCTGAGGCAGTCCGCCAATTCATCGGTCCGCGCGACACGCTGGTGCTGTGCGGCCCCGGCAATAACGGCGGTGATGGCTATGTCGCGGCCCGGCACCTGGCGCTTTTTGGATATCCGGTACGCGTCGCCACACTTGCTGAACCATCGTCTAAGGCCGCTCGCTGGGCCCGGGCGCAGTGGGACGGGCCAGTAGAAGATTTTCAGCACGCCGATGCAGCACCCATAGTTATCGACTGTCTCTTCGGAACTGGTCTCGACCGTGAGCTGCAACCGTCTGTTTCGACTAGATTAGCTAGCCTCGTTGGCCAAGCATTGATTGCCGTCGCCTGTGACCTTCCGAGCGGGGTGGCGAGCGACGACGGGCGTATGCTGTCAGAGACCGGAATCTATGACCTGACGGTAACATTCGGTGCATTAAAGCCCGCGCATCGGCTGATGCCGGCGATGGAACGCATGGGCCGGGTCGTACTGGCCGATATCGGCATTGGCGGCACGTCGGCCTGGTTCGAGATTGGCGAGCCGGCCTTGCCGCCCCTCAATCCTTGTGGCCACAAATACGACCGCGGTTTGGTCCATTGCCTCGCAGGCGAGATGCCCGGCGCAATTTCCCTGGCGGCGACAGCGGCAGCGCGGGCTGGCGCCGGCTATGTCCGTATTTCGACTTCGCGACCTATTGCCGGGATCCCGGCTTCAATTGTCCAGACCGGTACCGCCGAGCTGCAGGATGAGCGAATTGGTTGTATTCTGGTGGGCCCCGGTCTTGGCCAGGTACCACAGGTCCTGACGCTAGCGCTGACTGCGCCCAGGCCGATCGTCATCGATGCCGATGGCATCGGCCAGATCGGCGAGCCCGAGCGGCTCCACGGCCATGACGTCATCCTGACACCGCATGAGGGTGAGTTCGAAAAACTGTTTGGGAATTTGGGGGGAAGCAAGGCCGAGCGTGCCTCCGCGGCCTCGCAACGATCGCAAGCCGTCGTCGTTCTCAAAGGACCCGACACGTTGGTAGCGGCGCCGGACGGACGCATGGGTTTTGCACCGCCTGCACCACCTTGGCTGGCAACGGCAGGTAGCGGTGATGTGCTTGCGGGGATCATCGCCGCGCTACGGGCGCGAGGAATGACCGCATTTGACGCCGCTTGCGCGGGCGTCTGGCTGCATGGGCGGGCCGCGGAGCGGGCGGGCTCGGCGATGATCGCCGACGACCTGCTCAGCGCCATTTCCGCGATCCTTCGATGAGCCGGGAGATAGTCCGGATCGCGGCACGCGGCGATGGCGTGACCGCTGACGGCAGTCATGTCGCCTTTGCCGTGCCGGGCGACCTGCTGCTCGATGATGGAACATTGCAGCGTGGGCCGGGGCATCAGCTGCCGCCATGCCGCCATTTCCCGGCTTGCGGAGGCTGTCAGCTCCAGCACCTGACTGACACCGCCTACGCCGACTATTGCACCTCTCGAATTGCCGGTGCCTTGGCCCAGCACGGCCTGGAGGCCGAACTTCATGCGGCTCATATTTCCCCGCCGCGAAGCCGCCGCCGGGCGACGCTGAGGGCATTGAAGGCAGGCGGAAGGGTGCTGATCGGTTTCAATGAAGCTGGCAGCAACCGCATTGTCGACATGCAGGAGTGTCACATCCTCGAGCCCCGCCTGTTTGCGCTGCTCGCTCCGCTGCGGGTCCTCCTCGGCCGCTTCCTGCCGCAGCGTCGTACGGCGGAAGTCCAGATGACGCTGGCCGATCAAGGCGTCGACCTCTTGCTAAAGGGTGTCGAGGTCGAGGGGCTGGACGCGGTCGAGGCAGTGGCGGCGTTCAGCGAAGCGCAGCGGCTGGCCCGGCTCAGCATCGACGAGGGCCTCGGGGCCGAACCGCGTTACGAGCCGCGACCGGTCACGGTGGATTTGGGCGGCATCCCGGTCGCCCTCCCGGTTGGCGCCTTCCTGCAGGCAACCGCAGACGGGGAAGCAGCTTTGTTGGGCGGAGCACTGGAGGCGGTGGGAGGCGTGGCCAGGGTCGCCGATCTCTTCGCTGGCCTGGGGACGTTCGCCTTGGGCATCCCGGAAACGGCGATCGCCGCCGAAGCGTCGAGGGAGGCCGTGCTGTCGCTTAAGACCGCCGCGGCAAGGGCAGGGCGCGTGCTCGAGGTCCAGCATCGCGATCTCTACAGGCGGCCCCTGGACCGGGCGGAACTGGCGGGAGTCGACGCAGTGCTGCTCGATCCGCCCCGTGCGGGTGCCCAGGAGCAGATCCGTGAGCTTGCGGCATCGTCAGTTGCCAGGATCGCCTATGTCAGCTGCAACCCCTCGACATTCGCGCGCGATGCGGCGCTGCTGGTCGGCGGCGGTTATCGGCTGGAGTGGGTGCGCCCGGTCGGTCAGTTCCGCTGGTCCACCCACGTCGAACTGGTCGCCGCGTTCAGCCGCTAGCGCGAAGCGCGATGGCCAGCAGGCGGATCGTCAGCAGGATAAGGCATCCCGAACTCAGTGCGAACAGTGCGAAGCGGATCATCACGATATTGATGGTTGCCTGGACGAGGCTGTGCGCTATCCGAAGGCCGACATAGGCCCATGCAAAAGCCGCAGTGGTGGAATCGTTATCGCCAAGCAGTGCAAGCGCCAGGGCAACGGCGTAGAACAGCGTCGGCTGTTCCATCAAATGATTATAATTATGCGCCTTCCACTGGATCTTCTCATCGAGGACGCCGTCCAGGTTCTGACCGCGCCCGCCTACAAGGCCCTTAAGATCGATGCCAGCGCGTCGCATTGCGGGGAGGCGCGTGACATAAAGCCACAGGAACATAACCATCGTCCAGGCGACGAGGACCACGACCGGGCCGAGGACAGTTGCGGCCTCCATCGGACTAGCCGCCCAGCATATCGTGGACGACGGTCAGCGCGGCGCAGACCGTCAGCGCGATCAGGCAGGCCGACGAGAGCAGGAACATCAGGAAACGGTAGCGCACGACATTCACCGTGCATTGGATGAGGCTATGGATGATCCGCAGGATGACATAGCCCCAGGCCAGCCAGACGTTCAGTGGCGAGTCCATGCCGATCATCGCCAAGGTCAGCGTGATGGCATAAAATAGCGTCGGCTGTTCGAGCAGGTGCGTGTAATTGTGGGACTTCCACATCGCCTGGTCAGGGGCCTTGCCTTCAAGGGAGGCCCCGCGCGATCCCGGCGGCACGTTCCCGAGGGAAATGCCCATCTGTTTGAAGGCGGAAAAGCGGGTGACGGCCATCCAGGCCATGATGACCAGCGTCCAAAGGACGAGAGCGACGATTGGAACGAGCAGCGGGCTATAATTCATGACGACCTCCCCCAGTCGGATGCCGGGGGAGGTTGCGTCAGAAACGGGTGCGAAACAAGTGCGCGTTGTGGCTTAGGCGAACAGTTTCGCGAAGCGGCGCTTATCGCGATTTTTCCAGGCGCCGCGGTGATAGGCGTCGCTGGCGATCAGCGGCAGCACCGAGGTTGCCTCTGCAAACACCATTTGCTCAAGCGCGGTTGAAACCTTGCCCCACGATGCCGCCTCCTGGAGTGTGGAGGAGGAGCAGGCGCCGTCACGCACGTCAGCGACCGTGATCTGGATTGCGTATTTGTGCACTTCGACATCGTCATGGCCAAGGATTTCAGCACAAACGACGGTGTCCTGGGTGAAGTTCTTCGGCACGCCGCCACCGATCATCAACAGGCCGGTCGTGCCGGCCTTGATCTTGATGTCCGTCAGTTCACGGAAGTCGGCGATAGCGTCGAGCACCATGTAATGCCCGCCGCGCTTCATCGCGTCGACCTGGTGCTTGACGAGACCGAAGCCGGCGGAGCTGTCGACGAATGCCGGGCAGAAGATCGGCACGTCATGCTCATAGGCGGTCTGAACGAGGCTGTTGGTCTTCTTGGCATTGCCGTCGGCCAGCCACTTGCCCATTTCCTTGATGAACTCGCGGCTCGAATAAGGGCGCGGCTCCAGGCTGTCGGCGATCTGGCCGATAGTATGGTCGCAATCCTGGAGCGCGACCTCGTCGATATAGGTATCGTAGATGCGGTCGATGTAGAGCGAGCGCAGCGTGTCGTCGTCGGGAATTTCCAGGGCCTGGTAATGCTTGTGCCCAAGCGCCTCGAAGAAATCCATGTCGACGATGGTCGCACCGGTGGCGACAATGGCGTCGACCATGTTGTTCTTCACCAGCTCGGTATAAAGATCCATACAGCCGCCGGCCGAGGTCGAGCCGGCAACGACGAGGATCACCGAACATTCGGGATCGCTCAGCATCTGGTTGTAGAGATCGGCAGCCCGCGCGGTGTCGCGGCTGGTAAAGCTCATCTTGCCCATTGCGTCGATGATCGGGCGGGCATCGAACGAGGTGATGTCGATGTGCTCAACCTCGGTCGACAGAAGTTTCGCCTTGCGGGTGTCGTTCACCAGCGCTTCGGTGTCCTGGACCTTGTTGAGGGTGTCGGTGGTCATTCAATTCTCCAATGCTCGCGCCTCGGTCGGTGCCGGGCGAAGAAGTGGCGGGAGCGCCCGCCGATGGACGCAACCCATGATCAAGTCTGAAAAACGCTACAGCGTGATGACGTTCGTGGCCCGCTTGCGTTCCGGAATATCGGTATAGAGCGAGGCCATTGGTTCGTCTTCAACGATCACGCGATCCTCGATCCCGAAGCCGTTGAACCCGGTCCGCATCGCGCAGCCATAGGCGCCAAGCATCCCGACTTCGATATAATCGCCAGCCTGGACGTCGGCAGGCAACATGAACGGCCCCGCCATATGGTCAAGGTCATCACAGGTCGGCCCGTAAAAGCTGAATGCCATTTCGCGGGCATCCGAAGCCTCATCGCGCACCAGGCTCACCGGATAACGCCAACCGATGTGCGCGGCGTCGAACAGGGCGCCATAAGCACCGTCGTTGATATAGAGCTCGCTGCCGCGACGCTTTTCGACGCGGACCAGGACGCTGGCATATTCGGCGCACAGCGCACGGCCCGGCTCGCACCACAATTCCGCCGAATAGCTGATCGGCAGCGCCTCGAAGGCATTGTGGATGATCTCGAAATAGGTCTCGAGCGCCGGCGGCTCCATACCCGGATACCAACTTGGGAAACCGCCGCCCACGTCGACGATGTCGACCGTCACTGCCGCCTCGACGATCGCGTCGCGGACCCGGGACATGGCCTCGCCATAGGCCGCAGGGCTCATGGCCTGGCTGCCGACATGGAAGCAGATGCCGAGCGCGTCAGCGGCCTGGCGTGCAGCCATCAGCAACGCCTTCACTTCGGACGGCTGGGCCCCGAACTTCGATGCCAAGCTGAGCTTGCTGTGGTCCGACGAAACGCGCAGCCGCACGAGCAGGTTGAGGTCCGCGGCATTGCGGGTTGCGCGCTGGATCTTCTCAAGCTCCTCGATCGTGTCGAGGCTGAAGGTTCGCACGCCATGGCTGAAATAGGCTTCGGCAATCGCTTCCTCGGCCTTGACCGGGTGCATGAAGCACAAGGTCGCCTCAGGAAGCGTTTCCGCGACCAGGCGCACTTCGCCAAGCGAAGCGACGTCGTAATGGCTGATGCCCGCGTCCCACAGGACCTGAAGCAGGTCCGGCGAGGGATTGGCCTTGACCGCATAGAGCGACCGGCCCGGAAACTTCTCTGCAAAGAAGCGGGCGGCGCGCGATGCGGCATGCGGACGGAGGAGCGTGACCGGCTGAACCGGTCGGAGGGCGGTAGCTAGCCCCAGCGCGCTATGGTGCTTGAACAATTCAAGGGACCTCCAACGGTAGTTCGACAGAAAGCTGCCTTGCGGTTGGAAGTCCCATGGGGCAGCGGGGGCGCGATATATGGTTGGGGTATCCCCTTGTAAAGAATTTTCCACAACCTGTCTGCGCATTGATCCCCGTCGATACACGGCTCGACGAATTCTGAAGGAGTACAAAGGGTTGGACGACGATCCCCAAATCACGCGCGATGATGTCCTTGAAGCTGCTGATCGTATCAAGGGGCAGGTCGAGCGCACGCCGCTGATAAAAACGCGGATTCGCGGTCAGGATTTGTGGTTGAAATGCGAGTCCCAGCAGACCGGGGGATCGTTCAAGCTGCGCGGGGCAACCAACCGGCTGATGCACCTAGATCCGGAGCAACGAGCCCGCGGCGTCGTCGCCTTTTCCTCGGGAAACCACGCCCAGGGCGTCGCGATCGCAGCCCGCCGGCTTGGCATTGCAGCGACGATCGTCATGCCCGCCGATGCTCCGGCGCTGAAAGTGCAAGGGACAAGGGACAACGGTGCCAATGTCATTTTCTACGATCGCTTGAGAGAAAGCCGGGAAGAAATTGCAGCTCAATTGGCGGCTGAGAAGGGGGCAACCGTCGTCCCAAGCTTCGATGATCCGTTCATTATTGCGGGACAAGGGACCGTGGGGGTCGAGATTGGGGAGCAGCTGCGCGAATTTGCTGAGGATGGACCAGGTCAGATCCTGGTCAATTGCGGCGGAGGTGGCTTGTCGGCAGGGGTCGCGCTGGCTTGCCCGGCGGCCAGGATCATCCCGGTAGAGCCAGAAGGCTGGGACGACATGCGCCGATCGCTAGAGAGCGGCGCCATCGTGCCGGTCGAGCCTAACGCGCGTGCCACACTTTGTGATGCGTTGCAGACGCGCCGCGTATCTCCGATGACCTTCGCCATTCTCAAGTCACGGGAGGCCCATGGGCTGGCCGTCAGCGAGGCGGAGGTTCGGGACGCGGTGCGCTGGGCCTGGCAGGAGCATCGCCTCGTCGTGGAGCCTGGCGGAGCAGCGGCGTTAGCGGCGGTACTCGCACAAAAAGCCGACATCGTTCCCGAAACGGTGGTGATCCTGTCCGGCGGCAATATCGACCCCGCGTTGCACGCGGAAATCGTCGGCTAGCTGTGGGCGACGCGATATTCGCCCGGCTCGAGATAGGCCGGGGAGTTTCGTTCGACTGCGCGGGTCAGTTCCTCAAGCTCGGCGGCCAAGGTCTGCAACTCTGCGATCAGGGCCTTTGGATCCAGCTCGGACAGGTTGGCAGAGGCATCGAGAAGCGTATCGAGCATCATCGCGATGCACGGCAAGATCGTCTCTTCGATCCGATTGAACGCCTCGTCGAGGCGGGCCTGTTGCTGCTGGACATCGCGCATGGCGCCAACCATGGGGCGATGGAAGTTAAAAAGGCATGAAAGGCGGGGAAATTGGGTACGATTGCAGCCGCAGCGCTATCACTGACGATGATCGCAGCCGCACTGTTACTGGTGTTCGGTACGAGGCTCGCGCTGAAACCTGAACAGCGTCAGCGCGGCCTGTTGATGATCGCCTGCGGCGTCATCTTCATTGCCAACGTTCTGATCTGGACGATCTAGCTCAGCGAATGGGGCAGCTGGGGTCGAGGCGAAAATCGAGATAGTCGTCGACGCTCTTCATCAGCAGATCGAGCTCATTGGCGAAGAAGTGATTGGCGCCCGGGATAGTGTCGTGCGCGATCGTGATATGCCGCTGGGTCCGCAGCTTATCGACAAGCTTCTGGGTCGCACCGGGCGTCACGACTTCGTCAGCTTCACCCTGGATGATGATGCCCGATGCGGGGCAGGGTGCAAGAAAGCTGAAATCATACATGTTCGCGGGCGGAGCGATCGAGATGAAGCCCCGGATTTCGGGACGGCGCATCAAGAGCTGCATGCCGATCCAGGCACCAAAGCTGACCCCGGCAACCCAGGTCACCTCGGCTTCCGGGTGAATCTGCTGGACCCAATCGAGCGCGCTGGCCGCATCCGACAGTTCGCCGATGCCATTGTCGAAAGTGCCCTGGCTCTTGCCAACGCCGCGGAAATTGAAGCGCAGCACGGCGAAACCGCGACGAACGAAATCCTTGTAGAGCAGCTGGACGATCTTGTTGTTCATCGTCCCGCCGGCCTGCGGATGGCTATGCAGGATCAGCGCGACCGGCGCGCGGGGTCGTGGACCAGGGCTGAATCGTCCCTCAAGACGTCCTTCGGGACCGGGAAAAATCACTTCGGGCATGGGCGCTCGCTTGGAGGGATTGAACTGAAAGGCCGCGGAAGGGATGCACCGCAGCGGCGGCTTCTATATAGGGCTGGCGCATTCTCTGGCAACGGCAGGATTCCGACGCTTCCATGAAAGCCCCACTATCCCGCATCTTTCTCGATCATGCCGCGACAACGGCAGTGCTGCCCGAAGCGCGCGCGGCGATCCAGCGCGGTTTCGATCATTGGGCAAATCCCAGCTCGCCCCATGGCGAAGGGAGGGCCTCGCGCGCCTTGCTCGAAGAAGCAAGGAGCAGTTTGGCGGAGGTTCTCGGCTGGCGTCATGACGTCATCTTCACCAGCGGCGCGAGCGAATCGATCGAAATGGCCGCCGCGCGGGCCCGGGTCTCGCGGCGCCTCCACGGGGCTACCGAGCATGCGATCGTTCCCCACGCGATGGGCCCGACGTCACGGTCGATCGGCGTCGATAAAAAAGGTTTGATCGACGAGAAGGCGCTGGCTGAGGCGCTGGCCGAAGGGCCGGCACTGGTCGCGATCCAACAGGTCAATAATGAGACCGGCGTGATCCAGCCGCTCGATCGGATCGGCACGATAATCCGCGAAGCTGGGTCGCTGCTGCTAGCCGACTGCGCCCAGAGCGCATCCAAATTGCCTCTGCCCGACGCCGATTTCATCGCGCTGTCGGCCCATAAGCTCGGCGGGCCTCCGGGGGTCGGCGCGTTGCTGGTCAAGGACCTGGCGACGCTGGAGCCGGTTGGCGGCCAGGAAAAGGGTTATCGTCGAGGGACGCAGGACGCGCCGAGCGCCATGGCCTTTGCCGCGGCAGTGGCCGCAAGACCCTATGACATGGAGCGGCTCAAGACGCTGCGAGATCGGCTCGATGCTGGCGTTCGAGCCTGCGGCGGGGTGATTGTTGCCGATACCGCGCCCCGCATCCCGACGATTGGCGCGGTCGCCATGCCGGGCGCCTCCAGCGCCTCGCTGCTGGTTCAGTTTGACCTTGCCGGGATTGCCGTGTCCGCCGGCAGCGCCTGCTCGTCAGGCAAGATGAAAGACAGTGCAGTCCTGTTGGCGATGGGGGTACCCGCCGAGGTCGCCCAATCCTTCCTTCGCGTGAGCTTCGGCCCGTTCACCAAGGAAGAGGAAATCGACGCATTCCTGGCCGAATGGCGCCGGATTGCGGGCCGCCAGCGCGCCGCATGATCTACCTCGATTATCAGGCCACTACCCCCATTGCGCCCGAAGTGGCTGCAGTCATGCGGCCGTGGAACGAGGAGAAATTCGCCAACCCGCACAGCCCATCAACCTGGGGCCGGGAAGCGGCGGCGGCGATCGAGATCGCGAGACGCCGGGTAAGTGAAGCCCTTGGGCTGATGGGTGGGAAAGTCAGTTTCACGTCCGGGGCCACCGAGGCAATCAACTGGGCGATCAAGGGCACCTTCGAACGCTCGCCCCGCCGCAAGCTGGTCACGATCGCGACCGAACATGCCGCGGTGCTCGACACGGCAGAATGGCTCGAGGGGCAGGGGGTCGAGGTCGTACGCCTGCCGGTTGGCGCAGACGGCCTGGTCGATCTGGAGCAGGCAGCCGCGGCCATCGACGAGCGCACCGCCCTGGTTGCGGCCATGCTGGTCAATAACGAGATCGGGGTCATCCAACCGGTCGCTCACATCGCCGCACTCGCGCGCAAGGCGGGCGCGCTTACGCTTTGCGATGCCGTGCAAGGGTTCGGCCGCATGGCAATTCCGGAGGGACCCGACCTCGTGGCCGTTTCGGGCCATAAGATCCACGGCCCCAAGGGGGTTGGCGCCTTGTGGATGCGGGAAGGCGCTGAACCGGCTGCGTTGATCCATGGGGGCGGGCAGGAACTGGGCCTTCGGTCAGGGACGCTCTCGCCGGCATTGTGCGTCGGGATGGGCGAGGCCGCCCGCCTGGCAGTCGAGCGCCGCGAGGCAGATTGGATCCATGTTCAGAAACTGTCTCAACTTGCACTGGTAACGCTGGGGGAAGGCTGGATAGTAAACGGCAGCCGCGAACGCCGTTATCCCGGCAATCTCAACGTGCGGCGGGACCAGCTCGATGCTGCTCGCCTGCTTTCCGACTTGCGCAATGTCGCTTTTTCGCTGGGCTCTGCCTGCGCTAGCGGGTCGGGCCGGCCAAGCCATGTGTTGCGGGAGATCGGCCTTTCCAATGGCGATGCCCGCAGTTCGATCAGGTTGGGGTTCGGCCGTTACACCGGTGAAGAGGAGCTGGCCTCCGCTTGCCGCCGCATCGCGCAGGCCGCCCTGGGCCAGTGGGAGTTGTCCCAATGATCCGTGTTCGCTTTTTGAAGCCCGACGGCTCGCTTGATCGCGAAGTCGAGGCCGAAGAGGGAACCAACCTTCTCGACCTCGCACAGGCACAGGGTCAGCCGCTCGAAGGTGCGTGCGAGGGTCAGATGGCTTGCTCAACCTGCCATGTCGTCATCGGGAAGGAAGATTTCGACCGGTTGCCAGCCGCCAGTGAGGAGGAGGACGACCTGCTCGACTTCGCCTGGGCCGTGAGACCGACATCGCGGCTCGCGTGCCAGATCAACCTGACCGAAGATCTCGGTTCGCTCACCGTGCAGATGCCGGGCGGAGCCTATAATCTCGATCGTTGAGGATTTGGGGGAGGTGGAAGCCGACGACCCGGCACGAAATCGTTGTGGCTGCTTCCTTCCGGATCTGACCAGGTTGGCGACAGCGCCGTCCGCCGACTTCCGCGGGCCATATGGGAGCAAGGCGGGAATGATGCAAGCGATACCGTGGTGCCTCGCAATGGAGCCCGGGAGTTTCTAGAACGGTCGGCATGGACGACGAATCGCCGGGCCTTGGGCTCAACCTTCCCGAGCAGCCGCAAAAAACGGCCTACGACACCAATTACCGCGTCCTCGCGCGCAAATATCGCCCGCAAACCTTTGCCGAGCTGATCGGCCAGGACGCGATGGTGACAACCCTCGGCAATGCGATCGAGCGCGGCCGGATTGCGCATGCTTTCCTCCTGACCGGCGTGCGAGGGGTCGGGAAGACGTCGACTGCGCGACTGGTCGCCAAGGCCCTCAATTGCATCGGGCCGGACGGGCAGGGTGGGCCGACGATCGACCCGTGCGGCGTTTGCGAGCCGTGCCGCGCAATCGCCGAAGGCCGGCATATCGATGTTATCGAGATGGACGCCGCCTCGCACACGGGGGTCGACGACGTTCGCGAGATCATCGAGGCCGTCCGCTATGCCGCCGTTTCGGCGCGCTACAAGATCTACATCATCGATGAAGTTCACATGTTGTCGAAGAGCGCATTCAATGCGCTTTTGAAAACATTGGAAGAACCACCCGCGCATGTGAAGTTCCTGTTCGCCACGACGGAAGTCGGAAAGGTCCCGGTGACCGTCCTATCGCGGTGCCAACGGTTCGACCTGCGGCGAATCCCCGCCGAGAAGCTGGCTGACCATTTCGCCCGCGTCGCCAAGGCCGAGAGTGTCGAGGTTGAAGATGAGGCGCTGCTGGCGATTGCTCGCGCTGCCGAAGGGTCCGCCCGGGACGGCCTGTCGATCCTCGATCAGGCCATTGCGCACGGGCATGGCGTGGTTACCGCCGAACAGGTCCGGGACATGCTGGGCCAGGCTGACCGCGGCCGCGTGCGCAGGTTGCTCGAAACATTGTTGGGCGGCGATACGAAGGCGACGCTTGGCCAGCTGGACGAGGCCCATGCGCTGGGAATCGAGCCCGCATCGCTGTTTCGCGGCCTGATGGAATCCCTCCACGCGGTGACGCGGGTCAAGGCCGGCGCCGCCGAAGACCTGCTTCAATCAGTGGAGGAACGGCAAGCCGCCGCCGAACTGGCCGGCCGGTTGGGCTGGGCAAACCTTCATCGATTGTGGCAGCTGCTCCTCAAGGGGCTGCAGGACGTGACCGTCGCGCCCGACCCCCATGAGGCGGCAACCATGGCGCTGCTCCGATTGATCCACGCAGCTGAAATGCCCGATCCCACGCAGCTTGCCGCTCTGCTTGCAGGCGGCGTCGTGCCGACTGCCGGCCAGGCCGCGCGAGAGCCAGCGTCTGCTCCGCCCAAGGCAAAGGCGGAACTGCCGGCCGATTTTGTTAGCTTCGTCGAAACGATCGAACGCAATGGCAAGCAGCTGATGGGCGTCCAGCTTCGCGACCATATCGGGCTGGTCAGCTATGCGCCGGGTGAATTGGCGCTAAAGCCGCTGCGTCCGCTTGGCCCCGACTTCGTCCGCGACCTCGCTACAGCCGCCAAGGAAGCCACCGGACAGTCGTGGATCGTCCGCCTTGCCGAAGAGGGGGCCGCGCCGTCGCTTCATCAACAGGAAGCGATGGCCGAGGAACGAATGCGCGCTGCGGTGCTTGAAGAACCGAGCGTCCAGGCCCTTATTGACCAGTTCCCGGACGCCACGCTGGAATCCATTGACCGGAAAGAATCCTGATTATGCCCAACCTCGACGACATCATGAAAATGGCGGAAGCCGCCCAGGCCCAGCTCGCCCAGGCGCAGGAAAGCCTGGACAAGGTCGAGGTCGAAGGCCAGTCGGGAGGCGGTCTCGTGAAGATCAAGGCAACCGCCAAGGGCCGGATCCTTGGCGTCGCAATTGACGAGAGCCTGCTTGCCCCCTCGGAAAAGACGATGCTGGAAGACCTGATCGCGGCTGCGCTCAACGATGCCCGGGCCAAGGCCGACGCCGCGGCAGGTAAGCAAATGCAGGAAATGACGGCCGGCCTGCCGCTCCCCCCGGGCTTCAAAATGCCCTTTTAGGGCACCCTCACTAGTTTTTCCTTGTCACGCCTCCTCCCGGGTGGTGAACTCGCCGCCGTGGCTCGGTTGCGCGCGGGGGAGACAGCGTGATGAAACTGGGATCAATGCAGGATTTTCCGCTGCGCGTGATGCGGCTGGTCGACCATGCCGAGCGCGAACATGCCAGCGGGGAAATCGTTTCTGCCTGGGCTGATGGAAGCGTTACCCGGACCAATTGGGGTAATGTCGCCCGCGATGCGCGGCGGATGGCCCAGGCCCTTGAAGCTTTGGGCATCAAGCCGGGGGACCGTGTCGCCACCTTAGCGATGAACCATGATCGCCACCTCACCGCCTGGTACGGCGCCTGCGGGATGGGCGGTGTCCTTCACACCATCAACCCGCGCCTGTTCGACGACCAACTCGAATTTATCGCCAATCATGCCGAGGATCGTGTTCTGCTTTACGATCGGGCCTTCACCCCGATCATCGAGCGCATGAAGTCGAAGTGGACGACCATCGAGCATTATGTCTGCTTCGACCCCCAGCCGGGCGAAGACGGCTTTCCCGAGTGGATCGCACCCCATGACGGCGATTATCAGTGGTTCGAGGGCGACGAGCGCGATCCCTGCGGCCTTTGCTACACCAGCGGCACGACCGGAAACCCCAAAGGCGTGCTTTACGAACATCGTTCGACCATGCTCCACACGCTGGTCGAAGCTTCCCCCGACATCTTTGACCTCAGCAAGCGCGCGGTCGTCCTGCCGATCGTGCCGATGTTCCATGCCAATGCGTGGGGTGTTCCCTGGGCGGCGCCGATGGTTGGGTGCAAGCTGGTGCTGTCTGCCGATTACCGCCCTGACACCATGTGTCGCCTGTTCCAGCAGGAGCGCGTGACCCATTCGGCGGGCGTCCCGACCATCTGGCTGACAATGATCGAACATATCGAGGAAAGCGGCGAAGGCTTTCCCGACCTCAAGCAGGTCACCATCGGCGGATCGGCCGCGCCGCGCGCGATGATCCGCTGGTTCCTCCAGCGCGGTATCGAGGTTTGCCACGCCTGGGGGATGACCGAAATGTCGCCCATCGGCACCTGCGGATCGCGGCCACTCGACTGGGACGACTTCAGCGTGGAGCAGAAGGTCGAATATATCGCCAGGCAGGGAAGGCCGCCATTCGGGGTCGAGCTGCGCACGGTTGATGACGAGGGCAATGTCCTGCCCCGCGACGGCGAGACGTCGGGCCGGCTTCAGTGCCGCGGCCCGTGGGTGGTCAGGCGCTATTTCAAGGCCGAGGAAGACGCCGTCGACGCCGATCAGTGGTTCGACACGGGCGATGTGGCAGCGCTCCACCCGGATGGCACCGTCCAGATCACCGACCGGTCGAAGGACGTGATCAAGTCGGGCGGCGAATGGATCAGTTCGATCGATCTTGAGAATGCCGCCGTCGGTTGTGCCGGCATTGCCGAAGCGGCTGCGATCGGCATCCCCCATCCCAAATGGGACGAACGGCCCTTGCTCGTTTGCGTCAAAACGCCCGGAAGCGACGTTTGCGCGGTCAAGGTGCGCGATCATTTGAGCGGCCAGGTAGCCAAATGGTGGCTACCGGACGCGATCGAATTCGTCGACGAACTGCCGCACACCGCAACAGGCAAGCTCAGCAAGAAGACACTGCGCGAGCAATTCCGCGATTATCGGTTCGCCAACGCCGCTGACATGGTCGGCCGCGACTAGACGGGACGGCCCGGGCATCCTATCTGCCCAGCCAAATCCCTGATCCATCAATTCCGGAGCTTCGCGACCCCATGGCCGCCCAATATGCATTCGTCATGAAAGGCATGACCAAGAGCTTTCCCGGCGCACAAAAGCCGGTGCTGAGCAACATCAACCTGCAATTCTACCACGGTGCGAAGATCGGCATCGTTGGTCCCAACGGCGCCGGCAAGTCGACGCTGATGAAGATCATGGCCGGTATCGACAAGGAATTTATGGGCGAGGCCTGGCCGGGCGAGAATATCACCGTGGGCTACCTGCCCCAGGAACCGGAACTCGACCCCACCAAGACCGTGCTGGAAAACGTCAAGGACGGCGCGCGGGAAATCGCCGACATGGTCGACCGCTTCAACGCCATCTCGGCCGAGATGGGCGACCCCAAGGAAGATACCGACTTCGACGGGCTGATGGAGGAAATGGGCACGCTCCAGGAGAAGATCGACGCAGTCGACGGCTGGACGCTCGACAACCAGCTCGAGATCGCGATGGAAGCGTTGCGCTGTCCTCCCGGCGACTGGCCGGTGGGCGACCTGTCCGGAGGTGAAAAGCGCCGCGTCGCGCTGACCCGGTTGTTGATCCAGAAACCGTCGATCCTACTGCTCGACGAACCGACCAACCACCTCGATGCGGAAAGCGTGCAGTGGCTGGAAAATCACCTCAAGGAATATGCCGGCGCGGTGCTGATGATCACCCACGATCGCTACTTCCTCGACAATGTCGTGGAGTGGATCCTGGAGCTCGATCGCGGTTCTTATTATCCTTATGAAGGAAACTACTCCACCTACCTGGAAAAGAAGGCAAAACGCCTCGACCAGGAAGCGCGGGAGGAAAGTGGGAAGCAGAAGGCGCTGGCCCGGGAACTGGAGTGGATCCGGCAGACCCCGGCAGCGCGCCAGTCCAAGTCGAAGGCACGTATTCGCAAGTTCGAGCAACTCCAGGATGCCCAAGACGATCGCAAGCCAGGCAAGGCCCAGATCGTGATCCAGGTCCCCGAGCGGCTGGGCGGCAAGGTCATCGAGGTCAACGGCATCAGCAAGGCCTATGGCGACAAGCTGCTGTTCGAGGACCTGAGCTTCACGCTGCCTCCGGGGGGCATTGTCGGCGTGATCGGCCCGAACGGCGCCGGCAAGTCGACGTTGTTCCGGATCCTGACGGGCAAGGAACAGCCGGACAGTGGCAGTGTCGACATCGGCGATACGGTCCGACTGGGGTTCGTCGACCAGAGCCGCGACCACCTCAATCCGAAGCACAATGTCTGGGAAGAGATCTCGGACGGGCTCGATTATATGAAGGTCAATGGTCACGACGTGTCGACCCGGGCCTATGTCGGAGCGTTCAACTTCAAGGGCCAGGACCAGCAGAAAAACGTCGGCAAGCTGTCGGGCGGTGAGCGCAACCGCGTTCATATGGCCAAGATGCTGAAGGAGGGCGGCAACGTCCTGCTTCTCGACGAACCTACCAACGACCTCGACGTCGAGACGCTAGGTGCCCTTGAAGAGGCGATTGAAAACTTCGCGGGTTGCGCGGTGGTAATCAGCCACGACCGCTTCTTCCTCGATCGTCTCGCGACCCACATCTTGGCCTTCGAGGGCGACAGCCACGTCGAATGGTTCGAAGGCAATTTTGAAAGCTATGAGGAAGACAAGCGTCGCCGCCTGGGGCCGGAAGCGGATCGTCCACACCGGATGAGCTACAAGAAGCTTACGCGTTAGCGGCTGCCAGTGCCTCGGCATTGCGGTCGCAGCCGTCCGCCATTCGGCGAATCATGGCGGCCGCTTCTCGGTCGCTGATGGCATCCGCAACCTTGCGGTAATGGCTGGCCTGGGCGGCCAGGGCAGGGATTTGCTCCTCGCTCACGTCGACCAACATGTTGATCCCGCCGATCAACTTGCCGTTGGCGTCGTACAAGGGTGTCGGATAGGGTTGGAAAGCGCGACGACGCCCATCGGGGCGCAGCGCGATCGCGATCTCGCCGCGAACTTCCCGGCGCTCCTTGAGCGCGACGGCCATCGGACAGGAATCGTGCGGTAGGTGGTCGTCGGCCACCGTATGCAGGCGCCATGTAACGCACCACTGGTCGCGGCCCGTTGCCGGCGTACGGCCGGCAAAGTCTGCACAGGCCTTGTTCCAATAGCGCAGAACGCCGTCGGCATCGGTCATGTAAGCGGGGTAGGGGAGCGAATCGATCGCCTCCTGGCAATCGACGGCCTCACCCTGCAGGGCCGCGATAACCCTGTCATATAAAGAGGCAATCTCGTCTGCCGCGGACATCAGGGCTTAGCCGTACATCTCACCGTGGACAAACACCCAGACTCCATTCCAGTTCCTCCGGCCGGTTTTTTGCTTCGCGAGTGTGGCCCGCCCACCACTGCGGTCATCGCAGCCGCTTCACCATCATTCGGCCGTCCTCACCCATCTTGGTCCCGAAGTTGGGGACTGCCTTGATAAGGTCGCTAAGCCGATTGAAGCCGTAATTGCGGACCGCAAAGCTCGATACCGCCTTGGCCCGCTGTCCCATTTCGGACAGCGACGCATAGCCTTCGTCGTCCCGTTTCGAAGCCTTGAATGCCGCGCCAAGCACTTGCAGCAGCTCGGAATCGATCGCCCGCTGCCCTTCGGCGGGAGGAAAGGCCTCCAGCGCATCCTCCTTGTCGTTGGTCAGCGCAGCGACGTCGAAAAACCGGGTGCATGCCTGCTTGAAGCTGGCGGGGGTCTTGGCGGTTCCGAACCCGTAGACGGGGAGGCCGTCCTCGCGAATCCGCTGTGCCAGCGGGAGAAAGTCCGAGTCCGACGACATGATCCCGAAGCCGTCGACATGGCCGCGATAGAGAAGGTCCATGGCGTCGATGGTCATTCGCATATCGGTCGAGCTCTTGCCCTTCACGACGTCGAATTGCTGCATCGGCACGATCGAATGAAGGCCGGTCAGCGCGCCCCAGCCTTTCAGCGAGGTCTTGGCCCAGTTGCCATATGCGCGGCGGATGTTGATCGTGCCAAGCTCACCCAACACCAGGAGCACCTCGTCGAGGTGATCGGGTGACGCATTATCGGCATCGATCAACAACGCGATGTTCAGTTCCGTTTCAATGTCATCATTGCGGCTCGTCATCGACTATTGGCTCCCGTTGGCCGCATCTTCCGCAACGGGAACGGAACGAATTCGGCTTTAACTCGTCATACCCTTACTTGGGCGGGGATGTGTACAGGAGGAACGGAAGTTATGAAACGCATTGTACTGGCCTCGACCCTTGCGGCGAGCCTTTCGCTGGGAGCCTGCGCGAGCAATCCCTACGGCTACAACGATCGCTACAATAACCAGACCAACCGCGCTGTTACAGGTGCGGCGATCGGTGGCGCTGCCGGCGCTGTGGCCGGTGCCGTTCTTCCTGGCGTCAATCCGGTAACCGGTGCCGTTGTCGGCGCGGTTCTGGGCGGCGTGGCCGGCGCGGTCATCAAGGGTAAGCAATATTACCGCGATACCCGCGGCTATTGCTACTACGTCGATCAGAACGGAAACCCGATCTACGACTATAACGTTCGCTGCTAGCCGCCTGGCAGCATCGGCTTAGACGGGGCGGAAGCGATCTTCCGCCTCGTCGAGCAGCCAAAGTTCGCCATCCCGAATGGAAAAGTGACAGCCGAGGACCTTGAGGGTCCCGGCTTTTTCGCGTTCTGCCACGAACGGGAAGGTCCTGAGGTTGGCAAGACTCTGCCGGATGCCGACTTCTTCAAGGATCCGCTGGGCGTCGTCACCCGTGCCATGTTCGCGAGCGATTTCGGCTGCTGGACCATCGATCTGGCTCATCCACCGATGAACGAATCCGCCTTCGCCGGCCGGCGCGCCGTGGAAACAGCCGGTCAACGCCGCGGTGATGCCACCGCACCGCTCGTGCCCCATGACGATGACTTCCGGTACCTTGAGCTGGGTCACCGCAAATTCCAGCGCCGCGGAGACACCATGCCTGCCCGCGCCGGTTTCATAGGGCGGGACCAGGTTGGCCACGTTGCGGACAACGAAGATCTCGCCGGGATCGGTGTCGAAGATGGTCGCCGGGTCAGCCCGGCTGTCGCAGCAAGCGATAATGATTGCGCGGGGCGACTGGCCGGTTGCCAATTCTTGCCAGCGGTCTCGGGCCGTTTCGAACTTGTTCGAACGAAACCGCCGGTACCCTTCCAAAAGATTGCCAAAGCCCTTCATCGACATCCCCTTTCTGCTCCAGCGCGTTAGTCAGCAAGGGCAGGGGTGGCAAGGACGAGTTCAAATCGCTATCTGGCCGCCATGAACGCACCGCTTCCCACCCCGCCACGGCAGCGCAAACCCGACTGGATTCGGGTCAAGGCCCCGGTAAGCGAGGGCTATTCCGAGACGCGCAAGCTGATGCGTGAGCTGAACCTGGCGACCGTCTGCGAGGAAGCGGCTTGCCCGAATATCGGGGAATGCTGGACCAAGAAGCACGCCACGGTGATGATCCTCGGCGATACCTGCACCCGGGCCTGCGCATTCTGCAACGTCAAGACCGGGATGCCGCGCGCGGTTGATCCGCTGGAGCCCGAGCATGTCGCGATCGCCGCGGCCAAGCTGGGGCTGGAGCATATCGTCGTGACGTCGGTCGATCGTGACGACCTTCCTGACGGCGGAGCATCGCAGTTCGTCAAGGTGATCGAGGCCTTGCGCCGCGAAACGCCGAATACGACAATCGAGATCCTGACGCCTGACTTCCGCAACAAGCATGAAGCGGCGGTCGAGGCGATCGTCTCGGCCCGGCCCGATGTCTATAATCACAATCTTGAGACGGTGCCGAGGCTTTACCCGACCATCCGTCCCGGCGCCCGCTACTACGCCTCGCTGCGCCTGCTCGAACAGGTCAAGAAACTCGACCCGTCGATCTTCACCAAGTCGGGGATCATGGTCGGACTTGGCGAGCAGCGGCTCGAAGTTCACCAGGTAATGGACGACATGCGGTCGGCAGGAATCGATTTCCTGACCATGGGTCAATATCTCCAGCCGACACCCAAGCATGCGACGGTCGAGGAATTCGTCACGCCCGACGCGTTCAAGGCTTATGCGTCAATCGCCCGTGCCAAGGGATTTCTGCTGGTCGCGGCGTCGCCGCTGACCCGGTCGAGCTATCATGCCGGCGACGATTTCCAGAAGATGCAGGCCGCTCGCCATGCGCAGCTGGCGCGGGCAGGGGCCGTCCGCGCCTGATGCCTCGGCACAGCGAGACGCGTTTCCTGCCTTATACGCCCGAACAATTGTTCGAGCTGGTAGCCGACGTCGGCCGCTATGACGAATTTCTGCCTTGGGTCAGCGCGGTACGCATCCGCTCCAACAGCGAGACGGAGATGGTCGCGGACCTGATCGTCGGTTTCAACGCCTTCAAGGAGCGCTTCACCAGCCGGGTGACCAAGCAACGGCCAAGCCAGGTCTGCGTCGATTATATCGAAGGTCCGCTCAAATATCTGAAGAACGAGTGGCGGTTCGACCCGGCCGAAGGCGGCACCAACGTCTATTTCTCGGTAGATTTTGCATTCCGCTCGCGGCTGTTCGAGACGCTGGCCGGCCAGATGTTCGACCGTGCGCTGCGCCGGATGACCGGTGCATTTGAACAGCGCGCCGCGGCGCTTTACGGCATCAACAGCTCCAGCGCACAAAGCGCCGCCTGACGGCGAATTCCCGACCGGCCCTCGGCTGCATCGAAGAGTTTTTGGTCGGCAATGACCTCGTCGGGGCTCGACGCCCGGTCCGCACGGGCGAATACCACCGTCCCGACTGGCTTCTGCTCGGTGCCGCCGTCCGGTCCCGCAATTCCGGTTATCGCGACCGCGACGTCCGCACCCGAGACCTCTAACGCGCCCTGCGCCATTGCCCAGGCTGTGGCGACGCTGACAGCGCCAAATGTTTCGACGACGTCCAGGCTGACCTTGAGTTCGCTCATCTTGGCCGAGTTGGAATAGGTGACGTAACCCGCCTCGAACACTTCCGAAGACCCGGCAATTTCGGTCAGGGCCGCGCTCACCAGTCCACCCGTGCAGCTTTCCGCTACTGCGATCCGCCGGCCCGCCTTGCGATTGGCCTCGATGACCTGGCGCGCCTGGTCGACCAGCTCGGCGGGAAGAAGATATTGGGTCATGGCTTGGCGCCTAGCCGGACGGTCGCAACAGCCTGCGCCGCAACACCCTCGCGCCGCCCCGTGAAGCCAAGCATCTCAGTCGTCGTGGCCTTGATGCTGACGCAGGACGGATCGAGGTCGAGGATCTCGGCGATCTTTGATCGCATCGCCTCGCGATGCGGCCCGAGCTTGGGTTCCTCACAGATCAGCGTGCAGTCGATGAAATCGATGATGCCGCCGTCTGCGCGGATCAACGACGCGGCATGAGCGAGGAAAATGTCGCTGCTGGCGCCTTTCCATTGCGGGTCGGATGGCGGGAAATGCTGGCCGATATCGCCCAATGCTGCAGCGCCCAGCAGGGCATCGGTAATGGCATGAAGAACGACATCGGCATCGCTGTGCCCGGCGAGGCCTCGGGGGTGCGCAATGGCAATCCCGCCAATCATGACCGGGCCTTCTCCGCCAAAGGCGTGAACATCGAAACCTAGCCCGGTCCTGCTGATCATCTGTGCTGCCTGCAATGCCTCCGCCCGTCGCCAATCCGCGTCCGTCGTCAATTTTTCCAGTGATGGATCGCCCTCCACCGTTAGCACCTTTAGCCCCGCCGCGACCATCACCGAGCTTTCGTCAGTCGCCGCCGCGCCGCCGGCTTCGTCCATCGCATAGCGCAAATCCTCGGCATGAAAGGCTTGCGGGGTCTGGACGCGGAGCATCCCGCTGCGCTCGACCATGGCATCAAGACGCCCTCGGCCGCGGGCCAGCGTGTCCGCCAAGGGCAGTACCGGGACAGCGCCGTCGCCCTGGCGGAGGGCATCGAGCAGCCGGTCAACAACTTCGGGCGGGCAGAAGGGGCGGGCGGCATCGTGAACGAGGACAATCCCTTCCGCGACAGCGTCCAGTCCCGCACGAACGCTGTCCGCCCGGTCGGCTCCTCCGACGATCAATTCGCCGCAGTCACGTCCCGCAAGGGCTTCACGGGCCAATTCGAGCTGGTCGGGCGCAACAATCACCCGGACCGATGTCACGCGCGGGTGTGACGCCAGTGCGTCAAAGGCGTGCGCGAGGACTGTTTTTCCTCCAATCCGCCGAAATTGTTTGGGCACATCGCCGCCCATCCGGGTACCGCTCCCGGCGGCGACAATCAGGGCTGTAACGGTCATGGTGAGCGCGCCTTGCCGCAACCGCGATGCTCCTGTAAAGGCGCGCCTTCCCATGAGCCTTGTAAAGCCCATCTCGGTCGGACCGGTGACCATCGACGCGCCCGTCATCCTGGCGCCGATGACTGGCGTCACCGACCTGCCGTTCCGAAAGATCGTCAAGCGCTACGGTGCGGGACTAACGGTCAGCGAGATGATCGCCAGCCAGGCGATGATCCGCGAGACCCGCCAGTCGCTGCAGAAGGCTACGTGGGATCCCAGCGAAGAGCCGGTCTCGCTGCAGCTGGCCGGCTGCGCGCCCCGGGAGATGGCCGAGGCGGCGAAGCTCAATGAGCAACGGGGCGCAGCCATCATCGACATCAACATGGGCTGCCCGGTGAAGAAGGTCGTCAACGGCGATGCCGGCTCGGCGCTGATGCGAGACTTGCCCCTGGCCGCATCGATCATCGAGGCAACGGTGAAGGCGGTGAAGGTGCCCGTCACGCTGAAAATGCGGATGGGCTGGTGCCATGATAGCCTCAACGCACCAGAGCTGGCGCGGATTGCCGAAGAGCTGGGCATTCACATGATCACCGTCCACGGCCGTACCCGCAACCAGATGTACAAGGGATCGGCTGACTGGGCCTTCGTCCGCCGGGTCAAGGATGCAACGCGCCTGCCGGTGATCGTCAACGGCGACATTTGCAGCCGTGAGGACGCGCGGACCGCGCTTGAGCAGTCCGGCGCCGACGGGGTGATGATCGGGCGCGGGGCCTATGGCAAGCCATGGCTTCTTGGCCAGGTGATGGCCGACCTCACAGCGCAAGGAGACCGTCCCAGCCCGTCGATGGACGAGCAACTGGCGACCATCCTCGAACAATATGATGCGATGCAGTCGCTGTACGGGGTCCAGACCGGCGTCAACCTCGCTCGCAAACATATCGGCTGGTACACCAAGGGCATCCCAGGTTCCGCCGAATTTCGAAACAAGGTCAACACGCAAGACGATCCGAACACCGTCAAAGCGATGCTGAAGGACTTCTACGCGCCCTGGCTCGCGCGGTCTGCGGCCTGACCCGATAAACTGTGTTCTTTATGCAACGCGACCATGCTACGCCGAGCGGAGCATGGATGCGCAAGTGGCCGATTCCGATCTGACAGATCCCCCCCGACTACGCTGGCTGGCGAAGGAAATCGCAAGCGGCCGCGTCTACGACTGGGCGACAATCGCCAGCGGTGTAGTGTTGGCCGGGATGCTGATCCTCAGCATCAACATTCTCAACCGCGACGCCGCCCCGGGATCGATGCTGACGCCGCCGCAAATCGCGCTGCTGCTCATCGCCAACCTCATCCCCGCCATTGCCCTGATGGTCTTGCTGTCCCGGCGCATTGCCCGCGCCCGGGTTGCTGCCCGCGCGATCGGCACCGGCCAGCTTCATACAAGGCTGGTCGCGTTGTTCTCGGTCATCGCGGCAGTGCCGACGGTGATCGTCGCCATCTTCGCGTCATTGCTGCTGCAATCGGGCCTTGAATTCTGGTTCAGCGACCGAGCCAAGGGCATGTTGGAAAACACCGTCCAGCTGGCGCAATCGACCTATGACCGGGAGGTGGGGCGCGTGGCCGAACAAGCCCTGCCGATGGCCGCCGACATCGGCCGGGAGATCGTCGCACTACCGCAGGATTCCCCGCGGCTTGAAGAGTTCATTGCCTACAACACCTATTTGCGAAGCCTCAATGAGGCGGCGCTGATCACGGTCGGCCAGAACGGGCAGATGACCGTGCTGCGGGGGGTGAATTATTACGATGGTCTGATCGACCCGTCGCAGGTTGCGGCGGCCCTGGCGCAGCTCAAGGGCAGTGCCGAAGCAGCGGAAGTGCTCACGCCGGGGCGGATCGCGGTGCTGACGCCGGTCGATCCATCGCGCGGTATCTATTTGTTCGTCGCGCGCCAGGTCGATGACGATTTCCGCGACCAGATCAAAAGCGCGAACGACGTACTAACCGATTATCGCGAGTTGCTGGAGCGTAGCCGGGCTAACCAGCTCAAATTCAACGCGGCGCTGCTGGCCGGCGCCCTGCTGATCGTTGCACTGGCGATTTTCACGGCGCTGAAGCTGGCTGACCGGCTGCTTCGCCCGGTCGAGGATCTTGTTGAGGCTGCCGGAAGGATCGAGGGAGGCGATTTCACCGCCCGCGTCGCTTCCACCGGGCCGGCCAATGACGAAATCGCGATGCTGGGTACAGCCTTCAACCGAATGACAGGTCGCCTCCAGGAGCAAACGGGCGCCCTGCTGGCGGCAAATGAGCAGCTTGATACTCGCCGTGCCTTCATCGAGGCCGTGCTGTCCAGCGTGACTGCTGGCGTGATTGCGGTCGACGCGGGTGGCAGGGTGCTTTTGACCAACCGATCGGCCGAAACGCTGCTGCGCCACGGCGACGAGGGCATCGAGGGGAAGGAACTTGGCGATGTATCGAGCGAACTCGCCGAATTCCTGGTCGGCGACGCGCGCGATGCCAATGTCTTGGTCAATTCTTCCGAGGGTCAGCGGACCCTGGCGGTGAAGCGGATGCGCTACGCCGACGGGTCGGTGCTGACGTTCGATGACATTACCGAACAGTTGAGCGACCAGCGCCGGGCAGCATGGTCCGACATCGCCCGTCGGATCGCCCACGAGATCAAGAATCCGCTAACTCCGATCCAGCTCGCCGCGGAGCGACTCCAGCGTCGCTATGGCACGGAAGTGACATCAGACCCCGAAACCTTCGGCCGCCTGACCGACACGATCGTTCGGCAGGTCGGCGACTTGCGGCGCATGGTCGACGAATTCTCCAACTTCGCGCGGATGCCCAAGCCGGTGTTCCGCGAGGAAAATATTCACGACATTGCGCGTGCGGCCTTGTTCCTGCACGAAGTGGCGCATCCCGGGATCAACTTCAGCCTCGTGCCCCCGACGGGCGACATTCGCCTTGTCTGCGATCGTCGCCAGCTTGGCCAGGCGCTTACAAACATCGTGAAGAACGCCGTCGAAGCGATTGAATCGCGCCGTAATCGTGGCGAACAGAATGATGATGGCGATCGTATCGAACTGACGCTTTGCCGGGATACCGAGCAGCTGGTTATCGAACTGACCGACACAGGCATTGGCTTGCCCCAGGAGCGCGAGCGGCTGACCGAGCCATATATGACGACCAGGGTGCGAGGTACCGGGCTCGGATTGGCGATCGTCAAGAAGATTGTCGAGGAACATCTCGGCGAGATCGCGTTTCTGGATAGGCCGGGTGGGGGGACGCGCGTTCGAATCGCGCTCGACGCCGACCGCTTGGCCGCAATGGCGACCGAAGAACCCCGTCCGGCTGCACGGCCGGGTGACGATTTTGAGTATGATGAGGAGGAGCCGGGCTGATGGCGCTCGAAGTGCTGGTAGTCGATGACGAAGCCGATATCCGCGAACTTGTCGCGGGTGTGCTGGAGGACGAAGGCTACTCGGTCCGATCGGCAGCCGATAGCAGCAGTGCGATCGAGGCAATTGACGACCGGCGGCCGAGCCTCGTTTTGCTCGACGTCTGGTTGCAGGGCTCGAAGCTGGACGGGTTGCAATTGCTCGAACAGATCAAGCGGCGGGATCCGACTTTACCGGTGCTGATGATTTCCGGACATGGCAATCTCGACACGGCAGTGGCGGCGATCCGTGAAGGCGCGGTCGATTTCATCGAAAAGCCGTTCAAGGCAGACCGCTTGCTCCATTTGGTAGGAAGGGCGACCGAGACTGATCGGTTGCGCCGGGAAGTGGCCAACCTTCGCCATCAGTTGGGACCGGATGACCAGCTCGATGGCACCTCGGTCGCGATCAACACCGTTCGCGCGACATTGAAGCGGGTGGCGCCGACGGGAAGCAGGGTGATGATCACTGGCCCCGCTGGTGTCGGCAAGGAAATCGCCGCCAGGATGATCCATAACTGGAGCCCGCGCGCCAACGCGCCATTTATCGTCGTATCCGCGGCGATGATGAGCCCGGAGCGGGTCGAAGAGGAATTGTTCGGAAGCGAGCAGAATGGCGTTTCCCGCCCCGGCCTGCTGGAGCAGGCGCACGGCGGCACGCTATTCCTCGATGAAATCGCCGACATGCCGATTACCACCCAGGGCAAGATCCTGCGGGTCCTGACCGACCAGAGTTACACTCGGGTCGGCGGCCAGCGGGCGGTCAAAGTCGATGTCCGGGTTTTGTCGGCGACCTCGCGCGAATTGGCCGACGAGATCGCAGCGGGCCGGTTCCGCGAAGATCTTTATTACCGGCTCAACGTCGTACCCGTGCGTATCCCGGCACTTCGGGACCGGCGGGAGGACATTCCGGAGCTCGTCGATCATTTCCTGGCGCGCTTTGCGGCCGAACGCCGCATCCAGACGCCTGAATTGTCGAAAGACGCGCTGGCTGCGCTGCAAGCCCATGACTGGCCCGGCAATGTCCGCCAGCTGCGGAATATCATCGAGCGGACGCTGATTTTGGCGCCGGGCGACCGGGTTGGCTGCATCGAGGTCGACCTCCTTCCGTCCGAAGTCATCGAATCGCAGGGTGCGGCGGGACTTGGCACGGCTTCTATGACGATCATGGGCTCGCCCCTTCGGGAGGCCCGCGAAAGTTTCGAACGCGAGTATCTCAAGGTCCAGATCCGGCGGTTCTCCGGTAATATTTCGCGAACCGCCTCCTTCATCGGCATGGAACGATCGGCGTTGCACCGGAAGCTCAAGGCGCTCGGCCTTGGCGATAAGCGGGACGAGGACTAGGCGAACCGAATGGCCGAAAAGACGATCAGCCTGCAGGACCAGTTTCTCAACTCGATCCGCAAGGCCAAAACCCCCGCGACGATTTTCCTCGTCAAGGGCGTGAAGCTGCAGGGGATCGTAACCTGGTTCGATTCCTTTTCGCTGCTGCTGCGCCGCGATGGCAATTCGCAGCTGGTCTACAAGCACGGCATTTCGACCATCATGCCGGCTCAGCCGCCGGCGGATCTAAATCTCGAGGGGGAAGGGGGCAGCCAGTCCCAACGGCGACCGGTATTGCAGGACCTGTTTCTCAATGCGGCAAAGCGCGAGCATGAACCGATGACGATGTTCTTGGTTAATGGCGTGATGCTGCAGGGATCCGTCGCCGCGTTCGATCAATTCTCGCTGCTCCTGGAGCGCGGCGGCCAGGTCCAGCTGGTCTACAAACATGCCATTTCCACAATGCAGCCGACGCAGCCGCTGCAATTGGGCGGTCAGGACAGCCGGGAGGAAGAAGACTGAGCGTTTTTAATCGCGGCGACGACGGCGGTATCGGCCGGGGCGAACGCGCCCTGCTGATTGTTCCCGATCGCGCCGGCCATGCCGGACTGAGGTCCATCGAAGCACGGATCGAAGAAGCCGCAGGGCTGGCGATGGCAATCGGAATCGATGTCGTCGCGCGGCGGTCCTACCGTGTCCGCCAGCCGCGGCCTTCGAGCCTGCTTGGTAAAGGTCAGGTCGAAGAGATCGCCGAAATCGCCGAGCAGCATGAGGCCCGGTTGCTGATCGTCGACGCAGCGCTGAGCCCCGTCCAGCAAAAGACGCTGGAGGAAGAGACCAAATGCAAGGTGATCGACCGAACCGGACTGATCCTCGAGATCTTCGGCGAACGGGCAGCGACCGCAGAAGGCCGCCTGCAGGTAGAACTCGCACACCTCGATTACCAGGCTGGCCGCCTGGTGCGAAGCTGGACCCACCTTGAGCGCCAGCGAGGCGGTTTCGGTTTCCTCGGCGGCCCCGGCGAAACACAGATTGAAGCCGACCGCCGAATGATCCGCGATCGCATGGCGCGAATCCGCCGAGAACTTGAGCAAGTGCGGCGCACTCGCGGGTTGCATCGTGATCGCCGGCAAAAGGCGCCCTGGCCCGTCATCGCCTTGGTCGGCTACACAAACGCCGGCAAATCGACGCTGTTCAACCGCATGACCCAGGCGTCGGTGATGGCCGAAGACCTGCTGTTCGCAACGCTCGACCCGACCATGCGCCAGGTGAAAATCCCGGGGTTCGACCGGGCCATCCTGTCGGACACGGTGGGATTTGTATCGGATTTGCCAACCGAGCTGGTGGCGGCCTTTCGAGCGACATTGGAAGAAGTGTCCGCGGCGGATCTCATTCTCCATGTCCGGGACATCGCCCATGAAGACAGCGACGCCCAGGCTGCCGATGTCGAAGCGGTCCTGGCCGCGCTTGGCCTCGGCGAAGAGGACTCTCCTCCGAGGATCGAAGTCTGGAACAAGCTCGACCTTATCGAACAGCCAGAACGTGGCGAGATCCTCGGCGAAGCACAGCGCCGCATTGACGTCATTGCCATTTCGGCTCTGACCGGCGAGGGGATCGATCAATTGCGCGAGGCGGTCGCGGCCGAGCTCCACGCCGGAGGGCAGACTCGCCGAATCCGGCTAAATGCAGGTGACGGGCCAAGGATCGCCTGGCTCCATGCGCGCGGCGAAATCCTTGAGCAGCAAATGGACGGCGACCAGCTACACCTTGCGGTAAAGCTGAGCCCCGAGAACTGGGCCCGGTTCGATCGGCTTTAAGCCTTCTTGGCGGCCTGCCAGCGCTCTTCCATCTCCATCAGGTTCAGTTCGGAAAAGCCCGGTTCCTGCTCAATCATTCGGAACCGTCGCTCAAATTTCTTATTGGCTTTGCGAAGAGCTTCTTCCGGCTCGATCTTCAGATGACGTGCGAAGTTCACAACCGCGAATAGAAGGTCACCAACTTCTTCTTCGATCTGATCGACGGGCGCCTGGGCAATTTCCTCCAGTTCCTCGAGGATCTTCGCCTTTGGCCCTTCGATGTCGGGCCAATCAAAACCGACCCTCGCTGCCCGTTTCTGCAACTTTGCGGCCCGCTCCAATGCGGGGAGGGCGCTCGCAACGCCCGCAAGCGCGCTTTTATCGGCGCTACCGGCACGTTCCTCGGCCTTGATCGCCTCCCACAAGTGATGACCGCCATCCTTGGCATCGCCAAAGATGTGGGGATGACGGCGTTCCAGCTTGTCCGAAATGCGGTCCAGCACGTCCTTGAGGCTGAAATGCCCGGCTTCCTCGGCCATCTGGGCATGGAAGACGACCTGCAGCTGCAGATCGCCAAGCTCGTCGACAAGCGCGTCCATATCGCCGCGATCGATCGCGTCAGCGACCTCGTAAGCCTCTTCGATCGTGAACGGCGCGATGGTCGCGAAATTCTGGGCGCGATCCCATTCGCAGCCATTCTGGGGATCGCGCAGCCTGGCCATGATCGTCGAAAGGCGTTCAAGATTCATCGGGCATCCATTCCTTCACGCGAAAAGCTCGTTGGGGGGCCTCATCGATGACTTGGTGAGAGATATCACCTGACCATATCTGTTGGCGCAAAGCTGTGAAGTCCCATTTTGCGCAAAGTTCAAATGTCACTCGGACGGCCACTTTTCTCCTCGACGTCGGAGGCCAGTGCCTGTGCCAAAGAAGCACTCAAAGCTTTCCGCAACGACAAGAACTTCAGTGCTTATTTCCACAGGTGGAAACAAAAGAGTGGACTGGCTGGAGATGGCGCGGGGCGGAGAAACGGTGATTTGGGAGACGAGGACATGCTAGAGGCGTACGAAGATTGGATCGCAGACGGGAGGCCAGCTCGGAAATAGATGGCTGATATTGTGTACCTTGATCAGGATGATCCGCGGCCCGAAGGCGGCGAGGAAGAACCGTGGCTATTTATCGATGAGCGAGAAGGGAAATATTTCGGTTCTGGTGGCGCATGGAGAGAATCTGGGGAGTGGGTTGGTTACGGCTCACTTGAGGAGAATGATGTGAGCTTGGAGCGCGCTCTGCAAGCGGCGCAGCGGTGGGCAGGACGCTTTAATGTCGAAACAATTTACGTATTTTTGAAAAGATAGACTGCGCGTTTTCCATCTCATAACCGATCAGCTTGTAGTTGCTGGAATACGATCCTTCGACAGACAGTCGCGCCGGGGTGGTCCATTCGACCTCGCCGAGGCGGCTAATGCGCATCACTTGGCCGGAGTTGACGGGGATACCGACAGGGTCAGGGGTCTCTACGCTGAGCCAATCAACCATGATGCTCGGGCGCTCCGTGGTCATTTTTGGCCAACATTCGCATGGTTATTATCCCTGCGAATTCCAAAGGCTCGTCGATCATTCAGAGGGGAATAGCACGAAACTCCCCGTGAGTATGATAATAAGTATTATGTAAAACAGTGGCTGGGTCGATCGGTCTAGGCCCCCCTAGCTTTCCAGGATCAGCCAACGCCCTTCGACCCCCCACCGGCGCAAGGTAGACAGATAGTTCATCCCAAGAACGTTCAGATCCTCGTGATCCGAAATATGCAGTCCGACATCGGCGCGGCTGATGTCCCCGATGGCAAGGCTGTCGGCTCTTCCGGTCGCTACGCGAAGCATCCCGTTGCCGGTCCGCACGACCTGGTCGCGGTTGGGATTGACCGATACCCCCGCCGCAGCGGCCGTTCCGCGGCCGACCGTCGTCATCGTGGCACCGCTATCGACCAGGAATTTGACGGGTTGGCCATTCAACCGGCCCTCGACCCAGAAATGGCCGTCGATCGCCATGGGTATGCGAAGTTCTCCACTTTCGACGACTACTGGCGCGCCGGTGGCTTCTGCCTTGATCCGCTGTGCGACATAGCCAAGGTCGTCCCGGAATGTGAACAATATGAAGCCGGCGCCGAAAATCAGAACCCACGCCAAGGCAATCGTTGCGAGCTTTGCGAACCGTTCCCGCCGGGCAATCAGCGAACCGCCAACCAGCATCAGCGCGATCATGATGTAGAGGCTGCCCAGCATCCAGTCGTTGGTCACAAGTTCAGCTCCTGGCCGTCAAAGGCTGGCGCCGCCCAGTCCGGCAGTTCGGCTGCGAGGGTCGCATAATCCATGCTATTGTCGAGATGGGTCAGCAGCAACTGGCCGACCCCAAGGTCCCGCGCCCAGCCCAGCACGGCATCGAGGTGCGCGTGCGTCGGGTGCGGCGTCCGCCGCAAACAGTCGCACAACCAGATGTCGAGACCATCATATATGCTTGCCATGTCGGGGGTTAAGGCATGAAAATCAATAGCATAGCCGAACGACTTGCCATGTTGATCGACGCGCATCCCGAGTGACGTGATCCCCCCATGGGGCTGGTCGACAAACATGATCAGCGCATCCTCGACCGGCAGGGCCTGGTCGATTTCGACGGCATCAAGCACCGAGGGATAAAGCGGGTTTCCATTGAATGCATAGGCAAAGCGGTTGCGAAGCCGTCTCAAGGTCTCGGCCCGTGCATGAAGCGGGACCTGGCGCCCAAGCGTCTGTGACACCACCCGCAATTCATCGATCCCGTGGCAATGATCGGCATGATCGTGGGTAACGATAACCCGGTCGATCGTCGCGACGTCGGCATCGAGCAATTGTTGCCTGAGGTCCGGCCCGCAATCGACCAGTACATGTTCGCTCCCCGTGTCCAGCAAGATGGACGAGCGCGTTCGGCGATTGCGCGGGTCGGCCGGATCGCACCGCCCCCAGTCATTGCCGATCCTCGGGACGCCGGTCGAAGTCCCACAGCCGAGGACCCTGATCTTCATGCGGCCTTGGCGAAGAGCTTGAAGAAATTTGCGGACGTCGCCGCCGCCAGCTCGTCGAGCGGCTCATCGCGGAGATCGGACAGAAATGCCGCCGTATCAGCGACAAAGGCCGGCTCGCACGCCTTTCCGCGATGCGGAACCGGCGCCAGGAAGGGAGAATCGGTTTCGACCAGCAAGCGGTCCTGCGGGATCAGTTTCGCGGTTTCCTGGAGATCGCGGGCATTCTTGAAGGTCACGATACCCGAGATCGAGATGTAGAAACCGAGATCGAGCGCGCTACGGGCAAGCGTTTCGCTACCGGTGAAGCAATGGAGAACGCCCGTAACGCCTCCCTTCCCCACTTCTCGAGTCAGCATCTGCGTCGTGTCATCCTCGGCATCGCGGGTATGGACGACCAGTGGCAGACCAGTGGCCCGCGCCGCCTCGATATGTGCCTGGAACCGTTCGCGTTGCGCCACGCGATCGGACTTGTCGTAGTAATAATCGAGGCCGCATTCGCCGATGGCTACCACCCGTGGGTGGGAAGCTGCCTCGACCAGCATCGCGGCACCAAGATCGGGGTGGGCATCGGCCTCATGGGGATGAACACCCACGGTCGCCCAGACGTCATCATTGTGCTCGGCGGCGCTGATCACCGCACCCCACTCCTTCTGACGGGTCGAAATGTTGAGAAATCCGCGAACACCGCGTTGGCGGGCGGCCGCCAGCACCTCGTCCTGGCGCTCGACGAGACCCTCGTAATTCAGGTGGCAGTGGCTGTCGATCAGGGTCATCCCGCGGCCTCTCCTTCGATGTCGAGCTCCAGCCTCGGAAAGATCGGCATTGGCTGCTCGATGGGCGTTCCGTCTCCTCCACAATCAATCAGGGCAATCAGGCGGGCCGCAGAAGCCGGGATAACGGGCTCCACCGCCGCGGCGAGCGTGCGAACCGCCTTGATCAGGGTACCGAGCACGGCGGCCATCCGCTTCGGATCGCTCTTCTTGAGCGCCCATGGTGCCTGCACGTCGACGTACGCGTTGCAGGCGAATACCGCACCCATCCAGGCCTCTAGGCCGGTCGAAAAGGAAAAACGGTCGAATTCCTCCTCGAGTGTTGCACAGGCAGCGTCGACCTGATCGAGAAGCGCGCGGTCCTCGGGCGCTTCGCCTGCTGGCGGAATAACCCCGTCCAGGTTCTTGAAAACCATGGACAAGCTGCGCTGAGCGAGGTTGCCGAAGCTGTTTGCTAATTCGCTGTTGGCGCGATTGACGATGGCCTCCGGCGAATAGCTCCCGTCCTGGCCGAAACTGATCTCGCGAAGCAGGAAATAGCGGAGCTGGTCGACCCCGAAACGGCCGGCAAGCTCCATCGGGTCGACGACATTGCCAAGCGATTTCGACATTTTCTCGCCGCGCGCGAGGAGGAATCCGTGACCGAACACCTGTTTTGGCAGCGGCAGCTTCGCCGACATCAGGAAGGCGGGCCAATATACGGTGTGGAAGCGAACGATATCTTTCCCGATCAGGTGGACATCGGCTGGCCAGTATCGCGCCCAATCCCCTTCCCGGTCGGGGAAACCCACACCGGTCATGTAGGTCGTCAGCGCGTCGACCCAGACATACATGACATGTCCATCGCTACCTGGCACCGGCACCCCCCAATCGAAACTGGTGCGCGACACGCTCAGGTCCTTGAGCCCGCCCTCGACGAAGCGGATCACTTCGTTGCGACGGCTTTCAGGACGGATGAAGTCGGGATTTTCCCGGTAGAGCTCAAGCAGCTGGTCCTGATATTTTGAAAGGCGGAAGAACCAGGTTTCCTCCTTGGTCCATTCGACTGGCGTTCCTTGCGGCGAAAGCTTCGTCCCGCCTTCCCCCTCGACCAGCTCGCTTTCATCGTAAAAGGCTTCGTCGCGGATGGAATACCAGCCCTCGTACCGGTCGAGATACAGGTCATCCGCCGCTTCCATCGCCTGCCACATGACCTTGCTGGCTTCGTAATGGCGCGGTTCCGTGGTTCGGACGAATGCGTCATAACTGATATTAAGGCCGTCACACATCCTACGGAAATAACCGGACATTTCATCGGCATATTCCAAAGTCTCTCGGCCATGCCCACGGGCAGTCTGGACCATCTTGAGCCCATGTTCATCGGTGCCGGTCACCAGCCGGACGTCGCGCCCCTGGCCGCGGCGGAAACGGGCCATGGCATCGGCGGCAATCGCTTCATAGGCGTGGCCGATATGCGGTTTACCGTTGGGATAGCTGATGGCGGTGGTGATATAATAGGGTTCGGACATCGTCCTAGCCCCTAGCGAGCCGCCCTTAGCGGGGCAAGGCGACCGAGGAGAGGATCGTGCCGAGCTGGAAAATGGTCGCGCCTGGATCAAGCGACAGCCGGGGCGCCAGCACAGCGGTCTCGCGCGCCTTGGCGTATGCGTCCAGGGCCCGGCCGCGCTGTTCGCCAGTCATCGCCAATGCTTCGCGCGCAATCACCGAAGGCACGAGGTCGAGAAATGCGGCATAGCGGTCGGCGGCGCCCTTGCCGCCTAGACTGGTCGCAAGTTTGGCCCGCCGCATATTGTCCGCATCGCCTTGCCTGAGGATCGCCTCGATTTCTGCTTCTAGCGGCGCGAGATCGAGCTCGGCAATCGCCAGGGCGCGACCGACCGACCCCCCTGCAAGCTGCGCCATGCGCTGGATGTCGGCGATATTTTTCTCGGGACAACAACGACTTAACAATGACGTCATGGCGTCATCGGCAATGGCTGCAAAATCGAGCCTGCGGCACCGCGACCGGATCGTCGGCAGCAACCTGCCCGGAGCATGGCTGACCAGGAAAAAGACGGTATTAGCCGGCGGCTCCTCCAGCATCTTGAGCAGGGCGTTGGCGGCCGAGGCTTCAAGGTCGTCAGCCGCATCAATAACGATGGCGCGCCATGGGCTCATCGAGGGTGTGACGGACAGGAGATCCCCGAGTGAGCGGATCTGGTCGACGCTGATGTTACGCGCGAGGCCGCCAGCAGGCCTTTCAAGCCGCTGCAGCCAGCGAAAGTCGGGATGACTGCCCGCGGCGAGAAGCCGGGCAATCGGATGTTCTGTCGGGGTTAGCGGCATCGGCTGGTCGACTAGCGGGCCGGCAGCATCGGCGAGTACCCGCGTTGCCGCCATTCGTGCGAAACAGGCCTTGCCCACGCCGCGCGGCCCGGCAAGCAGCCAGGCATGGTGCAGGCGGCGATGCTCCCATGCGGCTGCGAAGCGGTCGACCGCGCGGTCCTGTCCGATGATCATGATATGAGGTCGCCCAGCGTGTAGAGCAGGCGGGCGGTGACAGTGGCTGCCGACCCGCTGGCGTCGACCAGCTTTACGCGGTCTCCCTCGCGCTCGGCCATGGCCCGGAACCCCGCCTCGACCGCGGCATGATAACTGGGCGGGCGCGAACCGATCCGATCGCCGAGATGGCCGTCGCGCGCCCTTGCCCGCAGCGCACCTTCGGATTCGTCGAGGACCAACACCAGCGTCCGGTCCGGCAGAAAGTCGAGGCTGCCGAACCGATGCAAATCGCGCACCGCCTCGATCCCCAGCCCGCCGGCCTCGCCTTGATAGGCAAGACTGCTGTCGAGGAACCTGTCACTCAACACCCACTCGCCCTTTTCAAGCGCCGGCTTGATCGTCTTCTCGACATGGTCGCTGCGCGCGGCCGCAAAGAGCAAGGCCTCAGCGCGCGGATTCCAGCGGGTTTCCTCGCCTTCCAGAAGCAGGCGGCGGATGGCCTCTGCGCCAGGGCTGCCGCCTGGCTCGCGCGTGACCAACGCCGTCAGCCCTCGCCCACGTAGCGCTTCGGCCAACGCGGCGAGCTGGGTCGACTTGCCGACCCCTTCCCCACCTTCGAGACTGATGAAGCGCCCCCGCGCCATGTGCTAGGCCATGCCCAGCATTTGCTTGAGGCCGATCCATGCCCGCGTGAAGAAGCCGGCTTCCTCGACCGCGTCGGCTGCCACAAGCGGCATGACCTGTTCGCCGTCAGGCATGGCCACAACCAGGTCGGCGATATGCTGGCCCTTGGCGATCGGCGCCTTGACCGGCCCCTGATAACGGATCTTCATTGCCCCGACCTTGGACAAAATGCCGGCCGGGATGGTCAGTGCCAGGTCGCGCGGCGCGACCAGGGCAACCTCGTCATCCCCACCCAGCTGGACCTTGGCGGTGCCGACATTGGTTCCAGCCTTGAACAGCGGCTTTAGCTGCCAAGCGTTGAAACCCCATTGCATCAACCGAACCGATTCCTCGATCCGCTGGTTGAAACTCGTCAGGCCCGCGACCACCATCACGAGACGGCGGCCGTTCTGTTCGGCCGAGCCGGTGAAGCCATAACCCGCCTCCTCGGTGTGGCCGGTCTTCAGTCCATCCGCTCCAGGGACCCGGCCGAGGAGCGGATTGCGATTGCCCTGGGTGATCGCCTGCCCCGATCCCAGGGTCTTGCCCCAGGTGAAGCTGGGCTGGCCATAGAATTGCTTGTAGAGCTTGGGATGGTTGAGGATTTCCGCGCGGGCCAGAGTCGCCAGGTCGCGGGCGGTGACATAGGTCCGTCCCTCGTCCGGCCAGCCGTTGCTATTGCCAAAGCGGCTATTGCTCAGTCCCAGCCGGCGCGCGTGATCGTTCATCACCGCGACGAACGCCTCTTCGGTCCCGGCGATGCATTCGGCCAGCACCACCGAGGCATCGTTGCCCGATAGCGTCACGATGCCATGCAGCAGATTCTCGACGCTGACCTGCTCTCCGGGCGACAGGAACATCGTCGACCCGGCCTTCGGCCCGTGCCAGCGCTGCCATGTCTCCGGCCGTACAGTGCACATCTTGTCGAGTGCCAGGTCGCCCTTCTTGATCAACTCAAAAGCGACATTCGTCGTCATCATCTTGGCCATCGACGCCGGCGGCATGCGGCGGTCGGCGTCCTTCGACAACAGCACCGCACCGCTGTTCAGGTCGATCAGAAATGCGACCGGAGCGGGAGTATCGAACGGGGGAGCCTTGGCCGGTGCCGCGGAGGCAAGCATCAGGGACGAGGCGGTGAGCAGCAGGCCGGCGCGAATCATGGGACTAACTGTAACTCCGGATGAGAGGGTAAACGCAGCGCTTCGTCTAACGCGGTCGGGACCTAATCGCCAGCGATCGCGTCACCCAGCAGGCCGACCGATAGCGCGTAGAAATTCGAACAGTTATAATCGAGGATCGCCCGGTAGTTGGTGGTCAGCAGATAGGCCGTCGCATTCGGCCCGTCGGGCTCGATCAACGTCGCCATTTCATGATCAGGCAGGCTACGCCGCGTCGGCATGACGCCAAGCGCTCTCCACTCGCGAACCGTCTTCCACTGGCTATGCCTGCGGTACACCGCTTCGCAGCGCGGGGCCTTCAGCCGACTGACGATAGCTGCCCGGTTGAGGGTCGATGGCACGCGCACCGGGATGCCCCAGTGAAGATCCGGCTTCCAGCCGGCATCGCGCAGGTAATTGGCGATCGATGCCAGACCGTCGAGTTCGTTCGACCAGATGTTGGCATAGCCGTCGCCGTCGCCGTCGACCGCCAGGCGCAAGACATTGGTGGGCATGAACTGCGGATATCCGGTTGCACCCGCCCAGCTACCCTTGAGGCGCGAGCGCGAAGTCCCGCGATCCAGCAGCTTCAGGGCCGCAACGAACTCCTCTTCAAAAAATTCGCGGCGGCGGCCCTCATAGGCAAGGGTTGCGAGCACATCGACCAGGTCGAAATTGCCAGTCACCGAACCATAGCTGGTCTCATGACCGTAAATCGCCATCAGGATCTGGGGCTCGACGCCAAACCTTCGCTCAATCTGCAAAAGGCGCGCATAATGGGAGCGATACCGGGTACGCCCGCGCTGGATCAGTGCCGAGTTGACATGTTTGGCCTTGTAGGGGGCGAACGGCGGGATCGCATTGGGATTGCTCGCTCCACCCGGCTGGGCACGGTCGAGCCGGATCGCCGTGCTGTTGAGGCGAAGGTAGGGAATGGTCGCCTGGATGGTGGCTTCGCGAACGCCGGCAAGCCGGGCCTTGTAGGCCAAGGTCTCCCGATAGCCGTCGAACCCGCTCGCAGCCTGCTGGACTGGTGCGCGCAGGACTTGCTGGGCAGGCGCACTGGCGGCCTGCTGCGCCGGCGCGCCGGTAGGCTGCTGGGCCGGCAAGGGAGCCAGCGGGTCGGACTGGGCGCTCGCAGGCGTCGCAAGTGCTCCCGTCAGAATGAATGCCCAGCCTAGTCTCATGCCTGCTCCTCGTTGATCCGGCATGAAGCTAGCCGTCTTGTGCCAGTCAGCCCAATAGGTTCATCCCGCCGCTTGCACAGCCCATCGTCGTCGCTTAGGCGACCCAAGGTGAAGCTCGCATGACTGACATGCGGAGAGGTGGCCGAGTGGTTTAAGGCAGCGGTCTTGAAAACCGCCGTGGGTGCAAGCTCACCGTGGGTTCGAATCCCACCCTCTCCGCCACTTTCCTCCCCCTTCCCCCATTCGTCGCTCAATCGAAACGTTCGTCGATTGATCGAACGCTGCTCCCCACCGGGTCGATCCCGTCGCAAGGGCCGAGCGTGTCAAGAAAAGGGAAAATCATCATGCGCTGCGGCCTGACCGTATCCAGCCTGCTCGCCCTGTCGAGTGCGATTGCCATGCCGGCGCAAGCCCAGCAAACCGATGCCGCTGCGGCCGCGCTTGTCACCCAATCGGGGCGCAACACCAGCTACAGCACTGCCTTCTTTGCCCAATATGCGCCCCGCACCGCGCTTGATATCGCCGGACGTGTCCCAGGCTTTGTGCTCGATCTTGGCAACCTCGACACGCGCGGCTTCGCGGGTGCCGCCGGCAATGTGGTCATCAATGGCGCGCGGCCCAGCTCGAAGGCTGAAACTCTCGAGACAACCCTCGCGCGCATTCCCGCAAATCGCGTGGTGCGTGTCGATGTTGGTCCCGGCGACCTTTACGGTGCGGAATATGCCACCAAGAGCCAGGTGCTGAACGTGGTCCTTTCGGCCGAAGGCGGGATCGACGGCAATGTCACCGTCTCGGCTCGACGTCTCTACACCGGCGATGTGATCCCCGACATCGCGGCCTCGGCCCTGATCCGCCGCGGGGCTTCGACGATCAACCTGTCCGCCGGCACGGGCAACCGCCTCAATCGCGAAGAAGGCACCGATACGCTGACCGACCCGGCAACCGGCGAACTGCTGGAATTCCGCCGCAAGCACAACAGTTACAAGGACTTCAATCCTTATGTCTCGGCGAGTTGGGCGCTTGAGCGTGCCAATGACAACGCCATCCGGCTGAACGGGCGCTGGTCGCCCGGCTCCTTTTACCTGACACAGCGCAATCATGTGGTGCCGGCAACTGGCCCGGAACGCGACGATGACCTGCTGCAGGATTTCAAGAATCCCGTGTTCGAGCTTGGCGGCGACATCACGCGCCCGCTTGCCGGCGGCGCCATCAAGCTGGTCGGCCTCGCCACCCGGCGTCAGCGCGACTGGCTCGAACGCTATCGCTTCCGCAGCGAGGGTGGGTCCGAGATCCTGGGCGGGTTCGAACAGTTCCAGGATGCCCAGCGTAATGAGACCATCTTGCGGCTGAACTGGACCCGGCAGAACTTAGCGGGATTCTCGTTCGAAGCAGGCGCGGAAGGCGCGCTCAACACGCTCGACCACAAGGTCCAGCTATTCGCATTCCTGGCTGGAGGTGAGCCGGTTCGGGTCGATCTTCCGGTCGACGAGGCGACCGTCAAGGAAAAGCGCGGTGAAGCCTATGTCAGGGTGGGCCGCCAGCTTTCGAGCGCGATCCGCCTCGATGCCGGTCTGAATTACGAGCGGTCCACACTCACGGTCCGCGGTGACACCATCGCCGACAGGACTCTGCAGTTTTGGAAGCCCAGCCTTACCCTGGACTGGCGCGGCAAGGGCGGCTGGCACGGCCAGCTTTCGGTCGAGCGCACGGTCGCGCAGCTCGATTTCTACGACTTCATCAGCGCCGCTGAGCTGTCCACCGACCGGATCAATGCCGGTAATCCCAATCTCATGCCCCAGCAGACCTGGCAGTTTCGGGCGATGCTTGAACATCCGATCCTGGGTGACGGCGTGGCGCGCGTGAACCTTGGCTATGACCGGGTCAACGATGTCCAGGACCGAATCCTGATCTTCGACGACGAGGGCAATGGCTATGATGCGCCGGGCAACCTCGGCACGGGCCAGCGCTATTTCGCGCGGCTGACCCTCGATGCACCGTTGGCAAAACTGGGCCTCAAGGGGATGCGTCTGAAGTTCAATGGCCAGCTTCAGCGCACCCGCGTCGAAGACCCTATCAGTGGAGAAAAGCGCGATTTTTCGGGGTTTTTTACTGACTGGGAATGGAACGGCGAGTTCCGCCACGACCTGGGAAAACTCTCCTACGGATTCGGAATTTCCGATCGCGATCGATTCACCTTTTACCGGACCGACGAATTTGACATCAATTTCAACGGCGGGCCTTACGCGACGGCTTTCGTGGAATATCGCCCAAGGGGCGGAACAACGATCACGCTCGATGTCGACAACGCCCTGGAAACAGCCGGTAAGCGGCATCGCCAGCTGTTCATCCCCAATCGGGCAAACACCATTCGGCGAATTGATGAATTTCGTGAGCGCAACCGCCACCTCAACATCGGACTGACCGTTCGGCATGCCTTTGGCGGCGGCGGGGTGGCGCGCGCCGGATAGCAAGGCTAAAGGCGCCCAAGACGCATCCTTTTCCCGGAGAGTGACTTGGGCGAGCCTGCCATCCTGCCGTTCGATTGGGCCGATCCGTTCGACCTTGACCACCAGCTGACCGATGAAGAGCGGATGGTCCGCGACACCGCCGAGGCCTATGCGCAGGACAGCCTCCAGCCGCGCGTGACCGAAGCCTATCTCAATGAGAATTTCGATCGAGAAATCCTCAGGGAAATGGGCAGTCTCGGACTGATCGGCGCAACTATCCCGCAGGAATTTGGCGGAGCAGGGCTCGGCTATGTGAGCTACGGCCTGATCGCCCGCGCCGTGGAACGGGTCGACAGCGGCTATCGCTCCGCGATGTCAGTGCAAAGCTCGCTCGTGATGCACCCGATCAACGCATATGGTTCGGACGAACAGCGCCGGAAGTATCTGCCCGGCCTTGCCTCTGGCGAACTGGTCGGCTGTTTCGGCCTGACCGAGCCCGACGCTGGCTCGGACCCCGACGGTATGCGTACCAAGGCGGTCAAGACGCCGGACGGCTACAAGCTCAGCGGCAGCAAGATGTGGATCACCAATTCGCCGATTGCCGATGTCTTTGTCGTTTGGGCAAAGTCGGAAGCGCATGGCGGCGCGATCCGCGGCTTCGTGCTCGAGAAGGGAATGAAGGGGCTGACCGCGCCCAAGATCAAGGAAAAGCTCAGTCTGCGCGCCTCGATCACCGGTGAAATCGTGATGGATGAGGTCGAGGTCGGCGAAGACGCCTTGCTGCCGAATGTCCAAGGCCTGAAGGGCCCGTTCGGTTGTCTTAACCGGGCCCGCTACGGAATCGGCTGGGGCGCGATGGGTGCTGCCGAAGCCTGTTACGCCGCAGCCCGCCAATATACGCTCGACCGCAAACAGTTCGGCCGCCCCCTCGCCGCCAACCAGCTGGTCCAGCTGAAACTGGCCAACATGGTGACCGAGATCAGCCTGGGGCTCCAGGCGGCGCTTCGTGTCGGACGCCGGATGGAAGAAGGGACCATGATCCCCGAGACCATCAGTCTCATCAAGCGCAACAACTGCGGCAAGGCGCTCGATATCGCCCGGATCGCGCGCGACATGCATGGCGGCAATGGGATCAGCGCGGAATTCCACGTGATGCGCCACTCGGCCAACCTTGAAACGGTCAATACCTATGAGGGCACGCATGACGTTCATGCGCTGATCCTGGGCCGGGCAATTACCGGCATTCCGGCCTTCTAGGCCTTGGCCGGACGCTTCAGCACAAGAGTTGGCTCTTGGTGGTAAGAAGATTCGGTAACCCGCTGGAATCCCAAACGGTCTGCCAGCGCCAGTGACGGTGCATTGGACGGATCGATGATCGCCCAGATGGGTGTCGGTTGCAGATGATCGTCCGCCCATGCCAGCACTGCGCGGCAGGCTTCACTTGCCATGCCCGTGCCATGGACTTCCGTGGCGAAAATCCAGCCCATCTCGGGCTCCTCGCCAAAGCGAGGCTCCAGCGCCCTCCAGGCATTGAACAGGCTAACCGTTCCAACGAGCCGGTGGTCGGCTTTGCGGACCACGGCCCAGCCGCCGAAACCCAGCAGGTCCCACATGCCTACGGACGCGGCAAGGCGGCGCCAGCAATCTTCTTCGGAGATACCTCGGCCGCCGACGAAGCGCATGACCTGGTCATCGCCTACGATCGCCATATGTGGCCGGAAATCTTGCTTGCGGTAGTGCCGAAGCAGCAATCGCTCGGTCTCCAGCGTCGGAGCCGAGCGATTCCTGGACCGGTTTGGCTGCCATGCCTCGGGCATGGCGGCGGGCTTTACTTCTTGCCCAGCGAAAGGCCGCCAAAGCGCTTGTTAAAGCGCGCGACCTGGCCACCGGTGTCGAGCAGACGGCTGTTGCCGCCAGTCCATGCCGGGTGCGCCGTCGGGTCGATTTCCAACTGCAGCGTGTCACCTTCGCTGCCCCAGGTGGAGCGCGTCTGGTAGGTGGTGCCGTCGGTCATCTGGACGGTGATGAAGTGATAATCGGGGTGAGTCCCGCTCTTCATGGCAATTTCCTTTGTCGTGGCTGGTTCCGACCAGCCTGAAAATGAGCCGCGCCCCTAGCCGATGCCAGGCTGCTTGACAAGGCGCCGGGACGGGTCGCAGTAGCAGCCTGCGACCAGGGTCCGGCGGTGTAATGCTGCCGGCGAAGGGGGAAGCCGGCGAATATCCGGCACTGTGCCCGCAACTGTGAGCCGCGCGAAGCGGCAAGTCAGATACCCGCCCCGGTCCGTCGTCCGTTTCCAAGGCCGGGACCAGCCATGGGACGTGGGCGGCACCGCGCTTGCCGCGTGCCTTCCCTCCGTGACGACCCGTCATGGACTTTGGGAAGGATATTCGATGTTGAGTTTGCCGCCGGTTGATGCCCCTTCGATCGTCGTGACCGCGTCCCGCGCGGAGCAGGAAGCCGCACAGACAGCGGCCAGTGTCAGCCTGATCGACCAGCAGCGTATCGACCGTCTGGGCCTGCCCTTGGTCCCCGATCTGCTCAGGCTGCTGCCCTCGACCAGCGTTGCGTCCAGTGGCCCGGCAGGGTCGCAGGTGCAGGTTCGAATCCGCGGTGCGGAGGCCAATCATAGCCTTCTCTACATTGAGGGAATCCGCGCCAATGATCCCGCCGCGGGCAATGAGGCGCGGTTCGAGCTTCTCAATGCCGACCTCGCCAGCCGGATCGAAATGGTCCGCGGCCCTCAGTCCGCGCTATGGGGTTCGGAGGCGATCGGCGGCGTCATCGCGGTCGATGGAACCCCGCTGGGGACCGGCGGCACCCATGCGCTTGTCGAATATGGCAGTCGCGACAGCTGGCGGGCAGCGGCCCGGACCGAAATCGGCAATGCCGACGGCGGCCTGTCGCTTGGCGTCGCCGGCCAGGGCAGCGACGGGATCGATTCCTATTTGGGCGGAGGCGAGCGCGACGGCTATCACAACCTCGCGTTCCGCGGCGCCGGGCGGCTTGAGCTTGCCGCCGGGGTCACGCTCGGCGTGTCAGGCTTCGCCCTTCGCGGAACAAGCGAGTTCGATGGCTATGACGCGGATTTCCGCCGCGCGGATACGCTTGACCAAACCCGCAACAATCTGGCCGCCGGGCGCATCTACGCGCAGCTTGGGGAACGGGATGCCGCCTATCTCCTGGCTTCTTCCAGTCTGCTCGGCTCTTCGAACCGCAACGCGGTCGCGGACATCGTGATTAATCGCACGGAGGCGCGGCGCCGGATATTGGCGATCGAGGGCGGTGTTCCGCTGGGTCCCGGGCAGCTCGCTTCGGCGCTGCAAGACGAATTCGAGCGTTTCGAGGCCCGCGACGTCGCCTATGGCGGCGCCACCGACCAGCGCAGGTCCCGGCGGCACCGGTCTTTTGCCCTGGAATGGAGCGGGCAATGGATCAAAGGTCTCACGACCGGCATTGCGGTGCGGCATGACGGCTTTTCCCGCTTCAAGGATGCCACGAGCTTAAGAGCCTCATTGCTCGCGGACCTCGGTCGCGGATTTGCGCTGGCGGCCAGCTACGGCGAAGGCATCGCCCAGCCCAGCTTCTTCGACCTGTATGGCTTCTTTCCGGGCAGTTTCGTCGGCAACCCCGACCTCAAGCCGGAATCGAGCCGCGGTGGCGAGCTCTCGCTGCGCTACGGCTCCCCTACCCTCACGGCCGGGATCACGCTCTATCGCCAGCGGCTCCGGGATGAAATCATCGGCACTTTCGACCCCGGCACATTTCTGTCCTCGACCGCAAATGCATCGGGACGAAGCAGGCGCAGCGGAGCGGAACTGGAGCTCGGGTGGAAGCCTGCTGCCAACCTCAACCTGACCGCCGTCTACGCCTATGCGAAGGCCAGCGAGCCCGGCGCTGCGGGACTACAGGTCAAGGAGCCGCGCCGGCCGAGGCATAGCGGCAGCATTGCCGCCGACGGCGTTGTTGGCAAGTTCACCTATGGCGTGGCCGTCGCCTTTACCGGTGAGCGCGGCGATACCGATTTCGATCGTTTTCCCGCTCTCGCAGTTAGACTCGATCCCTATTGGCTGGCCAGCGGGCAAGCAGCCTATGCCCTGTCGCGCAACATCCAGGCTCACGTCCGGGTCTCCAACGCCTTCGGCAGCCGCTACCAGGATGCCATCGGCTATCGAACGGAAGGGAGGAGCCTCCATGTCGGTTTCCGTTTTGCTGCTGGCAGCTAGCACTGCGGTCCGCGCCGCGTCGCTGAACCTGTGCACGGATGAATATCTGCTGCTGCTCGCCGGGCCCGGGCAGGTCGCCAGCGTCAGCCGGCTGTCACAGGACCCCGCCGATAGCGCGCTGTGGAAGATCGCAAGGCGCTACCCGGCCAACCGCGGGAGCCTGGAGGATGCGCTGTCGACGCGTCCAACTCTGCTCCTCACCATGGGCGGGGGCGGCCGCGCCACCTCCGAGATCGCCCGCCGGTTGCAGATCGCTACCCTGGACCTTCCGTTCCCAGCCAATGTCACGGATGTGGAACGCAACATGATTCGTGTCGCCTCGGCGCTGGGAGGTCCCTCCCTCGCCCGTCCCTGGCAACAAAGGCTCGCAGCATTACGGCGAGCGCCGAGCCCGTCACCGATCGACACGATCTTCCTTGCGGGTAGCGGATTGAGTCTGTCGCCCGGCTCCCCTGGAGCGGAATGGATGGACCTGGCGGGCTTCCGGCAACGCCGGCTTGCCGGCGGGAGAGCGACGCTGGAGAGTCTGACCATGACCCCGCCCGCTATTCTCCTGCGGTCCTCCTATCGCCGGGCGCAGCGGTCCCAGGGCCGGGCGTGGCTCGACCATCCCCTCGCCCGTCCGCGCGGCTCGCGGCTGATCGAAACCGATGGACGCCCATGGACCTGCGCCGGTCCGCTAATGCTTGCGGAAATCGAACGATTGAAGGGCCTGCGGTGAAGCTCTGGGCTGCTCTTCTCCTCCTTCTTTGCATCGCGGCGGCGCATCTTGTCCTGCCGATAGCAACGCTACGGGAGGCCGCAGGCATCGATCCCGGCCTTGCCCAGCTGTTACTCCTGGAGCTGCGCATGCCACGAACGCTGCTGGCTGCGGGCTACGGGGCCGTGCTTGGTATCGCGGGTGCGGCGCTGCAGGCGATGTTTGCTAACCCCCTGGCCTCCCCGGATATCAGCGGCGCCTCGAGCGGGGCGGCACTCGGGGCCGTGCTTGGCGGCTATTGGTTGGGACTTACCCAGCCCCTCGCCCTTGCCGCGAGCGGGGCAGCGGGCGCGCTACTGATGCTGGTGCTGTTGATCGTACTGGCCGGTCGTCGTTCCGACACGGCAACCCTGCTGCTCGCAGGCCTCGCAATCTCCCTCGCCGCCGGGGCCGCAACCAGCCTTGCGCTTGCGCTCGCGCCCTCGCCTTTCGCTTTTTATGACGCCTTTGACTGGCTGATGGGCAGCTTCGTCGACCGCAGCATCTCTCAAGCTGGCGCCGCCCTGATTCCCGCTTCACTTGCCGTCCTGCTGTTGATGCGACGCAGCTCTGCGCTCGATCAGCTCGCCTTGGGAGAAGATATTGCCGCCTCGCTCGGGATCCGGCCCACAGCGCTTTCTCGCGAGGTCATAGCTCTTTCCGCGGTCGCGGTCGGAGCCTGTGTGTCCGTCGCCGGGGCGATCGGCTTTGTTGGCCTTGTGGCACCCTATTTTGGTCGCCAAGTAAGCCGAGGCTATCCAGGTTCGGCGATGGTTCCCGCGGGAGTCATTGGCGCAGCATTGCTCCTTCTCGCCGACTTGCTGGTGCGGGCCGTTCCGCTCGACCGGTCGATTCCGGTTGGGGTGGTCACCGCCTTGTTCGGCACCCCGCTCTTTCTCTGGCTGGTCGTTACGATGCGGCGCAGGGTGGCGGCATGACGTCACTTTCCGCCCATGGGATCGCGATCGCAGGTCGTTTGGAACCGACCGACCTGGCCATCGAAAAAGGGCAGATGGTCGCGGTCGTCGGACCGAACGGCGGCGGGAAAACCAGCCTGCTTCGGGGCTTGGCCCAAGTTGAACATGCCAAGGGCTGCGTCACCGTCGATGGCGAGCAGGTCGACCTCGCGCAACCCGCACGGCGGCGCCAACTCCTGTCATTCATGCCCGCGTCCCGGGACCTCAACTGGCCGATCGCGGTCCGCGACGTCATCGCGCTAGGTCAGGAACAGCGCGATGATGATCGGATCGATCAGCTTCTCGATTCACTGGAGTTAGGGCAGTTGGCGGATCGACCGGTGAACCAGCTCTCGACTGGCGAGCGCACAAGAGTGCTGATGGCGCGCGCTTGGGCAGCTAATCCCAAACTCCTATTGCTCGACGAGCCCCTGTCCAACCTCGATCCCTATTGGGTCCTTCGGTTCCTGACTATCTTCCGAAGCGCGGCCGAGGCTGGACAGTCCCTGCTCGTCGCGGTCCATGACCTTGCGCTTTTACCCGAATTCGACCGCGTATTGCTGGTTGCCGATGGGAAGGTGCAAATGGACGAAACGCCCGCAGACCTCCTGGCCGGCGAGCGTTTCCTCGATATCTTTCGGCTCGCAAGCGGCTCCGACGGCCGCTGGATCATCAGTCCTTCGGCGGTTCCGCGATCATTGCCGTGAACTGTGCCTCGGCGGCCAGCTTGCCGTTGACCGAGGCGCGCCCGGCAAACTTGCAAACGCTCGCGCGCTTCTGGACAAATTCGACGTCCAGTTGAAGCAGACAGCCTGGCTCGACCGGCGTCCGGAACTTGGCGCCCTCGATCGCCATGAAATAGACCAGCTTCCCGCTGTTCGCGAGCCCGAGACTCTCGACCGCGAGCACACCCGCCGCCTGGGCCAATGCCTCGACGATCAGCACACCGGGCATGATCGGGCGGCCCGGGAAATGCCCCTGGAAGAATTGCTCGTTCATGCTCACCGCCTTGATCGCGGTGATCGACTGGTCGGGGACGAGGGTTTCGACCCGATCGACGAGCAGAAGTGGATAACGGTGGGGCAGTGCCGCCATCACCCGCCGGATATCCAGCGGGCCGATGGCGGCACCCGAACTCAGGTCGCTCACCGGCCCTGGGTGGCCTGCGGCTGCTGCTGCTGCGGCAGCGGGGTCAGGCTGACCGACGGAAGGGTCTGGTTGACCGCGGCGAGGACTTCATTGGTGACGTTGATCGCCTGGCCATGGGCCAGGGTGGCATCAACGTCGACCGCCACATTGGCGCCCTTCTGCGTCATGACAGTGTTAATGGCCGGACGCAGGCGGTCGTTGATCTGGCGAAGGACATTGGCCTGGATCGACTGGATGTTCTGCTGGGTACGGGCCAGTTCCTCATTCGCCTGCTGCTGCCGCTGCTGGAACGTCTGCGCGCGGGTGCGAAGCGCGGCGTCGGGTTCCTTACCCTTCAGCGCCTCGACCGCGGTGCGGATCGCCTCGCCTTCTGGACGGAGCTGGTTGGCAAGCGTCTGCTGGCGGGTCTGCAAAGCCGTAACCTGGCTCTGCAGCTGAGTCTGCGCAGTGCGGCAAGCGGTGCACTCGCGGTAAATGCGGTCGGTATCGACGACGACTACGACTGCCGCGGGAGTGCGCTGTGCAATGGCGGGGGTTGCGATGGCGGTGGCCGCAAGCAGGGCGGCGGTAAGACGGTACATCATCAGAATTGAGTCCCTACGTTAAAGGAGAAGAGTTTCGTGTCGTCGCCTTCCTGCGTCAGCAGGGCTTTGGCGAGATCGATGCGCAGCGGGCCAAAGGGCGACACCCAGTTGACGCCTACGCCGACCGAAAGGCGCGGCTTGGGCGAATTGCCCCGGAAAAATTCCTTGAACCCCGAACCCTGGACATAGGTGAAGCCGGTCGGGCAAGTCTCGCCCGGTTCCAGCACCACGGCGTCGCCGGGAAGCTCGCCCGGAGGCGGCGCCGGCGCGGCGCAGCGGCCAGGGAAGTCCGTGAGAATCGGCTTCTTGAGGCCCCAGACCGAGCCCACGTCGACAAAGGCGGACGGACGCAGGCCAAGGCTGCGCATGCCGGAACTGGTCGGGAACTCGACTTCGATCCTGCCCATATAATAGGCCCGGCCACCGAGGGAATCGCTGAACAATTCCTTGGCGTCCTCATCCAGTTCCGTGGCGCTAGCGTAACGCTGGCGGACGATCCTCGGCCCGATCCCGCGGACATCGAAGCCGCGCAGCTGGGCGCCGTAGAAACGGTCGTTCAGGCGAATGGCGTCGCGTCCCGCGCCCTTCGACGCCTCGAGCGGATGGATATAGCCGCCTTCCGCGTGCGCCGACAGGATGAACCCGGCCGGAAGCTGCCAATATTTCGTCCCATCGAGCCGGGTGCGCAGATATTTGGTATCGCCGCCAAGGCCCGCGAAATCCTGGCTCAGCACCAGCCGCTGCCCGCGGGTGGCGCGAATGCCATTCGTGTTGTCGAACGCCACGGTATAGCCGACCGACGAGGTCACGCGCGTTCCCAACTCGTCGCAAAGATATCGCCCTGCGATGGATGGGTTACAAACGGGGCCGAGTGGGCCGTTGGTCGGCGGCAGCGGGCCCGGCCCGTCGGGATCGACGAGGTCGGGATCGAAAAAGAAGACATCCTTGTCGAGCGTGATTTCGTCGAACACGAGCGAATAGCGGGTTCCGAATGACACGAACTCGGTTACCGGGAAGCCAAGGCGCACGGCGCCGCCGATCTGCCGCTGCCCGTAGGTCCGGTCACGCCGGTTGTCCTCGTCGAACCGGAAGCTGCTGTAGTCGCGAATGAACAGGTCGCCGCCGAGCAGGATGCTCTTGTCGAACAGGTAGGGCTCGGTGAAGCCCAGCTGGACCGACTTGGAATAGCGAGAATAGTTCACGCCGGCCTGAAGCTGTTGCCCCTTGCCCATGAAATTACGCTGCGCGATCGAGCTTGAGATGACGAACCGTTCAAGGCTCGAATAGCCGGCGGAAAGCTGCAGCTCACCGGTCGACTTTTCCTCAAGATCGACGTTCAGGACAACCCGGTCGTCGGCCGACCCCCGCTCCTGCTTGATCTCGAGATTTTCCTGGAAGAAGCCGAGACTTTGAATGCGATCCTGGCTCCGCTTCACCTTCAGCGCATTGAATGCATCGCCTTCATTGAGGCGGAATTCGCGCCGGACGACCTTGTCGCGAGTGACGGTGTTGCCCTGGATGTTGATCCGCTCGACGTAGACGCGCGGGGTTTCCGCAACGCGGAAGGTGATCCCCATCTCCTTCTTCTCGGCGTCGCGATTATAGTCCGGCTGGACATCCGCAAAGGCATAGCCCGCGGAGCCGGCAATTTCGTTGAGGCCGGTGACGGTGTCCTCGACCGCCTTGGCGTCGAACCATTCGCCCGGCTTGATCTTGATCAGCCCCTTGAGGAATTCGGCGCTGAGATCGCGTACTTCGCTTTCAGCCTCGATCGCGCCGAACTTGTACCGGTCGCCTTCCTCGACGACATAGGTGATGACGAAATCGCGGCGATCGGGGGTCAGCTCCGCCAACGCCGACACGACGCGGAAGTCGGCATAACCTTCGGTCAAGTAGAAAGCGCGAAGCTTCTGCTGGTCGGCCGCAAGGCGATCGGGATCGTAGCTATCGTTCGACTTGATGAAACCGAGGAGCCCGCCCGCTTCCTTGGTAAACATCTCCTTGCGGAGCCGGCCGTCCGAATATTGCTCGTTTCCGATAATATTGATCGCCCGCACCTTCGACACTGCGCCTTCATTGATTTCGAAGACGAGGTCGACGCGGTTCTGGTCGAGCTGCACGACCTTGGGCTCAACGGTCGCTGCAAACCGGCCCTGGCGACGATAAAGCTCAATGATCCGGTCAACGTCGGCGCGGACCTTGGAACGCGTGAAAATCTGTCGCGGCGTCAGGCGGATTTCGGGTTGGATCTTGTCATTCTTGATCCGCTTGTTCCCCTCGAGGACGATGCGGTTGATGACCGGATTTTCGCGGACGGTGATGACCAGGTTGCCGGTTTCGGCTCCGGTGATCACGACATCGGCGAACAGTTCGGTAGCGTAAAGATCCTTCAGGGCCTGATCGAGCGTCTCCGCGTTATATTCGACGCCCGGGGAAAGATTGGAGTAGCTGCGGACCGTCTCAGGCTCGATGCGCTCGGCACCGACGACGCGGATCGACCGGATCATGCCCGAGGTCGGCGCGGCGACAGGAGCGGGCTGGGCGGCAGCCGCCGGAGGCGATTGGACGTCCTGTGCCAGGACAGGAGAGGCTCCGCCGCCGAGGATCGTCCCTACCAGGAGAATGCTGCACAACCGCTGGGTTGATGTAGTGCTGTTGGAAATCACGCGTCCCCGCCCTGAGTTGCTGGGCGGCGCCATGGGCTTACGGCGCCGCAGATGATGTGTAGCCCTGCCCCAACCATGTCAGCCAATCAAGCTTCCAAGTCGTTCGAACAGGCCAAAAGAAGCCAAGTCGTTGACCGTGGTGAATATGAGCAAAGCCATCAGCAATGCCAGTCCGCCACGAAATGCCCATTCCTGCGCCCGCTCACTGACCGGACGTCGCCGCAATCCCTCCGCAGCATAGAAGACCAGATGTCCGCCATCGAGCATAGGAACTGGCAAGAGGTTGATGAACCCGAGATTTATGGAGAAAAGCGCGATCAGCTGGAAAAACTCAAATGCGCCCAGACTCGCTTGCTGGCCAGCTATCTGAGCCATCTTCAGCGGACCCCCCAAATCTTCGGTCGAACGTTGCCCAGTTATGATCTGGCCAAGGCCGTCGATCATCGACCTGGTGAGCGCGACCGTATAACCGGCGGCTGCGGGCACGATCTCGAGGGCAGGCAGCCGCTCCAGGGTCCGCTGGCTGCCCAGCACGCCAAGCAAGCCGATGCGATATTCCTGGCCAAAGTCGTCGGAGATAACCTGTTCGCCTAGCCGGGCCTGGAAGCTGCGTTGCGCGCCGCCGCGCTGGACGACGATGGTCACGTCCTCGCCGGGACGAAGTGAGACGATCCGCCGCATGTCCTCGAAAGATTCGGTTTCCTGACCGGCCACGGCCTCGATCCGGTCGCCGGGCTGGAGGCCGATGGATTGCGCGACACTGCCGGGCTGCACCTGCCCGACAATCGCCGGCGTCCGGGGCATTCCGAAGACAGCGAAGAAGCCAGCAAAAATCGCGATCGCCAGCAGGAAATTGGCCATCGGGCCGGCAAGGACGATCAGGAACCTTTGCCACCAGGGCTTGAGGTGAAACGCGGTCGATCTAAGCGCGTCAGGGACGTCTGCGGCTGGGTCCGGCTGGCTTGCCGGGTTCATATCGCCGACGAAACGCACGTAGCCGCCAAGAGGAAGCCAGCCAATCTTCCAGCGCGTTCCGCGCTTGTCGGTCCAGCCGCCGATTTCACGTCCGAATCCGATGGAAAATTGCTCGGCGCCGACCCCGAACCAGCGCGCCACCCAATAATGACCGAGCTCGTGGAAAAAGACGAGCGGACCGATCGCCAGCAGGAACGCAATGGCGATGAACCAGAGGGGCGGTTGTTCGAACATCAGGCGGCGAGCTCGCTCATCAGTCGGTTGGCCATTGCCCTTGCTTGGCGGTCAATGTCGATAACCTCGGCGATGGACTGGGGCGCACCCACGCCCATCCGAGCCAAAGCCTCCTCTACCGTCGCGACGATGTCGAGAAAGCCGATCCGCCGCCCGAGAAAGGCAGCGACCGCTTCCTCGTTGGCGGCATTCAGGATCACCGGAGCGGCGCCACCGGCCTTGAGCGCGTCGCGGGCGACCCGAAGTGCCGGGAAGCGCGTCACATCGGGCGCTTCGAAGGTCAATTGGCCAATCTTCTGAAGATCGAGCCGCTCTGAAGGAGTGGTCATCCGCTCCGGCCAAGCCAGCGCCGAGGCGATCGGAATACGCATGTCCGGGCTGCCCAACTGGGCCAAAACCGAGCCGTCGACATATTCGACCATGGAATGAATGACCGACTGGGGGTGAACGAGGATGTCGATGCGGTTCTCGGGTAAGCGGAAAAGGTGATGAGCCTCGATCAGCTCGAGTCCCTTGTTCATCATCGTCGCGGAATCGACGCTGATCTTGGCGCCCATCGTCCAATTGGGGTGAGCGACGGCCTGCTCGGGCGTAATGCCGCCCATGTCGCTCCGCGCCCAGGATCGGAAAGGCCCGCCGCTGGCGGTCAGAACCAGCCTTGCGACATCTTCTTCACGATTTCCCGCAAGGCACTGAAATATAGCATTATGTTCGCTATCAACAGGCAGGATTCTGGCATTCGACCGGCGTGCCGCCTTGGTCATCAGTTCGCCCGCCGTGACCAAAGCTTCCTTATTGGCAAGCGCCACCGTTCGGCCCGAGGAAATGGCCGCCATCACCGGTTCCAGCCCCGCGCAACCGACAATCGCCGCCATGACGAAGTCGGCCTCAGCAGCGGCCTGGCAAAGCGCCTCGCGCCCAGTCGCAGCCCGGCAACCCGAACCGGACAGCCGTTCTTCCAACTCGGGAAGCAGCCCGGGGTCGGCGATCACCGCAAGTCTGGCCCTCGTCCGAACCGCAGCATCTGCCAGCTTCGCGACATTGCGCGCTGCAGTGAGGGCGCCGACTTCGAACCGCTCCGGATTACGATCGATCAAGTCGAGCGTCGAGCCGCCGACTGAACCCGTGGCGCCAAGGATGGAGATTTTTTTGCGAGTCACAGCCAACCTGCCAACAGCAAGCTGGCGGTCAGCACGGCTACGGGGACCAACCCGTCGAGCCGGTCGAGCAGGCCGCCGTGACCGGGAAGCCATGTCCCGCTGTCCTTGACCCCTGCCCGCCGTTTCAAGCCGCTCTCGAACAGGTCGCCCATTTGCGACGCAATGGCAAAAGGCGCCGCCAACCAAAGCAGCGCGCCCGGCAGGCTCGCGGCAAGCGCCCAGGATCCCGCCGCCAGCGTTGCCGCGGCGACGCCGCCGGCAAGCCCTGCAATCGTCTTGTTGGGGCTGATCGAAGGCGCCAGCTTCGGTCCGCCGATCGCTCGACCCGCGAAATAGGCACCGATATCTGTCGCCCACGTCACCAGGAAGACCCAGATGAGGAGGTCGAAGCCGGAGCCCACCCCATCGAACTCCGCCCGCTCGCGCACCCAGAGCAGGGCAAGGGCTGGCAGCAGGCAATAGACGAAGCCCAGGACTTTCCAGCCCAGCCCCCAGCCGGTCACGATCCGCGACCATTCGACGTACATGATCGTCGCCCCGGTCGCGGCCAGGATCGCAAATGGCCAGCCGCCCAGCAGTGCCGCGACCAGCGCGACGGCAATCATCATGACGCCGACCAGGCTTCGCTTTGAAAGATCGCTCATCGTCCGCCGAATCTGCGCTGGCGGGCGGCGAATTCCCCAAGTGCCGCCTCGAACCCGGCTTCGTCGAAATCCGGCCACAGCGTATCGACGAAGACCAGCTCTGCGTAAGCGGCCTGCCACAACAGGAAGTTCGACAGGCGCTTCTCGCCCGAGGTCCGGATCAAGAGGTCGAGCTCAGGCCATTGCGCCGTATGAAGTTCCTTGGCCAGGTCTGATTCATCGATCATCGCTGGATCTAGTTCGCCCGCGCTGGCGGCTTGCGCGAGCCGCCTCGCTGCACCGGCAATCTCGGCCCTCGAACCATAGTTCAGCGCCACCACCAGGGTCAGCCGGTCATTGGCGGCGGTCCGCTCGACCGCGCTCTTTAACCGCTTGACCAGCCCCTCCCCGAAGGGTGTCGGATCGCCGATCAGTTCGAGCCGCACGCCCTCTCGGGCGAGTTCGTCCAATTCCCGCTCGAGGTAAAAGCCGAGTAGACCCTTAAGGTCGCTGACTTCTTCTTCAGGCCGCCGCCAATTTTCCGAAGAAAAAGCGTAAAGTGTAAGTACTTGAACGCCGTTCTTCACGGCTGCGCGCAAAACTTTCCGGACCGCCTCGGCACCGGCCCGATGGCCAGCGACCCGCGGAAGGCCGCGGCGCGCCGCCCAACGGCCATTGCCGTCCATGATGATCGCGACATGCTGCGGGGCGCCGCCGCCGTCGGCGTGCGGACTGCCCCCTTCCATCGCGGCCGGCCTAGGCGTCACTTACCGAGGATTTCCTGTTCCTTGGCATGAGCCGTTGCGTCGATCTCCTTGATCGTGTCGTCGGTCATCTTCTGAACTTCGGTGTCGAGCCGCTTATGCTCGTCCTCGCTGATTTCCTTCTTTTTCTCGTCGTTCTTCAGCGCGTCCATGCCATCACGGCGGACATTGCGGACTGCGATCCGGGCCTTTTCGGCATATTGGCCCGCCAATTTGGCCAATTCCTTGCGCCGCTCCTCGGTCAGGTCGGGAATCGGCAGGCGGATCATCTGCCCGTCGACGATCGGATTGATCCCCAGGCCGGCGTTGCGGATCGCCTTTTCGACCGACGACAAATTGCCCTTGTCCCATACCTGCACCGAAATCAGCCGCGGTTCGGGCACAGACACGGTGGCGACCTGGTTGATCGGCATGTTCGCACCGTAGACTTCGACCTGGACCGGATCGAGCAAGGCGGTCGACGCGCGGCCGGTACGGAGACCGGCCAGGTCGTGCTTCAACGATTCCAGTGCGCCATGCATGCGGCGCTGGATGTCGTTCTTGTCATAGGCGGGCATCGCTTACTCCTCGTTTCTGACGACCGTGGCAGTTCCGCGTCCGGCCAGCACTTCGGCAAGATTGCCCGGCTGGCGGATGTTGAACACAACGATCGGGATGTTGTTGTCTCGGCAAAGGGCCACGGCGCTGGCGTCCATGACCTTCAAATCATCGGCCAGCACGCGATCGAAGCCGATCGTGTCATAGCGCCTGGCTCCGGCTTTTTTCTTGGGATCGGCGTCGTAAACGCCGTCGACGCTGGTGCCCTTGAACAGCGCGTCGCACTTCATTTCGGCGGCCCGCAGCGCGGCGCCGGTGTCCGTGGTGAAATAGGGGCTTCCGACACCAGCGGCGAAAATCACCACCCGGCCCTTGGCGAGATGGCGCTCCGCGCGGCGGCGGATGACCGGTTCGCAAACCTGGTCCATCTTGATTGCCGACTGGACCCGAGTCTCCACGCCCATCTGTTCCAGTGCATTCTGGACAGCGAGCGCGTTCATCACCGTGGCCAGCATGCCCATATAGTCGGCCTGGGCCCGGTCCATGCCCTTGGCAGCGCCGGCCATGCCGCGAAAGATATTCCCGCCGCCGATGACCAGGCAGATCTCCAGGCCCTGCTCTTTGGCGGCCTTTACCTCGGCTGCCATGTTGGCGACCGTGTCGGGGTCGATCCCGAACTGTCCCGCCCCCATCAACGCCTCACCCGACAACTTCAGCAGGATTCGGTTAAAGCGGGGTCGGGTCATGGAAAGGTCGTTCCTCGTCTGGGCCAGATACGCGAAGGGCGGATGCGCTCTTACGGCGCACCCGCCCTGATGCCAACCGCCTATGATGGCGGCAAGCGGCGCGTTCAGGCGACCGGCTCGTCCTTTTTCACGCCGGCGGCGGCGGCGACTTCGGCGGCGAAGTCGCTTTCCGCCTTCTCAATGCCCTCACCCAGCTGGAAACGCTCGAAGGCCTTCAGCGTGATCGACGAACCCGCATCCTTGCCCGCCTGGGCAACGACGTCGGCGACCGGAGTCTTGTTGTCCATCACGAACAGCTGGCTGAGCAGTGCGTTTTCCTTGCGGAACTTGGCCATCGAGCCTTCGACCATCTTTTCGACGATGTTGGCCGGCTTGCCGCTCTCGTTGGCCTTTTCGATGGCAATTGCCCGCTCGCGCTCCATCAGCGCGGCGTCGAGGCCGTCGGCATCCAGGGCCAGCGGGTTGGCGGCCGCGATGTGCATCGCGATCTGCTTGCCAAGCGCCTGAAGCGTGTCGGCCGGAGCCGCGCTTTCGAGCGCGACCAGCACGCCGATCTTGCCCATGCCGGTTGCAACCGCATTGTGGACATAGCTGACGACGGCGCCTTCGCGCACTTCGAGCAGCGCAGCGCGGCGCAGCGACTGATTCTCGCCGATCGTCGCGATATTATCGGTAAGCTTTTCCTCGACCGTTCCGCCACCCGGATAGGCAGCCGTCTTGAGCGCGTCGACGTCGCCGTTAGCGGCAAGCGCCAGTTCGGACACGTTGCGAACAAATTCCTGGAACTGCTCGTTCTTGGCTACGAAGTCGGTTTCCGAATTGACTTCGACCACCGCGCCCTTGGTCCCGGCGACAGCAACGCCGACCAGGCCTTCGGCTGCGGTGCGGCCAGCCTTCTTGGCGGCGGCTGCCAGGCCCTTGGCACGCAGCCAATCGACCGCGGCCTCCATCTCGCCGTTGTTCTCGGCAAGCGCCTTCTTGCAGTCCATCATGCCGGCGCCCGTGCGCTCGCGCAGTTCCTTCACCGAAGCGGCGGTGATTTCAGCCATGTTTCTATCCTCCGAAAATGGGAAAATGGGGCGCGCCGCGGGATATTCCACCCCCGCGACGCGCCCCCGATTGTCAGGTCGCGAAGGGCTTTAAGCCTCGAGCGCGGCTTCCGCCGGCGGCTCGGCCATCGCGCCGATATCTTCACCGCGCGACTGGGCGCCACCGGTCTTGCCGGCACTGGCCGCACCGGCCACTGCTTCGCAATAAAGGCGGATGGCGCGGCTCGCGTCATCATTGCCCGGGACGGGGAAAGCGATGCCCTGCGGGTTCGAATTGCTGTCGAGGACGGCAATGACCGGAATTCCCAGCACATTGGCTTCCTTGATCGCCAGCTCTTCCTTGTTCGTGTCGATCACGAACATCACGTCGGGCAGGCCGCCCATGTCGCGGATGCCGCCTAGCGAATTCTCGAGCTTGTCCCGCTCGCGGGTCAGCTGCAGCACTTCCTTCTTGGTGAGGCCGGCGGTGTCACCCGACAGCTGCTCTTCCAGGCTCTTGAAGCGCTTGATCGAGTTGGAGATGGTTTTCCAGTTGGTCAGCATGCCGCCGAGCCAGCGGTGGTTGACGAAATGTTGCCCGCTCGAACGGGCCGCTTCCGCTACCGCGTCCTGAGCCTGGCGCTTGGTGCCGACGAACAGGACCTTGCCGCCGCGGGCGACGGTCTGCTGCACGAAATCGAGTGCGCGGGCGAACAGCGGAACGCTCTGCGACAGATCGATGATGTGCACGCCGTTGCGGTCGCCGAAGATGTACGGCTTCATCCGCGGGTTCCAGCGATGGGTCTGGTGGCCGAAGTGCGCTCCGGCTTCGAGCAATTGCTGCATGGTGACGACATTGGTCGCCATAGGGATAGTCTCCTTCCGGTTATGCCTCGGTGGAACCGTGTCACCGGCCAATGGCCGGCACCGGTATGGGAGTTCCACCTGTGGGATGGCGGCGCCCCTAGCCCAAGCGCTCCGTCATTTCAAGCGCTGGTCGTGGCGGGGCGACGCTCAGAGTAGAACGAAAAAGGAACATTGGCCTTGACAAGGTCAGAACATTACGGGAACATCACTCAAATCAGTGCCGCTGACGGCTGGTTTGGAACCCACCGTGTTCCTCAACTGTTCAGCGCAAAACGAGAGGAACTGCCAATGTTTGCCATGCTCGCCTCGGTCGTCGCTCTAGGGCTTGTCTTGGGATTGCTGGCCGGCATGGCGCGTCAGGACGGGGCGAAGGTCCTCGCTGCACTTGCCGGTAATAGCTGGCTTGCAAATCCGCCTCAGGCCGCCCGGCCAATCACTGTCAGGCTCAGTTCGCGCCTTCAGGTGCAGCAGCCGCTGCGGGCAAAGCCCCGGCTGCGCGCCGCCGCTTGACCCTGGCATAGCTGGCCATGCTGAACGGCAGCATCGCAAGATAGGCCAGCGATAGGATCAGCAACGTCGCCCAGGGCGCATTGAGCAACGCCGCGCCCAGCAGCGCGACACCGGCAAGCGCAAAAAGCCTCCACCCGCGACGGATGCGGATCGAGGTCCAGCTATAGGTCGGGACGCTCGAAATCATCAGCAAGGCGATAAACAGCGTCCAGGGAAGCACCAGCACCCAGCTGCGAAACAGATCGTTCCCGCTGATCAGCCACACATAAATGGGCATGAAGGCCAGTCCCGCGCCCGCCGGCGCCGGGACCCCGGTATTGAACCCGGCGGACTTGTGCGGCTGGTCACCGGAATCGATCCGGGCGTTGAAGCGCGCAAGTCGCAAGGCGCAGCACACCGCCAGCGCCAAAGCGGCAATCCAGCCGAATCGCGGAGCATCCTGCAGCGACCAAAGGAAGACGATCAGCGCGGGCGCCGTACCGAAGGCAATATTGTCCGACAGGCTGTCGAGTTCCGCGCCGAACCGGCTTTGGGCCTTGAGCAAACGGGCGATGCGGCCGTCAAAACCGTCAAGCACCCCCGCCAGCACAATGGAGGCCAGCGCCTGCGGCCAGTCGCCAGTGATCGCGAAGCGCACGCCCGTCAGGCCGAAACACAGCGCCAGCACCGTAATCGCGTTGGGCGCGAACGCCCGAAGCGGGATGCCCCGCTGGTCGGACAGCTCGCTCACTGGCTGATGCCGCCACGCTGGGGATCGATGCCGAGCTCGCCGAGGATCGTCTCGCCGGCGATCGTGCGCTGGCCGAGGATCACGGCCGGACCGGTGCCCGCCGGAAGGAACACGTCGACCCGGCTCCCAAAGCGGATGAGACCGATCCGCTCGCCAGCGGCTACGCGGTCACCTTCCTTTACGAAGGACATGATCCGCCGGGCGACAAGACCTGCGATCTGGGTAAATCCGATTGCAACGCCATCCTCGCGCTCGACCAAGAAATGCTGGCGCTCATTGTCCTCGCTGGCCTTGTCCAAGTCCGCGTTGAGGAACTTGCCGGGCACATAGGCGATGCGTTTGACCGTTCCGGCGATCGGCGAGCGATTGATGTGTACGTCAAACACGCTCATGAAAATCGAAACACGGGTGAACTCGCCCGAAAGCCCGCTCTCTCCCGCCAGCTCCAGCGGCGCGCGCACGCGGCTGATCATGGTCACCAGCCCGTCGGCCGGGGCAACGATTAGACTGGGATTCTGCGGTGTTGTCCGAACCGGATCCCGGAAGAAAGCCGCCACCCAGATGGTCAGGCCAACCAGCAGCCAGCCGAAGATGTCCGGCAGCGCGGTGAATCCGATCAGTGCGAGGAAGGCGGAGATCAGGGTGAATTTGCGACCCTCGGGATGGACCGAAGGAAAACGCCATTTGACTGCGGTCAGCTGGCTGTCGGGCTTGTCGATTGCAGGCATGGCCCCTCCTTAGACAGGCCGATGCGGCTGCACAATGGAGTGCGGTTGCCATGCCCGGCACGACTGCCTAAGGCCCGCGACAACCTCAGAACGAACGAAAGCAGGGCCTGCGCAATGACGAAGATCAAGGTGAAGAACCCGATCGTCGAACTCGACGGCGATGAGATGACCCGGATCATCTGGGAATGGATTCGCGAACGGCTGATCCTTCCCTATCTCGACGTCGACCTGCTCTATTATGACCTTTCGGTCCAGAAGCGCGACGAGACCGACGATCGGATCACGGTGGAGGCCGCCGAGGCGATCAAGACGCACGGCGTCGGCGTCAAATGCGCGACGATCACGCCGGACGAGCAGCGCGTCGAGGAATTTGGGCTCAAGAAGATGTGGCGTTCGCCCAATGGCACGATTCGCAACATCCTTGGCGGCGTCGTCTTTCGTGAGCCGATCGTCATCCAGAATGTGCCCCGGCTGATCCCCGGCTGGACCGATCCGATCGTCGTCGGCCGCCATGCCTTCGGCGACCAGTACAAGGCCACGGACTTCAAAGTACCCGGTCCGGGCAAGCTGACCATCAAGTTCGTCGGCGAAGACGGACAGACGATCGAGCATGAAGTGTTCGACTTCCCCTCTGCCGGCGTTGCCATGGGCATGTACAACCTCGACGAGTCGATCCGCGACTTTGCCCGGGCTTGCATGAATTATGGCCTTCAGCGGCAGTGGCCGGTCTATCTGTCGACCAAGAACACCATCCTCAAGGCCTATGACGGCCGCTTCAAGGACATCTTCCAGGAGATTTACGAAGCCGAGTTCAAGGCGGCATTCGAGAAGGCCGGGATCGAATATCAGCACCGCCTGATCGACGACATGGTCGCGTCCGCGCTCAAATGGAGCGGAAAATTCATCTGGGCCTGCAAGAATTACGATGGCGACGTCCAGTCTGACCAGGTCGCCCAGGGCTTCGGCTCGCTTGGCCTGATGACCTCGGTGCTGATGACCCCGGACGGCAAAACGGTCGAAGCCGAGGCCGCGCATGGCACCGTGACCCGTCACTATCGCCAACACCAGCAAGGCAAGGCGACGTCGACGAACCCGATCGCATCGATCTTCGCCTGGACCGGCGGCCTCAAGTTCCGCGGCAAGTTCGACGAAACCCCCGAAGTGGTCCGGTTCGCGGAAACGCTGGAGCGGGTTTGCATTGAAACCGTCGAAAGCGGCAAGATGACCAAGGATCTCGCGCTTCTCGTCGGGCCCGAACAGGCCTGGATGACCACCGAACAATTCTTCGAGGCCATCCGCCAGAACCTGGAGAAGGCCATGGCTTCGCCGGAAACGGCCGCGGCGCTTTAAGGTGGTTCGGCAGAACTCGAAAGCGCGCCTCGAAATCAGGGCAGCGACACCGGACGACGTTCCCGGCATCGTTGCGCTGGTCAAGCGCTGCTACAAGGACCTGCCGACCTACACGCCCGGCGAAGTCCGCGGCCAGATCAACAATTATCCCGAGGGCTGCTTCGTTGCCGTCCTCGACGATCAATATGTCGGATATTGCGCCTCGATGCGGATTGCCGGCGCGCTGGCGATGACGCAGCATAGCTGGCGGGAAATCACGGGCGCCGGCTATGGCTCGCGTCACGACCCCAACGGCGAATGGCTTTATGGGTACGAAATGTGCGTCGACCCCGAAGTGCGGGGCAGCCGGATCGGCCGGCGCATCTATGCCGAGCGCCGTTCTCTGGTCGAACGGCTCGACCTTTCCGGCATCATCTTCGCCGGCCGGATGCCGAATTACGCCAAATATCGGAAAAAATTCGCGGATCCTCGCGCCTACCTGGCCGCTGTCGCCGCCGGGGAGATTCACGATCCGGTGATCCGTTTCCAGCTGGCCAACGGGTTCGAAGCGGTCGACGTGATGGAGGATTACCTGCCCTCCGACGCCAAGTCGTTGGGCAATGCCGCGCTGATGGTGTGGCGCAATCCCTACGTCGATCACGACCAGCCCAAGAAATTCCGTGTCCCAAGGGGCGTTGAAAGCGTCCGCATTGCAACCTGTCAGCTGCAGGCCCGCGCCGTCGCGAACTTCGAAGAATTTATTTCCAATATCGAATATTTCGTTGATGTTGCAGCGGGTTATCAGTCGGACTTCGTAGTTTTTCCAGAATTGTTCACGCTGCAGCTCCTGTCTTACGAGCCGCAGGAATTGAGCCCGGTCGACGCAATCGCCCGCCTCACCACTTACACGCCGGAAATCCGCAAGGCGCTGGCGGACATGGCGATGCGCTACAATATCAACATCATCGGCGGGTCCCATCCGACGCTTGCCGACGACGGTGACGTTCAGAACGTATCCTACATCTGCCTTCGCAACGGTGCGGTCCACGAGCAGGAAAAGATCCACCCGACCCCTAACGAGCGCTACTGGTGGAACATCAAGGGCGGTGACAGCATCGACGCCATCCAGACCGACTGCGGTCCGATTGGAGTTCTGATCTGCTACGACAGCGAGTTCCCCGAGCTTGCCCGCCGATTGGTCGACCAAGGTGCGCGGATCATCTTCACGCCGTTCTGCACGGACAGCCGCCAAGGCTATTTGCGGGTGCGCTACTGCTGCCAGGCGCGGGCCATCGAAAATCAGTGTTTCGTCGTCATGTCGGGGAATGTCGGCAACCTCCCCAACGTTCACAACATGGACGTCCAATATGCGCAAAGCTGCATCCTGACTCCGTGCGACTTCCCCTTCGCGCGTGACGGCATTGCCGCCGAGGCGACCGAGAACGTCGAAACCATGACCATTAGCGAGGTTAACCTCGCCGATCTGAGTTGGGCGCGCGCGGAGGGGACCGTGCGCAATCTCGCCGATCGCCGCTTTGACCTCTACAACGTCAATTGGAACCGCCATCCGGTGCAGCATCGCCGGGAATTGGCGATCGCCCCGACGTCCGCCGGAAAACATGGGCCTGGCGGCGGTTAAGCCATCGGAGAGCGAACCCGCTCGCGCCTTATTCCCAGACCGATCATCCGCCCGGGAATGCGTCGCAGCAACGGATAGCGATCGAGCAACCGCACAATTCGCGGCGGGCGCACTGATCCTCCGGCCAGTACCCGGCCAATAATCCCGTTCTGCGCAGCGACTTGCCCGCTCTGGATGAGGCGCGTCGGGAAGAGGCGGCGCCGTTCAACCTGCGCCAGCAGGGCATCGACCTCCCTCCCCTCTCTCACTGGCCGGGCCAGGGCGTTGGCGGCGGCCACCGCGTCCTGGATCGCGAGATTTATGCCGATGCCGCCAATTGGGCTCATCGCATGGGCCGCATCGCCGATCGCCAGCAATCCCGGCCTGGCCCAGCGGTCGAGACGGTCGACGCTGACCGACAAAAGCTTGATGTCGTCCTGTCTGGCCGGAAGGTCGCCCTCTAACCGGACGTCGGGAAAGGCGCCGCGCACCTCGTCCAGCAGCCATTCGATACCCTTGGCCCTCACCTTGGCCTCCTCGCCCTTGGCGATGAGGAATGCGGTCTGCCAATAATCGCCGCGGTCAATCAGGACGACCATCCGACCCGGCCTGACCGACCCGCGCAGCGAATCGCCCCCTTCATCGATCTTGGGCAGACGGAACCACAGCACGTCCATCGGCGCGCCCAGCACCGTGAGCGGGAGGATCCGGAGCGAACGCACCAGCGATGATCGGCCGTCGGCGGCAATCACCAGCTTTCCGGCCCGCTCTTCCCGTCCGGACATATAGCGAATGCCAACGATCCTACCGCCTTCCTCGAGAAAGTCTGCGACGGGTTCGTTCATCGCCAGCGAGAAGGTCGGGAATGCCGCGGCCTCGTCACGGAGGAAATCGAGGAAATCCCATTGCGGCATCATCGCGATAAATGGCGCCGGCGTGTCGAGATGGGAGAGGTCACCGATAGTGAACTCCTCGTCCCCGATCCGAATCCTCGCCTTGTCGATACGGTCGTGTGGGCGCGTCAGAAAGCGTCGCAGCATGCCCAGCTGATCGAGGATTTCCATTGTCGACGGATGAACCGTGTCCCCCCGGAAATCGCGGTAGAAGTCGGGATGTTTTTCCACCACTCGTACCGAAATGCCGGCCCGGGCGAACAGCAGGCCCGCCATCATGCCCGCAGGCCCGCCTCCCACAATCAGCACATCGGTCATTGCGCGATTGGACGACGCCATGACGTCAATTTCAAGCCCCGCCGCGCCGCCCTCGATCCGCAACGCCACGAGATTGGACCGGGATGCGGTGACAGCGCGGGCCGGGCGTGCTTCAAGGGCGAATGGCCAGCGAACTGACGATCACGCCCGCGCTGAGCGATGCGCTCACCATTCTCGGTGCGGCCGGGATCGTTATTCCCACCTTTGCCCGGTTCCGGATCAACCCCGTCATTGGGTTCATCCTGGTTGGAATCATCGCCGGCCCCTTCGGACTTGGTGCGCTAACCGGCCAATACCCTTGGCTGTCATGGGTTTCGATCACAGACCCTGAGGGCATTGCCCCGTTTGCCGAACTGGGTATCGTCCTGTTGCTGTTCTCAATCGGGCTAGAGCTGAGTTTCCGCCGGCTTATCGCGATGCGCCGGATGGTGTTCGGAATCGGCGCTGCGGAAATGCTGCTGACCGCGATGCTGATCGGCGCGTTCCTGATCGCTATCGATTGGCAGACGCAGAGCGCGCTTTGGCTTGCGCTGGCACTCGCGATGTCTTCCACCGCGCTTGTCCTGCCAATCTCCGGGACCAGGAGCCCGGTTGGCAGGGCCGCATTGGCGATGCTGCTGTTCGAGGACCTCGCGCTGGTCCCCATGTTGTTCCTGATCGGCGCGACCGGCAGCGCGGCGGCCGCAGAAACGACGACGCTCAGTCGCGTGGCCATCGAAGGTTCGTTGGTCATCCTCGCGATCCTGGTTCTCGGCCGGTTCGTGCTGCCCGGCCTATTCGCCCAGGCCGCCCGGTCGAAGAAGCCCGAACTGTTCCTGGCAATTTCCCTGCTCGTCGTGATCCTCGCGGCGGCGGCGACCGCCTCAGTCGGGCTATCGCCGATCATGGGCGCGTTGGTCGCGGGGCTTGTGATCGCCGAAACGGACTATCGCAGCGAAGTCGAGGTGGTAACAGAACCGTTCAAGGGACTGGCATTAGGCGTATTCCTGATCACGGTCGGCATGCGCATCGATGTCGGCGCCCTCATCAGCGACTGGCCAATGCTGCTAGGCGCGCTAGCGGCCGTGCTTGTCGTCAAGGCGCTGGTCACGGGCCTGCTTTTGCGGATGGTCGGGGCGCGCAGCGGCGTTGCGGCGGAGACCGGCGTGCTGATGGCCAGCCCGTCTGAAACCACGCTCATCGTCCTTGGCGCTGCGGGTGTTGCCGGCATCTTGCGCAGCGAAACAGTAGCATTCTGGTCAGCGGCAACCGCGATCGGCCTCACCATCACGCCATTGCTGGCCAGCCTTGGCCGGCGCATGGGCCGGCGCGTCGATCGCAGCGCGCTGACGGTTACCGATCTCGGCCCGACCGCGGGAATGACGATCATTTTCGGCTTCGGACGGGTCGGCAGGATGATTGCCGACATGTTGCAGGAACATAAGCGGCCGTATCTAGCGATCGACAGCGACATCGACGGTTTCACCGAATCAAGAAGTCAAGGATATTCCGTTGTTTACGGTGACATCTCGAGACAGGAACTGATCGAAAAATTGCACTTGGAGGAGGCCAAGGCCGTGGTCCTGACGATGGACGACCCGGTCCTTACCGCGCGGATTGCCAAGCGGCTGCGCGACGATCATCCCGAATTGCCGATCATTGCTCGCGCCCGCGATACCGATCATGCTGCCGCCCTTTATCGGGCCGGGGTAACAGACGCCGTACCCGAGGCGCTTGAAGCGTCGCTGCAATTGTCGGAAGCGGTGCTGGTCGATATCGGCGTCGCGATGGGGCCGGTGATCGCCTCGATCCATGAAAAGCGCAGCGTGCTGCGGGCCGAAATCATGGAAGCCGGCGACCTTGACGTCGAACCGACACTGGGCCGGCGCCGCCTGGACGCCGATCGAGCCACTTAGGCGGATACCGATTGCAGCGCGTCGCGCACAGCCTGCAGCGCTTCATCCGCCTTCGATCCGTCGGGTCCGCCTCCCTGCGCCATGTCCGGACGTCCGCCGCCGCCCTGCCCGCCTAGCGCCGCGACCGCGGCCCGCAGCAAGTCTACGGCATTTACGGTCCCGGCCAGGTCATTGGTGACCCCCACGGCAACGCTCGCGCGGCCGTCATTTACGGCGATAAGGGCAGCGATGCCGCTGCCGAGCTGCTGCTTCATTCCGTCGACTTCGCCGCGCAATCCCTTGGGATCGAGCCCTTCCACGACCTTACCGAGAAACGCATAACCCGCGACCTGCTCGGGGCCGGTCGCGGCCGACGAACCTCCGCCTCCCATCGCCAGCGCCTTCTTGGCGTCGGCCAGCTCGCGCTCGAGCCTGCGGCGTTCATCGACGAGGGCAGCGACGCGCGCCGGCACTTCGTCAGGCGACGCCTTGAGGCTGGACGCGGCATCGCGCAGCCGCTGGTCGCGAGCGTTGAGCCAGGCAAGGGCGCCCGCGCCGGTCAACGCCTCGATCCGCCGAACGCCCGACGATACTGCAGTTTCGCCGATGATCTTGAACAGGGCGATGTCCCCCGTCGCGTTAACATGCGTGCCGCCGCACAACTCGACCGAATAATGACGATCGCTGGCGCGCCCCATGCTGAGCACACGCACCTCGTCGCCATATTTTTCGCCGAATAACGCAAGCGCGCCGGACTCGACCGCTTCGTCCGGGGTCATCAGCCGGGTGAGCACTGGCTCGTTGGCCCGGATTTCTTCATTCACATCCGCTTCGACCTGCGCGATCTCCTCAAGGGTCAGTGCCTTGGGATGCGAAAAGTCGAACCGAAGCCGATCGGGGGCGACCAGGCTGCCTTTCTGGGTGACATGCCCGCCAAGGCGATTGCGCAGCGCCGCGTGGAGCAAATGGGTGGCGCTGTGGTTTGCGCGCGTCGCGGACCGCCGCTCGGCATCGACTTGCTGCTGGACAGTATCGCCGACTTTCAGCGAACCGGCGACAATGCGCGTCTTCAAGGCGTGGAGCCTGCCAAGGGGCTTGGAAGTATCCTCGACTTCCGCAGCAAGACCGTTGAGCGACGACAATGTGCCTGCATCGCCCACCTGGCCGCCGCTTTCGGCGTAGAAGGGCGTCTGGTTGAGCAGCACCGTCACCTCGTCGCCCGCGCTGGCCGTTTCGACCTTGGATCCGTCCTTAACGATCGCCAGGACGACGCCCTCGCCTTCATGGCCGGCATAGCCGGTGAACTCGGTGGAGCCATGCTGTTCGGCAAGGTCATACCAGAGCTCCTCGGACGCCTTGTCGCCCGAGCCCTTCCACGCCGCCCGCGCAGCGGCCTTCTGCTCGGCCATCGCTGCATCGAAACCGGCGCGGTCTACCGTCAGGCCCCGCGCCCGCAGCGCATCCTCGGTCAGGTCGTAGGGAAAACCAAAGGTGTCATAGAGTTTGAATGCAGTCTCTCCCGGCAGCGTTCCGCCGGCCGGCATGTCGCCCGTCGCCTCGTCGAGCAGCTTTAGGCCATTGGCGAGCGTCTGGCGGAACCTGGTTTCCTCCTGCAGCAGCGTCGCCTCGACCAGCGGCTGCGCGCGGATCAGTTCGGGATAGGCGCTCCCCATTTCCGCCACCAGCTCGGGCACCAGGCGATGCATCAGCGGTTCCTTGGCGCCGAGCAGGTGGGCGTGGCGCATGGCCCGGCGCATGATCCGACGCAGGACATAGCCACGGCCTTCGTTCGCCGGAAGAACACCATCGGCGACGAGGAAACCCGCGGCGCGCAGATGGTCGGCGATCACCCGGTGGGATGCCTGCTGTTCGCCCTCGGCGCGGGTCCTCGTCAGTTCCTCCGACGCCGCGATTAACGCCTTGAACGTGTCGGTGTCATAATTGTCGTGGACCCCCTGCATCACCGCGGCAATGCGTTCGAGGCCCATGCCGGTGTCGATCGACTTGTTCGGCAGTTCGCCGACGATTTCGTCGTTGGCCTGCTCGAACTGCATGAAAACAAGGTTCCATATCTCGACGAAGCGGTCGCCATCCTCGTCCGGGCTGCCGGGAGGACCGCCATGGATGTGGTCGCCATGGTCGAAGAATATCTCGGAACAGGGCCCACAAGGCCCGTCCGAACCCATTGCCCAGAAATTGTCCTTGGTCGGGATGCGGATGATCTTCCGGTCTTCGAAGCCGCTAATCTTCTTCCACAGATCGAAGGCTTCATCATCGGTGTGGTAAACCGTGACAGTCAGCCGTTCGGGGCTAAGCCCCCACTCCTTGGTCAGCAGCGACCAGGCGTGATGGATCGCCTGTTCCTTGAAATAGTCGCCGAAGGAAAAATTCCCGAGCATTTCAAAGAAGGTGTGATGGCGCGCCGTATATCCGACATTGTCGAGGTCGTTATGCTTACCCCCGGCGCGAACGCATTTCTGGCTGCTGCTGGCGGTCGAATAGGGTCGAGATTCAAGACCCGTGAATACATTCTTGAACGGCACCATACCGGCGTTGACGAACATCAGCGTCGGATCGTTGTGCGGGACCAACGGCGCCGATTGGACACGGGCATGTCCCTCCTTCTCGAAAAAATCGAGGAAACCGCGGCGGATGTCATTGGTCGATGTCATGCAGCGCCAAATATGGAAGTTGCTGCAATGCGGCAAGCCACGCGTTCAACCGGCGGGCGCAGGGTCCCAATCCCCCGCCAGACATGCCGCCATTCCGAACCGAGGGGAAAAGCCAAGCGCCTGCACGGCGAGGCGGCTGTCATAGACCCGGTCTATCGACTGCGGCACCGGCCATCCCGCGCTTTGCGCCGGACCGATCAGGTCGGGACAACGCTTGGCGATCACGTTCGGCGCGGCGGACAGCAGTTCGCTGCAGTCCTCCGGCTGGAACGGGGAGTTACCGCTGATCACATAAATGGCCGGGGCGCCCGAACGTCCCAGCGCCAGCGCGTGCGCCTGCGCGACGTCGCGCCGGTCTATCCCCCGGTAGAGCCGGTACCAGGCCATCGCAGCAGCAGGCTCCCGAAAGCAGCGCGACATGCGCAGGATGGTCGTCGTCATCGAACCTCCCGCCGAAGCAACCAGCGCCTCGGCGGCAAGCTTGGTCTCGTCATAAATGTCACGTGGTTGCGGCTGCAGGCTTTCATCGACCCAGACCGCCTGATTTCGCGCCTCGAGCGCATGACCGTAAAGCGAGGTCGTGCTCGTGTAGATGAAGTGCTCCGCTCCGCGATCGAGCGCGAAGTCGATCAAACCCCGGGTCGCGTCCACATTGATCTCGCGGAATGCCGTGTCCGACCGATGGCCGACATGCGGTGCATGAAGAGCCGCGCTGTGGACGACGGCGTCGATGCGGCCGATGCCTCGGCCCCATTCCGTCACGCTTCGGCAATCGCCGACAATATCCACCTTCGCTCCGGGAAGGATATCGATGCCGATAACGTCATGGTCGGCGGCCAGGCGCTGTGCAATTGCGCTGCCAACAAGGCCGGCTGCTCCGGTGACCAAAATCCGCATCGCCCGCTGGTTAAGACAGTCGGGCGCGGCCCTCAACCGGATTGGACAGCGGCGAGCCTCGCTCACCACTGTCCAAACTGTCACTGCAATCGGGGTCAGGCGTAGATCGGGATAGCCTGTTCGATGAGGCCATTGCGTGCATTGACCTCGTAAATCACGCCATCGTCATACCGAAACCAGCGGTCGGGCGAATCATAGTAGCGGTCGCGATAGGCGCTGGGCACATTGTAGATGTCATAGCCCAACGGCATTGGCTGCCCGACCGCGAACTGGTTGCCGGTCACCAGCGCCACCAGCGCCTGGATAAGCCGGGTGTCCGGATCGACCTGGTAAATGGCGCCGTTGGCGTAGCGGTAATCCCACGCCTGCGTGTCGCCGTAAAGGTCGCGGTAGCCATAGGGGACATTATAGTCCGGATAGGCAACCGGCCACGGGTCTCCGACCATATAGCTGTCGCCGTAGATCGGATAACTGGCCGAAATCCGCCGCGAATAAGGATCGACCTGGTAGATGTTGCCGTCGCCATAGCGATACCAGGCGTCCTGCGTATCGTAATAGCGGTCACGATACTGGAACGGCACATTATAGACGTCGTAGCTCGCAGGCAGCATCTGCCCGATCCCCAGGTTTTGCCCGGTAAGAAGCGCGGCAAGTCCCATGATCAGCTGCGACGTCGGATCGACCTGATAGATCGCCCCGCCGGCATGGCGGTAATAGGAGTCCGGCGTATCGTAATAGAGGCTCTGGTAGCCATAGGGCACGTAGCCGCTGCGATAAGCGTAAGGCATTGCCTGCCCAACGCCATAATATCCGCTGGACATGGTCCCTCCCAACAGCGGGATCAGCGCGGAGACGATGTCATTGTCGCGATCTATCCGATAGACATAGCCGTCATCATTGTAACGGTAATAATAATCGGGCGTGTCGACATAACGCGTCCGATAACTGAGCGGCATGTAACTGTCGTACCAGTTTCGATCGACCTGTTGGCCGACCAGCAAGGCTTGCACCACCGACGGCTTGCGATGCTGGCGAATTCGATCGCGTACGACATCGCGGTCCCACCGAATACGATCCGCGCGGCGGTCACCTAGCGCCTGCCAGCGGATTGCCTGTCTGTCATCGCGCGCAAAGTAGCGGTCGTCGCGCAGGATTCGGCGCTCGGCACGGTCGATGCGCTTGTCTGCCTTTCGAGCCTCGCGCTGCTGGCGCTCAAATCCCTTGCGCAGGTCGCGGTCGATCCGCTTGTCCGCCTTGCGAGCCTCGCGCTGCTGGTGCTCGAATCCCTTGCGGATGTCCCGGTCGATCCGGTTGTCCGCCTTGCGAACTTCGCGCTGCTGACGCTGCATTGCCTTGCGCATTTCCCGATCGAACCGTTCGGGACGCTCAGCCCGGCGAACCTGCTGGCGTTCGGCACGCTGGATTCGGCGATCCTTGCGCTGCTCGACGCGCTGGGGACGCTCAACACGGCGCTCCTGAACCCGCTGACTGCGGTCTACCCGGTCCGCACGCCGCTCCTTGCGGACTTCGGCGGGCCTGGCCTCGCGTGCTTCCTTACGCACCTGTTGGCGCTCGACGCGCTGCGGACGTTGACGCTCGACACGCTGCTGCCGTTCGGCTTTGCGCTCCGAGGCCGCTTCGCGCCCCTTGCCTTCGCCGCGATCCTTCGCGGCCGCCGGGGCCGTGACGGCCAGCGCGGCGGCACTCAGCATCCAAATCATCCGGGTCATAGAGACCTCCCATAAATTCTTTTCTGATCAACGGTATAAGATAGGGTTTGGATCCTGTTCCGACGCTGAACCCGGCGCCTTTGCCGCTCGGGCTGCCCCGTTTACTGCCCGAAACAACGGGAGATTTATCGCGCGTTCAGCTTCACGCCGACTTCGCCTCTCGACGACTCCCCGTCATTCTGGCTAGCAAGCCCCATGGCCAAATCTTCTCGCGCAACCATTCCGACCTATCGGCGCCGCAAAAAAGGGCGCGGCTTCTTCGGATGGCTAGTCCGGATTTTCTTCGGCGCGATCCTGCTCAGTGTCCTGTGGGTCCTGCTTTACCGCTTCGTGCCGCCGCCGTTGACGCTGACGATGGCCGGCGACCTCGTCTCGGGCCGGGGCGTGACCAAGGATTGGATGAGCCTTGATGAGATGGACCGCGACATGGTGCGAGCAGCCATCGCCGCAGAAGATGGCAAATTCTGCCAGCATGGAGGTTTTGACTGGGACGCGATCAGCGACGCGGCTCGGCGCAATGCCAGCGGCGGCCGAATCCGCGGAGGCTCGACGATCAGCCAGCAGACCGCCAAGAACGCCTTTCTCTGGCAGGGCGGCGGTTATCCGCGCAAAGTGGCGGAGGCATATTTCACTTTCCTCATCGAAAAACTGTGGGGGAAGCGCCGGATCATGGAGGTCTATCTCAACATCGCGGAGACCGGGATCGGCACGTACGGCACCAACGCCGCGTCAGAGCGCTACTTCGGCCATGACGCCAGCGCCATGAGCGCGACCGAGGCAGCGCGGATTGCCGCGGTCCTGCCACTCCCCAAGAAGCGCGGCGCGATCACTCCGCAGGGCTTCACCCGGCGCTACGGCAACACGATCAATGCCCGGATCGGCCAGGTCCGGCGCGACGGCCTCGATGCCTGCGTCTATCGCGGCGTCGCGGCACCGCGCGACAAGACGCCGCCGCCGAGCCGCCAGCGCGAGCTTCCGGGCACGGATTATGAAACGGCAACACCGCCGCCGCCCGAATCCTCTGTCGATGATCCGCCGATGGAAGGAACGTCGGACGACTTCGGTGCCGCCACCACACCGTCGGATGCGGAGCTAGCGCCTGACTTCGGCGCACCTTCGCAAGACACCCCTGCTTCGCAACCACCACCCGCCCAGGCGCCATCCTCCACGCAGCCGCCGCCGTCCCAGCCTCCCGGGGTCAGCTGACCAAGGCCAGCCTCGGCGGCTCCTGCGCGCTCAGCTCCACTGCCCCTTCGCCGAGGATCCGGCTGAGGCGAGCCGCCAGGTCCGCGTCCAGTGCGAAGTCACGACCAAGCGCTAATATCGCCTGGCGTCCTTCGCTGATCGACAGCACGGCACGGACCAAGCCCGTTCCGCCGCGTGCCTTTTCCAGTTCGCGGGCCACTTCGGCAATGCGCCCGGCATCGGCCAGGTGCAGCGTAAGCGCCAGGCGGGTCTTGCTGGCGAGACTGTCGAGGGACTGAAACCGCTTCACGGTCACGCGCGGCGTGTCATCCCCCGGCCGCCGGTCGAGTTCTACCGTCATCAACCCGCAGACGCCTGACTTGGCCGCGTCTTCCAGCGCCGCGGAGGGTTCCTCGTCGAAGGCGGTCGCCTCATATTGGCAGCTTGCGTCGGAAATTGTCGCCGTCAGGAAGCGGCGGCCTTTCGCCGAGACGCGCCAGCGCGCGCTCTCTACCAGGCCGGCGAGCATGGAACTGGATCGGCCGCCGTCCGCGGGTGCGGGAAGCGCCGCGACCTCGGCAAAGCTTCTGACCTTGTGGGCATTCAGCAGGTGGCGCTGGGCATCGACTGGATGGGCAGAAAAGAAGAAACCGAAAGCTTCACGCTCCGCCGCCATCCGTTCGGCCAGCGTCCACTGGACATCCTTCGGCAGCCGGATTGCGGTAGCCGACTCCTCGGATGGTCCGCCGAACAGGCCGTGCTGGCCGCTGGTCCGCTGGTCGTGGGCGGCCGAAGCGTGCGCCAGGATGATTTCCGCGCCGGCGTGGACGGTCGGCCGGTCCGGGTTCAGCTCATCGAACGCCCCCGCGGCTGCCAAGCTCTCCAATTGCCGACGATTGAGGATCTTGGGGTCAATCCGTGCGGCGAAATCGTCCAGGCTGCGATATGGCCCCTTGTCCTCCCGCTCCTTGACCAGCGACTCCATCGCCTTCTCGCCGACGCCCTTGAGCGCGCCCAAGGCATAGCGCACTGCTGTTGCCTCGCTCTGGACCTCGACCGAGAAGTCGGCCCGCGACGTGTTGACGTCGGGCGGCAGGCATTCGATCCCACTGCGCCGCATGTCCTCTGCAAACAGCGCCAGTTTGTCGGTCTGGGCCATGTCGTAGCTCATCGACGCAGCGAAAAACTCGGCTGGATGGTGCGCCTTCAGCCAGGCCGTGTGATAGGCAACGAGCGCATAGGCCGCGGCGTGGCTCTTGTTGAAGCCATAGCCCGCGAACTTGTCGATCAAGTCGAACAGTTCATTGGCCTTGGCAGCCGAGATCGCGTTTTTCGCGGCGCCCTCGACGAAGCGGGCGCGCTGCGCGTCCATCTCGCTCTGGATTTTCTTGCCCATCGCGCGTCGAAGCAGGTCGGCGTCGCCGAGACTGTAACCGGCTAGCACCTGCGCCGCTTCCATCACCTGTTCCTGGTAGACGAAAATGCCGTAGGTTTCCTTGAGCACTCCTTCGAGCATCGGGTGCGGATAGGCGATCGGAACGCGGCCATTCTTACGGTCGCCGAACAGGGGAATGTTGTCCATCGGGCCAGGCCGATAGAGTGAGACAAGCGCGATAATATCCCCGAAATTGGACGGCCTGACCTGCGCCAGCGTCCGCCGCATACCTTCGGATTCGAGCTGGAATACGCCGACCGTGTCGCCACGCTGCAGCAACTCATAAACCGCCGGGTCGTCCCACGGCAGCGCGGCATAATCGACCTCGATGCCTCGCTGGGCGAGCAGGCGCTGCCCTTCCTTCAGGACGGACAGGGTCTTGAGTCCGAGGAAGTCGAACTTCACCAGGCCGGCCCCCTCGACATATTTCATGTCGAACTGGGTCACCGGCATGTCCGATCGGGGATCGCGGTAAAGCGGGACCAGCTCGGCCAGCGGCCGGTCGCCGATCACCACGCCAGCGGCATGGGTCGAACTGTGGCGCGGCAGGCCCTCTAGCTTCATGGCCAGGTCGAACAGCCGCTTGACGTCGGAATCCGAACGATACTCCTTTTCCAGCTCCGACACGCCGTTGAGGCTTCGTTCGAGGGTCCAGGGATCCGTGGGGTGGTTTGGAACGAGCTTCGCCAGGCGATCGACCTGACCATAGCTCATCTGCAGCACGCGCCCGGTATCCTTCAGCACCGCGCGCGCCTTGAGGCGGCCGAATGTGATGATCTGCGCCACCCGGTCGCGCCCATATTTCGCCTGGACGTAGCTGATCACCTTGTCGCGGTGGGTTTCGCAAAAATCGATGTCGAAGTCGGGCATCGACACGCGTTCCGGATTGAGGAAGCGTTCGAACAGCAAGTTCAGTTCGATCGGGTCTAGGTCGGTAATGGTGAGCGCCCAGGCGACCGCGCTGCCTGCGCCCGATCCGCGGCCCGGACCGACCGGGATATCGTTGGCCTTGGCCCATTTGATAAAGTCGGCGACGATCAGGAAGTAGCCGGCGAAACCCATCCGGGTAATGACATCGAGCTCGAATTCGAGCCGTTCGCGATAACTTTGCTGGTCGGGTTCGGGCTTGCCGGCAATGCGCTGGTCAAGGCCGGCATGCGCCTCCCGCCGCAGGGTCTCGTCCTCGTCATCGCTGAGGCGCGGCAAAATTGGCCGCCGCTTCGGCGCTGCGACTGCACAGCGCCGGGCTACGACCGAGGTATTGGCGATCGCTTCGGGAAGGTCTGCGAACAACGCTTCCATCGCGGAGGCGGGCTTCAACCAAGCTTCGGCCGAGCTCGTCGACCGGTCATTGTTCTCGACATAGGTGGATCCGGCGATGCACAACATTGCGTCATGTGCCGCATGAAAGTGTGGCTCCGCATATTGGGCCGGATTGGTCGCTACGAGCGGAACCTCGAGGGCATAGGCAAGGTCGATCAGCGCAGCTTCAGCAGCTTGCTCGGCAACGTCGCCGCGGCGCGATACTTCGACATAGAGCCGGTCCGGGAACAAGGCATTGAGGCGCCGGGCATAGCCCGCAGCCTTGCTTGCTTGCCCATCGGCAAGCAGGCGCACGATGGCACCCTCGCTGCCTGCGGTGAGCGCGATCAACCCGTCCGTTGCGCCTTCAAGCGCAGCAAGCGCGACATGGGGCGCCTCGTGCGCCGGGCGGTCGAGGTGGGCCTGGCTGACCAGCCGGCAAAGATTTGCGTAGCCCTGTTCATCCTGCGCCAGCAGGACCAGCCAGTCGATCGCGCCCGACGGGCCGATGTCGGCTGGACGCGCCACTGCCAGCATGGCCCCAACCACCGGCTGAACGCCTGCTTCGATGCAGGCATCCCCGAACGGCATTGCGGCATAAAGGCCGTTGCGGTCGTTGATGGCAATGGCGGGAAATCCCAGCCGTGCCGCATGTTTGGCGATCGCCTTGGGCTCGATCGCCCCTTCCAGCATTGTGAAGGAGGAAAACACGCGGAGTGGGACATAGGGCGCGGACATCGTTGCCACTATGGCCAAGCGCTCATCAATTCTCCACCCGGCGAACAGGAATTATTCGGCGCTTATCGATCCTTGGGCCGATAGGTGAAATCGAAGCTGGTCGACCAGCTATGGCCATGGTCGGTGGACTGCTCGCCATGCTGGCGAACGGACCCGTCACTTCCTTGCGTGTAGGTCATGCGGATCAATGCATCCTTGCCGGGGCCGTTCACCCCTTTCCAATAGCCGAGTAGCACCATCCGGCCGTCGACGAACCCGCCGCTGAACTCGACCCGCGAATTCGCCGAGTCGACCCAGGTCTGATGCCAGCGGCCGTCGATAAAATTGTTGAGGCTGCCGCCCGGCGTTCCCGTGAGCGGCATCCAGTTTTCACGAATGACGCAGCCGCCATAAAGCTTCTCGATCAGGCTTTCGGCAACGACATTCATCTTGCCCGTCGGAGTGACGCTCCAGCGGCCTACCCAGAAGTCGAACTGGCGATGCTCGGGCGCGGTGCACGCCGCGGGCTGCGCGGCCTGCAGCAGGACCGGAAGTATCGCGGTGAACATGGGCATTCCTCCGAGGGACCGACATTCACGGTCAATTCTGCACTGCCCGCCTCGCTAGAGCAACGCCTCGATGTCCCCGGCGAGCCGCTCGGGCTTGGTTTGCGGGGCGTAGCGCGCGACGACCTTGCCCGACCGGTCGACCAGGAACTTGGTGAAATTCCACTTGATCGCCTTGCTCCCAAGCAAGCCCGGCGCCTCGTCTTTCAAATGGCGGTAGAGCGGCGCCGCATTGTCACCATTGACATCAATCTTGCCATAAACCGGGAAGCTGACGTCGTATGTGAGCTTGCAGAAATTGGCGATCTCGTCGGCATTGCCCGGTTCCTGCTCGCCGAACTGGTTGCAGGGAAATCCGACGACGGTGAAGCCCTGCGGCCCATAGCGGCGCTGCAGCGCTTCCAATCCAGCATATTGCGGCGTGAAGCCGCACTTGGACGCGACGTTCACGACCAGCAAGACCTTGCCGGAATGGGCCGATAGGTCGGCCCTGCTGCCGTCGGCCGTAACAATGGGGATTTGCGTGACTGGCGTCACGTCAGCACGCCTTCGTGCAGGCGTACAATTCGGTCCATCTTTGCCGCCAGCCGCTCGTTATGCGTTGCCACCAGGGCCGCGCTGCCCTCACCGCGGACGAGCGACAGGAATTCACCGAGCACCCGGTCAGCAGTCGCCTCGTCCAGATTTCCGGTGGGTTCATCGGCAAGGACCAGTGGCGGGCGGTTCGCCAGGGCCCGCGCGACGGCAACCCGCTGCTGTTCGCCGCCTGACAGTTTGGACGGACGGTGGTCCAGTCGCGCGGCGAGTCCAAGCTTGGTCAGCAGCGCCTCGGCGCGTTCCCGTGCAGCGGCCGGATCCGCGCCGTGAATGATCTGCGGCAGCAACACATTTTCCAGCGCGTCGAAATCCGGCAGCAGATGATGGAATTGATAGACGAAACCCAGCGCGTCGCGGCGCAGCTCCGTCCGGCCGTCGTCATCGAGGCTCGCGGCCTCCCTACCGGCGATACGGATCGAACCTTCAAATCCGCCCTCGAGCAGCCCGACCGCCTGCAACAGCGTCGACTTGCCCGACCCGGAGGGTCCAAGGAGCGCGACGATTTCGCCCGGCTGGACGTCAAGATCGACCCCGCGCAGCACCTCGATGGTGACGTCGCCCTGCGTGAACTTGCGGCAGAGCCCACGCGTCTGGAGGACCGCCTCACTCATAGCGGAGCACCTGCACCGGGTCGGTCGCGGCAGCGCCGCGGGCCGGGAATAGCGTGGCGAAATAGGTCAGGACCAGCGTGACCGCGACAATAGCCGCGACCTCTAATGGGTCGGTCCGTGATGGCAGTTCGGTCAGGAAACGCACCGACGGATCCCACAGATTCTGGCCGGTAAGCAGTTGGATGACATTGACGACGCCTTGGCGGAAGAAGAGGAAAATTGCACCCAGCGCCAGGCCGATGACGATACCGAACGTCCCGATCGTCAGGCCGACGGTCATGAAGATCTTGAGCATCGAGCCGCGGCTCGCACCCATGGTCCGCAGGATGGCGATGTCGCGGGTCTTGGCGCGAACCAGCATGATCAGCGACGAGGCTATGTTGAACGCAGCAACAAGGATGATGATGCACAGCACGACGAACATAGCGACGCGCTCGATCTCCAGCGCTTCGAACAGGGCGGAATTCATCTGCCTCCAGTCGACGATCACGCCCTTGCCGTTCACCAGCGGCTGCAGCGGGGCAAGGATTTCCCGGACATTGTCGGGATCGTCGGTCTGGACCTCGACCATCCCCACCAGGTCACCGAGCATCAGCAGGGTCTGGGCATCCTCCATCGGCATGATGACGAACGCCTTGTCATATTCGAAGATGCCAACCTCGAACACGGCGCCGACCTCATAGGTGACGATGCGCGGGACGGTGCCCACCGGGGTGGCCCGCCCCTCCGGACTGATCAGTGAAATTTCGCTGCCGGGGAACGCACCCAGCGTTTCAGCAAGCCGAACGCCGATCGCCACCCGGTTGCTTCCCGGCGTGATATTCTTGAGGTCGCCGGACAAAACTTTTCCGTTAAGCACTGGATTTGAACGAATATCTTCGATCCTATTGCCGCGAACCAGGACTCCTTCGACGCGCCCGTTGGCGGACGCCATCAGCGGCTGTTCGATCAGCGGGGTCGCCGACTGGATGCCCGGCGTTTTGCGCGCGCGCTCGGCGATCTGCTCCCAGTCCGCCAGCCGGCCGTCGTAACCCTGGATGATCGCGTGGCCGTTTAGGCCGCTGATCTTTTCGAACAGTTCGGCACGAAAGCCGTTCATCACGCTCATCACGATGATCAGCGCCGCAACGCCAAGCGCCACCGCGCCGACCGAGAATCCGGCGACAACGAAGATGAAGCGCTCGCCCTTGACCGGGACGAGGTAGCGCTTCGCGATCATTTTCTCATGGGCGTTGAGGATCATGCGGTGAGGCGCCCAATGGCGGAATCGATGGAAAGTTCCGAACGCTCCCCGGTGCGGCGGTTCTTGAGCTCGACGACGCCGTTGGCAAGGCCGCGCGGACCGACGATCAACTGCCATGGCAGGCCGATCAGGTCCATCGACCCGAGTTTCACCCCGCCCCGCTCGTCGCGGTCGTCGTAAAGCACCTCGACCCCCGCGGCCGTGAGCTTGGTGTAAATGTCGTCGGCTGCCGCAATCGACGCCGGGTCGTCGCCGCGCATCGTCACCAGCCCGACTTGCCAGGGGGCTACTGCCTTCGGCCAGACGATTCCCTTGTCATCATGGCTCGCCTCGATGATCGCACCGACCAGCCGCGACACGCCGATGCCGTAACTGCCCATCTCGGGGGTCACCATCGCCCCGTCCTGCCCCGATACCTTAAGGCCCATCGACGCGGAATATTTGGTGCCGAAGTAGAAGATATGCCCGACCTCGATGCCGCGGCCCTGCCGCTTGCGGTCGGCGGGAACCTCGGCCCAGCGGGACTGATCATGGGTTTCGTCGGTAGCTGAATAGGTTGAGCTGACCTTATCGAACAGCGCCTTCAATCCGTTGGCATCGTCATAGCGAAGTTCGGCCTGCGCCCAGTCGAATTCTTCGAACGCCGCGTCGTAGAACACCTCGCTTTCGCCGGTCGGCGCGAGAACGATGAACTCATGACTAAGGTCGCCGCCGATCGGCCCGCTTGCTGCCTTCATCGGGACGGCGCGAATGCCCATGCGCTGAAACGTCCGCAGATAGGCGAGCAGTTGCGTATAATAGCTGAGCCGGGCACCGGCCTCGTCGAGGTCGAAGCTGTAGGCGTCCTTCATCAGGAATTCGCGCCCGCGCATCACGCCGAAACGCGGGCGGACCTCGTCGCGAAATTTCCACTGGATGTGGTAGAGAGTTCGCGGCAGGTCGCGATAGCTTTTGACATCATCGCGGAAAATGGCCGTCAGCATCTCCTCGTTGGTCGGACCGTAGAGCATGTCGCGGTCATGCCGGTCCTTGATGCGCAACATTTCAGGACCATAGGCGTCATAGCGACCCGACTGGCGCCACAGGTCCGCCGACTGGATAGTCGGCATCAGCATTTCCACCGCCCCGGCGCGATCCTGCTCCTCGCGGACGATCTGCGCGATTTTCTGAAGCACCCTCCAGCCGATCGGCAGCCAGGCATAGATGCCGGCGGCGGTCTGCCGGACCAGCCCGGCCTGCAGCATCAGCTTGTGGCTAACGATCTGGGCGTCCGAGGGACTTTCCTTGAGGACGGGAAGGAAACAGCGGGAAAGGCGCAACTCTAAGGTTCCTCGTTCGGACGGGGGATGGTGGGGCTGTCCTAGTGAGCGGCCGGGACGAAGGCAACGGCGGGCCGAATGTTGCACGATTGGCACAGTTTGATCCGGAATGTGTCCTTCCTGCGCCTTTCGGCGTGACAAACGTCGAATATGGCGCGTAGGTCTGCGCTTCCGGATCGAAAGCGCCTGCGCTGAGGTCCGGGGAGGATGTATCGGCGCAAGTCAGGGGTCGCCGGCGCATTTCAAAACTCCAAGGGGGCTGACGAGCAATCGTCACGCAAGGACGCCCGGGCTGCAAGGCCCGGGCGTTTTGCGTTTCGGGCAATCACGTGCATCAATCGCCGTTCACAGGAGGACGCGCATGGGCACGGCGGGCTGGATGGCGGAAGCGGCCAGGCTTCTGGAATGGATCGGAGTGGGTGTCATAGTCGGCGGCGCGGCACTTGCGACGCTTCTGTTCCTGCGCGACCTGCGCGGCAAGGACCGGCGCGCCGCCTATGGATGCTACCGGGCCAACCTCGGCCGCGGGATCCTTCTCGGGCTGGAATTTCTCGTCGGTGCCGACATCATAGCGACCGTCACCGCGCCCCTGACGGTGGAAAGTGTCAGCCTGCTCGGACTGATCGTCCTTATCCGCACCCTGCTCAGCTTCAGCCTGGAGATAGAAATCGAGGGCGTCGCTCCATGGCGACGGCAGGAAACCGCCGCCGGAGACGATTCCCGCTAGGCCCGCTCGCCTCCGCTCGCTGCGTTGCGATGCTTTCGCGGCATAGACAACGTAAAGCGCGTCTCGGCGATGGTGGACGACACGGTCACCTCGCCGCCATGGGCGACCGCGATCTCATGCGCGATAAACAGTCCCAGGCCCAAGCCCTTTTCGCGATCGGAAACCCGTCCGCGCTCGAACGGCTGGAACAGCTTCGCCAGCGCAGGTTCGGGTATCGGATCCCCGCTATTGGCTACGGAAAGGTGGAAAAGCTCGCCGTCGATCGCGGCTTCAAGGACGATCGGTTGGCTTCGGTCGCCATATTTGACCGCGTTCGAAAGGAGGTTGGATGTCAGCTGGCCGATGCGGGCCGGATCGCACTGCACCGAACCCAGGTCGCCACAGTTGAAGACCAGTTCGACATCGGGCGCGATCGCCTTGATCTCATGGACTACCTGGCTCAGCACCTCGGCCAGCTTGCCCTCCGCCGAATAGTCCAGCTGGATGCCCTTCCCCAGCCGGCCCATCGCGAAATCGAGCACGTCGTCGATCAGCGCGTTGGCGCGCGACAGGCTTGCTCGCATCTCACGAACGATCATCGCCCCGCGCTCGTCGAGGACGGCTTGCCTTTCCAGCATTTGCGTGCCCGCCAGGATGGCCGCCAGCGGATTGCGCAGGTCGTGGCCAAGCACGGCGATGAACTGGTCCCTAAGCTCAAGCTGGCCATGCTCAAGGTTGAACCGTTCCTCGGCCCTCACCTTCGCCTCGATCAGCGAGCGTTCGAAGGTTCGGCGCTCAATTGCCTTGAACAGCGTAAGCCGCGTGAAAAGATGCTCGCCAGACGGTCCCCGCTTTTCCTTCGCATTGCCGAAAACAGGCAGCTTCTCCCCGTCGCCGAGCTGCAGGTCGAAGGCGATCTCCTGCGCCTCCCCTTGCAAGCGCAACATGGGTGCAAGGTGCGTTTCGAACGCGATCTTTCCGCCAAAGGACAAAATTTCGTGGATCGACTTGCCCACCAGCTCCTGGTGCGAACATTGCAGCCAATCGGTCAACGTACGGTTGACCTTGGCGATCCGCGCGTCGGCGGTGATCGACACATAGCCGCAAGGTGCCTCTTCGTAGAGGTCCGCCAAATCTTCAGCTGGAGGGTTCAAGAAAATCACGTATAGCCTTGGTTACTTCACCCGGAGCGCTGAGATTGGGACAATGTCCGGTGGCGTCGAGCAGCTTATATTCGCTGTCGCCGAGGTTGGCGTGGACATATTCGCCGACCGATTCCGGCGCGATTATGTCCCGCTGGCATTGCAGGACCAGCGTCCTCGCCTTGATCTTGGGAAGATCGCCCCGGTTGTCGGAATAGAATGTTACTCGGGCGAATTGCCGGGCGATGTCCGGGTCGGTCGAGCAGAATGAGCTGGTCAGCCGCTCGCCCAGTTCCGGCCGGTCTTCATTGCCCATGATCTGCGGCGCCATCGCCGCGGACCAGCCAAGATGATTTTCTTCCAGAAAGGTTAGCAGCTCCTCGATCTGCGTTCCCGAAAAGCCGCCGACATAGCCGTCGTCGTCGATGTAGCGCGGCGAAGGCCCGACCATCACGATCTCGCTGAACATGTCGGGCCGCGCGATCGAAGCCAGCGCACCGATCATCGCGCTGACCGAATGGCCGATCACAACCGCATCGCGCAATTCCAGGGCCTCGCCAATTTCGACAAGGTCCTGGGCATAGCCGTCGAGCGAGGAATATTTCGCCGGGTCATAGGCGGAAAGGTCGGAGCGCCCCGCCCCCACGTGATCGAACAGGACGACGCGATAGTCGTCCTCGAATTGCGTGGCGACGTCCCGCCACATATTCTTGTCGCATCCGAACCCATGGGCAAACACGAGCGAACGCTTCCCACTGCCATGCAGCGAGACATTGTTCCGTGCCAGGATGCGTTCCCCCATGGCCCCGCTTCTATTGCCCGGGCCGGAATATGCAAATGATGGAAATATTTAGCGCAGCCCGCGACGCGCGCCACAGCTGAGGATCACGGATCGGTCACTCAGCTTCGCAGGAGCCGCTCCAGGAGCAAAGACTGAAAATCGCGACTGCCGTGAGCGACGACCATGATGAAGACGCTTGTCTCCATCACTCGGTAGATGATGCGATACGGCTTGAACTGCTTTTGGCGAATATCCTTGATGCCCAGCGCCTCAAGCTCCGGCGGCACCGAGCCTCGATCGGGGAATGTCTCCAGCAGGCCGATGGCGTCGTTAAAATTGTCGAGCCACTCATCGATAGCGTCCGGCCCGCGTTGCTGCTCGAGGTAGGTGCAAATGCTGTCCAAATCGCGCTCGGCGCCTGCCGTCAGCGCCACATCGTAACGCGCCATTGTCAGCCCGCGGTAACCCGGCGACGCTTTGCAATGGCGCTTCGCGCATCCACTGTTCGCCCAGCCTCGATGTCCGCCATTCCAAGCGCGAGTAGCTTAAGCAAGGCGAGGGTTTCTTGGGTCCGTTCAAATGAGGCAACGTCTTGGACGACTGCCTTGACCTCACCATTTTGGGTGATGGCGACGGGCTCCCGACTCTCTTCGAGCTCGGATAGGATCTCGGCAGCGTGGGCTTTGAAATAGCTTATTGGCTTTGCTGCGGATAAGCGCACAGCCTCTCTCCTCAAACCGAATTCGGTCTATATTTAGTTTGCCCTAGGCGAGCCGTCAAGCTGCGACGGCTCTCCAAAGGCGGCTAATGGCCGAAAGCGGACCGTCCGCTCTGGAGTAAGGGACAGCCCGAAATCAGACAATCGTTCGGCGAACGATTGTTCATTCCTGACTATTGAGTGCCGTTAGGCATTGCATCGAAAGCACCAAGGACTGACTCTTGTTTCCGTCTCGGGCTATGCCTGCTGCAGGCCGATCTGTATGCGCGCCGGGAGCACGGAATGACCTTTGACGAATATCAGAGCGGCGGGATGGCGCTCTACGCCGACTTCGCCGAGTCGATGGCGGATATCCTCGAGGCCGCGATCGCCGAGAAAGGCGACCTTCGTTTGCAGAACATCCAGTTCCGCGCGAAGGACCCGGCGTCCCTTGAGGCGAAGCTAGCCAAGGCCGGGGCAGCGGCCGACGCGCCGATCGGCGATGTCGCCAAGGACGTCGCGGGCTGCCGCGTGATCCTCTACACCAACGGCGACATCGAGCGGTTCCGGAACAGCGGCATCCTGCGCGAAAACTTCGACGTCGATTATGACCGGTCCAAGATGCACTACCCCGAGAGCAGGGAGGAGGGTGCTGAGTTCTTCATATCGGAGAACTGGGTGGTGGCGCTGAGCGAGGCGCGCTGCGCGCTCCCCGAATACCGTCGGTTCGCCGGACTGCGCTGCGAAATCCAGATCCAGACAATCCTCGACCACGCCTGGGCCGAGATGGCGCACGACACGATCTACAAGCCGATGACCGACGTCGGGTTCGGGGCCGCGAAGATCGAGGCGATGCGCAAGCGACTGCGCAAGGTGATGCAAGAACACCTCCAGCCGGCGGGCTACGCCTTCGACAAAATCGCCAGCGACTATGCCCACCTGCGCGGCGGCAAGGAGATGTTCGATGGCGACGCTCTCGCGGCGATCCGCGGCTGCGACGACCGCAACTGCCTCGAGGAGACAGTCGAGCGCTACTCGAACTTCGTACTGCCCCACTTTGACGACTACGTCGCCGCCGCGCCCGACGTCATCGACACGATGTCCGACGCGGCGATGCGCGCACCCGGGATGCCCGAGGTACCTCTCAAATACTTCAACCGCGAGTATCCTGGCACCACGTCACACGCGGTCATCGCCAAAATCTGCCAAGTTCTGGAAAGCGGATATCTGCTCTACGCGGCGCCGGAGCGGATGTTCGACGCCGTGATCGCCATGCGCCGCGCCGCCGTTACTGACGAAGAGCGCAAGCCGATCGACGATCTCGCCCGGCGGTTCGCCCAGTATGACCTCTATGCCTGGAAGAAGGTCGGGCCGGGAATCCAGCGGCTGATCGTGGACAGGATCGCCGGGATGGATGACGCCCCCCTGATCGACGCCGCTGGGAGCGCCACGATCATGCTGAAGGAAACCCTCTCAAGCACGGTGACCGGCACCAGCTGGAAGGCGGACACGATGCTCCTCCACAACGGATCGATCGTCGTCACCGACGAGCTGAAGCAGATTCGCCGCGACGCGCTCGCGCAGCTCGAGCGCCTACACGCGCTTCTCGCCGACAACGGGGCGAGGGGAAACGTGCGACACGCCATGCTCGCCGCGGGCAGCACGCCGAACAACGCCGGCTACACCGATCAGCTCGGCGAGGTCATCATGGACGACCTCGCGCAGGTCATGGGGTTCTTCGCCGGGGTGATCCCCGGCCTCGGGCTGGAGGCGAGGCGGCATCTCGAGGTCGCCGTACACCAGCGATACTACGCCTACCACGCTCTGCCGCCCGCCATGGCCGGTAACGCCGCGCTGGTGGCGGCGCAGGGGCGGTTGCTTGAGGCGTTCGCCGCAGTCCGTGCCGCGCTCGACGCCGATCCCGAACTAGCCCGCTACCGGCTGCTCGTCGGCTACGATAGCGTGACCGCGAGCATGTGGGCGAAGCCGGGCTTCGACTACGACGCGAGGAAGAAAGAGCAGTCCGCCGGTATCGACGCGCTGCTCACGGAAGTCACGGCCGACACGTCGGACGAGTGGCTCGCGCGGCTCGAGCGCTTCGTCGAGACGCGCAGCAGCGACGGGGCGACGTTCGTCGGACTCCAGGATTTCATCAAGCGGCTCGCGACGACCCAGCCCGACATCCTTCTGTCGTGGTTGCCCCGCCTCAGTGACCGCCTCGCCGCATGGCTGCCCGGCATGCTCCACGGACTCTGGAAAGCCGGGCGCGGCCCGGACATAGACCGCCTGCTCGAAGGCTGGATCGGCGAGGACCGGCACCTGTCCTCGATCGCCTACTACCTGCAATTCGCCGAGGCTTTCCGATTCGACCTGCTGGCTACCATCACCGGCAAGGGGCTGGCGACGGCGGACGACGCGATCCTGCACAACGCCGCCCTCGCCGCCGCCCGCCAGTCTGCGAAGCATCCGCAGGGCTTGTTCGACGAAATCTACCTGCCGGCCGCGCGGTCGCTTGCGGAACGCGGCGTATTCAGTTGGACCGGCGGCATGGTCAACTGGGACCAGGTCGCGCTGCTGAAGGGCCTTTCCGCCGAGCAGGTCGATCCGCTGCTTGGGCTGATGACCAACGTGCCGCGGCTCGGCGATGACGGCGAGGCTATGCTCGCCGTCATCGCGGCGGAACACGTTCAGGCGGTCATCGACCTGATCGGCCGGCGCTTCCAGCACGACAGCGAGGATCCGGACATCCGCTATGAGGACCTTCCGCACCCCCTCTACTATCTGCGCGCGCCGCTCGCCGCGGCGCCGGTCGAGATTGTGGCGGCTGCGAGGGCGTGGTTCGACGCCAATCCGGCGCTCTCGCAGTTCCACGGCGGCCGGCTGATTTCCGAGCTCTTCCCCAACTTGGAGCACCCGCTCTATCCGCTGCTTTACAGCCAGCTCGAACAGGGGCGCGAGGGTATCGACTTTGTGCTCTCGGTGCTGAGGGCATACGAGGGAGAAAAATTCTTGCACCCGCTGTTGCGCGCGATCGTTGGCTTTCTCCCTGCGGACGACGAGCTGCTGAACATCGTCGACATCGTCATCCGCTCGAGCGGCGTGCTTGTCGGCGAATACGGCTCCGTCGAAGCGCAGGAGGCGCGCAAGGCCCTCGTCGCTGAATGGGAAGCCGACGAGAACGAGGCAGTGCGCGACTTCGCCGCGCGTTTCATCAGGTCGGCGGAAAACCAGCTGGCCATGGAGCGGCGCCGCGCCGATCGAATCGTCGCTTTGCGCCAAATCGCGTTCGACGGCCCCTAACTCATAAGTCGCTCTCCAATCCGATGTGCGAAGTCAAATGCCGCCATGGGCCTTACGGTCCAAGGATCGAGCGCGTGACCGCTCTTGTGCTAGCGCTCTTCCGCTGTCGGCTACGGGAGCTTGGCCTCGGGATGACGGAGCAGAACTTCGTAGGCTGCCACTTACTCAGATGGGCGACCAATTCGGATCAGCGATCAGTGTGACCTCAACGACGTTGCTGAACTTCTTAGCGACATGCGGAAGAAGTTGGCGCGCCCCGTCGAAGATGACGGACGGTCCGACCTCCCACAAGATGCCTCTGGGAAGTAGCAATTCAACCTCGGTCCCACCTGCTCCGGCTAGGGTCTCCATGTCGTAGGCCGGGATGCCGACTGGAAGCTCAAGCGCTAGAAGTGCTCCACCCGCCCCATCGTATTCTGCCTTCAGGAAGCCGATCGAGGCGTCGCGATTGGCGCTTGCGGACCAGAAGCTTCGATTGCGGAAACGGGCCTTTCGTTCCGCCAAAGGATAATGCGAGCGCAGCCCGATGGCACGATAGACTGTCGTTGGTCGCGAGAGCCGCGGGCATCGCCTGAACACGCCATCGAGCGTTCGTACGACAGCACCCAACGATCCCATGTCATCGATCGTTAAGCTGTGCTCGAGCTGGCGATTCAGAGTAAAGCAAGTCGAGTTTCCGTTCGCGTCATCCGCTGCCGACTTGTAGGCGGACAACGCTTCCAGTTCGGCTGGCGTCGCGTCTTCGAGATGGAGGCGGCCTTCAATCATTGTGTGATCCAATACAGCACTCATGCTTTTCGCACGCTTAGAGCAGTGGAGCTTTGCCCGCTGCAAGCACGCGGTGAATGTCAGCTTATCGGTGAGGGCAAAGTCGGGCGGGACGACCGAAATGGGCGCATTTGAGACATTCGCCGTCAGCTTTGCCGTTTTCCCGCGTCGGCCGCTCTTCCGCATTATCATCGAGATTTTCGTTCGAAAGACGAAAGCCGGGAAAGAACTGGTTTTTTTGGTAGCGGAGGAGGGACTCGAACCCCCGACACGCGGATTATGATTCCGCTGCTCTAACCAGCTGAGCTACTCCGCCCCGAAAGGGCCGCCCTATGGGCGCGGGGCGAGCCTATAGGCGGCGCCCAGAGGGGCGTCAACATGAGCGTGGAACCGCCTCCTTTGACCCTCGTTCAAGCGGTAAATGGAGAGCAGAAGCACATGGAACCGCTGACCCCCCTCGAGACCCTTTGCCGCATCATCCTGCGGGCCCGCGAGTATGAGGCGCAGGTTCCGACCGACTACGACGGCGGCGAAGCGCCGGAGAATGTCGATGACGAAGGAGAAGAGACGCTGTCGGTGCTCGACGATTCGATCAACACCGGGGTCGAGGAGGAACTGACCAGCGCGCTCGACGACCTTGCCGAGGACCAGCTCCAGGAAGTGCTGGCTTTCGCCTGGGTGGGCCAAGGCACCTATGATGCGTCAGACTGGGACGAAGCTCTGGAAGCCGCAGCCGATGAAAGCAACATTGTCGAAGAACTGATGGACATGCCGATGCTCGCTTCGGTGCTGGAATCCGGGATGGCGGCGTTCGACCTGAGCTGCAACGGGATCGGCGACCTCAGCTAGGCGGCCCCACGAAACGGGTAACGGCCAACCGTTTCCCATGGGCCGGCCACATATCGATGCAAGGCAAGCGCCGCGATCTCCAGGGCCCGCGGCTCGAAATCCCGGTCCAGCGTAGCGAACAGCGTCCGGGCTTCCTCTGCACTCGCCTTGTTCTGGATCGTGACATGGGGGCGCCAGCCCTGAGCGTCCTGTGCACCCAGCATCCCGTGGAAATGGTCGGCGATGTCAGCCCGGATTGCGTCGAGATCCTCGGACACCACGCGGAAGGCGACTCCACCGCCCAATTTCATCAGGCCCGCGATCATTGCCCGCGGCGGCGGAGCGGAACTGGCCAGCGCAAGCTGGCGTCGCGCCGAGTCCACCGCCGACGGGGGTAAGGCATGGAAAAGCGTAAGATGGGCCGGGACCCGGTTACGCTCGGGCGGGTAATGGGCGCGCCTCAGGCCATCGAGCCAGGCGAAGTCGGTTCGTCCAAACTCTGCTGTGACGATCAATGCCGACATCAGCCAGGCCATTCGTCCTTGGCGATTTCCCGGAGCTGCCCGAAATCGCGGCAGCAGCGGATGTTTTCATCATCGATTCCGACGTCCGGCCAGTCGATCCGGCGCAGCGTCTCGCCCACTCCGGTCAGCCCGCCGTCGGACGCGACCAGATAGGCGATGCGCCCGGACGCGCCTCCGATCATCGCATCGACCCCTTGGGCGATCTTGCGGCCCTGGCCATCGACTATTGGCGCGCGGCACAGCATCGAGGCCGGGAACAGCGCCTCCCCTGGCGTTTCTTCGCTATGGTGCTGGGCGATGCGGCCGCCCTCCTCGATCTTGGCCTGCCGCCCGAGCCAGCGCCACACGCCGAACAGGTTGAGGAGCAGCAGGACGCCGTTGGTCCACGTCAACGCCGGCTGTGACGTCATGACGCCGGTTGTGATCCAAGCAACCGAGCCCAGGGCGAACACCGCGAATCCATAGCCGGTGATACGCGAGCCAAGGTTCGAGGCGGTCATCAAGGCGGCGGTAACCGTCAGGGCCGTCGCGACCCAGGAGATGCTGTCGTCCATGGCCGGTCAAACCCCGCACGGGGCGCGATGGTTCAAATCTCTACCTGGCTGCCCAGCTCGACCACCCGGTTGGTAGGCAGTTTGAAGAATTCCATCGCGCTTTCGGCGTTGCGCAGCATCCAGGCGAACAGTTTTTCGCGCCACACTGCCATCCCCGGTCTGGCCGCGGTAATCAGAGTCTGCCGGGCCAGGAAAAAGCTGGTGTCCATCATCTTCACCTGCTGTCCGCAGTCCTTGATCTGGGCCAAGGCGGCCGGGACGTCGATTTCCTCCATGAAACCGTAACGGATGACCACCCGGAAGAAGCCCGCGCCATATTCCTTCGTCTCGATCCGCGTCGTCGCCGGCACGTAAGGCACGTCCTGGATTCTGACCGTCAGCAGCATCACGCGTTCGTGAAGCACCTTGTTGTGCTTGAGGTTATGCAGCAGCGCATGCGGAACGCCCGTCATCGAGGTGGTCATGAACACCGCGGTGCCGGGCACCCGGGTTGCGCTCGTCGCCGCCGACTTGATGAACACCTCGATTGGCAGCGATGCTTCGGACATGCGGTCGATCATCAGCTTGCGGCCCTTCGCCCAGGTGGTCAGCAGGGTGAAGGCAATCGCCCCTATCAGTAGCGGGAACCAGCCACCGTCGGGAACCTTGAGGAGATTCGCGCTGAAATAGAGAATGTCGATCGTGAAGAAGACGAACAGCAGCGGGATCGCCTTCCATGCCGGCCACTTCCAGAGGCTGAAGAGGACGACAGAGATCAGCACGCCGTCGATCAGCATCGCCCCAGTCACCGCGATGCCATAGGCCGCGGCCAAGTTCGACGACGAGCCGAACATGACGACGAGCAGGATCACCATGACCATCAGCGCCCAATTGATCACCGGGATGTAGATCTGGCCCGCGGCATGTTCGCTGGTGAAACGGATGCTGAGGCGCGGCATGAAGCCCAGCTGGATCGCTTGCTGGGTGACCGAGAAGGCCCCCGAGATCACCGCCTGGCTGGCAATGATGGTCGCCATCGTCGCCAGGATCACGAGCGGAAGGCGCAGCGTGTCGGGAGCAAGGAAGAAGAAGGGGTTGCGAACCGTCGCAAGCGCTTCGGCGGGCGTCTGGGCCAGCAGCATCGCGCCCTGCCCCATATAGTTGAGCAGCAACGCCGGCATCACGACATAAAGCCAGCTGAACTTGATCGGGCGGCGGCCGAAATGGCCCATGTCGGCGTAGAGCGCCTCCGCCCCGGTTACCGCGAGGACCACGCTACCCATGGCGATGAAGGCGGGCAGCGGCTCGGCGAAATAGAATTCGAAGGCGTTGAGCGGGTTCAGCATCTCCAGGAACACCGCCGGATGCTTCACGATATGGATCAGGCCTAGCACCGCGAGCACGGTGAAATAGACGAGCATGATCGGACCGAACAGCTGGCCTACCTTGGCGGTCCCGCGTGACTGGATGGCGAAAAGGCCGACGAGGATGAAAATGGCGATGGGAATGACCCATGGCTCCAGCCCCGGATTGACGGTGGTGAGCCCTTCCACGGCCGACAAGACCGAGATGGCCGGCGTGATCATCGAGTCGCCGTAGAACAGCGCCGTGGCGAACACGCCCAGCATGACGATCCCGGTCGCCCACTTGCGCCTCTCCGTATCGTCGGAGCTGCGGTTGAGCAGCGCGAGCAGGGCGAGGCTTCCGCCTTCCCCCTTATTGTCCGCGCGCATGATGATCGTCACATATTTCAAGGCGACGATGATCAGCATCGACCAGAAGATCAGGCTGAGCACACCATAGATGTGCAGCGCGTCGGGCTTCAGCGTGTGGTGGCCCGCGAAGGTTTCACGAAAGGCGTAGATCGGCGACGTGCCGATGTCACCGAACACGATGCCGATCGCGCCCGCCATCAATTTGGCGAGAGAACCCTGGCCATGTCCGGGATCGCGCGGCTGGTCGTCGGTGAGGACCTCGGCCGAACCCGTGGCGGTAATGTTCATAAACTCTTGGTCCTATTCCCGCCGGGCGGCGCGGCGGGTCGCCCTAGCACCCGCAAAAAGGCGCTGCAATTGGGTGACTTGGCCGCTATAGCCCCGCCACTTTCCCCGTTTGGAGCATTAAGATCATGCGCGTCGGCGTGCCGAAGGAAATCAAAAACCACGAATATCGGGTCGGCCTGACTCCTGCGTCGGTCGAGGAACTGGTCGCCAATGGCCATGAGGTCTTTGTCGAGACCAAGGCCGGGACCGGAATCGATTTTTCAGATGCCGCCTACCAGAAGGTCGGCGCGACCATCCTCCCCACCGCTGCCGAGGTGTTCGCCAGAAGCGACATGATCGTGAAGGTGAAGGAACCGCAGGCGGTCGAGATTGCGATGCTCGAACCGCGCCACCTGCTGTTCACCTATCTCCACCTTGCCCCGGACCTCGAACAGACCAAGGGGCTGATGGCCTCGGGCGCGACCTGCATCGCCTATGAAACGGTGACCTCCCGTTCCGGCGCGCTGCCCTTGCTCAAGCCGATGAGCGAAGTCGCCGGCCGCATGTCGGTCCAGGTCGGCGCGCATTACCTGGAGAAGGAACAGGGCGGACGCGGCGTCCTGCTCGGAGGCGTGCCCGGCGTCGCCCCGGCAAAGGTCGCGATCCTCGGCGGCGGTGTCGCCGGCATCAATGCCGCGCAAATGGCCACCGGCCTGCGCGCCGACGTGACCATCTATGACATCAACAACGATCGGCTCGCCGAGCTCGACATGCATTTCGGCAGCCAGATCAAAACGGCTTTCGCAAGCAAGGCCGCTATCGCCGCGGCGGTCAAGGAAGCCGAAGTCGTGATTGGCGCGGTGCTCGTTCCGGGCGCTGCCGCGCCCAAGCTGGTGACCCGCGAAATGCTCAAGACGATGAAGCGCGGCAGTGTGCTGGTCGATATCGCCATCGACCAGGGCGGCTGCTTCGAAACGTCGAAGGCGACAACGCACGAAGACCCCGTCTACGAGATCGACGGGGTCATCCATTATTGCGTGGCCAACATGCCCGGGGCGGTCGCGCGGACTTCGACTTTCGCGCTCAACAACGCGACACTACCCTTCGCGCTGAAGCTTGCGAACCTGGGGCCCGACGCGGCGATGGCCGAGGATCCCCACCTCGCCAACGGACTCAACGTGTCGGGCGGAAAGGTCCGCCACGAAGCCGTCGCCGAGGCGCTGGGCCTCGCCTACGAACCCGCCTGATTCGACACGGGGGGCCGCTGCGCCGGTCCCCCGCTGATCATCAGCAATCCGTCCTCGATCAGCGGGCGCCAGCTCGCGTCGGCCGGTGCGCCGGCCAGCGCTTCCCTCCACAGCCGTTCTGCCTCCGCCGGATTGCCCGAGCGGGCTTCCGCGAGGCCGAGGAAAAACAAGGGTCCGGGATAGCCCGGCGCCAGTTCAGCCGACCGCTCAAAGGCCAGCCGCGCCGCCGGCGACAGGGTCCGTGCATGGTCAGCCAGCGCGTTCCCCAAGCCGAGCCATAATTTATAGTCGTTGGGGTGCCGCTCGACCTGCTTGCTAAGCAGGTTGACGGCGTCCGCGGTATTGCCGCGGCTTGCCAGTGCATCGGCCATGTTCAGCCAGATATCGGCATAGTCGAACTGCCCGGTCAGCGTATGGCGAGCGGTCGCCAGGGACATCGGGCTCTGGCGGGCAGTGCTAGCGCGCGGGCTTCCCGCAAGGCCCGGGCTCCCCTGCAAGGCATAGCCCGCACAGCCAAATGCCAGTGCGGCCGCACTCAGGGTCAGGACAGGGCCACGCAGCCTCGCCAGCCACAGTAGGCCAAGGCAAAAGGCGGCCAACAGGGCGATGATCAACAGGCCCATCAGCGCCGCCTCACCAACCGTTTACGCAACAACCATCCGCCAAGCGCCAACAGCAGTACCGGCGCCGCCCACAAGGGCCAAGTCACGGGCTCGACCGGCGGGCGGTAGCTCACCCAGCTCCCATAGCGCTCGACCAACCAGGCCCGAACCTCCGACGGCTTCTCGCCTTCGGCGATCCGCTGGCGAACGAGCGAGCGCATGTCGCCCGCCATCTCGGCGTCGCTGTCGGCGATCGACTGGCCTTGGCAAACGAGGCAGCGAAGCTCCTCCATCAGCGCCTTGGCCCTGGCTTCCTGCGCCGGATCAGGAAGCTGGCGGTCGGCCCATTGGGCGGGCGGCAAGCTGCTATCAGCCAAGGCCGGCGGTGCAAGCAGCAATAGCAATGTCGCAAGCGCCAGTCTCACTGTACCTGCTCCCATTGGGCGAGCATTTGCGGCAAGTCGTTCGGCGTGATCGGCCCCATATGCTGGTAGCGAATGATCCCTTGGCCATCGACGATGAACGTTTCCGGCACGCCCGACGAGCCGAGCGCCAGCTGGACCCGGCTTTCGGGGTCCGACCCGATCCGCTGGAAGGGATCGCCGTGGGAATCTAGAAAGGCGGCAACATCCTCGGGTCGGTCGCGCACTGCAATCGCATCGATTGGAATTCCCCGGCGCGACAGCTCGAGCAGTAGCGGCGCTTCCGCGACGCACGGTACGCACCAGCTTGCGAACACATTGATGACCCGCGGGCCACCACCGGCGAAGTCGCTCGACGCCAATGAAGGCTTGCCCGGGACCATCGCCGCAAGATGGAAGGCAGGAAGCGGTTGTCCGATCAGCTTCGAGGTGACTTTCGGGTCGGCAGGTACGGAGATGCGCCACGCGACCGCAGCAACGAACAGCAGCAGGACAGCCAGCGGTACGAAACGAAGGGCGCGGCTCATGCGAAAGCCTCTTCGCCCCGAATACGCTGGCGCCGTTCCCGGAATAGTCGACCGAGCAAGGCCAACAGGCCGCCTAGCGCAATCATCCCGCCGCCCAGCCAGATCAGCGTGACAAATGGCTTCCACCACAACCGGATTTGCCAGCGCCCCGCCTCGTCGCGCTCACCGAGCACGGCATAAAGCTGGCCATTCCAGCTCGAATCTATCGCCGCTTCATTCGTCGTGGTCGGCGGCTCCGAGAAAAATCGGCTTTGCGGGTGGAGCACCGCCACGCCCCCGCCTTTCGATGCCCTCAGTTCGGCCTCGATCGCGGTCCAGTTTGTCCCCGCGATCGGCCGCACGCCCTGGAAATCGACAATCCACGGACCGACATTGATCCGCTCGCCTGGCCGGGCGGCTGACAGTGTCTCGCGCGTGAACGCGCTGTCGGACGCCATGCCGAGGATCGCCACCGCGACCCCGAGATGCGCCAGCGCCATCCCCCAAGTCGCCAACGGCGTGCGGCGCAACGAACGGCCGACGAGCGGCTGGAGACTCGCCGGGACCAGGCCCGCCGCGACCGCCAGCCCGAGACGCGGCAACCAGCCAATGTCGGGAGCAAGCAAAAGGGTCGCCACTAGGACCGTGACGGCGACCAGCACACCGGGGGCGGCGCGTCGAAGCAACGGCTGACGGTCGCGTCGCCATCGCAGCTGTGGCGCGATCATCATCAGGGCTGCGAGCACAAGCGCAAGCGGGCTTGCGACACTGTCGAAATAAGGCGGACCGACTGACAATTTCTCGCCCGACAAGGCTTCCGCGAGCAGCGGATAGAGCGTGCCGACAAAGACGATGCCGAGGATAACCGACAGGATGAGATTGTTGGCAACCAGTCCGCCTTCGCGACTGACCACTTCGAACGGCGCTCCTTCCCGGACGTGGGCGATGCGCAGCGCGAACAATGTCAGCGCGCCGCCGATATAAATCGCAAGCAAGGCCAAGATGAAGCTGCCGCGTGCCGGATCAACCGCGAAGCTGTGCACCGAGGTCAAAATCCCCGAGCGGACGAGGAAAGTCCCGACCATGGACATGGAAAAGGCAACCAGCGCCAGCATCATCGTCCAGGCGCGAAGACCACCGCGGGCCGCCAGAACATTGACGCTGTGGAGCAGTGCGGTCGCAGCCAGCCACGGCATCAGGGAGGCATTTTCAACCGGGTCCCAGAACCACCAGCCACCCCAGCCGAGTTCATAATAGGCCCAGTAACTGCCGGCGGTGATGCCGATGGTCAGCAGAATCCATGCCGCCAGCACCCAAGGCCGCATCGCCCGCGCGATCGACGGACCGACCTCGCCCCGGATAAGTCCGCCGACCGCGAGGCTGAACGCCACGGAAAGCCCGACGTAGCCAAGATAAAGCGTTGGGGGGTGGAAGGCGAGGCCCGGGTCCTGGAGCAGGGGATTGAGCCCACGGCCGTCAATCGGCGCGGGATCGAGCCGCTCGAACGGGTTGGAAGCGAGCAGCAGGAAAGTGAAAAAGCCCAGCGCCAGCGCCGCTTGCGCGCCCAGCGTCGCGCCCAGGGTAGGCTCGTCGATCCGACGTTCCAGCGAGGCGATCACCGCGCCAGCCAAGGCCAGCACCATCACCCACAAGAGCATCGAGCCTTCATGATTTCCCCAAGTTCCCGCGAATTTGTAGATCCAGGGTTTCTGGCTGTGGCTGTTGGCCGCCACCAGCTTAACGCTCATGTCGCTGTCCAGAAACAGCCAGACGAGCGCCCCGAACGACAGTGCCGTCAACAAACCTTGGGCAATGGCGACCGAGCGAATTGTCCGAAGTGAGCGTCCCTGCTCCCCGCCCAGCCCGCAGGCCAGTGCCAGTTGCAGCACCGCCAGTGCCGCCGCCATCCACAATGCCCCAAGGCCAAGCTCGGCAATCACTCCGCGTCGGCCTGGTTGGCCATTTGCGGCGGCATATAGCGTTCGTCATGCTTGGCGAGGATATTGTCCGCCACGAATAGTCCCGCCGGATCCAGCCGCCCTTCCGCAACCACGCCACTGCCTTCCTTGAACAGGTCGGGCGTGATCCCGCGAAACACAACTGGCGCGGTCGCCTTCCCATCGCTGACGGTGAAGCGCACGGTCAGTCCGTCGGCATCGCGCTTGAGCGATCCCGGCACGACCATACCGCCCAGCCGCATCGCGCGGTCGGGCGCCGCCTTGCCAGCGGCAATGTCTGCCGGAGTGACAAAATAGGCAGCCCGATCCTGCAGCCCCCACATGGCGAGCAGCACCGCACCGAGCAGCGCGACTAGTGCCAGAAGGATCAGGATCAATCGCTGATGCTTGGGTTTGACCATCAGCGCTGCCGCTTCCCCGCTTCGACATCGGCCTCTGCACGGCGCATCGCCAGGTAGGACATGACCAGCAATGCGGCGGTCGCCGCTGCGACGATCGCATAGGCGGCGGCGACAAAGGTCCACTGGCTCATTCCCCGGCCCGCCTCATCAGCCGGGCTTCCAGCTTCTGCCGGGCAAGCTCGGTGCGCATGCGCATCAGCGTCACTGCTGCAAACAGCGCAGTGAAGCCGATCATCGTCAGCGGCAAGGGCCAGAGCAACTCGGGCGCAATCGTCGATCCGCCGGCTATGCTGATCGACTGGCCTTGGTGGAGTGTGCGCCACCACAGGACCGAATAATGAATGATCGGCAGGTTGACGGCGCCGACCAGGCCGAACAGTGCTGCCATGCGTCCTTCGCCGCCCCGCTCGCGCTCGGCCGAGGCCAGGCCGATATATCCGAGGTAAAGGAAGAACAGCACCAGCATCGAGGTTAGCCGCCCATCCCATTCCCACCAAGTACCCCAGGTCGGGCGGCCCCAGATTGATCCGGTAGCAAGGCACAAGGCCGCGAAGGTCGCACCGGCAGGAGCAATGGCCCGGCCAGCGACTGCGGCCAAGGGGTGACGCCAGACCAGCTGGCTGATCGCGGCGGCGGCGATCCCGGACCAACCGGCCATGCCGAGCCAGGCGGCGGGCACATGGATGTAGAGGATTCGCACGGTCTCGCCCTGCAGATAGTCAGGCGGAGTGATCGCCAGACCGCCGACCACGCCCGCCAGCAACAGCACGAGGCCAATGCCGAGCAGCCAGCCCGTAGCGGGCCGGGCAATCTTCAGAAAACGGGCGGGGTTGGCATAACCGTGCATGGTGGCGTCCCTGCCCCCTAGCCGACCGCGTCCGTTGCTTCAATCAGCCTCGTCCGATCAGCTTTTGCGCCATCGCGTCGGCAACCGATGCCGGATCCTTGCCTGACGCGGCACTTTCCGTCCAGATCTGCTCCAGGCGGCCGGGTATCGCTTCAATCCGAGAACGTACCAGTTCAGGGCCGCCATCGTTCAGATATTCCGTCGAAACGTTGATGATGCCGCCCGCGTTGATGACATAATCAGGCGCGTAGAGGATGCCGCGCGCCGCGATCCGTTGACCATCTTCGCTGGTCGCAAGCTGATTGTTTGCGCCCCCGGCGACAATCGGCGCATTGAGCGCAGCGATCGATTGTTCGGTGAGGATTGCACCCAGTGCGCAAGGACTGACGACGTCAGCCTCCATCGACAGGATATCATCGGGAGACACCACAGTGCCGCCGGTTTCCGCCGCCAGAGCGCTGGCCCTGGCCGCATCGACATCGGCAACTGACAGGCGAGCACCTTCCGCCGCGGCGTGCCGGGCCACCCCGCCGGCAACGCTGCCGGCGCCCTGCAATGCGATGTGGAGGCCCTGCAGGCTGTCCTTGCCAAGCGTACGCTTTACCGCCGCCTTGATTCCCAGGAACACGCCAAGCGAGGTGTGCGGGCCAGGATCGCCGCCAACCTCGCCGCCTTCGGCCGGAAGGCCAGCAACGAAGCTCGTCTGACGGGAAATTTCGATCATGTCGGCAACCGACATGCCGACGTCCTCGGCGGTGACATACTTGCCGCCAAGCGTGTCGACAGCCTTTCCAAATGCTTCAAGCATTGCAGCCGTCTTCGTCCGGCTTCGGTCGGCCAGAACGACCGCCTTGCCCCCGCCAAGCGGCAGGCCGGCCATGGCGTTCTTGTAGCTCATCCCGCGAGACAGCCGCAGCGCGTCAGTCAGCGCTTGGGCATCATCCGCATAATGCCACAGCCGCGTCCCTCCCGCCGCCGGACCAAGATGCGTTGAGTGCATCGCGATAATCGCGCGCAGTCCGCTCTTCTCATCGGTCACGAAATGCACCGCTTCGTGCGCGTCGAAGTCGGAATAGCCCCAAGGGGTAGTCATGGATCGCCCTAACTCACTGTACGGCCAAGGAAAGATGGGGCGACCGACGGGACTTGAACCCGCGACCCTCGGTACCACAAACCGATGCTCTAACCAACTGAGCTACGATCGCCATGAAACGCCTTGGAAGGGGCGCGTCGGCTCCTTAAGGAAGCGGCACCGGCTTGGCAAGCGACGCGGGGGACGGAAACGGATGATCAACGATACGATGCGTAAATTTGGCTACCCGGGTTCGCTCGTGCGTGAATATCAGCATTGGGTTGCGCTGGTCCGCCCGGCGCAGGTGACGCTGGGCTCGCTGGTCGTCGCGGCGAAAGGGCACGCAACGGCGTTCGGGCAGCTCGAACCGGGCGCCTATGCTGAACTGGCCAATGTCACTGCGGACGTTGAGGGCGCCCTCGCGTCGCTGACGAGCTACGCACGGATCAATTATCTTATGCTAATGATGGTGGATCCGCACGTGCATTTTCATATTTTTCCGCGCTATGAAGGCGAGCGCGAGTTGGGCGGCGAGTCTTTTCCGGACCTTGGCTGGCCCGGCCCCCCCGATCTCTCATCGGGGCGCACCGTGCCGATGGTCGCGGACAGGATCAGGAACCAGCTGATCGAGGGTTGGGTATCCCATACTTAACTACGATTGACAGGCTAGGTTAGGATAAACCTTGCGTGCCGGTCATTACGGGCGCATTCCGTCATTGGGGAGAAACAAATGACGATTCGACGGGCACGCGGCCACGCCGAAGCTAGTGTGAGCCTTCGCGATCGACTGGTGGAGGCCGGACTGGAAACCAAGTTTGCCGACCTGCTGGTCGAAATGCCGCATAAACTGGTTCACGTAGAGCCCCGCAGACCCTTTCGCGAACCGGGCGTCGCCCGTGACGAAGTGATGTTCGTCCGTTCGGGCATCCTGTCCAAATTCAAGAGCGACGGTAGCGGCCGCCGGCAGATTGTCGCGCTGCGGTTCCCGGGCGACGGCATCCTGCCGCGGGAAGGCACCGCCGACTATGGTATTCAAGCGATCATCCGAAGCGAGGTGATGGTCGGCAAGGCCGAGGATTTCGATCCGCTGGTCGAGGCCAATCCTGAACTGGCGCGCTTCTTCTGGAAGCTGATCCAGCGGCATAATTCCATTGGCTATGAATGGCTGGTCAACACGGGTCGTCGCGATTCAACCGCCCGCGTCGCGCATTTGCTGTGCGAAACCGCGGAACGGATGGGGATCGACGTCCGCGAGGATGGGATGGTCAATCCATTCACGCAGCAGCAGATTGCCGACATTACTGGCCAGACTTCGGTGAACGTCAACCGCGTCTTCGCGGACTTGGAACGCCAAGGCCTGATCAAGCGGCGCGGCCGGGAGATCTTCTTCAACGACTGGAGCGAGATGCGCCGGGTGGCGAGCTTCCAGCCTGGATATCTTCAGTAGGAATATCGGGGGGCGGGCCATCCCGCCCCTTACTTGGACGCCGGCCCGCGTGCCGGACGCGCATGGTGGGCGCGGCAGGGATTGAACCTGCGACCCCACCCGTGTGAAGGGTGTGCTCTACCACTGAGCTACGCGCCCATGCCGCGTCGGTCGGGCGCAATTAGGCGAGCCCACCGACCCTGTCCAGCCCGTTGGCGGGCCTTATCCAAACTTATTGGACAGCATCCTTGAGCACCTTGCCGGGCCGAAATTTTGGCTGAGAGGTTGCCTTAATCTGCATTGGCTCCCCGGTCCGGGGATTGCGTCCCGTCGAGGCCTTGCGGCGGGTGACCGAGAAGTTACCGAATCCGACGAGGCGGACCTCATCGCCGCGCTTCAGGGTCGAGGTGATCACCTCAAGCATTGTTTCGACTGCCCGGCTCGCGTCATTGCGCGAAAGACCAGCGCGGTCGGCAACGTGGCCGATGAGTTCTTGCTTGTTCATGCGTTACAGCTCCCGGTTCGGTGCAGCGGGACTCGCTGCCCGGCAAAGAACCGCCCTTTTAAGGCAATTTCCGGGCACTAAGTCAAAGCCCTAGTGACGAATGGTGGTCTCTTCCCCGCCAACCGAGGGATGAACGACAGGTTCGGTGGCCTGTTCGTCGGGATCAGACCACTCGATCGGCACAATCGGCCGAGCGAGCGAGCGCGCCAGGACTTCGTCCACGTGGGCCACCGGGATGATCTCCAAGGCTTCCTTCACCGACTGCGGAATCTCGGCAAGGTCCTTTTCATTATCCGCCGGAATGAGCACCGTGGTTATGCCGCCGCGCAGAGCCGCCAGCAATTTTTCCTTGAGACCGCCAATCGGAAGCACCCTGCCCCGTAACGTGACTTCGCCGGTCATCGCCACATCGCGGCGTACCGCAATGCCGGTCAATGTCGAAATCATCGCCGTAACCATGCCGATACCCGCTGACGGCCCGTCCTTTGGCACCGCCCCTTCAGGCAAGTGGACGTGAATGTCCTTGCGCGAGAAGATCGACGGCTTCACGCCATAGCTTGGAGAGCGCGCCTTGACGAAGCTCATCGCCGCCTGGATCGACTCCTGCATCACTTCACCAAGCTTGCCGGTCGTCTTGATCTGACCCTTGCCCGGAACGGTGACGGCCTCGATCGTCAATAGTTCGCCGCCAACCTCGGTCCACGCCAAGCCGGTCACAGCGCCAATCTGATCCTCTTCCTCGCCGACCCCGTAGCGGTACCGACGGACACCGAGAAAATCTCCTACATTCTCTTCGGTTAGGATGATTGCTTCAGACTTGTTCTCAAGAATTTGGCGAAGCGACTTGCGCGCGATCTTGGCGAGTTCGCGCTCGAGCGTGCGGACCCCGGCCTCCCGCGTATAATGACGGATGACGGAGCGAAGCCCCCCATCGTCAAACTGGAGCTCTTCGTCCTTGAGGCCATGCGCCTCGACCTGCTTGGGGATCAGGTGGCGCTTGGCGATCTCGACCTTCTCATCCTCGGTATAACCCTCAAGCCGGATGATCTCCATGCGGTCGAGCAGCGGCTGCGGCATGTCGAGCGAATTGGCCGTCGTCACGAACATCACATCCGACAGGTCATAGTCGAGTTCGAGATAATGGTCCTGAAACCGACTGTTCTGCTCCGGGTCGAGGACTTCCAGCAGGGCGGATGCTGGATCGCCGCGGAAATCCTGTCCGAGCTTGTCGATTTCGTCGAGCAGGAACAGCGGGTTGTTGGTCCCCGCCTTCTTGAGGTTGGCGATGATCTTGCCGGGCAAGGAGCCAATATAGGTCCGGCGGTGACCGCGGATTTCGGCTTCGTCGCGTACGCCGCCGAGCGACTGGCGAACGAATTCGCGCCCGGTCGCCTTGGCAATCGAGCGACCAAGCGAGGTCTTGCCGACGCCGGGCGGGCCGACTAGGCACAGGATCGGACCCTTCAGCCGGTTAGTGCGAGCTTGGACCGCCAGATATTCGACGATCCGGTCCTTGACCTTCTCAAGGGCATAATGATCCTCGTCCAGAACCGCCTGCGCTTCGGCGATGTCACGCTTTAGCCGGCTCTTCTTGCCCCAGGGCAGGCCGAGCAGCACATCGAGATAATTGCGCGCCACCGTTGCTTCGGCGGACATCGGCGCCATTGCCCGTAGCTTCTTCAGTTCGGCATTGGCGCGCGTCTTGGCTTCCTTGGACAGGCGGGTCTTGCGGATCTTGGTCGCAAGCTCGTTAAGCTCGTCGCCGCCCTCCTCGCCTTCGCCCAACTCGCGCTGGATCGCCTTCAATTGTTCGTTGAGGTAATATTCGCGCTGGGTCTTCTCCATCTGCCGCTTGACGCGGCTGCGGATCTTCTTCTCCACTTGGAGGACGCCCAGTTCGCCTTCCATGAACGCGAACACCATCTCAAGCCGACGCGCCGGGTGAAGCTCGCCGAGTAGCGCCTGCTTGTCCGCAACCTTGATCGATAGATTCGACGCGACCGCATCGGCAAGGATCGATGGTTCTTCGATCTCGCCAAGCTGCATCGACGTTTCGGCGGGCAACCTTTTGTTGAGCTTCGCGTAATTTTCGAACTGGTCGATCACCGAGCGCATCAGCGCCAGCGCCTCCGGCCCGTCGGCTTCCTGCTCCTCGACCAGCTCCACCTCGGCAACCTGGTGGCCGTCGACTTCCGACAAGTCGACCAAACGCGCCCGCTGGACGCCTTCAACAAGGACGCGAACGGTCCCATCGGGCAGTTTCAGCAACTGCATGGCGGTAGCGATTACGCCAAGATCGTAGAGCGCGTCGCGATCGGGATCGTCCTCGCTCGGGTCGAGCTGGGCAACCAGGAACAGCTCCTTGTCGGCTGCCATCGCGGTTTCCAATGCGGCGACCGATTTCTCGCGGCCAACGAACAGCGGCACGATGCGATGCGGGAAGACGACAATGTCGCGAAGCGGAAGGACAGGAAGAGTACGGCTTTTCATGGCCGCTATATGGGCGGCCTCATCCCGTCGCGCAATGAATCACGAGGTGCTTTGTCCAAATGCGACGAGCAGTCCGGGAATTAGGTTCTGCATGGCGTGGGTCGCCGCAGCGATGCCGACACCTGCCCAGAAGCCGCGCTGGCGCCAAACGACATAGAGGGTCGAAAAGATAAGGAATGGCCACCAGATGACCAAGCCCCAGCCGATCGCTTGCGCCGAATGGAGCGCGCCCCAGCCCACCGCGCTTAACAGGATTGCAGCTGCGGGCGGCATCAGGCGAACGAATATCGCCAGCGCCGCGGCCATCGCCAGGGTTTCGACCAGCGGTGCGAACACCACCAGCAGCAGGAAGGCGACAGGGCCCTGCAGCGGGAACTCGGGCGCCGGGAGCGATGGCGCGACCAGCCTTGAAATACCCGCAAGAATCAGGCTTCCGCTGATGCTGAGAAGCCAGCCGATCAGGATCGCCCGCCCGGGATTGCGCGGCTCTCGGATGGCGGCCGGCAGGATTTTTAGGAAGCTGTCGTCAAGCAACCGCGCCGACGCGGGCGCCGGGACCGACCCCACTATCAGGCCGCGTCGCCAGTGGTGCCGCCGGCGGCCGACTTGTCCTTCTTCGCATAGACCCTGACCGGGTCCTTTCGTCCGTCGATCACATCCTTGTCGACATGGACTTCATCGACCCCCTCCATCGACGGCAGATCGAACATCGTGTCGAGGAGGATGCCCTCGAGGATCGAGCGGAGGCCGCGAGCGCCTGTCTTGCGCTCGATCGCCTTCTTGGCAACGGCATGCAGCGCCTCGTCGGAGAAGCCCAACTCGACCTCCTCCATGTCGAAGAGCTTCTGATACTGTTTTACCAATGCGTTCTTGGGCTCGACAAGGATCTTGACCAATGCGGTCTCGTCCAGGTCCTCGAGCGTCGCGATCACGGGCAAGCGACCGATGAATTCGGGGATCAGGCCAAATTTGAGCAGATCCTCTGGCTCGGTGCTCTTCAAAGTTTCGCCGGTGCGCTGCTCGTCCGGGGCAGCAACATGGGCGCCAAATCCCATCGACTTGCCCTGGAGGCGATCACCGATGATTTTTTCGAGGCCCGCGAAGGCGCCGCCGCAGATGAACAGAATGTTGGTCGTATCGACCTGCAGGAATTCCTGCTGCGGGTGTTTGCGACCGCCCTGCGGCGGGACCGAGGCGGTGGTGCCTTCCATCAGCTTCAGCAGGGCCTGCTGGACGCCTTCGCCGGACACATCGCGGGTGATCGACGGATTGTCGGATTTGCGGGAAATCTTGTCGATCTCGTCGATGTAAACGATGCCCCGCTGGGCCTTTTCGACATTGTAGTCGGACGCCTGCAACAACTTCAGGATGATGTTTTCGACATCCTCGCCGACATAGCCGGCCTCGGTCAGCGTTGTGGCGTCTGCCATGGTGAACGGCACATCGAGAATCCGCGCCAGCGTCTGAGCCAGAAGCGTCTTGCCGCACCCGGTGGGGCCAATCAGGAGGATGTTGGACTTGGCGAGTTCCACGTCCGCGCCCGACTTCGACCCATGGGCGAGCCGCTTGTAATGATTATGGACCGCGACCGACAATACGCGCTTGGCGCGCTGCTGCCCGATCACATAGTCGTCGAGTACTTTGTAGATCTCGCTGGGCGCCGGAACGCCGTCGCGGGTCTTGACCAGCGCCGACTTGGTCTCCTCGCGGATGATATCGTTGCAAAGTTCGACGCATTCGTCGCAGATGAAGACGGTCGGGCCGGCAATAAGCTTGCGGACCTCATGCTGAGACTTGCCACAGAAGCTGCAGTAAAGCGTGCTCTTGCTGTCGCTGCCGCCGGAAAGCTTGGTCATATCATCCCTTGTCTTCATTACCGGCCGCAGGGCGGCCGCCCGGTCATGCTAAACCGGTTTATCGCACAATCAAACTAGCAGATGCGTTAACGCGCTGCCCCACCGTAAGTGCCTGTCCCAAATATGGAACGCAAGGTTGGCTACGGCAAGGGCGAAGAGCCCGGACCAAGCGCGGTCCGGCTCAAATACCTAGGTTCGGGTTCGCTCAGGCGGGCGTTATGTCCGCCGCGCCCGTCCTGTCGCCATCGCTGAGGTCGGGCCTGCGGTCAAACACTTCGTCGATCAGCCCCCAGGCCTTGGCCTCGTCGGCCTCCAGGAACTTGTCGCGATCCATCGCCTTTTCGACTTCTTCGATCGGCTGGCCGGTATATTTGGCGTAAAGCGAGTTCAGGCGGGTGCGCATACGCAGGATTTCGCGCGCCTGGATTTCGATATCGGACGCCATGCCCTGCGCGCCGCCGGACGGCTGGTGGACCATTATGCGACTGTTGGTCAGCGCGATCCGCATACCCGGCTCGCCCGCCGCCAGCAGGAAGCTCCCCATCGACGCGGCTTGGCCGATGCAGACCGTGCTGACCTTCGGACGGATATATTGCATCGTGTCGTGGATCGCGAGACCGGCGGTCACGACGCCGCCAGGCGAATTGATGTACATGAAGATGTCCTTCTTCGGGTTCTCGGACTCGAGGAAGAGCAGCTGGGCGGTGATCAGCGAGGCCATATGGTCCTCGATGGGGCCGGTGATGAAGACGATCCGTTCCCGCAACAGCCGCGAATAGATGTCGAAGCTGCGTTCGCCCCGGTTCGATTGTTCGATGACGATGGGGACGAGGGCGGAAACAATGTCTTGATGATCCATGGGGGTAACCGGTCCTTGCGTTGTGTGCGCCCTACATCGGGCCGAAACCGCGCGTGTTCAAGCAGCGAAATAAAGGAAAAGGGCGACCCGCGCGAGCGGGCCGCCCTCCCCCGTTATGCAGTGCCGAAGGCCCGCGTTACATTTTCACGGTTGCTCGGGCGTAAAGGTAGCGGCCCGGAACATCATGCGCAGATACCGCGAAATTGTTGGTTTCGCAGCTGATGCAGCCCGGAGTCTTCACGTCGAACAGGTTGTTGACGCCAAGAGCGAAGCCGAAATTGTCGGCAAAGCTCGGCGCGAACCAGCGCAGCTGAACGTCGGTATAGAACACCGAATCCAGCTTGTTGCCGGTGGTCCCGTCGTCCAGCTTGGAGACGTAGCGACCGGTGACCGAGGCCCCGAAATTGGTCAGGTCCCAATCGATCGTGCCGACCGATTTCCACTTCGGATAGGCCTGCGATGGTGCGCCGACCTCCGTTCCCTCGCGGCTCAGTTTCTGCAAGCCGGTGGTGGTTGGAACAAACACGTCGAAGTTGCGGAGGAAGGTGTTGTTCCAGGTCAGGTTGAACTTGCCAGCCCCGGTCCGGATGTTGCGATAGGCCAGATTGACGTCCCAGCCGTGAGTCCGAATTGCCGCGATGTTCTGCAGCAATCCCGAAATTTCGGTCAGCTCGCCGTTGACCCGCGTCGTCAGTGCGCAAGAGGACGGGTCATTGTTGACGACGCAATTCACCAGCGTGACGTTGGCATTGATCGTCTGGATCGCATCCTTCAGGCGGATTTGATACCAGTTCGCTTCCACCGAGAAACCGGGGAGGAAGCGCGGGCTGAACACGCCGCCCACGACCCAGCTCTTCGATGTTTCCGGTTGCAGATCCTCATTGCCACCAACCACGACCGAGATTTGCGGATTGGCCTGCGAATAGCTGCCATCGGCGGGAACGCCGAGTGCAATGCAGTTGGCCCGCACTTGAGGGTTGTTGGAAAAACGCTGCGGCTGGTTGTTGGTGGCATGCGACGAACAAGGGTCGTTGAGCGTCTGGTCAAAACGCGACTGGCTGCCGAACAGTTCACCGATCTGCGGCGCCCGGAAGCCCTGCGCCCAGGATGCGCGGAGCCGGAGGTCGGGAACCGGCTTCCAGTTGAGCCCGGCCTTGAACGTCGTCGGAGAGCCAAGTCCGCGCGAATAGTCGGAGAAGCGCACCGCGCCGGTCAACTCAAGCGCATCGACGAAGGGCATGTCGGCAAGCAGCGGCGCGCTGACTTCCGCATAGGCTTCCCGCACGCTGTAGCTGCCTCGAGTCGGCAAAGCCGGAATGTCGGAGCTGAAGCCGGCGGCGACGACAGGATCGGGATCGAAACGTCCCTTGAGCTTGCGATATTCCACGCCGACAGCGACCCCTAGCGGGCCGCCCGGAAGATCGAACAGGCTTCCCGAGAGGTTGCCCGTCGCATCGAACACCTTCTGCTCGCTGCTGTCGTTCTGGATGAAGGTGACATAGTCGAGCATGTCTTGGGTGATGGACCCGGCGCCGCCGAACAGGTTGAAGGGCACGCAACCTGTCGTCGCCTGGCAAGTCGCCAATGGCCCAAGCGCGGTCCGCAGCCGGCCGGAGTGAATGTTTCCAAGCATCCGCTGCTTGGCCTTGTTCCGGCCATAGGCCGCGTTGACATCCCAGAACCAGCTGCGACCGCCAAGGTCGAAACTGCCATCAAGCGTCGCGGTGCCGTACCGCGTATCGACGGTCTGGTTGAACCGACGGGGCCCCCCTTCGACGAACCGCCGGAGGATGAAGCGGGTGTTGCTGGAATCCAGATCGACTCCGAACGGGTTATAGGGGTTGGTGTCGTCGATAACGATCGAGCTGAGCACCGGAGTAAGGCCCGAAGCGACCCCCACACCGAACGGCAGCGGAGCGGCCTGGTTCTTCGATTTGCGGCGGTTCCACAGGGCCTTGGCCGAAAAGTTGATCCTCTCCGCCAATTCATACTTCAGATTGGCGAAGGCACCGTAGCGCTCAAGCGGAACCTGCAGCAGGTTGAATGGGCCGAAATTGAACCGGTCCGCCGGGTCGGCGAATGGCCGGAAGTCGGCAAGCGTCGGCGTAGTTCCCGGCGGGACCGGCGCGATCAGGGTCAGGTCCTGGCCAAGCACGGCGTAACGGCCATTAGGCAGAAAGCCCGAACAGCCGCCATCGGCGCAGCTTTCCGAATAGGGGTTCGGAAACCGGCTGATCGCGCGATTGGCGGTCGAGACAGCGCCTTGCTTGACGAAATTGCCGCCTACGACGAGGTCGAGCGGGCCATTGCTTCCATTGCCCCAGCTCAGCTGGTAATTCTGGGTGAAGCCATCGCCGACATCGTAGCCGCCCCATTGCGCGCTGCCGGCAAATCCGGCCTGACGCTTCTTGGTAATGATGTTGACCACGCCGGCGATCGCGTCCGAGCCGTAAATGGCAGACGCGCCGTCCTGGAGGACTTCGATGCGCTCTATCGCGCTTTCGGGGATGGAGTTGAGGTCAGTTGACCCGGGTACACCCGATGCGGACGCGCCGTTCACGTAGCGAATGCCGTCAACAAGCACGAGCACTCGTCGCGAACCGAGGTAGCGAAGATCAATCTCCGCGGCACCGGCACCGACGCCGCCCCCGTCCGGCGGATTGCCGAGATTACCCGAATTGTTGATCTTGCTGTTGAGACCGCCACCCGAACTGGGCAGGCGCTGAAGCACATCGTTGACCGAATTCAGGCCCGTCTTGGCCATATCTTCCTGGTCGACGAAAATGATCGGCTGTTCCTGCGACAACGGGTCGCGGCGGATGCGTGAACCGGTGACAACAATTTCGCCCGCGACTGTCGGTTCGGTGGCCGTCGAGGACGGCGTTTCCGATGCGTCGGGTGGAGGCAAGGTACTTTGTGCTGCCGCGGCACTGCCGGTCACCAATGCGAGAATGGCGGCGCCATCGCGAAGCGTCCTGTGGAAACGACCCATCCAGTTTTCTCCCTGTTAAACAAAAAGCGGATAAAGCTTTCTTGCTGACGAGAGAGAGTATAAAACTGTTGGGCGCAGGAATAGCTGGGTGCTTTATTTGGCTCTGACTGTTACTTTCCTGCAACAACCGGTGCGGAATAGGCTAGATAGGCAAGTCGTCTGACTTCGCGCCGCCCACGGGTCACCGTATCGAGGATTAGCCCCGCAAAGAATCCAAGGACTGCAACAATCACCATGCCGGTGACCAGAATTGCGGTCGGCAAGCGGGGCACGAGTCCGGTGTCGAGGTAGGTCAGGAGCAAAGGCACCGACAGTATTAGTGCCGCAGCCATCATCAAGGCGGCGATGCCGCCATAGAAAAGCACCGGTCGCTCGACGCGGTACAATGTGCCGATGGTCTTCAGGATGCGCCAGCCGTCGCGATAGGTCGACAGTTTCGACGCCGAGCCTTCGGGCCGCGCCCCATAAACGGTGGGAATCTCGCCAACCGGCATTTTCAGTTCCAAGGCATGGACGCTGATCTCGGTCTCGATCTCGAAGCCCTCGGACAGGACCGGAAAGCTTTTGACGAACCGTCGCGAAAAGGCCCGATAGCCGGAAAAAATGTCGGTGAAGCTTCGCCCGAAAAGGCGCGCGAGCAATCCGGTGAAGATCCGATTGCCCAGCACATGACCGCCGCGATAGGCCTCGGCGATTTCATGCTGGCGGGTCCCGACCACCATGTCGAGCTGGTCTTCCACCAGCAGCTTGACCATGTCCGGCGCGGCCTTGGGATCGTAGGTCAGGTCTCCATCGGCCATGACATAAACATCGGCATCGACGTCGGCGAACATCCGGCGCACGACATGTCCTTTGCCTTGCTGCCCTTCCGAGCGGACAACGGCGCCAGCGGCCCGCGCGACCTCTATCGTTCGATCGCTGCTATTATTGTCGTAGACGTAGATTGTCGCCGAGGGTAGAGCCGAGCGGAAGCCGGCGATCGTCTTCGCGACCGCCGCTTCCTCATTGTAGCAAGGCAGGAGGACGGCGATCCGCAACATGTCGTCCATCAAATCCCCCCAAAAGCTGCCGGCCAAACGGTCGAGGCCCGCCTCTCCCGCTGCTTAGAGAGGAAAGAGGGGCTTCGACAAGCTAGGCCGAAGCGCCTTACTTCTTCTTGGCGGCTGGTTTCTTGGCGGCGGCCTTGGCCGGTTCGGCTTTCTTTGGTTCCGCCTTCTCGGACTTGGCAGCAGCGGACTTCTTGGCCGCCGGCTTTTCAGCCTTGGCGGGCGCATCGGCCTTCTTCGCGGCAGGCTTTTTCGCTGCAGCCTTCTTGGCCGGCTTCGCCTCGCCATGGTCATGGCCGCAACCGGGCCCATGGACATGGCCTTCCTCGCTTTCGAGGTCCGCTTCTAGCTCGGCACGGGTTACCGAACGCTCGCTGATCTCCGCCTTGGAGAAAAGGAAATCGACGACCTTGTCCTCATAAAGCGGGGCACGAAGCTGGGCGGCGGCCATCGGATTTTGCTGAAGGTAACGGATGAACGCGTCGCGGTCCTTGGGCTGGTATTGCGCTGCAGCCTGGCCGATCAGCCGGTTCATTTCCTGCTGGCTGACCTCAATGCCGTTGGCCGCACCGATCTCGCTGAGCAACAGGCCAAGGCGCACTCGGCGCACGGCAATGTCGCGATAATCGGCGGCGTCGCCCTCGATTTCCTTAAGCGCCGCTTCGGGATCCGCTTCATGGCTGGCTTCGTGGCGAAGCTGGGCCATGATATTCTCATATTCGGCGTCGACCATTGACGGCGGGACCTCGAAATCATGATCCGCGGCGAGCTGGTCGAGGAGGCGGCGCTTCATGTGCGTGCGGGTCAGACCGTTCAGTTCCTGCTGCTGCTGGTCCTTGATCAACCCCTTGAGCTGCGCCAAGTCATTGAGCCCGAGCTGCTTCGCGAAATCGTCGTCGAGCTTGGTCTCGCCGGCGACCTTCACTTCCTTGACCTTGATATCGAAGGTCGCAGCCTGGCCCTTGAGGTCCTCCGCCGGATAGTCGGCGGGGAACGTCACGTTCAGCTGCTTTTCGTCGCCGACCTTGACGCCTTCCAGCTGGTCTTCGAAGCCCGGGATCAGTTGGCCCGAACCGAGCACCACGATCATGTCCTCGCCGGTACCGCCGTCGAAAGCGACGCCGTCGACCTTGCCTGCGAAGTCGATAACGACCTGGTCGCCCTTCGCCGCCTTGTGACCCTTCTTGGCGGGCTCGAAGCGGGTTTGCGACGCGGCCAGCTGCTTCAGCTGCGCATCGACCGCCTCATCGTCGGTATCGACCGTCAGTCGCTCAAGCTTCAGCCCGTCGGTCTTTGGCGCCGGGACATCGGGGAGGGTTTCGAGGCGGACATTGATTTCCGCATCCTTGCCGGTCTCATAGCCCTCGTCGAGCTCGACTTCCGGCTGCATCGCCGGGCGGAGCTTCTTGTCCGCCATCAGTTTCTGGACGCTGTCCTGCACCGCGGTGTTGAGCGCATCGCGCATCAGCGCTTCGCCATGCATCTTGCGGATGAGGTTCGGCGGCACCTTGCCCGGACGGAAACCTGGCATGCGCACGGTCGGCGCGATGCGCTGGATCTCGCCGTCGACGCGCGCGTCGATGTCCTTGGCGGGAATGGTCAGCTTATAGGCCCGCTTCAGGCCTTCGTTTTCCGTCTCGACGGTCTTCATGGTCACGGCTTTATCCCACTCGAAAAATCTGCTGCGGACGTTCGCGGTTTCCTGTCGGAAAATGGTGCGCGCGGAGGGACTCGAACCCCCACATCTTTCGACACTGGAACCTAAATCCAGCGCGTCTACCAATTCCGCCACGCGCGCGCGGACGTCATTAAGGTGCGGGCCTATAGCAAGGATCGGCTGCGGGGCAAGAGCGCCGAGACGAGCAACTCCGCGGCCGCGACGGGGTTATCTTATCGAAGGAGCAAGCCATGCAAGACCCGTCCCAGCCGACCACACCGCCCCAAGAGACGCCGCCACCGCCCTCGCAGCCGGTTCCGCCCGCTTCACCTGCCGAGCCCACGGTCCCTCCCGCCGAGGCACCAGAACTACCAGGCGACGTCGATATCCCTTCGCCGGGCGCGGTCGCGCGAGGCTGGTGATGGCCAGCATTCCCCCGCGACCCGGCTCGCCGCCGCCGGCCGACGGGCCGGGCGAGGTCCCGCCATTGCCGGGAGAGCCGGAGCCCCCGCCCACGCCCGATCCCGTGAGCGACTAGACCCGCCGAGCCGAGGCGACCACGGCTTCGAAATCCGGGAGAAGAGTGGAATAATAATGTGATCGGGCCGCATCCAGCAGCACGAGGTACAGTCGTCCCTCGATAACGACACCGACGGCACGACCTTGCCGTCGGACCTCGTCGCTATCAAGATGCTCGAAATCATATTGGAAACCATTGGCCCCAAGGAACGGCCGCGGCGCCAGCGACAGCGTCTTGAAATCGACCGTCCCGCCCCGGACCCGGAACAACGTCTCGATCATCGCCGCGATCTCGGGGGCGGTCATGCCCGACCGAAACTTGGGGACCTGACGATCGTCGCGGCTGCGCTGCCGAACCAGCGTCTTGCCGTCCTTGAGACCGGTGACGAAGCTCAGGCTATCGAGATAGGGGCCATTCTGGGTCCAGTCCTCGACCGCGGAGATGTCGACGAACAGGCTGGCGGCGATGCGATTCCATTCGCGCGGCGGCGTCACCGCCAGCGTTTTATCGCCGACCCGGACCTCTTTCGCCCGAACGAGTGAATAGCCGCCATAGCCAAAGCCGCCACCACCAACCGAACTGCATCCGCCGAGCGCCAGGGCGGCCAGGATGATTGAAATCCGCATGGCCATTCTCCTCAACTCGCCATCATTTGCCGCACGAGCGCCGCGTCAGGCGCGTTGGGATTCATCGTTAGGTAGCGTTGGAAGGCCGGGCGCGCCTCGGCCCCCCGCCCCTGCTTTTTCAGCATGATTCCATGCCAGCGCCATGCATCCGGCGGCGCGTCCGGATAGAGGATCGATGCGGCGTAGCCCTGGGCCGCCCGTTGTTCATCCCCGCTCCGCCCCCTCAGCCTCCAGATTTCGCCTTCATGGAAGCGCAGCAATCCGTTCCAGCCGTCTTTCGCAAGAACGTTGACGATATACTGGCTTGCTCCGGGATCGTTGAGTTTGACCTGGTCGTCGAGCAAGGTTGGCCGGGTCGCTGCAAGCGCCGCAAGATAGCGATCGCGATGAGCGTCATAGGCGCGTCCTCCGACGCGCACTTCGGCAGCCGACACCTTGAGGTCAGCCATCCGCGATTCCGGCGCGGGATGGGTCGAAAAGAGCGAGAAGTCGCGGTGGCGGCGCTTGCGCCGATATTTGGCGCTGAGGTCAAGCTCGCCGATCAATTGGCTCCACGTCTCGCTCATGGCCACGGGATCGTAGCCTGCCTCGGCGAGCAGCCTGATCCCCATCGCGTCGGCCTCGGCTTCCAGCGTGCGATTATATCGAAGGAGCGACAGCATCGTGCCAAGCTGGGCCAGCCGTACGAGATCGCCCGCATAGATGCCCGCGGCACCGCCCGCGACCCCTGCCCCCATCGCTAGGAACGAGAAAATATCGGTCCTGCGGCGCATGTCGCGCCATTGGCGAATCTGGTGCTTGCGCAGGAAGTGGGCGCTTTCATGGGCGATCACCCCGGCGAGCTGCGCCTCATTGCGCATCCTTAGCAGCAAGCCGGAGAAGATTACGGTGAAGCCCGTCGGAAACATCACCGCGTTAAATTCGGGGATCCGCGCCAGGTAGATGCGCATGTCCTTGGCGGCCGGTCCGCCGACCCGGCCGATCAGTTCGCCAAGATAGGCGGCCAGCCGCGGATCACGGATCAGCAGGTTCGATCCGGAGACCTCCTCTTCGACCCTCTCCATCAATTTCCACAGGCCTTTTTCGTCCTGGTCCACCGCCCGATAGCCAGGACCGATCAGCGGCTCCATTTCCTTCGGCAGAACGCGCGCCTGGGCGGCGCCGGTCGCAATTCCGGCGGCAAGCAATCCGCCGCCGCCGATCAAGGCGCGCCGGCTAATCGGCGGGCTCATTGTACCTGGTCCTGCCGGCGACGGACGTTGCGGCCCGGCTTCATGCGTTCAAGCAGGCGATCGACCAGCTGCGCGGCGCCGGCCTCCGTCCGAATATCCCCCATCTTGATCCCCGCGACCTGGCTGCCCGCCTGGACGACGTTGAACCAGACCACTTCGCCGGTCCGAAGATCGACGAGGCTGGCGTAGGCCAGTTGCCCATCCCCGGCCATCGTCGGAGCGCAGAAGCCGACGAAGCATCCGGCAATCCCCAGGACCTGCAGCGCGACCCGGCCGCCAGACGCGAAACTGTCTTCGGCATGAAGGAACAATGCATAGTCGTAACCGGACTGCCGGCCCAGCGCGACGGCATCGGCCCCCAAGGTCCAGTCAAGCCCCTTGCCGCGCTTGGTCGGGAGATAGGCACCCGAATATTTATGAAGAGCAATCGAACTGCCAACCGCATAGTGGAGCCGCTCGAGCTCGGCGATGCTCTCGGCCGAAACGCCCGGAAGCGAGTCCCGCCGCTCGAGGATGCGGATGTCGCCGCCGCGGCCCGCCTGTTGGGCCCGGATCGCCTCGATCATCCTGGCCCGGGCCATTTCCGTCCAGTCGGCACGCGGTTCGACCATTCCGCCCGTGGTCACCGATCCGACCGCCACGTCGGGCCGCATGACCAGAAGTTTGTACTGGCCCTGGGGAGGCGCGAACTCGACGTCCGCATATTGCCGCGTTTGGACGCACCCCGCGAGCGCGACCCCTGCCAACAGCGCGATACCCAACCGGCGCATAAGCTCACCCCCGACTGATATTGTCGGTTGGAAACCTGCCCTCCATTTCCGAAATTGGCAAGAGTTTCAGTCGCCTAGCGCGCTGGGCAGGAAATTCCTTCCACGTCCCCGAGGCATTTGCCATCGAGAGCGCGGGCATCGACCGCAAGCCCAAGCAAGGCCGCCAGAGTCGGCATGATGTCGACCGTTTCGATATGTTCGGGCCGGTCCGACGCCGCCATTCCCTTCCGCCAGAACAGGATTGGAACGCGCCGGTCATGGTCCCACACGCTGCCGTGGGTGGCGGTATATCCCTTCGACGGCACGGCGATCGGACTGATATGCTGTTTCAGAACGACATACAGGTCACCGGATCGTTTGGGATCGAACGACGCGCGGATGCGCTCAATCACGCTCCAGCGATCCGGCGATCCGGTCGGCATTGCGACCTTCATGATCTCGTCGCGGCCAAAGGCGGCGAAGACTTGCGGGTGGGCGCGATAGCTGGCGAGTGCATCAGCCAGGACGCGACTCCGTTCTGCGGCGGGCAGCGAGGCATCGATCCAGATATCGCCAGCGATCCCGATGCCCTTGAGCACGCTATCCGTCCGGTTCACGCGCGGTGCGAGGCGCTTGCCGACTTCCGAAGCAGCCAGCGCGGGATCGGCGCGGGCCGCATCGGCAACGCCCTTGTCACGAAGCCGCTCGGGAAGGTCCATGACGCCGTGATCGGCCGTCAGCATCACCGCATAATCGATTCCGCTGAGGTCGAGCTGAGCGAAAAAATCGCCTAGTTCGCGGTCCAGCGCCAACACCTGCAGACACATCTCCATGCCGCCGCTGCCATAGGCGTGACCGATATAATCGGTAGCCGACAGGCCGACCGAGATAATGTCGGTTGCCGGTCCCCGGCCAAGGCCCATTTCCTGGATCAGACCTGCAGACAGGGCGAGCGTCGCTCCGTCGAATTCAGGCGAAATGCGAAAGGCGCGCAAGTCCCCGGCGGCGCGCTCGAAGCGATGGTCGCCGGCCCGAACGCCGGGTGCAAGGTCATAACCGCGAGCCCGGGCCGAACAGAGCGGCGGCGGTGCGAGCGCCGGTCGTGCGACAGCCAGGGCCGTCGTCAAACCGACATTGAACGCCGTGACCACGGCCGGCGTGGGTCGGGCCTTGAGGTCGGTCGCGAAGATCTGCCCGTTCCAATACCAGCGCTGGTCGACATTGCGCCCGCCCATCATCACCGCGGCGCGGTCCTTCCCGGCCACCGCGACATTGCGGCTGGCGGGCGACAGCTTCTTGAACCGGTCGCCCAGCGTTTCGGCGTTGAGGTGGATGGGCGAGACCGAATAGCTGGTCGAGGTCGATCCCGCGACGCTTTCGTCTTCCGCGCAGTAGATGACCTGATCCTGCCGCGACGCCGACTGGTCGATCCAGCTGTTCGCAACGATGCCGTTAGACGCCGGCCGCTTGGCGGTCAGCATCGTTGAATGGCCGGGACAGGTCTCGGTCGCGGCGTGGCTCTGGTAACCGTTGCGAAAGACCGTCCCGCCCGACAGGCGTTTGAGGCCCGCGGTGAAGTGCGGGCGATACTCGTCGAAAATGTCCCCGGACAGTTGGTCTACCGAAATGGCGATCAGCAGTTTTGGCGGCTGGGCGGGGCGCGTGGCGGGCTGTGCCAATGCCGCGGAGGAAGTTGCCGCCAGTAATAGGGCGATGCCTAGATTACGCATAACTTCTCTCCCACCAGTTTGCTGGCGTTCACCCGTCCAGCTTGGCCCGCAGCCGTTCATTGACCAGTTGCGGATTGGCCTTGCCCGCCATAGCCTTCATGGTCTGGCCGACAAAGAAGCCGAACAATTGCTGCTTGCCGTCCCGGTACTGCTGGACCTTGTCGGCATTGGCGGCGAGGATCTTGTCGATTTCTGCGTCGATCGCGCCGGTGTCACTGGTCTGTTTCAGACCTTTTTCCTCGACGATCGCAGCGGCTCCCTGCCCGGTCTCGAGCATGATCTCGAAGACCTGTTTGGCGATAGTCCCGCTGATCGTGCCATCCGCGACCAGGCCCAGCAGCTCAGCCGCAGCAGCCGGCGAAACCGGGCTTTGGCCGATCGACTTGCCCAGGCGATTAAGCGCGCCGAACAGCTCGCCATTGACCCAGTTGGAGGCCTGCTTGGCCTCAGCCCCGGTTTCCAGCAGCGCATCGAACCAGCGCGCGGTTTCGACCTCGGCAGTTAGGACCGAGGCATTGTAGGCGCTGATCCCCAGCCCTTCGTAGCGCTTGCGCTTGGCATCCGGCAGCTCCGGCAGCGACGCCCGGCATTCCTCGATAAACGCCTCGTCCAGCTCCAGCGGGAGCAAGTCGGGATCGGGGAAATAGCGATAGTCGTGCGCGTCTTCCTTTGAACGCAGCGGACGGGTGACATTCTTGTCTGGATCGTAAAGGCGCGTTTCCTGGACGACTTCGCCGCCCTCCTCAATCAGGTCGACCTGGCGGCGGGCCTCCTGCTCGACCACCGCCATGACGAAACGAACCGAATTGACGTTTTTCGTCTCTGTGCGGGTCCCCAACTCCTCGCCCGGGCGACGCACGCTTACGTTGACGTCGGCGCGCATCGAGCCTTCTTCCATATTGCCGTCGCAAGATCCGACATAGCGCAGCACCGCGCGTAGCTTGCGCAGATAGGCACCGGCCTCGGCGGGCGATCTCATGTCGGGCCGCGAAACGATTTCCATCAGCGCGACGCCCGACCGGTTGAGGTCCACATAGGACATGGTCGGATGCTGGTCGTGCATCAGCTTGCCGGCATCCTGCTCGACATGGATTCGCTCAATGCCGATCCGCTTGGCCGAACTCTCGTCTTTTTCGTCGAGCAGCACCTCGACCTCGCCCTCGCCAACCAGCGGGTGGTAGAGCTGCGAAATCTGGTATCCTTGCGGCAAATCGGCGTAGAAATAATTCTTCCGGTCGAACCGACTCCACCGGTTGATCACCGCATCGAGCGCCAGTCCCGTACGCACAGCTTGGCGAATACATTCGCCGTTGAGCACAGGAAGCATGCCCGGCATCGCCGCGTCGACCAGACTCACCTGCGTGTTGGGCTCCGCCCCGAACGCGGTCGCCGCGCCAGAGAACAGCTTGGCGTTGGACACCACCTGGGCATGGACTTCCAGGCCAATTACGATTTCCCAGTCGCCGGTCGCGCCCTTGATGCGATAGTCGCTCATGCCCACCAATTCCCCGGACGATGATTGAAACCGGCGCGTTCCTCGATCGCGAGACCGGCGTTGAGGATGCCCTGTTCGTCAAGTTCCCGGCCGATCAGGTGCAGGCCGAGCGGAAGCCCCTGCCCGTCAAGCCCGCCCGGAACCGACAAAGCCGGCAGCCCGGCAAGGCTTGCCGGGACCGCGAACACGTCGTTCAGATACATGGCCAGCGGATCGCTCATCTTCTCGCCAAGGCCGAAAGCCGCGCTTGGGGCGGTCGGGGTGAGGATCAGGTCGCACCGTTCGAACGCCTGCGCAAAGTCCCGCTTGATCAGCGTGCGGACCTTCTGCGCCTTGGTGAAATAGGCGTCATAGAAGCCCGCCGAAAGGACATAGGTGCCGATCATGATCCGACGCTTGACCTCGGCGCCAAAGCCGGCCGCGCGGGTTGCGGCGTACATCGCATCGAGATTGCCACCCGGGGGCGACTCCCGAAGCCCGTAGCGCACCCCGTCATAACGGGCGAGGTTCGATGACGCTTCGGCCGGGGCGATGATGTAATAGGTCGGTAAAGCATATTTGGTGTGCGGAAGGCTGATCTCGACCACCTCAGCGCCGGCATCCTTCAGCCACTCGATCCCGCGGTCCCAGATGGCATTGATCTCGTCGGGCACGCCGTCGATGCGATATTCCTTGGGAATTCCCACCGTCTTGCCGCGAAGGTCACTGCTCAGACCGGCTTCCCACTGAGGCACCGGCAGGTTGAGCGAGGTCGCATCCTTGGGATCGAAGCCGGCCATTGCTTCAAGCAGGATCGCACAGTCGCGCACATCCCGGGCCATCGGACCGGCTTGGTCGAGCGATGAGGCAAAGGACACGATCCCCCAGCGCGAGCAGCGGCCATAGGTCGGCTTGATCCCGGTAATTCCGGTGAAGGCCGCCGGCTGGCGGATGGAACCACCCGTGTCGGTACCGGTGACGCCGGGCGCCATCCCGGCCGCGACCGCCGCTGCCGACCCGCCTGAGCTTCCGCCAGGGGTCAGCGCCGCGTTGCTACCGTCGTTGCGGCGCCAGGGCGAGATGACCGGGCCATAGGCGCTGGTTTCGTTGGACGAGCCCATCGCGAACTCGTCCATGTTGAGCTTTCCGAGCATGCCCGCTCCGGCGTGCTTCAGATTGCCCGAAACGGTGCTTTCGTAAGGCGGCTTGAACCCGGCCAGGATCTTGCTTCCGGTGGTGCTGTCGACCCCTTCGGTGCAGAACAGGTCCTTGATGCCGAGCGGGATACCCGACAGCGGCTTCAACTCCCCCGACGCTTTGGCCTTGTCAGCCGCGTCGGCGGCGGCCAGCGCCAGTTCCGGGGTCTCCACGGTATAGGCATTGAGTTCGCGCCCCGCGGCAACCGCCGCGTTGAAGGCCTCGGCAATTTCCCGCGCCGTGAACTCGCCGGCCCGGAACCCTTCGCGCAACTGGGCGATGGTCTTGCTGTTGAGCTCGCCCACTATTCGATCACCTTCGGAACGGCGAAAAAACCGTGCTGCGCGTCGGGCGCGTTACGCAATACCGCATCGCGAACATTGCCGTCGTCGACCACGTCGTCGCGCAAGCGAAGCTGGTTCTCGATGACCGCGGTGAGCGGTTCGACCCCGTCGGTATCCACCTCGCCGAGCTGTTCCACCCAGCCGAGTATGTTGTTGAATTCGGGCACCATCGCCTCGATCTCGGAATCGCTCATCGCGATCCGGGCCAGCTTAGCGACATGCCGCACCTGATTTGCGTTCACGGACATGGCAGCGCGGCTAGCAGGGGGCAGCTTCCCCTTCAAGCGAGTTGCCGCACCGCATCATGCGCATTAAGCGCAAGCGCCCATGTGTGCCCGCCGCTTTCTGATCATCATCTTCATCTTCATCCTGCTTGCCGTATTGGGCGCCTTCGCCCTGTTCCAGTTCGGCGACCGGGTGCTCATTCAGCAGGCTGTTCCGGTGGGGCGCTATCAGGAGCCAGCGCCGCGCAGCGGGCCGGATTATGCCAGCGATACCGCCTGGATTGCCAAGCCAGGGTTGGCCGACGATCCGTCGGCATGGGTTCCCGAAGGCGAAATCAGCACGCGCGGCGCAAAGCGCGCCGCGACCTTCTTCGTCCACCCGACTACCTATCTTGAGCGCGACCGGTGGAATGCGCCGCTCAACCTCGACGGCGAGGCCGATTCGCGGACCCGGCTATTCGTCCGGAGCCAGGCGAGCGCGTTCAACAGCGTCTCCGACATATGGGCACCGCGCTACCGCCAGGCCGCGTTCGGCACATTCCTGCTGCGAAGCGAAGATGCGGACAAGGCGCTAGGCCTCGCATATCGCGATGTGCTGGCGGCGTTCGATGCGTTCATCGCCGCCCAACCACCGGGCAAGCCGCTGTTCCTCGCGGCGCACAGCCAGGGCTCGCTCCACCTTTCGCGCCTGTTGGTCGACCGCAAGGAGGCGATCGCGGGCCGCTTGGTCGCCGCCTATGTCGTCGGCTGGCCGCTTTCGACCCGCGCTGACCTGCAGCCCGCCGGCGTTGCCGCCTGCGGCACGGCTCAGGCAACGGGCTGCGTCCTGTCGTGGCAAACCTTCAGCGAGCCGGCCAATCCGCGACTGGTGCTTGACGCTTGGAAGGGCACCAAGGGACCCACCGGAATCATCCGGGAGCAGGCCGACATGCTGTGCACCAACCCGCTGACGGGGTCGACGGGCGCAGGTGCCGCGCCGATGGCGAACAAGGGAACCCTGGTGCCTAACGGCGGCCTTGCCTCGGCCAGCCTGGTCGCCGGGCAAGTGGGCGCGCGCTGCGACAAGGGATTCCTGTTGATCGAAGGCGAAATCCCGGATCTTGGGCCCTATCTGCTACCCGGCAATAATTATCATGTTTACGACTATGCCCTATTCTGGGGCTCTATCCGTGCCGACGCGGAAAAGAGGCTGGCGCAGTGGCGCTGATCACGACGATTGCCACCGAGTTCGCCGCGGCGCTGCCGGCCAACGGCGGCAGGCTCGCGGGACTCGACGTCGGGACCAAGACCATCGGCCTTGCAACCTGCGATTCGGGATGGAGTTTCGCGACCCCCGCCGACACGGTGAAGCGCACCAAATTCACTGCCGACCTGGCGGTGCTGGCCAGCTTCATCACCCGTCACAAGCCGGTCGGGCTGGTTGTCGGCCTGCCGCTCAACCTTGACGGCAGCGACAGTCCGCGCACCCAGTCGGTGCGCGCCTTCGCCCGCAATCTCGCCCCGCTCGACCTGCCACTGCTGCTATGGGACGAACGATGGTCGACCGTGGCGGTCGAACGGACGATGATCGAAAGCGAAATGAGCCGTGCCAAGCGCGCCGAGAAGGTCGACGCCCATGCCGCGGCGCATATCCTGCAGGGGGCAATCGATGCTCTGGTCAACTTGCCGCCTTCAGGCTAGGGCGCGGCTTTAATGCACCTTCTTTCGATCGACGACATCACCGACGACCAGATCGGTGACTTGCTGGACGAAGGCGAACGCTGGTTCGCCTACAATCGCCAGCCGCGTCGCAATGACCATCGCCTAGACGGCCTGACCGTGGTCAACGCCTTTTTCGAAAATTCCACGCGAACCCTGATGAGCTTCGAGATCGCCGCCAACCGGATGGGCGCGCAGGTCGTGACGATGCAAGTCGAACATAGTTCGATCAAGAAGGGCGAAACGCTGGAGGATACGGCGCGGACCCTGAACGCGATGCGGCCAGACGCTCTGGTAATCCGTCACGGCACCAGTGGCGCGCCGGCCAGCGTTGCCCAGATCATGGACTGCCCCGTCATCAACGCCGGTGACGGAATCGGCGAACATCCCACCCAGGCGCTGCTCGACGCGGCGACGATCCGCCAGCACTTCGGTCGGGTTGAGGGCCTGAAGATTGCCATTTGCGGCGACCTCAAGCACAGCCGGGTTGCCCGCTCGAATGCCAAATTGCTTGCCCGGCTTGGCGCGCAGCTGCGCTTTGCTGGATCTCCTTCGCTGATGCCCGACCACCTTGAAGGCGTGACCATCGACGAAGCGGTCGACGCGGCCGACGTCATCATAATGCTGCGCGTCCAGCGGGAACGGATGGAAGAGGATCTCGGCGATGCGCCCGGCGAATATCTGGCGCGTTTCGGCCTTACCGAGGCGCGCTTCGCGGCGGCATCGGCCAATGCCGTGATCATGCATCCCGGGCCGATCAACCGCGGCGTCGAAATCGAAGGGGCGCTTGCGGATCACCCGTCGCGCTCGCTCATCGTGCGCCAGGTCGAAATGGGTGTCGCGGTCAGGATGGCCTGTCTCGACCTCCTGACAGCAAACCGGCGCCGCTAGTTCAGCCGCGCGAGGCAAACCTGACCGGGGAATCCCCCGACGCGCTGCGCACGAAGCAATTGGAGCCAGCCCGCTTCAGCGACGAACAGAGTTCGATTGCGTCGCGTTCGCTCTCGAAGCCCTTGACCGAGAGACGGTAAACCGTGCCCTCGCCGGCATCGAACTGCGCCGTTACGGGCACATAGCGCTTGAGCGAGTCATGTTTGGCCGAAGCCCTGCTCCAGGCCGTCGCGACGCGCTCGCGCGATGAATAGGCGCCGATCTGAACCACAGCGCGGCTCTTACCGACGGCAGCCCTGGGTGCCGAAGCCTTGCGAATCGACGGCAGCGAATCCGACAGACGGACAGAGGCCGGGGAAAGCGCTGGACGGGCCTCGCGGAGCGCGAAGACCGGGGTTTCGGCCGGAGCGGCATATTCGGGCATCGGCGTCTCAGCCAGCGCGACCGGCGCGGCCGGCGCAGCATAGGTCGGCATAGCCGGTGGTGCGATTGGGGCGGCCTCAGCGTAAACCGCGGCCGGAGCCTCAGTCACGGGGACCGGTTCAGCAGCTGCCTGCTGGATCCCAGTATCGCGATGCAGTGCCAGCCGAACGGGCTGCCCCGGATCGGCGGCGATCGGCTGAATGCCGATGAACGAAGCGACCTGATCCGAAGCCCGGCTCGGCTTGGCGAGTGCCATCCATTGCTGGATGCGGCTGTCGATCTGGTCTGCGGGCAAGTCCTGAGCCGCGACCACGCGAGCCTGGACCCAATCGCCGGACAGCGCATGGGCGAGCGCCAGGTTCTGGCGGGTACGGGCGTCGGCGCCGATGGAGCGGGCGACCGGCTCAAGCAGCGCGACAGCGCCCTGCGGGTCACCGGCAAGCGCCAATGCCAACCCGGCGTCGGTCGGATCGATCATGCCGCGAGCTTCGGCGAGAAGGAGCTGGGCTTGATCGCTTTTGCCCAAGCCGATCTGGACCAGCACCAGTTTCAGGATAGTTTGCGGCTGGGTCGCCCCAAGCGACAAGGAATCGCGATAGGCCGCTTCGGCAGAAGCGAAGCGTCCAGCAGCGAGATAGCAGTTACCAAGCAATGTGCGGAAGCTGGCGTCGTTCGGACTGACTTCGACCGCCCGCTCCGCCAGCGACAGTGCAGTGGCAACGTCATTGGCCATCAGCGCCATCTGCGCGCGGGTCGCAAGACCGACGTCGGCCGAATTGACCTTGGCGCCGAACGGCGATGCGCCACGCAGCCTTGAACCGGGTCCGGCGCAAGCCGTAGCCAGCGCGATTAGCGACACGGCGGCGGCCGCGGTGGCTAGGCGATTCGGCGTCATCGGACGTATCTCCCCAATTATAGTTCGGCGCGCTTGCGCGGTGCCTTTTCGGCCATCGTGTCGAGTTCGGGCATTCCGGCGAGCAGCGCATCGAGTGCGTCGGTCACCAGCTGCTGGGCCGAACGGCCGCTGACGGCGCAAGCCAGGCGAAGTTTCAGATGCCGGTCCGGATCGAGCCGCAGCGTGAACGCGGCCTTGCCCTTGCTTCCGGGAGCCGCGCGGCGGCGGACCGGCTTTGGCGCTTCAAGGCGCGCCGGGATCACCAGCACGGGCGTGGGCTTGACCGACAGGACCGGCTCGGGCGCAGGATTGGCCAGCGGCTCCGGTTCGGGTCCCTTGGCTTCGGGCGCGAGGCTTTCTTCCGGCCCAAGCTGTTCGGGCACCATTGTCAGGGTTGGCGTTTCGTCCGGCTCGGGTTCGTAGATCTCGGCCGTCTCGTCGATATATTCGCCATCCTCATTCTCGCCATCCTCGTCATGCGACGAGAAACGTTCGGCAATCTCGGCCTGCTGGTCATGCACCGGCGAGTTGATCGGCGTCAGCGCGGAAATCGGATTCCGCAGCGGCAGGTCGGGGAGTTCTTCCCCGAACGCGTCGTGGTCGGCGTCGCGGATCGGGACGATCGCCGGCTTCGGCGGTTCAAACCCCATGTCGTTCCAGCCGAGATCGTCGAGACCGGCGCCGCTTTGGCCGAAGCCTTGCGGACGCATCGCCGGGCGGGCCGCGCCCTTGCGAGCAAGCAGACCGGACGAGAGCGATGCGAATGCCTTGGGTTCACCCATCGCTGACACTCCTTACTGGCCCACCACGCGGCGGCCGAAGCCACCAACGGGACGCGGGCTGGCCGCACTGATACCGGGCGCCTGGTTGGGCGCGGCAAAGACGGTACGGCGAAAATTCTTTTCAAGGCGGTCGGAGATATAGTCCCAAAGTTCGGTGACCTCGCGAGCGGACCGGCCTTGGGGATCGACCTCCATCACCGTCCGGCCATCGATCATCGAAGCAGCGAAGTCAGTCCGGTGATGAAGCGTAACGGGAGCGACGGTGCCATGCTGTGACAGCGCGACCGCGGCTTCATAAGTGATCTTGGCCTTGGGGGTCGCCGCATTGACGACGAAGATGAGCGGCTTGCCGGCGCGGTCGCAAAGATCGACCGTGGCTCCCACGGCGCGCAGGTCGTGTGGGCTCGGACGGGTTGGGATCACGATGAGTTCGGCCACCGCGATGACCGACTGAATGGCCATAGTAATTGCTGGTGGCGTGTCGATGACGGCCAAGCGAAAGCCTTGCTGCCGAAGCACTTCAAGGTCCGATGCGAGCCGAGCAACGGTCGTCTGGGCGAAGGCCGGCATGTCATCCTGCCGCTCGTTCCACCAGTCGGCAAGCGACCCTTGCGGATCGATGTCGATCAGGCAGACCGGGCCCGCGCCCGCTCGCTGCGCTTGCACCGCAAGGTGACCGGACAGGGTGGTTTTGCCCGACCCGCCCTTCTGCGATGCCATTGCCAGAACGCGCATTCCATTCCCCTCGCCATATGACGCTGTTCGACCCCACCTGACAGCAAAGCCCCTAAATATTGGTTAACTGGCGCTCGGCCTTGTCGGACGGGATAGAGTGCAGCTAGGGTTAAAGGCGGTGGATTGGGGTGAAGAATGCGTAACCTTTTCATTGGCCTGGCAATCGCCCTGGCGGCGTCCGCGGCTCCCGCGACGGTCAAGTCGGGGATCGAGGCGTGGCAGGCCGGCGACGCTTCGCGCGCGGTCGCGCACTGGCGCCCGCTTGCCGAACAGGGCGACGCCGATGCCGCATTCAATCTCGGCCAGGCCTATCGGCTAGGAAAGGGCGTACCCCTCGATCTCGGCCAGGCGCAAAACTGGTTGGAACGGGCGGCGCGTAAGGGTCATGTCGATGCCCAGGCGACGCTTGGCCTACTATTATTCCAGAATGGCAATCGCGTTACCGCATTGCGATGGCTGAAAGGCGCCGCCGACACGGGCGATGCGCGGGCGTTGCTGATGGTCGGAACGGCGATGTTCAATGGCGACGGTGTACCGGCCGATCCGGTAACGGCCTACGCCCTTGTAAGCCGGGCCGCCGCGCAAGGCCTCGCCCCTGCCAAGGCAACACTTGCGGACATGGACGAAATCCTGCCGCTGGAGCAGCGGCAGAAGGGCGTCGCCCTTGCGCGGCAGATGGTGGCCGGAAAGGACGCGGCGCCAGTTCCGGCCGCGCCGCGCCGCCAGGCCGAGCAGCCAAGGCCCGCCACCGCCGAACCACCATCCCGGGTTGCCGCGCCATTGACCGGCAACTGGCGCATCCAGCTGGGCGCATTCGGCAAGAAAAGCTCGGCAGAAGATCTGTTCGCCCGACTATCGGGCAAGCTTGGCGGGCGTCAGGCCTTTTATGTCCCGGTAGGCGCGATGGTCCGGCTGCAGGCAGGTCCGTTCGAAAGTCGGGCCGCCGCATCCCAGGCCTGCAACCGGCTCGCCCCCCAGCCCTGTTTCGCGGTCGCCGGCCGCTAGTCCACGACCCAGGCCGAGCGCGGAATTCCCTGCGCCCACAACAGGGCATCCAGCCCATGATGATCGAGCTGGGCATCGGCCGCTGCCGCGAGCGCCGACTTGGCGCGAAAGGCCACGCCAAGGCCGGCTGCCTCGATCATCGGAATGTCGTTTGCGCCGTCGCCGACGGCGAGGCTGTCGGCCTCTCCGAGTCCCAGTTCGGTGCGGAGGCTCTCAAGGACCGCCAGCTTGGCGCGGGAATCGACAATTCGCCCTTGGGTTTCGCCGGTCAACGTTGCGCCGGCGACGCCAAGCACATTGGCTTCGAACCGCTCGAAGCCGAGCTGCCGGGCGATCGGCTGGACGAACGCCGTAAAGCCGCCGGACACCAGCACGGTCATTGCCCCGCGCTGCCGCATTGTCTTGACGAGGGTCGCCCCGCCCGGGCTCGGCCTGATCCTTTCCGCCAGGCATTGTTCGATCACCGCTTCGTCCAGCCCCTTGAGCAGGCCCACACGCTCCCGAAGCGCCGCTGCGAAATCCAGTTCGCCCTGCATTGCCCGCTCGGTGATCTCGGCGACCTGCTGCTTGACCCCGGCATAATCGGCGAGTTCGTCGATACATTCCTGCCCGATCATGGTGGAATCCATGTCGGCGACCAGCATGCACCTCTCGCGGGGGCCCGGCGGCTGGACGATGATGTCAACGCGTTCCCAGCCTTCGAGTACGCCGCGAACCGCGCTGCGCTCGATGTCGATTTCAAGATCTGCGGCATCGCCCCTGTCGATCCAGCGCGACAACCGCCCTCCCCCCAGGCGGCCAAGCGCCGCCTCTATCAGGCTTTCGTCCAGCCGTCCGGCTGCTATCAGCGTGGCAATGGTCAAGATAACGCCTCCGCTGGTGGTCATTGCCGGTCCGACCGCAAGCGGCAAGTCCGAGCTTGCCTTGCGCCTTGCGGAGCGCTGCGGCGGGGCCATTGTCAACGCCGACAGCGCACAAATCTACGACGCTCTGCCGATCCTTTCCGCTGCACCTTCAACACGGGATCGGGAACGCGCCGACCACCACCTCTACGCGATGCTCAACCCGGCGGTGCCGGGGTCCGCGGCCGATTGGGCCGAGGCTGCCAAAGCTCGGATCGCCGACCTGCATCGTGCAGGGCGCCTGCCGATCCTCGTCGGCGGGACCGGCCTTTACTTGCGCACGCTGATCGACGGCATTGCCCCCGTCCCGCCGATTGACCCGGCGATACGGGCCGAGGTCCGCGCGGCTAGTGTCTCGGAGAATCTGGCAGCGCTAACGACGCTCGATCCCGTCGCCGCCACACGACTCAATCCCGGCGACACTGCCCGCATCGCCCGGGCACTGGAAGTGGTTCGCTCGACCGGGGTCAGCCTAGCGGACTGGCAGCAGGAACGCAGCGGCGGGATCGGCGGCGCGGTGCTCCTCAACCCCCTCATCCTCCTGCCGCCCCGTCCATGGCTCTATGACCGCTGCGATCGCCGGTTCGAGGCGATGCTGGACCTGGGGGCGGTGGAGGAGGTCGAAGCGCTCCTGGCCAGGAACCTCGATCCCCGGCTGCCGGCGATGCGCGCGATCGGCGTCGAGGCGATCTCGGCAATGCTGCGCGGTGACTTCAGCCGAGATCAGGCGATTGCAGCCGGGCAACTTGCGACGCGCCAATATGCCAAGCGCCAATATACCTGGTTCGCGCACCAGCCGCCGGCCGACTGGCCGCGGTTCCAGGAACCCCTTGAAGATGAAGCCATCGAGCGTGCGCTGGCCCTGCTGGCGCTGAAGGAGTAGCCAACCGCAATGGAAGCGCTGACTGACAAAGACATCGACGGCGCCGCGCTCGCGGGAAAGCGGGTTGCGATTATCGGCTATGGCAACCAGGGCCGGGCCCAGGCGCTCAACCTGCGCGACAGCGGCATCGACGTCGTCGTCGGCCTTCGGGAAGGGTCGGGAAGCGCCGACCGGGCGACGGCCGACGCGATTCCCGTCACAGAATTTTCCGAAGCGGCCGCGCAAGCGGACCTGGTGATGATGCTGGTGCCCGACGAGGTGATGGCAGCGGTCTACCTCCGAATCGAACCCTGTATCCGGCCGGGCGCCGCGATTGGTTTCAGTCATGGTTTGGCGATCCGTTTTCAGTTCATCGTCCCTCGCCCCGACCTTGATGTCATCATGGTCGCGCCCAAGGGGCCAGGGACGGCGCTCCGGTCGCTATTTACCCAGGGCAAGGGGATGGTCGCGCTATTCGCGGTGGAGCGGGATTGCAGCGGCAATGCCGAACCGATGGCCCTTGCCTATGGCCAGGCACTGGGCTGCGGACGGGCCGGGCTTCTGCGCTCGAGCTTTGCCGAGGAATGTGAGGCCGACCTGTTCAATGAACAGGCGGTAGTGTGGGGCGCGGTGCCGGAAATCCTCATCGCCGGCTTCGATACGCTGATCGACGCCGGGATCAGCGAGGAAGTCGCCTATATGGAATGCGTGGGCGAATTGAAGCTGCTGGCGGAGCTGATCGAGGCGCGCGGCATCGCGGGCATGCGCGAAGCGATCAGCAATACCGCGGAGCTTGGCGCACTCGTCGGCGGAAGGCGCGTGATCGACTCGGCCAACCGCGCCCGAATGCGGGAAATCATGACAGAAATCCGCGAAGGGACATTCGCGGACCTGCTCCGTGAGGAAGAGGCCTCGGCCTATCCGAGGCTCCGCGAATCGCGGGCCCGATCGCGCGAGTTGCGCGTCGAGAAGGCCCGCAGCGCCCTGCTCCCCTAATCCTGTTGCTGCACCTGCATCTGCCGGTCGCCAACGGATGCGCGCTCGGTATAGGCACGCTGCAGCCGGCGGTGGGCGGCTTGGGCTTCGGGGTCGCCGGCGCTTAGCGCCAATTCCGCTTCTTCCGCGGCGCGACGGGCGAAATAGCCCTTGTCATATTCGCTCATGGCCAATCTCCCGCTACGGACAGGCGAGACTTAGCAGAACGCGCTCCTATTGTCGCCCAAATGATAAGGGGCGCCCGGCCTTGCCGGACGCCCCTCGTTGTCGCGACAATCCGCCTTAGAAGCGGGTGCCGAGGGTCATTGCGACCTGGTTGCGCGCCACACCATGTTCGTAGTTGGAATGGCGATATTCGGCGCCAACATAGGCCTTGCCGGACAAGGCCATCTGGCCGCCCGCACCGATGCGATATCCATCGAGGTTGTCCGACGCGCTGATAACGCCGTCGGTCGCCTTGAACTTGGCGTTGGTATAGCCGCCCTTCACATAGAGATTCGCGGTCGGCGAGACTGCGAAGTTGAGGCGGCCACCGGCATAAAGGTCGCGGCCCGACTTGACCTGAGCAACGTCGGGATCGCCTTCCTTCTGGGTCGACTTGCTGGCTTCGACATCGGCGCCAATCGAAACGCCGTTGCCGACGGCGACATCATAGCCGGCGCCCAGGCCGAACAGTGCGCCGCCATCCTTTTCGCCGGCAGCCTTCACCCGGTCATAGCCGGCGATTGCCTCGACACGCGGACCGACCGGGGCGGCATTCTGGGCCAGCGCCGGAGTGGCAGAAAGAACGGCAGCCGTAGCGGCAGTAGCGAACAGAATCTTTTTCACAATCATGCTCCATTGTTTCGCCTGTCCAGCCCGTTCGGACATGGATAGGCGCTCTCAAAAGCGACATAAAAACAGTCGCTTCCGTCATATTCCTGTTATGCCGTGTGGACCGGCAGCCCCTGCCGCTCATTTGGGCAATCAACTTGTCGCTTCAATGAACGGCGCTGACCCAAACCATTCAGGAAGGATAGGTTCCTGTTTAAAACCAGATGCTTGGGCGGCCCGAAAATTTTTTGCGATGGAGCGAGTGGAGTGTTTAGCGCCGGCCAAACAGCTTCTCGATCTCGCCATGCCCCAGCTTCACCCAGGTCGGACGGCCGTGATTGCACTGCCCGCTATGGGGGGTGACCTCGATTTCGCGGAGCAGCGCATTCATTTCGGCGACCGAAAGAACGCGCCCTGCCCGCACCGACCCATGGCAGGCAATGGTAGCCGCGACGTGGTCGAGCTTTTCGCCGAGCGAGAGCGCGGTCCCCAGTTCAGACAGTTCAGCCGCCAGGTCATTGAGTAATCCGCTGACATCGGTCTTTCCAAGGGCCGCAGGGACCGCGCGAACCAGGATCGACGTTGGTCCGAACCGGTCGATCTCCAGGCCCAGGCGAAGCAGGTCCGCAGCTGCGTCCTCGATTCGATCGCAGTCGGTTTCTTCCATCTCGACCACGTCGGGAACAAGCAGTGCCTGGCGGGCGACTTCGTGGCCCCGGGTCGCGGCGCGCATCCGTTCGAGTACCAGCCGTTCATGGGCGGCATGCTGGTCGACGATGACGAGGCCGTCGGCGGCCTCCGCGACGATATAGGTGGCCGCTACCTGGCCGCGGGCAATCCCCAGCGGATAGGCCGGCTCCGATGGCGCGACGGGGTCCGCGATGCTGGCACGACCTTGCGGGAGGAAATCCATCGACAGGTCGGCGACGACCGCGCGCGCACCAGCGGAATCGGAAGCCGGCCCGGACCACAGCCGCGGTTCCGCAGGCTCGACCGGCTCGACCTGCCACGCGGCGGGTTGGGCAAATTGGTCGCGCGCGACGCTGCGGTGTCCGGCTTCATCGAGCGCGGTGCGCAGGCCGCCGACGATAAGCCCGCGTACTGCCGCCGGATCGCGAAACCGGACCTCGGTCTTGGCGGGATGGACGTTGATGTCGACTTCATCCGTCGGTACCTCGACGAACAGCGCCGCCACCGGGTGGCGGTCGCGGGCAAGCAGGTCGCGGTAAGCGGCACGAAGCGACCCGACCAATAGCCGGTCCTTCACCGGCCTCGAATTGACGAATAGATATTGCTGGTCAGCCATTCCGCGATTGAAGGTCGGCAGGCTCACGACGCCAGTCAGGCGGATGCCATTGCGTACACAGTCGATGCCAAGGCCATGCCGGTCGAGTTCGTGACTCAATAATTCCGCGACCCGCTTCGGCGGCTCGGCGGGGTGAAGCGACAAGATGGTCCGCCCGTCATGCTCCAGTGCGAAGGCGACGTCCGGACGGGCCATGGCGAGTCGCTTCACCACGTCGAGGCAGGCAGCATATTCCGCCCTTGCGCTGCGGAGGAACTTGCGCCGGGCGGGTACTTTGTCGAAGAGCGCTTCGACCCGCACCCGGGTCCCGGGCGGTAGCGCGGCAGGCCCCTCCTCCTCGGCCACCCCGTGATCGATCTTCGTCCGCCATCCCTCGGCGCCCCGAACCCGACTTTCCAGCGTCAGTCGCGACACGCTGGCGATGGACGGCAGCGCCTCGCCGCGAAAGCCGAAGCTGGTCACTGCCTCAATCGCGTCGTCAGGCAGCTTGGAGGTCGCGTGCCGCTCGAGCGCGAGGCGCATGTCGGCGGGCGTCATTCCCGAACCGTCGTCGGCCACCTCGATCCGGTCCAGCCCTCCTGCCGATAGGCGGATCGACACCGCACCGGCGCCGGCGTCGAGACCGTTTTCAATTAACTCCTTGAGCGCACTGGCAGGACGTTCGACCACCTCGCCGGCGGCGATGCGATTGATGAGTTCGGAAGGCAGCCTTCTTATTGACATGGGGCCTGTCCTAGCCCAATCGATGTTCACCCTTGAAGCGCGGAATTTTTCCGGAAATTCATGCTGGATTTACAAGGGCTTGAATAAAGGGTGGTGAATCGGGTCGGGGCACTCGGCCTTCTTCCAACATCGATAGGCGAGAGACGGGAAAAGCATGTTCTGGACGCGCTGGTTCAAATGGATGTCGCACGACATGGCGATCGACCTCGGAACGGCCAATACGCTGGTTTATGTGCGTGGTCGCGGGATCGTGCTCAACGAGCCGTCCGTGGTGGCAATCGAAACGATCAACGGCACCAAGAAGGTCAAGGCAGTCGGCGAAGACGCCAAGCTGATGATGGGCAAGACCCCCGACCAGATCGAGGCCATCCGGCCTTTGCGTGACGGCGTCATCGCCGACATCGACGTCGCCGAGCAGATGATCAAGCATTTCATCCATAAGGTGCATGGCGGCAAGATGCGCGCCTGGCGCTTCCCCGAGATCGTGATTTGCGTTCCGTCGGGATCGACCAGCGTCGAGCGCCGCGCGATCCGCGACGCCGCGAGCAACGCCGGCGCCTCGGCCGTCTATCTGATCGAAGAGCCGATGGCTGCCGCGATTGGCGCCGACATGCCGGTAACGCAGCCGATCGGGTCGATGGTCGTCGATATTGGCGGTGGGACGACCGAAGTCGCGGTGCTCTCGCTTCGCGGCCTCGCCTATACCACTTCAGTCCGTGTCGGCGGCGACAAGATGGACGAAGCCATTTCCTCCTATGTCCGGCGCAACCACAATCTGCTGATCGGCGAAGCTACGGCGGAGCGGATCAAGAAGGAAGTCGGGATCGCCAAGCCGCCGGTCGACGGCATCGGGACCACGGTACACATCAAGGGCCGCGACCTGGTCAACGGCGTGCCCAAGGAAATCTCGATCAACCAGGGCCAGATCGCCGAAGCCCTGTCGGAACCGGTCGGCACGATCGTCGAAGGCGTTCGCATTGCGCTGGAAAACACTGCGCCAGAACTGGCCGCCGACATCTGCGACCAAGGCATCGTCCTCACGGGCGGCGGCGCGCTACTTCAGGGTCTCGACGAGGTATTACGCGACGAGACCGGGCTGCCCGTGACCGTAGCCGAGGATCCGTTGACCTGCGTCGCCCTCGGGACCGGCCGGGCGCTCGAGGAAGAGCAGTTCCGCGGCGTCCTCCAGACGGCCTAAGCGATAGCTATGGCGGCCTCGGCGGGACCGCGCCCGGGCTGGTCGAGGCGCGCTCAATATAGTCTGTTCTTCAGTTTCCTGGCGGTCGTCGCCGGGATGATTGTCGGGCTGGTCCTGCTGATCCTTTCGCTTGTGGCCCCCCAAAGCTATGCCGCCGTGCGCGGAGCGGCGCTCGACGTGACGGCGCCCATCGGCGGCGCGCTGAATGAAGTTACGACGACCGTTACGGGTCTGGTCGGCGGAGCCGGGGACTATTGGAACGCCGCCAACCAGAATGCCCGGCTGAAGCGCGACCGCGCGGCCCTGATGCGGCGGATGGTCGAAGCCCGCGCTATCCTTGAGGAGAACCAGCAGCTCAAGGCCGCGCTGCAGCTTCGCGAACGCAGTCAGGACGCCATCGCGGCGGGCCGGATCGTCGGCTCCTCGCTCGACAGCCCGCGGCGGTTCGCGATCATTTCGGTGGGGACCAACGAGGGCATCGAGATTGGTATGCCGGTACGCGCCGCCGAAGGGCTGATCGGCCGGATCATCGACGCCGGCGCCGTAGCCAGCCGGGTCCTACTGGTCAGCGACCGGGCCAACGTCGTTCCGGCGCGGATTCTCAAGGGCGGGCAGCCGGTCATCGCGACCGGTCGCGGTGACGGGACCGTTGATGTTCGACCACTCGAGGTAGGCAAGAACCCTTTCAGGCCGGGCGACATCATCGTCACGTCCGGCGCGGGCGGCCTCTACCCGCCGCTGATCCCGATTGCCAAGGTCATTCGTCTGGATGACGATGGAGCGATTGCGATCCCGATCGCCGACCCCGCCAGAGTCAGCTTTGCGATTGTGCAGCGGCCCTATGAGCCGATGGCCCAGGCAGCGAGCGCGGCCGGCAGCGAGGATCTCTGATGGTCCGGTCGGCGCTGGGGTCGAAGAGCGCGCGCCTTAATCGCGGGCCCCGCCCTGGCGCCGAATATTGGCCTGCCGCCACCGTGATGGTCGGCGCGCTGCTCTCCTTGCTTCCCATCGTGTCGGCAACGGGCTGGTGGCCCGATTTCGGGCTGCAGCTACTGGTTGCCTGGCGCCTTCTGCGAGCGGATGCGTGGCCGGCATGGTGGGCCGCGCCGATGGGGCTCGCCAACGATCTCATTCTCGGTAATCCGATCGGCTTGTCGATGGTATTCTGGCCTGCGATCATGATCGCCATGGACATCCTCGACCGCCGCACCATGTGGCGCGATTATTGGGTCGAATGGGCGATCGCGGCACTATTTTTGGCGATGGTCGAGCTGGCGCAGTGGCAGGCCGCAGCAATGCTGGGCGCCCCCGTCCCCCTTAAGTCCACCGCCGCTCCGGCGATCATCGTCGCGGTGCTGGTCTTTCCGGTCACTGCCCTGATCGTCACAAAGATTGACCGCTGGAGGCTGGGGCGATGAGAAAACCGCGTTTCACGGCGGCGCACCAGTCGATCACCTTTTCGCGCCGGATGATGCTTGTCGGCGGGATGCAGGCCACATTCGGCGGCATATTGCTTGCCCGCCTGGGCTATCTGTCGGTTGCGCAGAATGAACATTACCAGCTGCTGAGCGAAGATAATCGTGTCCAGCTGATCATCGTGCCTCCCCGGCGGGGATGGATTATCGATCGCAACAACAAGCCGATCGCCATCAATCGATCCGACTTCCGGATCGATATCATTCCCGAACAGCTGGAACGGCCGACGGAAACGTTGCGAACGTTAACCCGCGCGCTGGACCTGACTCCGGACGACGTCGACCGGATCATCAAGGAACTGAAGGCCGCACGGGGATACCAGCCTGTTCAGGTCGCGGAAAATGTCCCCTACGAAAATTATGCGGCCGTCACGGTGAGATTGCCCGAACTGCCCGGTGTCCAGCCGATGCGGGGCTTTTCCCGCTATTATCCCTCGGGGCCAGCGGTTGGTCACCTGGTCGGTTACGTTGGCGCAGCCTCGGCCAAGGAATATGAGGAAGAGAAGAACCCGCTGCTGGTGACGCCCGGCTTCAAAATCGGCAAGGAGGGCCTGGAAAAGACCCTTGAGCCAAAACTGCGCGGCCAGCCCGGCGGGCAGCGCGTCGAATTGACCGCTCGCGGAAAGCTGGTCCGCGAGCTCGAACCGAAGCCCGACCGGTCGGGCGAGACGGTCCAGCTGGCGATCGATGCCGGGCTGCAGGAATATGCCGCCCGTCGCCTTGGCGAAGAATCGGGCAGCTGCACGATCATCGATTGCCTTACCGGCGACCTGTTGTGCATGGCTTCGATGCCCGCCTACGACCCCAACAGTTTTTCCGACGGCATTGGCCAGACCGAGTGGCGCATGCTGGCCGAGGACCAACGGCGGCCGCTGCTCAACAAGACCCTGCAGGCGCTTTACCCCCCGGGTTCGACGATCAAGCCGATGGGCGCCTTGGCCATTCTGGCCGCGGGGATCGATCCCGACGAGACCATCCACTGTCCCGGCGGATACCGGCTCGGAAACCGTTTCTTCCGCTGCCTCGGCCGGCATGGCTCGGTCAACATGCGGCGGGCGATCGCCAAGAGCTGCAACACCTATTTCTACGCGATGGGCCATCGCATTGGCTATGATGCCATCGCGCCGATGGCCAAGCGCCTCGGGCTCGGTGCCAGGTTCGACCTCCCGGTCGTCAGCCAAAGCTATGGGACCGTCCCCAACAGCGAATGGAAAGCGCGCAAGTTCAAGGCTAACCCGCGCCTGATCGAACGGCCCGACTGGACCGCGTCGGACACGCTCAATGCCTCGATCGGCCAAGGATATCTGATTCTTAATCCGCTGCAGCTGGCGGTGATGTCGGCGCGCATCGCATCAGGCCGAAACCTCCACCCGCAGCTGATCGGTCGGCACGAAAAGCCCGCCCCCTCCCTCGGGATTCCCCAGGAACATCTCGACGCGGTGCGCGGCGGCATGTGGGAGGTCGTCAACGGGGACGGCACGGCGGGCGCAAGCCGGCTCCAGCTGCCTGGGATCGAGATGTGCGGAAAAACCGGTACCGCTCAGGTGCGCAAGATTACCGGCAGCCAGCGCGGCCAGTCGGGCGACTGGAAATATCGCGACCACGGCCTGTTCGTCTTCTTCGCGCCCTACGACAATCCGCGTTATGCCGGCTCGGTTGTCATCGAACATGGGCTCGGCGGCTCGCGCGCCGCGGCGCCGGTCGCCAAGGATGTGCTCACCTATCTGTTCGATCGGGAACAGGCGCTGAAATCGCTTGCCGCGCTCGAGGAACAATGGGGTGGCACGCTTATGGAGCGGACGGCGCGCCGGGAGGCACAGTTTAAGGCCATGTCGAAATCGGCAGCAGGGCTTGGCGCATGATCAGTTCGGCAATCATTCCCCAGCCGCTGGCCCGCCTGCCCTGGCGTCTGATCCTGCTGGTGGCGATCATCTGCACGATCGGCATCGTTACCCTTTTTTCTGCTGCCGGTGGGTCCTGGTCGCCCTGGGCGATCAAGCAGGCGATCACCATCCTTGCCTTCTTCGCGCTGGCAGTCGCGATCAGCTACATCCCCGAAAATTTCATCAAGCAGGTCACCTTCCCGACCTATGTCTTTATTCTGCTGCTGCTCATCGCGGTGGAAATGGTCGGCTTCGTCGGCAAGGGGGCACAGCGGTGGATCGACCTGGGATTTATCCGGCTGCAACCATCGGAATTCATGAAGCCCGCCGTCTGCCTGATGCTTGCCCGGTTCTACGACCTTCTGCCCATCGCCGATGTCCGCCGCTGGCGCGGACTTTGGCCGGCTGCCCTGCTGGTCCTCCTGCCTTGGGGCATGATCCTCGTCCAGCCGGACCTTGGCACCGCGACGATGGTGCTGGTCGGCGGGTTGACCGTGATGTTCGTAGCCGGCCTTCCGATGTGGTATTTCCTAGCGGGTGCGGGGGCTCTCGCCGCGGCGCTGCCCGTCGTCTACGCGATGATGCACGAATATCAGCGCAAGCGCGTGCTGATCTTCCTTGAACCGGAAGCCGATCCGCTTGGCGCCGGCTATCATATCAGTCAGTCGAAGATCGCCATCGGATCGGGCGGCGTCTGGGGCAAGGGCTATCTCAACGGAAGCCAAAGCCACCTCCAATATCTGCCCGAGGGCCATACCGACTTCGTCTTCGCCGCATTTGTTGAGGAATGGGGCCTGATCGGCGGCGTGCTGCTGATCCTGGCCTTCGCCATGGTCGTCCGCTGGGGCATGCGGGTCAGCCAGAAAAGCAAGACGCGGTTTGCGCAACTGTCCGCAGCCGGCCTGTCGATGACCATATTCTTCTATGTCACGGTCAACCTGATGATGGTCATGGGCTTGGCGCCGGTCGTCGGGATACCGCTGCCCTTGGTCAGCTTCGGCGGATCGGCGGTCATGACCGTGATGATTTGCCTGGGGCTGCTGATGGGCTTTGAACGGCGCTCGCGCACCCGCTCGACCTTGAGCTGACGGAGCTAATCCAGAAACGGGCGCATCGCCTCGCCCCGCCCCCGTGCAGCAGCGGTTCGGCGATCAGCGATGATCGCCCAAGTTTTTCCATCAAGGGCGTTGCGCGGAACAAAGACTCTTGTTAGAGGCCCGCCCGCGCCCCCGCTTCCAAGCGGCCAGCGCGCTGCCTGACAGGCACGGACGCATAGCTCAGTTGGTAGAGCAGCTGACTCTTAACCCTAATTTGGGCGCAGTTTTTTCTGCTGTTTTTCAGATACTTAGGTGCAAACAGAGACATACCTGTCTCACCCGAATGTCTCACCCTTGATGATGACGCTAGTCGAGTTTTTTGCCGCCATAACTATGCTTCCGTTAGGATTGCGGGCGGCAATCCGATCTGCGGTCGCCAATGCGGCACCGCGAACGCAAGAAGCTCGGGAAAGGACCGCTGGCTGCCTTTTTGCCCTTAGCCAATCCTCGAAGTCGGCTCGCATCACGCGGCGGTGTTTGCGGCCAGGACAGACGGTCGGCATTTCGCACATCAGTCGGCCAGCTTGCTTGCTGCTGATCTGCAGCAATCGAGCAATGTCCGACCGAGTAAGAAAATCACGCACAACTAGAAAATACCCCGTTTTGGGGTATTTGCAATCCCATCTCTACGATTTCTAGATGGCTAAGCGAGACGCTCATGACGATCGCTATGTGCGGGCAATCGAAGCACTTCGGATCGCTAGGCATAACGCGCGCATCACACAGGTTGAACTTGCAACCGCGCTCGGCAAGCGCCAGCAGTTCGTGTCGAAGTACGAGTCTGGTGAACGCCGGCTCGACATAATCGAGTTCTTGGATGTGGCGAAGGCCCTCGAATTGGATATCGAGTCAACGCTTCGGGACATGATCGAACCTAGGCGCGTCTAATATTATAATCTTCGCCTTGTTTTTCCTGCTCCGGCCGTCAGAACTGAGATGCCGAAGTAAGGGGTGGGGATGGCAGGCACAATCGAGATTGTTCTGAACGAGCATTTGTCAGGGTTGCTTCGAGCGAAGCGCGCTGAATGGAGCAAACCTGGAACTGTGCGCTGCGAAAATACCGGCGTGCTTGAAGCCTCAGGACTTAGGCCAGACATCGTCGTGGCCCACGACCCCAAATTCCCGGTCGCAATTGAAACAGAGCTCGCACCCGCTTCAACCGTGGAGGCTGATGCCAAGAGTCGTGTGGGGCAAAAGTATAAGCCGACCGGCGGTACGATTTACTCTGCGATCGCGCTCAAACTACCCGACAAATATCGGAAGCTCTCGGGAGCCGAGATCGCCGCCGCTTTCGCGGTCGAGACGCAGTTTAGCTACTGCATATTATACGGCGAAAATCAGGCTGAAACCCAAAGGTGGCCGGAGGCCGGCTTCGTAGTGGGCACTCTAGATGACTTGGCATTTGCCATTTCGACTGCGCGTGCCTCTCCGCACCTTATTGAGGAGGCTTCGGCCTTACTACAGCAAGGGGCAACAGTCTTAGCGAGCCTTTTGGAAGCCGGAACACCAAGCCACCCTGGCATGGCCGAAAAGTTCGCAAACTGTCTCAAACAGGACGCAAACATCCAGTCGTTCCGCATGGCGGCGACCATAATAATCAACGCCTTTGTCTTCCAAGAGAAACTCGCCGGCGGCGTGGGGGAACTCTCGTCGGTATCATCCATCTACGAGTTTGATTCGACGCCCGGGAAACTTGAAGTGATTGCCGCGTGGCAGCAGATCCTCGAAATCAACTATTGGCCGATTTTCGGCATTGCTTCCGATCTCTTGCGTTTCATTCCCGGTGAGGTCTGGAAGTCGTTCATCGACGAAGCTTTGAGAACTGCTGACCAGCTCGTCAGCCTAAACTTGGGGGGAAATCCCGACCTAATCGGCACAGTCTTTCAGAAGCTCATTTCGGACCGCCGTTTCCTGGCGACTTTCTACACCGCCCCGTCATCGGCGGCGCTCTTGAGCCGCCTGGTTATCCCGCAGCTGCCCCGCACAGTTGAGGAGGCCCTGCCCGAAGGCGTGGGCAATCTGCGAATTGCCGACTTCGCATGCGGAACTGGTTCGCTCCTATCCGCCGCATACGGCGAGGTACGGCGAGTAGTTGAACAAAATGGTTACGATAGCGCCGCAGTCCACAAATGCTTGATGGAGGAAGCAATTGTCGGCTGCGACGTCGTTCCTTCCGCAACACATATAACTGCGTCCCAGCTTTCATCTGCGCACCCAGAGGCGCAATATAACCATACTAAGATCCTCACGCTGCCATTCGGGGTAGGTACGGGTGGAGCGGTGTCGCTTGGAGCAGTCGATCTGCTTGAGAAGCAGGGCGCCTTATCTACGATCGCAATCTCGGCATCGCAGGCTGGAGCCTCTGGCGAGAAAATCGTGGATCCTTGGCTCACAGTAGGCGGGGCGTCAGTTCACGATCAGGACTTTGACTTTGTGCTAATGAATCCACCGTTCACACGGTTGACCGGTGGTGGCGGCAAGACAAAGCAAACCACTAGGCCCCTATTCGCGGCGTTTGGTACGACGACCACCGATCAGGAGCAGATGTCGAAACGGGCCGGAAAGCTAACGAGCGACACCGTTTATCATGCCAACGCGGGCGCAGGCTCGCTGTTTGCCGAGATAGCTCACCGAAAGATTAAGTATGGCGGACGGGTAGGCTTGATACTTCAGCTTGCAGCGTTCTCCGGCGCCTCTTGGGAGGCATGTCGAAAGCTATGGGGCAAGGCATACAAAGATATAATCATGCTCTCTATCGCGAGGGGCCGCCCAAAAGAAACGGCATTTTCTGCCGACACCGGCACACCCGAAGCAATGATTGTCATGACGCGTGGGGCTCCTGATGATCGGCTTACAAGCGTAAGCTTGCTTCGTCGGCCTACTTCCATCCTAGAAGGTGCGGAGGTTGCTAATGAGATTCTTCGACTGAGAGCAAGCGGCGTCCTAAGCAGGCTAGAGGACGGTCCTCTGGGCGGCACTCCAATTTATCTCGGCGATGAAAAGGTCGGTGAGGCAATCACTGCGCCAAAACCTGAATCAGGAACTTGGTCCTTATTCAGAATTAAAGACCATTCTGTCGCTCAAACAGCATTTCACCTGACTTTGGGCAAGCTTTGGTTGCCTGGCATGCTCGCGGCCGACGTAATTTCTCTATCCATATGCCAAATGAAAAAGGTCGGCAAAGCTGGACCATACCATTTGGATGTGAGCGGCTCCACAACTTCTGGGGGAGCGCCACGAGGCCCCTTCAAGATTGCGCGGACGAGGTCTCCACAAAGCGTGTCGTATCCAATCTTGGCGGCTCATGATGAAAAGCGTGAAAGGACTCTGGTCATTGACGGCGATTCCGAAGGTTTGGTGCGCACGTCCCCCGATCCAATCGTTCGCGAAAAAATAAGCGCTCGCCTGGAGAACATTTGGAACCAGCGTTCATCTATACATATCGCGACTGACCTACAGTTTAACTCAAATGCACTAGTGGCGGCCGTTACTAGTCGCGAAGCAGTTGGCGGGAGGGCATGGCCGTCTGTGGTGCTCCATGACAAACTGCACACAAACGTCATTTCGTTGTGGCTGAACTCAACATTCGGCATATTGAGCTATTGGTGGATCGCGAACAAAGGCCAAGCGGGCCGGGGATCAGTCACCACCAGCAGACTAGAATCTCTCGCAATTCTCGATCCGACTTCTTTGGCTTCCGAGCAATTGGCGTCCGCTGATGTTTTTTTTGACGGGATAAAGGCTTCCAAACTCATGGACGTTCACGAGCTCGCGGTAGATCCTGTGCGCGCTCAAATAGACGACTTTATCATCAACCTCTTAGTCTCAGGAGATGCGCGCGTTACTGTTCGCCAAGCGCTTCAAACGCTGAGGAATAAGTTAGCTGAGGAACCCTCGATCTGTGGTGGTCGCCGCGTCGGCGAACCAGATGAGGGTAGCGACGAGGAGGAGGAATTTTCGGGCGTGGACGAAGCTGTCGACGCTTAGACCCGTTCAAAAGAATGGTGGACTGTCTTGGGCTCGAACCAAGGACCGGCCGATTAAGAGTCGGCTGCTCTACCAACTGAGCTAACAGTCCACGCTGTCTGGATGAGGGGCGATATAGCGCCAAGTTTTTGCACATCAAGCCCCTTGTAATGCATTTTCCGATGTTCCATATTTGTTCCGTGAAAGAGCCGATCCGTCTCATCGATCTCTCAGGCGTCCGCGAGATTGAGGCAGCGCTTCATATTCCTGGCCGCCAAATACTTCCTCAGTTCGATGATCTCGAAGATCGCATCGACGAAGTATCCCGACGGATATTTGGATTGAGTAGGAGCGAAACTGAATATCGGTTTCGCCATCCACACGCATGGGACGATCAGCTGGACCGCGTTCGGTGGGATTCGTCTGAAGATTATGAAAAATGGGAATTGAACTTCGAGCTCGATCCCTGGTCCGATGGAGATGAAGACTACTGGGAAGCGAACGGCTGGGACATCTGGCATGATGACGGAAGCGAGCTCCGAGTATTTCCTTACCTCTATCGACAGATCATATGCGTTATTGAGCAACTATTGCCGGAGGCACGGTTGTCTATAACCGGGAATGATCCGAACCCTGAACGGGACGCCGAAGACTGGGGCAGACATATTCAAGGTGAAGCTTGTCGCTTCCAGCAACGCAAACCACCGTCATAGTCAGCTGCTCTAATTTTGAGGCCTCAGCTCCGATTTCGGGTTAACCGATATCATTGAAAAACAACGATTTTTGTTACGATAGGGTAACATCTTCTCTTAATCAGCGGGTCCTAGGTTCGAGCCCTAGTGCGTCCACCAGCCTTTTCAAAGGCTTATGAATGAACCGGGTTATCGACGACTGGTTGCGTAATCACCTGGTAAGCGCGCTACGAACGATCATGGATTCGCCCCGAGCGACCTTCGCTCGATTCTGCTGAAATAGGCCATAAGGCAGAACATGGCCGTTTGCCGACTGGCAGGAATTGGTCGATGGGGCGCGATTAGCTGCCATTCGCTGGGGCCGCCGTCGACCTCGCCCAGGGTGCGATCGACCGAAATATCCTGGCGTCCTTTCCGATGTCGTCGAGATGGGCTTCGATGAAGGTCCGCGCTTCGTCTTGGGTCGATGCCCAGATCCGATCGACCGAAGATGCGAGCGTCGTGCGATTTACCCGCCTGATCAGTTCAGCGGCGGGCATTTGGCTAAGGATCGTTTCGCTCTCTTCTGATCGCGTGCCGATGAACAGCCGGTCAGGTGCGATGGGGAGGTGAATCATGAAGCCCGCCTTGCGCAAGCCGCCGTCCCAATAGATCGGGTCGTCCGCCAGAAGCAGCTTGGCCTCTGCAGGTTCGAATTCACGAAACCACCATTTAAGGCCGGCGAAAGCATCAGTTACCTCGTCATGCGTGATCATCCGTGGCAACCACGAGGTGAGGCTCCTCGCTTCCAAGGCGCCGGGGAGATTCTCGGCAAACCACTGCTCTGTTGTGACCGAGCTCGCTGGGAGCGTAGTCTGGTCGAATTCGGCGAGGAAAGCCTTCATCCGCGCGATTCCGTCCGTGCGAAGGAAATCTAGGACGTCGGGTTGCCGCACGCGCAACGAACTTAGGAAAAAGGTCCAAGCGATATGCTCGTCTTCGCTTATCGGAGCATGTTGCTCTAACTTCTCTAGGACTTTGGAGGCATTTTTGTCGATCGGCCCAAAAAGCTTCCGCTCGAGAACGTCTTCGGACAGCCCAATTGCGTTGGCGATCACCGCGTAGAGGTCATGCTCGAACCCAGTATATTCGGGTGCACGTTCGCTACAGACAAGTCGGCCGTTGCACATTGCAAAGACATAAAGCTTGCCATTGGCGTTGGACCACCGACGCAAAAGGAATTGGGGGACATAGTGGTGCTTCAGGGCGCTTCCTCGTCGCCAGCGATCGATTCAATGGCCCATTTATTGGTTCCACTGCAACGATCTCGTTCTGCAGGCTAGTTATCGCCGATCGTAGCTGCTTGCCTAGCTGCAGCAAGGAAGCGGACCATCCGCGCTCGCCTTAGTACGACTAAGAGCTGACTGCGCACGTGTCTGACAGATCCCGCGACCCTGTTCGCAGGCTTCAATCAGTAACGCATCCGCCGCATAATCTTCGCCTCATTGTCCTCCCATTCCGCTTCGTGGAGATAGCTCAACTCTAGCTCGTGCAAGATCGCAGCGACACGCGGGTGCGTGTACTCCATTGCCTTGGCCCAGCCCGCATATTTTGCCGCTATGGCCCGCTCCTGCGCGCCGCCTTCGCCTCTCCAATGCGCCCCGCGTGAGTTGCGCTTGGCAATTTGCAAACCGCGCCCCAAGTCTTCGTTAGCTACTTGTTCAAGCGCGTCGCGCACCGGCATACAGGGCCACACGCCGTCTTCTGCGGCGGGAGCGTGAGATAGCAATTGCCCAATGTGGCTGTCGCCAACACCCGATCTAGCAACGGCAGCGCAACCGGCCCTGACTTGCTCTACCCAGTTTACGATCCGCTCGGCGCAAAGCTCGCCGTTTTCATCGTGCCAGGGAATTGCACCTAGCCGCTCAAGCAATCGATAACAGGAATTGGCGCGAGCGGAGTTTTGTTCTTCTGAAATTTCAAGCTCGGGAGTGTCATTGCCCTCGTCGTCGCGACGATAAACGTAGCGGACTGCCTGCACGAAAAGCTCGGGATGGGCTTCGATCTGCCGACCTAGATTCACAAGGCCCACACCTTCGTCGTCGTCGAGCACATCGATGAATGCAAATTCCAAGCCTGCCATTTCATCGGTAGACATCTGACCGCTGGCATTCAGCAGTTCGAAAGCACCTCGAAGGTCGTGCGGATCGAGCAGGTAAGTGCCCGCCGCCTCATCTGAGCCGCGACGGATCGCGTCGAGAAGGTTGAAGAGGTCGCGCGGTTGCAGTTCCTTGAGTTCGAAATGCGCAAACTGGAAAGCGGCGCGCGGTCTCCCGGCCTCGACCAATTTTTTTACGGCGTGTCGAATATCGTCCTCCGTCCGATTCCAGCCCGGTGTGATCTCCTTCCAGTATCTTCCGGCCAGTCCCGCTTTCTCGGCCACGTCCCAGGTCAAGCGGTCAAACGGAGCTGCAAGCAGGATGGGTACCGCCGTGTCGGCGCCTTCCCCGGCTACGATGGAACTTAATACATCGAGCCCGCGATTTCTCGCCTCCGCCAACGCGCCGCCGACGACCGAGGCCTTTGTGCCCTCTATCGGCTTACCGTTCACAATTTGCTTGAGCGCATCCTTAAGTTGCTCGGCGTCCGCCAGCGAGCTGGACAGAAACCAGCCGACATTGTGCTGAGCCTGACCCATTTCGGCCAAGCGCATTACTGCAACCACACCCCCTTCTGCGAAGACTTCCGAGACCGCCTCCCCCCGCAGCGCGGAGATGCGTTCCTCGCGTTTGCGAAAGTCGAGGTCATCGTCATCGAGCTCATCGGCAGATTCTTCGACCCACGATTGCTTAAAGAGCCATGCGTGACGCAGCACGACATCCGACGGCAGAAGTGCATCATACGCCTGCCTAGCGCGATCATCTGAAACGCCTTTGCCTAGCTTCTTCTTGCGCTTAACGGCGCGGCGACCGAATGCCGTGATCCTGATTTTCTCACGAAGCCATGCGCGATCTTCTGCGCTGGCATCTGCAACCCAACAGTCGACGACATCCCACACCTGCGGGTGCAGCACTTCATCCAACCCTTGCAGATTCTGAATCAAATCGCCGACGGTCGACCGGGTGCGATGGGGCCAAGCCAGGGCCAGATTGAAAGCATGCACGGCAAACTCGTTGCCCTCGCCTACGGTGACGACATTGCCGTATCCGTGGCCATCGGTCCCGGCAACTCCGAAGGCGCTCCGGTGCTCTCCACCGCCACCGGTTGAGAGAAAACCTTAGAGGGGCGGGTATCATTCGCTGCGGGAATCCCGCGTTCTAGAATGAGCGTAAACTTGATGAAGTCAACGGTATTTGATGTACTTACTGCGAAGAATCCTGAACTTGGCTTGGACGTAATGCCTCACCGTCTACCAGCTTATACGTGCAGGTATTAGACGGGTGGTCAATGCATGTGGTCTCGAAACTCATCAAACCGCCATTTGCTATTAGCGAACTATACGAGCGGTTGCTTTTTTTATCCCGGCATTTCACTTTGACCGTATTCTGTATTTGCTCAGCCGAGCAAACGTAGTCGTGAAATTCAAATCTCATATGGCCGGAGGCCGGAAAAACAATCGGATAACGCCGTGCCCTGATGCCGCCCTCTACTTTTTCGAATATCAACGAGAAACCAACGTCTGACTGAAGCAATTCGTCTCGGGAGTAATCAATTCCGCCTAGGTGGACGACTCCATTTTCGATCAACGCCCGTGTTGGCCGTTGACCGGGCGGATCATTTATCGACTCGTACAAGGGCCATTTTGCACTCTCAAAATCGACTTGCTGTCTTAGCATGGAGCATCCCGCAGCCGTTTCACTCGCAAGGAGCAGGATCATCGCGGCATATGACATCTGCTGCGTCCGAATAGGGTTTTTTGTGCGTCGCAAAACTGCGGATCTGACGGAGCTCATTGTCGTGATAGTGGATCGCCTCATGATAGAATGTCCTCTGCAAGTCGTAGCTACGGCCGGTCGTTGCTCTATCAAACAATGTTATGGGTTGGCCGGGGCCGCTTAAGGCTCTGGTTTCATGCGGCTGGCGTATCGTATTCACGTCTAAATGCGTTTTTATGAGCGTGCTCGCAATCTGAGCATAGGTGAACGTCTGTGACGCGGTTCGCTCCAGTCGGCTCCCCATCGGGGTATATTTAAGGGTAACTGTCACTTTCGTGTCGGGGTTCGCCTTGGCGGTATTAACGGCTCGTTGGAGCGCATTGGTAGCTGCCGCTACCTTGGCTTGAGTCGCTGAGTCCTTTTGATAAGCATCCCTTGACGCGTACTTCGAATCTCCGTTTACCGAATCGACCCTGCATTCCGTTCCATCATCTTTGCAGGAAGTTCCGGTGGGATCTGTCTTGTTCACCGGATCATTCCCCACATAGGCGTAGAGGTTGACCTGATCCTCGTACCCGATGGGATCGGTCTGCAGGAACCGCCCCAGCGTGGGCGAGTAGATGCGGGCCTTGTAGTGGTACATGCCGAGCTCGGGCAGCCAGACCTGGCCGGTGTACTGGAACCGGCCCTGGTTGGCGGCGGCCGGGATGCCATACTCGTCGTAGCTGTTCTTCGCCCGGTCCGTGCCGTCGTTGTAGATGAGGCCGGCGATCGAGCCGCGCTCGTCGGGCAGCAGGAAGCTGCGGGCCGAGGCGCCGACCGCGGCGGCGTCATACTGCACCACCGGATCGTCGACATTGTCGGAGTGGACATAGCGGCGGATAAGCGTGCCAGCACTGTCATATTCGGCGACCAGCTCGTCGCCGTCGTAGAGGAAGCGGGTGTTGGTGGTCGGGCCGGTCACCTGGAACAGCCGGCCCATCGGATCCCAGACAAGGCTGGCGTTGCTGGCGCCGCTGGCGCTGACCAGCCGGTTCTCGATGTCATAGATGAAGCTGGTCGAGCCATCCGAGGTGAGGTTGCCGTTGGCGTCATAGGTGAAGCTCGCCGGTCCCGCAGCGCTGTACTGGTTGAGGCCGTTGGTCGAGTAGGTGCGGTTGACCGTCACCGCGCCCGACCATGAGTAGGCATCGTTGCTGCGGCTCTGGCTGATAATCTGGCTGGCCGGGCTGAAGCCCTGGGAGATGGTGAGGTCGCTGGCGGTGCCGGCGGCGGCATCGTGGGTGAAGGACGACAGGCGCCCGACCGGATCGAAGCTGAAACCGGTAACGAAGGCATTGCCCGACGTCGAGCGCTGCAGCGCGGTGATCAGGCCGCGGCTGTCATAGCTTGCCTGGATCAGCTGCGCGGCTCCGACCTGGCTGGTCCCCTCGTAAATGTTGCTGACCCGGCCCAGGCCGTCGCGGGCATAGCTGAACCTCTGGCCGTCATGATGGGTCAGCTCGATGCGCTTGGCTTCCCGGTCATGGGCGTAACTCAGCGTCCGGCTCAGCCCGGCCATGAGAATCGTGCTCGAGACGAGCTCGCCAAAGCCGTTGTAGACGCTGGTGATGCCATCGCCGCTCAGGCTGTCGAACCGGGCCTTGGTCATCAGCCCATCGATGTCATAATCGTAATAGACATCGCGAGTCTGCGCAGCGGTCAGGCCGGCGCGCGAGGGCACCACCTTCAGCGTCATCCGGTTCAAGGCATCGTAGCTGTAGGTCAGCGTCGAGCCGTCGCGCTTGCGCAAGGAGGTGCGGTTGCCGGCGGCGTCATAGCCATATTGCTCATAATCGGCGGCATTGATCGGGCCGGCGGTGGTCAGCGTCGTGGCATGGGTGGTGTCGTCAAACGCGCTCGGCCGCGTGGCCTGCGGGAAGACCCACTTCACCTGCCGGTCGAAGCCGTCGTAGACCAGCTCGGCCCGGTTGCCATTGGCGTCGATCACATAGCGGCGCTTGCCGTTGGACGTGTAGCTGTAGGTCGCCTCGGCCACCTCGAACGGGGTTCCCACCCCTTCGCGCACCTGGATCAACTGACCGGCGATATCATAGACATTGCGGGTGATCCGGTCGGGGCCGTTGCTGCCCTCGGCGCTGGTTACGCAGGCGCTCGCCGGAAGCGAGCCATAGGCAGCGGGGTTCATGCGAACCGCGGTGCACTCCAGCCAGCCGACAGCGTTGTAGCTGTACTGGGTCAGCCCGTAGGCAACCCCGTCCGAGCCGCGCCTCGTCTCGCTGGTCTTCTTCCAGGCATTGTCATAGGCATAGTCGACCGACGACTGCACCGTGAAACCGGTCCAGCTTGCAGGCGCCACGGCTTCCGACTGCCAGCTCGCCAGCTCGCCGGTCTCAACCCTAACCAGCTGGCCCTTGCCATTATAGCTGTTGCGGATTGCCGCATGGCCCAGCGGACCCGCCCCGTCCGGATCCGGCGCGATCGTCCCCACCACCCGGCCCAGCGCATCGTAGCGGACCGCCTTGGTGTAGGGCGATGGGGACGTCTGGGCGGAGGCAGGGGCTGCGAGCAGGAAGGCGGCAACGCCGCCCAGGGTACCCATGGCTTTGGCTATAAACACGTGCCTCACGCCCCCCCTTGCAACGTCATGAGCAGCTTGTCAGATTGGCGTTGGGGGCATTAGCCTCCAGTCAGATCCGCTTCTGCGCTCGAATTGCTAAACCCTAATACGGACCATTGCATCTTGGCGTCGAGTAACGACCTTTGCTTATGTCGTATTTGAATCTAATAGCTATGCAGCCGCCACCACTTGGAATCGGAAAATCTTGCACTTCCTTTAGCCATTTGCCTTCACCGGGCCTAACGAGCTCAATCTCTCCTGGTTCATTGCCACAAGGAAATTGCCTCTCGTAGTTTTCTCGACAGAATTTTTCGACCTCGTAGAAATGGCTGCCATGTGCCACGTATAATACTTCGATCTGCCTTGGTTTCGTTTCAACATAGTACTTGGAATATGCGCCTAGAGGAAGCGCATCTTTTGGAAGCTTAATAGACTGATCAATGCGTCGCGCCATAGCATCTTGTGATCCAAGAGATTGATCTTGACAGGAAGCCAGCAAGCAACCAGCCAACACTATCCGTGACGTTAACATCATTGTCCCTTCAAATTGTGCGACCGGTAGTATTAACACCCCATTGTTTCGCCCGTATCAATGCGGGTAGCGGTGCCCCTACAACCAGTAATGGTATCGCCCTCAATGGACCAAGGAGCGCTTTTGTCTGTCTTTATTGGTTTATCGCCGTACTTGTCTTGTTCCTTTCGACCGGAACTTCTATTGTAGTGGTTTTCGACTTTCATTGCGTCGAGTTCCCTAAACTCGATCGTAGTTTTCTCGTCGATGCCTGTCTTTAATCGGCCGCGGTCGGTATCGTACCCATGTCCGAACAATCCATGGGCAACCATCGTGTTGAGGTCTCTAGAAAGCCAATCAACCCCTGTTCGATATGACGGATCAATTCTTGTAGTGGAGCTCGTTCCCATTCCATTCGAAGCCTTATGCGGTATTATCGGCGTGTTTATCTCTGGCTCCCCTCTCAAGTTCGCTTCAAATCTGACCCTATGTACGTTTGGGGATTGTATAAGCAATATGAGGCGCGCTTGCAGTGCAGGACTCGAATTTCCTACGGATTTGATCGCTGCCCTGAGCAAGTTCCTGTCGTCCGCCGAACCGCTAATAATTATCTTTTGCCCGTTAGTATCCGAAAATTTGATCGGATCATTGCTGACATATGCGTAGAGGTTGACCTGATCCTCATATCCGATGGGATCGGTTTGCAGGAACCGGCCCAGGGTGGGCGAGTAGATGCGGGCCTTGTAGTGGTACATGCCAAGCTCAGGGATCCACGCCTGGCCGGTGTACTGGAACCGGCCCTGGTTGGCGGCAGCGGGGATGCCGTACTCGTCGTAGCTGTTGATCGCGCGGGCGGTGCCGTCGTTGTAGATGAGGCCGGCGATCGAGCCGCGCTCGTCGGGCAGCAGGAAGCTGCGATATGAGGCGCCGACCGCGGTGCCGTCATACTGGACGACCGGATCGTCGACATTGTCGGAGTGGACATAGCGGCGGATAAGCGTGCCAGCACTGTCATATTCGGCGACCAGCTCGTCGCCGTCGTAGAGGAAGCGGGTGTTGGTGGTCGGGCCGGTCACCTGGAACAGCCGGCCCATCGGATCCCAGACAAGGCTGGCGTTGCTGGCGCCGCTGGCGCTGACCAGCCGGTTCTCGATGTCATAGATGAAGCTGGTCGAGCCATCCGAGGTGAGGTTGCCGTTGGCGTCATAGGTGAAGCTCGCCGGTCCCGCAGCGCTGTACTGGTTGAGGCCGTTGGTCGAGTAGGTGCGGTTGACCGTCACCGCGCCCGACCATGAGTAGGCATCGTTGCTGCGGCTCTGGCTGATAATCTGGCTGGCCGGGCTGAAGCCCTGGGAGATGGTGAGGTCGCTGGCGGTGCCGGCGGCGGCATCGTGGGTGAAGGACGACAGGCGCCCGACCGGATCGAAGCTGAAACCGGTAACGAAGGCATTGCCCGACGTCGAGCGCTGCAGCGCGGTGATCAGGCCGCGGCTGTCATAGCTTGCCTGGATCAGCTGCGCGGCTCCGACCTGGCTGGTCCCCTCGTAAATGTTGCTGACCCGGCCCAGGCCGTCGCGGGCATAGCTGAACCTCTGGCCGTCATGATGGGTCAGCTCGATGCGCTTGGCTTCCCGGTCATGGGCGTAACTCAGCGTCCGGCTCAGCCCGGCCATGAGAATCGTGCTCGAGACGAGCTCGCCAAAGCCGTTGTAGACGCTGGTGATGCCATCGCCGCTCAGGCTGTCGAACCGGGCCTTGGTCATCAGCCCATCGATGTCATAATCGTAATAGACATCGCGAGTCTGCGCAGCGGTCAGGCCGGCGCGCGAGGGCACCACCTTCAGCGTCATCCGGTTCAAGGCATCGTAGCTGTAGGTCAGCGTCGAGCCGTCGCGCTTGCGCAAGGAGGTGCGGTTGCCGGCGGCGTCATAGCCATATTGCTCATAATCGGCGGCATTGATCGGGCCGGCGGTGGTCAGCGTCGTGGCATGGGTGGTGTCGTCAAACGCGCTCGGCCGCGTGGCCTGCGGGAAGACCCACTTCACCTGCCGGTCGAAGCCGTCGTAGACCAGCTCGGCCCGGTTGCCATTGGCGTCGATCACATAGCGGCGCTTGCCGTTGGACGTGTAGCTGTAGGTCGCCTCGGCCACCTCGAACGGGGTTCCCACCCCTTCGCGCACCTGGATCAACTGACCGGCGATATCATAGACATTGCGGGTGATCCGGTCGGGGCCGTTGCTGCCCTCGGCGCTGGTTACGCAGGCGCTCGCCGGAAGCGAGCCATAGGCAGCGGGGTTCATGCGAACCGCGGTGCACTCCAGCCAGCCGACAGCGTTGTAGCTGTACTGGGTCAGCCCGTAGGCAACCCCGTCCGAGCCGCGCCTCGTCTCGCTGGTCTTCTTCCAGGCATTGTCATAGGCATAGTCGACCGACGACTGCACCGTGAAACCGGTCCAGCTTGCAGGCGCCACGGCTTCCGACTGCCAGCTCGCCAGCTCGCCGGTCTCAACCCTAACCAGCTGGCCCTTGCCATTATAGCTGTTGCGGATTGCCGCATGGCCCAGCGGACCCGCCCCGTCCGGATCCGGCGCGATCGTCCCCACCACCCGGCCCATCGCATCATAGCGCACTGCCTTGGTATAGAGCGAAGCAGAGGTCTGGGCCGAAGCAGGCGCCGCAATGAGCAGGGCAGCAGCCGTTAATGCCACTGCCACCCCGGCAACGGTGCGGTTCATGACCCACCACTTCATGGGCAACTCGTCAAATTGGCGTTGGGTGTCGTCTCGCTGATCTTCCGGCCCAGCGTGTCATAACCGAAGCACGTGCGGCGCGAGATCCCGCCTGTCGTGACCACGCTCCCGCGGGGAAGCAATGCGTTAATTGCCGGTACGGACGGATACTCCAGAGTGGTAACCCTGACCGGAGCCGTATTGTCACATACTGGGGTACTTCCGCCGGCGACTGTCTGGCATTCAGTTTCCGAAGTCACAACCCAGACCGGGCTTGTCGCCTGCACCAACGATCCGGATGAATCCTTTACGTAAGCATTGCGCTGAGCCCAATTCGTTATCTTCAAAGGCCGCGGCCCGCCTGCGGTGGGCGCCGGCTTCATTTCGCTCAAAACCCCGCCATGATTGGAGTCATACGTAAAGTTTGTAGTTCCTCCCCGCGCATCGGTGACGGTCAGCGGCTTGTCGCAGATCTTGGGATTGGTGCAGGCGAAGTTCGGCCATGTCGCTGAGGGGTTAACCGAGTAGGTCGCGGTGGTAACAATATCAGCCAGACCGCTGCCCGGTTTTGCCACCTGCCTGACCTCAGTCGGTTTGGTCCAACCGCCCGTGTAACTATATCGTGTTTCGTTGCCCTCGGGCTCTGTTTTTCGGGCGGGAACGTTGACAAGTCCGCCGCCGGCCCAGGCAAAGCCAAACGTGGTTTCGCGCCCCAGCTCGTCGCGGATCTTGCTCGGCTTGCTGCCGCCCGGCCCGAAGCCTTCGTAGCGGATGGTTTTGCCTAACGGATTGGTGACTTCCGTCCAGGCATTCTGGCGTTCCGAAACCCACCAGGTCTGCCCTTCAGTCTGATAATGATATGTCCAGGTTGCCCCATTCGCCAGCGTCTGCGTGAAGACTTTGCCGCTGATTGGATGGAAGGTCAGAGTCACATCCGGCGTGGCGCTGCCCGGCGACTGAATGGAGGACAGAGTTGAATCGTAGCCATAGCTGGTCGTCTGTCCGGTCGGGTCGGTAAACCCGAGCATTTGGGCACTGTTCAATCCACCCCAGCTATAGGTCGCAGCCGGAGCATTGCTTGGACATGCAGTAGCAACATGTTCAGCTGCCAGATTAACTGCACAGACCTTCGTAACACGACCAGCAGTGCCATAGTGCACACCTAGGCCATAGCCATGATTGTTCGTGATTAAATAGAATCCTGATTGTCTGCTGAAGTTAACTTGTGTGCCGTCCGAGCTGGTTACCGAAGTGACCACACCTCCTGTGCCCGACAATGATCCAAAATTAATCACGACCCCATCAGGGCCATAATAGGTATACGGTCCGTCCGTGCCATGCTCTACCAGGACATGATAGCCACCGGAACCATCCGTGTAATAGATATCCGACGAGCCGTAGGCTTTTTCAAAGGTCTCAGACGTGCGGCCTATCGTAATTGTATAACGATAGCTGAACATCTGGGGGCCATTCGGCTCTTCGACAAACGCCATACGGTCGAGGTCGATGTCGAAGTTGTGGGAGGCCCCATAACCAAAAGGGCCAACTTCCTCACGCACGCCGTAATAGCGCGTAAACTCGAGCCCGCCCGGTGCTCCCTGGGGGCCTACTGAGATGTCGGTATGGGAATAGAGGAATGTGCCGCGGTGAAGATCAACCTGACCCTCGCCAATGAAATATTCCTTCTGTGGCGGAAGACTCTGCTGCCCATGCAGCGGCGGCGACACAAAGGAGGCGCCGATTGCCAGCAGTGCAATCCTGGCAGCTAGACTAGCGGAACGCATTTGATCTCCCAGCCGTAATATTGCCACATCCAAAAATGCTTAGCCGATCGTCCCTTCGCCAACGGACTGAGGCTGGGGACAACTCGGGCAGGGATCCCCCCCGCCGTCATCGTCGAAAATCGTTCCGACGCCCTCCTCGGAGTATTCGACACAAGGACGGTTAGCCGAACTGGACACAGGTGCGTTCTCATCTTCGTATCGGATGATGAGATCACCGAGCTTTTGAGGAATCTCCGCGTACCGGACCCGACGAAACAAGCGCCTCTTACAATCGGGGCAAGTGCCCTTGAAGTTGGCCGAAGTCGGCGTTTTCGGTTCCAGGGTCACAACTCCGCCGCTCGGTCGCCGCGGCTTGCGGCAGGGCGTGCAGAACAGTTCGCCTGGCCGCAGCGGGCAGCGGGGCGGATTGAGAGCCAGCAAGAACTCCGCGATCACCCAACCCTTGAAGAGGTAGGGCCGCTTCCGATCCACCGGCACAAGGCCAAGCGAAATCCAGCGACTGATCGTGTTCTTCCCGACCCGAAGCAGCTTAGCCAACTGCGGGATGGTGTAGAGACGATACGAATGCAACAGCCGAGTGTTGTAGCGCTTAGTCACTGCCGGCGGTCGCCGGCTTTTCGGAGGTGCTGCCAATCAGCCTTTCCGTCATCCACTCATCGAGGTCAGCGGGGCGGTACCGGACCAAGTGGCCCAGTTTCAGATAGCGAGGACCCCCGCCAAAGTGCCGAAGCTTTTCGACGGTCGACTTGCTGAGGCCCAGGTAGTTCGCTGCCTGCTTGGTGCCCATCGGCGATTCTGGCGCCATCGGAACGTCCCTCCATCGTGCCGCCACTCGCGGCGGCGGTCTGCAATTTCGTTCGCGCGTGCCACCTAGAAAACCGGGCAAGGGATCACGAATTTCGAGATATTTCCTTTTCAGACTTTTTGGGCCGGCCCTGGAGCGGCCAATTCAAGCGCTTTGCGGCACAGGTCCAAACCTTGCGTGCGACGTACTCGGGGAGATTGAACCGGCTCATGAGCTGGTCGAGAAACGTCGCTTGTAAGCCAGTCTGAGCCGGCAATTGGGTGAGCTCAGTTTCCAGCCAATGTACGGCCGCCAGGTAAGTTGCATTGTCCCAACGACGTCTCGCAGCCATCCCGTGAGCGCGCTTGTAGGTAACAACTGACCGGCGATCGATTATCGGATCCAGGAAGCCGTCCCTTAGTAGCTTGGCTGCACCTTTGAAGCTTTCACTGAACGTGAAGTCGAAGCGCTCGAGCTGAAGGAACGGTTGGCTCTCAATGCCAATAACGAGAAAGCGAAAGTTACGGAGCTCGTCGACGCCCAATTCGACTTCCCGGTGACCAAAGCGCTCGCGGGCCCGAATTGTGATGGCTCCTTCGCACGCCGCATCGGCCAATTTTTGCCATTCTTTTGGAAGCTGACGTTGGACTTGTTCCTTGAACTCGCGCGGGTGCCTATCAATCCAAGCGATCAGGTCGGCAATTTCGAATGCGTGATCGAATGACAGCCAGGTTAGCCCCGAGGCGAGCGAGATCCAGGCCGTGCGCATCGGCGACTTTTGGGGCAATCCGTACCTCACCCGGCGGCGCTTCGCTGTGATGCTGTGCATCTCAGCACATGTTTGGCCCACTCGTTGAGCGCTGCCCGCTTCTCAGGCTCCCAGTTGTAGGTCTGATAAACGCCAACGATGCCGCTTCTGGAGCCACTTACATGGTTGAGAACGGCTTCGGTGACCTCCAGCCGGGTCCCGAGCCTTTGGAGTCCGGTGGCGACCGTTCGGCGGATGTCGTGAGCGCGCCAATGAGTGTATCGATCACCAATCGCGGCCGCCATTAGGCTGTCCAGTCTCTTCTTAGCCTTCGAAAAACCCGAAATTGGGCTCTCTCCCGTCGTGGTGAAGACGAGACCTGACCGCGGCCACGCTGAGCCGCCGGCAAGCTCATCAAGCACTTTGATTGCTGGCAGGCTCAAAGGCAGTTGATGGGCCTTCGAGTTCTTGGTTCGAGCTGCAGGTAGAATCCATTCCCGTTTCGGCCGATCCAATTCGGACCAGGCCATCCGGGCAACTTCCTCACGTCGCTGCGCAGTGAAAATAAGCAGCTTAAAGTAGGGCTCGAACGGCTTCCCCAGGCGATCGAGATTAAGGAAGGCAATTCCTAGCTCCTCGTCGGACAGCGCGCGGTCTCGAGCAGGAACCGGGGGTGGCGCTTCCATTCCCTCCATCGGAGATCGCTCGAGGTCGCCGCGACTAATGGCCCAGCGAAATAGCTTCCTCAACGTGGCATGGGTAAGGCGTGCCACTGCTGGACGATCCATCAGGCGATCCCAAATTGGATTGAGGTCGGAACGAGCAATCTTGGGCAGCGGTTTATTCCGAAGCACCGGGATTGCCTCGCGTCGAAGGACACCCGAGCCCAATTGCCACTGCTTCCATCGCTTCTTGAGATAGTTTTTGGTGAACGCGTCGACATAATCGTCAAAGGCCAATTCGACGGCTTGCCGGCGCCGCACCTTGTCGGCTTCAACAGGGTCTATGCCCTGCCGCACAAGAGTTATTAAGCGGATGGCTTCCTTACGAGCCGCATCGGGTGTCCAGGGCGAACCGTGGGAACCGATCGTGTAACGGCGGCTCGGAGTCTCTCGGCCGCCCATTCTGTACTGAAGGACGTAGGACCTGGCGCCCATCGCGGTCAGGCGGAGGCCGAACCCCTTCAACTCGTCATCCCACAGGAAGGCGTCTTTAGCTCCTGCCTGGAATGCGTCGACCGATCGTTTCGTGATTTTTCCCGTCGGCATTATCGGGCCCTTCAAATAAGCACGATATAAGCACCGTACCGGAAATGGGCTGCCAAGGGAAGAACCGCGTTGCGCACATAACATATTGTTTTATTGCGATTTTCTGAAACTCGCGGAAAATATCCGCAACGCTGAGAAAGCCAGAAAATATGACTCTTAATCAGCGGGTCCTAGGTTCGAGCCCTAGTGCGTCCACCACCTACTTTTCAACAACTTAACTCACATTGCCTTCGACGAGGTGTAAGGCTGGCTGGCCTGACCCCACGGTGACCGTTTCTGTGACTCGGGGCGGTGAGCGTGGGCACGCCGAGACAGGCGGCCTCGGCGAAGCCAAGCCCGTCGGTTATTCGGCACCGCGTGGCAAGGCGACACAGGCCGCCCCCGTGCCGAAGGCGCGGCCGAGCCGCGCCTCGAAGAGCCAGACCGCTCGCCTATCCGCGCTTCCGCCACACCGGTGCCGACCGCTTCGACGATGCCTGCTCCGTCATTGTTCGGTACGACGCAGGAATAGGGCATGGCAACATTGCCGCGGGAGCCGCCACGGCCAGGCGTCGGACGGTTGACGCCCGAAGCGCGGACCCGGGGGGCACCTCGCCCGGGCTGACCCCTTGGCTTCGCCATGTCGCCGACGCGCAGGACCTCGCCTGCGAGACCCTGCTTATCCTACCAGGCGGCTTTCATCGTCATTGCAGAACCAACTCTTCTCCCTCGGCGACCCGCTCCAGCCGCCAAGGCTGGCTTGCTGCTGCGCGTTCGAACGTCTCGATCGGCCCGCGATAATCCGAGAAGGTCGAATGATGGATCGGCAGTACCGCCTTGGGCTCGACTGCCCGAGCAAAGGACAATGCTTGCCGCGCGCCCATGGTGACCTGGCCGAGCGGCCCTTCCGCGCCGACACCGCCGAGATGGGCGACGAGCAGGTCCGGATGGCGCAGATCAGCGCTGATCTCGGCCGGCATAGGGAAGGAATCCCCCGTCCAGTAGACCGTTCGGCGATAGGCGCCATGCCTGAATTCTAGCCAGTAGCCGTTGACATCTCCGAGCAGCGCAAGCCGCTCCGGCCGTTCGGAATGCTGCGCCGGCACCGCCGTGATCCGTACGGAATAACCCTCCCTATGGACCGTATGCGACGAGCGCCAAGGCAGGCCGAGCACGTCGGCGGCGCCGCGGCCGCGCAGCGTCTCAGCCTGAACGAGGGGCAAGACGAAACGCCGATCCTTCAGCCTCGCCAGCACGATTTCGCCGAGATGATCGGCATGGTCGTGGCTGATGAGGACGAGATCGGCCGGATCGAGATCTACCTCCGGGAGCCTTAACAGCCGAGCATGGACCGAGTCCGGTGTGCCGCTGTTGGGATCGAACATCCGGGAAGCCGAAGGTCCCTTGCCGAGCACCGGGTCGGTGACAATGCGGATCGGTCCGAAGCGGAATACGAGGGTCGGCCCGCCGACCCAAAGCGCCTTTACGGGGCAAGGCTCCTCCGCCCGCGCCGGATGGCCTCCGAGGGAGACCAGCGAGAGCGCCGATCCGACGCCGAGCACCGCCTTCGCGAAAGCAGTCTGTTCCATGGCTGGAATATCTAGCGAACCGACCTTGCCTCCACTATCTTGGCTGAACCGGACGGCGTGTCCGGCTGAATGGACAATCGCGCATGGACCTCAACCAAACCCGCGTATTCGTCGAGGTGGTGCGCGCCGGCGGCTTCGCGGCGGCGGCGCGACGGCTCGGCGTTCCCAAATCGACGATCAGCGCACGGGTGCAGGCGCTGGAAGCGCGGCTCGGCGCGCAGCTCCTGAAACGCTCCACTCGCCAGCTCTCGCTCACCTCGGAGGGCTCGGCCTATTTCGAAACGGTCGCATGCGCCGTCGACACGTTGGTGGACGCCGAGGCCGCCACGACCGCCGAGCAAGGCGTGCTCTCGGGCCGGATTCGATTCACCGCGCCGCTTGAATTCCCCCGTGACGCGATCACCGCCGCGTTGGCGAGCTTCTGCAGCGCGCATCCGAAGGTGCGGTTTGACGTGCTGCTCACAAACCAGCCGCTCGATCTCGTCGCCCAGAACATCGACCTGGCGCTCCGCGGCGGCGATCCCGGCGGTGCGGGCCACATCATCCGGAAGGTCGGCGAGATCGCTTCTGGTCTCTTCGCCAGCCCCGGTTACATCGATCGATGCGGCCGCCCCGCTTCGCTACCCGACCTCGAAAATCACGACCTCCTCCTCTTCACCTCCACGTCGCAAAGCCGAGTTCTGCGTGCCGTCGATCCGCTCGCCGGCCATGAGCCGCGGATAGTCTCGGACAATTTCGCCTTTCTCCGCCGGCTGGCGCTCGCCGGGCTCGGCATTGCCGCGTTACCCGACGCGGTTGTGGCGAACGAAGTCGCGGGCGGTCGGCTCGAGCGGTTGCTGGACGGCTGGACCAGCGAGCCGTCCGCCCTCTATCTCGTCTTCCCCTCACGGCGCGACATGACGCCGCGGGTGAAGGCGTTCGCGGACCATCTGGTGGCGGCGCTGAGCGGCCGCGCATCGTCCATCTGAGTGGACGGTCAATCCGGTCCAGGGCAGCTGGTTTCCGTGCCCGCGAAAGCGCATCTTTAGGGCGTTCTCAGGAGACTGAACATGCTCGTCCGTCGCCTTGTACAACTCTATTTCGGACTGCTTCTCTACGGGCTTTCGATGGCGCTGATGATACGGGGAAATGTCGGTCTTAATCCCTGGGACGTTCTGCACCAAGGCCTCTCAGGTCGGGTCGAGGCGAGCTTCGGCACGATCGTCATCGGCGTCGGCATTCTCGTCATGCTGCTTTGGGTCCCGCTCCAACAGCGCCCGGGGCTCGGAACGATCAGCAACATTTTCGTCATTGGCATTGCCGCCGACCTGTTTCTGGCGCTGGTGCCAGAGCTTTCCGGGCTAGGGCTCCGCTGGAGCGTAATGGCGGCAGGGGTCTTCCTGTGCGGCATCGCCGGCGCGGCCTATATTGGCGCCGGCTTCGGGCCGGGCCCGCGCGACGGCCTTATGACGGGCCTGTCCGCGCGTACAGGTTGGCCCCTGCGCCGGGTCCGGACGGGGATCGAGCTCGCGGTACTCGGCTCGGGCTGGCTGCTCGGCGGAACTGCGGGGCTCGGGACGGTGCTTTTCGCCCTCGCCATCGGGCCGCTGGTCCAGGCATTTCTCCCCGTCTTCACTCCCGCCCCAACGGTACGGGCGCTCGCCTGCGAGACCTGCTGATTGTCCATCGGAATGGACGCAGCAGACCGAAAGTGCCGGCTAGTCGGACGCCGCATGAAGGCGCATCTTGCCAGTCGAAAGGCAGGCAGAATGAAGATCGACATTGGCATCCTTGGAACGGGCAGAATGGGGGTCCGGCTCGCCCGCATGTACGCAGAAGCGGGGCGGACGGTGCGGCTCGGTTCGCGCGATCCCGCCCGCGCCGCAGCAGTGGCGCGCGAGTTGCAAGACCCGCGCATTCTGCCCGGCAGCTATGAGGATGCGCTCGCCGCTCCGGCGATCCTCCCCGCGGTTTTCCTGCGCGACGGTCTGCTCGACCTTCTGGCCGCACACCGTCCGGCGCTCGATGGCAAGCTGCTGATCGACATCTCGAATCCATTCAATCATGACTATTCGGACTTTTTAACGCCGTGGGACTCAAGCGGCGCCGAAGAACTCGTCCGCGCTCTTCCCAAGGCCCGCGTCGTCGGCGCATTCAAGAACGTCTACTGGGCGGTCCTCGACGACCCGCTATTTACCGGTATCCCGAGTGACGTCTTCCTCGTTGGCGACGACGAGGACGCGAAGGTGCACTTCCTCTGCCTCAGCGAGGGAACTCCGTTCCGCTACCTCGACGCTGGACCCCTGATCAACGCCCGCGCCATCGAGCGGATGACGATGATCACCGGAGCCATCGGCCGACGGCTCGGCTCCTATCCCCGCATGAACTGGCGGTTGCTCGGCTGAAAGGGAGCATCATGACCACGCTTCGCTACATTGAGGATTTTGCAGCCGGCGAGACATTCGAGACTGGCTCCCACACCCCGACCGAGGAAGAGGCCCTCGCATTCGCCCGAGCACACGATCCGCAAAGCTTCCATGTTGATCCGGCCGAGGCCCGGCGCCACCCGATCTTCCAAGGCCTCACGCTGAGCGGCTTCCACACGATTGCCATCACCCATCGCCTGATTTTCGAGCGCGACATCGGTCATGCCTGGGGCTTGATCGGAAAGGGGCTGGACGGCCTGCGCTGGCGGCGCCCGGTCCGTCCCGGCGACACGCTTCGGGTGCGCGGCTGCGTCGTCGCGGTCGCTCACGAACCCGGTCAGCCCGCGGGAACGCTCGATGTGGAGATTGAGACGCTAAACCAGCGCGACGAGGCGGTGATGACCTTCGCGGTCTCGACCCTCGTACCATCGCGCATTGTCCTTGCCAGAAAGCGCAATGCGGCATGAGGCAGGAGCGCCCGCGTCACGACCTGTTCCCGGGACTCCCGTCGAGCGCAGATAGTTCATGGGGTGCCCATTCCGGGAAGCCCATCTTCGTGCCCGATCGTGGGCCCCTCCCATTTCTTCGGTCGCGCGGCCGGGGCCGGTCTGACGGGCGACCGGTACGCGCTGCGGGAAAACCGTCCGACGGAGCCGCTCTTGGGCGGAAGGCGGCTTCTGCGGGAGTTCTGATCGAACTCAATGCCCTCCGGCTACGCCGAGCGGTTGTGAGGCAGGCCGATGCCAGCAATCCCGAACCGCGGGGCGAAAAATGCCCGAGTTGAGCAGCCTGCTTGCCTTCGCGGCTATAGCGTTGGGCATGGTTCTTACTCCGGGACCGAACATGTTTTATCTGGTCTCGCGATCGATCTGCCAGAGCCGAACCGCTGGCCTGGTTTCGCTGGGCGGAATAGTGCTCGGCTTCGTATTCTACATGCTATGCGCAGCCTTTGGCATCACTGCCCTCGTGCTGGCGGTGCCCTATGCCTATGACACAATCCGTTTTTCGGGCGTGCTCTATCTATTGTGGCTGGCGTGGCAGGCCGTCCGTCCCGGCGGCCGTTCGCCCTTCCAAGTCGAGGATCTGCCCAGGGACAGCACGAAAAAGCTTTTCTTCATGGGCTTTCTCACGAGCCTTCTCAATCCGAAGATTGCCGTGATGTACCTGTCTCTGCTCCCGCAATTCATCAATCCTCACAACGGCAGCGTTCTTGGGCAGGCCATTACCCTCGGCGCGACGCAAATAGTCATAAGTGCGTTCGTAAACGCATTGATCGTGACATTTGCCGGCTCGTTGTCGCTGCTCCTTTCTCGCCGTCCTTCGTTCGCGGTGCTCCAGCGCTGGATCATGGGGACAATATTGGCCGGGCTCGCCGTCAGAATGGCAACCGAAGTCCGACGCTGATGAGCGCAATGTCACCCAAGAGGCACTCGCCGGATGCAGTCCGGCCGCCCCGCGAGCCCGCCAATGGTCTCGTCCACTAGCCCCACCGCATCACTGGCTTCAAACAAAGGAAAACCTCATGAAACTGGAACGTCTGGCAGCGTTCGCCGATGGCGACATTGGCGGGAACCCCGCTGGAGTGGCGCTGATGGAATCTTGGCCCTCACCAGAGGACATGATGGCGACCGCCGCGAACGTCGGGTATTCCGAGACGGTTTTCGCAGTGCCGCTTAGCCCTGGTCGATGGCGCGTCCGCTATTTCGCGCCGGAAATGGAGGTGTCGTTCTGCGGCCATGCAACAATCGCTTTAGGCGCCGTGCTCGCTGACCGCGTCGGCGAAGGGTCTTTCTCGCTGGATTTGAACGACGGCAGCATCATGGTCAGCGCGACCCGCGCGAGCGGCGGATTGCGCGTCGAATTGAACTCTCCGCCTACCCGCAGCGAGCCGGCATCGGACGATCTGGTTGAAGCTGCGCTGAAACTGTTCGGCTACGATGTTGAAGATCTGAATATTTCGATTCCTCCTGCGGTGGCGCATGCGGGAGCCGATCATCTCATCCTCTGCCTAACATCGCGCGAAAGTCTCCGCTCAATGAACTACGATCTTCGCGCCGGAGCCGCATTGATGCGCATTCACGGCCTGACGACTATCGCACTGGTCGTTCCGCGTTTTCCGCGGCACTTCGACGTCCGCAATGCCTTCGCGGCAGGCGGCGTGCTTGAAGACCCTGCCACCGGCGCCGCCGCGGCAGCGTTATCGGGATACCTGCGCGACATCGATTGGCCGCACGAAGGACGCATTGACATCTCGCAGGGCGAGGACATGGGCGCTCCATCGAGGATCGTCGCGGAGATACCGGCGGAGCGCGGATCATCGATCCGCGTCAGTGGAACCGTACGGCGACTTTCGTGAGCGCTCGAGGTCCGGGGAACGAGCCGCCCCAGCCAGCCGAGCTTGCGAAGGCCGGTCGCATGCGACACCGGACTTGCGTCCCTACTCAGCATCGATACGTCCAATCGAGAATTGCGTTCACCATGTCCTAAAGTCGACCCAACAGCCCCAAACTTCGCTTGGGCAGGGTGGCCGATGATCCTATATGGACGTGGTGAGCTATCCCGCCCTCTTCCTCCTGTTCCTCGCCACCGTCGCGGCGATGGAAGTGGTTGCCTATGCCGCGCATCGCTGGGTGATGCATGGGCCCGGCTGGTTCCTGCATCGCAGCCACCACCGCGAACGCCACGGCCGGTTCGAGGCGAACGATCTTTACGCGGTGATTTTCGCGCTGCCGTCGATCCTGCTTCTTTATGGCGGGGTTCATCTGGGTTGGGGCGGCTGGGCAATCGCGGCAGGGGCCGGCATCGCCGCCTATGGCGCGATCTATTTCGGGTTTCACGACGTCATCGTCCATCGTCGCATCGGCCACCGTTACGCTCCGCAATCCTCCTATATGAAGCGCATCGTCCAGGCCCATCGGCTGCATCACGCGATCGAGGGGAAGCAGGGCGCAGTCAGCTTCGGCTTCCTCTGGGCCCCGCCCCCTCATGTCCTGAAGCGCCAGATCGCCGACAGCGAGCAGGTCCTGCTTCGCCAGCCGCGGGCCTAGCCCAGTGACCGCCATTTTCGCCTCGGTCGCCGCGATGAGCCTGATCGTCGCCGTGCGCTACCTCGCGGTCAGCGGCGGCTTCGCCTGGCTGACCGCCCGGAGGCTCCCCACGCTCTATCGCGGCCGGACGCGCCAAGTGCGTCAGGAAATCGCCTGGTCGCTCGCCAGCGCCATCATTTACGGGGCCCCCGCGGGGCTGCTTGCCTGGGGCTGGCAGGCGCATGGATGGACCCGGGTCTATAGCGATGTTTCGACCTATCCGCTGTGGTGGCTTCCGGCGTCGGTGATCACCTACCTGCTGGCGCACGACACATGGTTCTACTGGACCCACCGCTGGATGCATCGCCCGGCGATCTACAAACGCGCCCACGCCGTCCACCATGCCAGCCGCGAACCTACGGCCTGGGCGGCGATGAGCTTCCATCCCTGGGAGTCGCTGAGCGGCGCCGTGCTCATCCCGGCGCTAGTCCTGCTGGTCCCGATTCACTACGGAGCGCTGCTGGTCGTCCTTACCATCATGACCGTGATGGGGGTCACCAATCATATGGGCTGGGAGATGTTTCCGCGCTGGCTGGTCCGGGGACCGCTTGGAGAATGGCTGATCACCGCTAGCCACCATCAGAAGCATCACGAAAAATATCGCTGCAACTTCGGGCTTTATTTCAGGTTCTGGGACCGGCTTTGCCGAACCGACCGGGGATTGGGCCGCTTCGATCACGAGGCCGCAGCCCCCCAATCATAGCCTCGACGAAGCTGGGGAGCAGGAAGCTAAGCTTGCGCATCTTGCCGATCGTCACCCGCTGGTCCCAGGCATCGGCGCCGAGCGCGGCGACCCGCCGTCCAATTGCACCGTAGATCCGCAGCGCCGTCAGCACGGCGAGCCGGGAGCGGAACGGCAGGGTGTCGACGCCGAGCCGTGCACTCGCCTCATAATGCTTTGCCATCGAAACCAGCCGGGCAGTCATCGTGGCCAGCGCGGAGCGATGCTCAGGCGCCATGATGTTACTGGGCTCGATCCCCGCTTCCGCTAGCCAGTCCGCCGGCAGGTAGGATCGGCCGTTGGCGGCATCCTCCCCGATGTCGCGCGCGATGTTCGAAAGCTGGAAGGCGATGCCGAGGTCGGCGGCGCGGTCCAGCGTCTCTGAATCCTGGTCATTTACGCCCATGATGATCGCCATCATGCAGCCCACCGAGCCCGCGACATGGTAGCAATAGCGCGCTAGGTCGGCCTCGGTCCGCGGCCGCCATTCCTGCTCATCAAGCGTGAAGCCTTCGAGATGATCCTCGATCAGGCGCGTCGGTAACGGGCATTCGCTTGTCAGTTGTGCCAGCGACTGGAAAGCGATGCCGTCTCCCGGCTGACCCTCCGCGGCAAGGCGGCTCCGACTGCGCAGCAGGACGACGCTGCCCCGCTCGCCGCTTCCAAAGCCGAAATGCTGCCCGTCGGCGACATCGTCGCAATAGCGGCACCAGCAATAAAGCAGCCACGCGCGTTCGCGCGTTCGCTCATCGAACAGACTGCTGGCGGCCCGAAACGACTTCGACCCACGCTGGATGGCTTCCTTGGCCCCGGCAACGATCGCCGCGCGGTTCACTCGGCCAGATCCGCGATCATCAGGCCGGCAGTCGCCTTCGCGCTACCCACGACGCCTGGAATGCCGGCACCGGGATGGGTCCCAGCACCGACGAAATACAGGTTTGACAGAGTCGAATCCCGATTGTGCACGCGAAAATAGGCGCTTTGGGTTAATACCGGCTCCAGGCTAAACGCCGACCCGAGGTGAGACCGCAGTTCAGTTTCGAATTCCGCGGGTCCGAAATGGAAATGTCCGGTCAAATTGGCGCGCAACCCGGGCAGCAGGCGCTCTTCCAGCAGATCGATCAGCCGTTCGGCGAACGCCGGACCCTCGACCGCCCAGTCGATCGGCGCGTTGCCAAGGTGCGGGACGGGCGCCAGCGCGTAGAAGGTCGACTTGCCCGGCGGCGCCAGCGACGGGTCGGTGACGGTCGGGTGATGAACATAAAGCGCCGGGTCGGTCGGCAGTCCCGGTCCCTTGTAGATCTCGTCGAGCAAGCCCTTGTAGCGCGGGCCGAACAGGATGTTGTGATGCGGAACGTCAGGCCAACTTCCCTCTGCGGCAAAGTGGAGCACGAACAGCGAAGGCGAATAGCGCTTTCGGCGAAGCCGGCGGGCAGCCGATCGCGCAGACGGATGACCAAGCATTTCATAGGTCCGCAAGACGTCGGCGTTAGATACCACCGCGTCGAAATGCTCGCTCCACCCGGACGCCGTTCGCAGACTACTGATACGGTCTCCGTGGGCCTCCATTTCCTCGACCGGTTCGTTCAGCCGCAGAATCCCGCCCAGCCGTTCGAAATGGGCGACCATCCCGGCGACCAGACGATTGGTGCCGCCTTTGGCAAACCACACACCGCCGTCGCGTTCCAGCTTGTGAATCAGCGCATAAATGGCGCTGGTCGTCATCGGGTTGCCGCCAACTAGCAGCGTGTGGAAAGAAAAGGCCTGGCGAAGCTTCTCGTTGCGGACGAACCGAGACACCATGGCATAGACCGAGCGCCAGGCCTGATAACGCGCAAGCTGCGGCGCAGCATTCAGCATCGATTTGAAATCGAGGAAAGGAACGGCGCCAAGCTTGACATAGCCTTCCTCGAAAACGCCCGCAGAATATTTGAGGAAACGGCGATACCCATCGACATCGCGGGGATCGAGCGCATGAATCTGCCGTTCCAGCCCTTCGTCGTCGTTGACATAATCAAAGGTCGAACCGTCGGGCCAGGACAGGCGGTAGAAAGGACTGACTGGCAGCAGTTCGACGTCGAGCGCCATGTCGCTTCCGCTCAGCGCCCAAAGTTCGCGCAGACAGTCTGGATCGGTGATCACCGTTGGACCGGCATCGAAGATGTGGCCGTCCTTCTCCCAGTAATAGGCGCGTCCGCCGGGCCGGTCGCGCGCTTCGTAGATGACCGTCTTGATGCCCGCCGATTGCAGGCGGATCGCCAGCGCAAGTCCAGCGAACCCAGAACCGATGATCGCCGCGCGCCTGGTCATCACTTTTTCCCCAACATCGCCGAAATTGCGCGGCCGAGCGCTACCGGCGGCCGGCCCGTCAGCACCCGCGCCTGGTCGAGCAGACCCAATCGCCCGGCGTAGAACCGGCCGATGAGCGCAGGTGGCAAACGATAGAAATGCTCAAGCACCTTGTAGCGCTCTTCGGGGCGTGCGGCGCGGAACAACATGCGATTCAACCCTCGGAAAAATGCCCGTTGGCGCCATAATGCCTTCGCTCTCGCGCGCAGGAAACCGGCCAGCGGGGCGGAATGGAGTTCGGCCTGCGCGGCGATCAGGGCGGCGTTCGCCACCGCGTCCGGCAGGGAATAGCTGGTGGTCGGGTGGAAGAAGCCTGCGCGGACACCGATCCGGGGCAGGCCGTCGTCGGCCGGCCACAGGCGATCGAAGTCGCCTCCCATTATGACCGGCAACACGCCTTCCTCCTCGTCGATGACCTCCGCCTTGCCGGCGTCCAGCTGTCCTGCCGCCTGGTCTAGAGCCGCCTGCAGTCGCGGCCGGTCGATCACGGGCCGTTCGGAATAATAAGTATCCTCGATCAACAGGTCGGTGTCGCTGAACGGCAGGTAATAGAGGAAACGATAGCCGTCCTCCTGGACGACGGTTCCGTCCATGATCACCGGGCGGGCTACACCATGAGGACGCGCAAACCGGTAGATTCGGCCCACGAACTTTTGCCAGCCGAGGTCCAGCGCATCGTTCTGGCCGGTTCCGCGCGCATCGATGATCGCATCGCCCGCAAGCGACGTGCCGTCGGTGAGCCTGACCTGAGTAGGCTCGACCGCCGAGATTGCGGTGCCAAGCCGATAATTGTCGGGCTCAAGGCTGGCGACCATCATCTGGTGCAGGTCGGCGGACCGGATCGAGGAATAGCCGATGCCGAGCCTGCGCTTCCGCCGTGGAAAGCGGATGTCGTGGTCGGGCCAGCGATGGGTCTTGATGCCGTCGAGCACCCAGCGGGCGTCGGGCTCGATATCGGTATCGAAGAAGGACCAGGTATGATTGCCGCCAAAGCGGTCACCCTGCTCGATGACCAGCAGTTCCATGTCCGGGCGGCGCCTGGCCAGCGCCAGCGCGGTCAGGCAGCCAGCTAGCCCGCCGCCGGCAATAATGACACGGTTCATTCCCATCCAGGTAGGCTGCGCTTGGCGGAACTACACGGCGGCTGGTAGGAGATCAGACGATGCGTACCATCCTGCCCCTTGCCTTCCTGTTGCTGATCGCCGCCGACGATCCCACCGCGACCATTGAAATTAACGTGGAGGGACTGCGAAACGGCAAGGGACAACTGCACCTTTGCCTGACCCGCAACCCCGTGCATTTTCCCAATTGCATCAAAGACCCTTCGGCACTGCGCCGGACGGTGCCCACGGCCGAGCACCAGTTTCGCCTGACCGGTGTTGCGCCGGGCCGCTATGCGGTGACCCTGGTTCACGATGAAAACTCCAACGCTCGGCTCGACATGTTCATGGGCATCCCGCGCGAAGGGTTCGGATTTTCGCGCAATCCGACGATACGCTTCGGTGCGCCGAAATTTGAATCCGTCGACATTGACCTCGCTCCCGGTTTCACCCGCGCGAGCGTGCGCATGCAATACCTCCTTTAGGTGGTAGGAGTTCGCCCTTCTCAGGGCGTTCGACTTTTCCTCTTCAATGATCGCCGGAGGTCGGTAGGTCCGCTTCCACCGCGATCCTGATCGCTTCCGCCGAACTGGCGACCCCGAGCGCATTGATCAGTCTTGCCCGGTGCATCTTCACGGTCTTCTCTTCGATCCCCAGGCGGATGCCAATCTGCTTGTTGCGAAATCCCGCCGCCATCAGCGACAAAACCTGTCGTAGCCGGGGCGTGAGGCCGTCGACCTGGTGACGGGCCCGGTTTTTGCGCAGCCCTCCTGCCCGGCCGTTTTCGCCGACTTCCATCTGCGATCCGATGAACATCGCCACCTCGCCGCGACCGTCGCGCACCGGCGCGACCATCACGGCGTTGCGAAACGGACTTCCGTCCTTGCGGTAGTTGAGCAGCTCGGCGACCGCGGGTTCACCCCGGTCAACGGCATCGCGCAGCACGGCTTGGGCCTTGGGATCCGTCGACGGCCCGGCGAGGAAACGGCAGTTGCGGCCGAGGATCTCTTGAACCTCGTAGCCGGTCAGCCGGGCGAAAGCCTCGTTGACGGCTACGATCGGATTGTCGGCCTGGCGCTTGTCGGTGACAACCGTGGGGATCGGTGTGCGGTGAATCGCATCGAGCAATTGCTGAAATTCGCTTTCGTCCGCCTCTGCTACGTCTTTCGCCATCTCGCGGCGCAGGATGGCATGCGATCAGGCAACAGGCAAAGTCCGGTTGGCGATAAGCTGGTCGACAACCGAGGGATCGGCCAGCGTCGATGTGTCGCCAAGGCTGGACAGCTCGCCTTCCGCGATCTTGCGCAGGATGCGGCGCATGATCTTTCCGCTGCGGGTCTTGGGAAGAGCTGGCGCGAACTGGATGACGTCAGGCGTGGCGATTGGCCCGATCTCCTTGCGGACCCAGCTGATCAGCTCGGCGCGCATCGCGGCGTCCGGCTCCAGCCCCGCATTGACGGTCACATAGGCATAGATGCCCTGCCCCTTGACCTCGTGGGGCATGCCGACGACGGCCGCTTCAGCAACCGAGTGGTGGGCGACCAGCGCGCTTTCGACCTCGGCGGTGCCAAGCCGGTGTCCCGACACGTTGATGACATCGTCGATCCGCCCGGTGATCCAGTAATCCCCGTCCGCATCGCGGCGACATCCGTCGCCGGAAAAATAATAACCGGCAAAGGTCGTGAAATAAGTTTCAAAGAAACGGGAATGGTCGCCCCAGACAGTGCGCATCTGCCCCGGCCAGCTGCGCTTGATGACGAGGGCGCCTTCGCCAGGCCCCGCGATCTCGCGCCCTTCGGCATCGAGCAGGGCCGGCTCAACCCCGAACAGGGGCCGGGTCGCACTTCCCGGCTTCAGCGCGATCGCGCCGGGCAGTGGCGCGATCATCATCCCGCCGGTTTCGGTCTGCCACCAGGTATCGATTACCGGGGAGCGCCCTTCACCGACCACTCGATGATACCAACCCCAGGCCTCGGGATTGATCGGCTCTCCCACCGTTCCTAGCAGGCGCAGCGACTTGCGCGACGTGCGGCTGACCCACTGATCCCCCTCGCGCATCAGCGCGCGCAACGCTGTTGGCGCCGTATAAAGGATTTCGACCTGGTGTTTGTCGACAACCTGCCAGATGCGGCTCGGGTCAGGCCAGTTGGGAACGCCTTCGAACATCAGGCTGGTCGCGCCGTTCGCCAGCGGCCCGTAGACGATATAGCTGTGCCCCGTTATCCACCCGATATCGGCTGCGCACCAGTAGATTTGGCCCGGCCGGTAATCGAAAACGATCTGGTGGGTCAGCGAGGTCCACACCGCATAGCCGCCGCTGCTGTGCAGCACGCCCTTGGGTTTCCCGGTCGATCCTGAGGTATAAAGAATGAACAACGGGTCCTCCGCGCCCATCTCTACGGGCGGACAATCTTCCGGCGCCGCGTCCATGGCCGCAGCCCAATCGATGTCGCGGCCTTCCTTCATCTCGACGTCCGCGCCGGTCCGCCGGAACATGATTACCCGGGATACCCCCGGACAATCCCGAAGCGCCTCATCGACATTGGCCTTGAGCGGCACCGGCTTGCCGCCGCGCAGCCCCTCGTCGGCGGTAACCACCAATCGGCTGTCGCAATCGCGAATCCGACCGGCGAGCGCCTCGGGCGAGAAACCGCCGAAGACGACCGAATGGATCGCGCCGATCCGGGCGCAGGCCAACATCGCGACGGCCGCCTCCGGAACCATCGGCATATAGATTGTCACGCGATCGCCGCGTTCGACCCCATTGGCCTTGAGCAGGTTGGCGAAGCGGCAAGTCAGCCGGTGAAGCTCGCGATAGGTCAGCGTACGGCCTTCGGCCGCGGGGTCGTCAGGTTCCCAAATGATGGCAGGATCGTCGCCGCGTTCGGCCAAATGACGGTCGAGACAATTGGCGCTGAGGTTGAGCGTGCCGTCGGCAAACCAGCGGACTGCGAAATCCGCCTTGTGAAAACTCGATTCATCGACCCTGGAAAATGGCCGAATCCAGTCGATCCGTTGCGCCTCGCGCCGCCAGAAACCTTCCGGATCATCGAGCGACTCACGATACAGCGCCCGATAGCGTTCGGCATCGACAAGTGCCTTGCGCGCCCATTCGGCCGGAACCGGGTACAGGGATTCGGTCATCGGGCCTCTCCTTGCTCATCCATTAGCTAAGCTGCCGTAGCGTCGGTGCAAAGCCCCTCGCGCCATCGGCCTGCCTCGGCTAGCACATTGGTATGACCGTCCTAGTAACCGGAGCGGCCGGATTTATCGGATCGCATGTCGCCCTCGCCCTGCTCGATCGGGGCGAGCAAGTGATCGGCATCGACAATCTCAATGATTATTACGACCCGGCGCTCAAACAGGCGCGGCTCGACCGGGTCGCGGCCGCACATGGCAATGGCTTCACCTTCGGCAAAGTCGACTTCGGGGACCAGGACGCGCTCAGCGAATTTGTGGCCGCGCACCGCTTCGACCGGATCGTTCATCTGGGCGCGCAGGCCGGCGTTCGCTACAGCCTGGTCGATCCGCAGGCCTATGTCCGCTCTAACCTGATGGGCCAGATCAACATGCTGGAGCTGGCACGGCACCGAGCGGTCGACCATTTCGTCTATGCCAGTTCCTCATCTGTCTATGGCGGCAATGACAGCCTTCCGTTTCGCGTCGAGGACCGCGTCGACCAGCCCATTTCGCTCTATGCCGCGACCAAGAAAGCCGACGAGCTGATGAGCGAAAGCTACGCCCACCTGTTCCGCCTGCCGATGACGGGCCTGCGCTTCTTTACGGTCTACGGCCCTTGGGGGCGCCCCGACATGGCGATGTGGTTGTTCGCCAAGGCGCTCATGGAAGGGCGTCCTTTGACCATCTTCAACAATGGCGAGATGCGCCGCGACTTCACCTATATCGATGATATCGTGAGCGGCATTGTTGCCTGCCTCGACGCTCCGCCGCGCGACGATGGCGAAACCAAGGCCGGCGGAAGCCGCAGTCCCCATGCCCTCTATAATATCGGCAATCATCGCTCCGAAGAGCTGATGCGCATGGTCGGTCTGATCGAGCAGGCAATGGGCCGCAAGGCGCAGATCGATTTCCAGCCAATGCAGGCCGGCGACGTCAAGGATACGTTCGCCGACATCAGCGCGATCGAACGCGACCATAGTTTCCGGCCCAGAACGACGATCGACGAAGGCATTCCGCGCTTCGTCCAGTGGTTCAAACATTATCACCAGGTCGCCTGAGGAGTCGCAATGCCCCTTCCCGCCATATTCGATCGCCTGCGTCTTCCCGTCATCGGCGCGCCGCTTTTCATCGTCTCCAATCCCGACCTGGTGATTGCCCAGTGCAAGGCTGGCATCGTCGGCAGCTTTCCTGCGCTCAACGCCCGGCCGCAAAGCCAGCTCGACGAATGGCTGCACCAGATCAGCGAGGAGCTTGCTACCTATGATGCCGCCAATCCCGAAGCGCCATCGGCGCCTTTCGCGGTCAACCAGATCGTCCACCGCTCAAATGACCGTTTCGAGGCCGATGTCGCGACCTGCGCCAAGTGGAAGGTCCCCTTGGTCATCACCTCGCTTGGCGCGCGCACCGAGCTCAATGACGCGGTCCATGGCTGGGGCGGCATCACCCTTCACGACATCATCGACGACCGTTTTGCCCGCAAGGCGATCGAAAAGGGCGCGGACGGGCTGATCGCGGTCGCGGCGGGTGCAGGTGGCCATGCCGGGCGATGGTCCCCCTTCGCCCTGATCCAGGAAATCCGCCGCTGGTTCGACGGACCGCTCGCCCTTTCGGGCGCAATCGCAACCGGCAATGCGGTGTTGGCCGCAAAAGCGATGGGGGCTGACTTCGCCTATATTGGCTCGCCTTTCATCGCCACCCACGAGGCGCGAGCGGCCGACGACTATAAACAGGCCATCACCCAGGCCGGAGCCGCCGACATCATCACTTCGGCGCTGTTCACCGGGGTCAGCGGCAACTACCTGCGTGCCTCAGTGGTCGCCGCCGGGCTCGATCCCGACAACCTGCCGGCGCCCGGCCCCGAGGCGATGAATTTCCAGTCGGCAACCGGAGCCAAGGCGTGGCGCGATATCTGGGGGTCGGGCCAGGGGATTGGGGTCATCCGCGAGGTCACTTCCACTGCCGAGCTAGTCGCTCGCCTGTCATCGGAATATGATACGGTCCGCCGCGCGATCTGCGGCTAGGCGATCGTCTCCAGCCTGGCCCGCCAAGAATCGGGAAGCGTGGTCGGACGCCGTTCCGTCCGGTCGACATAGACGTGGGTAAAATGACCCTGCGCGCTCGGCTCGTCCTGGTCGGGCGCGAAAACTCCCAGGCGGTAGGTCACGCTGGACCGGCCTAGCCGCTCGACGGCAATTCCCACCTCGACCTCGCCGGGAAAGTTCAGCGGCGCGAAATAGGAACAGCCCGTTGCGACGACGAGCCCGATCGGGTCGCCCTGTTCGATATCCAGCAGCCCCGTCTCTACCAGCCACCGGTTCACCGCCGTATCGAACCATGCGTAATAGACGGTATTGTTGACATGGCCGTAGGCGTCATTGTCCGCCCAACGCATGCTGATCCGGTCGAACCAGCGATAGGAGGCCCGCGGCCGTGCGGACTCCCGGCTCACCATGCGGCCTCATACAGCCGCCGGGCATCCTGTTCATCGATGTGGCATGGATTGTTCACCAGCAGCCGGGTCTGCTTCATCGCTTCCCTTGCCAATGTCGGAATATCATCCAGGCTGATCCCATGGTCGCGCAAGCGCGGCTTCAGCCCGCTTGCCACGACCAGGCGATCGAGCCCGTCGATCAGCGCGGCGCAGCGCGCCTGGCTTCCCAGCGCTTCACAGTCCGCAACCAGCAGCGGTGCAAGCTCCGCATAAAGGTCCCGCGCGGCTTCGCTATTATGCTGCATCACAGTGCGCAGCATCAGCGCGTTGCTGAGGCCGTGCGGCAGGTGGTGGAGCCCGCCAAGCGGGTAGGCTAGCGCATGAACCCCCGCGACTGGTGCGTTGGCGAAAGCCAGGCCGGCGAGGTGCGCGCCTAGCAGCATCGCCGAGCGCGCATCGATATTGGCCGGATCGTCGATCGCGACCTGCAGATTGCCGGTCAGCAGCCGGAACGCCTCACGCGCAAGCGCGTCGGAGATCGGGTTCTTCAGCCGCGCGGAGGTGAAGGCCTCGACGGAATGCACGATCGCATCGATGCCGGTCGCCGCGGTCACCTCAGCGGGAAGCCCAAGCGTGAGGCCGGGATCAAGCGCCGCCCAATCGGCGGTCAGCGGCCGCGCATTGACCGCAAGTTTTATCCCGCCCTCGCAGGTGATCACCGAAATTGGTGTAGCCTCTGAGCCCGTGCCCGCCGTGGTCGGCACCAGCGCGAGCGGCAGCCCCACGCCGTCGGCGACGTCGACGCCCCAGATCGAGTCGAGATCGTCGCCCGAGCCGAGCAGATAGGCCGCAAGCTTGGCGACATCCATCGGACTGCCGCCGCCGAAGCCGACGACATGGGTTGCGCCGCCCTCTCGGCCACGCTCGACCGCCGCGAGCAAGGTGTCCCTGGAAGGATCGGCCTCGACCTCGTCGAATAGGATGATGTCGCGGCGCCCCGCCGCCTCCAGCGAAGCGCGGCAGGCATCGATCAGGCCCAGCCGGACGACCTGCTTGTCGCTGACCAACAGGCAGGGGCCTTCGGGCAGGAGGTCGGCAAGGCGGGCTGCGGATCCATCGCCGGAGAGGATTCTTGGACCCGGGTTGAATGTGAAGGGCCGCATGGCGGCGACCCTAGCGATTCAGGCTCCGCGGTTCCAGATCAGGTCGCGCTCCAGCCTGCCCATCAGCGCCCGGGCCGGGCTCGGTGCCGGTTCGCTTGCGACCTGCCCCTCATCGAGCCGGCGGACGCGGTCATAAAGGTCGATGCTGGCGGTAATCAGCCGCTGGGCGCTGGCCGGGAGTTGCACGATGACTGCTGGGTCGCTGTCGTTGGCGTTGCCGAGCCTGCGCTCCGGCCTTCGGCCGTCTGCGGCCATGATCTCGCCGGTCTCGACCGCTCGCTGGGTCAGAAGCCAGGCGACGATGTGCATGATGCGGGTCGTAACCTTCAGCGATTCGCAGGCGAAGCCGACCCGGGCGAACGGATCGAGCGTCTGCCGCTCGTCGCGGCCAGCTTCGTCGAAGTAAGCCCGTGCTTCATCGGCCAGCACCATGGCTTCGGTGTAAAGCGCATCGATCAGCCGGGGAGTGATCCGAGCCTCGGGGGCGCTGTCTTCGGTCGAATCGTTCATGATGCTGCCAATCTTGCCATCTCAGTGCTGCTGAGGAAACGTTTCGGCGAACGGGGTGGAAGCAGCCGATTGCTACCTGTCCCAGCATTGGACAGGCGCATCAAGCGATGATGTCCGGGATCAGCCGGTCGGCGAGCTGCTGAATCTCGTCCTTCAAAACCAGTTTGCGCTTTTTCATCCGCGCCAGTTCGAGCTGGTCGCAATTGCCGCTTGAACTCAGCAGCTCAATCTCTTCATCCAGACGCCGATGTTCCTGCTTCAGCAATTGGAGCAGTTCGCGCGGATCATCGTCGTTCATCGGTCCATCCTAGCCCAAGCCCAGATCGTCGTCACCACGCTTACCGTCAACGCCGGGCTGCCCCCAGCCGTCGCTGGAAGGAGTCGGTTCGAGGGCGACAAATCGTCTATTTCATGATTTATTCGATGAACTGTCACGCGTCAGCCAACGAAAGGAAATTGACCGATGGACAAGGCCCATGTCGAGGCACTCGCATCTAAACATGCTTCGCTGCACACGCTGATCGACCAAGAAGAACATCGCCCCCACCCCGACACGGACCTGCTGGCGCGCCTGAAAAAGGCAAAACTTAAAATCAAGGATGAGATGGTCGGCCATTAGCCGAAGTCCGATCCACGAAAAAGGCCGACCGCTCATCGGAGCCGCCGGCCTTTTTTGATGGTTCAGTCCCGGTCAGTCGTCCCGGGAAACCCGTTCGATCCGCTCATGCTTTTCCTGGGCTTCCAGGGTCATGGTGGCAATCGGCCTGGCTTCGAGCCGTGCAAGCGAAATTGGATCGCCGGTGACTTCGCAATAGCCATATTCGCCGTCGTAGAGGCGGCGGATCGCCGCATCGATCTTGGCGATCAGCTTGCGCTGCCGGTCGCGGGTACGCAATTCGATCGACCAGTCGGTTTCGCTCGACGCGCGATCGGCGATGTCCGGTTCGCGCAAGGAGTCGACCTGGAGCTGAGCCATCGTCGCGCGGCTTTCCTCGACGATGGATTCCTTCCAGTCCTTCAATTTCCGCAGAAAGTAAGCACGCTGTTCGGCGCACATGAATTCTTCGGTCTCTGAAGGACGATAACCGTCAGCAAGCTGTAACTGGTCAAATTGTTCGGGACCGGATCCGTACAGGTCCTTAAGAGCAGTCGCCATTATTCCCTCCCCGACACAAGCGCCTGCCGCCGCAGGAACCGGGCCAACGGTAGCGGCCGGAGGCAAAACATTGGACTTTCCCGATACTTAGCCCGGGGCCGTCTGATGCCCATGGCGCTCATAGTTAAGGACGTGCGGCTTAACAAGAACTGACCGGCGAACATTTAATTTAACTGTGGATTGTTGCTGATGGGCCGCAGGTGGTTGTCCCAAGACCGCACAGGCCGCGAAGCACATGCACCGTGACGCTTTCGACACCGGCAGACCATCCTCGCGCATTGCGACCGGGTGGTCAGACTGGAGGATTGCAGGAGTTGCCGATCAACCGCTCCGGAGAAGGCCGACCGCGGAGTCGCGTTCGAACAGGTAAAGGCACAATCGTGCCGCCTGCCCGCGCGCGCTGGAAAGGCCACCGTCGCGATCGAGCAGCAATCGCGCGTCGGCCTGCGCCACTGGAGCCAGTTCGGCGACATCTTCGGGACTTGCTACGCGAAATCCCTGATCCCCTGACTGTCGGGTCCCCAGGATCTCACCCGGTCCGCGCAGCCGCAGATCCTCCTCGGCAATGCGAAAGCCGTCGTTGGTTGCACGCATCAGCGCGAGCCGTGCCCGGCCCGTCTCGGTCAACGCCTGGCCGCGAAGCAGGATGCATCGGCTGGCCCCTGCGCCGCGCCCGACCCGACCGCGAAGCTGGTGGAGCTGGGCAAGGCCAAACCGTTCCGCCCCTTCGACAATGATCAAGGTGGCGTTGGGTACGTCGACGCCCACTTCGATCACGGTGGTCGCGACCAGAACGCCCAATTCGCCCGAACCGAACGACGTCATGACGCCATCCTTCTCGGGTCCCTTCATCCGGCCATGCACCAGGCCGACCCGCTCGGCGCCGAAGCGGGCCCGGAGCGTCGCCGCACGCTCCTCGGCCGCAGCCGCGTCGATCGTCTCGCTTTCCTCGACCAACGGGCAAACCCAATAGGCCTGCCCACCGTTCGAAAGGTGCCGGCCAAGCCCGTTCATCACATCGGCCAGCTTGGCATCGCTGATCACCAGCGTTTCGATCGGAGTCCGGCCCGGCGGCATCTCGTCGATCCGACTGACGTCCATCTCGCCATAGTGGGTCAAGGTCAGCGTTCGCGGGATGGGTGTAGCGGTCATCGCCAGCAGGTGCGGTGGTCGCTCGGCCTTTTCGCTCAACAACAGCCGCTGCGACACGCCGAAGCGGTGCTGTTCGTCGATCACGATCAAGCCCAGCCGCTGATAAGCGACATGCTGCTGGAAAATCGCATGGGTTCCAACGAGAATGTCGACCGATCCGTCGGCTAGTCCCATCAGTATAGATTCCCGCGCACGCCCTTTCTCCCGGCCGGTGAGAATCGCGATCCGCACGCCGATCGCCTCGCACTGGCGCTGGAGGGTGGTGAAATGCTGCCGCGCGAGGATTTCGGTCGGTGCAAGCATCGCCGCTTGTGCGCCGGCCTCGACGGCCTCCAGCATGGCCAGCAAGGCGACCAACGTCTTGCCCGATCCAACATCCCCCTGGAGCAGCCGGAGCATTGGCCTTTCCTGTGCCATGTCCCCGCGAATTTCACCGATGACGCGCTGCTGCGAACCGGTCAGTCGATAGGGCAAACGCAGCTGTCGGCTAAGCCTGCCGTCGCCCTGCAACGGCCTGCCGCGTTTGCGCTGAGCGACTTGGCGGAGCAACATTAAAGCGAGCTGATTGGCAAAAATTTCGTCGTAAGCCAGACGCTTGCGAGGCAGTGTAGCTAGGGCTTCAGAATGCGTCTCATGGAGCGCCGCATGCCACGCCGGCCAATATTCGCGCTCCAGCAGCGATGGTTCGACCCACTCGGGAAGTTCTGGAAGGCGTTCGAGTGCAGCCAACACCAGTTCACGCATCCGCTTGTTCGAGACGCCTTCCGTTAATCCATAAACGGGTTCACGCAGGGCGATCTTGTCCGCCTCGGCGGGTTCCAGCACTTCGGGATGAACCATCTGCCACTCATCGCCCCAAGCGTCGAGCTTGCCGACGACGGTGCGCAACTGGCCATGGGGAAGCTGTTTCCTCGCCCAGGTTGGATTGTTGAAGAAGGTCAGCGTCAGCCTGTTGTCGTTGCCGTCCCGGGCGTAAATCCTCAGCGGAGCGCGGCCCGCCCCGGACTGGGTTTCGACTGGGGTGACGTCAAGGACGACAATTCGGCCGAGCAGCGACTGGGAGGCGAATGGCGCGCGGACACGGTCGATCGTCCCGGTCGGGAGATGGTAGGCAAGGTCGATGAGCCGCCCAAGGTCGAGCCGGGCGAGAGCCTTGGCGATGCCCGGTCCAACACCCTTCAGCGCCTCGACTTCGGCAAACAGGGGGTTGAGCAGGTCGGGTCGCATTAGTTTCGCTTGCCCAGCAGCAACTGCGGGCGCTCACAAAAATAGGTCTGGAGGCTGTCGAACAAATCGCGGGCGGGCGGGCGGCGCAAGGCGGCGCGACGGACGATCAGGTAGATCGGCACGTCGAACGCCTCGTTTGGCTCAAAGCAGCGCCGAAGCAGGCGGTTCGCATCCCCCATCGTGCAGGGAAGCGCGCCAATCGCCGCGCCTGAGGCAATAGTGGAAGCGAGGGCCTGGAGATTCTTGCAGTGCGGCGAACGCATGTCCGGGGATCGCTGTTTCTTTAGCCATCGGTAGATCGGAAGCATGCCCGCCGGCGCATCGAGATCGGCGATCGGAAAAAGGGCAAGTTTCTCTGGATCGTCCGGACATTCGCTCTCCGGTGCATGCGCCGACGCGTAGACCGCAAAGCCGCAAGCCGGCAAATCGCGCGCCACGACGTCGACCTGCTGCCCGGTAGTCCGTCCGCGAATCGCTATATCTGCTTCTCCGCGATCCAGATCGTAGATCCGGTCGGCCGGCAAAATCTCGACATCGACCGCGGGCCAGCGCTTTCGAAACTCTCGAAGGACAGGCACGACCAATTGTTCGAAATGATCGGGCAGCGTCAGCCGGATCAGTTTCAGCCCGGTTTCGGTGAGAAGTTCCACCTCCGCGGTAAATTCGCACACGCTCCGCTCCGCCTGAATAGCCAGGGGATAAAGTCGCTTGCCGGCCTCAGTCGGGACTAGGCCGCTGGACCCTCGTGTGAACAATTTGAGATCAAGGTCATTTTCCAGTGCCGCTAGGCGCCGGACAATGGTCGACTGGCTGGTGCCAAGAACGCGGGCGGCGCGGACGGTCGTCCTTTCGCGGTGAAGCGTGACAAAAACCCGCAAGTCGTCCCACGAGAACATGGGCTCGAGCTATTCACATTTGCATAGCGCGCTGCAAGCATTTCCGTTGAGTCGGCTGGCTTCCGCTCATAACTGGCCGCCCGAGCCGCACAAACCGCCGGCGGAGGAATTCAACCATGATGATCAGAAACAGCCTTGTGGCGCTTGTCGCAACCATTGCGTTTTCAGCCCAGGCGTCGTCGGGCAGCTCGACAAAGGAGCCAAGCCTTGCCGAGGTCCGGGCGCTGACAGCCAAATATCAGGATGTAAACGTTGCCTTGGCCGAAGGCTATGTTCCGGACCCGATGAACATTTGCGAAACCGCGGAGATGATGGGCCGGCCCAGCCATTTGGGGGCAATGGGCGTCCATTTCTTCCGGCCTGACTTGCTCGGCATTACCAGCGACACCAATTCCCGGGTCGACGGCAACGGGCTTCACACCGACTTTCGGCAGCCTTCGATCCTGATTTACGAGCCGCAGGCCGACGGGTCGATGAAACTGGTCGCGGTCGAGAACCTGGTTTTCGCCAAGGCCTGGCATGCTGCCGGCAATAAACGACCGCCGCGCTTCCATGGCGTCGAATATGACACGATGAAGGACGATCCCAGCACTAAAGTCGACGAGGCGCACATGTTCGAGCCTCATTATGATCGGCACGTCTGGATTTATAGGGACAACCCCAACGGGATGTTCGCGCAATTCAATCCCAACGTAAAATGCCCGGCACCTGCAGCAGGCTTGAGTCACTCCGCCCACCAGCGCGACTGACCTCCCTTGTCCGGGCGCTGCCCGGTCCCTAGATCGTGACCATCGAACCCGCGGCGATTATCGCCGCGGGTCAATGTGCGTTGGAGAGAATTGCGTCATGGATGAGAGGCTGCGGGCCCTGAAATATCGCGCATGGCATCGGGGGACTCGCGAAGCCGACATGATGATCGGAGGTTTTTTCGACGCCCATCACGATACCTGGGACGAGGGGCAACGCGACTGGTTCAGCGACCTGCTGCACGAGCAGGATGTCGACATCATGGCCTGGGCGATTGGAACGAGCGAGCCGCCCGCGCGCTTCAAGGGCCCGATGATGGACGCGCTGCGAAAACTAGATTTCATCCGGGTTGCGCGATGACCGAGTCAATCCCGCGGATCCTTGGATCGAGCGCCCCGCTGACGCTGGCCGGCGTCCCCTCCGGCTTCCTGCCCTGGCTGGCGGCGGACCTTTGCCGGGCAGCCCATGGAATCGGCACCGGGCGCCGCGCGGTGATCATCGCCGCGGACGAGGCGGCAATGCGTGCCCTTTCCGAAACGGTCCCGGTATTCGCACCGGACGTAGAGGTGCTCAACTTCCCGGCGTGGGATTGCCTGCCTTACGACCGTGCCTCCCCTGCCCTGCGCGTAATGGCCGAGCGACTGGCCACCCTCCATCGACTCCAGGCACCGCCCAAGGCGCCGCAGTTGCTGGTAGCGACCGCCAATGCGGTGACCCAGCGCGTCCTCTCGCCCTTCCGGATTCGCCAGCTGACCCGCCGTCTCGCCGAAGGCGAAAGGATCGAACGCGACCGTCTGGTCGACCTGCTCATGGCCAATGGCTACCAGCGCACCGACGCCGTCCATGACGCAGGCGAATTCGCGGTGCGCGGTTCAATCGTTGACCTCTTCCCAGCAGGCCAGTCGGAAGCGCTGCGGATCGACTTCTTCGGCGACGAAATCGAAACGATGCGCCGCTTCGACCCCTCTGACCAACGCTCGGTCGGAAGTGCCGAGGCCTTCATGCTGATGCCCGCGAGCGAAGCGTTGCTGGACGAAGACACCATCAAGCGGTTCCGCGGCCGCTACCGCGAACAATTTGGCGCCAACGCAACTGGCGACCCGCTCTATCAGGCAATCAGCGAGGGTCGGCGGCTGGCGGGAATGGAACATTGGCTGCCGCTGTTCGAAGACAAGCTTACCACCCTCTTCGACCATCTTGGCGAGAATGACGTCGTCCTGCGCGATGCGAACAGCGACAGCGCACTGGAAGCGCGGCACGAGGCAATCGCCGATTATTTCGCCAATCGCGAACGCGCGATGAGCAGCGATGTCGGCAGTTATCGGCCGCTGGCGCCCTCGGCGCTTTACCTGTCGAGCAAGGAATGGCGGGCGGACGTGGCGCAGCGGCCGGTGCACCAGACCACGGCTTTTTCGCAGCCCGAAAGCGACCGGGTCATCGATTTCCAGGTCGAAGGGCCACGCGACTTCGCGCCCGAGCGGGCACAGAACGCCAATGTTTATGACGCGGTCTCGGCCCATGTCGCTAAGCTACGGAAAAGCCAGCGAAAAGTCATTCTTGCGAGCTATTCCGCCGGCGCCCGGGAGCGGCTCGCCGGACTGCTGGAGGATCATGGCCTGACACGGCTGAGCCAGGTTCGTACCTGGCAGGAAGCGCTCGGCAGCAAGCAGGACGCAGCCCTGATCGTCCTGCCGCTGGACCATGGATTCACCGCCCCCAACGTGGCCGTTCTGACCGAGCAGGACATGCTTGGCGACCGGCTGGTGCGGCGCAAGAAGCGGCGCAAGAGCGCCGATGCCTTCCTCGCCGAACTCGCCGCGCTGACGCCCGGCGACCTCGTCGTGCACATGGAACATGGCATCGGGCGCTACGAGGGGCTGACATCGGTGATGGTCGGCACGGCACCGCATGACTGCGTCGCGCTAAGCTATGCTGGCGGCGACCGCCTCTACGTCCCGGTGGAGAATATTGAAGTCCTGTCGCGCTATGGCAGCGGCGAGGGCGCATCGCTGGATCGCCTCGGCGGCGAAGCCTGGCAGCGTCGCCGGTCCCGGATGAAAGAGCGCATCCGCGAGATCGCCGGAGAGTTGATTAAAACCGCCGCGCTTCGCGCGACCCGGCCTGGCCAGGTCGCCGCGGCGGACTCTTCGCTGCCCGAATTCGTCGATCGCTTCCCCTATGAGGAAACCGATGATCAGGACCGTGCGATTGCCGAGGTACTGGAGGATCTGGAGAGCGGCAAGCCGATGGACCGGCTGGTGTGCGGCGATGTCGGTTTCGGCAAGACCGAGGTCGCATTGCGGGCGGCCTTCGTGGTGGCGATGGCGGGGTTTCAGGTCGCGGTTGTCGCGCCGACCACGCTGCTCGCGCGCCAGCATCATCGCAATTTCGTCGAGCGCTTCCGGGGATTCCCGATCCAGATCGGCCGTCTGTCGCGCCTGGTTCCGGCGGCCGAGGCGTCGGCGACCAAGCAGGGCCTCGAGGCCGGCAAGGTCGATATCGTCATCGGCACCCACGCGCTGCTTGGAAAAACGCTCAAATTCAAGAAGCTCGGGCTCGTCATTGTCGATGAGGAGCAACATTTCGGCGTCGCCCATAAGGAACGTCTCAAGGCGCTGAAGCAGGACGTCCATGTGCTGACGCTGACCGCCACGCCCATCCCGCGCACCTTGCAAATGGCGATGTCGGGCCTGCGCGAACTCAGCGTCATTCAAACCCCACCGGTCGATCGGCTGGCGGTGCGCACCTATGTGGCTCCGTGGGATCCGGTAGTCGTCCGCGAAGCCCTGCTCCGCGAACATTATCGCGGCGGCCAGAGCTTCATGGTCGCCCCGCGCATTGCCGACCTTCCCGATCTTGAGCAGTGGCTTCGCGAGGAAGTCCCCGAGGTGAAGGCGGTGACTGCCCACGGCCAGATGAGCCCGTCCGAGGTCGAGGAACGGATGAGCGCCTTCTACGACAAGAAATATGATGTGCTGCTGTCGACCACCATTGTCGAAAGCGGGCTGGATATCCCGTCGGCCAACACCTTGATCGTCCACCGCGCCGACCGCTTCGGCCTTGCCCAGCTTTACCAGTTGCGCGGCCGGGTCGGCCGCTCGAAGACCCGCGCCTACGCCTATCTGACGACCCAGCCTGATCGCGGGCTTACCGAGGGCGCCGACAAGAGACTTCAGGTCCTGGTGAACCTCGACAGCCTCGGCGCCGGTTTCCAGCTCGCCAGCCACGACCTCGACATCCGTGGCGCCGGCAACCTGCTCGGCGATGAACAGTCGGGCCATATCAAGGAGGTCGGCTTCGAACTCTACCAGTCTATGCTTGAGGACGCGATCCTGGAGCTCAAGTCGGGGAAGGCCGACCGCCGCGAGGATTTCATGCCGCAGATCAACGTCGAGGCGGCAATCCTCATCCCCGAAAATTATGTCCCGGATCTCGATTTGCGCATGGGTCTCTACCGTCGGCTCGGCGAGTTGGACGACCGGCAGGATGTGGAATCCTTCGGAGCGGAGCTGATCGATCGCTTCGGCAAATTGCCTCAGGAAACCAAGAACCTGCTGCAGATCGTTGAGACCAAGATCAACTGCAAGAAGGCGTGCATCGCCAAGCTTGACGTTGGCGCGAAGGGCGCGGTCATAACCTTCGCGGAAGGCGGTTTTCCGGACTTGCCCGGCCTGCTCACCTATGTGGAACGGCTCAAGGGCGCAGCCAAACTTCGGCCCGACAGCAAACTGGTGATCAGCCGGGAATGGCCAGGCGGCGAAGCCAGGCTCAACGGGGCATTGCAGATTTCCCGCGGCCTGATGCGGGTCCTGGCAGCAAACGAAGCCAAGCGCGAACTGGAAACCGCCTAGGCGGCGCGGAGAGCGGCAGCTTCGACGAATTGGCCAAGCTGATCCTCGGTGAGGGGCGGCGCGCCATAGAAGCCCTGGTAAAGGTCGCAGCCCCATTGCGACAGCAAGGCCAGCTGGGCGCCGTCTTCGACGCCCTCGACAACCATGGCGAGGCCAAGTTCGCGCGCCAGCCGGATCATCGCCTTGACGAGGATACGATCCCGGCTGCCGCCGACAATGTCGGCGATCATTGCCCGGTCGATCTTGATCAGGTCGATCGGCAATGTCGTAAGATAGGCCAGGCTTGAATAGCCGGTTCCAAAATCGTCGATCGCAATCCGGACCCCGGCTTCCCGCAGCCGGACCAGCCGCTCGACCACGGCGGGCCGGTCGCGGCGCAGGCTACGTTCGACTATCTCGACCGTAATGCGGCGCGGATCGATCCCCGCGGACGCGATTTCGTCCAGCAGCCACCGATCGAAGCCGGAACGTTCGAGGTCCGCGGGCAACAGGTTGATCGACAGGCTGAGGTCGGCAAGCGGCCCGACCCATCCCGCCGCGATCCGTAACGCCTTGCGCTGGATCGCGCGCGAAAGCTGCTCCTCGAGCCCCGCGCCCCTGGCCCGGTCAAACAATTGCTCCGGGGTCGGAGATCCTCGCCACCTTGCCAGTGCCTCCACCCCCGCGATGCGGCCAGTACAAGGCTCGATCTGGGGCTGGAAACGCAGGTCTACGTCCCCGGAGCGGATCGCTGCCCGCAAGGCGCGGTCGCGCAATGTCCAAGCGGGCGCCGAAACCAGTCGGTCCGACGCCCGCTTGCCCCCGAAGATAGGCCAATGCCACTCTCGCATCCCACTGCGGTTAGGCGTCGGGGAACGCCGACCCAAGGACGCAGCTGGTGGCGCACCAAAGTGGGACAGTGGAGATTTGCCGCCGATGGCTTATGTACGTTGCCGTGAACGTCGCCGGCCCCTCTTCACCCCAGCCCGACCGCGACCTTGCGGCCCGCGGAATTGGCTTGGTGGCTTCCCCCACCGAAGCTGCGCTGGCGGCCGAAAAGCTGCTTCGCCGCCGCTACCGCTGGGCCGACGCCGAGGAAGCGGATACATTGGTCGCACTGGGCGGCGACGGCTTCATGCTGCAAACGCTCCACGCCATGCTCGAGGATAGCCAGGCGCGGCCGGTATTCGGCATGAACCGCGGCACATTCGGTTTCCTGATGAACGAATGGCGGTTGGACCAGCTTTCGGAGCGGATCGCGCGAGCCAAGCATATCAAGGTCACGCCTTTGCAGATGGAGGCGACAACCATCCGCGGCGAAACATGGACCCATCCCGCGATCAACGAAGTGTCGCTGCTGCGCGAAACGCGCCAGACCGCGAAGATCGAGATTTGCGTCAACGGACGGGTGGTCATGCCCGAACTGGTTGCCGATGGCGTGCTGGTGGCGACTCCGGCAGGGTCTACCGCCTATAATCTTTCCGCCCATGGCCCGATCCTGCCGCTGGCGGCAAAGATGCTGGCGCTGACCTCGATCAGCCCCTTTCGTCCGCGCCGCTGGTCCGGTGCGATCCTGCCCGACGACGTGTCGGTCCGCTTCCGTATCCTTGAAGCCGACAAGCGCCCCGTCGCGGCCGTCGCCGACCAGTTCGAGGTGCGCGAAGTTTGCACGGTCGACGTGTCGCTTGACCGCGCACGATCGCTGACGTTGCTGTTCGATCCCGAGCATGCCCTCGACGAGCGAATTGCCGCAGAGCAATTTGCGAGTTGAGGCTTGCGAATCCCGCAGCGCTGCGCCATAGGCCCGCTCGTCCGAATGAGGACTGCTCCCCGATAGCTCAGCGGTAGAGCTCTCGACTGTTAATCGAGCGGCCGTTGGTTCGAATCCAACTCGGGGAGCCATCTATTTTAAAGGTCATGACGCGGCGGGTTTAACCCGCCGCTTTTCGTTCGCCCCGACCTCACGGCGACTGGTCATCCATCCGCCGGGCGGGCGCGGGACTAGCCCTCCATGGCCGCCATCAGGCTGGCGTTGCCGCCAGCAGCAGTGGTGTCGATGCAGGTCACCCGCTCGGTCGCGAAACGGGCGACATAATGGGGACCGCCTGCCTTGGGTCCGGTGCCGCTCAACCCTTCGCCGCCAAAAGGCTGGCTTTCGACCACCGCCCCGATCTGGTTGCGATTGACGTAGAGATTGCCGACGCGGGCGTGCCGCTCGACATAATCGCGGGTCGTGTCGATTCGGCTCTGCAGCCCGAGAGTGAGGCCGTAGCCGGTGCGGTTGATCTCGGCGACGACCTTGTCGAGCTGACCCGCTTTCCAGCGGACGACATGAAGGATTGGCCCGAAGTTTTCCTGGGTGAGCTGTCCGAGACTGTCGACCTCATACATCGCCGGCGGGACGAAGAAGCCGTGCGCCAGATCGTCGGGAATGTCCCGGCGCATGATCAGCCTGGCGTGATGATCGAGCCAGTCGAGGTGGCGGCGAAGCGCCTGGCGGGCGGCGGCGTCGATGACCGGTCCGACATCGGTCGTGAGAGCGCGCGGATCGCCAATTGAGAGCGCTTCCATCGCTCCGGCGATCATTCGGATCATCTCGTCTGCGACATCGTCCTGGATAAACAGGACGCGGAGCGCTGAACAGCGTTGGCCAGCGGACTGGAAGCTGGAAGCCACGACGTCGCGCGTAACCTGTTCGGGTAGCGCCGAGGAATCGACGATCATTGCATTCTGCCCGCCGGTTTCGGCGACCAACGGGATGATCGGGCCTTCGGTCCGTTCGGCCAGCGAGCGGGCGATCAGGCGTGCGGTATCGGTTGACCCGGTAAAGGCCACACCAGCCGTCAACGGATGAGACGTCAGGGCCGCGCCGACACGGCCGTCCCCGGGCATCAACTGGACAATTGCATGCGGGATGCCGGCACGGTGCATCAGCTCGACCGCCTTGGCGCCGATGAGAGGCGTCTGTTCGGCGGGCTTGGCCATGACGGCGTTGCCGGCGGCGAGCGCGGCGGCGACCGGTCCGACGAAGATCGCCAGCGGGAAGTTCCACGGGCTGATGCAGGTCCACACACCGCGGCCATGCAGGCGCAGCTCGTTAAGTTCGCCGGTGGGACCCGGAAGCGGCACGGCGCCGCTGAACTTTGCGCGCGCCTCGGCCGCGTAATAGCGCAGGAAGTCCACCGCCTCGCGCACTTCCAGCACCGCGTCAGGCAGCGTCTTGCCAGCTTCGCGCATGCAGAGCGAAAAGAAGCTGTCGCGTTCCTCTTCGAACAGGTCGGCGACGCGATCGAGGAGGTCGGCCCGCGCCTCGCCACCAAGCGCGTCCCACGCCGGCTGCGCCGCGGCCGCGGCCATCATCGCGCGATCGATGACGTTGTCGGTCGCTTCATGGGCGATGCCGATTTCGATCCGGTCGTCGTGCGGCGAAGTGATCCGGCGGATTGGATGTTCCCCGGAAGATTCTTCGGTCGGCTTGGCCTCGTAGGTGCGTGCATCGAGCACGGCGAGTCGTTCAAGCAAGGGTTCGCGCACCAACGGATCACTGAGGTCGACACCCGCGCTGTTGCGCCGAGCCCTGCCGAAAATCTGGTTGGGCAGCGGTATCGCCGGGTTCCGCTTGGGATTGTGCGCGCCAAGCTCGGCGACCGGATCGCGAACGAGGTCCTCGAGCGCGATCTGCTCGTCGGCGACCCGGTTGACGAAGCTGGAATTGGCTCCGTTCTCGAGCAGGCGGCGGACGAGGTAAGCGAGCAGTTCCTTGTGACTGCCGACCGGCGCATAGAGCCGCACAGGGGTCGGCTGCTCACCGATCCCGCGCTCCAGCTTGGCAAGCTCCTCATACAAACCCTCACCCATTCCGTGCAGGCGCTGGAATTCGAAGCCGGGCTCGCTCTTGCGCGGGCCGGCAAGCGCCTTCACCGCCGCGATCGTATTGGCGTTGTGAGTCGCGAACGCGGGGTAGATGCAGTCGCTAGCTTCAAGCAGCTTCTTAGCGCAGGCCAGATAGGACACATCGGTCGCGACCTTGCGGGTGAAAACCGGATAGTCGGCCAGGCCGGCAACCTGCGCGGCCTTGATCTCGGTGTCCCAATAGGCGCCCTTCACCAGGCGCACCATGAACTTGCGGCCATGCTTGCGGGCAAGGTCGATGGTCCAGTCGACAAGCGGCACGGCGCGCTTCTGATAGGCCTGGACTGCAAGACCAAATCCGCCCCAACCATTGGCGAAGATGGCGTCATCTGCGACCAGCGCCTCGATAATGTCCATCGACAGCTCGAGCCGGTCCGCTTCCTCCGCGTCGATAGTGAGGTGCACGTCCGCCGCCGCTGCTTTCAGCGCAAGGTCCCGAACCACCGGTACGATGGCGTCCCTCGCTTCGGCGGCATGGCTCCATTCGTAGCGCGGGTGGAGCGCGGAAAGCTTGACCGAGATGCCCGATGCGACGCGATAACCGCCCTTTGAGGACGCCGCGATCCGGTCCAGCGCATCGGCATAGGCACTGGCGTAACGGGCGGCATCGGCGTAAGTCCTGGCGGCCTCGCCAAGCATGTCGAAACTGTGGCTCCAGCCCCTTGCCCGTTCCGGAGCCGCCCGCTTCAGCGCCTCGTCGATGGTCCTGCCGAAGACAAATTGCCGGCCAAGGATCTTGATCGCCTGGCTGACCGCAGTGCGGATTACGGGCTCACCCAGTCGGCCCACGGCCCGGCCCAGCGCGGCGCGCCAGCTTGCGGTCCGGTCATTGGCCTCTTCGAGTACCTTTCCGGTGAGCAGCAGTGAGAAGGTGGCGGCGTTGACGAAGGTCGAGCGGCTGCCCCCAAGCTTCTCGGCCCAGTCCGGACCCGCCAGCTTGTCGGCAATCAAATCGTCCGCGGTTTCCGCATCGGGAACCCGAAGCAGAGCCTCGGCCAGGCACATCAGGGCGATGCCCTCGTCGCTGCCAAGGTCATAGGCTTGCAGGAAGGCATCCAGTCCCGCTGCATCGTGGTCGCGAACTGCCTTGACGAGCGTCCGCGCGATGGCCGTCGCTTCGCCCTGGACCCGCGCCGGAAGCCTCGCCTCTGCAAGCCGCTGCTTCACCAGCGCATTCTCTTCGGGACGATACGCGGCGCGAACGGCGGAACGGTCGATCATGTCGGACTTTCGGCAAGGGGCTAGTGGGTTGCGCCGCGCAGATAGGCGCTACCGCGCCGCCTTACCAGCGGGCAATTGGTAACCATTTTCCGTTAAGCCGCGCGCATGGGACACGCCCGCCCTTTCGACATGGCCGACAGCCGTCCCGCGCGCCCCGCAGAAACCGCGGCCGCGTTGCGCGCGGGCGACAAGCTGCTCGGCCTGGAAGTGTTGAGATTACTGTCCGCTCTGGCGGTGCTTTTCTACCATTACCGGCACTTTGCCCACATGGCCGGCATGGCTGCGGTCGATCGCGCGGCCGTGCCGGGCTACGGCATGCTTTGGCCATTTTACGAATATGGCCAGTTCGGCGTGCAGGTTTTCTGGGGAATCAGTGGCTACATCTTCTTCTGGAAATATGGTCAGGCGATTCACCATGGGGCAGTCCGGACGAAGGAGTTCTTCTGGCTGCGCTTCTCCCGGCTCTACCCGCTGCATGTCCTCACGCTGGTTGCGGTTGTCGGGCTGCAGGCGGTGCACCGTTCCACCACGGGCGAAGATTTCATCTATCCGGCGAGCGAGGCATCGATGCTGGTCGCCCAACTCTTCCTCGCGACCGACTGGGGCCCTGCCCAACCCTTCAGCTTCAACGGTCCGATCTGGTCCATCTCTGCGGAGGTCGCGGTCTATGCCGCCTTCTTCATCATTCTCCGCCGCTTCCCTCCGACGATAAAATTATGCGTCGGGGTGATCGCCTTCAGCCTTGCCGCGCAAATCGCCGGCCTGGGCTGGGTCTCGATCAGCTGCGCGGCCTATTTTTTCGCCGGTGGCCTGGCCGCGTTCGCGCCGCCCGGAAAATATGGATGGGCTGTCGCCGGGCTGGCGACGCTGCTCATGCTTTCCCTGGCAGGCGGGATGCTGGGTAATCGTTCGAAGCTGCCCATGCTGATCATGGCGGCCGTGCCGCTCGTGCTGGTCGTCGCCGCCCGGGACTGGCCCTTGCTTGGCCGCGCGGCCCCGGCAATCCGTGCCGCCGGTAACCTCACCTATTCAAGCTACCTGCTTCACTTCCCATTGCAGCTGATGCTGGCGATTGCGGTCGCATCGACAGCCCTGCGACCATCGCTTGCGAATCCGCTGTTCCTTGCCGCCTACATCGCCGCGACCCTTCTCGCGGCGATGATCAGCTATCGCTGGATCGAAATGCCGGCCCAGCAATGGATTCGGGGGAAAGCGCTTCGCCGGGCTTAGCCGGCCTGTCCGTGACAATGCTTATACTTGCGTCCCGACCCGCACGGGCATGGCGCGTTGCGGCTGGCGGGAGCAACCACGGTCTCGCCATCCGCGCTTTCCGGCATTTCCGGACGCACAACCTGCATCGGCGGCAGGTTGGACAGAAGCGCGCCGCCGGCGTCGAAGTCGGCACTGTTATCGTCGCCCGACAAGGGGTCGATGTGGTGGGTGACAAATTCCGGCAGCGCGAAGCCCGCTGGCATCGGCACCGGCTCTTCGAACTGGACCTGCACCCGCATCAGCATCCGCGTAACATCCTCGCGGATCGCGATCAGCAGCCGCTCGAACAGCATGAAGGCTTCCTGCTTATATTCGTCGATCGGCTTTTTCTGCGCATAGCTGCGCAGGTGGATGACCTGACGCAGCGCATCGAGGGTCGCCAGATGCTCTTTCCAGTGATGGTCGAGATTCTGGATCAGGACATTCTTTTCCACTTGGATCCAACGATCGGGCTCGACACCCTCGGTCTTGGCAGCCATCCGCTCATCCGACATCAGCTGGATGCGCTCGACCAGCATGTCTTGATCGACTGCATCTTCCTGCAGCCAGCTCTCGACCGGCGGCTGCAGGTCGAGCACCTCCTCAAGGCTTTCCTTGAGCCGCTCGATGTCCCACTGTTCCGGATAGGTTGCTTCGGGACAGCTCGCAAAAACCAGGCCGCGGATCGTCTCGGCACGGAAATCCTCGACCACGTCGCTGACATTGTCGGCATCCATGATCTCGGCGCGCTGCTCGTAGATCACCTTGCGCTGGTCGTTCATCACGTCGTCGAATTCGACGACCTGCTTGCGAATGTCGTAATTGCGCGCTTCAACCTTCTTCTGGGCGGTCTCGATTGCCTTGGAAATCCACGGGCTGACGATTGCCTCGCCGTCCTCGAGATTCTTGTTCATCAGGCGGGCAAAGGCCGTCTGCGGACCGAAAATCCGCAGCAAGTCGTCGTCGAGGCTGAGGTAGAAGCGCGACAGGCCGGGATCACCCTGGCGGCCTGAACGGCCGCGCAGCTGGTTATCGATCCGCCGGCTTTCGTGGCGTTCCGTCCCCAGCACGAACAGGCCGCCGGCAGCCAGCACCTGCTGCCTTTCCGCTTCGATCTCGGCCTTCATCCGTGCCAGCAGGGCATCGCGCTCAGGGCCTTCCGGCATGTCCTTGAGCTCGTCCTCCATCCGGAATTCAAGGTTGCCGCCAAGTTTGATGTCGGTGCCGCGGCCAGCCATGTTAGTGGCGATTGTCACAGCCCCGAGGCGGCCTGCCTGCGCCACGATATGGGCTTCGCTTTCGTGGAAGCGGGCGTTGAGCACGGAGTGGCGGATGCCTTCCTGCTCCAGATATTCCGACAGCATTTCCGACTTTTCGATGCTGACGGTGCCGACCAGTACCGGCTGGCCCTTTTCCTGCCGCGCCTTGATCTCCTTGGCGATCGCCGCAAACTTATCGGTGATATTTTTATAGAATTCGTCGTCCTCGTCGATCCGCTGGACCGGGACATTGGTCGGGATGGTGACCACGTTCATGCGGTAGATATCGAAGAACTCCGGCGCTTCGGTCGCGGCGGTGCCGGTCATCCCCGACAGCTTGGGATACATGCGGAAGTAATTCTGGAAGGTGATCGAAGCGAGCGTCTGGTTCTCGGGCTCGATCTGCACGCCCTCCTTGGCCTCGACCGCCTGGTGAAGCCCGTCCGACCACCGACGACCGTCCATCATGCGGCCGGTGAACTCGTCGATGATGACGACCTTCCCGTCCTTCACGATATAATCGATGTCGCGTTTGAACATCTTGTTGGCCTTCAGAGCCTGGTTCAAGTGGTGAACCACCTGAGTGTTGGCGATATCGTAAAGGTTGGTGCCCTCAAGCAGCCCCGCAGCCTCGAGCATGCGCTCGGCCTTTTCGGTGCCGTCCTCGGTCAGGACAATGCTCTTTTGCTTTTCGTCCTTTTCGTAGTCGGGCTCTTCGAATTGTTTCACGATCGCGTCGACGCCCATGTAGAGCTCGGACTTGTCGTCCGTCGGGCCGGAAATGATCAGTGGGGTCCGGGCCTCGTCGATGAGGATGGAATCCACTTCGTCAACGATGGCGTGGTTGAACGGCCGCTGCACCATCTGTTCGCGGCTGAACTTCATGTTGTCGCGCAGGTAATCGAACCCCAGCTCATTGTTTGTGGCATAGGTGATATCGGCCTGATAGGCCGCTCGCCGCTCGACGTCGGACAGGTTGGGCACGATCACGCCCACGCTCAGGCCGAGAAAACGATAGACCTGCCCCATCCATTCGGCGTCGCGCTTGGCGAGGTAATCGTTGACCGTGACGACATGGACGCCCTTGCCCGGAAGCGCGTTGAGATAGGTCGCCAGCGTCGCGACTAGCGTCTTGCCTTCGCCCGTCCGCATCTCGGCGATTTCGCCGCGATGAAGTGCAATGCCGCCGATCATCTGAACGTCGTAGTGACGCTGTCCAAGCGTACGCGACGCAGCCTCGCGCACCGTAGCGAACGCTTCAGGTAGCAGGTCGTCGAGCTTCGCCCCGTCGGCGAGGCGCTGTCGGAATAGTCCCGTCTGTCCCCGTAGTTCGTCGTCGGTCATCGCCGAAATGGTCGGCTCAAAGGCGTTGATCGTCTCGACGATCTTGCCGAGCTTAGCGACGTAGCGATCGTTTGCGGATCCAAAGAGGCTTTTGGCCAAGGAGGCGAGCATGAGACGAGAGTTCCTCAAGTGAGCCGGCTGCGCGGACAGGAATCAGGGTCGTCCGCGAGGCGGACGACGATGCGGCGGCGATGTAAGTGGCGCCCCGCGCTTCGTCAATTGAAACGCAGTGACGCCGAGTTGGTCAGAGCTGCCCTTCCAGCCATTGCTGGATCTGGCTTCGCGGCGCTGCACCGACCTTCTGAGCCACTGCTTCGCCATTCTTGAACAGCAGCATCGTCGGGATGCCCCGTACACCATATTTTCCCGGCGTGTCGGGATTTTCGTCGATGTTGATCTTGGCGATGGTCACCTTCTCACCGAGGTCGCCGGCAATTTCCTCCAGCGCGGGAGCGATCATCCGGCAGGGGCCGCACCATTCCGCCCAGAAATCGACCAGCACGGGCTTGTCAGCATTGAGGACGTCCGCCTCGAAGCTCTGATCGGTGACGGTCTTGGTATTGTGGCCCATGAGGCACTCCTTCTCTCTTGCGTTCGTCACCATATGGGGACGATCCGCGGCCTGCTCAACCGGTCAGCTTGAACAGCCTCGGACCGGAGGTATAGAGCAGCGAGGCTTCGATCCGCCTGCCGGGGAAGATCACCGCTAGGGCCTGGGCATAAGCGTCCATTTGCAGCCGATGCCCTTGCGGAATATCCGCTTCATCCCGTGGCACCGCGCGCCCGGTCTTGAAGTCGATCACCCGGACCACTTCTTCGCCGATACACAGGCGGTCGACCGTCCCGGCAACCACCCGCCCATCGGCAAGTGTCGCGGCAATCGGTGCTTCGCCGAGGGAACCCGGGCCGAACAGGCTGGCGAACCGCGGATCATCGATCAACGAACAGGCGGCCTCTACGATCTCCAGCGCGGTTTCGCCCTCCACACCCCGCTGGCCGAGCCAGCGAAGGGCAAGCTCGCGCCGATCGGCACCCAGAGTCGCGGGCAACCGCTCGAACAATGCATGCAGCAGGTTGCCGCGCTCAGCGGCAAAACGCATCGCCGGCGACGGCGGTGGCATGGCCTCCTTGTCCTCGGCGAGTTGCGACGGCGCGAGCGGGCGCGACGGCCGCTCCTCGTCGGGCGCGTCGCAGCGAAGCAGGTCGGGGACCGCGATTGGCGGGATCGGCTCCCTTCGGCGCCGCGTGCTGACAGCGGGCGCGGCAGCGCCTTCCCAGCGCAACCCGTCGCCCCAGCCTTCGAGGTGGAAGCTGGCGGCGCCAAGCCCAGCCATCGCGCGCGCCGTAGCGGCATGCCAGCTCCTCGGCGGGACGCCGCGGCTCGGCTTGACCCCGGCGACGACCAGCCGCTCGGCGGAGCGGGTCAGCCCGACATAGGCAAGTCGCCAATGTTCCTCGGCATCGCTCCGTTTTGCGGCCTCAACAAGGTCATGGAACAGCGGCGATCGCTCGGCCTTGCGCGGTCTAAGCAAGGGCACCGGGCCAGCTCCCGGGACCTCCATCGTCATCATCGATGATACGCCGCCAACCTTGTCCGGGTCGTGAGTCGCATCAGCCAGCACCACCAGCGGAGCCTCGAGACCCTTGGCGCCGTGGACGGTCATCACGCGAACGGCGTTGACCGGCGCTGCAGGATCACGCTTCACTTCGACCTCGCCCTGCCCAAACCAGGCCAAGAAAGCGTCGAGCGAGGCTATTTCCTCGCGCTCGAACATCATCGCGCTGCTCACCAGCTCCTCGATCGGGTCGCGAGCTGCCTCCCCAAGTCGGCGGATCAGCTTGCTTCGCCCTTGCAGCGGGCCGGACAGGATCGTTTCGAGGAAAAGCGCGGGCGGCACATATTCCGCCATCGCCAGCCATTCGGAAAGGATCGCGTGGGCCTGCTGCCAATGGGGATAGCGCTCGCGCTTCGTCGCAAGCTCCGGCCACAGCTTGCCGCTGCGCCCTTGGGCAAGCTCGTAGAGCTGGTCCTGATCCCAGCCGATCAGCGGCGAAACCAGCAAACCTGCAAGATTGAGGTCATCGAGCGGCTGGACGGCGAATTTGATCGTCGAGAGCAGGTCCCTCACCGCCAGCGGTTTGTGAAGATGAAGCCGGTCGATACCCGCGACGGGAACGCCATGGGCGTAGAGCCGGGCGACGATCAGCGACGCCAGCTCCCCGCGGCTGCGGACGAGGATTAATATGTCCCCCGCGCACAGCGGTCGCCCGGTGGACGCTACGGGCGGCGCCTCGGCCAGCCACTTCCCGACCTGCCGCGCGAGCGCATCTGCGTAGAGTCGAGCCGGCTCGTTTATCCAGGCCTCTTCCCCGGAGTCCAGGTCGGACTGGTCGCCCTCGGCGCCGAACGGCGCCCACAGTTCCACGCAGCCCGGCCGTGACCGATGGTGCGCCGCGTGCAGATTGGGTGGTTCGGGTAGTCCCATCTCGGCGAAACCGACCTCGGCGATGACCGCGTCGACCACGTCCAGCACCGGTGGCGAACTGCGAAAACTGGCCTCGATCGACAGGTTGCGGAATTCGCGGGCTTCCACCTGGGACTCGATTGCGGCGCGCATCGCCGCTTCGGCCTTGTCCGCGATCCGCCCTCGGAAGTTCTCATATTCGCGGGGATTGGTGCCCTGGAAGCCGAAGATTGCCTGCTTGTAATCTCCGACCATAAACAGGCTGCGCTGTCGCCCTTCGCCTTCGGAGGAGCCGCTGAAGAACTCCCCGGCGAGCGCGTCAACGATCGCCCATTGGTCGGCATTGGTATCCTGCGCTTCGTCGACCAGCACATGATCGGTGCGCTGATCGAGCTTGTAGCGTACCCATTCGCCCATCCCTGCCTGGGCGAACAGGTGGCGGGTCCAGCGGATCAGGTCGTTGAAGTCGGCGACGCCGGCGGCGCGCTTTGCGCGCGTATAGGCAGCCGCGAAAGCCTGTCCCGCGCGAAGTCCTGCGGCCTGGATGCTCGCGAAATTCGCAGCGGCGACCAAGGTGCGAAGACCAACCAGCCAATCGGTGAACTGGTCGACCCACTGCTGATAGCCGGGGTCAGCCTTGATCTGTCCGGCCCTTGCCTTGCACGGTTCGCCGGCGGCGGTAACTAGGCCGGATCCGACGCTGTCCAGCATGTCGGCCCGCGCATCAGGCGAGGCATCGAGAAACGCGTCCAAGTGGGCCGCGATCTTCAGGCCCGAATCGCGCCCCCAGCGGCGATTGGCATCGCCCAGCCGCGCGAATAGGCCATGATCGATCGCCCCGTCGGTCAGCCGCCGCACGATCTCGGCGTTGGCGTTTCCATCCTCGATCCCGATGATCAGGTTCAGGCGCGTCTCGATGTCCGCCGCTTCCCCCAGCGCGGCCATCGCCTCGGGAGCGCGGGCACAGGCCATCAGGTAGCGCTCCGCTCCTTCCTCGCCCAGGCGCAGGGTGAGCGCGGAGATGTCAGCGCCGAGATTTTCATCACCGTCCCGCTCGGCCTGTTCGAGCAATGCCGCCAGCGTCCTGCGAGCCAGTTCTTCCTCTGCGCGCCCCTCGATCGGGCGAAAACCGGGGGCGATGTCGGCTTCGGCGGGAAAAGCCGCGAGAAGCGCCTGCGCAAAACTATGAATCGTCTGAATGCGAAGGCCACCGCCCGGCGACTCCAGCACCTGCGCGAACAGCCGCCGCGCCTGCCTGACATGGCGCTCGCCAAATTCCTCGTGGAGCGCGGCGAGCTCCGCGGCCAGATCGGCGTCCGGCAATCGCACCCAATGGGCAAGCCGCTCGCCCACGCGGTTGGCCATTTCTGCGGCCCCGGCCTTGGTGAAGGTCAGGCACAGGATCGACGATGGCGGCACGCCGCGCAGCAACAATCGGATCACCCGCGACGCCAGCACATGCGTCTTGCCGGTTCCAGCCGAAGCGGACAGCGCAGCATGGGCGGAGGGATCCGACGCCTGGGCCTGGGCGCCCTGCAATCTTGGCATCGGTTTCAGGCGGCGGCGCACGAACGTCGGTCCTTTCCGGCCAGGAGACTTTGCAAGGGCTCGCCGAGCGAATAGGGACAGGCGTCAGGCAGCAAGGCGAGGAAATGATGAGCGACGACAGTCGGGATGAGGAACGGCGGACAAAGCTGGTCAAGGCCGGCGTAGCGGTCGGCGTCGGATCGGCTGCGATCGTTGCCGCGCTGCTCTATGCCTCCAAGGTCAAGAAGCCCAAGGGCGGCCGCCCCAAGGCGGACGGGACGGACTAGCTCAATCGCGGCCATACCATTCCTCTAGACGCATGAGCTGGTCGTAATCCTCATAGGGGGCGTAGGCCGGGTCGAGTTTGGCGGTGAAGGGTTCGCTTCCCAGCAAATAAGCCGAAACGGTCGCCGCGAAGTGGCGATAGGCACTGTCCACAAATGCCGAGGGATCGCCGTCGTCGGGTGACTGACGATAACCGAACTTGCCGTTCTTCTTCGCCAGCGACCAATATTCATGCGCACCGGCTTCGCCCTTGACCGCGCCGAAGCCGCCGCCGCGCGCGATTAGCGACAACAGGCCAAGCTGCAGCGCGAAACCTTCGGCGACGGCCTTGGGCTTGGGCGCCTGCCCGGTCTTGTAATCGACGATCGCCAGGCGGCCATCGCCGAGACGGTCGATCCGGTCGACCTTGCCATACAGCAGGATCCCCGCCACCTCCGCCTCGCCCTTTTCCTCGGCAAGCACGGGTGTGCGACCCGCCGCGAGGTCGCTTGCGGTTTCCGCCGCGATCCACTCGATCGATTCCATCAGCCGCGGCGACCATAGGGCGCGGAGCATCGGATGGATTCGCTCGTCCGCGATCATCGCCTGGGCCCGTCCCGCCAATCGTTCGGGATCGCATCCGTCTCCCTTGAACCAGCTTTCCAGCACCGTGTGGACCGCAGTTCCCTTCCAGGCCGCATGATGTTCGGCATCGACCGGGTCTAGTGCGCGAAGGTCGAGGATGGCCTTGGCATAGAAGGCGAAGGGATCGGCCTTCAGACGGTCGAGGTCTGTTACTGCGATCCGCCGTGGCCGTACCTCGATCGGCGGCCTTGGCGCCGGGCGGCCGGCAGGCTCGACCTTGTCCGACGCATCCAGTGCCTGCGCCAACCGCTCCAACCGCTGGTCGCGGGTCATTCCCCCGGTCATTGCCTGGAGGCGAAGCCACAGGCGCGAGGCGATGGTCGGCGAGCGGCTGTCGCGCCGCGAACGGGTCAACAGCACGCGCGGCGCACCGAGCGCGCTCATGAAATCATGCGCCGCCAGGCCGGTTCGAAATTCAAGCCCTGGAAGCCCCAGCGTCTGCCGTATCTGTGGGGCCAGCCATGGGTCCGGCGGCGGAAGCGAAGGCCAGACGCCCTCATTCATCCCACCGAGCACCATCAGATCGGCTTGCTGAAGCCGGGCTTCCAGCAGACCCCAGATGAAGATGCGCGGGTGACCGCCATAAGGCCGCCGGACGATCACACCGTCCATCAACTGGCCCAGGAGCGGCAACACATCCCCGGGAGCGACCCCGATCTTCGCTCCGTCGGATGAACGCTCGAGCCCGCCGAGCAATTCCGCTGCGGCGCGCCCGTCAGGGCCGCTCCAGGCCTGGTCGCCGGCCAAGCTATGGACGCTTTCACGAAGCAGCGCGGCCAGCGCCACCAGGTCCAAAGTCCCAACCGGCCGGTCGAGTGCTTCGACAGCCGGACGGATTCGGTGCCAAGCGGCCCTTGGCACCTCGTGCGCCTCAGCAAAATGCTCATCGAGTCCCTTGATTCCGGCATTGGGCCGCGGGCCACGCAGCCCAAGGTCGATCGCCCGCACATCGTCGAGCCAGCGGCGGCGATGCTCCCCTTCGCCGCCGACGCGCGGATGCTTGAGCATCGCAAGCAACCGAACCGGCGAGAATCGCTCGACGACCGCGGCCGCAGTCGCCAGCAGCAATGTGCCTGCGGGGGTCGCCGAAAGCGGTTGCCCGGCACTGTCGTCGGCCTCGATCCCCCAGCGCTTGAGATGGGCCGACACCCTGGATGCCAACTGACGGTCGGGAGTAACCAACGCGGCTGTCTTGCCCGGCCGCTCGAGCGCTTCCCGGAGCGCAATGGCAATGCCTTGCGCCTCGCTCGCCGGGTCTGGGAATTCGGCAATCCTGATCCCGGTCAGGCGCCTTTCGGCCGGCGGCAAGGCCACCCAGCGGTCGGTGAACCGGGGCGAAGCCATGGCCTGTATCACCGCTCGCCCGCGCGCTGATGTCGACGAGGCGCGACCGGCGCCGATCCAAGGCCGAACCTCCGCGCGATTGATCCCGATCCGCGCTAGCAGCTGCTTCAGGTGGAATTGCGGATGGGTCGGCGCGCTCCGACCCTCCTCGTCGGGACCGAGCTGATCCCATTGCTCATCGGGCATAGACCGCTGATCGGCGAGCGCGGGCAAAATAACCGCGCCCTCGGGAAGCCGCGAAACCTGCGCCAGCAGCTCTGCTACGGCAGGCGCGGCGGTGGTCACGCCTGCGGCAATGGTGAAGCCGGCAGGGCCCCGCTCGCGCCAACGCCGGGCCAGCGAGCGAAACTGCAGCCCCCGCCGTTCCGCAAGCGACATCAGGCTGCGCTCCGCCATCAGCGATGGCCATCGCTCAAGCAGCAGACGGAAGCGCGCGATCGCCTTCAGCCAATGGGCGGCAAGCTCGTCATTTCCAGCCACTGCGTCGGTAAGCGCCGCGGCGGGCACCTCTTCGATCGCCAAGGCGTCCATCGTCCGGGCCACTTCGGCGGCGAGCCGCATCGCCTCGGCCGCCCCCTCCCCCTCTGCGCGCAGCAACCGCGCCAGCAGCAATTGCCGCTCCAGCGGCTCGATTGCGGGGGCGATCTCGTCGGCAAAGTCGAGCGGGTCAAGCGCTCCCCCGCTACGTTCGCCAAGCTCGGGATCGCCGATCGCAAGCAACCTCGGCAGGACCAAGCCACCCCCACTGGCGCGAACGAAGGCTTCGGTAACCGTCCTTACGGCGCGATTGTTGGGCAGCAAGATTCGGCCGGACGCAAGCACCTGCGCGTCACGCCCAAGCGCCTTCAACAGGCCATTGACGAGGGCATCCGCGAAACTGCGGTGGGCAGGAATGGAATAGGCGAGCGGCTCGCCGGGAGTCCTGCGGTCGAACAGCCCGCCGTCAGCCATTCGCCAGCGCGAGTTCGGTCGCGCCAATCGACGCCGGGGAGCCAACGTCGAACCAAAGACCCTGATGAACGACGCCGAAGCAGCGATTCTCGCTGATCGCCCGGTCCCAGAAGATGTTGGTCGAGAACGGGCCTTCGGGGGCGTCGCGCAACAGCTTTTTCGAGACCATCTGAATGCCGGTATAGACATAGGGCGCGACCCTCCCCGTCGCGCGCCGGGAAAGCCGCCCATCGGGCTTCATGTGAAAATCGCCCTGCCCCCGGTGATTGCCAGCGCGCGCGTGCGGGACGAGCAGCAGGAGCGCGTCCATTTCCCCTTCGCGCCAGTGCGACGCGAGCATCCTCAACGTGTCGGTCGGCCCGTCGAGCCAGAAATTGTCGCTGTTGACCACCAGGAAGGGGTCGGCGTCGATCAGCTTCTCGGCCTGGACCAGCCCGCCGCCGGTTTCCAGCAGCCGCGCCCGCTCATCGCTGACCGTTACGTCGAAATCGCTGGCATGACCCTTGAGATGGGCTTCCAGCGCATCGGCGAGGTAATGGACATTAACGACGATCCGGCCGACGCCCGCTGCCCGAAGCCGATCGAGGACATGATCGATCAGCGGCTTGCCAGCCACTTCGACCAGCGGCTTGGGACGGGTCGCGGTCAGCGGCCGCATGCGTTTTCCAAGCCCCGCCGCCATGACCATGGCCGTATCGGGGACCGCGGCCTCCACAGCGGGCCGCAACGACAAGGCGCGGGTCTTGCGGGTCATGCGTCGGCCTGCCACGCGGAGGCACGGAAGGCGTGCGGTACATGGGAATCGAACCATGACCTGACGGGCTCCAGCCCCGGCTGCGCAAGGTCGCGTTCCAGGAGGCCCCACATGCGCGGCTGGAACTGTTTGTACCGTTCCTTGCCATCGCGTTTCCATAGGCGGCAGAACACGCCCAATATCCGCGTGTTGCGCTGTGCCGCCAGCGCCCAATAGGCGGCCTCGAACCGCGATCCGACACCCGCCTTCGCCAGGTACCGGTCGATCATGTCCCGCTCCAGCGCAGGCGGGACATCCCGCCGGGCATCTTCCAGCACCGATACTAGGTCATAGGCCGGATGACCGGCCAGCGCGTCCTGGAAATCGAGCAAGCCAAACCGCTCGATCCCGCCGCGGCCGTCAACCAGCATGACATTTTCCGCATGGTAGTCGCGCAGCACCGTCACCGGCCCGAGACCGTCGCTCGCGACCGGCTCCAGAACCTGTCGCCAGGCATCGTCCCACTCATCGAGGTTGATCGGATCGCTTTCAACCGCAGGCAGGTACCATTCAGGAAACAGCCTGAGTTCGGTCAGCCATTCGTCAAGTCCGTGGGGCAGAAGCCCGGCCATGGGCGCTTGCCGGTGAAGGTGGACCAGCACATCGACCGCCGTTTCGTAGAGATCGCGCTCGGCCTGCGGATTTTCGTCCAGCGCCTCCCGCATCCGAGAATCGCCAAGATCGTCAAGCAGCAGCAGCCCCCGATCCAGGTCCTGCGCCAGCACCCTGGGCGCCACCAGCCCGACCTGCCCCAACCAGTCAGCGATGGCGACAAAAGGTCGCGGATCCTCGTGCGGGGGCGGGGCGTCCATCAGGACCGCGCGCCGGTCCCCGCATTGGACGCGGAAATAGCGGCGAAAACTGGCATCGCCAGCCAGCGGGAGGATCTCGGCACCTTGCCAGCCATGCCGGTCAAGGAAATCTGCAGCGCTTTCGGGCGGGATCATTGGAGCGGCCATCGCCCTTCCCATGCCTCGGGCACCTGTGCTGTCAAGGCGCGAGCGCCATCTGGTCGCATCTCCAGCGACAGGGCGAGCGCTTCCGGCCATGCGCCGCTGGGCCCATGCTCTGGCCATTCGATGATCAACACCCCTTCGGCACGGATATCGTCGAGCCCGAGTTCATCGATTTCCGACGCATCCTCAAGTCGATAGAGGTCGACGTGCCACACCGGCGGCTCCAGCGCGTCATAGGGCTGGACGATCGCAAAGCTTGGGCTTGGCACATCGCCCTGGTGCCCGAGCTCGCCCAGAAGGCCCCGAACGAGCGTGGTTTTGCCCGCGGCCAAGGGACCCCGGAGGGTGATGACATCCCCCGCGCGAAGAAGGCCAGCGATCCTGGCGCCCGCTGACAACGCCGCCCGTTCGTTCTTTAGGATCATTGCGGTGCTCGCGGGATAGTCAGTTTCACCGCGGTACCCTTGCCAAGCGCCGACTCGAGTTCGACTGTCCCGCCATGCGCCTCGATGAACTGGCGGATGAGCGGCAGGCCAAGTCCCAGGGCGGCCTCCCCGCGCGACGCAGGACCGCTGCGATGGAAACGGGCGAAAACCTGCGCCTGGTCGGCCTCGGCGATGCCGGGTCCGTCATCCGCCACGACGATAATCGCCGCCTCGTCATTCCCGCTGGCTTCGATCCGGATATGATCGCCGCTTTCGGTATAGGCGACGGCGTTGCGCAGCAGATGTTCGACCGACTCCCGCAATCGCCGCGCGTCGCCGATAACGCTGCCAGTCGCGGGATCGACCGACAGTTCCAGCGATTGGCCCTTCTCCGCCGCCGCCCGGCGAAAGGATTCCGCCGCGGCGCGGCACATGCCGGCGATGTCGACCCGCTCCCGCTCCAGCTGGACCCCCTTGGTGTCACCCTGGGTCAGGTCGAGAACGTCGTTGATGAGCCTGGACAGCCGCTCCACCGATTCGAGGATCGCGCCGACATAATCACCCGCGGCAGGGGGCAGTTTGCCCGCATAACCCGCGGCAAGCATCTCCGCGAAGCCGCCGATCGAGGTCAGCGGCGTGCGCAATTCGTAGCTCATGTTGGCGACGAAATCGGTCTTGATCTTGTCGGCCTCCTCCAGTGCGGTTGCCCGCTCGCGAAGCGCCGCCTCGATGCGACTGGAATCGGTCACGTCGATCATCGTGACGAGCGCGTTGCCGTCCGGAAGCGGCACGGCCGCGAAATCGAAATGGCGGCCGTCCGTCAAAGACACCCGGCCAGTGCCCGACTGGCGCCCGCTGGTTGTCGAACGGACAAGTTCGCGAACCTGGGCCGCAGCAGTCGGGTTGACCAGCCGCTTGGCCATTGCCGGAACCAGTTCGTCGACCCGCGGATGTTCCGCCAGCCACACCTCGTCGAGGTCCCAGAGCTCGCTGAAACGCCGGTTCCAAAGATAGAGGCGGCCATCCGAGGCGAAAACGCTGATCACCTCAAAAAGGTTGTCGAAGGTTGCGCCGCGCACACGCAAAAGCGTGTCGCGGGCCGACGCCAGCCTGACTTGCTCGGTACGATCCTCGAAAATCAGCCGCAAGCCGCCGTCCGGTAAGGGCTGTCCAAGGATCCGAAGATGGTCACCGTTAGCGAGAATCCAGTCTTCCTCGATCGCCTCTTCGGGCGACGTGAACCAGCCGCGCCGTTCCGCCTTCCAGGCCGGAAAGTCGCGGACCTCGGGCAACCGGCCATTTTCCCGCATCCGCTCCAGCACCCGGTCGAATTCGGGGTTTTCTGCCAGCCAGTCGGAATCGAGCTGGGCCATGATCGCAAAGGGCTGGTTGTAGAAGGCCAGTTGCCGGTCGCCGTCGAACTGGGCGGCGCCAGCAGCCATGCGGTCCGCAAGCTCACGCTGCGATTGCTGGTGACTGGCCAATTCGATCCGCGCGTCCTCCAGGTCCTGGATGTCGATCGCGAAGCCCGCGACCGCTCCGGTCGGCAAGGGCACGTCGACGATGCGAAGCATTCTTCGCTCCTGGCCGATCGTCGCCGGCTGAGTCCGCGAATAGGGCCTTCCCGTCTCAAGCGCGCGCTCGGCGCCGGACTTGGCGCTGTCGGCCCCGACGGTATCGATCAATTCCGCCCCGCGCTCGATGACATCGGCGGCGTCGCCGCCCTCGACCGCCGCCACAAAGGCCGAGTTGACCAGCCCAAGGCTAAGGTCGGGCCCCCGATACCACATCGGGAAAGGCGCACTTTCGATGAGGTGGGTAAGCGCATCGAGCGCCGCCTCGGTCTGGACGAGTCGGGTAGACAGCTTCGCCCGGTCCGACTCGGCCTGGCTCACGTCGAAGAACCACAGCAGTGCGGTTCCGGGCTTGGCAGGCGCCGGCGCAAGCGCGCCGCGCACTTCCATCATCCGGTCGCGCCCGGCGAGGCGAACTTGCCGCTGGATTGGAGCAGCGCCGAGCCGCAGGGCATCAATTGCCTGGCCAAGCGCCTCGACGTCGTCAGGTTCGAAGCCCGCACCTTCGTCCCCCAACTCCGTGAAGCTTGCGGGCAGTTCTTTCAGACCGAGTTCCCGGAGCAGTCCGGCATCGAGCTCGACCTTCCCGTCGGGGGCGATCAGCGCGGCGCGCGCCGGGGCGGCCTCAAGCATCGCCCGCATGGTTCTTGCCGATCCGATCACGGCCTCGGCGCGGCGCAACCGGCGCGCTGCCATCACGGCCATGACGGCGGCAATCGCAACCCAGATGGCCGCGAGAACGATGATGGCGGCGGCCGCCTTTGCGCCGACTATCATGTCCTGGACCGGCCCCGCCTCATGACTTCGTCATAGGGCGACGAAAGGCAAAGAAAAAGGGGCCGCCCCGAAGGACGACCCCAACTTCTCCGTCCGGCGGACGAAGCCGCCAAAACCGGCTTAACGGGTGCCGAAGCCGGCGCGGACGTTCAGGAAGAACGTGCGGCCGCGGTAATCATAGCCACTGTAAAGCGGCGCGTTACCGACCAGGTTGGTATAGTCGGCCGAGATCACCGGGGGATCACGGTCGAACAGGTTACGGACACCCAGGGTCAGCCCGAAGCGACGATCGTCGTAGCGGATCGACGCATTGTGCAGGAAGTAGTCCGGGGTCTTCAGGTCGTACCGGTTGGGATTGAAGCCGAAAGGTTCGGCATAATCCTGCGCGTCCGTCTTGCCGACCCACTCAACGCCATAGTGGAAGTTGAACTTGTTCATCTTGTAGTTGGCGTCGAACGTACCGGTCCACTTCGGGTTGCTGATCAGGCCGATGACATTGAGAATGTCGTCGGTCGGAAGCGTACGGCTGTAGCGCTGCTTGAACCGGGTCATCGCCGCGTCGAACGAGAAGCGGCCGGGGCCGAGGTCCTTCACGAAACGAGCGTTGAAATCCAGGCCCTTCACCCGAGCGTCCGAGATGTTGATGTAGCTCGTGGTGACCTGAAGCGCGCCGGTGCCCGGGCCCGTGTAGGGCTGGCGGACGATGAACGGCGTGTCGCACAGCGTCCGCTCGGGGCTGCTGTAGCATTGCGACAAGACCTGCGAAGCCGACAGGCGCGAGATGCCGTTTTCGACACGAACGTCGAAATAGTCGACCGACAGGCTGACGTCGGCAAAGTCGCCAAGCGGAGGCTGGACCACGATACCATAGGTCAGCGCCTTCGAGGTTTCAGCCTTCAGGCCGGCATCGGCACCGCCGACACCAATGACCGTCACGCTGTTGTTCTGCTGGAACGTCGGCGGCAGCCCTTCGGCAAGGCAGCGATCACGGACCAGCGGGTTGGTGACCGCGTTGAGGTTGGCGCAAGGATCGGTCGACGAATTCAGGAAGCCCGTGGTCGCGCCAAGGAATTGCTCGAACAGCGCCGGGGCGCGGTAAGAGGTGCCATAGCTGCCGCGGAGCGACACGGCGCGAACCGGCGAGAACAGGCCGCCAACCTTGTAGGTCCAGTCGCCGCCATAGCTCTTATACTCGGTGTAACGGGCCGAGCCGTTGACCGTCAGGGCGTGGAAGAACTGCTGGCGCAGGATCGGCACTTCGATTTCGCCGAAGGCTTCCCAGACGCTGTCCTTGCCGCGGGTGATCGACGACGAGGTGAAGCCATAAAGGTTGTTGTTCTGGCTGTTGACGTCCGGCGTGTCGTCGATTTCCGCCTTGCGGTACTCGACGCCAAGCGCGGCCTGGATCTTGCCGGCCGGAAGCTCGAAGAGCGGACCGTTGACCGTCAGGTTGAGCGTGCTTTCCTTATACTTCGTGGTCCCGGTAACCGGCTCGACGATATAATCGAACCACGGGTTATCCTTGAAGTTGCCACCCACCACGTCTGCAGAAAGCGCCGGCGCCGCGACGCAGCCCTGGTCGCGAGCCGCGACGTTGGCGCACAGATAGCCGCCCGAACCGTCCGGAACCACGTTCAACGTGTTGTTGATGCGGTCGGTGAGGACGAGGTCGGTGGTGTACTTGGCCTTCGACCAGCTGTGACCTGCGAAGAGATCATAGTTCCAGTTGAACGGCAGGTCGCCCATCATGCCGCCATTGAGGCGATAGAAATCGACCGTCTGGCGGTTATTGTAGAGACCATAGTCGCCGAACACGCGAATTCCGATCGAGCTGTTGACCGGGGCGGCGCCCTGGAGCTCAGCCGGGATCAGCGGGCTGTTGCGCGGATAGTCGATGGTCAGCTGGCGCGTGCCGTCCTGCTCCGAGTCACGACGGGTGCCCAGCATGTTCGCGTAGAATTTCGCGTTACCGAGAATGTCAGTGTCGAGGATCGCCTGGACGTAACCCGTATAGGTCTTGGCGCCCGAGATGATGTCGCGCTCGAGCGCATCGCTGGACTGGGTGTCACGCAGGTTCAGGCTCATGCCGCCAAGGAAGGCGCCGGTTGAACTGAAATAGTTGCCGCCGACGCACTCATAACCAGGGACAACCGTGCCCGGCGCGCCGGCTAGCGGCCGGAAGCGGTTGCACTGGTAGAACGCTGTACCGGTAGGGGCCAGCTCCTGGACGCCCGGAGCCAGCACATAATTTGTGCCGTCCCAGGTAATCGAACGGGTAGCGATCGTGTTGACAGTGACGCCGCCGTTTTCAAGCGGGAAACACTGCGGTTCACCGGTGCGCGGATTGATGAAGTCGCCCGCGCCGAAATCGTCGCCGTTGGTGCCATAACGACCCGTCGGGCAGCTTGCGAAATCACGATCGCCGACCGCAAGGGAATCGCGCTTGTAATATTCGAACGAGCCGAGGAGGTCGAGGCGGCCGAACTGCTTGCCGGCAATGACGCCGTAGCGGTAGGCCGAACCGGCGCCGACTTCGGGGATATTGTGCTGGGCTTCGATCTGAACGCCCTGGAACTTGCTGCGCGTGACGATGTTCACAACGCCCGCGACAGCATCCGAACCGTAAATCGACGACGCACCGGTGTTGAGGATTTCAACCCGGTCAACGATGATCGACGGAAGCGTATTAAGGTCGGCCGAACCAACGGCGCCACGCGAGCCCGACGGCGTCACGCGACGGCCATTCATCAGCACCAGGGTACGGGTGGCGCCAAGGCCACGCAGCGAAATGGTGTTAACGCCCGGACCGCCGTTGACGACGAAGCCGCCATAGCTGTCATTGATCTGCGAGGTACCACCGGTGACCGCGGTGCTCTGCAGCACTTCGGCGGTCGACACGAAACCCGCCTGCGTGCTCTCGCTGCGGGTGAGGACCTTGATGTTGTCGGCGGTATTAAATTCGTTGCGCGGAATGCGCGAACCCACGACGACGATGGCTTCCGACGAGGAACCAGCTTCGGCGCCAGCCGAGCTCTGCTGCTCGGCCACATCCGGGCAAGCATCCTTGTCGACCTGGCCGGCCGGAGCCTGGCAAGCGTCTTCGTTGGGAAGGACTGTGTCGGGCGTCTGGCCATAGGCCGGCGCCGCCGCAGCAAGTGCGAAGAAGGACACGCCCGCCAGCGCGGTGAAAGATCTACGATTCATGAATCAACCCCTGAGCAGAATTGCTGGGGGGACCGTTGCCGAAACTTCCGCGACTTTCAAACATTTGCAGGCCGCGGAGGGCACCTTTGCATGCGACTGTTACCCAGATGCCACAAAAACGCGTTGAGACATCCGCGCTAACGTATACTTAAAGCCTAAACTCAATCGGTTGATCGATAAATGGGCGGCATGAATGCCGCCCATTATCCAAGGTTAGTAGCGATAATGCTCGGGCTTGAACGGCCCCTTGGTGGTCACACCGATATAGGCCGCCTGCTTGTCAGTAAGCGTGGTCAGCTTCACGCCCAACTTGTCGAGATGGAGCGCCGCGACCTTTTCGTCGAGGTGCTTGGGAAGCACGTAGACGTCGTTCTGATACTGGTCCGACTTGGTCCACAGCTCGATCTGCGCCAGCACCTGGTTGGTGAAGCTGCTGCTCATCACGAAGCTCGGGTGACCGGTGGCGTTGCCAAGGTTGACCAACCGCCCCTTCGACAGGACGATCAGCCGCTTGCCGTCGGGGAAGACGACCTCGTCGACCTGCGGCTTGATCTCGGTCCACTTCATGTTGCTGAGCGCACCGATCTGGATCTCGCTGTCGAAGTGACCGATGTTGCAGACAATCGCCATGTCCTTCATCGCCCGCATATGGTCGAGGGTGATGACGTCCATGTTGCCGGTCGCGGTAACAAAGATGTCGGCGCGGGTGGCCGCTTCTTCCATCGTCACCACCTCGTAGCCTTCCATCGCCGCCTGGAGCGCGCAGATCGGGTCCACTTCGGTGACCAGCACGCGCGCGCCGCCATTGCGCAGGCTTGCGGCCGAGCCCTTGCCGACATCGCCGAAGCCGGCGACGCAGGCGACCTTGCCGGCCAGCATCACATCAGTGGCGCGGCGGATGGCGTCGACCAGGCTTTCCTTGCACCCATAAAGATTGTCGAACTTCGACTTGGTAACGCTGTCGTTGACGTTGATCGCCGGGAACGGAAGCTTGCCCTGCTTGGCAAGGTCGTAAAGGCGATGGACGCCGGTCGTGGTTTCCTCCGACACGCCCTTGATCGCCTGGACCGTCTTGGTGAGGTAGCCGGGACGCTCGGCCAGGAAGCGCTTCAGCGTGGCCGCGAAGATTTCCTCTTCTTCGTTCTGCGGCGCAAACAGGCTCTCGCCGGCTTCGACCCGCGCACCCCACAGCGCGAACATGGTCGCATCGCCGCCATCGTCGAGGATCATGTTGCAGGTCGTGTCCTGGCCCCAGTCGAAGATGCGAACGACATAGTCCCAATATTCTTCAAGCGTTTCGCCCTTGACGGCGAACACCGGAACGCCGGTCACCGCGATTGCGGCGGCGGCGTGGTCCTGGGTCGAATAGATGTTACACGACGCCCAGCGGACTTCCGCGCCCAGCGCGGTCAGCGTTTCGATCAGTACTGCGGTTTGGATGGTCATGTGCAGCGAGCCGGTGATCCGCGCGCCCTTGAGCGGCTTCGACCCGCCATATTCCCGGCGAAGCGCCATCAGGCCCGGCATTTCGGTTTCTGCGATCTCGATTTCCTTGCGGCCGAAATCGGCGAGGCTGAGGTCCTTGACGAGAAAATCGCGGGTCATGGTGTCGGCGGTGGCCACGGGGTAAATCTCCAGTAAAAGTTGCGCCGCCCCTAGCCTTCGAACCCCGCAAAAGCAAACCTCAGGCGGCCCCCGCCCCGCTGTCGAGCAGGCGCGGATCTATACCTTCCGCCCGGAAGCTGGACTCCCACCGGTCGGGCGTATCCGTGCCGAACAATATCTCGCTTCGTCCTTCGGCGGCGAACCAGCCGGGGCGGGTCATCTCCTCGTCGAGCTGCCCCTCACACCAACCCGCATAGCCAAGCGCAACCAGGTAGCGGCTAGGCCCACGCCCTTCGGCGATGGCTTTCAGAACGTCGATGGTGCCGGTCAGAGCGCCGAGCCCAGCCACGCGGATTGTATCCTGTCCGCCCCAATCCTCGCTGTGGAGCACGAAGCCGCGCCCCGGCTCGACCGGACCGCCATGAAGCACCGGGCCGTCGGGCGCTTCACCGGGGTCGAGGCCCAATTGCTCCAGCAGCCCGCGCACTCCGATCCCCACCAGCTGGTGGCCCACGCCAATGCCGACCGCGCCATTTTCGTCGTGAACACAGACCGCGATCACCGCCCGCTCGAACCGCGGGTCACCGATGCCGGGCATCGCGAGCAGCAGCTTTCCGGACAGGAAGCGGGGCGTTTCCATGCCCCGAAGGATGGGCTTGGCGGTGGCTCGGCGCAAGCCTTGTGGCGGCTAGCCGCCGCGCCTATCTCCCGGTCACACCATTCCACACAAGGAGAAATTCCATGCCCATCCAGGTCGGCGACCGCATTCCTGACGTTTCCCTCACCCTTGCCACGCCGGAAGGTCCGGTGCCGGTGAAGAGCGGCGATTATTTCGCCGGTAAGCGCGTGGCCTTGTTTGCGGTCCCTGGTGCATACACCCCGACCTGCTCGGCGCGCCACCTTCCAAGCTATGTCGAAAAGGCCGCCGAACTGAAGGGCAAGGGAGTCGACGAGATCGTCGCTACCAGCGTCAACGACGCGTTCGTCCTGGGGGCCTGGAACCGCGACCAGGGATCGAGCGACATCACCATGCTGGCCGACGGCAATGGCGAGTTCGCCGAGGCGATCGGCCTTTCCATGGACGCTTCGAAATTCGGCATGGGCAACCGCAGCCAGCGCTATTCGATGATCATCAATGACGGGGTCGTCGAGAAGCTGAACGTCGAGGCGCCGGGCGAATATTCAGCGTCGAGCGCGGAGACCATGCTCGGGCAACTTTGACGCGCCGGGGTGAGGCCATCATGCGGCGGCGGCGGGCACTTTCTCCGCCGCCGTCCGTTCATCATTCGAACCCATCCAGTAAAGGAGGCGAACCGATGGCCAGTACCAAGACCCGTAAATCCACGACCCGTAAACCCGCGGCCCGCAAATCCACCAGCAGCACGGAAAGCCTGACGGCCCGCACCGGCCGCACCGTCCGCGAGCGCCCCTATGCGAGCGCCGCGATCGCTGCCGGCGCCGCGTCGATCGCAGCCGGAATCGCCGGGCTGGTGATGATGAAAAAGAGCGGCAAGAGCTTCGGCGATGTCGCCGACGACATCAGCGCCAAAAGCCGCGATGTCGCAACCGGCACGAAGGCCAAGCTGCAAAGTGCGCGGACCAAATTGGACGACGCCCGCACAAAACTGGGCGATAGCATCAGTCGCCGCCGCGATGGCGTCGATCCCGAACGCTCGCAAAGCGAGATCATGGAAGAGGCGCTGTCGCTGAAGGAAGTCGGGAAGAAGGCCAAGACCCCGACGGATCCGGTAGTCGAATCCCAGACCAAGGCTGGCGCCGTCGCTTATTAAGCGTCAACGACGCCGAAAAAATCGGGGAGCGGCGCTGAGCGCCGCTCCCCTTTTTCTTACCAGCCTTGCGCCTTCCCGGCGTTCTGCTGGTCGAGCCAGGCCTTGAGCGGGGCGAAATATTCCATCATCGCCTTGCCCGACATCTGGCGCTCGCCCGTGAAAGCTTCCAGCGCGTCTGGCCAGGGCTTGGATGCGCCCATTTCCAGCATCGCATTCAGCCGCTCGCCGACCTGCTTGTTGCCGTAAAAGCTGCAACGGTGGAGCGGGCCGGTCCAGCCCGCCTGATCGCAGGCCGCCTTGTAGAACTGGAACTGAAGAATCCGCGCCAGGAAGTAGCGCGTGTAGGGCACGCTTGCCGGGATATGATATTTGGCGCCGGCATCGAAAGCATTAACCCCGCGCGGCGCGGGCGGCGTGATGCCCTGGTAATCGAGCCGCATCTTGGTCCAGGCCGTGTTGTAGTCGGCGGGCTGGATCGAGCCGTCGAAAATTCCCCAGCGATAACGATCGATCATCAGGCCGAACGGCAGGAAAGCGACCTTGTCCATCGCCTGGCGCAGCAGCAACCCGATGTCCTTGTCCGCGCTTGGGACGCGGCTACGCGGCAACATGCCGATCTGGACGAGATATTCGGGGGTGATCGACAGTGCGACCATGTCGCCAATGGCTTCATGGAAGCCGTCGTTCGCGCCGTTCAGATAGAGGAACGGCTGCTGGTTATAGGCGCGCTGGTAATAGTTGTGGCCAAGCTCATGGTGGATGGTGATGAAATCATCCGCATTGCGCTTGATGCACATCTTGATGCGCAGGTCGTCCTTATTGTCGATGTCCCATGCCGAAGCGTGGCAAACGACTTCGCGGTCACGGGGCTTCAGGAACATCGAGCGCGTCCAGAATGTCTCCGGCAGGGGCTCGAAGCCGATTGAGCTGAAGAACTGCTCGCCGATCTTGACCATGCCCTTCTCGTCGACCTTCTTGGCGACGATCAGGTCGGTAACGTCGTAACCGACATCGCCGGCTCCCTTGGGCGCGACCAGCGGATAGATGTTGCCCCATTCCTGCGCCCACATATTTCCGAGCAGGTCGGCGCGGATCGGACCGTTGGCAGGTTGGATAGCGCTGCCGTATTTCTGGTTGAGCTTCGTCCGGACATAGGTGTGGAGAGCCATGTAAAGCGGCTTCACCTCCTGCCACATCCGCTCGGTTTCCTGGGCGAACTGTTCGGGCGGCATGTCATAGGCGCTACGCCACATCGCGCCGCTGTCGGCAAAGCCCAGTTCCTTGGCGCCGGCGTTCGACAGGGCGATCATCTTCACATAATCGTCCTTCATTGGCGCGCCGACATTGTCGTGCCAGCTGGTCCACATCTCCGCGAACTGGGCCGGACCGTTCTTGAGGTTGCCCATTTCGGCTTCGATGTCGCTGCCGCTGAGGGGCTTGCCGTTGAGCGTGCCCTTGCCCTTGCCATATTGCGACTGAAGGCCGGTCTGGATTGTGGCCAGGTCCTGCGCCGCGCCCGGAGTGGTCGGAGCCGGCAGGACGATCCCGTTGCGCAGGATGTCGAGCTTGCGCTTGGTGTCGTAGCTCAGTCCCTCGATCTGAGCATATTTCGCAGCCTCGAGCGCATATTTGACGCTTTTTTCGGTGCCGAGGGCATTGATCCGCGCCGCCATCGCGTCGGTATCTTCGGTGATGTAGGTCGCATTGACCCAATTCACCTGGCCCGACTCCACCGAATAATCGAACAGGTCCTTTTCGACCGCGGCGATGAACGCGTCAGCCGCGGCTGGGGTCAGCGCCGGAGCCGGCGCCTCCTCGGCCACCGGCGCTGAGGCGACCGGCTGGGCGGCGGTGGTGTTGCAGCCCGCCAGGGCCAGCGCAACGAAGGATACGGATGCGGCAAGCTTCTTCACTACAAGACTCCTCGTCCCGAAACTGTCTGTTTTTCGCGTGTCGGCTTGGTGCGCCGGTGGCGCCGCGAGGTCAACCCGCCGAAAGCCAATCGGCCAGTGCGATCCCGAACTCGGCCTTGGTCACGCTCGACATGTGTGTGCCCGGAACTGGCGCATAAGTCGCGTCGGGGAGCGCCTCGACCAGTCTGGGCGCCGAACCATTATCACCATCCTCAGTCCCGCACAGCACCAGCGTGGGCATGGTGAAGCGGTCGAGCCATTGGGGATGGGCGTCCTCGAAGGTGCGGAGCAGGTGGCCGGCGGCGACCCGATCTACTTTCATCGTTTTCATGAACTGGATCGCCATCCACCATTTGTCGCCGCGCTGGGCGATGTCGAACTGGGCAATGGCTTCGTGGAAAAAAGCCTGGCGCCGGTTCCAGTCGCTAAGCCCCTCCAGCCCCATGCCCGCAAGCACCGCGCGGCGCGGGCTTGCTCCCTCACCCACCGCCTGCACGGTTGTCCGCGCGCCGAGCGAAAAGCCGCCGAGATCATAATCCTCAAGGCCGAAATGGGCGATCAGCTCATGCAGGTCGCGAGCCAGCACGCCGCGCGGATAGGCATCGGCTTCCTGCGGCTTGTCACTAAGGCCATGGGCGCGAAGGTCAGGCATGATGGCCCGGAAACCCTTGGCTGCGAGCCGCTCGGCATGGCCGAATTTGATCCAGTTGGTGTGACCGTCGCTGAACAATCCGTGGACCAGGACGACGGCGCGCCCCTCGCCCATTTCCCGGCCAGCGAGCCGAACGCCATCCGATGCGGTCCACTGGAAAGTCGCCGCATCAATCATGCGCGGGCGGGATCGGGAAAGGGACACGATGCATCTTCAGGTCGATGGCAAAGCCATCCCCTCATTGCAACGTGGAAAACCGATAAAGCCGTCCATACCGACCGGGCATCACGGGGACGCTATGCTGACCTCAGTCCGGCACGCTGCCTGTTGCCGCGACCCATTTATCGACGAGCTTTGCATGTTCATCGCAACGCTCGCGAGGAAGCGCGCGTGTATCGATCCAGGCTTCGTGGATGCTCTCGGCGCCGAAATGTGACGTCGGTTTGAATCGCGACGGCTCGTCGAATGCCGCGACCGTGAGATCGAGATTTGGCCCTTCCCTGAACTGGAAGCCGAGGGAGGTACCGCATTTCGCGCAATAGGGGCGTCGGGCGATCGGCGAGCTGTCGTACCAGTCGGGACCGCTCAACCAGCGCATGCTGGTCTGCGGTAAGTTCTTGAATGCGATCGACACGCTGCCGGTAGCCCTCTGGCACATGCGGCAGTGGCACAGATAGGCCTCATCGCTGTCTATTTCGGCCTCAAAGCGTACCGCGCCGCAGGCGCAGCCTCCGGCCATCCTCTTCGCGTTCATGATCCGACAATGATACGGGTTTTCCTTGCAAGCAAGTGATCAACGGCCGGCCCGCTTCGATCAATCGACGGACGGCGGATTGCCATAGGCGCAGGCCCGTCCGAAAAGCTTTGTTTCCATTCGGGGATTTCACTGATGCGACCGATCCTAATTGCCGCCATGTTGGTGACCGCCATTCCCGCCGGCACCCCGACCGCGGCCCAAACGACGGCAATTGGAGCCACTGCGGCTGCCAGCGATGCCCAGGCCGCCGCCAGCCGCTTTGTGGAAGCGTTCAATTCCCCCGGGTCGATGCGAGACTTCGTCGCTTCCAACTTCACCCAGGCATCGCTGGCCCGTGAAACCGCCGAGCTTCGCGCCGCCCCTTTCGACCGCCTGAAGCAGAGTGCTGGCGGACTGCGCGTCCTGACGGCAACTCCCCAAGGGGACCGCATGCTCGAACTGATCGCGGCCTCCGCGAAGGGCGGCAAGTTCACGCGGATTGTCCTGTTCACCAGCGCCCGCGAGCCTGGCAAGATCGGCGACATCTTCCTGCTGAGCACCCGCAATCCGCAGCGCGCAGCAGCGGACGCATTTCCGACGACCAAGGTCGAAGAAAATGAGATCGTCACGCTGGCGCGGCGACGGATCGATGCACTGGCTGAAGAGGACAGATTCAGCGGCACCATCCTCATCGCCCACCGCGACAGGATCCTGCTGCGCGAAGCACGAGGACTAGCCGACCAAAGCTGGCAGATTCCCAATCGGACAACGACCCGCTTCCATGTCGCTTCCGTCGGCAAGATGTGGACCGCGGTCGCGGTCATGAGGCTTGCCGAGCGCGGCAAATTGTCGCTCGACGACAGCGTGGCGCGATGGGTCCCGGCCTACCCGCACCGCGCCGAAGCGGAAAAAATCACGTTGCGCATGCTGCTCCAGCATCGCGGCGGCATTGCCGACTGGGACGGCCGCCGCCTGGGACAATTGTCCTCGGTCGAGGCGGCGGCGACCATGACCGAGCAGCCCGGTGAACCGGACAAAGGGTTCTCCTACAGCAATGCCGGCTATGTACTGCTCGCCGCGGCGGCCGAGGCCGCCAGCGGAATGAGTTTCGATCAGCTGATCGAAGCCGAGGTATTCAAGCCCGCAGGAATGACCCGCAGCGGCCTGTGGCCGGTCACCGCAATCGTCCCCGATCGCGCGACCGGCTATCTGCGGCCTTCAGATGACCCGCTGGGCTTCGGGCCCCGGTTTGCCAACGACCAGTTCCTTGGCCACGGGTCCGACGGATCCGGCGGCGGATATTCCACCATCGACGACATGTTCGCCTTCAATCGGGCGCTGGCTGGCGGACGCCTCGTCCAGTCGATGACGCTGAAGCAGATGATCGACCAGTCCGGAGAATTTCCCGGTGCGCCTCGACCGGCACGCTACGGTTTGGGGCTGAACCTTACCGACTGTGCCGACGTCCCGACGCTCGGTCACGGCGGCGGCGGGCAGAATAGCGGCGTGAGCGCCGTGACCTACGCTTCGATCGACGGCGAATGGACGGTCATCGTCCTGTCTAACTACGACCCGCCCGCCGCCGAGGAACTGGCGCTGGACATTTGCGAGCTGGTGCACCGTCGCTGAAAGTCAGGCTGCTTTCTGCAAGTGACGCCGCCCGAGCAATTCGGCGATCTGCACGGCATTGAGGGCCGCACCCTTGCGTAGATTGTCGCTCACGACCCAGATGCTGAGGCCGTTGTCGACGGTAGAATCTTCGCGCACACGCGAAACGAAGGTGGCAAAGTCGCCGACGCACTCGACCGGCGTCACATAGCCGCCGTCCTCGCGCTTATCGATCAGCATCACGCCGGGCGCCTCGCGCAGGATGGCGCGAGCCTCGTCGGCCGTAATTTCATTCTCGAACTCGATGTTCACCGCTTCCGAATGGCCGACGAATACGGGAACGCGAACGCAGGTCGCGGTGACCTTGATGCGCGGATCGAGGATCTTCTTGGTCTCGACCACCATCTTCCATTCTTCCTTGGTAGACCCATCCTCGAGGAAGCTGTCGATGTGCGGGATGACGTTGAACGCGATCTGCTTGGTGAAAGTCCTGGGTTCGTTGGCGTCACCGACGAAGATGTTGCGGCTCTGCTCGAACAGCTCGTCCATCCCCTGCTTCCCGGCACCGGACACGGATTGATAGGTGGCAACGACCACCCGCTTGATACGGGCAGCGTCGTGCAGCGGCTTCAGTGCCACGACCATCTGCGCGGTCGAGCAGTTGGGGTTGGCGATGATGTTCTTGGCGCGATAGCCGTCGATCGCTTCCGGGTTCACTTCCGGCACGATCAGCGGCACGTCGGGGTCCATCCGGTAAAGCGAGCTGTTGTCGATGACCGTGCATCCGGCCGCCGCGGCGCGCGGGACGTGAAGCTTCGACACTTCGGACCCGGCGGCAAACAGGGCCATGTCCCAGCCTTCGAAATCGAAATGATCGAGATTCCTGACCTTGAGCTCCTTGCCCGTGTCACCGAAGTCGATGATGTCCCCGGTCGATCGAGGGCTGGCGACCGCCGCCACTTCGGCCAGCGGGAACTGCCGCTCCGCGAGGATGTTGAGGATTTCCCGTCCGACATTGCCAGTCGCGCCAACGACGGCGACCCGATAGCCCATCTCGATCTCCCAAGGACGCGCCCTGACTTAGGCGCAGACAGCATTTTTGCAACGACCCGGCGCCAACGAAAAAGGGCAGGACCTGCGCCCTGCCCCTTTCCTTGCCAGTTGGCGAAAGCAGTTTAGGCTTCCGTCTTCTCCGGGCGGGTGTCGCGGCGCTCGGCGATACGGGCCGATTTGCCGCGCCGGCCGCGGAGATAATAAAGCTTGGCGCGGCGGACTGCACCGCGGCGCACCACCTCGATCGAATCGACCGATGGCGAATAGAGCGGGAAAACGCGTTCGACGCCTTCGCCGAAAGAAATCTTGCGGACGGTGAAGTTGGAATTCACGCCCTTGTTCGCACGGGCGATGCACACGCCTTCGTACATCTGGACACGGCTGCGGTCGCCTTCGACGACTTTCACACCGACGCGGAGCGTATCGCCCGGACGGAATTCGGGGATCTCGCGGTCCTTGGTCAGCTCGGCGATCTGTTCCGCCTCGAGCGTCTGGATCAGGTTCATTGGTCTGTTCGTCCTAATCTTCGCGTTGCGCACCAGAGGGCGACGCCTCCCGAACACCCCCATGGCGCTCGATCAGGTCCGGCCGCCTTAGCCGTGTGTCTTCAATCGCGCGCTGCTTTCGCCACGCCGCGATCCTCGCATGATCCCCCGATCGCAACACTTCAGGGATCATACGCCCTTCCCATTCAACAGGTCGGGTATAGTGCGGATATTCCAGGAGCCCTTCTTCGAAGCTCTCCTCCTCTCCGCTAGAGGCCGCGCCCATTATCCCGGGAAGCAGCCGAACGCAAGCGTCGAGCAGCGCCATCGCTCCGACTTCCCCGCCGGAAAGGATATAATCGCCGATCGACAGGGGTTCGACATCGCGGCCTTCGAAGATGCGTTCATCGAACCCCTCGAACCGGCCGCACAGGATAATCGCCCCGTCGCCTGCCGCAAGCTCGCGAACCCGGGCCTGGGTCAGCGGTGCGCCGCGCGGGCTCATCGCCAGCATCGGGCGGCCATCTGCGACCGCGTCGATCGCGGCCGCCAGCACGTCGCAGCGAAGGACCATGCCCGCGCCGCCGCCGGCGGGCGTATCGTCGACCGTGCGATGCTTGTCGGCAGCATGATCGCGAATGTTGCGCGCCTCGAGGCTCCAGACGCCTTCCGCCAGTCCCCGCCCGGCCAGGCTGGTTCCGAGCGGCCCGGGGAACATGTCGGGGTAGAGCGTCAGGACGGTGGCGCGAAAACTCATGGTAGCAGCTTTCGTTCAAGCAGGTAGGCCACCAGCAGGCCGACCATGAAGCCGGTAACGCTTGCAGTCACGCCGATAGCGGCCAGCGCGGCTGCAGCAAGGTCGGCCATGTCGTTTTCCGATCCGGTTATCAGCGTCAGCGCGGCCAGTGCCAGCGACCCGGCAAGTAAAAGGCCCGGCCCGATCACGGCCGAAGTGAAAACGCGGCGTCGGGGCGTCCAGTGTGGCCAGCCCCGCGACAGCAGAACCTCGCTCACCGCCGCGACGCTGGCCACGATCGCCCCCAGGAACAGCAGCAATTGCCAACTCATAGTGCGCATTAATCCTGCAAGACGGCTCATGCCAACGGAACTAGCCGTGCATGCGCCGCATTAGGCGAGGACGATGAGCGATGCACCCCTCGACTGTCTGGTGATCGGCGGCGGACCTGCCGGATTGACCGCGGCCATTTACCTGTCGCGCTACCACCTCGACATCATGGTGGTGGACGGCGGCGACAGCAGGGCGGCAACCATCCCGTGCACCCACAACCATGCGGGCTATCCCGACGGCATTGCCGGACGCGAGCTGATCGAACGGATGACTACCCAGGCCCAGCGTTATGGCGCGCGGATCGAAACCGGGCAGGTCACGCGGCTCGATCGCAGCGAGGACGGGTTGTTCACCGCCGAATGGGGTTCGGGTCCGCACGTCGCGCGATCGATCCTGCTTGCCACCGGCGTCACCAACCGCCGCCCGCCGATGGATGAAGAACTGCACGACGACGCGCTTGCGCGAGGCCTCATCCGCTACTGCCCCGTGTGCGACGGCTATGAAGTCACCGACAAACGGGTCGGCGTGATCGGCAGCGGCAAGGGTGGGGTCAATGAGGCGATCTTCCTGCGCAGCTACACCGCCGACGTCACACTGATTGCCCCCGACAAGGCGCTGGCCATTTCCGAAAGCGATCGAGCCAGGCTCGACAAGGCGGGCATCGTCACCGTCGACGGGCCCGCCGAAGCCGTCGGAATCAGCGAGGATTGCATTACGGTCGATACCACCGAAGGCGCTCTGACGTTCGACAGCGTTTATCCCGCGCTCGGCAGCGACGTTCACAACCAGTTGGCCGAACAGGTCGGTGCCAAGCTCGCGGAAGATGACTGCGTCGTCGTCGACGACCATATGCGGGCCAGCGTTCCCGGCCTTTACGCCGCGGGAGACGTCGTGCTGGGTCTTGACCAGATCAGCAACGCGATGGGCCAGGGAGGCGTCGCGTCGACGACGATCCGCAATGACCTGGCGAAGGACCGTCCGCTGCTCCGTTAGGCCGCTCCTAGGCCAGGAACGCGGGATCGAGGATGATTCGTCCGTCTTCGAGGCGGGCGACCGGTTCGCGGAACGGGATCAACGATCGCCTGCCCTCGGTCGGCTCAATCTCGAGAAGGTCGCCCGCGCCAAAATTCTCAACGGCCACGACGACCCCGACCGGATTTCCCATTCCGTCAAAACAGGCGAGGCCGATGAGGTCGGCATGGTAATATTCGCCCTCGTTCAGCGGGGGCAGTTGGTCCCGGTCGACTTCGACCAGGCTGCCCCGCAGTGCTTCGGCGGCGGAGCGGTCGGCAATGCCTTCAAACCGGGCGATGGCGGTCTTCCCGCCGCCCTTGACGTCCCGAAGCGCCATGGAGCGCCCCGCAACGAACAGTTGCGAATGGCGAGCGAGACTTTCGACGCTGTCCGCGAACAGCTTCAGCCTCAACTCGCCTTTCACGCCATGGGCACCGGCGACCGCAGCCAGCGCGACGCGCTTCCCGGTCGCCGGACCTTCCATGACTATTCGGCCTTCGCCGCGTCATCAGCAGCGGGAGCCGCATCAGCAGCCGGGGCTTCCTCGGCGGCCGGAGCCTCTTCGGCGGCCGCTTCTTCAGCCGGAGCGTCGGTGGCAGCTTCCTCGGCCGGGGCTTCGGCGGCAGCTTCCTCGGCCGGGACCTCGGTCACTTCTTCTTCGGCCGGGGCGGCCGCGGCTTCCGCTGCGGCGGCATTCTTGGCTTCCTCGGCCTCGGCGAGCTTGGTTGCCCGCTCTTCGGCGCGCTCCTTGGCCTTTTCGCCCGGTTCGGCCTTCTTCGGGTTGTTGCGAGCGGCGCGCTCCTTGATGCCGGCGGCATCGAGGAAACGGGCGACACGGTCCGACGGCTGGGCGCCGACCGACAGCCAATGCTTGACCCGGTCCGCGTCGATCTTCACGCGCTCCGGCGAATCCTTGGCGAGCAGCGGGTTGTAGGTGCCGATCTTCTCGATGAATCGGCCGTCGCGAGCGTTGCGGCTGTCAGCCACAACGATGCGATAATAGGGGCGCTTCTTGGAGCCGCCACGGGCGAGACGAATTGCAACTGCCATTTTCTTCTGTCCTTTCAGTATATTCGATTATTTTTTTGAAAACTTGTTGAAACCAGGTGGGAGGTTGAACGGGCTGCTCCCTCCGGGAAGTCCCGGCAGGCTGCCGGGCGATTGGCCCGGCGCGATGCTGCCGAGCGCCTTTTCCATTCCCCCGCCCTGGAACATCGCCGCCAGCTTGCCGAAGCCACCAAGCTTCTTCAGCCGCTTCATCGCATTGGCCATTTCCAGGTGCATCTTGAGCAGCTTGTTGACCTCCTGAACGGTGGTCCCGCTGCCCTTGGCGATGCGGATCTTGCGCTTGGCGTTGATGATGTCGGGGCGCGACCGCTCCTTGGCGGTCATCGAACTCATCATCGCCTCAAGCCGGACCAGCGCCTTGTCGTCGACATTAGCTGCGCCTTTCATGCCCTTCATTCCGGGAAGCATATTGGCGAGCGCCCCAAGCCCGCCCATCCGCTTCATTTGCTGGATCTGCATGGCAAGATCGTCGAGGTCGAACTTGCCCTTTTCCATCTTGCGGGCGAGTTTCTCGGCATCCTCGATCTTGACCGTCTCGGCGGCCCGTTCGACCAGGCTGACGACGTCGCCCATGCCCAGGATGCGACCCGCGACGCGGCTTGGGTGGAAGGCTTCGAGCGCGTCCATCCCCTCGCCCGTGCCGGCAAATTTGATCGGCTTACCGGTCACTGCCCGCATGCTGAGCGCAGCGCCGCCGCGAGCATCGCCGTCCATCCGGGTCAGGATGACGCCCGAAAGATCGACATGGCCAGCGAAGCCCTTGGCGACATTGACCGCGTCCTGGCCGGTCAGGCTGTCAACCACCAACAGGGTTTCGACCGGCCTCGACGCCGCCGCGACCGCCTTCATCTCGGCCATCAGCTGGTCGTCGACATGGAGGCGCCCAGCGGTGTCGAGCAGCAGGATGTCGAAGCCCTGCAGCTTGGCCGCTTGAAGCGCGCGTTCGCAGATCTGGACCGGCGACTGACCGGCAACGATGGGGAGCGTTTCGACGCCAACCTGGCGGCCGAGGACGGCCAGCTGCTCCTGCGCCGCCGGACGAGCGACGTCGAGCGAGGCCATCAGCACCTTCTTGCGCTCGCGCTCCATAAGCCGTTTGGCGAGCTTGGCGGATGTCGTGGTCTTGCCCGACCCCTGGAGGCCGACCATCATGATCACCGCCGGCGGATTGGCGTCGAGGTGGAGGTCGGCGGTTTCCGCGCCGAGCATGTCGACCAGCGCGTCGTTGACGATCTTGACGACCATCTGGCCGGGAGTGACCGAGCGGACGACTTCCTGGCCAACTGCCCTTTCGGTAACCTTGTCGACGAAATCGCGGGCGACCGGCAAGGCGACATCGGCCTCGAGCAACGCGACGCGCACCTCGCGCAACGCCGAACGGACGTCGTCCTCGGACAGCGCCCCGCGGCCACGGAGCTTGTCGAAGACGCCGGACAGGCGGTCGCTCAGGCTTTCAAACATCCAACACTCCTCATCACGGCATGCGCAACGCAAACTGCGCCGGCAGGCGAAACCTCGCCGGCCAGCGCGTCCCGAGGGACTCCATCGATGTCATGTCCGTTAAGACGATCGCGCCCCTACGCGCGGGACGTGGGCAGGTCAAGGTTTGGCGACATCCCGCCCGGCGGAATTAGAAGCGCGGGGGAACCGCGATTGATATGGCGGCTTTGTTACGTCATGAGCCGCGGAACCCCAATTCAAGGACCTGTTGTGGATCGTTCTGCCAAGCCCATCATGCGCATCCAGGAAAATCTGCTGGCCAAGGCGGAGCGCCGGTTGCTCAATTGGCTTTGCCCGCGGCTCCCGGCCTGGACCAAGCCGGATCACCTGACCTCGCTAGGCATTGTTGGGGCGGCGCTGATCTTCATCGGGTTTTCCGCCAGCCATGCCGACCGCAACTGGCTGTGGCTGTCGGTCGCCGGCTTTCTTGTCCACTGGTTCGGGGATTCCTTGGACGGCAGCCTCGCCCGCTTTCGCAAGATCGAACGGCCGCGGTTCGGCTATTTCATCGATCATAGTGCAGATGGGCTCGGCACGTTGCTGATCGTCGCCGGCCTCGGCCTGTCGCCCTTCGTCGAACTCGAAGTGGCGATGATCGCGCTTGCGGGATATCTGCTGATGTCGATCCACGCCTTCCTCGCCGCGCGCGTGGTCGGCGAACTCAAACTTTCCTACGTTGCGGCCGGTCCGACCGAGCTACGGATCCTGCTGATCGGCCTGACCGTTGCGATGTACTTGTGGGGCGGCCACCTGCCGCTATTCCTCGGCTACAACCCGTTCGACCTGATCGTGGGGGCCGCCGGGTTCGGGCTGATTCTCCTGTTCATCGTCCAGACGATGGTCACCGCCCGGCGCATCGCGCTGGAGGGGGAATGGGGCGATACCGGGCCGGCCTAGAAGGTCCCGCCAGCCTCGATCAGCTCGCGTTCCTCGGCGGTGCTGACCCGGCCCAGCGCGCGGTTTCGGCCCGGAAACCGGCCAAAGCGCGCGATCTGGTCACGATGGAGCAGGGCAAATTCATAGTTGCGGGGATCGCGGTCGCGAAATTCGCTTACCGACCGCTCCTGGTCGGCGAATTGCTCGCTATGCATCAGCGGCATCAGCATGAAGGCCTGCAACGGCTTTGCGACCCGATCGACCCACCCGCGCTCAAGCGCAATCTTGCTGAGCTCTAGCGCCAGCGGATCCGCCTCGAACGCCCGGGCGGTTCCGCGGAAGATGTTGCGGCTGAACTGGTCGAGCAGGATGATCGCCGCGGCCAGAGTTTCCGGTGCATCGCGCCAGCCCGCAGCGCGGGTCTTGAGCACTTCGGCGCGGATCGCGCCAAAGCGATCGGCGATATGCCGGTCGAGCGCCTCATCCTTTGCCCAATGCTGGTCCGAACTCAGTTCTTCGCACCAGAAATGGATGACAGTCCTGGCGAGCTCGGCGGGATCGCCTTTCACCGCGGCGGCTTGTCCTTGGGCGGGCGATTCGGGCCAGGGCCCTTGCCCTGGGGCCCGTTGGGTCGTTCCGGCCCGCGGCGCCCTGTTCCTTTGCGGACGCTGCGGCGGTCGGGAGGCCCACGTCGATCGCGTTCGGGAACCCGGTCCAGCGGGCGCGACGGCTGAACCTGACCCTTGGGGCCGACCGCATAGCCTTCTTTCAAGAACTGGTTGAAGGCGTGCCGGACACTGAGGTTGATGGAATCCTGAAGCGCCTTGGGCAGTTCCGCGAACCCGGCGTTCTGGTGCACGCTCTGCAAGTCGCGTATCAAATTGTTGGGCAAGCCCTTCGACGCGTCCTTCAGCGCCCCGATCGCGTCGGCGACCGCGGCGATTAGGATGGACTGCATGACCTCCGATGCCGACTTGGACACAATCGATACTCCTGCTGGGACGCCGCCCTTAACGAGGTGGTAGCGGAGAATCCATCCGTCCCGCGACAGGTTGCCCTCGCATGGCACCCACTCTAAGTCGGCGCGCGTGAAGCGGCAATTCCACAAGATGCATGGGCTGGGGAACGACTTCGTCGTGCTCGACGGGCGCGAGCAGCCGATCGAGATGACCCCCGCGCTGGCCAAGGCGCTTGCCGACCGCCACCTCGGGATCGGGTGCGACCAGCTCATCCTGTTGGAGCCGTCGGAACATGCCGACGTCAGGATGCGCATCTGGAACCATGATGGCGGCGAAGTCGAAAGCTGCGGCAATGCATCGCGATGCGTCGTTGCGCTGACGGGCGCCGGCACCCTGGAAACGGGAGGCGGGATCGTCGAGGGAGGGAAGATCGGCGCGGAAATCGAGGTGACGCTTCCACCGCCGCACTTCGCCTGGGACGAAATCCCACTCAACTATCCGATGGATACCGCCCGGCTGCCGCTCGGCTGGGGTCCGCTCGACCACCCGATGGCGTTGTCGGTCGGCAACCCCCATCTCGTCTTCTTCGTCGACGATGCGGCGGCGATCGACCTCGACAGTCTCGGCCCTTCGATCGAGCATGACCCGGCCTTTCCCGAGCGGATCAATGTCAATGTCGCTAGCATCCGCGATGGCGAGATTCATTTGCGGACGTGGGAACGCGGCGCGGGGCTGACGCTGGCCTGCGGCACCGGAGCCTGCGCAACCGCCGTCGCGGCGATCGTCCGCAAGAAGGTCGCCTCGCCCGTTAGGGTGCATATGCGCGGCGGCGAGCTTACCATCGGCTGGGCAGCTGGCGAGCCGATCCGCATGCGCGGCAGTGCGTCCCATGTCTTCAAGGGCGAAATCGACCTGGAGCAGTTCGTCTGATGGGCGCCGACACGATTACCCTCGGCTGCCGGCTCAACTTCGCCGAGAGCGAGGCGATGCGATCGCTGGCGGGCGACGATGCCATCATCATCAACAGCTGCGCGGTGACCAATGAAGCGGTCCGCCAAACGCGCCAGGCGATCCGCCGGGCCCACCGCGATCGGCCCGGCCGGCGAATTATCGTCACCGGATGCGCCGCACAGCTCGACCCGCAAAGCTTCGCGGCGATGCCCGAGGTCAGCAAGGTGCTAGGGAACGCCGACAAATTCCGTCCCGAGGCTTATACGAGCGAAAACAGGTTGCAGGTGAGTGACGTCACGGCGGCATCGGCGCCGCCCGTCGCCGCGGGCTTTCTTTCCCGGGTCCGGAGCTTCGTCGCGGTGCAGACGGGCTGCGACCATCGCTGTACCTTTTGCTCGATCTGGCAGGCGCGCGGACGGAGCCGTTCGCTGCCTTACGCCGCCGTGCGCGACGCTATCGCCCGCGAACTCGACGCCGGCGCCCGGGAGATCGTGCTGACCGGCGTCGACATTACCAGTTACGATGGCGCCCTTGGGCCGCTTTGCCAGCGCCTGCTTACCGACTTGCCCGGCCTGACGCGGCTCCGCCTCTCCTCGCTCGACAGTATCGAAATCGACGATGCGCTGATGGAGCTGGTGGCGGGTGAGCCACGGCTGCTGCCGCATTTCCACCTCTCCCTGCAGGCCGGAGACGACCTGATCCTCAAGCGGATGAAGCGTCGGCATAGCCGGGCCGAGGCCATCGCGACGGTCGAGCGGCTCAAGATGGCGCGGGGCGACGTGACGATCGGGGCCGACCTCATCGCCGGCTTCCCTACCGAAACCGAGGAGCAGGCGCGCAATTCCCTGCGACTGGTTGACGATTGCGACATCGTTGCCGCCCATATCTTTCCATTCTCGCCCCGGCCGGATACGCCCGCGGCGCGAATGCCGCAGGTGGAGCGCGAACTGGTCAAGGCGCGCGCCGCTCGCCTGCGCGAGGCCGCTGCGGTTCGGCGCACGGCGTGGCTTGACCGGCTGAAGGGCAGCAGCCAGCGCGTGCTGATCGAGAATGGTGAAAAGGGGCATAGCGACGGTTTTGCCCCCATCCGAATTGCCGGATCTCGGCGAGGCGACGAGGGTCTTGCCCGCATCGTCGAGCGGGACGGCGATTTGCTTGTTGGGATTTTTGAATGAGTTGGCTCGAACGCCTAACGGGCGGTTTCAAGAAAACGGCGGATCGGCTTGGCGAGAATTTGACCGGACTGGTCAAGGAACAGGCGCTCGATACCGCGACTCTCGACGATATCGAGGAAGCGCTGATCGCCTCCGACCTTGGTCCCGAGGCGTCGAAACGAATCCGCGACAGTATTGCCGCGCGTCGCTACGACCAGCTCGACGAGCGCGGGCTTCGCACCATCCTCGCGGAGGAAATCGAGAAGATCCTGGCCCCGGTGGCAAAGCCGCTCGATGTCTGGGGCTTCCCTCGCCCCCATGTCATCCTGGTGATCGGCGTCAACGGGTCGGGCAAGACCACCACGATCGGCAAGCTCGGTCATCTACTCCAGGAGCAGGACTATGGCGTGCTGCTGGCGGCGGGCGACACTTTTCGCGCCGCGGCGATCGAACAATTGCGGATTTGGGGCGAGCGGATCGGCGCGCCGGTGATCGCCGGCAAGGAGGGCGGTGACGCGGCCGGCATCGTCTTCGACGGCGTCAAGCAGGCGACCGCGACAGGAATCGACGCTTTGATCGTCGACACCGCCGGCCGCCTTCAGAACAAGGCGCATCTGATGGACGAACTGGCGAAGGTGCGCCGCGTCCTTGGCCGCCTCAACCCCGAAGCGCCGCACGACATCATCCTCGTGCTCGACGCGACCACGGGACAGAATGCCCTCAACCAGATTGAGGTTTTTCGTGACCTTGCCGGCGTTACGGGCCTGGTGATGACCAAGCTCGACGGAACGGCCCGCGGCGGTGTGCTGGTCGCGGCTGCAGAAAAATTCGGATTGCCGATCCATGCGATCGGAGTCGGCGAAGGAGTGGATGACTTGCGACCGTTCGATCCTCGGGCAGTTGCCCGCGCAATTGCAGGCCTGCCGTCATGAAGATCAACGAAAACCGCGAGCCCGCGGGGACCGCGAGGCTGCTGATCGACATCGGTCCGCTGCTGGTCTTCTTCCTCGTCAACTTCCTCGCCCCTGTCCCCGGCCCAATCAAGATTTTCGTGGCCACAGGGGCGTTCATGGCGGCAATGGTCGCCGCGCTGGTCTTCGCCGCCGTGCGCTACCGCTACGTATCCCCCCTCCTGCTGTTTTCGGGCGTGATGGTGGTGATCCTTGGCGGTCTCACCATCTGGCTGCAGAACGAGACCTTCATCAAGGTCAAGCCAACGATCTACTATGGGCTGGTTGCCGGATTGCTGGCCTTCGGTCTCGCGACCGGACGGCCATTGCTGAAACTGGTGCTGGGAAGCGCCTATCCCGGGCTCACGGAGACCGGCTGGTACAAGCTGTCGCGCAATTGGGCGGTCTTCTTCGCGGTGATGGCGGTGGTCAATGAAGCGGTTTGGCGGAACAGTACCACCGACTTCTGGATCGGCTTCAAACTGTGGGGCGTGATCCCCGCCACCCTCCTGTTCGCAATCGCCAATGTGCCGATGCTTCTTCGCCACGGCCTCAATGCCGAGGAGACCAAACCGGCCGAACCCGGACCTGTTGAATGACTGAACCGCTGATCCGCATCCAAGGCCTGCGCAAGGCTTATGGCGACGGGACCGAAGCGCTGAAAGGCGTCGACCTCGACATTCGCAGGGGCGAGATTCTTGCACTGCTTGGGCCCAATGGCGCGGGCAAGACCACCCTCATCAACATCGTCTGCGGGATCGTCACTGCGACCGAGGGACAGGTGCTGGTCGAAGGACGCAACTGGCAGGAGGATTTCCGCCGGGTGCGGACGCGGATCGGCCTCGTCCCGCAGGAACTGACCACCGACGCCTTCGAAAGCGTCCGGGCCACGGTCAGCTTCTCGCGCGGGCTTTTCGGGAAGCCGCGCGACGATGCGAAGGTTGAAGACATCCTCCGCCGTCTGACGCTGTGGGACAAGCGCAAGTCCGAAATGCGTGAGCTGTCGGGAGGGATGAAGCGCCGGGTCATGATCGCCAAGGCGTTGGCGCATGAACCGGACATCCTGTTCCTCGACGAACCCACCGCCGGCGTCGACGTCGAACTTCGCCGCGACATGTGGGACCTGGTCCGAAAGCTGCGTGCCGACGGCACGACCGTGATCCTCACCACCCATTATATCGAAGAAGCCGAGGAGATGGCCGACCGGGTCGGCGTCATTCGCAAGGGGGAGCTGGTCGCGCTGGGCGACAAGAACGCGCTGATGGCCCAGATGGGTCAGAAAACGCTGAAGGTCAGCCTGGACCAGCCGTTGTCCGAAATCCCTGCAGGTCTCGCCGAATGGCAGCTCGGGATGGAAGATGACGGCCATACCCTTTGCTATCGTTTCGACAGCCACGCCGAACGCAACGGGATTCCCCAGCTGATGCGGCGGCTCGACGAGCTGCACATCGGCTACCGGGACATCGCGACACGCCAGTCGAGCCTAGAGGATATCTTCGTCAGCCTGATCCAGGGGGAGCAAGCGGCATGAACCTGATCGGGATCAAAGCCATCTATCGCTTCGAAATGGCGCGCTGGGGCCGAACGCTCTGGCAAAGCCTGGTGACCCCGGTGATCACCACCTCGCTCTATTTCCTGGTGTTCGGCTCCGCCATCGGCAGCCGGATGAGCGACATGGCCGGGATCGACTTTGGAAGCTTCATCGTTCCCGGACTGATCCTGCTTTCGGTGCTGACCCAGGCGATCATGAACGCCAGCTTTGGCATTTTCTTCCCCAAATTCACCGGGACGATCTACGAGATTTTGTCGGCGCCCTTGTCGGCGCTGGAAACGGTGACCGCCTATGTCGGCGCGGCCGCGACCAAGGCGGTGATCCTAGCATTGGTAACCCTGGCGACTGCGACATTGTTTGTCGACGTCAAGGTCGATCATCCGCTGCTCATGCTGCTGTTCCTGGTTGTCATTTCGGTCGGCTTCTGCCTGCTGGGCTTCGCGATCGGCATTTGGGCGAAGAATTTCGAGCAGCTGCAGGTCATCCCGCTGCTGATCGTTACGCCCCTCACCTTCCTAGGCGGCGTCTTCTATTCAATCGGCGCAATCGGTGAGCCATGGCGGACAGTGACACTGCTGAACCCCATTCTCTACCTCGTCTCAGGCTATCGCTGGACTTTCTTCGGGATCGCCGACGTGCCGCTTTGGAGCAGCGTGGCAGTGATGGCGGCGGCAATCCTTGCGCCGCTCGCCGCCATCATCTGGATCTTCCGCTCGGGCTACCGGCTCAAAAACTAGGCGTGGGCCTTGGCCCGTGCCCCCTGGTCGGCGCGCTCGATGCCCTTTCCGTCAAGATTTTGGGCCACGAAGTCCCAATTGACGATATTTTCGAGGACGGTCTTCACGAAGCGCGGACGTTCGTTGCGGTAGTCGATGTAATAGGCGTGTTCCCACACATCGATGGTGAGGAGCGGGGTCATGCCATGAACGACCGGCGTGTCGGCGTCATGGAGTGACGTAATCTCAAGCTTGCCATTATTCAGCACCAGCCAGCCCCAGCCGCTGGCGAAATGGTTGACGCTTTCAGTGGCAAGCTTTTCAAGCAGGTTCTGCTCTTCGCCGAAGTCGGACGCGATCATGTCCCGCAACTTGCCCGACGGGCGGGTCGAGCCTTCTGGGGCCAGGCACTGCCAGAAAAAGCTATGGTTCCAGATCTGGGCGCTATTGTTGAAAAGTCCCTTGTCGCCCTTTTCCTTGGCGGTCTTGATCACTTCCACCAACGAGGCGCCCTCCAGACCCTTTTCGGCGAGCATGCCATTGGTTTTGTCGACATAGGCCTTGTGATGCTTGCCGTGGTGATAATCTAGCGTTTCCGCCGACATATGCGGTCCAAGCGCATCCTTGGCGAACGGCAGGTCAGGGAGGGTGAAGGCCATGTCTATTCTCCGGTTGAAAAGGGTCATTAACCGAACGCGCGGAACTGGGCCTGTTTCCGACATTTTTTCGAAACGCTTGCCGAGTGGGCGGAGCCAGTTCTAAACGGACCCGAAACGGCCGGCTGGGGAGCCGGACCACAAGGGGGATAGCATGGGTAAATTACTTGAAAACCTTCACCTCGTAATGCTGGTCGGGCTGGTCGCCGCGATTGGCCTGATGATGGGTTTCCACGCCGACACGCTGACCGAAAGTGCGATGCTGCAATGGCTTCACGTCTTCTTCGGCATCACCTGGATCGGCCTGCTTTACTATTTCAACTTCGTGCAGATACCGACGATGCCTTCGATCCCGGCGGAACTGAAACCGGCGGTCGGCAAATATATCGCTCCCAAGGCCTTGTTCTTTTTCCGCTGGGGTGCGGCGTTGACCGTGCTCACCGGACTGATCCTTGCCTGGTCAAATGGTTACCTGGTCGAATCGCTGACCTATGCCGAAGGCTATCGGCTGATCGGCATCGGCATGTGGCTGGCGATCATCATGGCATTCAACGTCTGGTTCATCATCTGGCCGAACCAGAAAAAGGCGCTCGGGATGGTTGAAGCCGACGACGCGACCAAGGCCAGCTCGGCGCGCACCGCGATGCTGACAAGCCGTATCAACACGCTGCTGTCGATCCCGATGCTCTACGCAATGACCACTTTCAGCCCGCTCGGCGGCTGATCGGGCCGGAGGCTTGCCGGGACGGACCGTCCCGGCATGCCCCTATTCCGGTGCGGATGCAGACAGCTGGTGCCGCTTGAGGGCGTGGCGCAGCTGGTCGTAGGTGAGCCCCAGCGCCGTTGCAGTCGTGCGCTGGTTGAAACGGTTACGGGTCAGCGCCTCTTCCAAAATCTGCTTCTCATAAGCGGCGACCGCCGCGCGCAGGTCTTCGGGGACCTCGACCGGCGCTGGCCCGGCCGCCCGTTCCCCACTGGGCGCCGTGCCATGGCCATAAGCCGCCACCTCGACCGCCCCGGCGCTGTCCGGGTCGAGCACCCAGGGCGAGGCAAAGGGATCGAACTGGATGGTATCGATTTCGCGTTCGGGATCCTCGGCGCGATAGACCGCACGCTCGACCGCGTTGCGAAGCTCGCGGACATTGCCCGGCCAGCGATAGTTTTCCAGTTCGCGCAGCGCCTTGTCAGTGAAGCCCGGCCAATTGGGCCAGTCGAGCTCGACCGCCATACGCCTTCCGAAATGTTCGGCAAGCAACGGAATATCGCCTTGGCGCGCGCGCAGCGGCGGCAAGGTCACGACTTCGAACGACAGGCGGTCCAGCAAGTCGGCCCGAAACCTCCCCTGGTCGACCAGCCGCGGCAGATGCTCGTTGGTTGCGGCGACGATCCGGACATCGACCTGGATCGGCTTCGACGCGCCGATCCGCGTTACCTCGCCATATTCGACGGCGCGAAGCAGGCGATCCTGCGCGGGCGACGAAAGCGTCGCCAGTTCGTCAAGGAATAGCGTCCCGCCATCGGCTTCCTCGAACCGACCATGTCGCGTTTTCGCGGCGCCGGTAAAGCTTCCGGCTTCATGGCCGAATAGTTCGGCCTCGATCAGGTTTTCAGGCAGCGCGGCACAGTTCATCGTCACCAGCGGCCCGGCCCATCGGGACGACAGGTGATGGAGCCGCTCGGCGATCAGTTCCTTGCCCGTGCCCCGCTCGCCGATCACCAGCACGGGACGGTTGAGCGGAGCCGCCCGGCTCGCTCGCTCGACCGCGTCGAGGAACGCCAGACTCTGGCCGACAAATTGATTAGCGCGTTCCAAAAAATCCCTTCCCGGATGAGCCAATATGTGGTGGCAAATCCCACCATGTGGCAAGATATTTCAGTCCGCCGTTCATCGAAAAATGGTAATTTTCTAAGAAATTCGGCTTTCTTGGAATATTGGCATGATGGATGCATAAATGAAAAGTAACAGGGCCGTTTAGTGGAGTGCCTCTATGGGTATCTTTTCCCGCACGCGGGATATTTTCGCAGCCAATATGACCGAGCTGCTCGACCGTGCCGAAGATCCGGCACGGATGATCCGCATGATTATCCTGGAAATGGAAGAAACGCTGGTCGAGGTTCGCGCTTCGGCCGCCCGTTCGATCGCCGACAGCAAGGAAATGAAGCGCGCACTACTGCGCCTCAGCGACCTGCAGACCAGCTGGACGGAGAAGGCGGAGCTGGCGCTCAGCAAGGACCGCGACGATCTCGCCAAGGCGGCGCTGATCGAACGGCAAAAGGCGGCCGACATGGCCGAGGGGCTGAAGGCCGAGTTGGCGTCGATCGAGGAGACCCTGAAAAGCTATGAGGCGGACATTGCCAAGCTGCAGGGGAAGCTGCGAGAGGCGCGGGCGCGCCAGAATGCGATCGCAACCCGCATCGAAAGCGCGGTCACCCGCGCCCGTACCCGCGAAGTGCTCAACGGCAGCCGCACCGAGGACGCCTTTTCGCGCTTCGAACAGCTCGAACGCCGCGCGGACTTCGCCGAAGGTCGCGCCGATGCGCTGGGCATGACCGGGCCGAAAAGCCTCGAAGAGGAAATTGCCGAGCTCAAGGCGACCGACAAGGTCGATGCCGAGCTTGAAGCCATGAAGGCTGCACTCAAGGCCAAGGGGGCATAAGTGGAAGAGATTGTTGTACCGTTTATTGCGATCGTGACGCTGTTCATCGGCCTGCCATGGCTGGTGTTCCATTACATCACCCGCTGGAAGACTGCCGCGACGCTGACCGGATCGGACGAGAAGTTGCTCGACGAGTTGCATGACGCCGCTCGTCGCCTCGACGACCGGCTGTGTACGATCGAGCGGATCATGACCGCGGAAAATCCCAACTGGCGGCAGCAGTGCCTGCCCGAAACCGACCGCCAGCGGCTCCTGTCGGACGGGGAGTATGACCAATGATCCAGCCTCCCAGCCGGACCAAATTCTACCTGGACAAACGCCACGGCAAGCTGATGGGCGTCTGCTCCGGGATTGCCGACTACACCGGTCTCGACGTGACGCTGGTGCGCATCATGTTCGTCAGCGCGGTGGTCATGAGCGGCGGTAGCGTGCTGCCGATCTATTTCATCGCCGGCTTCATCGCCGACGACAAGCCGCGGGAGCTTGCGCTCGAGGACCAGCGGGACGAGGAACATCAGCGGTTTTGGCAGGGCGTACGCCAATCGCCTGCCCGCACCGCCCGCGACATCCGCAGCCGGATGCGCAACATCGACCGACGGCTGGCCGATATCGAAAGCTATGTCACCACCGAGAACCGCAGCCTCGCGCGCGAGATCGAGCAGCTGCGCTAGGAAGCTTAGGGGGAAGTTGAATGAGTTTCGGAAATCCCGTGTTCGTCCTTGTAATCGTCGCCATCTGCATGGGGGCATGGGTCATCACCACCGCGATACGCGCCAAGCATGGCTATCCCTTGACCGACGACTGGGGAAACACCGTTCATCGCAAGGACCCGGCCGACGATCAGTCCGTCCGCGAGCTGGTTGCCGAAAATGCGCAGCTGAAGTCGACCGTCGGCAAGCTTGAGGAGCGGCTGAAGGTACTTGAACGCATCGCCACAGATCCGTCACGCCAGCTGGCAGACGATATCGAGCGGCTGCGCTAAGCAGGAGGGAAGCGGATATGGACCCCGAACTCGCCCAGATTTTCAACTATGTCATCCAGCTGCTGCCGGCGATCGTGGCGATCGTCGCGCTCGGCGTTGGAGGATCGCTGCTCCACACCTGGCTGCGCATCAAGAACGGCTATCCGCTGCAGAATAGCTGGGGCATGGCTATCCACCCCAAGTCCGACAAGGAAGCGATGGAGCGGATCAAGCTGCTCACCACGGAAAATGCGCAGCTGCGCGCCGAAATCGGGTCGATGAAGGATCGCATGGAAACCATCGAGCGGATCGTAACCGACCAGCCGTCGCTGCTCGCCCAGGAAATCGACCGGCTGGCGATCGACAAGGGAGGCCGGGCATGATTGGTCCCGGCGAAGCCATCGTCGCCCTCATCGTCATCGGCTTGCCGGTCATTGCCTTGACCCTGATCCTGGGACGCTGGTTCAAGCTGAAGGAAAGGCGGGTCGAGCTCGAGGCCAGCCAGGCCGCCGAACGTGCTGCGCAATATGCAGCGTCCAACGCCGAGCTTGAAGCGCGTGTCCGAGTATTGGAAAAAATCGTCACCGACGGCGGACTCGAAACCGCCGCGCAGATCGAGGCACTTCGCGCCCCGCGCCTCGGAAAGGGAGACAAGGTCCAGTGAACCCCTTTGAAATGGTCGCGATCATCGTCGTGTCGGTGATGATCGCCACGGTGTTGAAGGCCAGATATGGCCATTCCCGTCGGGAAACCGAAGGCGATCTGTCACGGCAGGACCAGGCGGAAACCCTTCGCCTTCGCGACGAGGTGAAGCAACTCAAGGAGCGGATTCACGTGCTCGAACGGATCGCGGTCGAGAAGGAAGACACGCTGAGCCGCGAGATCGAGCAATTGCGCGACCGGTAGGCGATAGCTAGGCGGTTGGAATGACCGCCCTGCCCGCCCTTGCCGACCTTGCCGATGAATATGAATTCCTCGAGAGCGAGGACCGTTATCGCCTCCTGATCGATTTGGGCCGCAAGCTCGAGCCGATGCCTGATGAATTGAAGACCGATGCCACGAAGGTGCGCGGCTGTTCGTCATCGACCTGGGTCTATCCGACGCGGCTCGACGATGGCCGGCTGCACTTTCTTGCGGACAGCAATGCGGCGATCACCAAGGGCGTGGTCGCGCTGATCCTCGCAGCGGTGCAGGACAGGCAGGCGGCCGAGGTCGCGGCGATGGACGTCACCGCGATGCTCGAACCCTTCAACCTCACCCGCGAACTGTCGTCGAACCGCACGCAGGGCGTCCCCAACATGATCGCGCTGGTCCGCGATACCGCCGCCCGGTTGGCCTCGGCATGAGCGACCCGCGCTTCCCTGCTGGCGCATTCGACCCGGAAAGTTTTTTCGCCATGGCGCGCAAGGTCGGCCATGGCCGCGCGCTGGGACTTGAGTATCGCCAGTCGGGCGAGAAATGGATTGAACTGGCGCTGCCATGGCGCGAAGAACTGGTCGGCATTCCCGAGCAGGGCATCCTTGCCTCCGGCGCAATCGTCAGCCTGCTCGATACCTGCGGGGGCGCGTCGGTGTGGATGGCGCTGGGCCATTTCCAGCCGCTGGTCACCATCGATCTCAGGCTCGACTATCTTCGTCCGGCGGTGAAGGGCGAAACGGTGATAGCCCGCTGCGAATGCTACAAGCTGACCCGGCAGGTGGCCTTTATCCGCGGCACCGCCCATGGCGGCGATCCCGACCGGCCGATCGCCCAGGCGACCGGCACCTTCATGCTGAACCCTTAGCCATTCCTCAGATCTTGGCGCCGGTTCGCCGCTCCTCGGCCTTGCGAAGCACGTCATAGGCCGCCTTCACCTTCTGGAAGGCGAGCGCCGCCGCCTCGTCGCCGGGCTTCACGTCGGGGTGAAGTTCCTTCGCAAGCTTGCGATAGGATGCCTTGATCGCCTTGAAATCCGCGTCCGGCTCAAGTTCCAGCGCGTCGAGCGCGCGCATTTCGTCGCGGCTCCGGCTGCCATCGCCCGCCCCGGCCCAGCCATAATGCGCGCTGCTGCGGAACGCGGACGCGCCGCTTTCCTCCTCGGCGGCGCGGCGCGCTGCGTCCTCGGCGCTCAGTCCGGCGAAATAATTCCAGTTCTTGTTATATTCGGCGGCGTGCGCCTCACAGAACATCCATCGTTCCGGGCTGTTGGGCGCCTTGGGCGCGGGCCGGTCACCCGGCTGGCCGCAGCCTTCGCGGTCGCACAGGCGGACGCGCGTCGCTTCGCGGCTCTTTGCCCCATAGGGCCGCCAGCGGGGAAAGCCCCAATCGTCGGATCGCGTCGGTTTGGCCATTTGGATTCGAGCCTATCCTGTCATCACCGCCATGGCGAGCGCCGCCAGACATCCGGGCGCGCCAATCTGACGGCTTCGTCCCTCGCGCACCGCGCAATGACGGAAAAAATTTGCCAGGGGACCTGTAAGCCGGGTTCTGTCCAGCGCCTTCAAGGCACCTGGGCGACCATTCCTCTAGGACGAAGGTTGCCCTTCGCCTCCAGCGACCAACCCGGGCGACGAGCCGGAACAGGCCCATGTGCCGCCCCTATTCGGTCTTGCACCCGGTGGGGTTTGCCGTGCCGCGGATGTTGCCACCCGCGCGGTGCGCTCTTGCCGCACCCTTTCTCCCTTACCGGCCCGAAGACCGGCGGTATGCTTTCTGTGGCACTTTCCCTCAAGGGGCGAACCCCCCGGCCGGGCGTTACCCGGCACCGTTATTCCGTGGAGCCCGGACTTTCCTCGCCTCTCTTGCGAAAGCCGCGGTCGCCCGGTCCCCTGGCGAGTGGGGATATAGGAGCTAATTGCGGCGGTTTCGAGGGGTGAATTCAGGGGGCAGAATGTCCGCAATGGGTGGAAAGCGGACATTGCGATGCCCGGCAATTGCCGCCACTGTGAGGCGATGTGGAATGTTCCGGACGTTCGGCTCCTTTGGGCCTTGGGCGCAATCCTTCTCGTCCTGGGAGGCTTTGGTATATTTGCGGCTGGCGCAATTGTCGGATTGCCAATTCTCTTGGGCGCTGCCGCGCTAGGACTCTCGGTAGAAGAAAGCCTTTGGATCCTCGTCTACGCGGCTCCTATTTGGGCGCCGATTGGCGCCGGAATGGGTATGCTTGTGACTTCGAACTTCATGAAGGGCTTTCGCGCCAAACCGCCAAAATCCTAATGTCCGCACATGGGTGCAAGTCGGACGCTAACCGCACCCATGATCCTTCGGCTATAGCGTAATTTAAAGACCCAAGCCCGTACTGTCTGGTGAAGGTAACTTTGAGTAGGTTGAGCCTTCGGCCCATGTCCCATCGGCCTCCCGCGATAAGTGGTCCTCGTTCTGCCAATTGTTGGCTGGGCCGGGCCTTTCCCGCCGCGAACCGTGTATCATGGCCCACAGCGCGAGACCGAGAGTTATGGCTCCGAGTAGAAGTTTCAGCGTCATCACGAGCATTGATACCCTCTTGGCCCAAGCGTCCGCAATGGGTCGAAAGCAGACAGCGGTGTTGCCCATCGAGCAACCGCGGGATCGCCCTACTGCGGCCTCGGCAAAAGCAGCGCCAGCAGCTTGGCCCGACACTCCCCATCGATGATCCCGTCGATCAGGTCAGGCCTGAACCTCCGCTGGAAGGCGATGACCGCTTTCTGGCTGTCGGCGACGTCGTAGCCGAACCGTTCCAGCGCCAGCAGGAATCCGGCGTCGGTCCAATAAGGGTCCATCAGGTCGCGGGTCGGGCTGGGCAGCGCGAGCCGGCGCTTAGACAGCGCCGTCCAGGGGAAAAGCTCGCCCGGGTCTTCCTTGCGCGCCGGGGCGATGTCGCTGTGGCCGACGACATTGCCGCGGGTGATGCCGTGCCGGGCCTTAATATCGGCGACCAGCGGGATGACCGACGCGATCTGTTCGTCAGGAAAGGCGCGATAGCCGAACTCATGGCCGGGATTGACGATTTCGATGCCGACGCTGGCGCTGTTGATGTCGGTGATCCCGCGCCAATAGCTTTTACCCGCGTGCCAGGCGCGTTTTTCCTCGTCGACCAGCTGGATGATCTCGCCGTCTTCCTTGACGCAATAATGGGCCGATACCTTGGCTTCCGGCGAGGTCAGTCGGTCAAGCGCGCCCTCGGCGTCGGGCATACCGGTATAATGGAGCACGATGATCGACACGGGAAGCGCGCGATCGTCGAAATTGGGCGAAGGGCGGCGCGTCACGTCCATCGCCGCATGGCGCATGGCAGCCGGAGTCGGGTCAAGCCCCCATGGCAACAGCGGACACGGAGTCGGTCCCGTTCAGCCGATAAAGTCCGCGCGCGGCCGGGTCAGCCTCGAACCGGCGCGTCTGGCCGATCACTGTCTCGCCCGCGCCCAGCATCAGCCAGCCGTCCGCCGCAATCGCCTGGCCGATCCGGTCGAACACAAGCCCGCGCCGCTCGGCGTTGAGGTAAAGCAACACATTGCGGCAAAGCACGATGTCGAACTGGCCGGGGTGCGGCGCGGGTTCGAGGAGGTTATGGACCTGAAAGCGGACCATCCGGCGCAGCGGCTCGACCGCCCGCCACCCATCGTCGCTTTCCTCGAACCAGCGGATCATTTGGGTGATACCAAGGCCGCGCTGCACCTCGAACTGGGTATAGACACCGTCGCGCGCGCGGCGGACCGCGCTTTCGCTGACGTCACTGCCGACGATGTCGATCGTCCAGCCGGCCCAGCGCTGCGGGTCCTCGGCGAACATCATTGCCAGCGAATAGGCTTCCTGTCCCGTCGAGCAGCCCGCTGACCAGATGCGAATCCGGCGGGTCGCGTGACGCAGCTGCTGGAGCTTGGGAAGCGCCGCCTTCGCTAACAGGTCGAACGGCGTCCGGTCGCGGAAGAAATAGGTTTCATTGTTCAGCAGCGCCTCGACCACCTGCGTGGCGAGGCTCGGCTCCCGGCCCATGACGAGTATAGTGATCAGCTCGTCGAGCGTCGGGATTGCCCGTTCGCGCAGCAAGGCGGCGAGCGCGGTTTCGATCCGCCAGCGGCGACTCATCGTCAGCTGCTGGCCGGTACGGGCCTCGAGCAGGCCAGCGAGGATCCGGCTTGAACTATCGCTTACTTGCACGTGCTGCCGTCGCTCAGGTCAATGGTCATCAGGCTGGCGACGCGGCGAGCAAGCTTGGCGGGCGGCAGGATAGCGGAAGCAAGCCCTGCCTCGGCGACGGCGCGGGGCATTCCCCAAACGGCCGAGCTGGCCTCGTCCTGGGCCATGACCATGCCTCCTGCTTCGACAAGACGGGTCGATCCGCTGGTTCCGTCGCGGCCCATGCCGGTGAGGATGATCCCCACAGCGCCCGGTCCGATCACGGCTCCGGCCGAAGCCAGCATCGGATCGACCGAGGGCATGCAGCCGCTCGACGCCCGGCTTTTCAGCAGGCGCGCGATCAGCTGGCCGTTCATCTCGTCGACGACGAGGTGGGCCTCGCCCGGTGCAATCACGATCCGGTCCGGCAGAAGCTTCATTCCGTCCTCGGCGACCAGCGCCTCGCGCCCCGCGGCCGCCGCAAGCTGTCGCGCGAAAACGGGCATGAAGGCCGGCGGGAGGTGCTGGGTGACGAGGATCGGCACGCCAATCTGCGGCGGCAGGCCGGCGAAGAAGGCGCCGAGCGCGTGAATGCCGCCGGTCGACGCGCCGACCGCCAGCAGGCGAAGCGGTGCCTGCGTCGGCGGACGCAACCCGGCCGGCTTGTTCGGCGATGCGACAGGCGCGGAGGCGCGGTCGGCGTAGCCCAGTTCACGCAGCTTGCCGAGCAGCACTTCAGAAAAGCGGCCGTTGAAGCGACCGGTGCCCGGCTTGGGAAGAGTATCGGCGGCGCCCAGCGCCAGCGCCGCAACGGTTTGCTCTGCGCCCTCTTCGGCGAGCGACGAGACGATCAGCACCTTGGCGCCCTTGGCCGCCTCGAGGATTCGGGGGATCGACTTCAGCCCGCCGACTCCGGGCATTTCAAGGTCCAGCAAAACGATGTCGACCATGATCTGGCCGAGCGCCAGGATCGCGTCTTCGGCGGTTCCGGCGACCCCAACGATCTCGAAACCGGCATCGACGTCGATCATGCGCGTGAGCACTGCCCGGGCGACCATCGAATCATCGACGATCATCAGCCGGATCGGTCGCCGCGCAGGGCGATGGACCCCGGCCTTGTCGTCGACCGGGTGATTGGCGAGCGCGCCGTTCACGGCCTCGTCCTCAGGCTACGCCGACGAGCTGGAGCTTGATATGGAGCGTTTCGCGATCGAAGGGCTTCATCACATATTCGTCAGCACCGGCTTCCAACGCGGCGCGGATATGGGCCATGTCGTTCTCGGTCGTGCAGAACACCACCTTGGGCTGGTCGGCGTGGCCCCGCTGGCGAAGCAGCTTGAGGAACTCCATCCCGCTCATCACCGGCATGTTCCAGTCGAGCAGGACGACGTCCGGCATCTTGGCCTCGCAGCGGTCGAGCGCTTCGCGCCCGTCGCCGGCCTCGTCGACCTGGAACTCCAGGGTCTCGAGGATATGGCGCGCAACCTTGCGGATCACTTTGCTGTCGTCGACGATGAGGCAGGTTTTCATGTATCTTTTCCGTGTGGCTTGGAGCGATGTCTAGGCGATAAGGGTAACGAACCTCTTAAGCGGCGCGGATTTCGGCGCCGGGACCTGCGACGACCGCCGACACGTCAACCAGCAGCATCGGCCCCTCTTCGGTTTCGACGATCCCGAGCGATACCCGTTCCCACCCGTCGCCCATCGCGGCACGGATCGCGCTTGGCTCGGACAATGCCTCGACCACATCCTCGACCGCATCGACCGTAAGCGCATAATGATGTCCGTCGAGTTCAACCACCGCGGCCTCGTGAAGTTCGCCGTCGCTGAGCAGGGTGGTGCCAAGTCCAAGCGAGGAACGGCAATCGATGACGGTCAGCACCCGGCTGCGCAACGCCGAGAGGCCGGCGACGTGGGCCGGTGCGCGCGGAACCGGGATCAGCGCTTCAAGCTCGACCACGCTTTCGACCGAAGCCGCGGGCAGCGCCACCCGGCTTCCGGCGATGGTCACGATCAGGAGCAATTCGTTCATCAACGCCTCCCTGCGCCCGCCGACTTCAGCGCCATCAGCAGCGCCGCCCGGTCGTAGCGATAGATGCTATCCTTGCCGTCGGCCGCCTCTGGGTCGGTCGACAGGCGAAGCACACGGCCGGCTCCTTTCTCCGCGACGTCGCGCCCCTGCGAGACGATCGTGACATCGGGGATCAGTTCGTCGCTTTCGCCGATCACCAGGTAACCCGCGGCCTCGACGATCGGCCGGAGCATGTTCTGCATCCAGGCATCGCCTTCGGGAAGCCGGCAGACCATCTGCGCCTGGGGCCTGCTTGCGGCACCAAGATGTTCGGCAAACAGCCAATGCGCGTCAATCAGTTCGGCAGGCTCACCCGCGATCAGGGTCACGCCGCTGACTGCGCCGGGGATATCGGCCGGGATGATGCTGCTTTCGATATTCATCAGGTCGATGACCTCGCGGAAGGCGAAGCCGATCTCGTGACTTCCGTCATTCAGTCGGAAAACCCGGACCTTGCCTTCGAGCATCGCCGGATCGTCGACGCCGGCCAGGGGCAGGATCGCGTCGCCAAGCTGGACGCGAAGCTGTCCGGCGCTCGGGCGAATGGCATCGGCGGCAACGACTTCCTCGATCCGGTCGACAACACCAAGGCGGAGCGCCCGGCGCCCGCCGTCGAGCCCCCGGAACAGCAGGACCGGAACATCGTCGTTGGCGGCGGCGGCCACCGTTTCGATGCCGCGCCCGCCACGCTCCAGCGTTTCAAGCCGAACGCCGCCGACCTGGGCAATGCCCGCGGGGTCGAACAGCAGGATCGGGCTGCCATCGTCGGCCAGCGTCGTGCCCGCATAGAGTCCGGTGGCCATCACTGCTGGGGCGGCAGGCTTCACCACCAGTTCCTCATGGTCGTGGATCCGGTCGACCGCCAGCGCATAGACGTCGCCGCCGGCCGGCCGAAGTACGACCAGGGTCCGGTCTTCGTCGGACATGGTGTTGGGAAGGCCCAGCACGTCGGCCAGCGCAACCTCGGGGACCCGGCGACCGCGGATCGTCGCGACCCCGGCGCCGCCAATCTTGTCGAGGGTGACGCTGCTTCCATTAGCGCGGACGATCTCCTCGATCGCAGAGCGCGGAATGGCGAAATGCTGATTGCCGATAGACACGGTCAGCGCGGGGATGATCGTCAGGGTCAAGGGTACGCGCAGCACCATCCGGCTGCCCTTGCCTGAAATCGAATCGACCTCCACCACGCCGCCGATGCGCTCGACGTTGGAACGGACCACATCCATCCCGACGCCGCGGCCGCTGATCGCGGTAACCTCGCGTGCGGTCGACAGGCCGGCCTCGAACATCAAGGCGAGTTGATCGGCGCGCGACAGCTTCTGTGCCGCCTCGTGGTCGATAACCCCGCTGGCGACCGCCTTCTCGACCAGCCTTGCCGCGTCGATGCCTTTGCCGTCGTCGGCGATCTCGATCAGGATCTGATTACCCGATTGGCGCGCTGAAACGGACAGAAGCCCGATTTCCCGCTTGCCGGCCTTGAGCCGTTCCGCAGGGCTCTCGATTCCATGATCGACGGCGTTGCGAATGATATGGGTAAGCGGATCGCGGATCATCTCGATCATTTCGCGGTCGAGCTCGACATCGCCGCCATCGATGTCGACGAGCACCTGCTTGCCAAGTTCTGCCGACAGGTCGCGCACCATGCGTGGCAGGGCGACGAACAGATTCTCGATCCGCTGCATCCGGGTACGCGTGATCGCGTCGCGCATTTCGGCAATGATCCCTGACAAGCGTTCGAACGCTCCATCGACGGCCACTTCGGTCGGTGCCTCGCGCAGGCGGCGGGCAAGCTCGTTGCGGGCCAGGACCATGTCCGAAACACCGGACATTACCCGATCGAGCAACTCCACCGAAAGACGGATGGTGCGCGGCGTGGCACTGCTCAATTTGGGACTGGCATCGGTGGCAATCGCAGTCGCCGGGGCTGCGGGTCCTTCGGCACCTGGGGCCAAAGCGTCAATCAAGGCGCCGTCATCGCCCGATGGCAAATCCTCGCCGGCATCGATCGCCGCAATCATTTCACCAATCCGGTCGATCACGGCCAGTACCGCGCTGACCAGCGCGCCGTCGGGCGACCGGCGCCCGGCGCGGCAGTCGGCAAGGGCATCCTCAGCTGCATGGCTTAGCGCCTCCAGCCGGGGGAAATCGAAGAAGCCGCAATTGCCCTTCACGGTGTGGACAAAGCGGAAGATGCTATCGAGGCGCGCACGGTCGCCTGGATCGGCTTCCCAGGCGACGATCTCGCCGCCCAGCGCTTCCAGCATTTCGCGGCATTCGGCGACGAAATCGGCAATCAGGTCGTCCATCGGGCCCCACGCAAAGTCAGTTGCTTGGGTTCCTCTATGGCGGGAAGGAGTTAACGCCGCGTTAGTCGTGAACCGACTTTAGGCCGCCTGTTCGGGGAGAATCACGCCGATGAGCAGTGCCGGGTCCTCAGGATCGCTGATCCGGATCTCGCCATTGGCTTCGGCGGCAAGGCTATGCGCCAGCCATGCGCCGGCGGCACGCGGTTCCACCGTTCCGTTGACGCTGCCACGGGCAATCATCTCCCGAAGTACCGGATCGAGCAGGATGCGGGGTCCTTCGGCGCGGATCACGATCTCCAGCGCCCCGTCGCGCTGCTCGGCGCCGATATCGAGGCGCCCCCCACGCACCAGCGCGTCGCCGGCGATCATCGCAAGGTTCAGCAGCAGCTTGACCGCGCCCTTCCCCATCTTGTCGTCGGCGACCATCCAGCCAAGCTCAATCCGCTTTTCCGCGCCATAGAGTCCCTCCAGCGCGGCTTTGGCCTCATGGGTGTCGATGGCGTCGCCGAAGCCGCCGCCGGCGCCGAACGCCAGCCGAAAGAATTTGAGCTTGTTGGCGCTTGCCCGCGCGCTTTCGGCCAGCAGCTCGAGGCATCGCTCGCGCATCTCCGGGTCCTGCTCGTCGGCGAGAAGCTCGATTCCGTTGTTCAGTGCGCCCACCGGCGACAGCAGGTCGTGGCACAGGCGGGAACAGAGGAGGCTGGCAAGATCGATGGCTTTCATAAGGCGTGCAATGCGCGAGAGTTTAACCTGAAGCAAGGCTTGTCGGAGGCCATTGAAAGCCTTGCGCGCGCATCCCACATCCACGTCGATGGCCGGGGGGCATACCATGATCGACATCGCGCTGGATTCCAGCCACGCCGGTTGGCGGCTGGACCGCGCGCTTGCGGAAACAGTGCCCTCGCTGTCCCGGGAGCGGCTGAAAGTGCTCACCAAGTCCGGGGCCCTGACGGCTGGCGACAAGGCGGTGCGCGACCCGGCGACAAAGGTGAAGGGCAATGAGCGGTTCAGGCTGGCCATTCCCGACCCCGAGCCGGCGCATAACGTCCCGCAGGAAATTCCGCTGCCGATCGTTTTCGAGGACGCGCACCTGCTCGTGGTCGACAAGCCCGCCGGGATGGTCGTTCATCCTGCAGCAGGAAATCGCGACGGGACGATGGTCAACGCCCTCCTCCACCATTGCGGCGGATCGCTGAGCGGCATTGGCGGCGTGGCACGGCCAGGAATCGTCCATCGCATCGACAAGGACACTTCCGGGCTGCTGGTGGTCGCTAAGCATGACAAGGCGCATGAGGGACTGGCCAGGCAATTCGCCGACCATTCGATCGAGCGCCGCTACCTGGCGATCGTATCGGATGTACCGCGACAAGCACAAGGGACGATTGACGCTCCGCTCGCCCGGTCGGCCCATGATCGCAAGAAGATCGCAATCGTGCCCCAGGGCCGCGGCAAAAGGGCGGTGACCCATTGGACTCGCAAGAGGCTGCTTCGGGATGCCGCGCTCGTCGAATGCCGGCTTGAAACGGGACGGACCCACCAAGTGCGGGTACATTTGGCGTCGATCGGCCATCCGCTGGTCGGCGACCCTGTATATGGCCGAACGCGCAAGGCGCATCGCGAACTGCTGAAGGAACTTAAATTTCACCGGCAGGCGCTGCACGCGGCGCATCTCGGCTTCATTCATCCGGTAACAAAAGGTCGTTTGTCGTTCGACAGTGCCCTTCCGTCGGACATGCAGGAACTGTTCACCGCACTTGGTGTATAGGATTAGGACAGCTAGGGACGTGGCAAAGCGTCCCGGCTGAGGGAGTGAACATTACGATGGCGAAGGCGAATTCGGTGGTATCGATCCCCGCTTCGGGTGGCGAAGCCGGGCTCAACCGTTACCTCAGCGAGATCAAGAAGTTTCCGATCCTCGCGCCGGAGGAAGAGTTCATGCTGGCAAAGCGGTGGCGCGAACATGGCGACACCGATGCCGCCGCGCGCCTGGTCAATTCCCACCTCCGCCTCGTTGCGAAGATCGCGATGGGCTATCGCGGCTATGGCCTTCCGGTCAGCGAACTGATCAGCGAAGGCAACATCGGCCTGATGCAAGGCGTCAAGAAGTTCGAGCCGGACCGGGGCTTCCGCCTTGCCACCTACGCCATGTGGTGGATCCGCGCTTCGATCCAGGAATTCATCCTGCGCTCCTGGAGCCTCGTCAAGATGGGCACCACCGCGGCGCAGAAGAAGCTGTTCTTCAACCTGCGCCGGATGAAGAACCAGATCGACGCGTTCGAAGAGGGCGATCTGAAGCCCGAGGCCGTCACCAAGATCGCTACCGACCTCGGGGTAACCGAGGACGAGGTGATCAGCATGAACCGCCGCATGGGCATGGGCGGGGATACCAGCCTCAACGCCCCGCTGCGCGACACCGACGGGGAAGGCCAGTGGCAGGACTTCCTGGTAAGCGAGGAACCGCTGCAGGACGAGGTGATCGCCGACAAGGAAGAACGGCGAGTGCGGCATGACCTGCTCGTCGAGGCGATGGACAGCCTCAACGACCGCGAGAAGCACATCCTCACCGAACGGCGCCTGGTCGACGAACCAAAGACGCTGGAAGACCTGAGCCAGGTTTATGGCGTCAGCCGGGAGCGGATTCGCCAGATCGAGGTCCGGGCCTTCGAGAAGCTGCAGGCTTCGTTGATCCGGCTGGCCGGCGAGCAGCGACTGCTTCCGGCCGCCTGAGAGCCGCGTACGCTAAGCCACGTCCGCGAGGAGTTTTCGGCCTGGATGGTCGGGCGCTGTGTCGGGCAGTCCAACGATGTTGAACGCGGGCAGGCCCGGGGAAAGCTGGGCCTCCACTTACACGGCGCGGGCCTCCAGCCCGAGATAGGCGACGTTGGCCACGGTCGCGACATCAACGGCCGCCCCCGAAAACAGCCCAGCATTGATGACGCGGCACCCCTTAGCTCGGCAGGTTGAGGCCGGACTGATGCCGGAACGAGTTTCAGGCACCCTTGTTACGGGCCGGTTGGCTGCCCACATGCGCCGCCATGTGGACGAGAGAACAGTGGCGGACGTTCGTCGACCTTCCGGTGGTCGAATGGAGCATTCTCGTGATCGGCGTCGTGCTGATCATCCTGTCGCCGCTGGCGGGCGTCCTCCCGGGTCCGGGAGGCATATTCGTCTTCGCCATCGGCCTTGCGATGGTACTCAAGACGAGCATGTGGGCCAAGCGTCGCTATGTGCATTTCAAGCGCTGGCAACCCAAGGTAGGAAAGTGGACCGACTGGGGCCTGCGCCGACCGAGCGCCCGGCGGCGCGAAGCGATGCGCAAGGAACGGGAGGAGCGCGATCAAGGACCTGGCGCCACCGCCCTGCCCGACCCGCCGTCGCGTCCGCCCGAGTTTCCAGGCGATCCAGAGCGTTGACTTCGAGCGGCCTTGCGACTATCCGCGCCCCCAACGACGGCCGCTTCGGCGGCCCTTTTTCATTCGATTTTTGAAGGCATGAGCGATGAAGCGCACTTTCCAGCCGAGCAATCTGGTCCGCAAGCGGCGGCACGGGTTCCGCAGCCGCATGGCGACGGTCGGCGGCCGCAAGGTGCTGAACGCCCGCCGTGCGCGCGGCCGCAAGAAGCTCAGCGCCTAAATATCCTCAAGAAGCGCTCGGATTTCCTTGCCGCCAACCGCGGCAAGCGCGCGCCCATGCCCGGTTTCGTGCTGCTCGTACGCCCGCGCGAGGACGGTAACGCGGCGATGCGTATTGGCTTCACCGTTACCAAAAAGGTCGGCGGCGCGGTTGTCCGCAATCGGATGAAACGCCGCTTTCGCGCTCTTGCCCGCGAAATCCTGCCCGATCATGGCATTCCCGGCGCCGATCATGTGCTGATTGGCAGGTCGGGCGGCATTGAACGCGACTTTGCCAGCCTGTCGAACGAACTGAAACGCGCATTGAGAAAGCTTGGGCAGTGATCGCCCGGGCTTTCATCCTCCTGGCCCGGGCATGGCAATTGGGACCCAGCCGCGTTCTGCCGCCAAGCTGCCGGTTCCAACCTAGCTGTTCGGCCTATGCGATCACCGCACTTGGGCGCTATGGGGCGCTCAAAGGCGGCTGGCTCGCCCTGAAACGAATCTTCCGTTGCCATCCCTGGGGCGGACAGGGACCCGATCCGGTCCCCTGACAGTCAAGGAACAAGCGTGAACGACAATCGCAACATGCTTCTGGCCATCGTGCTGAGCGCCCTGGTGCTTATCGGCTGGAGCCTCCTCTCCGATACATTTTTCCCGACCGCGGGTCCGCAGACCCAGCAGGTGGAAAACGGAAAGGTGAAGGCGGTGCCGCAGCCGCAGGCGGATCCAACCGCGGACAGCCCTCGCGCGATTCGCCGGCGCGAAGTGGTGCTCGCCGAATCGCCGCGGGTCGCGATCGAGACGCCAAGTCTCAAGGGTTCGATTAATCTGACCGGGGCGCGATTCGACGATCTCGTGCTGGTGCGCGAACGCGAAACGATCGCCGCCGATTCGCCGCCCGTGCGCCTGCTTTCGCCGGCGGGTGCGCCCCTCGCATATTTCGCCCAGTTCGGCTGGTCGGGCGAAGCTGTCGCAACGCCCGACGCGAACAGCGTCTGGACGCCCAGCGCTTCGACCCTATCGCCTGGCAAGCCGGTCACGCTGAGCTGGACCAACCCGACCGGGCAGCGGTTCGAACTGATCGTTTCGGTCGACGAGGATTATCTCTTCTCGGTCCGGCAGCGTGTCGTGAACCTTGGCAGCGGCGCCATCGGAGTTCGCTCCTTCGGCCTCGTCAGCCGCGCGCAGAAAAGCGCCGATCCGTCGAGCTGGACCCACCATATCGGGCCAATCAGCTTCCTCGGCAGCAAAGCCGACTATGAGGTCGACTGGGACGCGCTCGACGAAAACAAGGCTGGCGTGACCCGTGACAGCCGCGGCGGATGGCTGGGCTTCACTGATAAATATTGGCTCACCGCGCTGGTCCCGACCGAGGGCGCGCCGGTCGAGGCGAGCTTCCGCAAGAGCAATAGCGGCGCCTATCAGGCCGATTACGCCAGCGCTCCTTTCGTGGTTGCCCCGGGCCAGGCGGTCAGCAGCGAAGCGCAGCTGTTCGCTGGGGCGATGGAGAAGCGCCTTCTCGACCGGTACGAGGACGCGGGCATCACCAAATTGTCGAAGGCAATCGACTGGGGCTGGTTCGAATGGTTCATGCGGCCGATTTTCGACCTGTTGAACTGGCTGTTCAGCGTGATCGGAAACTTCGGCGTTGCGATCATCGCCCTGACCTTTATCGTCCGCCTGATCCTGTTCCCGATCGCCGACAAGCAGTTTCGCTCGATGGCCGGCATGCGCCGCGTCCAGCCGAAGATGAAAGCAATCCAGGAGCGTTACAAGGACGACAAGGCAAGGCTGCAGCAGGAAATGCTGAAGCTGTACAAGGACGAAAAGATCAATCCGGCCGCAGGCTGCCTGCCGATCCTGTTGCAGATCCCGATCTTCTACGCCCTGTACAAGGTACTGATGGTCGCGGTTGAAATGCGGCATCAGCCGTTCGCGCTGTGGATCAAGGATCTGTCGGCGCCTGACCCGATGACCCCGATCAACCTGTTCGGTCTGCTCGACTTCACGCCGCCGGGTTTTCTGGCGATCGGCATCCTCCCGATCCTGCTCGGGGTGACGATGTGGATGCAGTTCAAGCTCAATCCCGCGCAGCTCGACCCGGTGCAGCAGCAGATTTTCAGCTGGATGCCGTGGATCCTGATGTTCGTCATGGCGCCGTTCGCGGCCGGACTGCAGCTCTACTGGGTGGTATCGAATATTCTCACCATCGGGCAGCAGAAGTGGCTCTATTACCGCTACGATCATGAAATGAACCCGCCCGGCGAACCAGCGGTCGTCCGCAAGTGAGCAAGGCTGCCGAACCCGACCTGGCGGAGCAGGCGCGCAGGCTGTTTTCGGGGCCGATCGACTTCCTGAAGTCGGCGCCGAAACTGGAACATCTGCCCGACCCGACCGTGCCGGAGATCGCCTTCGCGGGCCGCTCGAATGTCGGCAAGTCTTCGCTGATCAACGGGGTGACCAACCGCAACAAGCTGGCGCGCGCGTCGAACACGCCGGGGCGGACGCAGGAACTCAATTATTTCGACGTCGGCCGGGACCCGATCGTGTTCCGGCTGGTCGACATGCCGGGTTATGGCTTTGCCGAAGCCCCCAAGGATATGGTCAAGCGCTGGCGTTTTCTGATCAACGATTATCTTCGCGGTCGGCAGGTGCTGAAGCGCGCGCTGGTGCTGGTCGATTCGCGGCATGGACTGAAGGACGTCGACCGCGACGTGATGAAAATGCTCGACGATGCGGCGGTCAGCTATCACCTCGTCCTGACCAAGGCCGATAAGATCAAGCCGACCGAGCTCGCGGCGCGGATCACGGCGATCCAGGCCGAGGCCGCCAAGCATCCGGCGGCCCACCCGCTGATCCTGCCAACCTCGAGCGAAACCGGGGCCGGGCTGGCAGAGTTAAGGACAGCGATCCTAGAGGCGGTCCTCTCATGAAGCTGATTATCGGCAACCGGGCCTATTCAAGCTGGTCGATGCGCGGATGGCTGGCGCTGAAGCACGCCGGGCTGGATTTCGAGGAGCTGGTCGTCCCGCTGTTCGACGAAGCCTGGGAAAAGCGGCGGGAGGGCGACGAGTTTGCGCCGTCGTTGGGCAAGGTCCCGATCCTCTGGGACGGGGAAACGGTGATCTGGGACAGTCTGGCGATCGTAGAGTTTTGCGCCGACCGGGCCGGTCGCGAACGGTTCTGGCCAGTTGACGCCGCGGCGCGTGGCATGGCCTGGTCGATGGCCGCGGAAATGCACAGCGGGTTTGCCAATCTGCGGCGCGAGCTGCCGATGAACGTCCGCAAGAATTTTCCCTCCCAGCGGCTTTCGACGGCCGTCGAAGCGGAAGTGGTGCGAATTCTCAATCTGTGGGCTCAGGCCCGGGCGCGCCATGGCGGCACCGGCGAGTATCTTTTCGGGGAATGGGGCGCGGCGGACATCATGTTCGCGCCGGTAGTGACGCGTTTCGTCACCTACCAGGTACCGGTCCCGCCCTTTGCCGCGACCTATATGGAGGCGGTCCTGCACCGCGCCGACGTCGTCGAATGGATTGAGCTGGCCCAGGAAGAGCCATGGGTCATCGACGAATATGAATCTGCCGCTGCTGATTAACGCTTGGGATATTCAGTCCCGTCGCGCCGGCAAAATCGGCCGTCGTCGGTAAACAGCATATCGATATCGCTATAACCGCCGCCGGCCCTCGGCCCGGCGCTGATCGCGACGAAGCTGCAGGGTTCATCGAACCGGTTGATGAGGTGGTGGCCGTTGGTGCTGCCCTTGGGCCAGGCGAGCACGTCGCCGGGACCAACCTCGGTTTCTCCTTCATCCTCGACCAGCATTGCCCTGCCCGACAGGATAATGACCAGTTCGTCCTCGCCGTCGTGCCAGTGACGCTGGCTGGACCATGCCTGGGGATCCAGAACGACATGGCTCGCACCCATTTCGGTAAGCCCGGCGAGCGGCGCGATCCGCTTCCACCATCGGCCCGCGACCTCTCGATCGAACGGATCCGGATAGCCGGTGGCATTCGACGGGGCGACGGATTGAAGATCGACTTTCGGCATCACCGACTCCTTGCTAGGCCATCGTCAATGACTGAGCCCATTGACGCTGTCGAGCTTGCTCTCGCCTTGATCGCCTGCCCCAGCGTGACACCGGCGCGGGGCGAGGTCTTCGATGTGCTCGAAGCCGCGCTGCGCCCACTCGGGTTCGAAGTCCACCGCTTCGTCATGGGCGAGGAACCCGACGGCCCGACCGAGAACATGGTCGCGCTGCGCGGCACGGGCGCTCCGCATTTCGGCTTTGCCGGTCATCTCGACGTGGTCCCGCCGGGCGAAGGCTGGGCGAATGATCCCTTCAATCCGCGGGTCGAGGACGGAGTCCTGACCGGCCGGGGCGCGAACGACATGAAAGGCGCCATCGCCGCCTTCGTTGCCGCTGTGGCCGCCGCTCGGCATGACCGCGGCACGGTTTCGCTGCTCATCACCGGCGACGAGGAGGGCTATGCCACCTATGGCACGCCGCGGATCATCGACTGGCTTAATCAGCGCGGGATTCGTCCCGACATGATCCTGATCGGCGAGCCGACATCGGTCGAGCGCCTTGGAGACACGATCAAGATCGGACGAAGGGGATCGGTCAATCTGTGGATCGAGGCGAGGGGCACGCAGGGCCATGTCGCCTATCCACACCGCGCCGACAATCCGGTGCCGAAGCTGGCCAAGGTGATCGACGCCTTGAGCCGCGTGCACCTCGACGATGGAACCGAGGCCTTTCCGCCGTCAAACCTTGAGTTCACAGCGATCTCGACCCCAACCAGTGCAAGCAACGTCATTCCGGCAACGGCCACGGCCCAGCTCAACATCCGGTTCAACAATCTCCACAGGGGCGAGGATCTGGTGCGGATGGTCAAACAGATTGCCCATCGCGAGGCGCCCGGCTCGATCGTCCGTGCGCGGATTTCGGGCGAAGCCTTCCTCACTCCTCCCGGCCAGCTTTATGACGTGATCGTCGCGGCGATCCGCGAAGAGACTGGCGTCGATCCCGCCCTGTCGACCAGCGGCGGGACGTCGGACGGCCGCTTTCTGATCCAGTTGTGCCCGGTCGTCGATTTCGGCCTGCCCAACGCCAGCATGCACAAGGTCGGCGAACATGCGGCGGTCGCCGATATAGAAGCGCTCAGCCGCATATATCGGCGCGCGATCGAGAAGCTGCTGTCAGCTCAATAGTACGGCGATTCTAAGGAGGTCAGGCGACGCTGCGCGAATGGCGGTCGGCGTTGGAGGTCCAACTCAGGAATTCCTGCTCGAACATCGGCTGGGCGAAGACATAGCCCTGAACCGTTTCGCAGCCCATCGCCCGCAGGATGTCGGCCTGGCCGACGCTCTCGACCGCTTCGGCGACGATTTCCGCACCGACGCCCTTGATCAGCTGGATCACTGCCTGGACGACGATCCGCGCCTTCTCGCTGGTTTCGATGTCGGCGATCAACGAGGGGTCGAGCTTGACCCGGTCGAGCGGCATCGCGCGCAGTCGGGCGAGATTCGAATAGCCTGTGCCGAAATCATCGATCGCGACAAAGGCGCCGTCGCGGCGGAGCGCCGAGATTTCCTCAAGCACGCTTTCCGAACATTCCATCGCCGCGGTCTCGGTAAATTCCAGTTCGACCATTGAAAGCGGCACGCCCGCGTCGCTGAAGGTGGCGCGAAGCCGCTGGAAGAAATCCGCGCGATCGAGTTGGCGGGGACTGACGTTGAACGCGATCCGGCGCATGACGCCTCGCGCCTGCGCTTCGGCGAGCATCGAGGCGACCTCGGCGATGACCCAGTCGCCGATCTCCGAGATGATCCCGGTCTGCTCCGCGATGGGAATGAAGGTCGCGGGCATGCGCAGCCCATCCTTGGGATGGTTCCAGCGAAGCAGTGCCTCGGCGCCGTTGATCTCACCCGTCGCAAGGCTGAGCTGAGGCTGCAGCGCGAGGACGAACTCGCCGCGCTGCACGGCTTCGCTCAGCGCGGCCTCGGTATCGACCTTGCGCTGATGTTCGTTGGCGAGCTCGTCGCTGAACATGCAATAGCGTCCGCCGCCGCCGTTCTTCGCGCGATACATCGCGATGTCCGCCGCGCGCATCAGGGCCTCGATGCTCACCCCATGGTCGGGGCTGAGCGCAACTCCAACCGACGCGCCGATATCGACGCTGTGACCATGGAGTTCGAACGGTTCGGAAATCGCCAGCGCGATTCGGCGCGCGACTCGCTCGGCGTCGGACGCTTCGGCGATCTCAGGGAAGAAGATGGTGAACTCGTCCCCGGCCAGCCGGGCGAGTAGCGGACGCAGCACCTGCCCCTCCCCGACTTCGGCGGCGACGACGACGCGCAAACGGTTCGCAACCATGATCAGCAGCTGGTCGCCGCGAGCATGGCCAAGACTGTCGTTGACGTTCTTGAAGCGGTCGAGGTCGACGAACAGCATCGCCGCGCGATGCTCGTTCGACCGGCTCGCCAGCATCTTGTCGGCTTCGGCCCGGAAATGCAGGCGGTTGGGAAGCGACGTGACCGGGTCGTACATGCCCAGCGCATGGGCATTTTCGATCGATGCGCGCACTTCGGCGAAAAGGCTGTCTACCGCGGTTGCCAGCTTGGGCATGGAATCGCGGACGATGCGCGGGGTCGGGCTGGTCAGGTCCCCCTGCTCTACCGCCAGCAGCCGGTCGCCTAGCGCGGTGAGGGCACGCGCGCTTTCGCTGTTGGGGCGCTCGGAGGCGATGTAGCTGATCAGCAGGCAGAAAACGCCGGCAATGAGCGAGGCCAGCAGCTTCTCGTTGAAGCTGGTAATATAGATGAAAGCGGTCAGCGAAAAAATGAACGACGCAACGCCCGCCGCACTGGACAGGAGGGCATTGCTGATTTGCTGGGCAGTACCGTCCTTCACGATGGAAATCGTCCTGATCCTTCACCCCCGACCCGCCGAGGCGGCCCCGACAATCAGCCCTAAACAGGTGAGGTTAAAAAAGGGTGAGGGCCTAGCGGCGTTTCAGGATGATGTAGAGGCTACCTCCCCCGCCATGACGTCGGTGGGCGCCGCGCACCGCGGCAATCGCGGAGGAGTGACGCGAAACTGCTAGCCAGTCGTGCACCGCTGCCCTGATCCGGCCTCGTTGCAACGGCGGCTCGCCGCGCCGTTCATGACCGGTGATGAGCAGGAGGACTCGGTCGCCGGCGGCAATCGACCAGCTAAGCGCCCGATCGATCGCTTCCCATGCCTCATCGAGGCTGTATCCGTGAAGGTCGAGGGTCCGGTCGGGCTGCACCCGCCCGCTACTTAGCTTTCGGTCCCAGCTGCCGTCGAGAGTTGCGTCCTGGATGCGCGCAGGTTTGGTAGCGGCCGGGCTTACCGTCCGGGGCGGCGGCACACGCCCCTTAACCTCCAACGCCGGCGCGGGCCGTACGGCCGGTTCGACCGGCACTTCCTGGAGTTCGCGGGACAGTGGACGAATGGTCGCGGCGACCCTTGCCCAAAGGGCTGCCTCCTCAGGGGACAGGCTGCGCACGGCTGGCGACACCCTTTGGCAGCAACAACAGCGCGCCGCCCTTGGCAGCCATTCCGCCTGCCGTTACGCGGGCGGACTGGCCAGCGCCCCAGAAGGTGTCGAAACGGTTCGCACCCTTGATTGCCCCGCCGGTATCCTGAGCAACCCACAGGCCGGAAGCTTCGCGCCGGTCGAGCGCAAGGAAAACCGGCGCCCCCATTGGCACGAACTTGGGATCAGCGGCGACGGTCGTCAGCGCCGTGACCGGGACATTGATCGCGCCCAGCGGCCCCGGCCCTGTCAGTTCTCTGAAGAAAATATAGCTAGGGTTCTCGCGCATCAGTGACTTGCCGCCGTCTGGCTGGCTGCGCATCCAGCCGATGATCGCGTCCATCCCTGCCCCGCCCGGAGGCAGGATGCCGCGCTCGCGAAGAAGCCGGCCGATGGCCACATATTCGCGTCCGTTCTGGTCGGCATAACCGATCCGCATCACCTTACCGTCGGGTGCGATCAGGCCGCCAGAACCCTGGATTTGGAGGAAGAACAGCTCGACCGGGTCAGCTGCCCAGCCGATTTCGATCCCCCGACCGTCAAGCGCGCCATCCTCGATCTCGGCTCGCGTATAATAGAGGACACAGGTTCCGCGCTCGTCGATTCGGCCCCGGCCCGTGCCCCCGTCGGGCCTGGTGCAGCGGACAAGGTCGGCGGGCTTGGCATGAACGGGAGTATCGAAGCCCGGCTGACGGGTCCGGGAGCCGCGGATCTCGGGCTCGTAATAACCGGTTGCGAATGCTTCCCCATTGCCGACGCGGACCCATTCGAAACGGTCGCGAAAGAAGGTGACAGCGCTCCCCGGTTGGACAGACGCGGCCTCGGTGCACAACGGCTGCCAGTCGGAGGGAAGCGTCAGCCCGCTTTGATCCTGGCGGCGCACAAGCACCGGGCAGCTAAGCTTGAAGGCGGTCAGCGCACGCGCTGCGGCAACCTCGTCAAGCGATCGGGAGGCAACGACCGTGACGCCGGCCTCGCGCGCGGTGGTGTATGTCGGCGCGGGCGGCGGTGCCGGCGTAGGCGTCGGACTGGGAGCCGGCGCCGGTGGCGGCGCAGGCGGTTCCGGCCTTTGAGATGCGCAAGCGGCAAGCAGCAGGGACAGGCTCAGCGCTATCGCGCGGCGGGCGCTGCTCACTCTTCCTCGTCAGTCTCGACGAGGATCCAGTTGGGATCCCGACTCGCGGTATCCCGGCGGAACGTCCAGCGATCCCGGGTCTGGACCGCGTCGGACATCGATCCCGCCACAACCTCGCCGTCGGCATTGCGTGTAATTGCGGCGATGTCCGCTTCGAACCGCACCGTCACCAGCGCGACAGTGCGCTCCATTTCGGCCGAGGCAATCACCGCCTGATCGATCGCGACAAGTCGATTATCGAGGATCAGTCCTTCCTTGTCCCGCTGCGCGACCGCGCCGGCGAAGGCGTCGTAGACATGGCCATCGACATAGGGCCGCATCGCGTCGAGGTCGCCTTTCCAGAAGGATTCAAGGATCATGCGATAGGCGGCCTTCGATCCTTCGAGGAAACGCGCGACGTCGAAGCTCGGGTCTGCGGCAAGCAAGCTGCGCACGCCCGGGCCCGCCGTCGGCAGGTACGCGAGTTCGTCGGCCTCGCCCGGAACCGGGGCGGCCGGCGCGGCATGGGTATGACGCTGTTCGACGCGGGTATCGGCCTGCTCGGGATCGGCGGGTTTAAGGATCGGCTGTTCATGGCCGGTACGTTCGCCCAGCACGCTATACAGCCGGAGGCCGATAAACAGTGCAACGAGCGCAAGGATGATAATAGCGGTCAACGACGATTCCGTTCAGAGATGGTGGTTGGCGCCCAACATAATGCGGACAACGCTCGGATTCAAAGGGCGCTCCGTCGCTTGTTCGCGGCATTGCGCCGTGAACAGGTGGCTGCTAGTCGCACCGGCAAGCCGGGGCATGGTGAAATACCATGGTTCGCTCCTTCATATCACCGAATTCTCTTAAGGATTTCTCATGGCCGACCAGGACACGCCGAACACCACCCCGGAAGCCACTGACGGCGGCCAGGGCGACATGCCGCAGGTCGCGACTATCGCTCAATATATCAAGGACTTGTCGGTCGAAAGTCCGTCGGCTCCGCAAGTCTTTCAATGGCAGGACCAGCCGGCCCTGGACGTGCAGTTCGGAATCAATGGCAACAAGGTCGCCGACGACGTTCATGAAGTGATCCTGAAGGTCGAGGTGAATGCCAAGTCGGACAGCGGCACTCATTTCATCGTTGATCTGAGCTACGCTGGTCTGTTCGCCTTCCGCGCCTTCCCCGAAGATGCGCTGCCGCCTTTTCTGCTGGTCGAAGCGCCGCGCATGCTCTTCCCCTTCGCTCGTCAGATCGTGGCCGAGGCGGTCCAAAACATGGGCTTCCCGCCGATGTTGCTCGACCCGATCGACTTCGGCGCCGCCTATGTCGCGCAAATGGAAGCGCAGCAGGGGCAGGCCGGCGGCGACGGCGAACCGCCGGTCGGCCACGCCTGATCCGGCCCTAGGCCATGAACCTTTACCGGGCGATCGGCTCGATCGGCGGCCTGACCATGGTCAGCCGCGTGCTCGGCTTCGCCCGGGACATGGTTGGATCGCGCATCCTCGGCGCTAGCCATGCCAACGACGCTTTCAATCTTGCCTTCCTGCTCCCCAACATCTTCCGTCGCCTGTTCGCGGAAGGGGCGTTTTCGTCGGGGTTCGTGCCGCTGTTCAGCCGGCGGCTGGCGGCGGGAGGCCATGAGGACGCCGAAGCTTTCTCGAACGAGATCCTGTCGGTGTTCATGCCGGCGCTGCTGGTCGTCACCCTGCTTTTCGAGATTCTCATGCCCGGCGTACTGTGGCTGGTCGTTCCAGATTATGCGGACACGCCGGGCAAGTTCGACCTGGCAGTCGAGCTGACGCGCTGGACCTTCCCCTACCTGCTGTTCATCAGCGTCGTCGCGCTCCTTTCGGGCATCCTCAATTCGCTGACCCGTTTCGCGATCGCTGCTTTCGCCCCGGCGCTGCTCAACATCGCGCTGATCGTGGCCTTGCTGGTTGCCCCGCCCGACAAGGTAGAAGTGGTCCGCTACATGGCGCTGGCCGTACTAGCCGGTGGCCTCCTGCAGTTTGCGCTATGCTGGGTGGCCGTAAGGAAAGCCGGCGTGAAGCTGCGCTTCGGACGGCCGAGAATGACGCCTGCGGTGAAGGAGCTGGTCGTCCTGATCCTCCCGGCAACGGTCGCTGCCGGAGTCTACCAGATCAGCCAATTATTCTACGCCTATTTTTCGGCCCGCCTCGGCGAAGGGGCGCTGTCGATGCTCAGCTATGCCGACCGGCTGAACCAGTTGCCGCTGTCGATCATCGGCACCGCCCTCGGCGTGGCCATCCTGCCGGCGATCAGCCAAGCGATCGCACGTGAGGATGCCGGCGAAGCCTCGGACGTTCAGGCCCGGGCCTTCGACCTGTCGATGCTTCTGACCCTTCCGGCGACACTGGCACTGGCCGTCGCTGCTGGGCCGATCATCGGCGCCCTCTACCAGGGCGGCGAATTCAGTGTCGAGGATGCGCGGGTCACTGGGAATATCCTGGCGATCCTAGTTACCGGGCTTCCAGCCTATGTGCTGGTCAAGGTCCTGACCCCCGCCTTTTATGCCCGCAAGGATGTGAAGACGCCGGTCCGGATCGCGATGGCTGTGCTGGCCGGAGGCGTGATCGCCAATTTCGCGCTGATCCCCCTGATCGGCATTTACAGTCTCGCCCTCGTGACCTCCGCGGGGGCATGGATCAACTTCGGCCTGTTGTTCGTGATCCTGTACCTGCGCGGCCATTTCCGCATGCCCGGCTGGCTGGTCGCCCGCGTGTCCAAGCAATTGCTGGCCGCTTTGTGCATGGCTGCGTCAATCTATGCCATCAAGCTTGCGGCCCATGACTATTTTTTCGGCGGCGTGCTTGAGCGCGTCGTAGCGCTCGGCGCGCTGGTGGGGATCGGCGGCATCGTCTATTTCGCCGTCGCCTGGATGATTGGTGGAATGGACCGGCAGGCAATCGCGGCGCTGGGCCGCAAGAAGGTGCAAGACTGATGCGCGTGGTTTCGGGAATCCAGCCCACGGGGGACCTCCATCTCGGTAATTTGCTGGGAGCGATCCTGCGTTGGGTGCGAATGCAGGATGAGGCGCAATGCCTGTTTTTCCTGGCCGACCTCCATTCGCTATCGGATCATATCGAGCCCGCCAGCAGGCTTGCCAACCGGCGCGAAATGGCCGCCGCGCTGGTTGCAAGCGGGATCGATACCGACCGGGCGATCCTGTTTGCCCAGTCAGACGTCCCTGCCCATGCCGAGCTATGCTGGATCCTCAACGGGACGGCGCGGATGGGCTGGCTTAACCGGATGACGCAGTGGAAGGACAAGGCTGGCAAGAATCGCGAGGCGGCTTCGGTCGCTCTGTTCGACTATCCCGTGCTGCAGGCCGCCGACATCCTCGCCTACCAGGCAACCCACGTCCCCGTCGGCGAAGATCAGAAACAGCATATCGAGCTGACCCGCGATATCGCGGTGAAGTTCAACAATGACTTCGACGTCGAACTGTTCACCGTGCCCGAACCGTTCATCGGCGGCGGGACTGCCGCGCGGGTCATGAGCCTGCGCGACGGTTCGAAAAAGATGAGCAAGTCCGATCCGTCCGACATGAGCCGGATCAACCTCACCGACAGTGACGAGGCGATCGCCCAGAAGGTTCGCAAGGCCAAGACCGACCCCGAGCCGCTTCCCGACGATCCGAAGTTGCTCGAATCGCGGCCCGAGGCGAAAAATCTGGTCGGGATCATGGCAGCCGCCACCGGGCGCGAAGAAGCAGCGGTGCTTGCGGACTATGCCGGACAGGGGTTTGGAACGTTCAAGCCGGCGCTGGCCGACGCGCTGGTTGCATTGATCGCGCCGCTGCGTGAGCGTTTGGTCGAGCTTCGCCGCCATCCCGATGCGATCGATGCGATCTTGGCGAGCGGTGCGCAGAAGGCGGCGACGCTGGCCGAACCTACCCTCCAGGCCGCCTATCGGGCGGTCGGCCTGCGCGCCTGACCGGCGCGAGTCGCAAGGCCGACACAGGCGCTTCATCGCCTATTCAGCACGCTTCATGCTATAAGCATCTGTCTTGTAGGAATTTTTCCGAGTCAGGGGTGTAGATGATGCGTATTAACAAGCTCGCAGCGGCGGTTCTGCTCGGCGTTTCCGCGCTTGGCCTGTCGGCCTGTGCAACCGGCTTCCCGGCCAAGGTTTCCCGTTATCAGGCGATGCCCGCCCCGCAGGGCCAGAGCTTCGTGGTTGTCCCGTATGACGCCCGCGACATCGGCGGCCTTGAGTTCGCTCGCTATGCCGATCTCGTTGCCCAGGCGATGCAGGCGCAGGGCTACGCCCGGGCCGCCTCGGTCGATCAGGCGACGATGGTTGTCCAGGTCGGCTATGGAGTCGGCAAGGGCCGCACCGAATATGTCAGGGACCCCTTCCCTTATGGACGGCTTCACGATCCCTTCTGGAACGGTTTTTATGGCCGGCCTTACTATTCGCGCTATCGTTACTGGGGACCGCGGTCGGCCTTCTATTATGGCTGGAACGACCCCTTCTGGTATTCGCCTTTCGGCGAGCCGGTACGCAGCTACACGAGCTACCAGAGCGAATTGCGGGTCGACATCCGCCGCAAGGTCGACAACGCCTCATTGTTCGAGGGCAAGGCGCAGGCCCGGTCCACGACGGACAATCTGGGCACGCTCGTCCCCAACCTGATCGAAGCGATGTTCACCGGCTTCCCGGGCCGGTCGGGCGAGACAGTGCGGATCACGGTGCCGCCGCACCGGCGCACGCCCAGCTAACCCGCCGCGTCCAATCGCGAAACTCTTGAGACCCGTTCGGCCCGCGCCGGACGGGTCTTTTGTCGTCCGCCGATGAAAAAAAGGGCCCGGCGGGATCGCTCCCGCCGGGCCCCCGGCCAGTTGGGGACTGGACCTCCATGGGGGGCCGCGGGGATCCGCGGCGCAGCCCCGTTACCCCCTCAGCCCTCCAGCTGGCGCGTCAGCAAGCGAATGTCGGCGTCGAGTTCGGAGTCTGCTGCGCGCAGCCGCTCGATCTGCTTGACGGCATGAATCACGGTGGTGTGGTCGCGCCCCCCAAAGCGGCGGCCGATGTCCGGCAGCGACTTGGGCGTAAGCTGTTTCGACAGATACATGGCAACCTGGCGCGGGCGGGCGACTTCGCGGGCGCGGCGCGCCGAGGTCATCTCCGCCTTGCGGATGCGATAATGTTCGGCGACTTGGGTCTGGATCTCGTCAATTGAAATGCGCCGCTGGTTCGCGCGCAGGACATTAGCGAGCACTTCCTCGACGAAAGCGACGTCGATCGCCCGGCCCGTCATCATGGCGTAGGCGGCGATCCGGTTGAGCGCGCCTTCCAGTTCGCGGATCGAGCTGCTGATCCGGCGGGCAAGGAATTCGACGACAGCCCGCGGCATTTCGACCCCGGGCAGGGCCGCAAGCTTGGCATCGATGATATTGAGGCGCAGTTCGTAATCCGCCGGATTGATGTCGGCCACCAGGCCCCAGCTCAGGCGCGACAGGATTCGCGGCGCGATCCCGTCGAGGTCCTGCGGCGCGCGGTCGGAGGTGATCACCAGCCGGCGGCCGGCGGTGATGATCTCGTTCATCGTGTGGAAGAATTCTTCCTGGGTGGAATCCTTGCCGGCAATGAACTGGACGTCGTCGATCAGCAGCAGGTCGGCCGAGCGCAACCGACCCTTGAAGCCGATCGTATCATTTTCCCGCAGCGCGCGAATGAACTCGACCATGAACTTTTCAGCCGACATCGACACGACACGCGCGCCAGGGCGGCGTTCGAGGAAGCTCTGGCCGATGGCGTGCAGCAGGTGCGTCTTGCCCCGGCCGGTGCCGCCATGGATGAATAAGGGGTTGAAGGCGACGCTGTCGGCGGTCGCCAAGGTCCGGGCCGCCGTGCAGGCGACTTCATTGGCCTTACCGACCACAAAGGTTTCGAAGCGGTAGCGCTGATCGAAATTGGGTGCCGACGGGTCCCGTTCCTGCGGCGTCCTGGCGGCCGGGATTTCCTCCAGCACCAGCAGCGGCGAAGGCTTGGGACCGTCAAGCGCAGCCATGATCTTCACGCCGCGCACGATCGGCAGCACCGTCCGCCAGGCCAGGGCCAGCCGCTCGCCGAAATGGCTTTGCACCCAGTCGGCCATGAACTGGCTGGGCATGACGATTTCGAGTTCACCCGACTCGCCGTCGAAGCCGCCGAGCTCGGCAGGCTTCAGCCAGCCGTCGAAGGTTCGGGCTCCGCAATCGCGGCGAAGGCCAGCGCGGATCGTTTCCCACGCCGCTTCCAGCGGTGCGGGTACGTGGGCAGCCTCGGTGCCGGCATCGGAGAGACACAGATTTTCCCGATTGCCCTGCACTGGCGCGCGCCTCCCAAATATACACTTGCTGGACAAGAAGGACCGTTACGCGCGACGCTAGCCGCTCGTCCAAATACCCTTCCGTCTCTAGCCCCCCGGGAGCAGACTCGCTGCCGGAGGTTCGTTTTGAGAGCGCGGGGCCTGTGATTCAAGACCCGAATTTTCATCAAGGTGAAATAAATCGGCTTGACAGAGGGGAGCATCAGAAAATGGGAGAAATCCGGGAAAACCTTGTGGTTTTCAGATTATGGGGCAGGTCGCTCTCCCGCGAATCGCCGGAATCCCTAGACTTTTTTTAGTCATCAAAATGAAACGGGCCGCCGGTCACCCGACAGCCCGTCCCGATCCAGTACGTAAACGCGGATTTAACCGAGCGAGGCCACCCGCTTGGTCAGGCGCGAGAACTTCCGCGAGGCAGTGTTCTTGTGAATCACGCCTCGGGCAACGCCGCGAGCCATTTCCGGCTGGGCCTGCTTCAGGGCATCCCGGGCTTCGTCCTTCTTGCCGGCGGCAATCGCCGACTCGACGGCCTTGATGAAGGTCCGGATTCGGCTGACGCGAGCGCCATTGATGGCCGCGCGATTGGCGTTGCGGCGGATGCGCTTCTTGGCTTGCGGCGTGTTCGCCATCGATCGACCTCAAAAATCTTGTGTTTTCAACAAAAAAGCGGCGCAAACCCAGCGGGTCGCACCGGCGTGGCGTTCCCCTAGCGAAGCTGCCGATTCGCGTCAACCGTCGCTAGCGCTGGCAGGACGGACAGAAAAAGGTCGACCGTCCACCCTGCACGATCCGGCGGACGGTGCCGAGACAACCGCGGCAGGGCTCCCCTTCCCGTCCGTAGACATCGAACTTCTTGGAAAAATAGCCCAATTCGCCATCGGGCGCAGCAAAATCTTTGAGCGTGGATCCGCCCGCGCGGATCGCCTCATGGAGCACGGAAGGAATGGCCTGCGCGAGCCGGTCGAGCCGGACCCGGGCGATTTTCCCCGCAGCCCGGCGCGGGTCAATCCCTGCACGGAACAGCGCCTCGCAAGCATAGATATTGCCAAGCCCCGCGACGATCCTCTGGTCGAGCAGCAGCAGCTTGACCGCCGCGCTGCGCCCCGCGAACTGGCGTTTCAGCCAGGCGCCATCGACCGCTCCCTCGAGGGGTTCGGGACCAAGGCCTGCAAAGGCCGGCCAGTCGGACAGCGCATCGGTCCTGACGATATCGACCGACCCGAAGCGGCGCGGATCGCGCAGCGACAGCCGCCGCGCATTATCGGTTTCGACCAACAGATGATCGTGTTTGCCAAGCTCTTCCGGGTCGATCCGCCATGCGCCCGACATGCCGAGATGGAAGATCATCGTGTCGCCTCGATCGGTGTCGATCAGACCATATTTGGCGCGGCGACCAAGGCCGACCACGCGGGCCCCGGTCAGCCGCTGGCCAAGATCGGCCGGAAAGGGTCGGCGCAAATCCTCGCGCCGGACTTCGACCCGCTCGATCTGGCGGCCGTCGATGACCTTGGCAAGGCCGCGCACGGTGGTTTCGACTTCGGGAAGTTCGGGCATGGCGTCCTTTGCGGATTTGAGGCGTTTCGCACCTCACTCCCTCCTGCTAGGGCGCGGTCATGGAAGTCAATTCGAAGCAGCAGGTGAATTTCGGCGACAGGCTCGTCAGCCCCGACGAGAAGACCCGCCGGGTTGGCGGCGTGTTCAGCTCGGTCGCCGGCAGCTACGACGTGATGAACGACCTCATGTCGGGCGGTATGCACCGGATTTGGAAGAACCGGTTCGTCGCCAAGGTGAAGCCGCGCTCGGGCGAGCGCGTCCTGGACATGGCCGGCGGCACTGGCGACATCGCCTTTCGCATGGCTGCGCGGGGCGCGACGGTAACCGTTAGCGACATCAACGCCGACATGCTGGCCGTGGGAATGGAACGAGCCCGCAAACGCGGCATCGACGGCCTGTTCTGGCAGCAGGAGAATGCCGAGAAGCTGATTTTCGCCGACGGGAGTTTCGACGCCTACACGATTGCCTTCGGCATCCGGAACGTCACGGACATCCCGGCCGCGCTGCGTGAGGCGCATCGCGTACTGAAGCGCGGCGGGCGCTTTTATTGCCTTGAATTTTCAACCAGCGAGTGGCCCGGCTTCGGCGAGGTCTACGACCGCTATTCGGAACATGTCATACCGCGCATCGGCAAGGCGGTCGCCAAGGACGAGGAAAGCTATCGCTATCTCGTCGAATCGATCCGCCGTTTCCCCAGGATGGAGGCGTTCAAGTCGATGATCGGCGAAGCCGGGTTCACGACAACCAGCGTCGAGCCGATCCTTGGCGGACTCGTGGCGATACACGGCGGGTGGAAGATCTGAATTGGCGGCCGCGGTTACCCACCTTTGGCGCCTCTTCAAATGGGGTCGGACGCTGGCGCGGCACGGCGCACTGCAAGGGATCGAGCGCGATCCGCTGACCCCGAACGTCGTGCGCCGGCTGTGCCGGATAGCGCGGATCGGCGCGCCGGTGCCCGAAAATCCCGATTATGCCGCGGCGCTGCAGGCGATCGGTCCGGCGGCGATCAAGCTAGGCCAGGCGCTTGCTACCAGACCCGACCTGGTCGGCGAGGTGGCGGCACTCAACTTGCTGCAATTGCAGGACAGCCTGCCTCCCGAACCCTATCCGGCGATCCGCACGGCAATCGAGACTGCGCTTGGCGTTCCGGTTGAAACATTGTTCCAGTCGATTGACGAGGTCCCGGTGGGCGCGGCGTCGATCGCGCAGGTTCATCGCGCAGTTACCACCGAGGGCCGATCGGTCGCGGTCAAGGTGCTGCGCCCGGGCGTCGAGGAGGAATTTGCCCGCGCCATCGAAACCTATGAATGGGCCGCCGCCCATGTCGAGGTGCATGGCGGCGACGAAGCGGCCCGGTTGCGGCCCCGGATGGTCATCGCCTACTTCCGCCAATGGGTGCAGCGCGAACTCGACCTCACCCGGGAGGCTGCCTCGGCCTCGGAACTGCGCGATAATATGGTCGCCGAGCCGGGTTTCTACGTTCCCGAGATCGACTGGAGCCGAACCGCCCGGCGAGTCCTGACGCTTGAATGGGTGGATGGCATCAAGCTGTCGAAACGCGACGAATTGATCGCCGCGGGCCACGACCCCAAGCAACTGGCGACGACCCTTGTCCGCGCCTTCCTGCGCCAGGCGGTGGTCGACGGCTATTTCCATGCTGACCTTCACCAGGGCAATCTGTTCGCGCTTCCCGACGGGCGGCTGGCGGCGATCGATTTCGGGATCATGGGCCGCATCAACCGCCAGGCAAGGTTGTGGCTGGCGGAGATTCTATACGGCCTCATCACCGGCAATTACCGGCGGGTCGCGGAGATCCATTTCGAGGCACAATATGTGCCGCCGCACCATGACGTCGACGAATTCGCCACCGCCTTGCGGGCCGTCGGGGAGCCAATCCGCGGACTGCCCGTCAAGGACATCAGCATCGGCCGGATGCTGGAAGGCTTGTTCGCCATCACGCGCGATTTCGACATGATGACCCAACCGCACCTGTTGTTGCTGCAAAAGACGATGGTCATGGAAGAAGGCGTGGCCACCGCGCTCGATCCCGACATCAACATGTGGGAGGCGGCCGAGCCCTTCCTCAAGGAGTGGCTCCGCAGCGAATTGGGCCCGGAAACCTATTATGCCGACCGGATCGTCGATGCGGTTCGTGCCTTCAAGCTCATCCCCGACCTTATCCGGCGCATTGATTCGGCCTATCCGCCTGCCGGCGCAGCCCCGCCGCCGCCGCCGATCACGGAGGTCGCGGTGATCGAACGGCGGACTTGGCTTGGTCCCGCGGCGATCTCGATCCTGGCAGCAATCGCCGCGTCGCTGATGACTTACTGGCTCGTTACCTGACGATGGAAGCGGGGGCGCTTCACAGCCGGTACCAGCGTTGGGGCCGGGCACCGGCACTGGCGCTTTTGGCCGCGCTGGTCGCTGCGATCATCCTGGTCAGCTGGACTCCGGCCTCGGCTCCGGCTCCCAAGCTTCGCACCTCGCCGCAACAGCCGAGCGACCTGCAGCTCTATCGCGACATCATCACCGGGGTCGAAGCCGGAGGCGATTATTATGAGGTCGCAGCGGCCGAGCATCGTCTGGGCCATTATCCGTTGCAGCCATTCTTCACCGTTCGGCTGCCGACCCACGCAACCGTCTACGCGCTGGCCGGCGAGCGAGTAATGATCGGAATGCTGTGGCTGTTGTGCGCCGGATTGATGTTCGCCTGGTGGGTCAGGCTTCGACCCTTGCTCCCCCTGCCCGGCCTTGCCGCGGCGATGTTCCTGCTAGCCGGCGGGCTGGGCGGAATGCTCCAGCCCATGACCGGCCTGTTCCACGAAAGCTGGGTCGCGCTGCTGCTCGCCCTGATGATCGCATTGTGGCGCCCAGAGCGGCCGTGGCCGGCGATGGTCGCGGGCGGGCTGGCGCTACTGGTGCGCGAACTGGCCTTGCCCATGATCCTGGCGATGGGTGGGCTGGCGCTGCTGGCGCGGCGGTGGCGCGAGGCAGCGGGCTGGGCGCTAATCGTGACGCTGTTTTCGATGTACATGACGCTCCATGCCCAATGGGTTGCGGAGGTTGTTCGTCCCGATGACCTCACCTCGCCGGGCTGGTCAGAAACGCTCGGAGTCCAGTTTGCCCTGAAGAGCCTCGCTAAGGTCACCTTTGGCATCCGCATGCCGGATGTCCTCGCCATGAGCGCTTTGGTCTTGTCGCTGTTCGGCTGGGCGTCAATCAAGTCGGGATGGGCGCTGCGGGCGACGCTGCTAGTCCTCGGCTATGCCGCGCTGCTGGCCCTGTTGGCGCGCGCCGACACTTTCTACTGGGCGCTGATCCCCGCCCCGCTGGCTTTCGTCGGGCTGATATTCGTACCCCGCGCCCTTGCGGACCTTGTAAAAGCGGCGCGCGGCATGCCACAGGCGTTTTCATGAGCCGGGTCCTGCTGATCGTCGGCGGCGGCATTGCTGCCTATAAAGCGGCGGAGCTCATCCGCCTTTTGCGCAAGAACGGCCATACCGTTACCCCGGTGCTGACCGACGGGGGGAGCCACTTCGTGACCGCGATGACCCTCGCCGCGCTGGCGGAAAGCCCAGTTTACACATCGTTGTGGGACCTCAAGGACGAGGCGGAGATGGGCCATATCCAGCTCAGTCGCGCTGCCGATCTGGTGCTGGTCTGCCCGGCGACCGCCGACCTCATTGCCCGAATGGCGAGCGGCCTGGCGAACGACCTTGCGACCACCCTGCTGCTAGCAACCGACAAGCCGGTGGTAGTCGCGCCGGCAATGAACGTGCGCATGTGGCAGCATGCGGCGACCCGGCGCAACGTGGGGCAGCTGAGGGCGGACGGCATCATGGTGCTGGAGCCCGACGAAGGGCCGATGGCGTGCGGGGAATATGGGCCGGGCCGACTGCCCGAACCGACCGACATTTATGAACGGATCAAGCCGATGCTTGCGGCTGCATCGCCAAGCGTCGAAGCTGCGCCAGATCGCCCGCTGGCCGGACGCCATGTGCTGGTCACAGCCGGTCCCACACAAGAGCCAATCGATCCGGTTCGCGTGATCGCCAATCGCTCTTCGGGCAAGCAGGGGTTCGCGATCGCCGCCGCCGCCGCGCAGGCGGGGGCGCGTGTGACGCTGGTCGCCGGACCCGTATCGCTGCCGACCCCGGGGGGGGTCGTCAGAGTGGATATCGAGACTGCCGAGCAAATGGCCGCGGCCGTCGAGGCAGCCCTACCCGCCGACGTAGCGATCATGGTCGCCGCGGTCGCTGACTGGAAGGTCGATGCGGCGCCAGCCAAGCTCAAGAAGGCAGCCGGTCCGCCGCAACTTCGGTTCAGCGCCAACCCCGACATCCTGGCAATGGTCGGCTCGCATGTGGAGCGGCCCCAGCTGCTGGTCGGCTTCGCGGCCGAGACAGACGAACTTGTCGCCCACGCCCAATCCAAGCGCGTGGCCAAAGGAGCGGACTGGATCGTCGCAAACGACGTGTCGGGCGACGTCATGGGCGCGGCGGACAATCATGTAGTGCTGGTGACTGCCGACGGCGCGGAAGACTGGGGTCCGATGCCTAAGACCGAGGTCGCCTCCGCACTCATCGGGCGCATTGCCGGGCTGCTCGGCAAGGACTAGACTCGATCACGGCCACTTTTGTCATCGCTTCAGTCGGAGGGAACGTCATGCGTCGCTTGGGATCGGCAATCCTCGCCGCAACCTCTGCCAGCATGGCGCTGGCCAGCCCGCAGGTTTCAACCGCCGGTGGCGACTGGTCGAACATTCCGCTGATAAAGACGCAAGGGTCGCTGCGTATTTCAACCGAGGCAATCGACCAGATCGAGGCCGCAGCGGCCGGCCCCTGCGCGCGATCCGGGCTTTCGAAGAAACATGTCGAACTGACCATGCCGTTCCTCGTCAAATTTTCGTCGCAGGGCGCGGTCGAACGTGTCGTGGTTCGCGAGATGCAGTGCGCTGCAATCGAACAGGTGATCGGCGGAGCGGTGCTGCAGCTGGCCAAGGCGGGCGAATATCGGCCAACCGGAGAGAATATCGAAGGCTGGTATCGCGGCGAGATCGCTCTGTCCTTACAGTAGGCGCGCATCGTCCCGCCGGTTCGTCGAGCCGCACATCCGCTTCGCCGATCAGGCAGCTTGTCCTTTGCCGCCAATGATTTACGCCATGTCCTGACATTGTTCAGGGGTGGAGAAGCTTAAGTGGTCGGTTTGTCGTTGCGTTCCCTATTGCTTGCCGGCGCCTTGATGCTCGCGCCGATGCCTGGCGCGGCCGTCCCCGCGGGGCCGGCGGGCGCTGCCAACGGCTGGGGAATCCCCTTGGCGGACATTACGCCCGACCCGGCGATCCGGCTCGGCACGCTGCCTAATGGCATGCGCTACGCGATCATGCGCAACGAAACGCCGAAGGGCACAGCCTCGGTCCGGCTGCGGTTCCAGTTCGGGTCGATCCATGAAGGCGAGCAGGAACAGGGCCTTGCCCATTTCATCGAGCATATGGCCTTCAACGGCACCACCAACGTCCCCGAGGGCGAGATGGTGAAGCGGCTCGAGCGGCTCGGCCTCGCATTCGGCCCCGACAATAATGCAATGACAGGGTTCGACAGCACCACCTATCTGCTCGAATTGCCGGCGTCTGACGAGGAGCGGGTCGATACCGCGCTGTTCCTGATGCGCGAAGTCGCCAGCGAGATCCGTTTCGATCGACAAGCTGTCGACCGCGAGCGGGGCGTGATCCTGAGCGAGCGGCGCAGCCGCGATGGGTTCAACCTGCGCCAGACAATGGACAGGCTGAATCATCTCGTACCCGGATCCCTATATGCGAAGCGGCTGCCGATCGGGACCTATGATGTCCTGACCAAGGCACCGGCCGAGCGGATGCAGGACCTTTATCGCCGTTACTATCGCCCGGAACGGGCGACCCTTATCTTCGTCGGCGATATCGATCCGGACGCGATCGAGGCCAAGATCAGGGACAAGTTCGCCGGTTGGCAGGGCATCGGACCCGCCGGCGCCGAACCGCAGAAGGGCAGCGTCGATTTTGCGCGTCCGGCGGCGGTCGACAATTTCTTCAACCTCAATATCGCCACCTCGGCCAATTGGACTGTGTTGAAGCCTTATTCCAACCCGCTCGATTCCCAGGCAGAGCGGCGCCGAAACCTTCTTGAGTCGCTGGGAACGTCGATGTTCGCGCGACGCCTCACCCGCCTAGTCAACCGGGACGGCTCCGACCTCATCGGCTCTTCGATCTCGGCGGGCGATTTCGACGGCGTCTCCTTGACCCAAAGCATCACCATATCGGCGAAAGACGGTGCTTGGCCGGCCGCGCTGACGGCGATCGAGAATGAGCTTCGCCGGGCGCAGGTCCACGGCTTCACTGCCGCCGAGCTGCGGCGGGAACTTGCGGCGATGGATACCAGCTTCAAGACCGCGGCCGAACAGGCCAATACCCGTCGCAATGCCGCCCTTGCCGGGGCGATCCTGTCGGCTCTTGATGACAAGGACATCAACACCCACCCATCGTGGCGATTGCAATTCTACGAGCGCAATCGCGCCAGCCTGACGCTCGACGCGGTTAATGCCGCTTTTCGCGAACTGTGGAAGGGCAGCGCACCGCTAGTCCATGTTAGCGACAAGAAACCCGTCAACGGGGCGGAGATCGGCGCAGCGCTGGCGATGGCCCGCAATGTCGCGGTATCGGCGCCAAGAGAGGAAAGCGACAAGGCATTCGCCTATGAGAGCTTCGGCACGCCCGGCAAGATCACCGAGGACAAGAGGATCGCGGATCTCGACATCCGCACCGTCCAGTTCGCGAACAATGTCCGACTCAACATCAAGAAGACCGAATTCGAGGCAGGCCGAGTGCGCTTCTCGGTTCGCATGGCCGGCGGTCAGCTCGCCCTGCCCCGGGACAAGCCGGGCCTGGGGATCATGATGAGCTCGCTGTCGGCGATCGGGGGTACCGGCAAACATTCGCTTGAGGAAATGAAGGAAGTGCTGGCGGGCCGGGTCTATTCCGCCGGGTCCGCCGTGGGCAGCGACTCCTTCGTATCGGCCGGCTCCACTTCGCCGGCGGATTTGCCCCTGCAGATGAAGGTCAGCGCCGCCTTTCTCACCGATCCCGGCTTTCGCCCGGAAGCCGCACGGCGGTGGACAAACATGGTCCCGGTGATGGACAAGCAGTTCGATAGCGAACCGGAATCGGTTTACGCGACTCGCGCCCAGTCGGTGTTGATGGGCGGCGACCTTCGCTTCGGCGCCCCGCCCGCGGCGGAACTGATGAAACGCAACCTCGCAGAAGCGCAGGCGGTACTGAAACAGCTTGCCGCCACCGCTCCGATCGAGATTGGCATCGTCGGCGACATCGACGAGGAAGCGGCGATTCGCGCTGTCGCCGAAAGCTTCGGCGCACTGCCGGCCCGCGCGGCAACCACCCCCGACTATCGCGAAGCTCGGCAAGCAGCGCTTCGACCGGAGCTAGCGCCGATCGAGCTCGTCCATAACGGAGCGTTAGACAAGGCCCTTGTCGCGGCACTGTGGCCGACTGACGACGACGACAATTATCGCCGCGAAATCGGCATGATCATGCTCGCCAAGGCGCTCGATCTTATCCTGACCGACGCGATCCGAGAGCAGCTCGGCGCTTCATACGGCGTGAACGTCGGGTCGAACATGTCGGACGTCTACGAAGGTTTCGGCACGCTTGGCGTCAGTACGATCGTTGCACCAGGCAAGATCGCCGATGTCGAGCAGGCGATCGATGCGGCAGTGGCCGAAATCCGCGCCGAGCCGATCAGTGAGGATCTGTTCAACCGGGTCCGGGCCCCGATGCTCGAGGCGCTGGCCAAAAGCCGCCGGGAAAACAGCTATTGGCTGGCCGTGGTGGACGAGGCCCAAAGCAAGGCCAACCGCCTGGACCGCTATCGCCAGCAGGAGGCACTGTTCAAGGCGATCACTCCGGCGGAGCTGCATCAGCTTGCGCTGGCTTACCTCGACCCGGCAAAGCAGCGGCGCATTCGCATCCGCAAGCCGGCGGTGGTCAAAATCCCGGCGCCCACCCGCAATTAGTCGCCGCGCGTGCGGGCAACCTCGTTGAGCAGCCAGTCGCGGAAACGCCGCACCTTGGCGAGATTGCGCCGTTCTGGCGCAATGCACAGCCAGTAGCGGAAGCCCGCGGTCGCGGTGAGGTCGAACGGCTGGACCAGCCGACCGTCGCGCAAGTCGTTCAGCCAGAAGGCCGGGGTCAGCAGCACGAAGCCCTGGCCGCCCATGGCCGCCTTGCCCTCGTCCGCCTGGCTGTCCAGCCGGAGGCCGGGCCGGCGGGGACGATCGGCGCCTTTGACGCCCGCGGCCTCGAACCATTGATCCCACCATTGGTCGTTGGGACTAATCATCGGCAGGTCGGCAAGGTCATGGGGTTCGACCTTGCGGCCCAGCTGTTCCTCGATCCTGGCAAGGAATGTGGGAGAGCACATCGGCGAAAAATCGACCCGCATCAGGTCGATCGATACCAACCCCTCCGACGGTCGCGCCGCGGCCCGGATGGCAAGGTCGGCCTCCCCGGCCTTAAGGTCGACCAGCTTGTTGTCGGTCGCCAGCCGCACCGCGAGGTCGGGATGGTCGACCTGGAAGCTTCCCAGTCGCCACGCCAGCCAAGTATTGGCAAAGGTAAAGGTGGTGGCGATGGTCAGCAGCCCCTCGTCCTCTTCCCGCTGGGCGGCGAAGGCGGACTCCATCAGGTCGAATGCTTGTGTCAGCTGGGGGACCAGGCGCTGGCCGAGCGGGGTCAGGCGGGCACGCCCCTTTTCCCGCAGGAACAAGGACGCGCCAAGACGCTCCTCCAATAATTTGACCTGATAGGACACCGCTGCTTGGGTCATCCCTAACTCATTCGCTGCGGCAGTGAAATTCTCGTGCCTTGCCGCGGCTTCGAAGACCCTGACGGAGGCAAGGGGCGGCAATTTGCGCATCGTTCACCTGTATAAGCCAAGCTTATGGATGCCGTCCAGCCTTTCATTGGCCAGAGCAGCCAGGCCGGCTTAGATGGCAGGGAGCGCCGGCGGTCCCTCCCCAACCCCGCCGCCGGCGCCGGCAATAGCAGGAGGCGACAATGTCGGATGAAATCTTTGACCGGTCATATCAGGAGGGCCGCCAGGCCTTGCACGACGGGATCACCGAGCTCGCCGCCAAACTCGGCCGAACCTTCCGGTTGATCGCAGCGGTCCAGTTTCGGGCTCCGTGGCGCAACCGCCCGATCTGCGATTGCTAGTCTTCGATGGCGCATGTTCGGTCGATTGCGATAGAGGGACGGCTCGCCTATAGCCGCCCCTCTTTTCGTATCAGTCGGAGTCCACAACGCCCATGGTCCGTCGCCGCCAAATCTACGAAGGCAAGGCCAAGATCCTCTACGAGGGCCCCGAACCCGGCACTTTGATTCAATATTTCAAGGACGATGCGACCGCCTTCAATGCGCAAAAGCGCGGCACGATCAGCGGCAAGGGCGTGCTCAACAACCGAATCAGCGAACATATCTTCACGTCGCTCGCGACGATTGGCGTCCCGACCCATTTCATCCGCCGGCTGAACATGCGTGAACAGCTTGTTCGCCAGGTCGAAATCGTGCCGATCGAGGTAGTCGTGCGGAACGTCGCCGCAGGGTCGCTCAGCAAGCGCCTGGGGATCGAGGAAGGTACGCAGCTTCCGCGCACGATCATCGAATATTATTATAAGGACGACGCGCTCAACGACCCGATGATCGCCGACGAACATATCGCCTGCTTCGGCTGGGCCAGTCAGGACGAGATGAACGACATCGCTGACATGGCGATCCGCGTGAACGACTTCATGTGCGGGTTGTTCGCGGCGATCGGGATCCGGCTGATCGACTTCAAGCTGGAGTTCGGGCGCGTATGGGATGGCGAATACAGCCGCATCATCCTTGCCGATGAAATTTCGCCCGACGGCTGCCGCTTGTGGGACATGAAGTCGAACGAAAAGCTGGATAAGGACCGCTTTCGCCAAGGGCTTGGCGGCGAAGCCGAGGCCTATCAGGAAGTCGCCCGCCGGCTTGGCCTGCTGCCCGAAGAGAATGACGAGAGCGCGGTTCTCGACCTCGACAGCCATCGCAAGAAGCGTGGCAAGTAAGGGGCGCAGGTGCCCCTTCCCCGCGTTCGCGTCGTCACCTTAAACGCCGCGCTTGGTCCACTGGATTATCGCGTTCCCGACGGCCTGAAGGTCAGTCCGGGCGCAGTCGTGATCGCGCCGCTCGGGCCGCGCCAGCTTGTCGGGGTCGCATGGGAAGCGGAGCGGTTGAAGACCGAAGACGTCGGCGACAACCGCCTCCGCCCCCTTGTCGGACTGGTCGACGTGCCGCCCGTGCCCGAACCGTTGCGCCGCCTCGCCGAGTGGACCGCCGATTATTATCTGTCGCCGCTGGCCGCAGTGCTGAGGATGATAATCCCGTCATCGTCGGCGCTGGCTGGTCCGAAACAGCTGGTCGAATACCGTCCGACCGGTACCGCACCGGCACGAATGACCCCGCAAAGGGACCAGGCGCTGAACCGAATCGCCGGGCGACAGGGAACGGTTCGCGAACTGGCCGCCCACGCCGAGGTCAGCGAAGCGGTGATGCGCGGCCTGGTCCATGCCGGAGCAGTGGAGGCGGTCGAGGTTGACGCCGACCTGCCTTTTGCCCGACCTGACCCAGATTTCGCGCCGCCCCAGCTGAGCGCCGAGCAGGCAAGTGCGGCCACAAGCCTCAAGGCGGCAATCGGTCCTGCGGCGGCCAGCAAATTCGACCCCATCCTGCTCGACGGCATTACCGGGTCGGGTAAGACGGAAGTCTATTTCGAAGCCATCGCAGAAGCGATCCGGGTCGGGCGTCAGGCGCTTGTCCTGCTGCCGGAAATCGCGCTCACCGAACCATTCCTGACCCGCTTTACCGCCCGCTTCGGGTGCGAGCCGGTGGCCTGGCATAGCGACCTTCGCGCGTCGCAGCGCCGTCGCGCCTGGCGGGCGATAGCCAGCGGCGAGGCCAAGGTGGTGGTAGGCGCCCGATCCTCGCTTTTCCTGCCCTACCCTGACCTGGGCCTGATCGTCGTCGACGAAGCGCATGAACCCAGCTTCAAGCAGGAGGAAGGCGTCCAGTATCACGCGCGCGACGTGGCAGTAATGCGCGGCCATTTCGAGGAAGTCCCGGTGATCCTCGCGTCTGCCACGCCCGCCATCGAGACCCGGCACATGGTCGATATCGGCCGCTACCGCGAGCTTCGCCTAACCGAACGGCACGGCCAGGCCGAACTGCCGGCGATCCGCGCCCTTGATCTCACCCGGGACCCGCCGCCTCGCGGGCGCTGGCTAGCGCCGTCGCTTGTCGATGAACTCGGCACGAACCTCGAAGCTGGCGAACAGTCGCTCCTGTTCCTCAACCGCCGCGGCTTCGCGCCCTTGACGCTGTGCCGGACCTGCGGCCACCGCTTTCAATGCCCGAACTGCACCGCCTGGATGGTCGAACATCGGCTGATGCACCGGCTGGCATGCCATCATTGCGGCCATGTCATGCCGCCGCCGCGGCTGTGCCCGGAATGCGGTGACGAGGACAGTCTCGTCGCCTGCGGGCCCGGCGTCGAGCGGATTGCGGACGAGGTAGCGGCGCTGTTTCCCGAAGCACGCACCGCGGTCGTCACGAGCGACACGATCTGGTCCCCCGCCCGAGCCGCCGAATTTGTCCGCGCCATGGATGCAGGGGAGATCGACATTGTCGTCGGCACCCAGCTAGTCACCAAAGGCTATCATTTTCCCAACCTGACGCTGGTCGGGGTGGTGGATGCCGACCTGGGCCTGCAAGGGGGCGACCTGCGCGCCGCGGAACGGAGTTTCCAGCAGATCCAACAGGTCGCCGGCCGGGCCGGGCGAGGCGACAAGCCGGGCCGCGTACTGGTCCAGACCCATGATCCGGAGGCGCCGGTGATCGCCGCGCTGATCAGCGGCGATGCGCCCGGCTTCTACGCCGCAGAGACCGAGGCCCGGCGCGACGCCGCGATGCCGCCGTTCGGGCGGCTGGCGGCGATTATCGTCTCCGCCGAGGACAAGGCGGAGGCCGAAGCGGTCGCGCGCCGGATCGGCCAGGGGGCGCCGCGGGTCGAAGGCATGGCCGTGTTCGGCCCGGCCCCTGCGCCGCTGGCCATGCTGCGCGGCCGGCACCGCCAACGTTTGCTAATCCATGCAGCGCGCAAGCTCGACGTGCAGGACGTCATTCGCGACTGGCTTGGGGCGCTAGAATGGTCCGCCAAGGTGCGGGTAGCGGTCGATGTCGACCCCTATAGCTTCGTCTAGGCACACTTCCGCGGGCGCCGCCGGTCCCGTACAGGCGGCGCCCTAGATGTCGAGCTGCTGCTGGGCCGATCCAAGTTCGGCATCCAGCAACCTGCGCTTGCGATCGACCCCGCCGGCATAGCCGCCAAGTGTGCCATCCGAACGGATTACCCGGTGGCACGGCACCAGCACCGCGACCGGATTTGCGCCATTGGCGGTACCGACCGCCCGCGTTGCATTGGGATCGCCTACCGCCCGTGCGATATCGGCATAGCTGCGGGTCTGGCCGAGCGGGATCTTGCGCAATTCGCGCCACACCGCCTCCTGGAACGCGGTTCCGCGCACGTCGATCGGCAGGTCGTGCGCGCTCGGGCGTTCGATCTGGCTGAGCGCCGCCGTGACCCAGGGCGCGATCGTCCCATCGTCCGGCCGAACGTCCGCATTCGGAAAGCGGCGTCGCAACCCCGCCTCGTCCCCGTCGAAGGCCATCGCGCAAATACCCTTGGAGGTCGCGGCGACCAGCATCGGCCCCAGCGGCGTTGTCGCGTTGACGTAGCGGATAGTTTCCCCGCGCCCGCCATCCCGCCAGGCCGACGGAGTCATTCCCATCCGGGCCTCGGCATCGGCATAAAAGCGGCTTGGAGCGGAATAGCCGGCCTCATAAATGACTTCGGTCACGCTTTTGTCCTTATCGAGTTGGTTTTGCGCCCGCCGGGCGCGGACGGCGCGGGCATAGGCCGCGGGCGAGACCCCCATGTCGCGCGAGAAGATCCGCTGGAAATGGTGTTCGGCATAGCCGACAGCCGCCGCCAGTTCGCCCAGCCGGGGCGGCTCCTCGGCGCGGTCGATCAAGGCAACCGCCCGAACGACCGCCTCGCGGTCGCGCGCGACCTCGTCGGGCTTGCAGCGCATGCAGGGGCGATAGCCTGCCGCCGCGGCAGCCGCGCCATCGCGGAAGAACTCGACATTTTCGCGCTTGGGCCGCCGCGCCGGGCAGCTCGGCTTGCAATAAATGCCCGTCGTCCTGACGGCGCCGATGACCCGGCCGTCCCATTGGCGGTCACGGGCTGCGAAAGCCTCCCACGCCTTCTCCGTGTCAATTGTTCGCATCAACATGGACCTATCATAAGGTCGCGTCCTACGTCCTGCTTCCCGTGGCTTGCGCTCAAAAGGATATGGGGCGTGGATTGGACGTTTCACGAAGGCGAACTGGACTGCAAGGACGTTCGCGCCCTGCTCGATCAGCATTTCGCCGAGATGCGGGCGGGCTCGCCTCCGGCGGCGTGCCATGTCCTTCCGGTCGACGGGTTGAAGATTCCGGAGATCCGTTTTTTCACGCTTCGCGACGGTGGCATCCTTCTGGGCTGCGGCGCGCTCAAGCGGCTCGAACCCGGGCATGGGGAGGTCAAGTCGATGCGCACCGTCGATGGAGCGCTTGGTCGGGGCGTGGGCAAGGCTATGCTAAAGCACATCATCAAGGAGGCTAGGATCGAGGGGATCGGCCGGGTCAGCCTCGAAACCGGGTCGACGGACCAGTTCGCGGCCGCAATCCGGCTTTATGTCCGGGAGGGTTTCACCCCCTGCGGGCCCTTCGGCGATTATGCCGACACCCAATGGACCTTATTCTTCACCAAGGCGATCTAGGCCCGGTCGGCCCTTGCCAGGAAGCAGCCGCGAATGGCGGTGTGGGCGTCGACATGATCGACGTTCGCGTTGGCCAGCAGCCCGCGCACCAGCGGGTCGGCTTCGCCGGGCTGAGCCAGCATGGCGTCGACCATCATGCCGGCCCCGTCGAACGCGCGAAGCGAAAGGATGCGGCGGTCAAGCGCGGGAGGTATCCGGCCGATAAAGGTCACCGGCTCGGTGGCTGTTTCGCTGACGAAGATCGCATGGCTCGCGCGATAAGGATTATTGCCGCCATGCGAGACATGGTTGACCAGCAGCAAGGGTTCGCCGTCGACGGCGTCGTCGAGCTGGATGCGGCACGGGAAAGCCGCCTTGCCGTTGGCGATCATCCGAACCGCCCCACGAGCCGTCAACGCGGCCTCGTCGGAACCGATAAGATGGGCGAATTGCGAAGGGGCGAGCCCTGTGAATCGATAGGTCATGCCGCCTGTCTATTCGCGAACAGGCGGTCAGGCTTCCCGCCGCTTGCGGCCAAACGCGGTTAGCTGCCTTGCATCCCCCGCCACCCCCTGCTAGGGGCGCGCCAACCCATGGGGGGCGCGCGATTTTTGTCGCTGCGCCCCATTCAATGCATGGGGCAAAACTCTTTGTCTGGAGCTTTGAGCGCGTGGAGAATTCCGGCGGCATTCAGGCCAGCTTAGCGGGGCGCTACGCCACCGCGCTGTTCGGCCTTGCCCGTGACGAAAAGCAGATCGACGCGGTGACGCGAAGCCTCGACTCGATCGAGGCCGCGATGGCCGAATCGACCGATTTCAAAACCCTGACCAGCAGCCCGCTGGTCGGCCGCAACGACGCGGGCCGGGCGATCCGCGCGCTGACCCCGGCGTTAGGCATCGACCCGCTGACCGCGCGCTTCCTTGGCGTGCTGGCCGACAATGGCCGGCTCAGCGAGTTGAAGCCGGTTATCCGCTCGGTCCGGCAGCTGGCCGCGGAGCATCGCGGCGAGACCGCGGCCGAGGTCACCACCGCCCGCCCGCTCGACGACGACCAGATTGCCCGCCTCAAGACCAGCCTCAAGGCCCGTTTCGGCCGCGACGTGACGATTGAAGCCAAGGTCGACCCCGAAATCCTCGGAGGAATCATCATCCGGCAGGGAAGCCAGATGATTGACTCCTCGATCCGCACCAAACTCAACACCCTCGCGAATGCGATGAAAGGCTGAACATGGACATCCGCGCCGCTGAAATTTCCCGCGTCATCCGCGACCAGATCGCGAACTTCGACGCCGACGCGCAGGTCTCCGAAGTCGGCAGCGTGCTGTCGGTCGGTGACGGCATCGCCCGCATCCATGGCCTTGATAATGTCCAGGCCGGTGAAATGGTCGAGTTCGAAGACGGCACCAAGGGCATGGCCCTCAACCTCGAAGCCGACAATGTCGGCGTCGTCATCTTCGGCTCCGACAGCCAGATCAAGGAAGGCGCCACCGCAAAGCGCACCGGCACCATCGTCGACGTTCCCGTCGGCAAGGGCCTTCTCGGTCGCGTGGTCGACGCGCTCGGCAATCCGATCGACGGCAAGGGCCCGATCGCCTCGGATCAGCGCAGCCGCGTCGAAGTTAAGGCTCCGGGCATCATTCCTCGTAAGTCGGTGCATGAGCCGGTTCAGACCGGCCTGAAAGCGCTCGACGCGCTGGTTCCGGTCGGTCGCGGACAGCGCGAACTGATCATCGGCGACCGCCAGACCGGAAAGACCGCCGTCGCCCTCGACACCTTCATCAACCAGAAGAAGGCGAATGCCGGCGACGATGAAAGCCAGAAGCTTTACTGCATCTATGTCGCCGTCGGCCAGAAGCGCTCGACCGTCGCGCAGATCGTACGCGCGCTCGAGGAAAATGGCGCGATGGAATATTCGATCGTCGTCGCCGCGACCGCTTCAGAGCCCGCCCCACTGCAGTTCCTCGCGCCCTATACCGGCGCCGCGATGGGCGAATATTTCCGCGACAACGGCATGCATGCCGTGATCGTTTACGACGATCTTTCGAAGCAGGCCGTCGCCTATCGCCAGATGTCGCTGCTGCTGCGCCGCCCGCCGGGCCGCGAAGCCTATCCGGGCGACGTGTTCTATCTCCACTCGCGCCTGCTTGAGCGCGCGGCGAAGCTCAACGACGCCAATGGCAATGGCTCGCTGACCGCGCTGCCGATCATCGAAACCCAGGCGGGCGACGTGTCGGCCTACATCCCGACCAACGTGATTTCGATCACCGACGGCCAGATCTTCCTCGAAACCGACCTGTTCTACCAGGGCATCCGCCCGGCGATTAACGTCGGCCTGTCGGTTAGCCGCGTCGGCTCTGCCGCGCAGACCAAGGCGATGAAGAAGGTCGCCGGCTCGATCAAGCTGGAACTGGCACAGTATCGCGAGATGGCTGCCTTTGCGCAGTTCGGTTCGGATCTCGATGCCTCGACCCAGAAGCTACTGGCCCGCGGCGCCCGCCTTACAGAGTTGCTGAAGCAGCCGCAGTTCTCGCCGATGCCGGTCGAGGAACAGGTCGTGTCGATCTTTGCCGGCACCAACGGCTTCATCGACACCGTCGAAGTCAGGGACGTTACCCGCTACGAAGCGGCGATGCTGTCTTACCTGCGTTCGGATCACGCCGACGTCCTCAAGACGATCCGCGAGACCAAGGCGCTCGACGACGACACCGCCAGGAAGCTGAAGGACGCGCTCACCGCGTTCGGCAAGCAATTCGCGTAAGGGCGTAGGGGAAGCTAGGCCATGGCCAGCCTCAAGGCACTAAAGCTTCGCATCGGCTCGGTGAAGTCGACGCAGAAGATTACCAAGGCGATGAAGATGGTCGCCGCGGCGAAGCTGCGCCGTGCGCAGCAAAATGCCGAGGCCGGCCGCCCCTATGCGACCCGCCTGTCCAACGTCGTCAGCTCGCTGGCGAGCCGGGTCACCGTCGGTCCCCAGTCGCCGAAGCTGATCGCCGGCACGGGCAAGGACGAAACCCACCTGATCGTGCTTGCCACCGGCGACCGAGGCCTGGCGGGAGCGTTCAACACCAACATCGTCCGTGCCGCGCGCAAGAAGGCCGAAGAGCTGCAGGCCGAAGGCAAGACCGTCCTCTTCTACGTCGTCGGCCGCAAGGGCCGTCCCCCGATTGCTCGCTCTTTTCCCAAGGCGATCATCGCGGACCATGATACCAGCGCGATGAAGTCGCCGGGCTATGCCGATGCGCAGGCGATCGCCGACGACATTACCGATCGTTTCCTGAGCGGTCAGTTCGACGTCGCCCACCTTGCCTATTCCGAATTCAAGTCGGTGCTGGCGCAGGAACCGCAGGTCGACCAGATCATCCCGGTGGTGCCCGCGCCCCCTGCCGCCGAAGAAAAGACGAACATCGCCGCCGCCGCGGTCGAATATGAGCCCGACGAGGAAGCAATCCTTGCCGAGCTTCTGCCGAAGAATGTCGCGATCCAGATCTATCGCGCGCTGCTGGAGAACGCCGCTGGCTTCTACGGCTCGCAGATGACTGCGATGGACAATGCGACACGCAACGCCGGCGATATGATCAACCGCCTGTCGATCCAGTATAATCGCCAGCGCCAGGCAGCGATCACCACCGAACTCGTCGAAATCATTTCGGGCGCCGAAGCGCTCTAACCCGGACCAAAGCTGAGGAAACCGACCATGGCTACCGCCGCCCCCGCCAAGACCAAAGCCAAGAAGGCTGCCGCCGACACCAACGCCACTGCCAAGACCACGGGCAACCCGGTCGGGTCGGTCGCGCAGGTCATCGGCGCCGTTGTCGACGTCGCCTTCGACGGCGAACTGCCGCCGATCCTCGCAGCGCTGGAAACCGACAATAACGGCAACCGCCTGGTTCTCGAGGTTGCGCAGCATCTCGGCGAAGGCGTCGTGCGCACGATCGCCATGGATTCGACCGAAGGCTTGACCCGCGGCCAGCGCGTCACCGCCACCGGCTCGATGATCGAGGTTCCGGTCGGTCCGAAGACCCTTGGCCGGATCATGAACGTGATCGGTGAACCGATTGACGAGCGCGGCCCGATCGGTGCCGAGCGAACCGCCCCGATCCACGCGGAGGCCCCTGCCTTTGTGGACCAGTCGACCGATTCGGCGATCCTGGTCACCGGCATCAAGGTCATCGACCTGCTCGCCCCTTATGCGAAGGGCGGCAAGATCGGCCTGTTCGGCGGCGCCGGCGTCGGCAAGACCGTGCTGATCCAGGAACTGATCAACAACATCGCCAAGGGCCATGGCGGCACTTCGGTGTTCGCGGGCGTTGGCGAGCGGACCCGCGAGGGCAACGACCTTTACCACGAATTCCTCGACGCCGGCGTCATCGCCAAGGACGCCGACGGCAACCCGACCAGCGAAGGATCTAAGGTCGCCCTGGTGTTCGGCCAGATGAACGAGCCGCCAGGGGCCCGCGCCCGCGTCGCCCTGTCGGGTCTCACCCAGGCAGAATATTTCCGCGACGTCGAAGGTCAGGACGTGCTGTTCTTCGTCGACAATATCTTCCGCTTCACCCAGGCGGGTTCGGAAGTGTCGGCGCTGCTCGGCCGCATTCCGTCGGCCGTGGGCTACCAGCCGACGCTGTCGACCGACATGGGCGCGCTGCAGGAACGCATCACGTCGACCAACAAGGGTTCGATTACCTCGGTCCAGGCCATCTACGTGCCCGCCGACGATTTGACCGATCCGGCGCCGGCGACCTCCTTCGCTCACTTGGACGCGACCACCGTTCTGTCGCGCGCCATTTCGGAGCTTGGCATCTACCCGGCGGTCGATCCGCTGGATTCAACCAGCCGCGTGCTCGAGCCGCGCACCGTCGGCCAGGAGCATTACGAAACTGCCCGCAAGGTCCAGGAAACGCTGCAGAAGTATAAGTCGCTTCAGGACATCATCGCCATTCTCGGCATGGACGAACTGTCGGAAGAAGATAAGCTGGTCGTGGCCCGCGCCCGCAAGATTCAGCGCTTCCTGTCGCAGCCGTTCCACGTCGCCGAGGTTTTCACCGGCATTCCGGGCAAGTTCGTCCAGCTGGAAGACACGATCCGCTCGTTCAAGGCGGTCGTCGAGGGCGAATATGACCATTTGCCCGAAGCGGCCTTCTACATGGTCGGCGGGATCGAAGAAGCCGTCGCCAAGGCCGAAAAGCTAGCGCAGGACGCCTGATCGTTCGTGGCGGATCGCAACCTCCGCTTCGAAGACTGTATCAACCGGGTCTGCCCCTGGTCGGGCGACCCGGTACAGGCCGACAGCCTGACGCTTTACCAGGGTCAGGTCGTCGGCTTCTGCAACCCGGGCTGCCGGGACAAGTTCGACAAGGCGACCGCGGCCTTTGATGCGGCAGCCGAAGGAAAGAAATAAGACGATGGCCGACCTTCATTTCGAACTGGTGACTCCGGAAAAGCTCGTCCGTTCGGACGAGGTACACATGGTTGTCGTCCCCGGCGTCGAAGGCGAATTCGGTGTCATGGCCGGCCATGCGCCCTTCATGACCACGCTGAAAGACGGCGAATTGAAAGTCTACAAGACCGCCGGCGCGGCGCCCGAGAGCATCGCCGTCAGCGGGGGCTTCGCCGAAGTCGGCGGCAAGGGCCTCACCGTGCTTGCTGAAAGCGCCGCGGCCTAGCGCTTTCCCTTGGGGCCGAGACCCCAAAGTTAACGCACATTTTACCGAAAGCTGCTTGGGTGCTACCCTCTCTTCTGCGGGGTAGTTTTTCATGCTTCAACGGGCCGTTGACCGACCTTCGATCGAGCGGGTTCAGCCGCTTCAGCTCAGTGTCGTCATTCCGACGCTGAACGAGGCCGGCAATGTCGAGGCGCTGCTCGGCAAATTGGGGGTCACGCTCGCCGGGATCGAATGGGAAGCAATTTTCGTCGATGACGGTAGCAGCGATGGAACGCCCGAGCTTCTGACCCGCATTGCCCAGTCCGACCGCAGGGTCCGGGTAATCCGCCGGATCGGTCGGCGCGGACTGTCGTCGGCAGTCGTCGAAGGCGCGCTTGCGACCACCACGCCGATCATCGCCGTAATCGATGCCGACCTGCAGCATGACGAGCGGATCCTCCCGGACCTGTATCGCGCCATTGCCGAGGATGCGCATGAACTGGCGATCGGGACTCGCTATGCCGGCCAGGGCTCGACTGGCGAATGGGACGACAGAAGGCTGAAGGTCAGCCGCATCGCCACCGCCCTTGCCTCGCCGATCATGAAGACGCGGCTGTCCGACCCGATGAGCGGCTTCTTCGCGGTTCGGCGCGACGTGCTGCTGGAGGCAGCGCCTTCGCTCAGTAATGTCGGCTACAAGATCCTGCTCGACCTTGTCGCCTCGGCCCCGCGCCCGCTCAAAGTCGCCGAAGTCGGCTATACGTTCGGCACGCGCGTCGCGGGCGAATCAAAGCTCGATGAGATGGTCGCGCTCGAATATATCGAACTGCTGCTCGACAAGACGCTGGGGCGCTTCGTCCCGGTCAAGCTGGTCCAGTTCGGCGCGATCGGCATGCTCGGCGTCGGCATCCATCTTGCCCTGTTGTGGCTTGCGCTCAACCTCATCGCCGCCCCTTTCGCCTGGGCACAGGCTGGCGCGGTGGTCGGAGCGATGACCTTCAATTTCGCGCTCAACAACATCTTTACCTACCGCGACCGCAAGCTGACCGGCCTCAACTGGGTCCGCGGCCTGATTTCCTTCTACGCGGTCTGCTCGCTCGGTGCGGTCGCCAACGTCGGCATCGGCAGCCTGGTCTATGAGCAGATGCAGGGCTGGTGGATCGCCGGCATCGCTGGCGCGATCGTCGGATCGGTGTGGAATTATGTCGCCAGCAGCTGGCTGACATGGACTCGGCGGTAGGGATTTTGCGGCACCTGCCTTCCGACTCCAACGGTTGCAGCGCTCCACAGTGACGAAACTCACCACCGCCGTTCTGGCTCGACCGACCCTTGCGATGGCTGTGGTTATCTCAGCGCTGACGTTGGTCGGCCTACTCACGCTGTTCACAGTCAAAAACTCCTTCGCGACGGATTTCAGCGTCTATTGGCGTACCGCGAATGAACCGCTGGACATGGCCTATTTGCCACAGGGCGAACTTCCCTTTCCTTACCCTCCTACGATGCTTCTGTGGATCGCCCCGCTCAAACTGGCTCCGATGTGGCCAGCGTTCCTCATTTGGGTGGCGCTTAGCGCGACGTTGTTGTGGAAAGCCTGCCAACCCTTCTTGTCGCCGTGGGCCGTAGCTCTTGTGCTACTGAGCCCACCATTGGTGAACGGTCTTTCGACGGGCCAGGTTTCCGCGATGGTTGCAGCCGCACTTCTTTGGGCTTGCAGCACGTCGAACCGGGTTGTCGCCGGTATGGTATTCGGCGTGGTCGCGTCTATTAAACCTCAGTTGGTGATCATGGCGCCATTGCTGTTGATCGTGACGTTTGATTGGAAGGCTTTGGTGGGTTCTGCGGCGACCTACTGCCTGATCTTTATGGCCTCAGTCTTAGCGTTTGGCCTAGATGTCTGGTTTGTCTGGCTAGGTTCACTCGACCATTTTCGTGACGTTTTGCACAACGAGCAAGTTTTAGGCGTCGCCGCTACACCCGCCGCTGCTGCGGAAAATTACGGTTTTCCACCCCTTCCTTTCTTAGTTGGAGGCGCAGCGTTCGGGGCATGGCTGGTCTATCGTTGCCGGTGGCACGAGCCTCTTGGCCGGTCGGCGGCGATTGCCTGCGGAAGCCTGCTCGCGGCTCCTTACGCGCTTACTTATGATCTTGCAGCCGTCATACCCTTCTTGGTTAGCTCAATCTTCCGAGAGCGGCTTTCGTCCGCCCTCGCTTTGTCTGGCGTGATGCATCCCATCCCGTTGGTATTAACTGCGTTCGGCCTCATCACCCGCCAGCGGTGAGTCGCCCAAGCTAGCTATTGCGCTTCTCGGTAATCGCCGGCTCGCTCCAAACTTGCCCGAAATTAGTCTTTTCTCAAAGTTTGGGCCTTATTCACCATGACGGTTTTCCGCGGAAATGAACTGGGAATCGTCAAATCATGAACGCATTCGGCAAGCGTAACGGTCTGGGAAGTGGCGGGCAGCGGCCTAGCTTTGGCGTCGCCCGTCCCATGAAAGGCGGCTCCGGCGGTTCGGGCGGCGGCGACCAATTCCCGCCGGTCGATGAGATCGAAACGCCTGAAGCGCCGCCCAGCGACGAGCCTTCGGGCCCGCCCGCAGTGCAGCTCGGCGCGATGGACCGGCTCAACAATCGCCAGAACGCCAGCGGCGATGCCGCCTCGTCCAAGACCGAAGGCTTTGAAGCGTCGGTCCACCGGATCAAGGAACAGGTGCTGCCGCGCCTGCTCGAACGGGTCGACCCCGAAGCGGCCGCGACCCTCGGCAAGGACGAACTGGCCGAGGAATTCCGGCCGATCATTTCCGAAGTGCTCGCCGAGCTGAAGATCAACCTCAACCGCCGCGAAACCTTCGCGCTGGAAAAAGTGCTGGTTGACGAACTGCTCGGCCTCGGCCCGTTGGAAGAGCTGCTCGCCGACCCCGCGGTCAGCGACATCATGGTCAACGGCCCGGACCAGACCTTCATCGAACGCAAGGGCAAGCTGGAACTGGCCAAGATCCAGTTCCGCGACGAGGAGCATCTGTTCCAAATCGCCCAGCGGATCGTCAACAAGGTCGGCCGACGTGTCGACCAGACCACTCCGCTGGCCGACGCCCGCCTCCAGGACGGCAGCCGCGTCAACGTTATCATCCCGCCGCTCAGCTTGCGCGGCACCGCCATTTCGATCCGTAAATTCTCCGAGAAGCCGATCACGCTCGACATGATGCGCGGCTTCGGGTCGATGTCTGAAAAAATGGCCACCGTGCTGAAGATCGCCGGCGCAAGCCGGATGAATGTCGTCATTTCCGGCGGTACCGGTTCGGGCAAGACGACGATGCTCAACGCCCTGTCGAAGATGATCGACCCGGGCGAGCGCGTTATCACCATTGAAGACGCGGCCGAGCTGCGCTTGCAGCAGCCGCACTGGCTACCGCTTGAAACCCGTCCCCCCAACCTTGAGGGCCAGGGCGCGATCACCATCCGTGACCTCGTCATCAACGCGCTGCGCATGCGTCCCGACCGGATCATCCTGGGCGAAATTCGCGGCCAGGAGTGTTTCGACCTTCTGGCGGCGATGAACACCGGCCACGACGGCTCGATGGCAACTCTTCACTCCAACAGCCCGCGCGAGTGCCTCGCGCGTATGGAAAACATGGTGATGATGGGCGACATTAAGATCCCGAAGGAGGCGATTAGCCGCCAGATTGCGGATTCGGTCGACCTCATCGTCCAGGTGAAGCGCCTCCGCGACGGTTCGCGCCGCACTACCAACATCACCGAAGTGATCGGGATGGAGGGTGAGGTCATCGTTACCCAGGAACTGTTCAAGTTCGAATATCTGGACGAAACGGCCGACGGAAAGATCGTCGGCGAATATCGTTCGATGGGCCTTCGCCCATACACGCTCGACAAGGCCAAGCAGTTTGGCTTCGACCAGCCATATCTGGAGGCTTGCCTCTAAGCCGCCCTGCGCCGCGCCGAGGACAGGCCGTGGATCGTCAGCCTAACACCGGCGCCCATACCTATTTTTCCATGCGATAGAGCAGGTTGAGCCGGACCCCGGTCTCGATTAGCCCCGGCGCGACCACCCCGCCGCCTGCCACGGGCGGGGGCGGCGGTGCCGGCGGTGGCGGCGGTGCGGCTTCGCTCACCCGAGACCCGGTGACGATCACTTCGCTTCCGCGGTAGGATGGTCCTTCCTCAACCGACAACAGGCGAACCCGCGCAAAGCCGTTGTCGCGGGCATATTCGGTCGCTTCGGCGATGCCCCTTTGCATTGCCCGGACCCGCGCTTCGCTGCGCAGCGGCGCCGGATCGGCAATCGAAAAGGTTGGCCCATAGACGGTGTCGGCACCGGCCGCGGTCAGGCCGTCGAGCAGCTGGGTCAGCGAATCCAGGTCCCGTGTCTTAATTCGCACCGTGTTGCTGGCGACATAGCCGACCAGCACCTGTCGCGACGTCCCCTCGCTCCGATCGTAGCGATAATCGGGCGACAGCTGGATACCCTGCGTCTGCACGTCGCGATCGCGGATGCCGGCTGCGCGGATCGCGGCAAGCAGCCTTTCGGTCGCGGTCTTGTTTTGGGCAACTGCCGCGGTCGCGGTCGACGCGCGCGTTCGGGTTCCTGCGCTAAGGCTCGCTTCGTCGGGCGGGGTCCGCAAATTCTCGGCGATATTGACCCGCACCAGCGGGTTTTCCGCAAGGCCGCTCAACGAAGTCGTGACGGTCTGCGCGACAGCTGGAGTGGCGAGGAGGATGGCGGAAGCGAGAAGGATGGCAGGACGCATGGATACTCCATCGGCAAAAGGTGACCGGCCGGCCAAGACTGATACGACGGCGGTAATCGCGCAAGCCGCCCGCCGCCGCCCGCCGATAAAAGGTTGCGCGGTGCGAACGACCGGCCCAAACCTTGGACAACAGATTATCGGGAGCAGGTCATGGTTCGGACATCGGTCGTTGCACTTCTTATCGCAGGCACCGCCCTTACGGCCTGCGCACCCGTCGATCCCGCCGCGCCGGCGGTCGACCAGGCCGCGCTCGCCGCCGCCATCGCATCGCCGAGCCGCACCGATTCCAACCGCGCCCGCGACGCCTATCGCCGCCCCTTTGAAACGCTGAGCTTCTTCGGCGTCGAGCGCGACGACACGGTAGTCGAAATCTGGCCCGGCGGCGGCTGGTACACCGAAATCCTCGCCCCCTACCTCGCTTCGGGCGGCGGCACGCTTTACCTCGCCGCACCCGATTGGGGCCGCAGCGGAATTGCCAAGCTCCAGCAAGCGAACCCCACGCTCTACGGATCGGCGCGCATCGTCGACTTCCCGGTGTTCGATGGCAAGGCGGCGGAGGTGCCCAATGGCAGCGCCGACGTCGTCCTCACTTTCCGCAACGTCCATAACTGGCGCATGGGTTACCGCCGCGAGGGCAAGCCCGATTACAGCCTCGACGCTTTCCGCCAGATGCATGCGATGCTGAAGCCGGGCGGCGTTCTCGGGATCGTCGACCACCGTCTGCCCGAAGATGCCAGCGCCGAGCGCGAGCGGACCAGCGGCTATATCAAAACGTCCACCGTCGTCAGGCTGGCCGAACAGGCCGGGTTCCGCCTCGCCGCGTCCAGCGAGATCAACGCCAATCCCAAGGACACGGCCGATTGGCCTGATGGCGTGTGGACCCTCCCCCCCTCGCTCGCGCTGAAAGACAAGGACCGCGCCAAATATGTCGCGATCGGCGAAAGCGACCGGATGACGCTAAAGTTCGTGAAGCCGTAAAGGTCAGACCCAGCCGAACGCGATCGGGACCAGCGCCAGCACGGCAATTAGGGTCGTTTCGGCGATCATCAGCATGACCGGCTTCCAGCCAAACTCGGCGATGTCCGCTAAGCGGGTGTTCATCCCCAGCGCGGCGATTGCCGTCACAAGGAACCAGCGGGACGCGAGGCTGCCGGCGTCGCTGACCAGAGGGGGAAGCGGTAGCAAGCTGTTGCCGACGACCAGCAATGCGAAAGCCACCGCGAACCAGGGGAGCAGTGGCGGCCGCCCTTCCCTGCTCGCAACCTGCCGGCGGACGGCCACGCCGATCAACAGGATCACCGGCAAAAGCATCGCCACCCGCATCAATTTGACCACCGTCGCCACGTCACCGGCTTCGGAAGAAATGGCATAGCCGGCACCAACCACCTGCGCGACGTCATGGATTGCCGCGCCGACGAATATCCCTGCCTGCCGGTCGTCAAATCCGAGCAATGCGGCGAGCAACGGGTAGGTTATCATCGCCACGGTGGACAAGGTCGAAACGCCGATCACCGCGAACAGCATCTGCTTTTGCCGATCGGGGTGCGATGGCAAGGCCGCCGAAATGGCCATCGCTGCCGATGCGCCGCAGATGGCGGTCGCTCCGCCCGTCAGCAGGCCGAAATCGCGTCCATAGCCAATACGGCGCGCCAGCCAGGCCGAAATCAGGATGGTCAGGCTGACGATGAGGATGACCAGCAGCACCGGGCGCCAGCCCAGTGCCCCGACTTCGCCGAGCGTTATGCGGAAACCGAGGAGAGCGACGCCCAGCCGCAATAGGTTGCGCGACGCAAAGGCGATACCGGCGCGGCACCGCTCGATATCGCCTATGAAGTTCATCGCCATGCCGAACAGCAAGGCGAACAGCATAACCGGACCGCCATAATGGTCGGACAGGAAGGACGCCGCGGCGGCAACCAGCAGGGCCGCGGCAAGGCCCGGCGCAATCGCCTTCGGACCGAGCGGAAGCGGCGCCCGAATGCTCACCATCGGCCCCTTTCTCCCTCGTTTTCGATCAACAGGCGACGACGTTGACCGCCAGCCCGCCCAGCGAGGTTTCCTTATACTTGTCGTTCATGTCGGCGCCCGTGCGACGCATCGTCTCGATCACCTGGTCGAGGCTCACCAGATGCGTCCCGTCGCCGAGCATCGCCAGGCGCGCCGCTTCAATGGCCTTTACCGCGCCCACCGCATTGCGTTCGATACAGGGCACCTGGACTAGGCCCGCGACCGGGTCACAGGTCAGCCCAAGGTTATGCTCCATGCCGATTTCGGCAGCATTCTCCACCTGTGCGGGCGTTCCGCCGAGCGCAGCGGCAAGGCCGGCTGCCGCCATCGAGCAAGCTACCCCTACCTCTCCCTGGCACCCGACTTCGGCGCCGGAAATCGACGCATTTTCCTTGAACAGCGATCCGATCGCAGCGGCGGTCAGCAGGAAATCATCCGCGCCTTCCTCGGTCGCGTTGGGGACGAAACGCTCGTAGAAGCGCAGCACCGCAGGCACGATCCCCGCCGCGCCATTAGTCGGCGCCGTTACCACCCGTCCGCCGGCGGCGTTTTCTTCATTGACCGCCAAAGCCCACAAATTGACCCAGTCGAGCACCGTGAGGGGGTCGGCAAGCGCCCTCTCCTGCCGCTCGACCAGGCGAACATGGATCGCATTGGCGCGGCGTTTGACCCTGAGGCCACCGGGAAGCTCGCCATGCATGCGAATTCCGCGGTCGATGCAGGCGGACATCGCCGCACGAATATCGGCCAGCCCGGCGCGGACGTCGCCTTCGGGCATCGCCGCGCATTCGTTTTCGAGTGCAAGGCGAGCAATCGACTTGCCGCTCTCGGCACAGCGCTCCAGCAGTTCGGCGCCTGAACGGAATGGATGGGGGATGTCGCCCAACATGCCCGCCGGAGGGGCATTGCCAGCAATGTCGGCTTCATCGACGATCGCGCCGCCGCCCACGGAATAGCTGAGCTGCTGGAACAGCTCCGCGCCATCGCTATCGAAGGCTGTGAACCTTAGCCCGTTGGAATGAAAAGGGAGTCGTTCACGCTGGTGAAATAGCAAGTCGTGCGCTTCATCGAAGGCGATCGTCATCCCGGCCAGCGAGAGGGAACCTTCTGCCCGGATCTCCACGACCATTGCCGCCGATCGATCTGGATCGCAGGTCGCCGGCCTGACCCCGGACAGGCCGAGAAGGATCGCATGGTCGGTGGCGTGCCCCTTCCCGGTCAGCGCCAACGAACCGTAGAGGTCGCACTGTACCCGGGCGACGCGGCCCACCAGCCCGCGGTCCGCCAGCCGCTGCGCGAAATCGGCAGCTGCGGTCATCGGCCCCATCGTGTGCGAGGACGACGGCCCGACCCCGATCTTGAACAATTCGAATACGCTGGCGGTCATCCCCGAATCCCTAGGGTCAGCCGTGCCTGCTGGGCAAGTGAAACCCATCTATGTCGACGTCGCCGGACCACCTGCTTGCCCTCTAGGCGATGCAGCAGCAATCCGCTCGACGCCGCAGCGATCGCCAGTCTTCGAAAAGAAAAATGGTGGGCGTGGCAAGGATTGAACTTGCGACCCCTGCGATGTCAACACAGTGCTCTACCACTGAGCTACACGCCCACTCGGGGTTCCGACCGCCTGGCGGCGGGGACATCTGAGCGGGCCTTTAAGGGGCCAATGGAGAGAGAGCAAGGGGGGAAATCAGCCTTGCGGCAAAGTCAGAGGCGGCCGTGCTGGTCCTCGGTCTGGAACAGCCGGTCTACTTCGGCCACCAGGTCTTTCAGGTGGAACGGCTTCGACAGCAGCTTGGCTTCCGGCGCAGTGCGACCGCCCTGGAGCGCGACGGCCGCGAACCCGGTGATGAACATAACCCGGATGGCGGGGTCAATCGCACTGGCTTTCTGGGCCAATTCGATACCGTCCATTTCCGGCATAACGATATCGGTCAGCAGCAGGTCGTATTTCCCCGCTTCCAGGAGCGGCATTGCTTCGGTGCCGCATCCGACCGATTCGACTTCATAACCAACGCGCTGCAGGGCGCGCTGCAGATATTCGCGCATTGACACATCGTCTTCGGCCAGCAGGATTCTAATCATCGTCCAACCTTTATGCTCCGATGCGTAAAGATTTTCCAGCGACGCCGTTCCACGACCGCATTGCTGTCCGCATTTGGCACGGCTAGCCTTTCAACCGTTGCATATGAGCATCTATCCTCCCCCGCTGGTCCACCCGCCGCGAAAGGCGCTTCCGGTGCTGTTGTCGGTGCCGCACTCGGGCCGCGCCTATGACGAGGCGCTGATTGCCAATGCGGCGCAGGGATTGCACTCGCTAGAATCGCTTGAGGATCCACTGGTCGACCGGCTGGCATGGCGTGCCATCGCCGCGGGAATCGGGGCGGTGATCCAACCGGTGCCGCGCGCCGTGATCGACTGCAACCGGGACGAGGATGAAGTCGACCCGGCCGCGATTCGCGATATCAGCCCGGCTCCGGTCGGCCCGCGCGCACGGCACGGCCTGGGACTGGTCGCGTCGCGGACCCATCGCCATGGCGCACTATGGCGTCACCGGATCGACCGCGCGGAACTGGGCCGCAGGCTCGACCAGGTCCACCGGCCCTATCATGCCGAGTTGAGCATCGGTCTTGCCACACTGGCCGTGCGGTATGGAACGGCCTTGCTGCTCGACTGCCATTCCATGCCGACACGCCCCCGCACGACAGTCGACCTGGTAATCGGCGACCGCCACGGGAGCAGCGCGGCACGCTGGGTGACCGATGAGGCGGCGCGGCTTGCCCGGAGCGAAGGCTTCCGGGTGGCGCTCAATACGCCCTATGCCGGTGGCGCCATCGTCGCCCGCCATGGCCGCCCCGCCGAGGGCGTCCATGCGCTGCAGCTGGAATTCGACCGATCGACCTACCTGGCGCCGGATGGCCGCACTGCGGCGGCGGACTTCGATCGGGTGGCGATGCTGATTGAATTGCTGGCGCTGGAGCTTGGCAAGACGCTTGCCGGGCAAGGCACGCGCGAGGCGGCGGAATAAAAAGCGGCCACCCCGGCGCACGACCGGGATGGCCTGGAGTCAGGGAGGAACACACCTTGCGGGGTGTCCGCCGACCGGCTTCGTTCAAGGGGATAAACGAAAACGGCGCGGCGTGACCCCGATGTGGGATCGGCACCGCGCCGTTTCAATGTTGCGGCAAGGGCGGTCCGCCGCCTGCCGATCACGCCTCGGCTGGTGCCGGAGCCTGTTGCTGGGCCGCGGCCGGTCCAACGCCCATCTCTGTCTGGCGACCGAACAGGTCGCGAATCGACGAGAGCGAAAAGAGATGCGCCATCAGCAGCGGAAGCAGGCCGCTCTGGTTGATCTTGCGAAGCTCGTCACCGCGCATGTTGCGGAATTTCTCTTCGTCGACCATCTGGAAGCCGCGATAAATGAATGGCTGCTCCGCGCCTTCCGGCTGGATCGCCACTTCGCCTTCCATCAGCAGGCCGCTTTCCTTGATTTCGGCCACGAAGCTCTGGGTGCGCTGGCCAGCCTGCTCGAACTGTTCGCAAAATTGCAGGATCGCCTTGGTCGCTTCCGACGGCTCCTCGCCGTCGAACAAGGGCTCGCCGTCATTGTCTTCGGAAATCGCGCCCGAGGTCGGATCGAAGCAGAGCGAGAGCTCATCGCTGCCTTCGCGAAGGCGCGCGAGCATGAACGGGTAGCGGCGCAGGTAAGCAGGCACATAGGTGCGCGGCTCGATCAGCGAGCCCGTCTCGTCGAAGAAGACATTGGTCCCTTCATGAAGGCCCATCAGCGCCAGCGGAATGGGGTCGTCGCCCGCGGAGAAAACGATCGGATAAAAGCGCTGCGCCAGCGAGAACTCGTCGACCGTCAGCGGAACGGCGTGGATCTTGGCCACTTCGGCAACGCCGGTCAGGCGTTTCACCTTGCTGTTCCCGTGAACGTTGCGATTGAGCGGTTCGAGAGCGTTATAGAGTAGCGGAAGGGTCGGCGCTTGGCTCGCCATGAGAGAACTCCGAGAAAATATGCTGGCCGCGCCCGGAAAATCCAAGGGTCAGGCAAGCCTTTGAGAATGACGCGTGGCTCTAGTCGCAGGGGCAGGCGAGCGCAAGGAATTTGCGGCGTCCCGCTGCGCTGGCGCGGCCTTTGCGGGGTTCATCCGTGGTTCAAGGCTTGCCGCTAGACACATTGACCGCAATGATCGCCCATCGATGACCCTCCTTTCTTTCCTCGTCCTGATCCCGGCGTTGATGACCTTGTCCGCGGAAACGCCAACCCAGGAGGGGGTCGTGCGCCGCGTGGTGATCCGCGATGAGGTGATCCTGAAGATTCCCATACGCCCCCGGCTGACCCGGCCCGTCGAATGGCGGGAACGCAAGGGCCCGAAATGCATCGATACGCAGGCGATTGCGGGGGCGCTGCTGTCCGGTCCATCCTCGATCGACTTCGTCATGCGCGACCGGCGCCGGTTCAGGGCGGTGATGGACAATGATTGTCCAGCGCTCGACTATTATGGGCGTTTCTACTTTCAGCTGACGGATAACCGGATTTGTGCAAAGCGGGAAATGATCAGGTCGAGGGTCGGCGGGAGCTGCCGGATCGAGCGGTTCCGCGCCCTTGTTCCAAAGCCCGATCTTTAGCCATTTCTTGACAATTTCTCCCCCTCCCCGTAGCGCGCCAGCGGCGCGTGGATAACCACGACGTTCCTATGATTTTTCCGGATACCTAAATGTCTTTTGCCGATCTCGGCCTTTCCGACCAATTGCTGCGCGCTGTCACCGACAGCGGCTATGACGTACCGACCCCGATTCAGAAGGGCGCGATCCCGCCCGTCCTGATGGGCAAGGACATGATCGGCATCGCTCAGACTGGGACCGGCAAGACCGCAAGCTTCGTTCTGCCGATGATCGACATCCTGGCCGAAGGGCGAAGCCGCGCCAGGATGCCGCGAAGCCTGATACTTGAACCGACCCGCGAACTCGCTGCCCAGGTAGCGGAGAATTTCGAGAAGTACGGCAAGTATCACAAGCTTTCGATGGCCCTGCTGATCGGCGGCGTGCAGATGGGCGACCAGGTCAAGGCGCTCGAAAAGGGCGTCGACGTGCTCATCGCGACCCCCGGCCGCCTGATGGACTTGTTCGGCCGTGGCAAGATTATGCTCAACGGCTGCGACCTGCTGGTCATCGACGAAGCCGACCGGATGCTCGACATGGGGTTCATTCCCGATATCGAGGAAATCTGTTCCAAACTGCCAAAAACGCGGCAGACTTTGCTTTTTTCGGCGACCATGCCGCCGCCGATCAAGAAGCTGGCCGACAAGTTTCTGACCGATCCGAAAGTGATCGAGGTGGCGCGGCCGGCGACCGCCAATATCAATATCGACCAGCGACTGGTCATTGTCCGTTCGGACAAGAAGCGCGACACGCTGCGCTCGATCCTGCGCGGCGACGATCTCAAGAACGCGATCATCTTCTGTAACAAGAAGGTGACGGTGCGCGAGCTCTACACCAGCCTCAAGCGGTCCGGCTTCGCCGTCGGGCAAATCCATGGCGACATGGATCAGAGCGATCGGATCGCCGAGTTCGACCGGTTCAAGCAGGACGCGATCAACATTCTCGTAGCCTCCGACGTCGCCGCGCGCGGGCTCGACGTTAAGGGCGTCAGCCATGTCATCAACTTCGATGTGCCGTGGCAGCCCGACGACTATGTCCACCGGATCGGCCGCACCGGGCGCGCCGGCGCGAAGGGAATCGCCTATACGCTGGCGACCCGTGAGGACGCGGACGCAATCGCGGCGATAGAAAAGCTGACTGGGCTAAAGATGCCCAGAGCCGGCGAGGCTGCGGCCGCCCCGGAAGAGGTCGCCGTCGAAAAGGCCGAGACCCGACCAGCCAAGGATGCGCCCCGCGAGCGCGGACGCCGCCGCAAGAAGGACGACCAGCCTGCACCCACGGCCGACATCGAGTCGAAGCCCAAGGACGAACCGGCGATCCCGATGGAGCCCAAGCCCGCGGCCGATGCCCAGCCGGGATGGAATGGCCCAGTCCCCAGTTTCCTGCAGTTCAGCGCGACCTAGGCAGCTTTTCGCCCGCGGCGATAACGTTCGAGGAAGGCGCCAGCGTGAAGCGCGAACCGGCCCTCGCGAATGGCGTTGCGCAAGCCCTGCATCATCCCTTGGTAAAAGCTCAGATTATGCTCGGTCATCAGCATTGCGCCGAGAATCTCGCCTGACCTAACCAGGTGGTGGACATAGGCGCGGCTATAGGTCGTGCAGGTCTGGCAAGGACAATCGGTGTCCAGCGGCTCCTGGTCCTCGGCAAAGCGGGCGTTGCGGATATTGATCGGGCCGTCAGCGGTGAAGGCCTGCCCGGTCCGGCCCGAGCGGGTCGGCAGGACGCAATCGAACATGTCGATGCCGCGGCGAACCGCCTCGACGATGTCGTCAGGCTTTCCGACCCCCATCAGGTAGCGCGGTTTGTCGGCGGGCAGCTGGCCGGGCGCGAAATCGAGGCAGCCGAGCATCGCTTCCTGCCCCTCACCTACCGCCAGGCCGCCGACCGCATAACCGTCGAAGCCGATGTCGATCAGCGCGTCGGCAGACGTCTTGCGCAGGCTTTCGTCGAGCACGCCCTGCTGGATACCGAAGATCGCCGCCCGTTCGGCATGCTCGGCGCCGCGATCGAACTCGTCCCGGCTCCGGCGCGCCCAGCGGATCGACCGGTCCATCGCTTCATGCTGCTTCTTTGGCGCGACGTTGGGCCGGACCAGCTCGTCGAATTGCATCACGATGTCGCTGCCCAGCAGGCGCTGGACCTCAATCGAACGTTCGGGCGAAATCATATGTTTCGACCCGTCGAGGTGGCTGCGGAACGCGACGCCCTGGTCGGTAACCTTGGTAAGCTCGCTAAGGCTCATCACCTGGTAACCGCCGCTGTCGGTCAGGATCGGGCGGCCCCAGTTCATGAAATTGTGCAGGCCGCCCAGCTTCGCCACCCGCTCCGCGCCGGGGCGCAGCATCAGGTGGTAGGTATTTCCAAGGATAATGTCGGCGCCGGTGGCCCTGACGTTTTCGGGCTTCATCGCCTTGACCGTCGCGGCGGTGCCGACCGGCATGAAAGCCGGCGTTCGGATTTCGCCCCGCTGCATGGACAGAAGGCCCGAACGCGCCGCGCCGTCGGTGGCCTGGATGGTGAAGTTGAACCGGGTCATTGGCGCGCTCCCTAGCGGCTGTTGCGTTGGCCCGCTACAGCCACGCCGATGATCGAGCCTTGGGTTTATGCCGCGCTGACCGCGACTGCGGTGCTGACCGGCTTCATTGATGCCATTGCTGGGGGTGGCGGCCTCATTATGATGCCCGCGCTGCTGTTTGCCGGCGTGCCGCCGATCAACGCGCTTGCGACCAACAAGCTTCAATCGATGTTCGGTACCGCGACCGCCTGCCTCAACTATGCGCGCAAGGGACTGGTCGACTGGCGGGCGAACCTGCCGACCGTGGCCCTGGTGTTTGCCGCTGCGAGTATCGGCGTCATCGCTGTCCAGACGATCGATACCCGGGCGTTGGCCCTGCTTATTCCCCTGCTGCTAATGGGCGTTGCGCTTTATGTCCTCCTCAGCCCGCGGATGGATGACGAGGACGCTCACCAGCGCCTGAGCCAGCGCGGCTATGCCCCAATCGGGGCGGCGATCGGCGCCTATGACGGTTTCTTCGGGCCGGGCACCGGAAGCTTTTTCACGGCCACGCTGGTCGGGCTTCGCGGACTTGGTCTGACCCGGGCAACGGCGCTAACCAAGTTATTCAATCTTACCAGCAATGTCGCGTCGGTCCTGATCTTCGCGATCGGCGGCAAGATGTTCTGGCTGCTCGGCCTGTGCATGGCCGCCGGTGCAATGCTGGGGGGCTATATCGGCAGCCATACCGCAATGCGGTTCGGGGCCCGGCTGATTCGGCCGTTGCTGGTGACCTTGTCGCTGGGACTGACCCTGCGCCTGCTCTGGTCCTGGTTCTCGGCCTGACTCCCGCCGCATTCTCTTCCTAGGCCGCCGCCATGACCCACAGCCCGTCGCGTTTCGCTTTCATCGTCGGTGCCCCGCGCTGCGGCACGACGACGCTGGCGAGTTTCCTCCAGCAACATCCCGACGTCTGTTTTTCGGCCGTGAAAGAGCCTCACTACTTCACCCAGCATGATTTGGCGGGTTTGGATGACAAGACTTTGCGCGCCCATGTCGAGGCGGAATATCTCCAGCGCTTTTTCGACCATTGCGAAGGCGATGGACAATTTCGCGCCGAGGGGTCGGTTACCTATCTCTACGCCCCGGAAAAGATGGCGCCGATCCTGAAGCTTTGGCCGGACGCGAAGTTTGTGATCGCGCTGCGGGATCCGCTTTCGATGCTGCCTTCGCTCCACGCTCGCCTGCTGGTCACGGGCGATGAGACGGTTCGTGATTTTCGCGACGCCTGGGCGATGATCGGCGAACGCGCCGAGGGTCGCAACGTGCCCCGCAGCGCCGTCGACCCGCGCTGGCTCCGCTATGACGAGGCGGGGGCCCTTGGACGCCATGTCGAACGTTTCATGGCCGCCGTGGGGCGGGAGCGCTGCCATGTCGTCCTTTTCGACGACCTCATTCGCGATCCCCGCGAAACCTATCAGGAGTTATGCGGTTTCCTGGGCCTGCAGCCTTTTGCCGGGACCCGGTTTGAGGCCCAGCGTGTCAACAAGACGATTCGGATCGGCTGGCTCCAGCGCCTGCTCAAACGTCCCCCAAAAGCCGTTCGTTCGGTGCTTGCCGGTGAAAAATACCGCACTCGGGAAAAGAAGCTCGGGGCTGGCGAAGGCAAGGCGCTTGCCGTCATTTTTTCAGTACGCAAGCGCCTGCTCGAATGGAACAAGGTCCCCGCTCCGCGCCAACCGCTCGACCCCAACCTTCGGAACATGATCGTCGAGCGAATGCGGGACGATGTCGTCATGCTCGCGCAGAACATCGACCGCGATCTTAGTCACTGGCTTGGGGGTATTGCCGAAGCGAAGCCCAAGCGGGCCCGCGTTTCTATCCAGCAGGACTAGTCGGAAGCCGCAATGCGGGTTCGGGGTCCGGTCGGGAGAAGCAGCGAGGAATCGCCATAGCTGTAGAACCGATATCCCGCCGCAATGGCATGGGCGTAGGCCGCCTGCATGACATCTAGCCCCATCAGGGCCGAGACCAGCATGAACAGGGTCGAGCGCGGGAGGTGGAAATTGGTCATCAGCCCGTCAATCGCCCGAAAACGATAGCCAGGCGTTATGAAGATCGCCGTGTCGCCTTCGAACGGCTGGATAATGCCCTGCGCGTCTGCGGCACTTTCCAGCAACCGTAGCGAGGTTGTGCCGACCGCGATGAGCCGCCCGCCGGCGGCCCGAGCTAGGTTCAGCCGCCCCGCGGCGTCGGCATCGATCCGGCCCCACTCGGCATGCATGCGATGTTCGTCGGTGTCATCCGCCTTGACCGGCAGAAAGGTTCCCGCTCCGACATGCAAGGTCAGCATTTCCCGCTTTACCCCCCGCCTGTCGAGCGCCTCGATCAGCCGATCCGTAAAATGGAGCGCGGCGGTCGGCGCGGCGACTGCTCCGGGTCGATCCGCGAACATGGTTTGATAATCTTCGCGATCGGCCTCGTCAGTTGGGCGCTTGCCGGCGATATAGGGGGGCAGCGGCATTTGTCCCGCCCGTTCGAGCAGCAGCTCAACCGGCTCATCGCCATGGAAACGCAGCAGGATCGCACCGGACTCGTCGCGCCGGAGCGCGCTGGCCTCGACCCCACCGCCAAACATAATGATGTCGCCGTCGCGGACCCGCTTGGCATTGCGGACGAACGCCCACCAGCTCCGCAAATCTTCGCGCTTGTGAAGCGTCGCGCCGATTTTCGCATCGCCGCGGCGGCCCTCAAGCTGGGCCGGGATAACGCGGGTGTCGTTGAAAACCAGCACGTCACCCGGCTGAAGCAGGTCGGGCAAGTCAAGAACCGAGTGATCCGCCATTCGCCCGCTACCCACCAGCAGCATCCGCGCGCTGTCGCGCGGGCGGGCCGGGCGAAGCGCGATGCGGTCTGTCGGGAGCTCGAAGTCGAAAAGGTCGACGCGCATTATTCGGCGGGCGACGCCTCCTGCGCGGATGGATCCACCGGGACAGCCTCCTGAGCAGCGACAACCGCTGGCGCGGCCACGGCCGCGGGAGGCGGCGGAAGCGGCCCGCCGATGCTGGCCTTGACGATCTTGGTCGGCTCTGCAGGCGGTTCGCCAACCGCTATGCCGTCGACGCCGGCCATGCCCTCGATCACCCGGCCGAACGCGGTATATTTGCGGTCGAGCTTCATAGTCGGCGACAGGACGATGAAGAACTGGCTGTTGGCACTGTTCGGTTCTTGGGCGCGGGCCATCGAGGCCACGCCGCGCAGGTGCGGAAGCTCATTGAACTCGGCTGCCAGGTCGGGAAGCGACGAGCCCCCTTCCCCGGTCCCCTTCGGGTCGCCGCCCTGTGCCATGAAGCCAGGAATCACGCGATGGAAAGCGATGCCGTTATAGAAGCCCTGCGATGTCAGCTGCTGAATCCGGTAGACATGCTGGGGCGCAATGTCCGGACGAAGCTGGACCACGACGCGGCTTCCGTTGGAAAGATCAAGCGTCCAGCGGTTCGCCGGATCAGCGGCCACCTCGGCGGGTGCATTGATCGAAATCGGCGCCTTTGCGGGTTCGGGCGGAGCCTTTGCGGCAATTAGCGATAGCGCCAAAAAGGGTAACGCAATCAAACTCTTGTTCATGTCCACTCCCCAACCCACAGGCCTCCGGCACCTATAACAGCAGGTCTTGCGGCGCCAGCGCTATTTCAGTTTGTTCGCCACGTCCGCGACCACCGCCGGTGGGACGAACTTGTCGATCGCGCCGCCATAGCGGGCGATTTCTTTCACCAGCCTTGACGCAATCGGTTGCAGCGACACATCGGCCATCAGGAAGACGGTTTCGATGTCGTCGTTCAATTGCTGGTTCATCCCCGCCATCTGATATTCATATTCGAAATCCGCAACGGCGCGAAGGCCGCGAAGGATGAGGGTTGCCCCTTGGCTTTCGGCAAAATCCATCAGCAGCGAATCAAATTCGACGACCGTGACTCCGTCGAGGTCGGCGACTTCCCGGCGGACCATGTCCAGCCGCTCCGCGACCGTGAACATGGGCTCCTTCGACAGGTTGGTCGTGACGCCGATCACCAGCCGGTCGACCAAATGGGCGCCGCGCCGGATGATATCGAGATGGCCAAGCGTGATGGGATCAAACGTTCCCGGATACACGCCGATGCGCTGACTACCCCCCATTAGCGGTCCCTTTCCTCGACATAGTAGGCAAGACCGCGAAGGAGGTCCGCCTCCGCGCCATGATCGTGCAGATGTTGGATCGCCTGTTCGACCAGCACGTGGCATTGCTGGCGCGCCCGTTCCTCGCCCAGCAGGGACACGAACGTCGCCTTGCCCGCATCGGCGTCTTTGTGCAGGCGCTTGCCAGCCCGTGACTCGTCGCCGCTATGATCCATCAGGTCGTCGGCGATCTGGAAAGCGAGGCCAAGGTCCCGGGCATAGCCGCGATAGGGCGTCCGCGCTTCGGGCGGAAGCCGGCCCATGATGCAGGCCGCTTCGACGGAAAACTCTATCAGCGCGCCGGTCTTGAGTTGCTGAAGCCGGGTGATCGCGCCGAAATCGAGGCTGCGGCCTTCCGCAACCAGGTCAAGCATCTGGCCGCCGGCCATGCCCGACGGCCCTGAGGCGCGAGCCATCGCCAACACCAGTTCCGAACGGACGAATGGGTCTTCATGCGTTGCCGGGTCGGCGAGAATCTCAAACGCAAGGTCGTGGAAACAGTCGCCGGCAAGCACTGCCGTCGCTTCGTCGAAAGCGCAGTGGACGGTCGCCTTGCCACGCCGCAGGTCATCATCGTCCATGCACGGCAGGTCGTCATGGATCAGCGAATATACGTGGATTGCCTCGATCGCCGCTCCGGCGCGCACCGCGCGATCCTCGGCCAGGCCGAACAGGCGGCCGGTGGCAACGGTGAGCAAGGGCCGAAGCCGCTTGCCGCCGCCGATCCCGGCGTGGCGCATCGCTTCGAACAACCGGTCGCGGCCGTCGCCCGGAAGCGCCAGGTAGGACGAGAATAGGGAATCGACCTTCGCGGCGATCCGCCGCGCCTCGAGCTTGAGGTCCGCGCCAGCCAAGCGCGGGTCAGCCCGCATCGAAACTGTCTACGCCCTGCGGCTGCCCGTCGGGACCCAGCGTGATCTTTTCGATTCTTGCCTGCGCAGCCTTAAGGCGCGCATCGCAATGCCGCTTCAGCCGATCGCCGCGCTGATAGAGTTCGATCGATTCATCAAGTGGCGCCTGCCCTTGTTCGAGGGTGCGCACAATCTGCTCGAGCTCGGCAAGCGCCGCCTCGAAACTCATTCCGTCAATATCGGTCGATTCCGCCAACTTCTGGTCCATGCCTCAATCCTTGGGCCGGGCGGACCCGCAAATCAACGCTTGAACGGGTCCTTGATGCCAGGGACGATCTCGTCCGAGGCCATTTCGCCCTCGGGTCCGGCGGTTTCAGCAGCCAGCGCCGCTTCGGCGTCGCGGACGTGTTGCTCACGCTCGGCGCGGAGCTGCTCGATCAACGCCTGGCGGTCGCTGTCGAGGCTGGTGTCGGCGACCGCCTCGGTGCCGGCGGCCTTCTGCGCCTTGGAGACCGCGGCATCCAGCTCGCGCTGGCTGGTGAGGCCCAGGGTCACCGGATCCTTCGGCTGAATATTCGCCATGTTCCAGTGAGTCCGCTCGCGGATCGCCGCGATCGTCGTGCGGGTGGTCCCGATCAACTTGGAAATCTGACCGTCAGTCACTTCGGGATGGTTGCGGATGATCCAGGCGATGCCGTCGGGCTTGTCCTGCCGCTTCGAGACGGGCGTATAGCGCGGTCCCTTGGTGCGCGTGACCGGGTCGGGCGCCTTGTGCATCTTCAGGACATAGTCGGCGTCCGACTGGCCCTTTTCGATTTCTTCATGCGTCAGCTCGCCCGAGCGGATCGGATCCCGGCCGGTCAGCTTGGTTGCGGCGGTATCGTCGGCGATCGCCTGCACTTCAAGCAGGTGCAAACCGCAAAAATCCGCAATCTGCGAGAAGCTCAGCGACGTGTTCTCGACCAGCCAGGCGGCGGTCGCATGGGGCATCAGCGGCTGGGCCATGTCATTCTCCACAAACAATAAGGGCCGCCCCATCGAAGGAGCGGCCAGCCATTCCGTCCGCCTCTAATCCCCTCCCCCCGCAAGGGCAAGGGCTAGTCTAGATGTCCATTTCGACATGGCCGTCCATCGTCATGATCCGCTCCATCCAACGGACAATGGCCGGATAGGCCTCAAGGTCGAAATTGGCCTCGTCTGCGACATGGGTATAGGCGAAAAGACAGATGTCGGCGATGGTGAACCGGTCGTCGACGAACCAGCGGCGGTCGGATAGGTGCCTGTCCATCAGGTCGAGCGCAGCGAGTCCAGCTTCACGCTTGCTGCTGACCTGGATCCGCTGGGCGTCCGCCATCGCGTCCAGGCCGACAAAACGCAGCCAGAAGCGCAGCGTGGCGACGTTGGGTTCGTGGTGATATTGTTCCCAGAACAGCCAGCGGAGCATGTCGGCCTGTTCGAACGCGCCATCGGGGATAAGGTCGGATCCGGTCGCCAGATAAAAACAGATCGCATTGCTTTCCGTCAGGAAGCGCTGACCGTCCTGGAGCACGGGGATCCGGCCGTTGGCGTTGACGTCGCGCAGGAACTCGGCCGTTCTGGTTTCGCCCTTCAGGATGTCGTAGCAGCGCCGTTCCAGCGGCACGCCGGCATGGGCCGCGGTCAGCCGGACCTTATAGCAATTTCCCGACTTCGGGTCCTCGTGGAGGATCAGCCCGCTCATCGTTACGTTAGTAGCACGATTTTCCCGACATGGTCACCTGCTTCCATGCGCGCGTGGGCCGCTGCGGCCTGGTCGAGCGGGAAGCTTTTATCCATCACCGGCTTCAGCCGATTGCCCTCGACATAAGGCCAGACCGTCTTTTCAATCTCGTCGCGGATCATGGTCTTGAACATGAGGTCGCGGGCGCGCAGTGTCGACCCGGTAAGTGCCAGGCGGCGGCGCATGATTTCGGGCAGCGGGATTTGCGCATTGGCACCGCGCTGGAAAGCAATCGAGACATGGCGCCCGTCATCGGCAAGGCAGCTGAGGTTCCTCGGAACATAATCGCCGCCGACCATGTCGAGCACGACCGCGACACCTTGGCCGTCGGTCAGGCGATGGACCGCCTCTACGAAGTCGGCCGTGCGATAATTGATCGCATGGAATGCGCCGAGAGCGGTCGCGGCGGCGCACTTCGCATCGGTGCCGCAGGTCACCAGGACGCGAAGCCCGAACAGCGTGCCAAGCTTGATCGCCATGGTGCCGATCCCGCTGGTCCCGCCATGGACCAGCACCGTGTCGCCATCGGCCGCAAAACCGCGTTCGAACAAGTTGATCCAGACGGTGAAAAGGGTTTCCGGCAAGGCTGCGGCCTCGGGCAGTCGAAGCACCTCGGGGACCGGCAGGCAGGTCCCGGCAGGGGCTACGCAATAGTCGGCGTAGCCACCGCCCGCGACGAGCGCGCAAACGCGCGTTCCGACGAGATGCGTTGCGCCCTGTCCAGCCGCTACTACGGTTCCGGAAATCTCGAGGCCCGGGATATCGCTGACGCCGGCAGGCGGCGGATAGTGGCCCCGGCGCTGAAGCACGTCCGGCCGATTGACCCCCGCCGCAGCAACCTTGATGAGCGCCTCGCCTGGTCCCGGGCGCGGGGTCGGGCGGGATGCCAGCTGCAACTTCCCGTCGGCGATTTCGACCGCGCGCATCACGTCCGGGATATTCTCCGCCATACTCGCCCCCACGCCACCTGGCCGTGACGGCTTATTGACTTGGCCGCCCGGCGGGTCAACGCTTGGGTCATGGATGAAGATGACTTCCTTCCCAACCGACCGCAGGATCCGCTGACCCAAGTCGTCAGGCAGGATCTCGACCCCCTCAGCCAGGACGAACTCGCAGAGCGGATCGAAGTGCTGAGAGCCGAGATTGCCCGGGTCGAGGCGCATATGAAGGCCGTTTCCGCCCACCGGTCTGCAGCCGAGCAATTGTTCAAAAAATAGCGCAAGGGACCGTTCCCGAGGGATCGGCTGCGACGAACCGGGCCGCCACCGCCGCCTTTGCCCTTGATTGCCCGCCGGAACAGGCCAACATTGGGAATCGAGCCCACCGGCTCCCCGGTGGGCAAGGAGATTTGAATGCCCAGTTTCGCGCGTGAGCTTGAAACCACCCTCCACAACGCCCTCGGCGAGGCGTCGAAGCGACGCCACGAATATGCGACCCTCGAGCATCTGCTGATCGCGCTGGTCGACGATAATCATGCCGGCCAGGTGATGACGGCGTGCGGAGTCAACCGCGACGACTTGAAGACCGAGGTCAAGCGCTACCTCGACAATGAGCTTGGCGCACTGGTCGCCGACAGCGCCACCGACCCGACCCCGACCAGTGGCTTTCAGCGGGTGGTCCAGCGCGCCATCCTGCACGTCCAGTCTTCGGGCAGGGATGAAGTGACCGGTGCCAATGTGCTGGTGGCGCTATTTTCCGAGCGTGAAAGCTATGCCGTATATTTCCTGCAGCAGCAGGATATGAGCCGCCTCGATGCGGTGACCTATATCAGTCACGGCGTGGGCAAGGGCGAGACGCCGGCGGAAGGGCCGCCGCCGCAGGGTGCCGAGGAAAAGACCGAAACTAAGGGCGACAAGAAAGAAAGTGCCCTCCAGCAGTTCACCGTCAATCTCAATGACAAGGCGAAGCAGGGAAAGGTCGACCCGCTGATCGGTCGGACGCCGGAAGTCGACCGAACGGTCCAGATCCTGTGCCGCCGATCGAAGAACAACCCGCTTTATGTCGGCGACCCGGGCGTCGGAAAGACGGCAATCGCCGAAGGCCTGGCGCGAAAGATCATCGAGGGCGACGTGCCCGACGTGCTCAAGGAAGCAGTAATTTACGCACTCGACATGGGGGCGCTGCTCGCCGGAACCCGCTACCGCGGTGATTTCGAGGAACGGCTGAAGTCGGTCGTGTCCGAGCTGGAGAAGCTGCCTCACGCCATCCTGTTCATCGACGAGATCCATACCGTCATCGGCGCCGGCGCAACCAGCGGCGGAGCGATGGACGCGTCGAACCTGCTGAAGCCGGCGCTGTCGTCGGGGGCGATCCGCTGCATCGGATCGACCACCTACAAGGAGTTTCGCAACCATTTCGAAAAGGACCGCGCCTTGCTGCGCCGGTTCCAGAAGATCGACGTCAACGAGCCCACCGTTGAGGATACGATCAAGATCATCGCCGGACTGCGCAGCTCGTTCGAACAGCATCATGGGGTCCGCTACACGCCGGATTCGATCAAGAGCGCGGTCGAACTAAGCGCCCGCTACATCCATGACCGCAAGCTGCCCGACAAGGCGATCGACGTCATCGACGAGGTCGGGGCGATGCAAATGCTGGTTCCGCCGAGCCGCCGCAAGAAGACCATCACCACCAAGGAAATCGAAGCGGTGGTGGCTACGATGGCGCGAATCCCGCCCAAATCGGTTTCGACCGACGACAAGCGGGTGCTGGAATCGCTCGAGGCCGATTTGAAGCGTGTCGTGTTCGGCCAGGACCTGGCGATCGAAAAGCTGGCGAGCGCAATCAAGCTAAGCCGCGCGGGCCTGCGCGATCCCGACAAGCCGATCGGCAATTATCTGTTCAGCGGTCCGACCGGCGTCGGCAAGACCGAGGTCGCGCGCCAGCTGGCGTCGATCATGGGAATTCCGCTGCAGCGCTTCGACATGTCCGAATATATGGAGCGTCATTCGGTCAGCCGGCTGATCGGCGCCCCGCCGGGTTATGTCGGCTACGACCAGGGTGGCCTGTTGACCGACGCGGTCGACCAGCATCCGCACAGCGTCCTTCTGCTCGACGAAATCGAGAAGGCGCATCCCGATCTGTTCAATATCCTGCTTCAGGTCATGGATAACGGGAAGCTGACCGATCACCATGGCAAAACAGTCGACTTCCGCAATACGATCCTGATCATGACAACCAATGCCGGCGCCGCTGACATGGCCCGGGAGAGCATCGGCTTCGGACAGATGAGCCGTGAGGATGCGCAGGAAGACGCAGTCAAGAAGATGTTCACGCCGGAATTCCGTAACCGGCTGGATGCGGTCGTCCCCTTCGCCTACCTGCCGCCGGCAGTCGTGTCCCGCGTGGTCGACAAATTCATCCTCCAGCTCGAACTGCAATTGGCCGACCGTAACGTTCATATCGAACTGGACGAGGAGGCCCGGAAATGGCTGACCACGCGCGGTTACGATAAGCTTTACGGGGCGCGGCCGATGCAGCGGCTGGTTCAGGAAAAGATCAAGCAGCCGCTGGCCGAGGAATTGCTGTTCGGCAAGCTCGTCGACGGCGGCGAGGTCAAGGTCCACATCAAGGACGGGCAGCCTGCCTTCGAGATCGCCCCTGCCCCGCCTAAGCCGTCCAAGGCCAACCCCGCGGCAAAGGCCCGGACGAAGAAAAAGGCCAACAGCTAGGGGCTGGCGCAGGCCCGTTCGTCGAAGCGGGCTTGCAAGTGCGCGCGCGAAGCGCCTTGCCGGAGGCCATTCGTTCGGTCCGCCGCTGCCTTCCTTGACGGGAGGGGCGGCGGGTCCCAGACTTTCACGCTGACTTCCCCTCCATCAGTCCAGGAGTAGCCCCCTTGCGTAGCCTTGCCCCGCTTTCCTTCATCGCCCTGCTGCTGGCCGGCACCGCCGCGCCGGCCCAGAACCAGCCCGCGTTCGATCCGGCCCGCATCGACAGTCACGTCAAGACGTTGAGCGACGACAGTTTCCAGGGCCGCGGTCCGGCCACTGCGGGCGAGACCAAGACGGTGCAATATCTGGTCCAGCAGCTTCAGGCCGCGGGCGTCGAGCCGGGCGGCGAAATCGTCAACGGCCAGCGCCAGTGGACCCAGCGCGTCCCGCTCCTCAAGTCGGATATCGTCGGCACGCCCACCATCACGCTGCATCGCGGCGGCACCCGCACGCCCCTTGCGCAAGGCAGCGAGATCGCGATCCGCTCGCCGATGAACGGCCAGACTGAAATTCGTCTCGACAAGGTGCCGATGGTCTTCGCCGGTTATGGCGTAACCGCGCCCGAACGCAGCTGGGACGATTTCAAGAACGTCGACGTCAAGGGCAAGATCATCGTCGTCCTGGTCAATGATCCCGATTTCGAAGGCGGCGAAGGCGATTTCGGCGGCAAGGCAATGACCTATTACGGCCGCTGGACCTATAAATATGAGGAAGCGGCTCGACGCGGCGCGGCCGGCGTGATCATCGTCCATGAAACCGAACCCGCCAGCTATGGCTGGCCGACGGTGCAGAATTCGAACACCAACACCATGTTCGATATCGTCCGCCAGAACCCGGCCGCTGCCCATGCCCCGATAAATGGCTGGATCCAGCTCGACAAGGCCAGGGAAATGATGGCAGCCGCGGGCTTTAACTTCGACGCGCTCAAGGCCGCTGCAAAGCGGAAGGACTTCAAGCCCGTCGACCTTAAGACCAACATGAGCGTTGCGCTCAACGCCAAGACCGAGGTCATCACCAGCTATAATGTCGCGGGCCGGGTGACGGGGTCGACCTATCCCAGTGAAACGGTCATCTATACCGCCCACCATGACCATATCGGGGTCGGCCAGCCCGACGCGAACGGCGACGCCATCTTCAACGGCGCGATCGACAACGCCACCGGCACGGCACATGTGCTGGAGCAGGCGCGCGCCTTCGCAGCCGCGCCAAGGCCGGAACGCTCGGTCCTGTTCCTGTTCGTCGCGGCCGAAGAAAAGGGCCTGCTGGGCAGCGAATATTATGCCGCCAACCCGCTCTACCCGCTGGGAACCACGGTCGCGGTGATCAACACCGACAGCATGGGCGTCTATGGCAAGGCGCGGAACTTCTCCATGTCGGGTAATGCCAAGTTCGGACTGCTCGACATCACCGTCGAGGAGGCCGCCAGGCGCGGGCGAGTTTTCACGCCCGATTCCAATCCGGGGGCAGGCCTGTTCTTCCGGTCGGACCATTTTCCGTTCGCCCAGGAAGGCGTTCCGGCGATCAGCTTCCGCTCCGGCAACGACCTGCTTCAGGGCGGGGTTGAGCGCGGCAAGGCCCTGGCCGCCGACTATACCTCGAAGCGCTACCACCAGCCGGACGACGAATGGCAGCCGGGCTGGGATTATAGCGGGCTGATCGACGACGCGCAGCTGCTGCACGCGGTCGGACAGCGGCTCGCCAATTCCCGCGAATGGCCAGGCTGGAGCCAAGACAGCGAGTTCCGCGCCGCCCGCGAACGCAGCGCCGGCGAGCGGAGCGGCGGACCGGCTCCTCAACCGGCACCCCAGCCGCTTCCCGGTGAACGGGGCTAGGAAAACAGGGCGGGCGTTCGCTTCGACAGCGCCCGCCCTTTCTCTTTGCATGGAAAGAGAGGCCGACGATGAGCAGCGACATCATTTTCTACACCAACCCGATGAGCCGCGGGCAAATCGTCCGCTGGATGCTGGAAGAGGTCGGCGCCCCTTACGATACCGAGCTGCTCGATTATGCGACCAGCATGAAGGGCGAGAAATATCGGGCGATCAACCCGATGATGAAGGTGCCCGCCATCGTCCATCGCGGGCGAGTGGTGACGGAATGCGCCGCCATCTGCGCCTATCTCGCTGATGCCTATCCCGAGGCCGGGCTGGGGCCGCGCGATGAGGAGAAGGCCAACTATTATCGCTGGCTGTTCTTCGCCGCCGGGCCGCTGGAACAAGCGGTCACCAACAAATCCGCGGGTTTCGAGCCCGGCGAGGAGCGCGCGCAAATGTTGGGCTATGGCAATTACGACCTCGCCGTAAATACGCTCGCCGGGCACCTCGAAGGACGAGACTATGTCTGCGGATCGCGCTTTACCGCGGCAGACGTTTATGTCGGCAGCCACCTGCTATGGGGAATCCAGTTCGGCACCTTGCCAAAGCTCGACACTTTCGTGGCTTATACGCAGCGGCTCGAACAGCGCGATGCCTATCGCCGCGCCAAGGACAAGGACAATCGCCTGATCGCCGACATCCAGGCGGCGGCCTCATAGTCTCTGGCCGCCGGCAACGACAAGGGAGTGCACATGAACCCGAACTCGCTCCAGCAGGCCATCGATCTTTACGACCGCTTCACGCATGAAGGCATGGACCGGCGCGACTTCTTCGCGCGGATGACGCTGATCGCCGGCAGCGCAACCGCCGCTTCCGTGCTGATTTCGGCAATCGCCGCCAGCCCCGCCGCCGCGGCCATCGTCCCTGCCGACGATAAGCGGCTAACAACGCGCGAGATGACCTTCGACAAGCCCGCCGGCTACAAGGCCTATGTCGCAGAGCCGCTAAGCCGGTCGCCCAAGGCCAGCGTGCTGGTGATCCACGAGAACCGCGGCCTCACCGAACATATCCGTGACGTCGCCCGCCGCGCGGCGCTAGCGGGTTATCGCGCGGTAGCGGTGGACTTCCTTTCGCCTGGTGGCGGAACACCGACCAACGAAGATGCGGCCCGCGAGGCGATCGGCAAGCTCGACCTTGGCAGGTCCACCGCCGACGCGGTGACTATCCTCCAGCAGCTTGCGACGTCCAGCCGCGGCGGCAAGGTCGGAGCGGTCGGTTTTTGCTGGGGCGGCGCCTTCGTCAACCGGCTCGCGGTGGCGGCGGGATCGGACCTTGATGCCGGCGTGGTCTATTATGGGCCGGCGCCCGATCCCTCGGAGGCGACCAGGGTGGTCGCTCCGCTGCTGATCCATCACGCCGGGCTGGACGAGCGCGTTGCCCGTACTCTCTTTCCCTGGGTCGATGCACTGCGCGCCGCGGACAAGCCGGTCACCTACCAGGGCTATGACGGCGCCAACCACGCCTTCAACAACGACACTTCGGCGGAACGCTTCGACAAGGAAGCCGCCGACCTGGCCTGGGGCCGGACGCTGCGCTTTTTCAAACGCCATCTCGGCTAGGCGGACGGCGCGCTCGCTCCCATTGAAAAAGGCCGGCGGATCGCTCCGCCGGCCTTTCTCTATTGCCTGGGTCCAAGCCGGCCGCAACTATTCGCGGTTGCCCATGAAGCTCAGCAGAAATTGGAACATGTTGATGAAGTCCAGGTACAGGCTCAGGGCGCCCATGATCACCGCGCGCTGCATCGCATCCGCGTTGCCCGCGACGATGCTGTAGATGCTCTTGATCTTCTGCGTGTCATAGGCCGTCAAACCGGCGAAGATCAGCACGCCGATCGCGCTGATTGCCATGGCCATAGCGCCCGACTTGAACACGAAAGCGTTGAGCAACATCGCCACCAGCAGTCCGACGACGCCCATGATCAGGAAGGTGCCCCAGCCGCTGAGATCCTTCTTCGTTGTATAGCCGTATAGCGACAGGCCGAGGAAAGCGGCCGTCACGGCGAAGAAGGTCTGAGCGATCGACGTTCCGGTATAGACCAGGAAGATAGTCGACATGCTCAGGCCCATCAGGCCGGCGAACGCCCAGAATAGCGTTCCCAACGTCGCAGTCGACATCCGCTGGCCGCCAAAGCTCATCGCGAAGACGATCGCCAGCGGCGACAGGATGATAATCCATGGCAGGATACCGCCGCCCTGGAATACCTGGGCAGCCATTCCGCTATTGGCGAACAGCATGGCGACGATGCCGGTGAGGGCAATTCCCGACGCCATATAGTTATAGACTTTGAGCATGTAGGACCGCAGGCCCGCATCGCGTGCGGCGCGGGGCACACCAACCGAAACCGCCGGACCGAAGCCGGACGAGTTCGTCGTGCGCGGGTCATACTGGTTCTGCATTCTCTCTCCTCTTCTGGGGAAGCCTCCACGACATGTCCCCGAATGGGGGTAATATCGGAAATGTTCGGCGCCTGTTCAAGGAAAACCGGTCGCCGGGCTTCAATAAGGCGCATAGACTTGGGCAATGCACCGCCTGTTTGTTGCCCTGAGCCCGCCTGCACCCGTCCGCGAAGCGCTGCTCGACCTGATGGAAGGACAGGCCGAACTGCGTTGGCAGAACGAGGAACAGCTGCACCTGACGCTGCGATTCATCGGCGAGGTCGAGCGGCCGGTGGCGGAGGATATCGCCGCAATGCTCGAACTGATCAAATTTCGCCCGTTCGATCTGACGCTAGCCGGGATTGGCCGCTTCGACCATCACCGCCGCGGCGCGCTATGGGCCGGTGTCGCCCCCAAACAGCCCGTGCGCGACCTTGCCGCCAAGGTCGAGCGTGCGTGCCAGCGGGCAGGGCTGCCCCCCGAGCGGCGCGCCTTCCATCCGCACATAACACTGGCGCGCTGGAAGGGCACGGTCCCCGGCCTCCAGGCCTTTCTCGACGCTAATGCATTGCTGCCGTCTGACCCCTGGCCAGTGCGCGATTTCATCTTGTACGAAAGTCGCCTTGGCCGCGACGGGGCCCATTATCTCCCGGTGGCGACCTATCCGCTCGGTTGAACTTCGCCTGCCCGAACCCAATTTCCATAACCGGCGTTGACCGCTTGCCGTCCTTCGCGATAAACAAGAACAAATCTGGAACGAAATTGAGCCGATGCTGACCCACATCACCGTTCGCGGCGCGCGCGAGCACAATCTCAAGGGGATCGATGTCGCGATCCCGCGCGAAAGCCTGACGGTGATCACCGGCCTGTCGGGGTCGGGCAAGTCCTCGCTTGCCTTCGACACCATCTATGCGGAGGGGCAGCGGCGCTACGTGGAATCTCTGTCCGCCTATGCGCGGCAGTTCCTGGAGATGATGCAGAAGCCAGACGTCGAACATATCGACGGCCTGTCCCCGGCCATATCGATCGAACAGAAGACCACATCGCGCAATCCGCGCTCGACGGTGGCCACCGTCACCGAAATCTACGACTATATGCGGCTGTTGTGGGCTCGGGTCGGCGTGCCCTACTCGCCCGCGACCGGGTTGCCGATCGAAGCGCAACAGGTCAGCCAGATGGTCGACCGGGTGATGGCGCTGCCCGAAGGCTCTCGCCATTATCTGCTGGCGCCGGTCGTGCGCGGCCGCAAGGGCGAATATCGCAAGGAACTGGCCGAATGGCAGAAGGCCGGCTTCACGCGCGTGCGCATCGACGGGGAAACCCATGCGATCGAGGACGCGCCCGCCCTCGACAAGAAGTACAAGCATGACATCGAGGTTGTGGTCGACCGAATCGTCGTACGAGAGGGCATCGAAAGCCGCCTTGCTGACAGTTTCGAAACTGCACTGAAGCTGGCCGAGGGACTGGCGTATCTCGACCCCGCCGATCCGCCCGCCGACAGCGACAGCCAATCGGGCATGAAGCTCGATTTCGGTGCCCCTGGCCGCATCGTCTTTTCGGAGAAGTTCGCCTGCCCGCTGAGCGGCTTCACCATCGCCGAGATCGAACCCCGCCTTTTTTCGTTCAATGCGCCGCAAGGGGCCTGCCCGGCCTGCGACGGGCTGGGCGAGCGGTTGGAGTTCGACGAGGATTTGGTCGTCCCCAACCATGCGCTGACGATCAAGAAGGGGGCGGTCGTTCCCTGGGCCAAGTCGCAGCCGCCCTCCCCTTATTATATGCAAGTGCTGGGCAGCTTGGCGCGCGCCTACGACTTTTCGCTCGACGTGCCGTGGGGCGAATTACCGGAAGAAGCGCGCGACGTCATCCTGCGCGGTACCAAGGGGAAGCCAGTGACGCTGCGCTTTGTCGACGGGCGCAAAAGCTATGACGTGAAGAAGCCGTTCGAAGGCGTCATCGGCAACCTCGAACGGCGAATGCTGTCGACCGAAAGCGCCTGGATGCGCGAGGAACTGGGCAAGTACCAGGCCGCTCACCCCTGCGACAGTTGCGGCGGTGCCCGGCTGAAGCCCGAAGCGCTGTCAGTCAAGATCGCCGGCGAAGACATCAGCATGTCGGCACGCCGCTCCGTCGCCGACGCCCTGCGTTGGTTTTCGACCGTGGAAGAGCATCTGACGCCGCAGCAGCGCGAGATCGCCCGCGCGATCCTCAAGGAAATCAACGAGCGGCTCGGGTTCCTGCACAACGTCGGCCTCGACTATCTCAATCTCGACCGGACCAGCGGCACGCTGTCGGGCGGGGAAAGTCAGCGCATCCGCCTCGCTTCGCAGATCGGCTCCGGCCTGTCGGGCGTGCTCTACGTGCTCGACGAACCTTCAATCGGGCTTCACCAGAAGGATAATGACCGGCTGCTGGAAACGCTGAAACGGCTCAAGGACCTCGGCAATACAGTGCTGGTGGTTGAGCATGACGAGGACGCTATCCGTACCGCCGACCATGTCATCGACATGGGTCCCGGCGCTGGCGTTCGCGGTGGGGAAGTGGTGTGCGCGGGAACACTCGAAGAACTGCTGGCGTGCGAGGATAGCCTAACGGCAGATTATCTTTCGGGACGCCGCCATATCCCGATGCGCGACCGGCGCCGCAAGGGCACGGGCAAGAAACTTACCGTCCACGGCGCACGGGAGAACAATCTTCAGAATGTGACCGCGTCAATCCCGCTGGGCACGTTCACCTGCATCACGGGCGTATCCGGGTCCGGCAAGTCGAGCTTTACGATCGATACATTATACGCTGCTGCCGCGCGCCAGTTGAACGGCGCGCGCCTGTTGGCTGGCCGGCATGACAAGGTGACCGGGTTGGAACATCTCGACAAGGTCATCGACATCGACCAGTCGCCGATCGGCCGAACCCCCCGCTCCAATCCGGCGACCTACACCGGGGCCTTCACCAATATCCGCGACTGGTTCGCCGGCCTGCCGGAAAGCCAGGCGCGCGGCTACAAGCCCGGGCGGTTCAGTTTCAACGTTAAGGGCGGCCGCTGCGAGGCCTGCACTGGCGACGGCCTGATCAAGATCGAGATGCACTTTCTGCCGGACGTCTATGTCACCTGCGACGTATGCCACGGCCAGCGCTACAATCGGGAAACCTTGGAGGTAAAGTTCAAGGGGAAGAGCATTGCCGACGTCCTCGACATGACGGTCGAGGATGCCGTGGAGTTCTTCAAGGCCGTCCCCGGCATTCGCGACAAGATGGCGATGCTGGCCGAAGTGGGCCTCGGCTATATCAAGGTCGGGCAACAGGCGACGACCTTGAGCGGCGGCGAGGCGCAGCGGGTCAAGCTATCCAAGGAATTGGCACGCCGAGCGACCGGCAATACGCTCTACATCCTGGATGAGCCGACTACCGGCCTCCATTTCGAGGATGTCCGTAAGCTGCTCGACGTGCTGCACGCGCTGGTGGAACAGGGAAATACGGTGGTTGTCATCGAGCATAACCTAGACGTCATCAAGACAGCCGACTGGATTTTGGACCTGGGCCCTGGTGGCGGTGTCCATGGCGGAGAAATTGTCGCCGCGGGAACGCCGGAACACGTCGCCAAGGAACCGCAATCCTTCACGGGCCAGTATCTCCAGCCCTATCTCGCGCGGTCCGAAGCTTCGAAAGCTGCGGACAGGAAGCGCGAAACAGCCAAGGATGATCGCCTGTTGGCGGCGCAGTAGCCTTGCCCGATCGCCGCCCGCCGCAAACGGGGCGCGATAGGGACAATCAGAGGGCGGTGACGGGCGGCATTACCATGAAGTAGGGCCGCCCCCGGATGGGAACGACCCTTCTCAGGCATCTACTTATGCCCAGTGCTCGTGCGATCGGTAACTACCGTTCGCTTGCCGGTTCGCGCTTGTTCTGGTCGAGCTCGTCGCGAGCGCGGCCCGGCTCGCCGGTCTGGCTGCGCGCTTCACTGCCAATTGCGCCCTTCTGGCCACGTTCCTGGTCGAGCTTGTCGCGCTCATCCTGACGGCCCTGGCCGCTAACTTCAGCCTTGGCCTTTTCATGTTGCATGGGTTGATTGGGCTGTTGGGGATCTTTGGTATGGGCCATGGGAATGCCTCTTTCTTTCGGATTCGGGGAAGTAAGGTGAAGGGGCCACCATCACGGCAGCCTCATCCAATCAACGTACCACCCGTCCCATTGTTCCAATAATGACAGTTTTCCGCCGTTTTTGGCAGTTTAACTGGGAAACGTCCGAGTCTTAGCTTGTTGGTGCAGCGAGCACCGCGCAGGCAATGCGGCCGCCGCTGTTACCGCTAGGATCGGTCTTGTAATCATCGGCGTCGGCATGGATCACCAGGCTCGTTCCGTCGGCATCGCCAAGTGCATTGCCCGGTCCGGTCCGTGAAACGCCGCCGACTAGAAAGACGGTCGTCGCCTCGTCGGATCCTGCCGAAATATTCGCGAGATCACCCAGATGGGCGCCTTCGGGATTGTCACGACCATGTTGCCTGTTCTCGGGATTCCAATGTCCTCCCGCGCTCTCGAACTTCGGCCCATCGCATCGTCCAATGGTGTGAAGATGCACACCGTGCGTCCCTGCCGAAATTCCATTGGCTGCCAGCCGCAATGTCACCCCATTGGCGTCCTCGCCGATCTCGACACGACCAATTTCCTTCCCGGAGCCGTCGAGCAACGGAACCGACTCTGCCGCGGCAGCGACATTATCTGCAGCAAGCGGCGCGTTGCCGGTCTGTTCGGCGTCCTGGGATTGGGAACAGGCCGCCAGTGCGACCAGAGAGGCGATCAGGGGGAACCTACGGCGCGACATGTCTACTCCTCGAAGACGATGACCACCCGCCGATTCTGCACTTCACGTACGCCGTCGGCGGTTGGCACCAATGGTCGATCTTCCCCGAACGAGACGATCCGCATTGCGTTCCCAGGGATTGCGCGTTTCATCAGTTGATGACGGACTTCCTCCGCCCGCCGCAACCCGGCAGCGCGGTTCGTCGCGGCTGATCCGGATCGGTCGGTATGGCCCTCTAGAAGCAGTCGCGTTGCGCCTTTCATCGCATAGGCTGCTGCTACCCGGTCGAGGGTTGCCTCATCGTCGCGCCGCAGTTCAGGTCTGCCCCAGTCGAAAAAGACCATGACCGACGGTTGATTCGGCATCTCGCCCTGGGCAGCGGCCATATTGCCGATGCAAGCCAGCAAGACCGTCATCGCCTGAATCCGCAACCCGCGATCTCCCTTCCGTCTCAGTCTAACGGCTTAGGTCGTGGTCGATACCGGAGCAATGGCCGCAAGGCACAAAAAGAAACCCCGGGAGGGCCGAAGCTCTCCCGGGGTAACTTTTGCATCCAAGCCTGCCAGGCTTAGCCGCGTTCCGGCTCCGGCGGAGGCGGCGGCGGCGGCGGCGGCGGCGGCGGCGGCGGACATGCGTCCGTAGCCAAGATCACCGAGCCATCCGGGCAAGTCTGCGTCGCCGGCGGAGGCGGCGGCGGAGGCGGCGGAGGCGGCGGAGGCGGCGGCGGCGGAGCGAAGTTGTAGATCAGGCTCAGCAGCAGCGAGTGAGTGCGCAGCTTGCCACGCAGTTCGCCACCCAGATCTTCATCACCATAGCGGAACTTGCCGGTGTTGAAGAAACGGTACTTGAGGCCCAGATCGACGTTCGCGCTGACTGCACGGCGGATACCCGCAACAAGCTGCCATGCGAAAGTGCCGTCGCTGTCGCTGACGCTTCCGAAGTCAGCGGAGTCAACAGTGTGCTTCACGCGGGCGAGACCGGCGCCGGCACCGAGGTACCCGCTCCACCCGTCATCATCACCGAAATCGAGCAAACCGTTCAACATTGCCGACAGGACACGGACCTTGCCGTCCACTTCGCCGGTGACGTCGCCTTGGCCCGTCAGAGCGCCGTCGATTGTCGCTTCGTCGAGCGAAGCGCGCTTCCAGCCGAGTTCGCCTTCGAGCCGGAAACCGCCGAAGTCATAACCCGCGATGAGATCGACATCGAGACCGGTGTTATAGTCGAGCTCGATTGCGTTATCGATGTCGCCGAAACCGTCGATGACGCCATCGTCTTCACGATAGTCGAGTTCAGTATTCTCGACGAGCATCGCGCCGCCTTCGATACCGACATACCACGAGCCGTCGCGAGCGACAGCCGGCGTGGCGAGGGCGGTCGAAGCGAGCGCAGCCAAAATGGCCAGCTTCCGCATAATATTCCCCTTTCACATGCGTTCTAGATCAGAACTGCCGGAACACATTATGAGAGGGTAAGTTGCGGTGCAAGGTTTCAATTCTCGCTGCTGTTGCCGAAAAGCATCACTTTTAGAGAGGAACTGACGGGAAAGTTTCGGACCTATCCCGGATTGGCCTCAATCAATCCGTGCTCTCTCAGGGAGTTAAGGATGTCGGACAGAGCGCCTAGATTGCGTAAGTCGCAAGAAGTCGCGCCTTGCCGACGGTGGGCGACCATCCAATTGTGCGGGGCGGAATACTGCGAAAACGCTGTCGACACCGCCAGCCGCCAGGTTGCCGCGGATTGATACATCGGGTGCTTTGCTCCGATAAGTGGCGCTCGGCGACACGTGGCGACTTCCGGCGCATGAATGATATTGCAGCGGTCGGCGAGCGCCTCAATGGACGCCTCTTCCTTGGCCGCGCGGCCAAGGTCCGGTCGCCGGCATGCGCCGCCCACTGGCAGGCCTTGCGGCCGCCTCCAGCACCACCGCCTTGTCCAACCAAGTTCCCACCCAAATAGAAAGGCCGATAAAGCGTTCGCTCCCCGGCCCGCCGGAGCCTCGCGGTCCCGAATCACATTTTCGATTATTCATTAGGTGCCGGATGGGCTTGAAAATTTCGAACGCTTTTTACCTATGTGGCTGCCTGTGGAAGGAGTCCCGCGGTATGGCGGCGCTGCCGCGCCTCGCCCTCGGCGACCGGTTTTTGCTAATTTACGCCCGATGTTCTACAATCGCCGGGCTACCAGTCGCATGACGTGGGTCCTGAAGGCGTTCGTTCGCCTTTTCTCCCTTCCTCTTACGCCTCTCTAGCTCGTCGGCGGGTCGAAGGTCGAACCGCCACCAATGGGAAAGACCCGAATAATGCAAGGCACTGTCAAATTCTTCAATACTGCCAAGGGCTTCGGCTTCATCACGCCGGACGGCGGCGGGAACGATGCGTTCGTTCATGTCACCGCGCTTGAAGCGGCCGGGCTCAGCAGCCTGCAGGAAGGCCAGCAGGTCAGCTATGACCTCGCCCCCGACCGCCGCGGTCGCGAAAGCGCGACCAACGTCAAGGCGCTCTAGTTCACGCTTTGGGGGTGGGTCCGGCGCTTGGCGTCGGACCCTAACTCGGAAAGATAATCGATGAAATCTACTGCAACGCAGTTTTACGAAGACCAGGCGGAACAGGCCCGTTCCAAGGTGGACTCCGAACCGCTCAAGAACGTCCGCGACAATCTGTCGCGGTGCGCCGATGCCTGGGATGTGTTGGCGTTGCGCTCGAAGCGATCTGATGAACTCCGCGCCAAGGAAGCGCTGCGCAAATTGAGCGACGCCCCTCACGCGCAATAAGCCCGACGATTATCGCCGTTCGCTGACCGGATCGATCCGGCGCGCGTCCGCGTCCATATGGTCCGCCAACATCAGCAAGGCGGCAAACCCGCCCTCGGTCCGTGCCCGGCGCGCAAGGCGCCGATAAGCCGCCGCTATCTCACGAAATTTTTCGGCCTCAGGCCGCATAGCGGGTCATGGGCTGCGGCGTACCGTGGATTCTCGCCCGTTCGATCTGCGATCCATAAAGTTTCGCCAATTGGCGATGGGCAGACCGCGACCGCTCGCAGCGTGCCCCATCGGCCAACTGGAGGGACACCGCATATCGCTGATAAAGGTAATTGAGATCCAATATTATTCTCCCTGTTCAAGCGGGAGCACTCAGGTCTCTCGGTCACGTAATGCTTGGGGTCGGGCACGCGATAGCTTCTTATAGCATATCCTGGATCCGTCATCCATTTGATATTTTAATTTGGCCCCGCAGTTGTCTTAGCCAACATCAGTCTCTATAGCTTTTATTCGGAGGATACTTAATCGGCGAGAACAATTTTGTTAAGAAATTGTTTGCATACCAAGCCAACTATCCCTCCCCGAACCTTTCCCCAAGCGGGTTGAGGTCCGCCATTTTCCCTTCGTGTCGGGTTTGACGAACGCCAGCGCGCGGTTGTCCCGGACACCATTGCCACTGAAAGAACTCCTATGAAACGCAATCAATCGATCCGGCCCCGCCCAAGCGCTCCGGCCATCAGCGCGCGGCCCGTGGCGGCGCGCGATGCCATCGCCTATCGCGCCGCGCTCGCCATTCTCGGCTGAAGGTGGCGCCCCGGCCCTACGAAGGGTCGGGGCGCTCCTCATGACCCCGCTCAGGCGTCGGCGGTTTCGGCCGCTTTCGCCTCGATCGCGTCATGCTGCGGCTGCACGCCGCCGATCGCGATCTTGCGCGGCTTCATCGCTTCGGGGATCTCCCGGACCAGGGCGATCGACAGAAGGCCGTCCTGCAGGTCGGCGCTTGCAACCTTGATATGGTCGGCGAGGCCGAAGCGCCGCTCGAATGATCGGTTGGCGATCCCGCGGTGAACGAACTCGGCCTTGCCGTCCTCACCCTTCTTGCCGGTGACCACCAGTTGGTTCTGCTGGGCGGTGATGTCGATCTCGCCTGGCTTGAACCCGGCCACCGCCAGGTCGATCCGGTACTGGTTTTCGTCCAACTTGATGAGGTCGAAGGGCGGATAATTTTCGCCTGATGCGGCCAGGCTGCTGTTTTCCAGCAGGTCAAACAACCGATCGAAACCGATGGTCGAGCGCCGGTAGGGCGCAAAGTCAAAAGCACTACGCATATTGATGTCCTCCATTGAGCAACATTTCGGGCGGGAGGAGGGGTCCTCGCGGGCCCTTTCGTCCCGTCACCGGCCCCGATCAGGCGGCCGGCGCCGCCGATCTGGTTTTTTCGACCGCTATTTCAAGACCCTGCTTGGCAGGCCGCGCGCCGCTCTCCTATAGCCTTGCCCAATGTCCGATCTCTTCGCTTCCGGCGCCCAGACCCCGGCCGACAATTATGATGCCTCGGCGATCGAGGTGCTCGAGGGGCTGGAGCCTGTCCGGCGCCGGCCCGGCATGTATATCGGCGGGACCGATGCCCGCGCTCTTCACCACCTCGCCGCCGAGGTGATCGACAACTCGATGGACGAGGCCGTCGCCGGCCATGCCAGCCGGATCGAAGTGGTGCTGGATCCCGGCAACCGGCTCACCGTCTCCGACAACGGTCGCGGCATTCCGGTCGATCCGCATCCCAAATACCCCGGCAAGTCGGCGCTTGAGGTGATCCTCACCACCCTCCATTCCGGCGGCAAGTTCGAAGGCAGGGCCTATTCGACTTCCGGCGGCCTTCACGGCGTCGGCGTCAGCGTGGTCAACGCTCTTTCGACCGACACGGTGGTCGAGGTCGCCCGCGAGAAGAAGCTCTACCGGCAGCAGTTCGCCAAGGGTGTCGCCACCTCTAAGCTGGAGGAGGTGGGCGCAGCGCCGAACCGTCGCGGTACCACCGTCAGTTTCACGCCCGATCCCGAAATCTTCGGGGCCGACGCGACCTTCAGCGCCGAGCGGCTGTACAAGCTTGCCCGGTCAAAGGCCTATCTGTTCGCCGGGGTTGAGATTCGCTGGCGCTGCGATCCTTCGCTCGCGACGGACGACGTCCCCGAACAGGCGGTGTTCCAGTTTCCCGGCGGCCTCGCCGACCATCTGAACGAGCAGCTCGGCGACCGCGAATGCGTCACCAGCCCGTCGTTCGCGGGGCGGCAGGACTTTCCCGACGGTCAGGGCTCGGCCGAATGGGCGGTCGCTTGGCCGGTGTGGAGCGACGGCGCCTCGACCAGCTATTATTGCAACACCATCCCGACGCCCGACGGCGGCACGCATGAAGCGGGCCTTCGGGCGGCGCTGACCAAGGGCATTCGCGCCTTCGCTGACCTCGTCGGCCAGAAAAAGGCCAAGGATATCACCCCGGACGACGTGTTCAATGGGGTCGAGCTGATGCTCAGCGTGTTTATCCGTAACCCGCACTTCCAGAGTCAGACAAAGGACCGGCTCACCAGCCTTGAGGCCGCGCGCTTCGTCGAGGCCGCGGTGCGCGATCATTTCGACCATTATCTTGCCGACAATATGGACCGCGGTCGTGCGCTGCTGGGCGCCGTCCTCGAACGGATGGACGAGCGGCTGAAGCGCCGCGCCGAGCGAGAGGTGAAGCGCAAGACCGCGACCTCGGCGCGCAAGCTTCGCCTCCCCGGAAAGCTCACCGACTGCGCCAATGACGATGCCGAAGGTACCGAACTGTTCATCGTCGAAGGCGACAGCGCCGGCGGCAGCGCCAAGCAGGCGCGCAACCGCAAGACCCAGGCGATCCTTCCGATCCGCGGCAAAATCCTCAACGTCGCCTCGGCCACCGCCGACAAGATCCGCGCCAACCAGGAAATCGCCGATCTCCAACAGGCACTGGGCTGTGGCATCCGCGACAAATTTTCCGAAGACGCGCTGCGCTATGAACGGGTCATCATCATGACCGATGCCGACGTCGACGGGGCGCATATCGCGACGCTGCTGATGACCTTCTTCTTCCAGGAAATGCCGGAACTGGTGCGCCGCGGCCACCTCTACCTCGCCCAGCCGCCGCTTTACCGCCTGACCAGCGGCGCCAAGTCCGCCTACGCCCGCGACGACGCCCATCGCGCCGAGCTTGAACGGACGGAATTCAAGAGCCGCAAGGTCGAGGTCGCGCGCTTCAAGGGACTTGGGGAAATGAACCCGCAGCAATTAAGGGAAACGACGATGGACCCCGCGTCCCGGTCGCTGATCCGGATCACCCTGCCATCGGAGTATCAGGACCGTCAGCCGGTCCGCGACCTCGTCGACCGACTTATGGGCAAGAACCCCGAACACCGCTTCCAATTCATCCAAAGCCGGGCGAGCGCGCTGAGCGGGGATGAAATCGACGCCTAGCGCTGCGATCGCTCAACGCGAAACGAAGACCTGTCGGGTTTAGACAGACCGGCGCCCTTTTGCGCGCCGCATCTCGTGATCGTCCCATGCTCGCAGGAGGTGACTATGGCATCCTGCCAGGCCGAGAAGTATCATACATAGTAGAAATACGTTCCGCAGGCGCGTGTCGCGGCGCGATCATCTTCGCCGATCATCAGGGCATCGGGCTTCGGACTACCAACTTCTGCGGATCAAACCTGCCCGCGGCCGACCCCCTGATATTCAAGACCCGCAGCTTCGGCCTCGGCCCTGTCGTAGATGTTGCGCAGGTCGACCAGCATGCGCCCGCGCATCCGGCCAGCCAATTCCTTCAGGTTCAGCGCGCGAAATTCGTCCCACTCGGTGACGATCACCAGCGCGTCGGCGCCGTCGGCGACAGCTTCCGCATTGTCGGCATAATCGATCTCGCCAAGCAGCGGCTCGGCCTGCTCGCGGCCGACCGGGTCAAAGGCGATTACGCTTGCACCGCCGGCGACCAGTCCCTTGACCAGCGGGATCGAGGGCGCGTCGCGCATATCGTCGGTATTGGGCTTGAAGGTCAGCCCAAGGACCCCGATGCGCTTGCCCGCAAGGTCGCCGCCAACCGCTTCGCGCACCCGCCCGGCCATGGCGTCCTTGCGATCATCGTTGACCTCGACGACCGTCGACACGATCCGCTGGCGAATGCCAGCATCCTCGGCGGTCTTGAGCAGCGCCAGCGTGTCCTTGGGGAAGCAGCTCCCACCATAGCCCGGACCTGCATGAAGGAATTTGGGTCCGATGCGATTGTCGAGGCCGATGCCGCGCGCCAGGTCCTGAACATCGGCGCCGACCGCTTCGCACAGGTCGGCCATTTCGTTGATGAAGCTGATCTTGGTCGCAAGGAAGGCGTTGGCGGCATATTTGGTCAGCTCAGCCGTCCTCCGGCTAGTGAACAGCAGCGGAGCCCGGTTGAGGAACAGCGGACGATAGATTTCGGCAAGCACTTCGCGGGCCCGCTCATCCTCGGCGCCGACCAGGATTCGGTCGGGATGCTTGAAGTCGGCGATTGCCGCCCCTTCGCGCAGGAATTCGGGATTGGAGGCCACCGACACGCCCACGGGCGCGCCCTGCTCCTCCAGCAAGGCGGCGATCCGGTCGCCGGTGCCGACCGGGACGGTCGACTTGGTGACGACCACGATCGGCCGATCGATCAGCCCCGCCAGTTCTTCGACCGCGGCAAAGACATAGCTGAGGTCGGCATGGCCGTCGCCCCGTCGGGACGGGGTGCCGACGGCGATGAACACCGCCCCTGCATCCGCGACCGCGCTCGCCAGGTCGGTGGTAAAGGCCAGCCGGCCGCGTTCGACATTGGCCTTAACCAGCGCCTCGAGGCCCGGCTCCCAGATCGGCATCCGGCCGGCCAGCAGCCCGTCGATCTTGCATTGGTCCTTGTCGACGCAGGTCACATGGTGGCCGAAGTCGGCGAGACAGGTTCCCGAAACAAGGCCGACGTAGCCGGTCCCGATCATGGCGATACGCATGGGTGACACTCTCGTTAGGGGCTTTGTGGGGCCTTTAACCAGCGCGTCCCGCGATGGCCACCTTTACGTGCGCCGTGGCTCGGCTAAAGGTCAGCCGATGCAACGCCGCCTGCGCGTAATGTCGTCCCCGCCGGGGCTGCTCCGGCAAAAAAGTTCGCTCGGTGTCGGCGCGCAGCTGCTGATCCGCGTCGGGCTCCTGCTATTCCTGCTGGCGTTCATCGTCCTTGTCCACTGGATCGAACGCGATTCCTTCCGCGACAATCTCGACGGCGAGATGAGTTTTGCCGACATCATCTATTTCACGATGATCTCGGCGACGACCACGGGCTACGGCGACATCGTGCCGGTCACCGAGCGCGCGCGCCTGTTCGATGCGCTCATCGTTACGCCGGTCCGGATCTTCCTGCTCCTGATCCTCGCGGGCACCGCCTATACTTTCGTCATCAAACGAAGCTGGAACAAATGGGTCATGAAACGCCTTCAAGAACGGCTTAACGGCCACACCATCGTTGCCGGCTTTGGCAACAGCGGATCGGAAGCGGTCGGCGAACTCATCCAGCGCGGGTTCGATCCGCGTCGCATCGTCGTCCTCGACCAGGATGAAAAAGCGCTGGAACGCGCAGAGGCGCTCGGCTGCGCGGTGATGCAGGCCGACGCCACCCGAGACGCGACGATGGAATCGGTGCAGGTCACCCAGGCCCGCTCGGTGATCATCTCGGCCGGCCGCGACGACACTTCGATCCTGATCTGCCTGACCGCCCGCCACCTTGCCCCACATGTCCCGATCAGCGTGGTGGTCCGCGCCGGCGACAATGAATTTCCGGCAAAGGCCGCGGGCGCCACCACGGTGATCAACCCGGTCAGCTTTTCCGGCCTGCTGCTTGCAGGCTCGACCGAGGGCGCGGGGATTGCCGACTACATGGCCGATCTCGCCTCTGCCAGTGGTCGCGTGAGGCTTCACGAGCGCGAAATCGAGGCCTTCGAGGTGGGCAAGTCGCTCAAGGACGCAGCTGTCGGGATGGGCCTTCGCGTTCTGCGGAACGGCGAATCGATCGGCTGGTGGGAAGGGGGCGCGGCCGAGCTTGTCGCGGGCGACCGGATCATCGAGATCATCCCCGACCACCTCTTTCCGCGTATACCGCGAATCTGATCGGCCTCGCTTTCGCCGCGAATCGGCGCTAGGGGCGCCTCTTCCGCTATGGCTAAGACTCTTCCCACCCCACCGCGCGTCGGCATGGTTTCGCTCGGCTGTCCCAAGGCATTGGTCGACAGCGAACGCATCCTGACCAAGCTCAGGGCCAACGGCTATGACATGTCGCCCGATTATGCCGGGGCCGATGTCGTGCTGGTCAATACCTGCGGCTTCCTCGACAGTGCCAAGGAAGAAAGCCTTGAAGCGATCGGCGAAGCCATCGCCGAAAACGGCCGCGTCGTGGTCACCGGCTGCATGGGCAATGAAGCCGAGGTGATCCGCGCCCGCTTCCCCGCCGTCCTCGCCGTGACAGGGCCGCAGCAATATGAGGCAGTAGTCAATGCCGTCCTCGAAGCCGCGCCGCCGGTTGCCAATCCCTATCTCGACCTGGTCCCGGAAGCCGGGCTCAAGCTGACCCCGCGCCATTACAGCTATTTGAAGATCTCCGAAGGCTGCAATCATCGCTGCGCCTTTTGCATCATCCCCTCCATCCGCGGCGACCTTGCCAGCCGCCGTCCCGACGCGATCCTGCGCGAGGCTGAAAAGCTGGTCGCCGCCGGGACCCGGGAATTGCTGGTCATCAGCCAGGACACCTCGGCCTATGGGGTCGATATCCGCCACCAGCCGCGCGAATGGCGCGGGCGCGAGGTCCGTGCGCACATGACCGACCTTACGGCAGCGCTCGGCGAACTGCGCACGCCGGAGGGCGAACGGCCCTGGGTGCGGCTGCACTATGTCTATCCCTATCCGCACGTCGACCAGGTCATCCCGCTGATGGCCGAGGGGCTGATCACTCCTTATCTCGACATTCCCTTTCAGCACGCCAGCCCCAAGGTGCTGAAGGCGATGAAACGTCCAGCCAACGAGGCTAAGGTCCTCGAACGACTGAGGAACTGGCGCGCCATTTGCCCGGACATCGCGGTCCGATCCAGCTTCGTCGTTGGCTTTCCCGGCGAGACGGAGGAGGATTTCCAATATTTGCTCGGCTGGCTGGCCGAAGCGCGGCTCGACCGGGTCGGCGCGTTCCGCTTCGAACCGGTCGAGGGCGCAGCGGCCAATGCATTGCCCGATCCGGTGCCGGAAGAGGTCAAGGAAGAACGCTATCAGCGGGTCATGGCCCTGACCGCGCAGATCTCCGCCGACAAGCTTGCGGCCAAGGTCGGCCGGACGATCGACGTGCTGATCGACCGGGTCGACGACGTCCCGCCTCCCGGCGAACAGCCGGACAAGGGCCATTTCGATGCGCCCCACCCGCCGCATCACCATGATGTCGGCGCCACCGGCCGGTCCAAGGCGGACGCGCCGGAGATCGATGGCGAGGTCCACCTGCGCGACGCGGCCGGACTGAAGCCCGGCGATTTCGTGAAGGTGCTCATCGAGGATAGCGACGAGCACGACCTGTACGGGGTCCCGGCCTGACGAGATTGAATTGGCGGAACTTCAAAGTTTTCCAGATGTTTAGGACCTCAGGGTTCACCGAAAGGAAAAACCATGAAGCTCGCATCGATCTTTGCGGCCGGCACGCTGATTGCAGCGGGTGTCGCGGTCGCCCAGCCCGCCACGGAAGGCGGGCGCAAGCTCAATGCCGAACTGACCGGGGCTGCAGAGGTCCCGAACCCCGGCGATGCGGACGGCAGCGGGTCCGCCAGCGTGACCGTCAATCCCGGCCAGAAGCGGGTTTGCTACGAACTTGAAGTGACCGGAATCGCCGCCGCGACCGCCGCCCATATCCATGAAGCCCCCGCCGGAACCGCGGGCGGCGTCGTGGTGACTTTGGAGGCCCCCGCAGACGGCGACAGCAGCGGCTGCGTCGAAGTGTCGCGCGAGCTTGCGCTCGAGATCCTCAAGCGTCCCGCCGATTATTATGTGAATGTCCATAACGCGGAATTCCCCGGCGGCGCGCTGCGCGGACAGCTCGGCAAATAATCCTTGCGCATTTGTCGCCCGGCCCGCGCATCCGCTAAGGCCGGGCGATGACTGACTTCGCTTCCATGCTCCAGGCCGATCGTGGCGGCCCGGCCCACCCCATCCACCTCGTCGACAAGAAGACGGCAGCCGACTGGATCAAGCGGCAACCGCCTGCCCGGCGCACACTGCTCGATGCCGCCCGATTTGAAGGCAAGGTCCCCTATCAGTTCGCCATTCTGCCCGGTGCCGGCAGCGACCCGTTTGAACTGGTAGCGACGGTCGCCAATGTCGACGAGCTTTCCCCATGGTGCCTGGCCAAGTTGGGCGAGTCGCTGCCCGAGGGCCGCTACCGTCTCGCCGAAGGGGACCCGGGACCGGCCGCGCTCGGCTGGATGCTCGCCCAACATCGCTTTGCCGCCTACAAGTCGGACCATGAACCCCGCGGTCCTGCGGTGCTGCTGACCCGCGAAGCCGCCGACGTCGACCGCACGGTCCGGATCGCCGAGGCGACGGTGATGGTTCGCGACCTCGTCGACACGCCCGCCTCCGACCTAGGACCGGCCGAAATCGAACAGGCAGTCCGGGACATGGCGAAAGTTCATGGCGCCAAGGTGGAGGTCATCTCCGGCGATGCGCTTGTCCGGGACTATCCGATGATTGCCGCAGTCGGCCAGGGCGCCGCACGCGACCGCGCGCCGCGGCTGATCGCGCTCCATTGGGGCAAGGACGATGCGCCCAGGATCGCGATCGTCGGCAAGGGCGTCTGCTTCGACAGCGGCGGGCTGGACATCAAGCCGGCGGCAGGCATGCGGCTGATGAAGAAAGACATGGGGGGCGCGGCCCACGCGCTCGCCCTGGCCCGGCTGGTGATGGCGGAAAAACTGCCGCTGCGCCTGCACCTGCTGGTCCCGGCGGTCGAGAACAGCATTTCCGCCAACGCCTTTCGACCCGGGGACATCATCGCCAGCCGCAAGGGGCTGAAGGTCGAAATCGACAACACCGACGCCGAGGGCCGGCTGGTCCTCGGCGATGCGCTGACCCGCGCTGGCGAGGAAGAGCCCGAACTCATCCTCGATTTCGCAACGCTCACCGGCGCGGCCCGGATCGCGCTGGGCCCGGACCTGCCGGCGATGTTCTGTAACGACGAGGAGCTTGCCAGGGACCTCAAGTGTCACGCCGACGCCGAGACCGACCCGGTGTGGCGGATGCCGCTGTGGGACGGCTATGACGAAATGTTGAAATCCGACCTTGCCGACCTCAGCAATTCGGCGGATTCGCCCCTAGCTGGCTGCATCACCGCGGCGCTGTTCCTTCGCCGCTTCGTTGCCGAAGGCACGCCATGGGTCCATTTTGACACCTTCGCCTGGCGGCCGTCGGCCAAGCCCGGCCGGCCCAAGGGGGGTGAGGCAATGGGGTTGCGCGCCGCCTTTGGGCTACTGCGGGCGCGATACGCCAGCTGACGCGCATTCTCGCCGATCAACATACTGCGCTGGTTTTTCGCGCGTTTCATGGCGTTCCACGCAACTAAAGCGCTGCTGCGCGGTTTCATTTTCCAAGACGCGAAGAACAGAAAGCTGCTGGACAATGAGTAATCCCTCGCTGTCGGGCTGGATGCATGCGCTGATCCAGTATGTACGGTCCGGCGAACCCGATCTGACCAACCGGCAGATGGCCCTGCTGATGTTGGTTTACCAAACTCCAGGCCCCCATACGGTGCGCGGACTGGCGCGCCAGCTGGGCGTTTCCAAACCGGTCGTCACCCGCGCCTTGAATACGTTGGGCGCACTCGGCTATCTGCGCCGCGAGAGAGACCAGGACGATCGGCGCAATGTGTTTGTCGTCCGTACCAATGACGGGGCGGAATTCCTTGAAGGATTCAAACAATATCTCCGCGCGGGCGGCGGCGACGTCGAGCGGCGGCCATTCATCGGGTCCAAGGAACCGGCATTCGCAGCCCGTTGAGAGCTTCGCGTTGACTGGACCATCCGACCTGCCCGATCCGGCAACCCATGCCTATCGCAAGGATCTGGCGGACACCGCGCTGGCAGGGCGCGTCATCGCCTCCCATTATGCCGAACCCCTGGTTCGGCACCTCGTCGCCCCGGCAAGCCTCCACCCCAGCCCTGACCCCGCGTCCGAGCCTGTGGCCAGCCTTGAGGTGGGCATGGAAATGCTGATGCTCGACAACAGCCGGGGATGGGCCTGGGGCTATGGTCCGGATGGTCGGGTCGGCTATGTCCGGTCGGACGCGGTCGGGGTCTAGATTCCCTTTTCGCGGCGGTACTTCCGCCATTTCGCGACATTGGCATTATGTTCCTGGAGCGTTCGGGCAAAGACATGCCCGCCGCTGCCGTCGGCGACATAATAGAGCGCGTCCGTCTTCGCCGGGTTAAGCACCGCGGCAAGGCTTTCACGCCCGGGATTGGTGATCGGCCCGACCGGAAGGCCGGCCTTGCGGCGCGTATTATAGCCATTGTCGGCGGCCAGTTCGGACTTGCGAATCATCCGCCCAAGCGGCTTGCCCTTGGTGATCGGGTAGATCGTCGTCGCGTCGGCGCCCAGCGCCATGCCGATCCGGAGCCGGTTGGAAAGCACGCCCGCGACCATCGGCCTTTCGCTCGCCTTGCCGGTCTCCTTCTCGACAATCGAGGCAAGGATGACTGCCTCGCGCGGGGAATCGACGACGCTGTGCGCCGCCCGCTTGGCCCATTCCTCGGCAAGCGCCTTGTCCATCGCCGCGGTCATCCGCTCCAGCACCGCAGCGCGGGTCTCGCCCGCCTGCCAATCATAGCTGTCGGGAAGCACCGAGCCTTCCTCGGGAACGGGCGCCTCTCCGGTCAGCTCGGAGACTGCTGCAAGCTTTTCATGGACCAGCACCGCGGGCATGCCCTCCGGAATGGTCAGCAGCCGGACCACCGGGCGGCCATGCTGCAGGATCTCGAGGATCGATGAGGCACTGGCGCCGGCGGGAATTGCGAACTCGCCAGCCTGGATCGGGTCGGACGAGCCCAGCAGCCGGGCGAAAGCTTTGAAGGTCGTGGCGTTGCCCGCAATCAGGCCGTCACGGTCGAGCTGCTCGGCGACCGACGACAGGCTTGCGCCCTCGGCGACGGTCAACCGGACCGGCTGGTCGACGGAGCCGCGAAACCAGAATCCCCACAGCAGCAGCAGCGCCGCCAGGCCGATGAGGATGGCGGCGCCGAAAAGCCTGCGCATGCCTTAATCGACCGCTTTTACCACCAGCGAGGCATTGGTCCCGCCGAAGCCGAAGCTGTTGTTGAGCGCGGCGCGCACGGTCCGCTTCTTGGCGGTGTGCGCGACGAGGTCGACGCCGGCGGTTCCCTCGCTCGGATTGTCGAGATTGAGCGTCGGCGGTACGATCTGGTCGCGGATGGCAAGGATGCAGAAGATCGTCTCGACCGCACCCGCGCCGCCCAGCAGGTGGCCGATCGCCGACTTGGTCGAGCTCATCGAGATATTGGCGACCTCATTCCCGAACAGCTTGCGCACCGCGCCAAGCTCCAGCTCGTCGCCAAGCGGTGTCGAGGTGCCGTGGGCGTTGATATAATCAATGTCGGCCGGGCTCATGCCCGCCTTTTTCAACGCCATTTCCATCGACCGGTAAGCGCCCGACCCTTCGGGATGCGGAGCCGTAACATGGTGGGCATCGCCCGACAGGCCGTACCCGACCACTTCGGCATAGATTTTCGCGCCGCGCGCCTTGGCATGCTCATATTCCTCGAGCACCACGACCCCGGCGCCTTCGCCCATGACGAAGCCGTCGCGGTCCTTGTCATAGGGGCGCGATGCCTTTTCGGGCTGGTCGTTGAACGCCGTCGACAGGGCGCGCGCCTGGGCGAAACCGGCAATGCCGATCGGGCAGATGGTCGCCTCGGAACCGCCGGCCAGCATGATGTCGGCATCGCCGTCCTTGATCATCCGCGCCGCGTCGCCGATCGAATGGGCGCCGGTGGAGCAGGCGGTCACCACCGCATGGTTGGGCCCCATCAGCCCATATTTGATGCTGACCTGGCCGGATACGAGGTTGATCAGCCGCCCGTGAACGAAGTGCGGGCTGACCCGGCTGGGCCCTTTTTCCGCAAGGACCAGCGATTCACTCTCGATTCCCGGCAATCCGCCGATTCCGCTGCCTATCGAGCAGCCCGCGCGAAACTTGGTCGCCTCGTCCATGTCGGTAAGACCAGCGTCCTCAATTGCCTGTCCGGCGGCGTCGATGCCATAGACGATGAATGGGTCGACCTGGCGCTGGACCTTGTGATCGACGCGCTTGCCCGGGTCGAAGCCATAATCATGGTCGGCGGGCTTTACCTCGCAGGCGATGCGGCACTTCTGGTCCGACGCGTCGAAGCGCGTGATCGGCCCCGCGCCGGACTTTCCGGCCAGGATATTGGCCCATGCGGTCTCGACGTCCGCTCCAAGCGGCGTCACCAGACCCAATCCCGTCACCACCACACGACGCATGCAATCACCCCTTCAGTGCATCTTCAAACGCAAACGGCCTCCCGCGCGAAACGGGAAGCCGTTCGTGCCGCCTTATGGGCGGGCGGCAGCCAATCGGTTCCCGATTAGCCCTTATTCTGGTCGATATAGACGATCGCGTCCTTGACGGTCGTGATCTTCTCCGCCGCATCATCGGGGATCTCGACGCCGAATTCTTCTTCAAACGCCATGACCAGCTCGACAATGTCGAGGCTGTCGGCGCCCAGATCGTCGATGAAGCTCGCTTCTTCGGTGACTTTCTCGGCTTCGACGCCCAGATGTTCGACAACGATCTTCTTCACGCGATCGGCGGTCTCGCTCATGTAACTTTCCTTCCCGTGTGATTTTGCGCTGCCCTAGCGTCAGGCGCGGCACTGGGCAAGCACCAGTTGCGTCCCTAAATCCGGGGTCATGACCGCATCGCGTTCCCTGACCGACGGCGAAATCGCGCTTGCCCGGACGATGTTCGGCAATGCAATCGATTATGGCCGGGTGCGAATGGTCCGCCGCAAATGGTGGCCGTTCCAGCCGCGCGGGATCGTCATGGCGCCGACCGGCAATATTCACTTCCATCCCCGAAGCGCGCTCTGGTCCGACGATTTCTCGAGCGCGCCACTGCCGCTGCAAGGCCTGTTCATCCACGAGATGACCCATGTCTGGCAGGTCCAGAAGCGCGGCCGCTTCTACCTTGTGCTGATGCGCCATCCCTTCTGCCGCTATGCCTATGAGCTGGTCGATGGCCGAGCGTTCGACCGCTACGGCCTGGAGCAGCAGGCCGAGATCGTGCGCCACATCTTCCTGCAGAAACAAGGTGCACCAGTGAAAAATGGCGAGGAGCTGGCGAAACTCGCCGAGGGAATGAGGCTCGGCTGGGGCTGAACGCCACTGTCACCGTATGGTCACAGTGGGGAACTGAAACGTTACCCCCCCCTTCCCGCGGGAATTAAGTCGCATAGTGTGCCGTTCATCTGGGATTCCAACAGGGGGAATTTACGATGTCCTGCCGATCCGATCTTATCCGACACCTACTCGTCGGCGTCGCCGCCATGGCGATCGCCGCGCCTGCCTATGCTCAAACCGACGAGGAAGAGCAGGCCCAGGCAATCAACCAGGCCACCGAGGCCGAGGCCAATCAGGGCGATGTCATCATCGTCACCGCGACCAAGCGCGCCTCTACCGTCCAGGACGTGCCCTTCTCGATTAATGCGCAGACGCAGGAAGACATCCAGCGCGCCAACGCCAACACGATCGAGGATATCAGCCGCAACGTTGCCGGCCTTACTGTTCAGAATCTCGGGCCGGGGCAGAGCCAGGTTTCGGTTCGCGGCGTGTCGGCGGGACAGATCGTTCGCGATCAGCCGGGCGTCAAGGAACAGGTCGGCGTCTACCTCGACGAAAGCGTCGTCTCGCTGTCGCTTTTCACGCCCGACTTCGACCTGTTCGACCTCAACCGCGTTGAAACGCTTCGCGGGCCGCAGGGCACGCTGTTCGGTTCGGGCAGCGTCGGCGGAACGATTCGCTACATCACCAACCAGCCCCGGCTCGGCCGGATGGAAGGGATGGTCGAAGCCAATATCAACCATGTGAAGGATGGCGAGCTTGGCGGTCATCTGAAGGGCGCGATCAACATCCCGCTCGGCGACACGCTGGCGGCTCGGGTGGTCGGCTACTGGACCAAATATCCCGGCTTCATCGATGCGCTCGGCCCGGCGGGCGGCGAGAATGTCAACGACGGCCGGCGCGCAGGCGTCCGCGCCTCGCTGCTGTGGGAACCGACCGACCAGCTGAAGCTCACCCCGCGGGTGGTATATCAGAAGGTCCGGGCTGACGGTTTCAACCGGCAGGAAGTGTTCAACCTGTTCGCCAATGAGCTGAGCACGACCCGGCCGCAGGTCGAATTCGACGAGCGCGAACAATATTTGCTGCTGCGTGAGAAGTTCAAGGACGACACGCTGCTCACCGACCTCACCGCCTCCTACGATTTCGGGGCGGTCGAGTTGACGTCGATCACCAGCTACATGAACCGCGACATCTATGTCGGCCGCGACGCATCGGCGCTGACCGGTTCGATTTCCGACGACATCGACCTGCCGCATTCGGCGGTGCTGCTGCCATCGAACCTGGTCGACACAACCGACCTCAAGACCTGGTCGCAGGAACTGCGGCTCGGCTCGACCGGAAGCGGACCGTTCCAGTGGGTTGCCGGCATTTTCTATTCAAATGTCGACCGCGATTATTCGCAGACCCTTCCGACCCCCGGCTATGCCGATGCGGTCGGCGGACCGACCGGCGGTACAGCCAATCCGGATTCGCCCTACAACAGCTTCCTCACCTACGACATCACCCAAAAGGCGGTGTTCGGCGAGGCAACCTACGACTTCGGCCAGTTCAAGCTGACGGCGGGCGGGCGCTATTATGACTTCAAGGAAGACCGGACCTTCAACAACCAGGGCATCTTTACTGCGGGCAACAGCCTTCGGCAGGTGACCAAGTCGGACGGCATCAGCCCGCGCTTCATCGCCACCTGGGAACCGAGCCGCAACCTCAGCGTCAACCTGCAGGCGGCCAAGGGTTTCCGCCTCGGCGGTGCCAACGATCCGCTCAACCTGCCGATCTGCGAACCCGAAGATGTCGATATCTTCGAGCCTTTCTCGGGTTCGTACGACGACGAGACGCTGTGGAACTATGAAGCCGGGGTCAAATATCAAAAGGGCCCGGTGACGTTCAACGCAGCGATCTTCCATTCTAAGATCCGCGACCTGCAGGTCACGCTCGACGCCGGCAGCTGCTCGTCGCGCATCGTCTTCAACGTCGATAAGGCGCACACCACCGGCGGCGAAGTTGAAATCGCCCTGCGGCCGGCCCCGGGCCTCGACCTGTCGCTGTCCGGCAGCCTGGTCGAAGCCGAATTCGACAGCAGCCTGCCAGGCGACCTGGCGGTCAGCACCGGCATCCGCAAGGGCAACCGCCTGCCATCGGTGCCAAAGTTCCAGATGGCCGCGGCGGCGACCTATACCACCCGGTTCAGTGACGCGGCCGAATGGTACATCAACGCCAGCTTCCAGCACGTCGGAACGCGCTACACCCAGCCGTCCGACCAGGAAGATAATCCGCGGACCTTCGTCTATGGCAATGACTTCGGCGGAATCCCGATGGGCGCGGGCACCACGCTCGACCTCAAGCTTCCGTCGTACAACCTGGTCAACCTGTCGACCGGCGTGGCCTGGGACAGCGGGACTGAAGTGGTGCTCTACGTCAACAACCTGTTCGATAAAAACGCCCTGCTGTCGTTCGACCGCGAACGCGGCGGTCGTGCCCGGCTCGGTTACAGCATCGGCCAGCCGCGGACGATCGGGCTGACTGTGCGGCAGAAGTTTGGGGCGGCTCCGCCGCCCCCGCCACCTCCTCCGCCACCGCCTCCGCCGCCTCCGCCGCCGGCGACCCAGACCTGCGCCGACGGATCGGTGATCCTGGCGACGGAAAGCTGCCCGCCTCCGCCGCCGCCTCCTCCTCCGCCACCGCCGCCGCCGGAACCTGAACGGGGCTAAGCGAACCATGACGGAAGCAGGCAAGGGCAGCCGCGCCTCGCTTCCGTCGCTGACCCGTCGATCGCTGATCGGCGGCATGACGGCCGGGGCCATCGCTCCGGCCGTTTTGCGTGCCTCCAAGCCAGGCAGCGCGGGGCACATCGCAGTGGTCGGCGCGGGCGTGTTCGGGGCCTGGACCGCCGAGCATCTCCACCGCGCCGGGCATCGCGTCACCCTGGTCGACATGGCGGGACCGGCGCACGGCCGCGCCAGCTCCGGCGGGGAAAGCCGGATGACCCGTGCCGCCTATGGCAAGGACGACATCTATACCCGCATGGCCTGGGCTAGCCTTGCCGAATGGAAGGCGCTTAGCGATCGCGCCGCCCTTCCCCTGTTCCACCCACATGGCGTGCTGTTTTTCTCCAACGTCGCCGACGATTATTTCCGCGGCAGCATCGCAGTGCATCGCCAGCTGAACCTGCCGATCGAGGAACTTGATCGCGCGGGCATGCAGCGCCGCTTCCCGATGATCGATTTCGACGGGGTTGGGATCGGCCTTTACGAACCAGGCTTCGGCGCGCTGATGGCGCGGCGCAGCGTGCAGACGCTGGTGCGCGGCTTCACCGCCGCCGGTGGCCGTTTCCTGCACGAAGCCGCCCATGTCGTTCAGCAGGGCGCGGGCAGGCCCGCCGCGCTGCGGCTGGGAAGCGGCGCCATGCTTGAAGCAGACACTTTGGTCTTCGCGCTTGGCCCTTGGCTGCCCAAGCTCTTCCCCGACCTGCTCGGCCGCCGAATCTTCGCTACGCGACAGGAGATTTTCTATTTCGCAGCCCCGCCCGGCGACCGGCTTTTCCAGCCTGCCGCCATGCCCGGCTGGGCCGATTTCAATGGCGGAGAAGTGTTTTACGGTTTCCCCGACCTTGAGGCGCGCGGGCTCAAGTTCGCCAATGACCAGCATGGCGTCTTGGTCGATCCCGACACCCAGTCGCGCGAGCCGACCCGCGCCGCGATCGACCAGATCATTGCCTTCCGCGACCGCCGCTTCCCGCTGCTGAGGGGCGCGCCACTTATCGGAGCCGAGGTCTGCCAGTATGAAAACAGCAGCAACGGCGACTTTCTGATCGACCGCCACCCGACCCTGCCCAACGTGGTGCTCGTCGGCGGCGGGTCAGGCCATGGCTTCAAGCACGGCCCTGAAGTCGGCCGCCGCGCTGCCGCGCTGGCGTTCGGCGGGAGGCAGGAAGAGCCCCGGTTTACGCTGGCGACGAAGGACGAAACGCAGAAGCGCGAGGTGCATTAGACTAGCGCTCCCGATGCTATGGCTGGAAAGCGGAAATTGGCGCGATTGTCAGCGGTCGCAGTCGTGCAGCGCCCGGAGCGAGAAGTCGACGTGAAGCCGGGCGTGCCTTGCATATTCCCTTGCATCGTCCAGGCTTGCCGAACCCAGCGTCAGCGACGCCCATCCCACCACGCGCTGGGGATGGCTTGGCAGCGAAGGAAAGCTGTTGGCCTCCGGTCGCCATCGGGCGATGGCATTTTCCAGTTGCGACCAGCGCAGCGCCGGGTTGCTCCACTCGCCGCCCAAGACATCGGCATTTACGCAACGATTTTCGTTCGGCCCGGCAAGACCGGCTTCTCCCTTTAGTCCCGGAAGGATTCCAACCGGACTTGCGCCGCCGACCTCACCGTTGCGGTCGGCATCGCCATAAAATGGGCCATGCGCGCCAACGACGATATTGCGCGCCTCCTCCGCTGCGGCATGGGCCACGGCCAATGTGGAAGCGTCCTGCCAGCGCAGGACCGCCCGATCCAGACGGGCGAGCCGCGACGCCAGCGTTTCAGGCGCTGTCGAGGCCGTCAGGGCCGGGGCTGCAACTGCGTCATCCCTGGCGTCGGCAGACGATGCCATTTCTGACGTCGGCCTTTCAGGCGCGCCGCAAGCCGCCAGCATCAGCGAACCCGACAGCAAAGACGCAAGCGCGCTCCTGCTTAGCAAGTGCTCAGAGCCTGTACCGGGGCGGATCCTTTTGCTCGGTGCCCGCATCATGACCCTCCTGAAGTTCATTACATTGCCTGCAACGCCCCACTGTGCGATTCGGTTGAATTATCGATGCTCCAACGCTGGCGGCCGAAGTAGGTAGAGGCCAACATTGGCCGCTACGTCATAAAGGCGATTACTGCTTCGGGCTGCACGGCGTGATGACTAATGCTGTTTTGCGCAATGCCGCGGGTCAATGCGCAATGCGTCGCTTCCAACACTCCCGATTCCGGCTCAGCCTTCTTTTGCCACGCCAACCAGCGCTGGGCGGAGCAGGCGGTCCTTGAGCATGTAGCCGGACTGCATTTCCTCGACGATCGTGCCGGCCGAGGCCTTGTCGGTGGCGATTTCGATCATCGCCTGATGCTTGTGCGGGTCGAGCGGCTTGCCGACGGATTCGACGCGGACGACGCCCTGGCGGGCAAATACCGCATCTAGTTCGCGCAGGGTCGAGCGGATGCCTTCGACGAAGCTGGCGACCTTGTCGTCGGCCAGCGCCGCTTCGGGCACATGGCTCAATGCCCGGTCGAGATGGTCGCGCACGCTCAGCATGTCGCGGGCAAAGCCGGTCGCGGCATAGGTCGATGCCTGCTGCTTTTCGGATTCCAGCCGGCGGCGGACGTTCTGGGTCTCGGCGGCGGCGTAAAGCGCCTTGGCATTCGCCTCCTCGAGCAGCTTCTCAAGCTCCGCCACCCGGTCATGCTCGGCAAGTTCCGGCGCCTCCGCGGCAGTTTCCTCGCGGATGGTCTCGGCTTCGTCGTGCAGGTCTTTCTTGTCGTTCATCGCATATATCTCGTCAGGGCTTGGGCGGTGAAATCCACCATGGGGACGACGCGGGCATAGTTCAATCGTGTCGGACCGATCACGCCGACCACCCCGACTACTTTCCCATCGCTCCCGCGGTACGGTGCGGCGATAACGCTGGAACCCGATAAAGCGAACATCCGATTTTCGCTGCCGATGAAAATCCGGCAGCCTTCGCCTTCGCGGGCGTTTTCGAGCAGGCGGGCAATGTCCTGCCGATCTTCCAGCTCATCGAGCAGGCGGCGGACCCGGTCGAGGTCCGCGGCCGTGCCCTCGTCGATCAGATTGGCCTGGCCACGGACGATCAGCACCGGCCGCTGGGCATGGTCCTCGCTCCAGTCTGCAAGACCGCGCGCGACCAGCTCGGCCGCGGCACCGTCGATCGCCTCGCGGCGCTCAACAATCTCCTCCCGCAGCTGGGCGACCGCTTCGGCCAGCGTCTTGCCGGCCAGCCGCGCGCTGACGAAATTGCCAACCTCGTTCAGCGCCAGCGGACTTGTTCCGGGCGGGATCGGGACGACCCGGTTCTCGACATTGCCGTCCATCCCGACCAGCACCGCCAACGCCCGGTCGGGCGCCAGCGGGACGAAGCTCAGCTGGCGCAGCATCAGTTCATTCTTGGGAGCAAGCACTACCCCGGCGCAGGCCGATAGGCCCGACAGCGCGGCGGTTGCCGCGGATAATGCCTCCTCGATCGGCCGGTCGGTAAGCTGCGATTCGATCGCCGCCCGCTCTCGCGCCGGCGGCAGGCTGGACCGCATGATCCCGTCGACGAAAAGGCGCAGCCCCGTCTCGGTCGGGATTCGGCCTGCCGACGTATGCGGGTGAGTCAACAGTCCCCGCTCCTCCAGTTCCTGCATAACGCCCCGGATCGAGGCGGGCGACAGGCTGACGGCGCCAGCAATGGCCTTCGACCCGACCGGCTGTCCGCGGTCGATATAGGCTTCGACTACCAGCCGAAAAATGTCGCGCATGCGGTGAGTGAGGTCGCCGATCGGCTCGTTCATAGCAGCGATGTAGGGCGAACCCATTTGAAAGCCAACGGATGCCAGTCTAGGGCAGCTCCACCATTTACAGGAGAATTGCATGCGCCCCAGTGGACGCGCGCCCGACCAGATGCGCGAACTTCGGTTCGAACCGGCCTTTACCAAACATGCCGAGGGCTGCTGTCTGGTCAGCTTTGGCGACACCCGCGTGCTAGTCACCGCCAGCGTCGAGGACCGCGTCCCGCCGTTCCTTCGCGGCAAGGGCCAGGGCTGGGTCACCGCCGAATATGGCATGCTTCCCCGCGCCACTCACACCCGCGGCAACCGCGAGGCGGCCAAGGGCAAGCAGTCGGGCCGGACTCAAGAAATCCAGCGGCTGATCGGCCGTTCGCTTCGCGCCGTGGTCGACCTCACCAAGCTTGGCGAACGGCAGGTCATCGTCGACTGCGACGTGATTCAGGCCGATGGCGGCACCCGCACCGCCGCAATTTCCGGCGCCTGGGTGGCGCTGCGCATCGCGATCGACAAATTGCTTGCCGCCGGAAGCCTTGCCGCCGACCCAATCATCAGCCAGGTCGCAGCGGTCAGCTGCGGGATTTATGAGGGCAACCCGGTGCTCGACCTCGATTATATCGAAGACAGCAGCGCCCATTCGGACGGCAATTTCGTGCTTACCGGCGACGGCAATATCGTCGAGGCCCAGCTTACCGCCGAAGGCGCGACCTTTGATGAGGAAAGCCTGCTTCGCCTGCTCCGGCTTGCCCGAATGGGCTGCGACCAGATATTCCGCGCGCAGCTGAAGGCGGCCGGCCAATGAAGGCGATCGGTCCCAAGCTGGTCATCGCCACCCATAATGCCGGCAAGCTTCGCGAAATCCGCGACCTGCTCGCCCCGTTCGGGATCGAGTGCGTCGGCGCGGCCGAGCTGAACCTCCCCGAGCCCGAGGAGATCGGAAATACATTCGTCGACAATGCCGAACTAAAGGCCCGGGAGGCGGCCGATCTTAGCGGGCTCCCTGCACTGGCCGACGACAGCGGCCTGAGCGTCGATGCGCTGCATGGCAATCCCGGCATCTTCTCCGCCCGCTGGGCCGAGGACGAGGCGGGCAACCGCGACTTTACCCGGGCGATGGAGCGGGTCTGGCAAGAGGTGGAGGCCGCTGGTCCCGATGCTGGCCATGACGCGCACTTTGTGTGCGCCCTGTCGCTGGCCTGGCCCGACGGCAGCATCGAAAGCTTCGAAGGCAAGGTCCACGGCACACTGGTGTGGCCGCCGCGCGGGGACAAGGGCTTTGGCTATGACCCGATGTTCATCGCCGCGGGAATGGACCAGACCTTTGCCGAGATCGAGCCGGCCGACAAACATGCCATCAGCCATCGGGCCGAGGCGTTTCGCAAGCTGATCGACGCGCTGGCCTAGTCGCGGCGCGTAGCGATCTGGGTCGCGCCCGCCTGCGGATCGACCGGCGCAAGCGGGTCCCGGCCCGCGGCGAGGTGGAAGCCGTCCTTGTTTCCAGCCGGCGAATAGCGGCAGACGAAATAGTCGGTCGTCGCGCTCGTCGCGACGGCGCAGCCAACATGGGTCGTGGTCGGCCAGACAATCTGCGTATAATGGGCGACCGCTTCCCAATTGCCGCTGCGGCTGTTGTCAGGAAAGGCGCCCGGCCGGAACAATTTCTGTTCGTCGACCATCACCTGGACCATCACGTCGTAGGAAAAGACCCCGCGCGGCCCGCGCCACAGGTTTTCGCCTGCCGTCTTGCGCCGTCCGGGCGTCTTGTCATGGCCATAGATCCCGGTGCGCGCCATATAGTCGGCATGGGCCATCGCCCCGGCCGCCAATTCCTCGCTCCACTGCAGCGGCGCCACCCCGAAATCGCGCCGCGCAAGATTATGCAGGCTGAGCACAGTCGCCTTCAGCAGCATCGGCCCGCGGTCGGCGGGCGCCGGCCAGTTGGGACTGGGAAGGGTCGCGGACGCCGCCGGAACGGCGAGCGACGCAAGGCATAGGGCGATAGCGCGCAGCATGCCCCAACCCTGCGCCAGCCACGGTTAACAGGCGGCTTGGCGCCGTGGTTAAGATCAGCGAAGCCTTGTCCCGACGACATTGCCCGCCGGCCAGTAACGGCAGACGAGATAGTCATGGCTGCGGCTCGACGCCGTGGCGCAGCCAACCCGCTGGGTCGTTGGCCAGATGATCTGCGTATAATGGCCGACCGCTGAAAAATCGCCGGTGCGGCTGTTGGTCGGGACCGGGCCGGGGCGGTAATGGCGCCTTTCGTTCACCCAGCCGCCAACCATCTCCGCATAGCTGTAGGCGGCGCGCGTGCCCATGAACAGATTTTCGCCCTGCGGGGCCGGGCCGCGGTTGGCCGGGTCATGCTCGAACCGCCCGCTAGCGGCGAGCCGCCTGGCATAGACCATGGCCGAGCGCGCCAGCGCCGGATCCCAGCTCAGCGCCGCGACGCCATAGCTCGCCCGCGCGCTGTTATGGCCGTCGAGCATCGCGCTGATCAGCAGCCGCTCGCCGCGCGGCGCCGGGCGGGGGTCAACCCAAGGCACCGATTCGCGCTGGATCGTCGGCCGGAATTGCTCGCCCGGGGCGGCGGCTGGAACAATCAGGGCAAGACCCGTAAGGAGCGCACGCATCATGGCCGCCATCGCTACACAGCCGCGGCTGAACGCCGCCCAAACGGACGTTCCGCTGGCGCTATACGTCCACTGGCCATTTTGCGTCAGCAAATGTCCCTATTGCGATTTCAACAGCCATGTCCGTGCCTCCGTTGACCAGCAGGCCTGGCGCGATGCGCTTCTCGCTGACCTTGCGCATGAAGCCGCGCTTCTTCCGGGACGGCAGCTGGCCTCGATCTTTTTCGGCGGCGGCACGCCTTCGCTGATGGAGCCGGCCACCGCCGGGGCGATCATCGAGGCCGCGCAGCGCCACTGGAGCACTGCCGACGATCTTGAAGTGACGCTGGAGGCCAATCCCAACAGCGTCGAGGCGGCCCGCTTCCATGAACTTGGCGCCGCCGGGGTCAACCGAATCAGCCTGGGCCTGCAGAGCTTCGACGATCGCGCCCTTGCCTTCCTAGGCCGGGCGCATGGCGCCGCCGAAGGGCTTGCCGCGGTGGCAATAGCGCAGGAAGCGGTGCCGCGGGTCAGTTTCGACCTCATCTATGCGCTGCCCGGCGATAGCGAGGAAGGCTGGGCCCGCGACCTCGACCGCGCGCTTGCACTCGGCACCGAGCATCTGTCGCTTTACCAGCTGACGATCGAGCCGGGGACGCGCTTTGCCACGATGGTCGCCCGCCATGAATTCGCGCCGCTCGACACAGACCGTTCGGCTTGCCTGTTCGAACTGACCCAGGCGCGGACGACCGCGGCCGGCCTCCCCCCTTATGAAATTTCCAATCATGCCCGGCGGGGCGCGGAGAGCCGGCATAACCTCAGCTACTGGCGCTACCGCGACTATGCCGGGGTTGGTCCGGGGGCGCATGGGCGGCGATCGGGGATGCGTACCGTGCGCCATCGCAAGCCGGAGAATTTCCTGTCGGCGGTGGCGCGCAACGGCCACGGCCTCGTCGAGGAAGAATTGCTCCTGCCGCGCGAGGCCGCCGACGAGGCGCTGGTGATGGGCCTCAGGCTTGCCGAAGGGATCGATCCCGGGGCGCTGGCCAGGCGGCTGGGGGTCGAGCGGATCGTCGACGACGCCGCGGTCGACCGGCTGGCGGGACATGGCCTGCTGCAGCGCGAGGGGACGCGGCTGCGCACGACCCCCGCGGGCCGGCTGCTGCTCGATTCTATCCTGGCGGAAATTGCCGCCTAGAAGCTTGGCGGCGCCGGAACCAATATACTCGATCCGGTGGCGCTGACCTGCCGGACTTCGAGCAGTCTTTCGGCGACCCCGTCACGCCCGAAGCGAAATGCGCCATCGACCCCGCCAAAGCCATCGCGGGCGATCAGCCGGGCCGCCGGGAACGGCCGGCCCACCGGCCAGTCGCGCGCGCTGCGCACGGCCAGCAGCGCCGCGTCATAGCCAAGGCTTGCAAGGCGATAAGGCGTGCGGCCGTAGCGGGCGCGATAGCGGGTCACAAGCTGGTCAAATCGGGCATTGGGGGCCGCCGCATACCAGGCGCCGCGCAGAGCCACGGTGCGGCCGATCGTGCGGTCCGTGGCCCATAGTTCGGTTCCCAGCCGGCGCGGGCCGACCTTGATCGCCGGCGCTGCCAGTGCCGCCATTTGTCCGCTGTCGCCGATCAGGACCGCGCCGAAATCGCCCCGCGCGTTGAGACGCTGGGCAGCGGCCGCAACACCAGCGGACGAGCGGTTGTAGTTTTCCATGGCCACCACCCGGCCGCCGGCCTTGCGCACCGCGTTGAGCAGCGCCTGCGCGGCGCGCCGGCCATAGACTCCGGTCGGGACCAGCGCCGCATAGCTGGTGATGCCGCGGCCACGGGCATAGGCGACGATCCGGCCAATCGACTGGTCGGGGGTCATGCCCATGATGAAGACGCCGTTGCCGGCGACGTTCTCATCGTTGGAAAAGCTGATGATGGGTACGCCCGCGCGCCGCGCCACCGGAGCCGCGGCGCGCACATCCTCGGCCAGCAAGGGACCCAGGATCAGCCGGTTGCCCTCGGCGATCGCACGCGACGCCGCGGCGGCCGCGCCGCCGGGAATGGTGCTGTCATAAACGTTGATCCGGATCGACTTTTCGCCGGTATCGGCAAGCGCCAGCCTGGCCGCGTTCGAAATCGATGTCCCGACCGGTCCATCCTCCCCGGTCAAGGGCACGATGACCGCCACCTGGTTTGCGGCCTGTTCGACGGGCAGGCGCGGCGGCTCGGCGGGCCCCGGAAGCGGGCCGCGCGGCCCGGTCTGGCACCCCCCCAGCACGACGATGGCACCGGCCATCCCGATCAGAAATGCGCGCCGCGCTTGCCGAAGGGTTGGTTTCAATGCCATGCCAATTCTTCCCGATGGATCAGTTTCTTCCCCCCGGCCTGTACATCGTTGCCACGCCGATCGGCAATCTCGGCGACATCAGCGCTCGTGCTGCCGACACGCTGCGCCGGGCCGACCTGATCCTTGCCGAAGACAAGCGGGTGACCGCCAAATTGCTTGCCCACCTTGGCGCGACCGCGCCGATGATGGCCTATCACGACCATAGCGACGAGGCACTGCGCAGCCGGCTGATCGCCGACCTTGCGACCAAGGCGGTGGCGTTGGTGTCGGACGCCGGGACGCCGCTGATCAGCGACCCGGGCTACAAGCTGGTGCGCGCCGCGCGAACGATGGGCCTTGCGGTCTTCACCCTACCTGGCCCTTCGGCGGTGATCGCCGCACTGACGCTGTGCGGCCTTCCGACCGACCGTTTCCTGTTCCTCGGCTTCCTCCCGGCCAAGGCCAAGGCGCGCGCCGATGCCATCGCCGAAATCGCCGCCGTGCGGGCAACGCTGGTCCTTTATGAAAGCGGGCCGAGGTTGGGCGAAAGCTTGGCCGCCCTCGCCGCCGGGCTCGGCGATCGGCCCGCGGCGGTGATCCGCGAAATCAGCAAGCTTCACGAAGAAACGGTCAGCGGAATGCTGGCCGGACTCGCAGAAAAATATCGCGATGCGCCGCCCAAGGGCGAAATCGTCATCACTGTGGGTCCGCCGCCCGAGCGAGTCGCCGCAAGCGACGCGGAGTTGGACGCGGCGCTGGGCGCGGCGCTGGTGTCGATGAGCCCGTCGCGCGCTGCCGCCGATGTCGCCGCCAGCCTCGGCATTCCTCGAAAGCGCGCCTACGCCCGCGCCCTCGAACTCGGGCGCGGCGACTGAACCGCCGGATGGCCGAGGCGTGAGGGCGATGGGCGGAATGGCTGGCCGCCTGAAGGCTGCGCCTGTGCAGCTGGCGAATCCTTGCGGCTCGGGCGCGGGTTCCCGGGAAGAAGTCGACCTCATCGTCCGCCGCCGCCGCACCTTGGCTTTCGTCGAAGTGAAACAGCGGGCGAGCGCGGAGAGCTGGCCCAGGCGCTCGACCGCCAACGGTCGCGCCGGGTGGCGGTGCGGCCGAACGGATTGCGGCGCGCTACGCCCGCGACGGCGACGACATCCGCATCGACGCGCTGTTCATCGTCCCGGGCCGTTTGCCGCGTCACGTCGTGAATGTGTGGCACGGGTGACAAGCCCCGCGCCTTGGCCTAGGCGGCGCTGATGACCCTGACCGTTGCCGTGCAGATGGACCCCCTGGAATCGATCGGCATTGCCGGGGATTCGACCTTCGCGCTGATGCTCAAGGCCCAGGAACGCGGGCACCGGCTGTTCCACTATCTGGCCGGGGACCTGAGCTATGAGGACGGCCGGGTCCGCGCGCGGGCGCGGCCGGTGACGGTTCAACAAGTCGACGGTAGCCACTTCCGTGTCGGCGAACCCGTCACGATCGACCTGGGAAGCGAAGCCGACGTGGTGCTAATGCGCCAGGACCCGCCGTTCGACATCGGATATATTACCGCCACGTATCTGCTGGAACGGGTCGCGCGCGAGACGGTGGTAGTCAACGACCCGCGCTCGGTGCGCGACGCGCCGGAGAAATTGTTCGTACTCGACTTTGCGCAATTCATGCCGCCGACGATGATAAGCCGCAGCCTCGACGAAATCCGCCAATTCCATGCACAGCACGGCGAGATCGTAGTCAAGCCGCTTCACGGCAAGGCCGGCGAAGGCGTATTCCGGATTGACCGCACGGGAACCAATTTGGCAGCCCTCGCCGAATTGTTCGGGACGATCTGGAAAGAGCCGTTCATTGCCCAGGCCTTCCTTCCAGCGGTCGCCGAGGGCGACAAGCGGATCGTGCTGGTCGATGGCGAATTCGCGGGCGCAATCAACCGCAGGCCCAAGCAGGGGGAATTCCGGTCCAACCTGGCGGCCGGAGGGTCGGCGGAAATGGCCGAGCTGACCGACCGCGAACGCGAGATTTGCGCGGCGATCGGACCCGAGCTCAAGGCACGCGGCCTGCTGTTCGTCGGGATTGACGTCATCGGCGGCCATATGACCGAGATCAACGTCACCTCTCCTACCGGGATCGTGGCCATCGACCGCTTCAACGGCACCGACACGCCGGGGCGCATCTGGGACGCGATCGAAGCCCGGGTGGCGGCGCGATGACCGATTGGATCGTCGATCTGATCGAGCAGTCCGGCTATCTGGGAATCGGCTTCCTGATGCTGCTGGAAACGGTTTTCCCGCCGATCCCGAGCGAGGTGATCATGTCGATCGCCGGGGTCGCGGCGGGCCAGGGCAAGCTTAGTTATGCCGGGGTGGTCGCGGCCGGGACCGCCGGGGCGATGCTTGGCAATATCCTCTGGTATCTCGCCGCGCGCGCCCTTGGAATCCAGCGGCTTGAGCCGATCATCCACCGCTGGGGCCGCTGGCTGACCATGACCTGGGCTGAAGTAAAGCGGGCGGAGCGCTGGTTTTCCACCCATGGCACCTTCTTCGTCTTCCTTGGCCGGATGCTGCCGACGGTGCGCAGCTTGGTGTCGGTCCCGGCCGGACTGTTGAAGATGCGGTTTCGCGGGTTCCTTCTGGCCTCGACGCTTGGGACCGCCGGCTGGACCGCCCTGCTGGCCGGCGCCGGATACAAGCTGGGCGAGAATTATACCCAGGTCGACGATGTGCTTGGTCCGGCGTCGACCGCGATCCTCGTCATCCTGGCGATCGGTTATGTCTATCGCGTGTGGACCCACCGCGACCTTCGCGACGAGGAATATTGAACTCAGGCGCGGGGATGCGCGTGACGGTAGACGTCGAGCAGCCGGGCGGCGTCAACCTCGGTATAGATTTGCGTCGATGACAGGCTGGCATGGCCAAGCAATTCCTGGAGCGAGCGCAGGTCCGCGCCCCGTGCCAGCAAATGGGTTGCGAAGCTGTGCCGAAGCGCGTGGGGCGTGAGACTGTCGGGAAGGCCAAGCCGTTCGCGCGCGCCGCGTACCGCCCGGCGCACGAGGTCGGGGTTGAGCGCGCCGCCCTTTGCCCCGACGAACAGGGGCGCGCTGCCCGCCAGCCGATAGGGACAGAGCGCGACATAGGCCCCGATCGCCTCCCGCACCGCCGGGACCAGCGGCACGATCCGGGTCTTGCCGCGCTTTCCGGTGACCCGCATCGCCTGGCCCAGCGGCAGGACCCGGGCGGTCAGCGCCATGGCCTCGGCGACTCGAAGGCCGGCGCCATAGAGCAAGAGGAGGATCGCCATGTCGCGCGCGCCGATCCAGTCGCTTGGCGCCGCTTCACCGGCGTCCTCGGCAAGCGCCATCGCATCTTCCGGACTTGCGGGACGCGGCAGGGTCCGCGGGCGCTTGGGCGCGCGGGTCCGGGGCAGTTGCGGCTCATTGCCCTCTTCCCGCGCGGCATAGGCGAGGAACGCCCTGACTGCAGACATCTCGCGCGCCGCCGACGATGCGCCAAGACCTTCCGCCCGCCGGTCGGCGAGGAAGGCGCGCAGGTCCACGGCGTGGAGGTTGAGCAGCGTGAAGCGGCCGATTTCCTCGCCAAGGTGACGGCCGAGGAACTGGATCAGCCGATGCGCCGTGGCGACATAGGCGCGCACCGTGTGCGGGCTTCGCCTCCGATCATGGGCAAGATGGCCCGACCAGCGCGCTGCGAGGGCACGGGCGGGATGGTCGGGAACGTCTAGCTTTGGGTCAGACACCGGCGCAGCATAGCGCCGAGGCTCGCGCCAAGGAATCCCAGCAATTGCGCACCGTGCCGATTGTCCAGGCTGGTCGACTGTTGCTGGCCCAGCAACAGCAGCCCGTAGGGCAGCGGTGCCTCCGCCTCCAGCAGGATCAGCGCTTCGGAACGGATGTCCCGCGCACCGGCGCCGAACAGCGGATGGCCGCAATCGACGGTGCGCATCGTCACCGCGTCCAGGCGCGCGATCGCCCGGTCGACGATCCTAGGTTCGACCGTCCCGACATGCCCCGCCTCGACCCGAAAGCCCCGGCCGTCGGCGACCAGCACCAAAACGGCATGGTCGAGGCCGAGCAGCACAGGCCAATCTCGGGTCACTGCACGAAACAGGCCGTCGATCCCTTCCGCGTCCATCAGCGCCAGCGCGGCGCGGTGGATTGCGGTGGTCGCGCCGGAATGGCCGCGCGCGAAGGCGACCAGATCTTCATTGGCGCTTTCGGCGGCGCCCAGCCGGTCGCGCAGGCGGGCGACGGCACGCTCTTCGAAGGAAATGACCTTGGCCATGCCGCACCGCCTAGCGCGGCAAGGTTAACATTCCTCCCAATTGCGCGGTTTTTTGCTGCTCAGATGCGCTGGCCGGTGGCTTCCCAATCCTTCAGGAAGGCGGCGATGCCATTGTCGGTCAGCGGGTGCTTGAACAATTGTTTGATGACCGACGGCGGCGCGGTCATCACGTCGGCGCCAAGCTTCGCCGAATCATGGATGTGAATCGGGTTGCGCACGCTGGCGACCAGGATTTGCGTGGCGAAATCATAATTGTCGTAGATCATGCGGATGTCGGCGATCAGTTCGATGCCCGGATAGCCGACATCGTCGTGCCGGCCAACGAAGGGCGAAATGAAGGTCGCGCCGGCCTTGGCCGCGAGCAGCGCCTGGTTGGCCGAAAAGCACAGCGTGACGTTGACCATCGTCCCGTCGCCGGTCAGCGCCTTGCACGTTTTGAGGCCGTCAATCGTCAAGGGAACCTTGATCGCGATGTTGTCGGCGATCTTCCGCAGCGTTTCGGCTTCGCGCATCATCCCGTCATGATCTAGCGCGACGACTTCGGCCGACACCGGACCGGGGCAGATAGCGGTTATTTCCTTCACCACTTCCATGAAATCGCGGCCCGATTTCTTGATCAGCGACGGATTGGTGGTGACGCCATCGAGGAGCCCGGTATCGTGCAGCTCCTGGATGTCGGCGATCTCTGCGGTGTCGGCGAAGAATTTCATGGCAATGCTGTCCCTACGGCTATGGGGAAATTTGCCTGTGCCTAGCGGCTGCGGCCACAAAGGTCACCCGATTCGAAAGGCGAGGCGATGAGCGAGCATGTGAAAATCGAGCGCAAGGACGGGCTGCTGGCGATCCGTCTGGCCCGGCCCGAACGGCGCAACGCGATCACCGTCGCGATGTATGCCGCGCTTGCCGACGCCATCGAAGATGCAAGCGACGACCCGCAAGTCCGGGTCATCACCCTTGCCGGTGAGGGCGAGGATTTCACCGCTGGCAACGACCTTGGCGATTTCCTTCAGGCGATGCCCGATCCGGGTTCGGGCGAGGACATCTCGGTCTGGCGCCTTCTGCGCGCGCTGGCGCGAAACCCAGTTCCACTGGTCGCCGCCGTCCATGGCAATGCGGTCGGGATCGGCACGACCATGTTGTTCCACTGCGATTTCGTTCTTGCCGAGGAGGGCTGCCGGATGGTGATGCCGTTTGTCGACCTCGGCCTGGTGCCGGAAGCGGCAAGCTCGCTGATCATGCCGCGCCTGTCCGGGCGCCGCCGCGCCGCGCGCCATATCCTGCTTGGCGATCCGTTCGGGCCGAGCGATGCGCTGGAGATGGGGGTTGCCAGCCATGTCGTGCCCAAGGGGCAGTTGCGCGCCGCCTGCGATACGCTGGTCGGCAGGCTGCTAGCCAAGCCGCCCGAATCGCTGCGTCAGACGCAGGCGCTGCTGCGGCGCGAGGCGACTGCCGAAATCCTGGAGCGGATGGAACTGGAAAACAGTCATTTCGCCGCGCGACTGCAGTCCGACGAGGTCAAGCAGGCGATCGCCGCTTTCTTTGCGGCTCGTGCGAAAGCCTAGTTACCCGCGGTCCAGACCCGCTTGCTGTGCGACACGTTGATGGTCGGTCCAGGGAAGAACAGGAGGTCGGTGGCCTGGCTATATTGAACGGTCACGTCGAGGCAACGGTTGTCGCAGTCGGTACCCCGGGTCGGCGTCGGCACAGTGAAGGTGCCGGGACCGATACCGTAAACCGATTCTTCGACCTTGGTCTTGATCGATGCGGGATCGGCCCCTGACGGGCTCCAGACCGTCGCTGTGCGTGCGCCTTCACCAAGCGCATGCTGGATGCCCGACGAGGCGCGGAACACCAAGCCCAGTTGGACCATCATCCAGATGAACAGGATCAGGATCGGCAGTGCGAAGGCCATCTCGATGACGGCCGCGCCCCGGTCATTCTGCAGGAGGTTAGGCCGGGTCATGCGGTGCGAAGCCCTGTTTCAACCGTGATTTGGAAATTGTCCTTGGCGATGCCGATGCGTTCCAGGGGCAACATCGGCGTGAAGGTCGTGACGGCGCGGACATTGACGTAGCGCACCTCGTTTTCGCCGGGCGCGCAATCGGTTTCATATGCCGTGGCCACGCCGTCGCAGGTCAGCGTGTAGCTGACCGTCACCGCGGAGGTTGGAATGCCCGCCGCAGCGGCTGCCTCAGCCTTGATATTCTCTTCGACGGTCTGGTCGGTGGTGGTCTGCATCACGCGCTCGATCGAACGCTGGACGGCCTGTTCCATCTGCAGCTTGCGGTTGAACGCGGTGGTAAAGTCGACCACCCCGATCAGCATCGTCATCAAGATCGGCAGGAACAACGCAAGTTCGATCGTCGCGGTGCCCCGCGCCGAACCTGCCAGCCGATGGACCAGGCGCTTCATCATGCCACCAGCCGGACTCGGCGTCCGCCGCTGATGCCGTCATTGCCGAAAATGCCGCAGTTGCTGCCCTTTTCGAAATAGTTGGTGGCCGCGCTGTTGCCGGTGAAGATGATCCGGCGGCTGACGAAGCGGGTGCAGACCGCGGTCGCCGTTCCTGATCCGTTATAGGTCACCGACTGGTTGGGGAAGTACAGCGCCCCCTGGATAATCTGGCTGCCACCGCCATTGAACTTATTGGGGCTGCCGGAGCCACTGGCGTCGACGGCCCGCCGGTCCTGGAACACCGCGATCCCGCGATATTTGTTCGACGCGTCGCTCGGCGCGGAAATATTCATCTTGCCCTGCGCCTGCATGTCGAAAGTGCCGATCTTGGCATCGCTCGCCATGTCCTTGTTGGTCAGAACAATGGTGCAGTTGGTGCAGTTCAATGTCCCCTGCACGGTGACGTCGCCGGCGGTATTCTTGTTGTGCCCCGTGACGTAGATCGTCTTGTTTGACCCCAGGTCCCAGGTCCGGTTGGATCCCACGTTGATCGAGGAATAGCAGAGCGTCGCCGCCCCGGAAGGTACCGACGTGCTGTCGGACGCGGACGGCGGATTGGCGGGACATCCCGACATTTCCGAAGCGGTCGGATTGACCGATTCATAAGGATCCTTCACCGGCGTCGTATAGGGGTCATATTTGGCGACATTCCATTGTGACGACGCCTGCACCGCGCCGACTGCTGCGATCACGGATGCGGTCACCGACGAACTGTTGCCGTTGGACAGCGCAGAGTTGGCCGAAGGGGAATTGCTGATCATTCCGCAATTCATGCTGATCGACGTATTGCCGCCAACGGTGATACCGGTCTTGCTCGCACTCGGCTCCAGCGTGATGACGCAATATTCGTCGGTGCCGGGGACGCTCGCCGCGATCGCGTTGGCGCGGATAATCGGCGCCGCCGTCATGAACATCGCGCTGAACGGAAGCGCCTTGCGGATCTGCAGACCAACCTGGACCCGTTCGCGCATGTCGCCGCTGTTGGCGAGCAGGGCGACGGTCGGCGCGGCGAGCAGCGCGATGCCGGTATGGTGGTTCAGCGAAATGTCGGTATCGACTGCGGAGCGGACTGCAGTCTCATTGTCGTTCTTGGTGCGCGTATAGACCCCGGCGATCGCCGCCGAATCCGCCGCGCGCTGCAACTGGCGCTTCCACAAGGCCCATTGGATGGTGTCGGTTGCAAGACCGGATGCACCGACCACCAGCGGCAGCGTTGCCGCAGCGATGATGATCGTGCTGCCTTTTTCCGAGTCCCAAAGCCGCTTGAACGGATTCTGCATATCGGTTTCCCAGTTGCCCTATTCCCGGAATCTCCCCCCCATTTGCCACCACAGGGTAAGCAAAGCGTTCCGAGGAGTGGTTAAGCGCCGTTCACCATGACCGCTTGAAGCCCCGCGTCTTACACCTATAATACAGTTAAGACCCCTTGCGCGCAGATGGTGAGCCGTTCACCCTTTGCGGGACAGCCGAGGGCATGGAGGATTGACGAATGGCCAGCGACGCTAAGGGTGCGACCGCCACTGCGACGGCAACCAAGATCAAGCTGGAGCCGCCCGAAGCGCTCCAGCCCATCGCCGTGCAGGAAGCGGCGGGTCTCGTCCCGCTCAAGAGCGAGGAGACGAGCGAGCTGGACCAGAAGGTCGCCAAGTTTGTCGACGAGCTTGCGGCGCTGGACTCGAACAGCCCCGATTTCGGCAAGAAGGTCGACCAGCTGACGGCGATGGGCCGCAAGGAAATCGCCGAGGCGGCCGGCGCGTCGAACCGCTTCCTCGACCGGCCGGTCAAGGCGATCGACAGCGATACCGGGATCGGCGCCGACCTGACCGAGCTTCGCCGCACGGTCGAGGACCTCGACCCCAAGGAGAACAGCAAGGCCTTTTCGACCCGCAAGTTCCTGGGGATCATCCCCTTCGGCAAACGGGTGAACCATTATTTTGACAAATATCGCAGCAGCCAGACTCATATCTCGGCGATCCTGTCGCGGCTTGCCAATGGCAAGGACGAGCTGCTGATGGACAATGCCGCGATCGATACCGAACGGGCCAATCTGTGGAAAACGATGCACCGGCTGGAGCAGATGATCCACATCTCCAAGGCGCTCGACAAGAAGCTTGAGGACAAGGCCAACGAGCTCGACGCGACCGAGCCGGCCAAGGCCAAGGCGATCCGCGAAAGCGCGCTGTTCTACACGCGCCAGCGGACCACCGACCTGCTGACCCAGATGGCGGTGACGGTGCAGGGCTATCTCGCCCTCGACCTCGTGAAGAAGAACAATGTCGAGCTAGTGAAGGGTGTCGACCGCGCCTCGACCACCACCGTCGCGGCGCTGCGCACCGCGGTTACCGTCGCCCAGGCGCTGACCAATCAGAAACTGGTCCTGGAACAGATCGGCGCGCTCAACACCACCACCGCCAACATGATCGACACCACCGGCGAGATGCTGCGCACCCAGACCGGCGCGATCCATGAACAGGCGGCCTCGTCGACCATTCCGCTGGAAACGCTGCAGCGCGCCTTCCAGAACATCTACGATACGATGGACCAGATCGACCAGTTCAAGCTCGCCGCGCTCGCCAATATGAAGCAGACCGTCGACACGCTTGGGAACGAGGTCGAAAAGTCGAAGGGCTATATCGCCCGTGCCGAAGGCGTCGCCCAGGGCAAGCTGGAAAATGCCGCCTCCCCCTTCACCCCGATTGAGAGCCAATGATCCCCGACAAGGTTACCCAGAGAATCGATCACGCCAACGCCGTCTTCGCGCGCCTCGACGAGCGCGACGGGTCCGTTCGCGACGCCGCCCGGCGGGAGCGCGCCCGGCTCAATGCCGGCCTTGGCAGGACAGCGACCAAGGTCGGGCTCGCCGTCGGGGTGATCAGCCTCGCCACGATCGGCGTCGGCCTCATCACGCCGATCGGCATGTTCGGGTTCCTCGCCGCGGTCGGGTTGGCGATCGGTGTCGCGGCACTCCTGCTGTTCACGGGGGGGCGTGAGATCGCCGCCCCCAACGTCGCCCCCGACCTGCCCAACGGGCAGATGGTACAGCGCTTCGATAGTTACCTTTTCCGCGCCCGCCGCGGCCTACCGGCCCCGGCGCAGGCCGAACTGGACCGGCTTTCCGCTCAGCTACCGGCGCTTCGCCAGACGCTTGAGCGGGTGCCCGACCTCGATCCGCAGGCGCAGGACGCACGGCGGCTGATGTCGGTCCATTTGCCGAACCTCATCGACCGTTACCTCCATGTCCCGAACGACTTTCGCGGCCAGCAGGACGGCGAAGGGGCAACGGTCGATCAACGGCTTGTCGAGGCCTTGGCGGCAGGCAGGACCGCGCTCGCCGATATCGGCCAGGCACTGGCACGCAACGACCTGGCAGCGTTCGAAACCCAGGGCCGTTTCATCCAGACCCGCTATAACGAGAAGACGCTCGACTAGCCGACGATCCCGCGTTCCCTGAAGTCCCGAAGGGTGGCTTCGTCCAGCCATTCGCGCAGCAAGTCGCCATGTTCGCCTAGCGCAGGCGGAGGAAGCGCCGCGTCCGCGCGACGGGAATCGATGCGGATCGGCGATCCGACCATCGGCACCTCGCCAAGCGCGCCGCCGCCAAGCGCGAGGCGCGCACCGCGATGCACCGCCTGCGGATCGGCCAGCGCCTGGCTGATGCTGTTGATCGGCCCGGCGGGAATCCCCGCGCTCTCCAGCCGTTCTAGCCAGTCGGCGGCAGGCCGGGTCGCGATGATCTTCGCGATCATCGGCACCAGCGCCGCGCGCGCCCCGACCCGCGCCGCATTGGTCGCGTAAGCGGGGTCGTCGGCCCACTCGGCATGGCCGAGGATTTTGGCGAGGCGGCGGAACTGGCGATCGTTGCCGACGGCAATGATGATCGGCTGGTCGGACGCCGCAAAGGGCTGATAGGGGACGATGTTGGGATGACCCGCGCCTAGCCGCTGCGGATCACGCCCGCTGACCAGCGCATTGGACGCCTGGTTGGCAAGCATCGCCAGCTGCGTGTCGAACAGGGCAAGGTCGATCGTCGCCCCTCCGCCCGTCTGCTCCCGCCGATAAAGGGCGGCGAGGATGGCGTTGGCGGCATACATTCCGGTGAACAGGTCGGCGACCGCGACGCCGACCTTCATCGGCCCGCCGCCCGGCTCCCCGTCGGGGATGCCGGTAAGGCTCATCAGCCCGCCCATGCCCTGGATGATATAATCGTAGCCGGCCCGCGACGCCGCGGGGCCATCCTGGCCAAAACCAGTGATCGAGGCATAGATCAGGCGCGGATTGGCGGCGCGCAGCGAAGCCGAGTCCAGCCCATATCTGGCAAGTCCGCCGACCTTGAAATTTTCGACCAGCACATCGGCGCCGGCGGCCATGCTGCGGACCAGCGCCGCGCCGTCCACGCTGGCGATGTCGATCGCCACCGAGCGTTTGCCGCGATTGGCGGCGAGAAAATAGGCGGCGACCTTTTCCCCTTCATGCTCGAGCCAGGGCGGGCCCCAATGGCGGGTGTCGTCCCCTGCCCCGGGCTGTTCGACCTTGATCACCTCCGCGCCAAGATCGGCGAGCAACTGGGTCGCCCAAGGTCCGGCCAGCACCCGGCTGAGGTCGATGACCCGGACCCCGCTGAGCGGCCGGCTCACGCCCCGCGCCGCCCGAACAGGCCGCGGTCCGCAAGGATCGCCTGCGCGGCATTATGGCCCGGCGCGCCGGTCACTCCGCCGCCGGGATGCGCGCCCGACCCGCATAGGTAGAGGCCGGCAAGCGGCATGCGATAATCGGCGGCGCCGATCATCGGCCGGGCACTGAACAGCTGGTCGAGGCCCATCTTGCCGTGAAAAATATCGCCGCCGATCAGGCCGAAACGCCGTTCAAGGTCGAGCGGCGAATGGATCTGCCGGGCGATGACCGACTTTGCGAAACCGGGCGCATGACCATCGACGGTGGCGATGATCGCGTCGGCGGCGGCCTCGCGCTCCTTGTCCCACGACCGACCGCCTGGAAGCTTGTAACGGAAATGCTGGCAGAACAGCGAGGCGACATGCTTGCCCTTGGGGGCAAGTCCGGGATCCAACGTCGAGGGGATCAGCATCTCAATCACCGGCTGCGATGACCAGCCGTTGAGCGCCGCGTCGGCATGGGCCCGATCCATATAGGCCATCGACGGGGCCATGATGATGCCCGCGGTAAGATGATCGCCCCGGCCAGGGAGCACGGTGAAACTGGGCAGCTTGTCGAGCGCGACGTTCATCCGGAAAGTCGCGCTTTCGCAGCCCCAATGGGCGAAATGTTCCTCGACCTGCCGGCTAACCGCGCCTGCCGGGACCAGCCGGTCGAACAATAGCTTGGGATTGACCCCGGCGACGACGATCGGAGCCCGCCAGCTCTTCGCGCCAGCCACCAGCCCGGCGGCGCGGTCCTTATCGACGATGATCTCGCTCACCGGGGCATTGAGAACGATATCCACGCCGGCCTCGCGGCAGGCGGCGGCCATCGCCTGGGTGATCGCCCCCATGCCACCGATAGCATGGCCCCAGGCGCCCGGCACCCCCGCGGCCTCGCCGAACAGGTGATGGAGCAGGACATAAGCCGTGCCCGGCGTGTAGGGCGACGCGAAATTGCCGACGATGCCATCGAAGGCGAACAGCGCCTTGGTCAGTTCGCCTTCGAAAAAGCGGTCGAGGATGTCCCCCGCGCTCTTGGTCGCAAATTCGTGGACGGTTCGCACTTCGTCGGTCGACAGGCCGATCAGGTCCCGGCCGAGGCTGGCCAGTTGCGGCAGGCCACGAAGCCCCGCGCCTGCTTCGGGCGGGGCCTTGAGCAGCCATTTGCGGATCAGCGGGACCACCGTATCGAGTGCCTGGTGGTAGCGGTCATAGGCCGCGCCGTCGGCGGGGACGCGGCCCGCGATCGCAGACCGGGTCAGCCCGTCGCGCCCGGTGAGCAGATAATGGCCGTCCGCGCCGGGCAGGAAATTATCCTTCTTGCGCAGCACGACTTTCAGCCCATGCCGTTCAAGCGCCATGTCGCGAATGACCTTCGGCTGCAGCAGCGAGACCGTGTAGCTTGCTGCGCTGTTGCGAAAGCCGGGGTGGAATTCGTCGGTGACAGCCGCGCCGCCGACCTTGTCCGAGGCTTCGAGGACCGCGACCTTAAGCCCGCGTTTGGCGAGGTAATGGGCGCAGGTCATGCCGTTATGCCCGGCGCCGATGATCAGTGCGTCATGCATCAGCGCATCAACACCAGTTCTTCGGACATCGTCGGGTGAAGCGCGACCGTCGCGTCGAAGTCGGCCTTGCTGAGGCCGGCCTTCACGGCGATCGCCGCGGCTTGCAGGATTTCCGGCGCGTCCGGGCCGATCATGTGGATTCCCACGACCCGATCGGTCGCGGCGTCGACCACCAGCTTGTAGAGGGATCGTTCGTTGCGTCCTGCCAGCACATTCTTCATCGGCCGGAAGTCGCTGGTGTAGGTGCGAACCTGGCCGAGCCGGTTGCGGGCCTCGCTTTCGGTCATCCCCACCCCGGCGATCGGCGGGTGGGAGAAGACAGCATTGGGGATGCAGTCGTAATTCACCGTCCAGGGCTTGTCGCCGAACTGGCTGTCGGCGAAGGCATGGCCCTCGCGGATCGCCACCGGGGTCAGCTGGACCCGGTCGGTGACGTCGCCGACCGCGAAAATCGACGGAACGCTGGTTCGGCTTTGCGCGTCGACCTTGATCTGTCCGCGCTCGCCTAGCGCGACTCCGGCTTCCTCAAGCCCCAGCCCCTCGACATTGGGCACCCGCCCGGTTGCGAATAGGACCGCGTCGGCATCGATATCGTCGCAGCCATCCATCGTCAGGTGGAGCCCGCCATCATCGCGCGGTTCGATCCTGGTGAAGCTGCTATTGAAGCGAAACTCGATACCCTTGGTCATCGAAATCTGCAGCAGCCGGTCGCGCATCTGCTCGTCATAGCCGCGCAGGATCGTGTCGGACCGGTTGACCAGCGTCACATGGCTTCCGAACTGGCGGAAGATGCCAGCGAATTCATTGGCGATGTAGCCGCCGCCGGCGATCACGATCCGCCGGGGCAGATCGTCGAGATGGAACACCTCGTTCGAGCTGATCGCATGGTCGATCCCCTCGATCGGCGGCATGAACGGCCGCGCCCCGGTAGCGATCAGGATCTTGCCCGCGCTGACCGTCCGGCCGGACGCCAAGCGGACCGCGTTCGGCCCGGCGATCACGGCCCGTTCGTGGAAGATTTCGACCTTATGATTCCCGAGCGTTTGGGTATAGAGCCCCTCCAGCCGGGACACTTCGGCAAGCACGTTGTCGCGCAGCACCGGCCAGTTGAAGGTGCATCCGGGTACATCCCAGCCGAACATCGCGGCGTCGTTCAGATCCTCGGCGAAATGGGCGCCGTAAACGAGCAGCTTCTTGGGCACGCAGCCGCGGATGACGCAGGTGCCGCCGACCTTATGTTCTTCGGCGATCGCCACCTTCGCCCCATGGGCCGCGGCGATCCGCGCCGCGCGCACACCGCCGGATCCGGCGCCTATCACGAACAGGTCAAAATCGCTCACAGGCCGGCCCTTTCGATAAGATCGCGGGTCGACGCGTCGAGGCTTGCGCGCCCTTCCGCATCGTCCAGCTTGCGGGCGATCTGCTTGCCCAGCTCGACCCCGAACTGGTCGAACGGGTTGATCCCCAGAAGCACCGCGTTGGCAAAGGTGCGGTGTTCGTAAAAAGCGAGCAGCGCGCCGAGCGCGCGCGGGTCGAGCCGGGTCAGCAGGACCGTCGCCGAAGGCCGGTCGCCGGGATAGGCGCGCGCCGGATCGTCATCGCCCTGGCCGGCCATCAGCGCCGCGCCCTGCGCAAAGCAATTGCCGAGCAGCATCTGGTGATGGCGCGGATCGAGGCTGTCCTCATTTTCGATAACTGCAACGAATTCTACCGGGACCGTGCTGGTGCCCTGGTGAAGCAACTGAAACACGGCATGCTGGGCATCGGTGCCGACGCCGCCCCAGGTCACCGGTGCTGACCGTCGTCCCAGCGGCTTGCCGTCGGCGGTGGCCGCCTTGCCGTTCGATTCCATTTCCAGCTGTTGGAGATAATCGGGCAGCAGCCGCAGCCGCTCGTCATAGGCGAACACCGCCCGGCTCTGGGCCCCGAACCGCTGGGTGTAGGTAAGGTCGGCGCAGGCGGCGAGCAGCGCGACATTGGCCAAGCCATGGCTGAGCTTCACATGGCGGTCCATTTCCGCCGCGCCCTCGAGCAGTTCCTCAAACGCGCCCCAACCGAGCGCCAGCGCGACCGACAGGCCGACCGACGACCATAAGGAATAGCGTCCGCCCACGCCCTCGCCAAACGGCAGGATCCGCGTCTCGTCGATCCCGAAGGCGACCGCCTTTTCGGGCGCGGCGGTGACCGCGATCACCTGGCCGTAGGGATCGGCGACCCCGGCATCGCGCAACCATTCTAGCGCGGCGTCGAGGTTGGCGAGCGTTTCGGTGGTGGTGAAAGTCTTGCTGACCGCAACGACCAGCGTCGATCCCGGGTCGAGACCCCACGTCGCCTGGTCGAAGGCTTCGCCGTCGATATTGCTGAGGACGCGCACGTCGAACCGGTCGCTGTCACGGCCGAGCGAATCGATCACAAGATCCGGACCCAGCGCAGATCCGCCGATGCCGATGTGGAGGATGGATTCGATCTCGCCGAAAGCGCCGCCTTCGATCGCGTCGACCAGGCTGCGCATCCGCTGGTGGCGTTCGGCGGCGAGACGATTGTCAGTTGCGCTGCCCTGCCCGCGTTCGGCGACATGGGTGGCGGGCCGCCCTTCCGAGGCGTTGACCACCTCGCCGGCGAACAGCGCGTCGCGCGCCTGTAGATAGCCAGCGGCATCGACCAGCGCCTCGAAGGCCGCGCTCAGGGTATCGTCGAGATGGGTCTTCGACCAGTCGAAATGAATCGTCGCGACATCGCGCGAATAGCGCGCCACCCGCTCGCCATCGGCCTTGAACAGCTCGGCGAGGCTGGTCGCCGGGTGGCTTTCGATCGCCGTCCAGGCTGAATCGCGGTCAAGAATCGTCATCGGGAGGGTCATAGTCGGCCAAGGACCATTTTCCATCCCCGCTTGACCTTCGCGCCCCAGACCTCAAAAGCGGCGCTCAATGGCTTTCCCCCGCTTCCGTCGCCGCCCCTATACCGATTCCCGGTCCGAACCGGCCAGGGAGACGCCCGGCCAGTTCCTCCGCTCGCTTGCGCTGCTCGCCTTGCTCGCCTGGGCGCTGCGCAGCCTGGTGGTAGCACCATTCAGCATCCCTTCGGGGTCGATGCTGCCGACCATGATGATCGGCGACTATCTGTTCGTGAGCAAATGGCCCTATGGCTATTCGCGCGCCAGCTTCCCTTTTGGAATCCCCTCGTTCGATGGGCGGATCTTCGGCTCGGCCCCCGAGCGCGGCGATATCGTCGTGTTTCGCGGCCCGGCCGGCGCCGACGTAGTGAAGCGGGTCGTCGGGCTTCCCGGCGACCGGATCGCGGTCAGTGGCGGACGGCTGATCCTCAACGGACGCGAAGTTCCTCGCCAGCGGATCGAGGATTTCGCGATGGAGGTTTCGGAGAACAGCCCGTGCCGTGTCGTTCCCCCCGCCAGTCCGATGATCCGGCCCGGACCGGAGGGAACGGCCGTGTGCATCTATCCCGCCTATCGCGAAACGCTGCCGGGCGGCGCAACCTACGTCGTGCTTGACCAGATCGATGTCAGTCCGGCGGACGATTTTCCCGAAACCATGGTGCCGCGGGACGCGGTTTTCGTGATGGGCGACAATCGCGACGACAGCCTCGACAGCCGCTATTCCCTCGGCTCGGGCGGAATGGGATTCGTTCCGCTGGACAATGTAGTCGGGCGCGCCGAGCTGGCGTTCTGGTCGACCGACGGCAGCGCGTCCTGGATCAATCCGATCAGCTGGTTCAGCGCGCTGCGCACCGACCGGCTCGCTACCGACTATCATCCATGAGCAAGCTGCCGACCTTCATCGCCGAAGCGCTGGGCGGGGCACCGAGCCAGCCGGCGCTATTCGAGCGGGCGCTGACCCATGGAAGCGCCGGCAAGGACACCTATGAGCGACTTGAGTTCCTTGGCGATCGGGTGCTTGGGCTGGTCGTCGCGGCCTGGCTTTATGAGCGTTTCCCCAGCGAACCCGAAGGCAAGATGAGCCGGCGCTACAATGCGCTGGTAGCGCGCGAAACCTGCGCCGAGGTCGGCCGCGTGCTCGGCCTTCCGCCGTTCATCCGGCTCGGCAAGCAGGCGCGCGAGGATAATGCGAGCATGAGCGACAATGTCGTCGGCGACGTCGTCGAGGCGAGCCTTGGCGCACTGTTCCTCGAAGGCGGCTTGGCGCCGGCGGACACCTTCATCCGCAAATATTGGTCGCCCTTCCTTGAAGGACAGCAGCGCGCCCCGGTCCATCCCAAGTCGGCGCTTCAGGAACTTGCCGCCGAGCGCAGGCTGGGGGTTCCCAATTATGAAATGCTGGCCCGCTTCGGCCCGCATCATGCGCCGCGCTTCCGGGTCAAGGTCGACCTTGGCCGCCATGGCGAAGCGGAAGCAGAAGGCGCCTCGAAGCAGGAAGCCGAAACCGCCGCCGCCGCGGCCTTGCTGGAGAAATTGTCATGAGCCGCTGTGGCCTCGTCGCCGTGCTTGGCGCCCCCAATGCCGGCAAGTCCACTTTGGTCAATGCGCTGGTCGGGCAGAAGGTGGCGATTGTCAGCCCCAAGGCGCAGACGACGCGCGCGCGACTGATGGGCATCGCCATCGCGGGTGATGCCCAACTGATGCTGGTCGACACGCCAGGCATCTTCAATCCCAACCGCCGGCTCGACCGGGCGATGGTCAAGGCAGCCTGGGAAGGCGCCGACGACGCCGACCGCCTGGTGCTGGTGGTCGACGCGGCGGCGAAGGTCGGGCCGCGGGTCGAGCAGGTGCTGGCCGGGGTCGAAGCCCGGCCGGAGCCGAAAATCTTCGTCCTCAATAAGGTCGATATCGCCAGGAAGGACGACCTGCTTGTCCTCGCCGCGCGGCTTGCCGAGCGGCTGAAGCCCGAAGCGGTGTTCATGGTGGCGGCATCGACCGGCGACGGTGTGCCCGAACTGAAGGCGCATCTCGCCGGGGCGATGCCCGAGGGGCCATGGCATTTTCCCGAAGACCAGTTAACCGACGTCACCGACCGGATGGTCGCGGCGGAAATGACCCGCGAACAGCTTTACCTGCAGCTTCATGCCGAGCTTCCCTACGCCGCCGCGGTGGTCACCGAACAATGGGAGGACCGCAAGGACGGATCGACCATGATCCACCAGCAGATCATGATCGAACGCGACAGCCAGAAGGGGATCGTCGTCGGCAAGGGCGGCGCCCGGCTGAAGGCGATCGGCGCCGCGGCGCGCGAGGCGATTGCCGAGCATCTTGGCCGCAAGGTCCACCTGTTCCTTCACGTCAAGGTCAACCCGCGCTGGGGCGAGGACCGCGACATCTATCAGGACATGGGACTGGACTGGAGCGAATAGCGCCACCGCGCCCGGTCAACCGGCGAGCAGCTCGTCCACCCAGGCGGGCACCTCGGTCCCCGCCGGCCCGTAACGCCGCTCGTCGAAAAAGATGCTGCCCTGGCTCGGCTCAAGGTTAATTTCCAGCGTGCTGGCGCCGCGATAGCGCGCGGTCCGGACGAAGCCGGCCGCGGGATAGACCGCGCCCGAAGTCCCGATCGAGACGAACAGGTCGGCGCGAAGCAGCGCGGCGTCGATCTGGTCCATTCCATAGGGAATTTCGCCGAACCAGACGATGTCCGGGCGAACCATGCCGTAGGTCGCGCAGGACGGGCATTGTGCCGCGGCGCCCATCATCCCTTCCCAGCCAAACCGCTCGTTACAGCGCAGGCACCAGCCATTGTTCAGCGCCCCATGCATGTGCAGCAGCCTTTGCGAGCCGGCACGTTCGTGAAGGTCGTCGACATTCTGCGTCACCAGCAGCAGTTCGCCAGGCCACTCGTGATCGAGCCGGGCCAGTGCCTGGTGCGCGGCATTGGGTCCGACCTTGCCCAGCCGGGCGCGGCGTGCATCGTAGAAAGCGTGGACCAGTTCCGGATCGCGGGCGAACCCTTCGGGCGTCGCCACATCTTCGACCCGATGGCCTTCCCAAAGCCCGTCCGGCCCGCGGAAGGTGGCGACCCCGCTTTCCGCGCTGACGCCCGCGCCGGTGAGGATCAAAATGTTGCGAATCCCGGTCATTCCGGCACCCTAGCGGAACTGGAAAGCAGGTCAGCCTTTTCCCATATCGAAAAGGAAGGGACGCTTGCGATGGCCGGTGGATGGACCCGCGACGGCGCGGTGCAGGAGCAGATCGAAGATACGGTGAACGATGCCGTTGCTATAGCCCGCTTGCGAATGCCCGCAGGCGAAAGCGCGGAGGAATGCGACGATTGCGGCGACCTGATCCCTGAGCGGCGCCGGTCCGCCCTTCCCGGAGTGCGGACTTGCGTCGTCTGCCAGGCGGAACGCGACAAGGCGGTGGTGCATTCAACCTTCAACCGGCGCGGCAGCAAGGACAGCCAGCTTCGCTAAGAATATTGACACTTGTGTCAGCAACACCCAGTTTGAGGTCATGGCCGAAGCCACTTATCACCATCCGATCGGCATCACGCCCGACGACATCGACCATATGGGTCATGTCAACAACAGCGTGTATCTGAAGTGGGTCCAGGAAGCGGTCATCCGCTACTGGGAGAAGGTCGCTCCGCCGGAGGCGGTTGCGCAGCATCTGTGGATCGCGCTCAGCCATGAGATCATGTACCGCCGCCCGACCTTCCTCGAAGACCTGGTGGTCGCGGACGTGATCGCCGAAAAGGTGGAGGGCGCGCGCGCCTTCTTCACCACGGTCATCAAGCGCGGCGAGGTAGTGCTTGCCGAGGTGAAGAGCAGCTGGTGCTGCCTCGATGCCGTGTCGAAGCGGCCGGTGAGACTAGCCCGCGACATCGCCGCGCGCTTCCTCGCGGACTGAATTTTCCCTGCCGATTTTCCACCTTTTTGAGGCAAAACTGGCTTTTTTATTAATTCTAGGTTAATAGAAAAGCCAGACGCATAGAAGCGTCCTGTCGGGGGCGGACACACGATCGCGGCGATCCCGCCGGCTTGCCGCCCCTTTTTAGCTTTCGAATCCAGACGATCGAAGCAGGAGGAACATCATGAAAAGATTTATTGCCGCGGCTACGGCCGCGACGATCGCTGCTGCCGTACCCGCGGCGGCCCAGCAATTGCCGCTCGCAAGCGGCGAATATTGGGAAATCACGGCAGTCGATGTCGAGGACGGGCAGGGCATTACCTATGCCAACTGGCTGGCAAGCGAATGGCGCCGCTTCAACGACTTTGCCAAGACGCAGGGATGGATCAGCGATTATGACATCCTCGCCAATGTCCATAACCGCGAGGGCGAAGGCGATTTCTACCTGGTCGTCAAATATAAGAACCTTCCCGACGGCGCCGAGCAAGAGCGCCGCAATGTCGCATTCCGCGAGAAGATGCAGCGTTCGGACTCGCAGCTTGCCCAGGAAAGTGGGGGCCGAGCGAAATATCGTCACGTACTTGGCAGCATGCTGCTGCAGGAAATGAATTTCCGCAACTGAGCCGGCAAGGTCTTGCCAGCCGCTGACATGGCCGGCGCCGGCTCCCCGTTGCACGGGCGCCGGCGGTCGGCCATGATCGGGCGATGCGCACCAACCAGCAATCTCTCCGCATCGCCCTCTTCGCCCCGCGCGGGCGGATGGGCCAAGCCATAGCGCGGGCGGTCGCAGATGACGACGGGTTCGCCATCGCCGACGATCATGGCGATGTGCTGATCGACTTTTCGGCGCCGGAAGCGCTGCGCGCCAGCCTCGACCGGGCGGTCAGCGCTGGCGTTCCGCTGCTGGTCGGCACGACTGGCCTCGACGAGGGCCATGACTCGCTGATCGCCGAGGCAGCAAAGATCGTGCCGGTCCTGAAAGCGCCCAACACCTCGCTTGGCGTCGCGCTGCTCACCGACCTTGTCGAACGGGCGGCGCGTGTGCTCGACGGTTCAGGCTGGGATGTCGAGATCGTCGAGGCCCACCATGCCAAAAAGGCCGACGCGCCCTCGGGTACCGCGCTTCACCTCGGTGCGGCGATCGAGCGCGGGCGCGGCGAGGACGCCAAGGAAGAAGTCGGTCGCTACGGCACTGGCCTCCAGCGCGAAACCGGAAGCATCGGCTATGCCGCGGTGCGCGGCGGGACCGTCGCGGGCGATCATGAAGTCATGTTCCTTGGACGTGACGAACGGCTGATCCTGTCGCACCGGGCCGAGACCCGCACGATCTTCGCCCGTGGCGCGCTCGCCGCCGCCCGTTTCCTCCACGGCAAGCCGCCGGGGCTTTACACGATGCGCGACGTCATCGACGCCGCATGAAGAAGCCGGAGGTTTTCGAATTCTTTCGCCGTCTGGCGGAGGCCAATCCCGCGCCCGAAACCGAACTGGAGTTCGGCAACCCCTATCAGCTGGTCGTCGCCGTAGCCCTGTCGGCACAGGCCACCGATGTCGGGGTCAATAAGGCGACCCGCGCGCTTTTCGCCAGGGTCGAGACGCCGCAGCAGATGCTGGATCTGGGCGAAGACGGGCTCAAGGAGCACATCAAGACCATCGGCCTGTACAATACCAAGGCGAAGAATGTCATCGCCGCAGCGCGTCTGCTGGTCGATGAGTTCGGCGGCAAGGTGCCGCAGAACCGCGACGCGCTGGAGCGGCTCCCCGGGGTCGGCCGAAAAACAGCCAACGTTGTTCTCAATTGCGCCTTCGGGCAGGAGACCTTCGCGGTCGATACGCACATCTTCCGGGTCGGCAACCGCACCGGGCTGGCACGGGGCAAGACCCCGCTGGCGGTCGAACTGAAGCTGGAAAAGATGGTGCCGGCACCGTTCCGGCAGGGCGCGCATCACTGGCTGATCCTGCACGGGCGTTACATCTGCAAGGCGCGCACGCCCGAATGCTGGCGCTGTCCGGTCGCGGACCTTTGCGCCTACAAGCCCAAAATGCCCGCCCCCCGATCTAGGTCCAGCGCCGTTCGAGCCGCTGGCTAAGCCCGGTCAGCAATTCATATTGCGACAGGCCTGAAACCTCGGCGGCCTCGGGAAGGCTATAGTCGAGCGTCACCCAGTCGCCTTCGCCTAGCTCCGGTGCCGCGGAAACGTCAATCGCGATGAGATCCATCGAAACGCGCCCGACCAGCGGCAGCGGCCGGGTGCCCGCCCTGGCCGCGCCTTTACCCGTGAAGCAGCGCAGATATCCGTCGGCATAGCCGATGTTGATGATCGCGACCTCGGTATTGGCGGTCGCCGTCCAAGTCGCGCCATAGCCGCAGCTTTCGCCCGCAGGGATGGTCCGGCGCTGGACGATTTCCGCTTCGGGAAAGGCAACCTGCACGATATGCCCGGCAGCTTCCCCGCGCGGCACCCCGCCGTAGAGCGCAAGGCCCGGGCGGACGAGGTCGAAGCTATAATCGCGGCCAAGGCAGATGCCGGCGCTGTTGGCGATCGCATAGCGGCGCGCCGTCACGCTTGCGGCGATGGCCGCGAACCGGTCGCGCTGCACATGGTTCATGACATTGTCTTCATCGGCGCAGGAAAGGTGGCTGTGCAGCGTGTCGATGGCCAGGCCATCGAGCAGGCCGATCTCATCGCTGCGCAGGCCGAGCCGGTTCATGCCGGTATCGACCATCACGTCGCACGGGCGCCCACCGCATTCGGCTTTCCATCGCTGGACCTGTTCGGCCGTGTTGAGCACCGGGCGGGCCTTACCGCCGAGCGCAGCGGCCATGTCCTTCGGCCCGACTCCGTGGAGCACCGCGACGCGCGCATCTCCCGGCAATGGCCCAAGCGCCTCCGCTTCGGCCCAGGTCGACACGAAAAAGTCGCGACAGCCGACATCGGCCAGCAGCCGAGTTACCTCGACCGCGCCCAGGCCATAGCCGTCGGCCTTGACCGCGGCGCCTGCGGCGACCCCGGCGGTGCGCTGGAGCCAGCGCCAATTTTCCTGGAGGGCGGCGGGATCGAGGCGAAGACGAAGGGCGCGGTGAGTCACCCGCGTTGCCTAGCCAGCGCCATGGGAGTCGTCGAGGGCCGCCTTTGCCCGATCCCAATTGCGTCCGTCGAACTGCGCGATTTCAAGGGCGGGCGGCGAGTCGAGGCAATGGGCATTGACGCTCCACGCGCCGGGATGGCTGCGCGGCTGGTAAAAGCTCTTCACCCCGCACGTCGCGCAGAACAGGTGGTTCGCTGCCCCCGTGCCGAAACTATACCCGGTCAGCGACTGTTCGCCCGACGACAGGGTAAAGTCCGCATGGGGAACGATGATGTGCAGAAAGCCGGTCATCGAACAGACGGAACAATTGCAGTTCAGCGCAGGCAGCGGGGGATCGGGGACGCGCGCCCGAAACCGCACCGCGCCGCAATGACATCCGCCCGATATTTCGATCATGGGCGATGCTATGCGGCGCGGTGCGCCTTCAATCAACGGGCAGCGAGGGCAAACTGCCCGCTGGATGACGCGGCGATATGCGCCCTGGCGGCCGCCGATGCGTGGGCGAAGGTTTCGGTACGGCAGCGGCGGAGCGCGTTCTGTCCCTTGAGGTCGGCGGGCGACGCCGAACCGCAAATATCGGCAGCGGCGTGCCTCAGACGCTGATCGAGCGTCCGTTGCCCCTCGGCGGTGTTGAGGTCGATCCCGGCCAGCGGAACGGCGACGCTGACAGGCGCGCTGACCGGCGCTTCGAGCTGGGCGAAGGCGGGCGCGGCGGTGAAGGCAAGGAGCCCGGCGAGAAACATCTTGGTCATGTCGCATTCCTTTTCGGATGTGATGCGACGATCCAAATAGGCCGGCAGTCCAGTTGCGAAAAGCAACGATAATGACTTACCGTTCTGCAATATTGCAGAATGCCGAAAAGGCGCAGATCATGTCAGGGGGGGCATGATGATCGACTGGAACGATCTTAGATATCTTCTTGCAGTCGCCGAAGGCGGCAGCACCCTGGCCGCGGGCCGTGCGTTGCGGGTCAGCCAGACCACGGTCGCCCGCCGCATTGCCGCGCTTGAGGCCGCGGTCGGAACCCCGCTGTTCGACCGGCGCAGTGCCGGCTACGCCCCTACCCCCGCTGCCCAGGCGTTGCTTCCGCTAGCGCAGGAGGTCGCGGGGGCTGCCAGACGGTTCGAGGAGGCCGCCGACGCCGGCCGCCGCGCCGTGGGCGGAGTGGTCCGGCTGACTACCGAGGATATTTTCGCTGACGCCCTGCTCGCGCCGCTGCTCGCCGAACTCTACGTACTTCATCCCGAAATCCGCATCGAGATCGACAGCACGCGCCTGCTGCGTGATCTCGGCGCCGGTGAAGCCGACGTCGCCTTCCGCAGTACCAGCCGGACTGCGCCGGCGGGGGTGGTCGGACGGCGGATCTGCGCCGACGACTGGACCTTCTATTGCAGCCGCGACTATGCCCAGCGCCACGGCGACATCCCGCGGACGATGAGCGCCCTGCGCGACCATCCGCTGGTCGGCGGCGGTGGCGGCAATTTGTGGCGCGCCTATGAAGCGATCCTCGCGGAGTATGGGCTGCGCGACCGGGTCGCGATCCACCAGGGCACCTCGACCGGACTGCTGACCGGGATCCGCGCCGGAATGGGCATCGGCGTGCTTCCGTGTATCGTCGCCGACGGGGACGAAAATCTGCTGCGCTGCATGCGGCCCAGAACCGACCATGGGCGAGTTCTCTGGCTGCTTACCCATCAGCGGGTCCGTCACAGCCCGCCGGTAAGGGCGGCGATCGATTTCCTCTACAAGCGGCTGAGGGCGCAGGTGAAAGCACTCAACCTCAACGTCTGAGCGCTGACGCGCAGTTAGGCCGCTAATACGAAATGCTCACTCGACCGTAACGCTCTTCGCCAGGTTGCGCGGTTGGTCGACGTCGGTGCCCTTGGCGACCGCGACATGATAGGCGAGCAGCTGCACCGGCACCGCATAGACCAGCGGCGCGATCAGCGGGTGGACCTCGGGCATTTCGATCGTCGCCATGCAGCCTTCGCCGGCATCGGCCAGCCCCTTTGCATCGGAAATGAGGATGATCTTGCCGCCGCGCGCCCGGACCTCCTGCATGTTGCTGACGGTTTTTTCGAACAAGGGTCCCGACGGGGCGATGACGATCACCGGGACCAGGTCGTCGATTAGCGCGATAGGCCCATGCTTCATTTCCCCGGCGGCATAGCCTTCGGCGTGGATGTAGCTGATTTCCTTGAGCTTCAGCGCGCCCTCCAGCGCCATCGGATAATCGGGACCGCGGCCCAGGTAGAGGACGTCGCGCGCCGGGGCGACCAGGTGGGCTATGCCGGCGATATCCTCATCATGGCCAAGTGCATTGTTGATTGCTTCGGGCGCCTCGCGGAGGTGCTCGACCACCGCGCGTTCCTCGTCCTCGCTCATCCGCCCCTTGGCGCGGGCAAGGTTGGCGGCAAGCGCCGCAAGCACGCTCAGTTGGCAGGTAAAGGCCTTGGTCGAGGCGACCCCGATTTCCGGCCCGGCATGCGTCGGAAGCAATAAGTCCGCTTCCCGCGCCATCGAGCTGGTGGGGACATTGACCACCACGGCGATGATCTGCCCTTCGGCCCGGGCATGGCGCAGCGCGGCTAGCGTGTCGGCGGTCTCGCCGCTTTGCGAAATGAACAGCGCCAGCCCGCCCGGCTCGAGCACCGGCTCGCGGTAGCGAAATTCGCTCGCCACATCGAGATCGACCGGCACCCGGGCGAACTGTTCGAACCAATATTTGGCGACCATTCCGGCATAAAAGCTGGTGCCGCAGGCAACGATGGTGATGCGTTTGACCGCGCTCAGGTCGAAATCGATGTCGGGCAGCGCGACCTTGCCGTCGAACGGGCGAACATAGCTTTGCAAGGTCTGGGCGACGACGAGCGGTTGCTCGAAAATCTCCTTCTGCATGTAGTGGCGATAATTGCCCTTTTCGATCTGCGCCGCCGAAGCCCCGGATTCGATGATCTCGCGGCTAACCGGCGCGTTGGACCGGTCGTAAATCTCGATCCGGTCACGGGTGACCACCGCCCAATCGCCTTCATCGAGATAGGCGATCTTCTGGGTCAGCGGGGCAAGCGCCAATGCGTCGGAGCCGAGGTAATTTTCGCCCTCCCCGTAGCCGACGGTAAGCGGCGCGCCCATGCGCGCGCCGATCAGCTGGTCGGGATAGTCACGGAACAGGAAGGCGATCGCGAAGGCGCCGTGGAGGCGCGGCAGCACCATCGCCACCGCGTCGGTCGGCGATGACCCCCGCTCTACCTCGCGCGCGACCAGATGCGCGACAACTTCGGAATCGGTTTCGCTGAGGAATTTGCGCCCGTCGGCGATCAGCTCATCGCGCAGCGGCTTGAAATTCTCGATGATGCCATTGTGCACCAGCGCGACCGGGCCGGCGATATGGGGATGGGCGTTGTCGACCGTCGGCGCGCCATGGGTGGCCCAGCGCGTATGGGCGATCCCGACTTCGCCCGGAAGCGCCGACCGGGCCAGCTCGCGCGCCAAATTCTCGAGCTTCCCCTCGGCCCGGCGCCGCGCAAACTCACCATTTTCGACCGTGCAGATGCCGGCCGAGTCATAACCGCGGTACTCAAGCCGCTTCAGTCCATCGAACAATCGCTGCGCGACCGGTTCCCGCCCGACAATCCCGACAATCCCGCACATGCTATGCCTTGTCCTTCTTCGCTTGCTGCCTGGCCCGGAATCGGGCGGCCCAGCCCTTGAGGCCGCGCTGGTCGCCCCGCGCGACCGCCAGTTCGTCGGCCGCGACATCGCTGGTGATGGTCGAGCCCGCGCCGACGATCGCGCCGTCGCCGATGCTCACCGGCGCAACCAGCGCGCTGTTCGATCCGATGAACGCGCCGGCGCCGATGGTCGTGCGATATTTGCCGAACCCGTCATAATTGCAGGTGATCGTCCCGGCGCCGATATTGGCCTTCTCCCCCACTTCGGCATCGCCGATATAGCTTAGGTGGTTGGCCTTCGCGCCCTTGCCCAGGCGCGCCTTCTTCACCTCGACGAAATTGCCGATCCTGGCACCTTCGGAAAGGATCGCTCCGGGCCGCAGCCGGGCGAAGGGGCCGACCTCGCAGCCGGTCGAGATTGTCGCGCCCTCGATATGCGAGAAAGCGCGGATGGTGGCGCCATCGGCGATGCTGACGCCAGGACCGAACACGACATGAGGTTCGATGGTGCAATCACGGCCAAGCACTGTGTCGGCGGAGAACCAGACGCTTTCCGGGTCGATCAGCGTTGCCCCTTGGTCCAGCGCCTGTTCGCGGCGGCGGCGCTGCCAGTCGAGTTCGAGATGGGCGAGTTCAGCGCGGCTGTTGACGCCCGCAGTCTCGAACGGCTCGCCCTCGATTACTACCGGCGCACGGCCGTCGTCGCGGGCGATCATCACCACGTCGGGAAGATAAAATTCGCCAGCCGCATTGGCGTTGCCAACCGCATCCAGCCAGCGGAACAGGTCGCGCGAATGGGCGGCGAGCATCCCGCTGTTACACAGGCGCACCGCGCGCTCGGCCTCGTTGGCATCCTTATACTCGACCATCTTCGAAATCCGGTCACCTTCGCCGAGGATCACCCGCCCATAGGCCTTGCCATCGTCCGGCGAGCTGGCAAGCACCACCACGCCGGGATTGTCGGCGGCGGCAAGCCGGTCGAGCATGCGCTGAAGCGTGTCTTCGGTCACGAACGGCGTGTCGCCGTAAAGTACCAGCACCGGCCCGTCGAAGTCCGACAATGGCGCGGCCGCCATCTGCACGGCATGGGCGGTGCCTTTCTGCTCGGCCTGAACCGCGAGCGTCACGCCATGGCCGTCAAGCGCCGCCTCGAGCTGGTTGCGGCCCTTGCCCACGACCACCACCCGGCGCTCCGCGCCCATCGCCTCGACCGTGGCCAGCAGGTGAAGCAGCATCGGCCGCCCGGCGATCGGGTGGAGCACCTTGTGGGTATCGGAACGCATGCGGGTGCCCTGCCCGGCAGCGAGGATGACAACCGCGAATGTCGACTGATTCATCGCCCCGCCTTGGCACGACCGCTTGCGCTTTGCCATAGAGCAAGGGCCCCGGCGCGATGCCGGAGCCCTGCTATTCCGCTTCCTTCCGGCGCCCTAGCTGGCCGGGGTCGTCTTGGGCTTGGCGGGTGCCCGCTTGCGCGCGGTCGAACTGGAACGGCGCTTGGCCGTCGTGCCCTTGGTGGCGCGCTTGGCCGCGGTCTTTGTTCCGCTCTTGGACGGAGCCTTGCGCGTTGCGCCCGCCTTGCGCGGCGCCGCCTTGGTCGCGACCGGCTTTGAGGAAGATGTCGACGAATACCCGTCCTCGGTCCAGTTACCCGACATTACCCGCTGCGCCGCGTCTGCCACCGCTTCGGCGATCAGCGAGCCGAGCTTGGAAGCGTTGGTCATCATCGCCGTCGCCGCCTGGCTTGCGCTGTCCGCCGCATCGAGTCCGGCGTCGCGGATCGCCTTGCGAGCCTTGGGGCTTGCAGCGATCGCCGCCGCCGCCGCGGTAAGCCCGGCGGCGAGCATCTCGCGGCTCATCGCGGCCTTGGCGATCTTGTCCATGGTCGTCGTGCTATTATTGCTGCTGCTGCTCTTGCCGCTGCTCTTGGTGCGGCTGCTTGTCGACTTCGCCATTTACTGCCTCCCTGTGGTCCGTTTGTTCACAAAAGCGGTTCAGTGCCGAAACGGTTCCGAAATAGGCGAAGAAGACAGGCAAGGTAAAGGGAGCCGCCGCACCACGCGGCGACCCCCTCAACATGGTCAGCGACCGGACGTTCAAACCCGGAAGGACATGGACTGGCTGGTTAGGCCGTCACCTTCCAAGCGAACTGGACCGACCTCTCTGCTGAACCATGAGACATCGGATCACCTCCTTTCGCTGCGTTGATTGCAGGCACAGCATGTTGTGTGTCGGAGGGATAAACAAGACTTGTAATTGTGGTCAGATTCGACAATCTTCAATGCTTCGCGCCGCTTCCGGCCAGCTCGGAATCGCCAGCGTGGCCCCCGCCCCGCCCCACACCAGGAAACGCCCCCGGCTAAAGGCGATCGCGTCGAGCAGCGGGTCGGTTGCCGCGACCCTTCCGGTCGAGGGAATGGCACGGGTAAGGGCGCTGGTTGCAATCGACAGAACTGCGGGCGGAGTCCCGGGACGGGAAATGATCACCGTCCGGCTGGTCCGGTCGCAGCGAATCGACAAAAGATTCCCGTAGCGCGCTTCCGACCCGGCGGGCGTCGCCGAATAGCTCCACGCGCCAGGACTGATGGGCAGCGCCTTGCCGGTCTCGAAAGTCAACGCCGGCTGCTGGGCGGAGGCGGGAACGGCGGCAAGTGCTAGCGACGCGATGAACAAGCGAATCATTTGCCGAGCTTATCGACCTTTGCCTGCAGTGCGGCCAATTCGGCCTTCAGCTTGCCCAGTTCGTCGCTCGCTTCGTCGCCGGCCTTCGCTTTCTTGCCGGCCATCGCGCCGGCCGCTTCCTCGAACAGAGCCATGTTGCGCTTGGCCATGTCGGCGAACATGTTCGGGCCGAACGCGCCGGTCATCGTCGCCGACTGTTTCTGGAAAGCATCCATCGCGGCTTCGAGATAGGGGGGCACTGCGCCCTGCATCTGTCCGCCGTAAAGGCCGATCAGCTGGCGCAGGAAATTTACCGGCAGCAAAGTTGATCCGCGCGCCTCTTCATCGACGATGATCTGGGTCAGGACCTGGTGGGTGATGTCCTCGCCCGACTTGGCGTCGACCACTTCGAAATCGCGGCCTTCGCGGATCATTGCGGCAAGCCGGTCGAGCGTGATGTAGCTGCTGCTTTCGGTATCGTAGAGGCGCCGGTTGGCGTATTTCTTGATAGTCACCTTGTCCGCCGCCTTGGCCATTCCGTCGCTCCTGAAGCTTTGGCGAGAGCCTAGACCCCGCGATTGCGCACCGCAACATGGGTTGGCCGCAGATGCGATATGGTCGGCGCTGGACGCTTGCGGGCGGCGCCGGGCCAAGCTAAGCGGGCGCCACGCACCCATAGCTCAGCTGGATAGAGCGTTGCCCTCCGAAGGCAAAGGCCAGAGGTTCGAATCCTCTTGGGTGCGCCATTTGTATCGGGCGTTGCGTCGACCCTTGGAATGGGGAATGATCATGTTCCAGATCGACGATCGCCGCTTCAACCGGCTTGCGATCGCGGGTCTGATCGTCGGCTTCCTCCTTGTCCTTGCTGCCTTTGCCGCCTCCTTGTGGGTATTCCGGTCGAACACGCAGGCGAACGCGCTGGTCGAGCGCACCCATGACATCGTCGATGAGATCGCTCGGCTGGAGATCATGGTCGAACGTGCCGAAACGGCGAGGCGCGGAATCGTCCTGTGGCCCGACATCTACCGGGTTGGAATCTACCAGGAGAGCGTCGCAGCGATACCCCACTCGATCGACCGGCTGAAAAAACTGGTCGAAGCCAATCCCGACCAGGTCGAACGGGTACGCGAGCTTGAACAGACGCTCCGCTTCCATGTCCGGGAAATGGACGATTCGGTGGACCTGGCACGGAGCGGCGAAACGCTCGGCGCGCAGCAGATCTTCATCGCCGACATTTCCAGCCAGCCGACCATTCGGGCCATCCGAACGCAGGCCGACGCCATGCGCAGCGAGGAGATCCGGCGGCTGGAGCAGCGGACTGCGGCGGTCGGCCGCAACATCCTCCACGTGCAATATGCACTGGCGCTGACCGGCCTGTTGCTGATGCTGCTGGGCGCGGCGACCTTCTGGCTGGTCCGGCGCTACACGCGCGACCTGACGACAACTCGCGACCGGCTGAAGCTGCTCAACAACGACCTTGAAAGCGCCGTTGACGAGCGGACCCGCGATCTCACCCGCGCCAATGAGGAAATCCAGCGCTTCGCCTATATCGTCAGCCATGACCTGCGTTCCCCGCTGGTCAATGTGATGGGCTTCACCGCGGAGCTAGACCGCGCAGGGAAAATCGTCACCGCCTTCGTCGAAAGCGTCGAGACCCAGCATCCCGAACTGGTGGACGAGGAAGCGCGGCTGGCGGCGCGCGAGGACCTACCCGAGGCGATTGGCTTCATCCGCTCCTCAACCCAGAAGATGGACCGGCTGATCAACGCCATCCTCGACCTGTCGCGGCAGGGCCGCCGCGTGCTGACGCCCGAACATATGCCCATGGATCAGGTCATCGCCGACATCGCCGACAGCCTTGCCGTCCAGGCCGAGAAGCGCGGCGCGGCGATCCGCATCGAAAGCCCGCTGCCCGACATCAATCACGACCGGCTGGCGGTCGAGCAGCTGTTTTCCAACCTGATCGAGAATGCCACCAAATATCTGCATCCCGGACGGGCCGGTAAGGTTGTCGTGCGCGGCAAGCGCGACGGCAAGAGGGTCCGGTTCGAAGTCGAAGACAATGGGCGCGGGATTGCGCCCGAAGACCATGAACGCGTGTTCGAACTGTTCCGCCGCTCGGGAAAACAGGACCAGGAAGGCGAAGGCATCGGGCTCGCCAATGTCCGCGCACTTGCCTATCGGCTAGGCGGGATGGTGACGGTGAAATCGGCCTTAAGCGAAGGTTCAACCTTCATCGTCGATTTGCCGGTCACTTTCGCCAAGGAGGGGAAAGAACAGTGAACGCACACAGTCCGGTCCGGATCGTCATGATCGAGGACGATGAAGGCCATGCCCGGCTGATCGAGAAAAACATCCGCCGCGCCGGGATCAACAACGAGATCCGCCATTTCCTCGATGGCGGAAGCGGACTGGATTTCCTGTTCAACAGCCCCCACGGACCGGCGCACAATGGGCCGGCGCTGGTCCTCCTCGATCTCAACCTGCCGGACATGAGCGGCACCGACATCCTCGCCAGGATCAAGGGTGACGAAAAGTTGCACCGCGTTCCCGTGGTCGTCCTCACCACCACCGACGACAAGGTCGAAATCCAGCGCTGCTACGACCTTGGCTGCAACGTCTACATCACCAAGCCGGTCAATTATGAAAGCTTCGCCGACGCGATCAAGCAGCTTGGGCTGTTCCTTTCGGTGATCCAGGTGCCGAGCAACGCGGCCTGATGAAGCAGCCGCGGCGGATCCTCTATATCGATGACGACGCCGGCCTTTGCCGGCTGGTGACGAAGCTGCTTGAGCGGCGCGGCCACAGCGTGACCTCGGCCGCCACCGGCCAGCAGGGCATTGACCTTGCCCGCGACGGCGGTTTCGAGATCATCGCGGTCGACCATTATATGCCGGGCATGGACGGTTTGCAGACGCTCGCGGCGCTGCGCGCGCTGCCCGGCTGCCCGCCGGTGGTCTATGTCACCGGGTCGGAGGAAAGCAGCGTTGCGGTCGCCGCACTGAAGGCGGGCGCTTATGAATATGTCGTCAAGACGGTCGGCGACGATTTCGTCGACCTGCTCGAACAGGCCTTCACCCTCGCGCTCGCCCGGGTTCGGCTGGAACGGGACAAGCTGGCCGCCGAGGACGCGCTGCGCGCCGCCAACGAACGGCTTGAAACCTTGTTGAAAGAGGTCAACCACCGGGTCGCCAATTCGCTCCAGCTGGTTTCGACCTTCGTCCATATGCAGTCGCGCCAGCTCGACAATGACGATGCGCGCGATGCGCTGGCCGATACGCAGCGGCGGATCGACGCGATCGCTCAGGTCCACCGCAAGCTCTACGCTTCGGGCGACGTCGAGACGGTGGCGATGGACGAATATCTCTCCGCGATCGTCGACGAGCTTCAGGAAACCTGGTCGACCCCGGCTGCGCCGCGCCGAATCCGCCTGAACGCCGAACCGGTCGAGCTCCATCCCGACAAGGCGGTATCGCTGGGCATCATCGTCAACGAGCTGGTCAGCAACGCCTGTAAATATGCTTATGGCCCTGACCGGTCGGGCGAGGTGCGGGTCAGCCTGGCCAAGGCCGGCGAGCACAGCTTCTCCCTATCGGTCGAAGATGACGGGATCGGCTTTGCACAGGGAGACAAGCCGCGAGGCAGCGGACTGGGTTCGCAGCTGGTGCTGGCGATGTCCCGCTCGCTCGCCGCCAAGCTCGACTATGACGATGGCCATCGCGGAGTCCGGGCGACCGTGGTCGCCCCGCTTTAGCGGCGCCACTCCCCAAGCACCTTGCCGTCACCCGGATTGACCACCGCGACGCGTTCGATCGCGGTGGCGACCAGGCAGGTTGGCCGCAAATAGGGTCCAGCTGACTGGCACAGGACGCTTTCCCGCCCGCCCGGGATCGCGGCAATGCGGCCTTCGATGACCAGTTGCAGGCCGCCACTTTGCGGAACCTGTTCCGGGGGAACGCGCTGCACGATTTCGAGCGGCCTGCCGCGCCGTTGGCCGACCCGCGACGCGTCGGGGTCCGAAAATGTGGCGATGCCAAGCGAAGACGTACGCGCCGGCGATAGGGCCTTTGGCGGGGCGCCGGCCGGGACCGCGGCAGCGTGGGCGTCCTTTTTGCCGGCTTCGCCCGACCCGTCGGCATCACCCGCCGCCGGGGCAGGAACCGGGGCCGGGACAGGCGCCGGAGGTGGGCAGGTCTCGCTGCTTGTCCATGGCCTTGGCAGCCAATATCCCTCGATCGAGTCAACCGGCAAGTCGCCGAGGCGTTGCTGCACCCATGGCGTTTCGGTCCAGTCGGCCCCCGCCACGCGGACCCGAAGCGACTGGTCCTCGGCATTGTAGGACCATCCGCTGGTCTCGATCTTCTCGACCGGCCCGTCGCACCCGAACGCCATGCGCAGCAGGAACCGGCGACCGACCCGCCAATCGGCGACCTGGACCCCGCCTGCGGCCTGGTCGGCGGCATCGGCGGCGAGCGCGATGAGGTCAGCCCGGCCCATTACCGCCTCCGTGATCGGCGGCGTCGGCATGGGCTGCGGCCGGGGAACCTCGACCGCGGGCGGTGGTTGCTTCTCCACACTGTCTCGGCCGATGATATAGCCCGCGGTCGCGATCGCGACGCCAAGGACCGCCAGGGCGGCGACATTGCGGACGCGGGAGTCTTTGCTTGGCGTGTCCATCAACCCTTGTTAGCAGATTGATAAGGAGGCACCACCTTTTGAACATGCCATCATCGCGATGAATTTCGACCAGGTCCTGACGCTTGCAGTCCTGGCAGCGGTGGTCGCGGCGCTCATTTGGGATAAGCTTCGTGCGGACGTCGTCGCCCTGACCGGCGCGGCGGTGCTGATGATGGCCGGAGTGGTGCGCCCGTCGGAAGTCCAGGGCGCCTTTGCAAGCCCGGCGATCATCGCGCTCGCGTCCCTGTTCGTCATTGCCTATGCGATGGAACTGACCGGACTGCTCGACAATGCCATCGTCAAGCTGGTCGAATTTTGCAGCAGGATCGGTGCGCTCGGCCTGTGGGTGATGATCGCCGCAAGCGGCGCCGCCTCGGCATTGCTCAACAATACCCCGATCGTCGTGCTTGGCGCGCCGGTGCTCCGCGATGTCGCCAAGAAGCTCAACCTCGATCCGAAGCGGTTTTTAATGCCGCTTAGCTATGTCGCCATCCTTGGCGGGTGCATGACGCTGATCGGCACGTCGACCAACCTGCTAGTCAACGACATGGCCCGGGTGTCCGGCCAGCCGCAATTCGGGCTGTTCGAGATTACCCCGGTCGGGTTCATGGTCGCGGTCGCCGGCGGACTTTACCTGTTCCTTGCCAGCGGACGGCTGATTTCGGCGCGGCCGGCGGAAGAGGAAAAGCCGCCGCCATTTCCGATGCCCGACTATCATGACGTCGATGTTTCGGGCGCCCAGATCGGCGAAGCCGACAAGTTCGCTGAACATCGCCCGTTCCAGCGGGGCAAGGCCCTAGTCTCGCTGCTGATCTTTTTTGGCGCAATCGCCGCCGCGGCGCTCAACATCGCGCCGATCGCGGCATCGGCTTTCGCCGGAGCGGTGCTGCTGATCCTGCTGCGCGTGCTCACGCCCGACGAAGCCTATGGCGGGCTTCGTCCCGAAATCCTGATGCTCATCGCCGGCATGGTGGTGCTGGGCATCGCGATGGAGCAGAGCGGGCTTGCCGAAGGGATGACCGCGGCGCTGCTGAGCGTGGTCGACGACCTTGGCCCGCTGGGCGCGCTGATTATCCTTTATGGTGCGACCCTGGTCCTGACCGAGCTTTTATCAAATGCCACGGTGGCGGTGCTGATCACCCCGATCGCGGTCGCGCTGGCGGAAAGCCTGGGGGTTAGCGCGCGGCCCTTCCTCGTCGCGGTGATGATGGCCGGGAGCGCGGCCTTCGCCACGCCATTCGGCTACCAGACCAATGTCATCGTCTACCAGATGGGTGGCTACAACTATATGGACTTCGTGCGCGTCGGCATGCCGCTCAACATCATCACGATGGTGGTCGGCGTGTTCGCGATCACCCTTTTCTTCCCCTTCTAGGGCGCTGGCCAGCCTTCGAGGATTTCGACGAAGCGGGCGAGCCAGCCATTGGTCTGGTGCCCGTCGACCACCCGGTGATCGATGGTCAGCGTGACATAGGCCATCGGCCGGATGAGGATCGCGTCCTGCCCGTCGATGGTCCGAACCACCACCCGCTTTTCGAGCTTGCCGACCCCGAGGATCGCGGCCTGGCCGGCATGGAGGATGATCGGCGATGCCAGCAGGCTTCCCGATACGCCATGGTTGGAGATGGTAAAGCTGCCGCCCGACACGTCAGCGGCGGTCAGTTTCCCGCCCCGGGCGCGGGACGTGAGGTCGTCGAGCTTGCGGCCAATCGCCTCGAGCGAAAGCGCGCCGGCATCCCGGACCACCGGGACAACCAGTCCCCTGTCGCCAAGCGCGGTGCCGACCCCGACGTTGATGGTCGGCGAAACGGCGATCCGATCCTCTTCCCAGCGGCCGTTGATCGCTGGAGCGACCGCCATCGCCTCGGCCGCGGCCTTGACGATATAGGCGGTGTAGCTGAGCTTCACGCCGCGGTCCGCCATCGCCTTCTTGTGCGCGGCGATGGCCGAGAAATCAGCCTCGAACAACGCGGTGACATGGGGCGCGTCGCTGACCGCCCGAACCATATTCTCGGCGATCTTGAGCCGCATCCGGTCGTGCGGGATGTCGGTCCCAGAAAAATGGCACGGCTGAGCCGTCGACGGCTCACCGGCGCTGACCGTGGTCGCACTGGCCACCGCGCGGTCGACGTCCTCGCGGGTGATCCGCCCGCCCCGGCCCGTTCCTCGGATTTTCGACGGGTCGATGTCATGCTGCATCAGCGCGCGGCGGACCGAGGGCGACAGCCGGGTTTCGGCATCGCCGATCACCGCGGCGGGCGTCTCGGCCGGCCTTTCGGCTGGCTCGGCCTTGCCCTGCTCGGCATCGAAGGGAAGCGGGTCGTAGGTGCCGGCGGTGATCCGGCCGAGCACGTCGCCCGGCGCGGCCTCGTCGTCGGTATCGAGCAGGATTTCGGTTAGCACCCCGGCGGCGGGCGCCGGCACTTCCTGCGTGACCTTGTCGGTTTCCAGTTCGACCAGCGGGTCATTTTCGGCGACCGCGTCGCCGACCTTCTTGAGCCAGGCGCGGACGACCGCCTTGGTGCCTTCCTGCTCGTCGGGGACGCGCACATCGATCATCGGATCAGAACCCCAACAGCCGGTCGATTTCGGCGCGGATGCGCTCAACCGACGGGACGGCCCATTCAAGAAGCTTGGGATGGTGCGGGCTGGGCACGTCGGGCATCGTCACCCGCGCGACCGGCGCATCAAGGTCAAGAAAGGCTTCGTCGGCAACGACCGCGGCGATTTCCGCGCCGAACCCGCCGGTGCGCAAATCCTCATGGACGATCAGGCAGCGGCGGGTCCGCCGCACGCTGTCGAGCACCATGTCGCGGTCCCAAGGCATCAAGGTGCGCAGGTCGATGACGTCGGCGTCGACTCCTTCGGCGGCCGCTTCGCAGCGCGGGACCATCGCGCCCCAGGTGATGATGCTGATCTTGTTGCCTGTCCGGGTCTTCCTGGCCTTGCCAAAGGGTAGGACGAAGGCATCGCCCGGCCACGGGCGGCGTGCCCAGCTGTCGTCAAGCATCGCGCGATGTTCGAAGAAGATCACCGGATCTTGGCCGCGCAAGGATGCGCGCAGCAGCCCGACCGCGTCTTCGGCGTTCGACGGCACCGCCACCTTCCAGCCGGGATTGTGAACGAACTGCACTTCGTTGGTCTGGCTGTGCCATGGGTCGCCGCACTTGAAGAAGCCGCCGGGTATGCGCAGCACCATTGGCGCCGCGAAGCGATTGGCGGTGCGCCAGCGCATCGTTCCGCAATCGTTGATCTGCTCGGTCGCCGGCTCGGCATATTTGCGAAACTGAATTTCGGGCACCGGCATCAGCCCAGCGAGCGCCATGCCTACAGCGCGGCCGACGATCCCTTCCTCGTTCAACGAGGTGTCGAATACCCGGTCATGGCCATATTTGTCCTGAAGGCCGAGCGTCACGGCATGGACGCCGCCCTTGGGCCCGACATCCTCGCCGAACACCAGCACCTTGGGATTCTTCTCCAGTTCCTGGTCAAGCACGCGGCGGATCGCGGTGACCATGTTGATCCGCTGCCCTTCGGGTCGCGGCTCGGCATGGCTGTCGTCGAGCGCCAGGCCGGCGCCACCGCCGACCCTTGCCGCTTCGCCTTCGAAATAGACATGGTCGGTGACCCGGTCGGGTGAAGATACGCCCCGCGCCTCGGCTTCCGCCCGGGCAGACTCCACTTCCTGAGCGACCGAGGCCTCGATGAGGTCCCAGTCAAGATCTGCGGTATGGGCCTTTAGCTTAGGCAGCGGATCGCGCGCCCATTCGGCCTTCACCGTCTCTTCGGACTTGTAGGTCTGGGTGTCCTGATAGCTATGCCCTTCGAGACGGGGCACGGTCAGGCGGATCAGTGCCGGCCCCATGCGGCCCCGGACGTGCCCAACCGCTTCGCCGATCATACGCGCCGCGCCCTCGGGATCGGTCCCGTCGCCGTTCCAGATCGCCAGGTTACCGAAGCTGGCCAGGTTGGCGGCAATGTCGCAGCCGGGTGTCTGGTAATGGGACGGCACAGAAATGCCGTAACCGTTATCCTCGATGTAAAATAGCATTGGCAACGATTGCGTAGTTGCAATTGTTAGCGCAGACCAAAATCCACCGGTCGCACAGCTGGCGTCACCGCCAAGTACTACACCGATCGCGCCCCGGTCCTGTTCGCCGAGCACCCGCGACTTATAGAGAACCGACTGCGCCCAACCGGCCGCGGGAGCATATTGGGCCCCGACCCCGCCGCACATCGGCAGGGCGTGGGCGCCGCCGGGATTGGGATAGTTGAACACCACGCCAATATCGCGGCCGTCGGAATAGCCACCCTCGCGCCCCATTCCGCTGCCCAGCGCGTCGGCCAGCGGCACGCCAAGCGCAAGCAGCATCGGCCGCGAGCGATAATAGCCGCAAGCCGCATCACCGTCGCGCAGGTGAAGTCCGAGCATGACCTGGGCCATGTCATGACCCCGCGCGGAAAATTGGTAGAGGACCTTCTTTTCGGGGACCAGCCGGCTTTCCTCAAGCTCGTCGAGCGCCCGGCTGGTCAGCACCAGTCGCGCGACCTCGGACCAGTCGAGGTCCGTCGCCGAAGCCTTGCGCGTCACCTCCAGCACGTCAGCCACCGATCACCTCGACGACCGCCGCGACAAAACGGTCGACCTCGTCGTCGGCCATGCCGAGGATGTTGAACCGGCCGCTATCGGCCATGTAGATGGCGTGCCGCTCACGCAGGTCGTCGACCTGCTGGGGGGTCACCGGAAGCATCGAAAACATGCCATTCTGTTCGGTAATGAAGGCGAGCTTGGGATGGGCAGCGGCAAGCCGTTCGCGGATCGCCAAGATCCGGGCACGCATCTCATCCACTTCGGCGCGCCAGTCCGCCGCCAGTTCGGGATCGTCGAGGACGGTTCGCACCACCGCGCCGCCATGATCGGGCGGCATCGACCACATTTCGCGGGCGATCTGCAGCACATGCTTTATCGCATTGCCGCTCGTGTTGGCCGTTCCGGTCTTGAGGAAGAGCGCGCCGACGCGGTCTCGATAGACACCAAAATTCTTATCGCAGCTCTGCGCGACGACCACCTCGTCGCACGCCTCGATCACCAGCCTGAGCCCGAATGCATCTTCTTCCAGGCCCTTGCCAAGACCCTGATAGGCAATGTCGACCACCGGCAGTAGCTGGCGCTCGACCAGCAGGCGGACAACTTCGCGCCACTGCGCCTCGTCGAGGTCGGCTCCGGTCGGATTGTGGCAACAGCCGTGAAGCAGGACGACGTCGCCGCCCCTTGCTGCACCGATTGCCTCGACCATCTGCGCGAAGCAGATCCGGCGCTCCTGCCGGTCATAATAGGGATATTCGACGATCTCGAGGCCAGCGCCGGCAATGATCGGCTGGTGGTTCGGCCAGGTCGGGGTTCCGACCAGCACCCGCGCTTTGGGATTGGCCTTGGCGACCAGGTTGAAGCCCAGCGTAAGGGCGCCGCAGCCGCCCGGGGTCTGCAGGCCGACGATCCGCTCGTCCCCGGCATGCGGGCCGAACAGGATCGGCTTCAGCAGCTGGAGCATGCGGGCATCTCCCGCGCCGCCCAGATATGACTTGCTGCGCTGCGTCTCCCAAAGCCGCTTTTCCGCGGCCTTCACCGACCGCATTACCGGGGTTCGCCCTTGGCTGTCCTTATAGACGCCTACCCCGACGTCGATCTTTTCGGGGCGCGTATCGGCATTGGCCTTGGCGATCAGGGCCAGCAGCGAATCGCTTTTGACCGGGTGGAGATCAGCCAGCCGCGCGTTGCTCTTGGTCGTCAGCATGATCAGGCTCTAGCGGCAAAAGCGGGCGCTCGCAAAGGCGTCAGGCGTCGTAATCGACGGCGACATCCGATCCGACCGGCACCGACTGGCACGTGAGGACATAGCCGGCGGCGATTTCTTCGTCGGTAAGGCCATAGCGCGCGGCCATTTCCACCTTGCCGTGGACCACCTTGGCGCGGCAGGTCGCGCACACCCCGGCTTTGCAGGCAAAAGGCGCGGAAAGGCCCGATTCGCGGGCGCTGTCGAGGATATTGTCGGCGGAAAATTCGACCTTTCGGGTGCGCCCGTCGAGCGTGATGCTGAGCGTCTGCCCTGCCGCTTCCTGCTGGAGCGCGGCCATTTGCGCTGCAAGCGCCGCCGACGGGCGGCCGGCGGTGAAGCGTTCGATATGGATTTTGTCGCGCGTTACATCGCGCTCGAGCAGCGCTGCCTCGGCGGCGTCCATCATCGGTCCGGGTCCGCAGATAAACCAGGCATCGACCGCCTCGACGTCGCCGACCAGGTGGGCGATCGCCGCGTCGCAGGTTTCCCGATCGAGCATGCCGTTGAACAGCTCGACATCGCCTTCCTCATGGCTGAGGAAATGGTAAAGCTCGAACCGGCCGAGATAGCGGTCCTTGAGCGCCGCCAGCGCTTCGAGGAAGATGATCGAACTGGCGTCCCGGTTGCCGTAAAAGAGCGTGAAGCGGCTTTCCGGCTCGGTCGTGAGCGCGGTGCGGATCAGCGACATCACCGGGGTGATCCCCGACCCGCCGGCGAAGCCGACATAGCGGCGCATGGCGGCGGGATCGAACGGGGTCGTGAAGGACCCGTGCGGGGTCATCACGTCGACCATGTCCCCGACCTTAAGACTGTCGGCGACCCAATTGGAAAAGACGCCGCCCGCGATGCGCTTGACCGTCACCTTCAGCTCGCCCTCGGCGGGCGCGGTGCACAGCGAATAGTTGCGGCGCACTTCTTCGCCATCGATCGTCGCGCGCAGTGTGAGATGCTGGCCGGCACGGAACTGGAAAGCCTCGGTCAGATCGCCGGGAACCGCGAATCGGATCGAGTTCGCCTCTTCGGTTTCAGGCAGGATTTCCGCCACCCGGAGCGGGTAGAAATGTTCGGCCACTTACCAGCTCGCCTCGGGATAGGTGCGGGGCAGATGCTGCATCACCGCAAGCAAATGGCCGAGGTGCTCGCTATGATGGCCGCGCCGGCCGCCGAGGATCGGCCGCTGGTCGGCGGGCGCTTCCAGCCTCGCCTCCACAAGCACCGCGGCGATCGCGGACCGAAATTCCTCCTCGAAGCTTCGGGGATCGGCGGCTACGCCGCGTTCAATCATCGTTTCGAGGAGGTCGTCGACCTCAAACAATTCGGGGATGAACCGCCAGTTCCAGTCGAGCCCTTTGGCCATGCGGCGCGTGCTTTCCTCGGTCCCGTCGCCAAGCCGGATAACCCAGTCGGCGGCGATTTCGCGATGATAGGCGACTTCCTTGAAACCCTTAGCGGCGATGCCCGCGATCCGTTCATCCGCCGACGCGGACAGCCGCTTGTAGAGCATGTGCTGCCAGGTCGAGAAAAGGAATTGCCGGGCGATCGTCTGCGCAAAGTCGCCATTGGGCTGTTCGACCAGCCAGCAATTCTTCCAGTCGAGCACGTCGCGGTGGAACGCCAGTCGGTCGGCATCGCCCGCAGCACCAAGGAAATGCGTTCCCTGCCCGATTAGGTCGAGCGCCAGGTTGGCGAGGCTGAGGTCGACTTCAAGCGCGGGCGCATGGCCGCACCATTCGCTGAGGCGCTGGCCGAGGATCAGCGCATCGTCGCCAAGGCGGCACAGATAGTCGAAGAGCGGCGGGTCGTGTTCGGCCAGCGCCGGCGCGTCGAACGCGCCTCGGTTGGCGACCCCTTCGGCCCGCTTTTCAACGTCCTTCTCGATGGTCGGGAGCGACGGCATCAGATGTGCTTCACCACGTCGGGAATGTCGTAGAAGGTCGGGTGGCGATAGACCTTGTCCTGCGCTGGTTCGAACAACGGGCCGCTATCGGCCGGGTCGCTGGCGATGATGTCCGTCGACTTCACTACCCACAGGCTTACGCCTTCGAGCCGCCGCGTATAGGTGTCGCGGGCGTGCCGGAGCGCGAGCTCCGGGTCAGGAGCATGAACGCTGCCGACATGGCGATGGCTAAGACCGCCCTTGGCCCGGACGAAAACTTCCCACAACGGCCAGTCATGACCTTCGCTCACCAACTTCCTCCGTCATTGCGAGCGTAGCGATTGTTGCCTCGCTGCGGTCGATGGATTGTTTCGTCGCTGCGCTCCTTGCAGTGACGAAGCGCGATTTCAAGCTGCTGCGCGCTCGCGGCGCTTGGCTTCATAAGCGGCGGCGGCGTCGCGGACCCAGGCACCATCATCCCAGGCATCGCGACGCGCCTTCATGCGTTCCTTGGCGACCGGCCCTTCGCCGCGGACGACCGCGTAGAATTCTTCCCAGTCGATTTCGCCGAAATCATATCCGCCCTTGGCCTCGTTCCACTTGAGGTCGGCATCGGGCACGGTAAGGCCGAGGAATTCCGCCTGCGGCACCGAAATATCGACGAACTTCTGACGAAGCTCGTCATTGGTCTCGCGCTTGATCCGCCAGCGCATGGACCGTTCGGTGTTAGGCGAATTGTCATCGGGCGGGCCGAACATCATCAGTGACGGCCACCACCAGCGGTTGAGCGCATCCTGCGCCATCCGCTTTTGGTCGGCGGTGCCGTTGGCCAGCGCGATCATGATTTCATAGCCCTGACGCTGATGGAAGCTTTCTTCCTTGCAAACCCGGACCATGGCCCGGGCATAAGGACCATAGCTGGTGCGCTGCAGCGGCACCTGGTTCATGATCGCCGCGCCGTCGACCAGCCAGCCGATCGCGCCAATGTCGGCCCAGGTCAGCGTCGGATAGTTGAATATCGTGCTGTACTTGGCTTTGCCCGAATGGAGCGCCTCGACCATCTGTTCGCGGCTGGTGCCCAGGGTCTCGGCCGCGCAATATAGATAAAGGCCATGGCCGCCTTCGTCCTGCACCTTGGCCAGGAGGATCGCCTTGCGGCGAAGCGAGGGCGCCCGGGTGATCCAATTGCCTTCCGGAAGCATGCCGACGATCTCGCTATGGGCATGCTGCGAAATCTGCCGCACCAGCGTCTTGCGATAGGCGTCCGGCATCCAGTCCTTGGGCTCGATAAATTCGTCCGCGGCGACCCGCGCCTCGAACGCCGCGACCAGGTCGGAATCCTCGACCGTCTCGATCGGCTTGACGTTCTTGCTCATCTCGGTGGTGTACATGAGTCCGATGTAGCGATTTCGGGGCCGCGCTTCAAACTCGGCCGCTATTGATTGTCGACGGTAATCTCGACTGTGCCGCTATAGAGCCCGTCGGTGGCGTTGGCCGGCACGGAAATCGACCCTCCGACGTTGAAGTCCAAGCCGGGAGCACCCGAATTGGTGAGGGTGATGCTGGTTGGCGCGGACGGGGTGAAACGCAGCGTCCTGCCATCCGCGGCATTGACGAGGTCCGAGGCCATGGCGGAAATTCGCACGACCTGCTTGTTCGTGCCCTGGACGTTGAAGATCGCCGGCAGCGCCGCCCCGGTGCAGGTCACGCTTGCCGGACAGCTGCGCACTCCGCCCTGGCTGAGCGTGACGGTCGCCGGACCGGTCATCCCCGCAGACAGCAGTATCGTCCCGAAGTCGAGGTCCCGCCTGGCCGTAAACTGGAGCGGCTTCACCACATTGGCGGTGACCTGGGCATTGATCACTGCGGCATCGGCGCCAGTCGGCGGCGCGGCGAACAGCGCTGCGGCGGTCAACAGGGTGGCAAGGCGCGGTGAAGGCATCATGGTCCAGCCCGAAGCCCTAGGCAGACGAGGTGAAAAAGGCGTTAACCAGCCGGTCCGCGCTTGCTTGGCCCCCGCCTCTTGCTAACAGCGACCCGATAGGAGAGCGGCATGACATACCAGTGCATCACCAGCGAGCGGACCGACCATGTCCTCCGCATCACCTTGAACCGGCCGGACCGGCTCAACAGCTTCACTCGCGCGATGCATGCCGAACTGCGCGACGCGCTCGCCGACCTCGGCGATGCGCGAGTGGTGGTGCTGACCGGCGCCGGCCGCGGATTTTGCGCCGGGCAGGACCTTAACGACCGGGCCGCTGCGCCCGGCGAAGCGGTCGATCTTGGCGAGACGGTCGAGGAAAGCTGGAATCCGCTGATCCGCACCCTGGCCGAAATTCCTCAGCCGGTCATCGCCCGGGTCAACGGCGTCGCCGCCGGCGCTGGGGCCAATATCGCGCTGGCCTGCGACATCGTCATTGCCGCCCGCTCGGCAAAGTTCATCCAGAGCTTTTCCGCGCTCGGCCTGATCCCCGACAGCGGCGGAAGCTGGCACCTTCCGCGCCTCGTCGGCCAAGCCCGAGCGCTAGGCCTGGCACTGACCGGGGAGCCACTTCCCGCCGAGCGCGCCGCCGAGTGGGGAATGATCTGGAAAGCGGTCGACGACGACGGGCTCGATAGCGAAGTCGATGCGCTGGCAAGCAAGCTTTCGGCCCTTCCGCCGCTCGGCCTGGCAGCGATCAAGCAAATCGTCCGCACCAGCTGGTCGCGCCCGCTCGACGCGGAACTCGACCTGCAGCGGGACGAAATGCGCCGGCTTGGCTTTACCCACGACTATCGCGAAGGCGTCGCGGCCTTCCTTGAAAAGCGCGCCGCCCGATTTGAGGGGCGCTAGTTCAGCGCCGTTCCAACCGCCGCCAGCGGTCGCGCAAGCACCTCGCCGACCGTGCCAAAACTCAGGAGGGCCGCTGCCAGGCCCGCGCTCGCGACGACGATAAATTCCAACGCCTGCCCCCAACGGCGGCTGGCGCCCGCGCGATCATCGGCCCGCGGCCTTGCCCGCCGGTCGAGCACCGGCGGGCCATCGGCCGCCGCGGCCTGGCTCATCAGCCGGTCGGGGCATACCGGGTCCTGGGTACGGATCCCGAAACGGTCCGTATTGGACCAGACAACCCTGGCAACGACAATGTGCGGACCACGGCGGATCTCAAGGTAGGTACCTTGCGGCGGCGCGGCCGCCGATCGCAGTAGCATCCCGCGCGACGAAATGTTGAGGATGCTGGCATCGCTCCACGAGGCGCCGACCCGCATTCGCGCTGGTACCAGCACTTTTCGCCGAGGCTCCCTGTTACGCAACGCCACCTTCTCCTCGTCTTGAGGCCGAGGCGGAGAATGGGCGGGTCCGGTCGCCGGACGCTTAACCCAATCTCCGTAATGGATCGATTGGCCGGGGTTGCGGGCGTGGCGGCGAACGGGCTAGCGGCAAGGGCAGGAGAATAGCCGATGAAAACCCCGCAGCTGCTGAATTACGCCCGTGACCAATGGCTTCCCGGGGACCCCGGCTCGCTTAGCCCGATCAACTCGGCGATCGACGGCAGCCCGGTGGCGACCACCGGTTCAGGCGGGATCGAATTCGGCGCGATGCTGCGCTACGCGCGCGAAATCGGCGGGCCGGCGCTGCGCACGCTGACATTCCATGAGCGGGCGCGGATCATCAAGGGCCTGGGGCTGGCGATTATGGCCCGCAAGGAAGAACTTTACGAGCTCAACTACCAGACCGGCGCGACGCGCAAGGATGGCTGGATCGACATCGAAGGCGGCGCCGGAACGCTGTTCAGCTTCTCCTCCAAGGGCCGCCGCGAATTGCCCGACGCCCATGTTCTGCTCGACGGGCCGGTCGAGCCGCTGAGCAAGTCTGGAAGCTTCATCGGCCAGCATATCTACACCCCGCTGCAGGGCGCGGCGGTCCATATCAACGCCTTCAACTTCCCCGTCTGGGGAATGCTGGAAAAGCTTGCGCCGACCTTGCTTGCCGGGATGCCGGCGATCGTCAAGCCGGCTAGCTCGACCGCCTATCTGTGCGAAGCCGCCTTTCGGGTGATGATAGAAAGCTGCCTTCTGCCGCCCGGCGCGGTGCAGCTGATCGTCGGCGGGGTCGGCGATCTGTTCGACCATTTGACGGGGCAGGATGTGGTCAGCTTCACGGGTTCGGCATCGACCGCGCTAAAACTTCGTTCCCACCCGGTGGTGCAGCGCGAAAGCGTCAAGTTCGTCGCCGAGCAGGACAGCCTCAACGCCTCGCTCCTCGGCCCCGACGCGGCACCGGGCACTCCGGAATTCGATCTGTTCGTCAAGGAAGTGGTCAACGAGATGACCGTCAAGGCGGGGCAGAAATGTACTGCCATCCGCCGGGCGATGGCCCCCGTACAACATCTCGACGCGGTCGAAGCGGCGATCCGCGACCGGCTGGCGTCGGTGCGGGTCGGCGACCCGCGCGACAAGGCCAGCCGGATGGGCGCGCTGGTGTCGTGCAGCCAGCGCGACGACGTCCGGGCCCAGATCGCCAAACTGACCGCCGCCGGCGCGCGGGTGGTCGCCGGCAATCCCGACGCCAGCCCCGGGGTCGCGGGCGGCGCGTTCATGGAGCCGATTTTGCTGCGCGCCGACAATCCGTGGGACGCCGAGGCGGTCCATGATATCGAGGCGTTCGGACCGGTTTCTACGGTCATGCCCTATTCGGGCATGGCCGACGCCATCGCGCTGGCCAATCGCGGGATGGGCAGCCTGGCACTGTCGCTGTTCACCCATTCGCCCGATGCCGCGCGCGAATTCATCCATGGCGCCGCGGCCTTCCACGGGCGGATGTTGGTCCTCAATCGCGACAATGCGGCGGAAAGCACCGGCCATGGCTCACCGCTGCCGGTGCTCGTCCACGGCGGGCCGGGCCGCGCCGGGGGCAGCGAGGAAATGGGCGGCGTTCGCGGCGTGAAACATTATATGCAGCGCACCGCGATCCAGTCGTCACCGGCAATGATCGCCGCGATCAGCGAACAATATATTCCCGGCGGGCCCAAGCATGAGATCGCCCAGCATCCCTTCCGCCGCCGCATGTCGGAACTGCGCATCGGCGACACGCTGAAGACCGGCTCGCGGACCGTGACGCTGGAGGATATCGAACATTTCGCCAATTTCACCGGCGACACCTTCTACGCGCACATGGACGAGGAGGCGGCCAAGGCCTCGCCGATCTTCGAGGGCCGGGTCGCCCACGGCTACCTCATCCTGAGCTTTGCGGCGGGCCTGTTCGTCGATCCGGACCCCGGCCCCGTGCTGGCCAATACCGGGCTTGAAGACCTCCGCTTCCTCACCCCGCTCTACCCGGGAGACAGTATGCGGGTCGAACTGTCGGTTCGCGCCATGTCGTTGAAAAGCAACGAAACCGGCGTCGTCCGCTGGGCGGTCGAAATCTTCAACCAGGACGACGAACTGGTCGCAACCTACGACCTTCTGACGGAAAACGTTCCCTGATCGTCGGAACGCCCCCACACCGCGGTTCGTTGAACCCGCGAACCAAAAAGGAGGGCATCCGATGAAAATCAGCGAAGTGATGACGACCGAAATCGAAAAGGTGACGGCCGACCAGACCGCGCGTGAAGCCGCCCAGTTCATGCTTCGGGCCGACACCGGCTCGATCCCGGTGTGCGAGGGCGACAAGGTCATCGGCATGGTCACCGACCGCGACATCGCGGTGCGCGGAGTGGCCGAAGGCCGGGGCCCCGATACGCCGATCAGCGACCTGATGAGCGATGGAATCATCTGCGCCCATGAGGACGACGACCTGGCATCGGTCGCCAAGCGGATGAGCGACGAGCAGGTGCGCCGCCTTCCGGTGGTCGATTCGGACCAGAAGCTGGTCGGGATGGTCAGCCTTGGCGACCTGTCGCGCGAGACCGGCGGCGAAATCGCCCATTTCGCGCTTGATGGGGTCAGCGCGCCCGGCGGCGATCACCAGCAATAAGCGCGGCGCGCAGCCAAAGACGAAACGATCCCGCTTTCGCGGGATTGCTTCGCTAGCACGGCATCAGTTGGGAATCAGGCGTTAAGGCCGGCAATGGCGCTGTCGATGAGCGCCTTGTCCGCCTTGGCGTCGCCGCACTCGGCGATCAGCTTGGCAGCTGCGGCCGTCGCTGCATTGGCGGCGGTGGCGCGAAGCGCGTCGATCGCCGCGCGTTCCTCGGCGGCAATCTTGGCTTCGGCCATCGCCTTGCGTCGCTCGACCAGGGCTTCGGCGTCCTGCGCGGCCTTGGCGATGATCGCCTCGGCTTCGCCCTCGGCGCGCTTCAGCATCGCCTTGGCTTCCTTGCCCGCGGCCTTGGCCTTGGCTTCATATTCGGACCGGAGCGCCTCGGCGTCCTTGCGCAGGGCTTCAGCCTCCGCGAGCTGTTCGCGGATTGCCGCGATCTTCTTGTCGAGGCTCTTGCCGATCGCGGCCGGGACCTTCTTGGCGATCATCAGGCCGATCACCAGGGCCATCGCCAGCGCGACGATCACCGAGGCATTGAAAATGCCCAGAATCGCCGGCTCGACATGTTCTACGCCGCCTGGCACTTCGCTGTGAGTGGTGGGCTCAGCCATGGGCCAATTCCTTCTTGACCGCGGCGCGGGCGGCGTCGGCCTCAATTTCGATCCCGGCAACGCGACTGGCGACTGACTGGGCCGCTTCGGCGGCAATCGTTTCGATCTCGGCCAGCGCGGCGGCGCGGGCCTCGGCCACCTTTGCGGTTGCCTTGTCGATCTTGGCGGCAAGCGCCTTGTCCGCCTTGGCCACCGACTTCTCGGTTGCCTTGGCGGCACTGGCCTTGGCCTCGGCGGCGAGCTTGGCCGCTTCAGCGCGGCTCTTGTCCATCGCCGCGCGATATTCGTCCTCAAGGGCGTCGGCCGTAGCCCGCGCCCCTTCGGCAGCCTTGAGGTCGGCCGCGATCTTCGCATCGCGCGCGTCCACCGTCGACTGGATCTTCGGAAGCATCCCGTAGCCGATGACGACGAGGATAGCGCCGAAGAAGACCAGCAGCCAGAACAGCTGCGATGCGTAGATTTCGCCGATCTGGGCGATCTGCGGCATGGCCGACCCCTTGGGCTAGTAGGTTAAGTTAGGCGACGAACAGCAGAATCATCGCAACGACGAACGCCAGCAGGCCGAGAAGTTCGGCAGCGGCGAAGCCGATGAACAGGCGGCCCTGCTGGCCGTCGGCGGCGGCCGGGTTACGCAGCGCGCTTTCGAGGAACGAGCCGAAAACGTTGCCCACGCCGATCGCGGCCATGCCAACGCCGATCGCGGCGAGACCGGCACCCAGAAGCTTCGCAGCAGTCGCGTCCATATTGAGTACTCCCTTGGAAAAACGTTGTTAGATCAGTGAAGATTGATCGCGTCGTTGAGATACAGCGACGTGAGCAAGGCGAAAACATAGGCCTGAATCGCCGCGACCAGCAGTTCGAGCAGCGTGATGCCGAGCATCAGCGCGAAGCTTGGAAGCGAGACGATGAGGGCGGTCCCGACGCCTGCGTTGGCGCCATTGATGACGAAGCCGGCAAGCACCTTGAGCAGGATGTGGCCCGCGGTCATCGCCACGAACAGCCGCAGCGCGAGGCTGAAAGGACGGACTAGGAAGCTCATCAGCTCCACAACGAAAATCAGCGGCACCATGACCGGCGGAGTCCCGTGGGGGACGAACAGGGAGAAGAAGTGCAGCCCATGCTTGGCGAAGCCGACAATCAGCACGATCGCGAAGCTGACGATCGCCAGCACGCCGGTGATCGTCAGGTGGCTGGTAACGGTGAAGGCATGCACGCCGAACAGCGCCGTCGGCAGCATGCCGAGCACGTTGGCGAACAGGATGAACATGAACAGCGAGAAGACATAAGGCGTGAACTTGCGGCCGGCCGGACCGATATTAGTGTCCATCATGTCGGTGATGAAGCCGGTGAAGCCTTCAACCGCCATCTGCCAGCGGCCAGGCACGAGCTCCCGCTTCATGCCGAGCATCATGAAGGCCCAAAGCGCAAGGAAGGTCACCGCCATCCACATGGCGGAATTGGTGAAGGCAATATTATAGCCCGCGACCTGCCAGTCCTGCCCGAACATGGGCTGGACCAGGAACTGGTGCATCGGATCGATCTTGCCCGATTCTGACGCCACGTTTCTTCTCGCCTTCTAGACCAAACGCCCGGCCGTCCTATGGACGCCGGTTCGCCAACTTGATGATGCTCCAAAAGCCGCCGACGGTGCCGAGCACCAGGCCGACGACGAGGAGCAGATGCCCAGTGCCGAATGCCTTGTCGAGCACCCAGCCGATCAGCGCACCGCCCATCAGCCCGCCGAGCAGATAGGACAGCACCCGGTTGCCGAGCTGCTCATTGGCATCGGCCTTGGGCGCCTGTCCGGTCCGCTCCGCCTCCTTGGCCTGCGCGCGCCCGAGCCGCTCTTCGAGCGAATCGAGCCGTGCGTCCTGTGGAGACTTCGGGGCCTGCCCGGGTTCATCTTCCATCATGTCCCGTCTCCCGCAGCTAAGCGCCACCCTCTTCGGAATAAGGTCCTGGAGGGCTTAGGAACATGGCGGTCGACAAGCCCGCCAAGGCGCGGCCCCTTTATGAAGCGGCATGACATTAGTCAACCGCGCCGGGTCACGCTTGGCCGCATCGCGCGGGCATGGCATCGTCGGTATGGTGAAAGCCGTGACGCTCTGCTGCGCGGCGGCGCTGGCCGCCTGCTCCCTCTCAAGGCCGGTGCCGACTGAGCCCAGGGCGGCTGCGCTTGCCGGACCCGACACGTTGCCGCCGAGCGCGCCGGCGTCCTTCACCCGAGACCTCGAGAACGAGCTCATAAACTTTCATTTCGCCTAGCCTTCGGAATTGTCGGCGATCCCTGCATGTTCGATGACTGCCCAGCTTTGTCGCAGATCGCCATCCTTCCTACCGAGGCAACAGCAAAAGCGACTCGAAAGGCTGGTGCTGACGGGTTTCCCCTGTCTCGCCGGACCCCGGGCGGAAGGGAATTATGAGGTGGAACCGAGGGTCGTTCCCCACCTCGTCGCCGCGCTCAGCGGCCATTACCGCGATCCGTTCGGACCCGCCCAGCAATAAGTGGGGACCGGAGCGGGCTGGCCGGAAAGGCGCCGCTGCCAGGCTCGACCCGCCAAATAGGCCTCCCCGACCGCGACACGCCCCAGCAGCGTGCAGGCGGCGGTGATACCCACTTCTTCGGCGGAAACGCCCTTTCGCGCAGCAAGACCGGCGTAGAGCGAGCGCCGCTTGATGTTGACCGCCGCAACCTGCCGTCGGACCGTTTCCGATACCGGACCGGCCAGGCCGAGATAGCCATCATGGCGTTCGCCGACCTGCCCTGCGGCGCGCGCCGAGGCGATGGCCGCATAGTCCTGAGCCGGGGCTGCGGTGGGCGCCAGCGCGATCGCCGCCAGGAGCATGATCGGCAGCCGCATCAGCGCTGCCTCGGCGGCGCACTTCCCGGGAAGGCGTCGGGATTCTGTTCGATTAGCTGTTCGACATCGCGCTGAAGCCGCACCAGCACTTCCTGCCGGATAGTGACGTTGAGGTTGATCTCAATCGGCTTGTCGGGCGTGTCGACGGTGATGCAGCCCGCCAGCGGCAGCGCGAGCGCGGCGCCGCACAGGGCATGGACGATACGGGTCGGGGTCATGGGAAGTCTCCTCATGGCTGGGTGTCGCTTGTCGGCCGGACGTCCTGTTCGACCGGGGTCTGGGTCTGTTCCTGGCCTTCTTCGCGCCGCCTTGTCTCGAAGGTGATGCCGGGCACCTCGTCGAGCGGACGGGGCAGCGCCGGCTCAATCACCTGGGTGGGGTCGCGGAAGCTTTTGGCGGTAGCGATCAGCGCGCGAAACGGCCCGGTAATGGTCACGTTGAAATTGAACGGGATACGATTCACCGACCGGAGGAACCGCTGCGTGCTGGTGTTGCCGAGGCCCACGCCGTCGATGTCCAGCCGAGTCGCGAACTCGCCGTCGAGATAGCCGTCGAGGCGGATGATCATCGAGTTGAACCTGAGGTCACGAAGCGCGTCGAAAGCCAAGCCGCCGATGGTGCCGAGGTTGGCGCGGTTGACCACCCCATTATAGGCCAGCGTGCCGCCGCCCGGCCGACTGTCGAGCCGCCCGCCGACAATCCGGCCGCCTTCGTCGTCGAAGATCATCGGCAGGACGCCGTCGAAGGTGCCGCTGGCCTGCAATTCGGAAAAGCCCATCGAGTCGACGAAGGTCCGGGCATCGAGCCCGACTACCTCGAAGGTCAGTCGCTTGGCGCTCGGCCGGCCGAAGTTGAGGATGGTTTCCTGGAGGACCAGGCGCCCCCCCATGAAGGGCCATTCACCGCGCTCGATCTTGACCAGATTGTCGGGCAGCAGCTGATAACGGATCACGCCATTTTCGACGAGGATGCCGGGGTTGACCTCGGCGACGTTCATCAACTGTCCCGGCGCCGTCTGCAGTCCCAGAAGGTCGGTGAAGCGGATGGTCGTGCTGAGCCCGCGGACCGGGCCGAAGGCGGCCGCGAGATCGGTATCGACGATGTTGAATTCGCCTGTTGAGGTCACGTCGCCGCTGCCGTTCCAGTTGATCCGGCCCTGCCCGTTCACCCGTCCGTTGACGAGCGCGATGACCCCTTCGGTAAGGCGGGTCAATTCTTCCGGCTGGAGGTTCGCCCCGAAGCGGATTTCCGGGACATCGAGCAGCGCGCTGCCGACGCCGCTGTCGAGGTCATGGACAATGGTGACGTCGGTGACCCGCGTGCCGCTGGAAGGGTGGCGAAGCGTGCCTCCGGCGCGGATCTTTCCATTGGCCAGCCTGAAAGTGACGTCATTACTGCGCAGCGGATAGAATTTGGGCGGAGCGGCCATATCCGAGAGGGTCAGCGAGCCGTCGACCACGACATCACCGCCGTCTAGCCGCCAATTGCCGTCCGCCTCGCTGAGTATGAGCGGAACCTTGCCGATCACGGCATCTGCGCCCGCGAAGGTGCCCCGGACAGGTCCTGACAGCCCGCCCGACAGCCGCCCGGCATTGATCAGCACCGGCGAACTGGCCGAGCCGAGCCGAGCGCGGACGTTGGTTGCGTCGAACCGACTGAGGCTGAGTCGAACGAGGCTGCTGTCGAGCGCGAAAGGTGCCGACCCGAGCCGGCCGCGAAGCGCGAGGTTGCGACTGGTCGCCCCAAGCACCAGTGCACCACCGGCGGTCTTGCGGACGATCGGCCCGCCGTCGGGACAGAGCGGAATACGGGTCGCGCCGAGGCGAAGCGAACCGGTCGAAAGGCTGGCGAAGCGCGCGTCGATGCACCGGTCCCCGAAGCGCAGCGCGCCGCCGGCGCCGATTCTCCCGTTGATGGGGATGCGCAGCCCCGTCACCCGGCCGCCGGGGATCGGTCCGTTGAGGAGGGCGACGGCGCCGAGCTCTGTCCAGCCGCCGGGCCGAGCGGCGAAGCGCACGGTCGACAGCATCATCCGCGCGCCGCCCGCCGAATACGGCGCGATGTTGGCGACACCGCTCAGGCCCGCGCCGCCGCGCGGCTGGCGCAGCGTAACCTGGGCTGTCGGCAGCCCCCCGCCACTCGTCTCGATATTGCCGTCGATCCGGATCCGGCCGGTCGGCCAATAATAGGTGATGCCGTCACCGCCGCCGACATCGATCTTGGCGCCGCCGTCGGTAACGACATGCGCGCGCTCGATCCGCACCGCACCGCCGCCCGGCCGGTTGACCAGCCGCAGTGATCCGTTGACATCAAAGTCGCTCGCCGCGCGGCGGACGGCCCGGGCGATCGCCTCGCCGATCGGGCCGAGCGGGGTCCCGGCAGCCGATGACAAGGGTCCGGTCAGGCTGGAGGTGAGCGACGGGGCCAGCGCGACCGACCCGCTGTCATAATCGCCGAGCACGGTCAGTGCCCCCCGCGCCGTATTCAGCCGGTAGCGTCCCTCGAAACGGGTCCTCCCGGCCAAAATCTCCGCCAGCCGGGCGCGCTGCGAGGCGATGTCGATCCGGCCCATGGCATCGGTCGGCTTCCCCTCGAAAGTCAGCTTGCCGATGACCCCGGCAAGGCCATTGGTCCCGGCGATCAGCGTCTGGACGCTGATCCGTCCCTGCCCGTCGAAGCTGCCAAACGCTTCCGAAAAGCTCGAGTTGATGTCCATCCGCGCCTGGGTGAGCCGGATTCGGCTGGCCGGGCAGCTCAGCCCCGCGGCGCTGATCGGTCCTTCAACACGCGGTCGGCGGGCCGTGACCCCGATCGCGACCAGCGCCTTGAATTCGTCGAGCGTGCAGGCACCGGGCGTCAGGCGAGGCGCCGAGGCGGCAAGCCGCCCCTTAAACCCGCCCGACAGGTTGCCGCGCCCTTCGACCGCGAAGCCGAGCCGGCCGTAGGGCGTCGCCAGCGCGACTGTCGCGTCGCGCAGGTCGACGGAAAGATCGGGAAGGGTGAAGGGCTTGCCCGATGGGGGCGGAAGCAGCCGGTCGATCTGTCCGAAGCTAACTTTGTCGCCCACCACCCGGCCGTTGAGCCGCACCCCGCGCGCGACGACCCGGTAGGGAACGACGCTGCCGTTGAGCTTGACCCGAAGCTGGATGATCGCCCGCTCCACAGTCAGGTCGGGGTTGGCCGGGTCGCCGATGACGAGGTCGCTGACCTGCTGGGTGCGAAAACCGACCCGGTCGAGCGAATAGGTGGCGGTTACGCCGCGCTTGGCCAGCTCGTCGCCGATAATGTCGTTGGCGATCGGCTTGCGCCAGATCCACAGCGCGGCAAGCGCGATCGCGGCGATGATCAGGACGGCGAAGAGGCCGAGCCGCGTGATCCGCCATACGCGATGCCAGCGGCCACGCGTCTTGACGACGACCGGCTCGATCAGCCTGCCTTCGTTCAGCGCCTCCGCGACCTCCCCGAGTGGACCGTCGTCTTTCCTCGAAACCATCCCCGCTCAAACCTCTCGGACAGCCGACCGTTCCGTCGCCGCAAAGATTACCGCGTTGCATGGCCAAAGCGCGTTGCCTAGCCTCCGTTCCGCTACGTCAATGCCATAACAGCGGGTATTTTTGGCCGACACCGCTGGCGGTTCGGGACACCGTGCCCGGCTCTGCCACAAGCTTTTCGGCAGCCGGGGCGGTCGAACCTGAAGGCGATGGGGCTGATTTAATGCCTGCCGTGTAGCCATTCGGGCAGCGGCAACGCCGCGGCCGAGGCGAGGTCGAGCCGCTGGCGAACGAGCGCCCAGCGATCGCCGTCGACCAGCACCTCGGGCGTGATCGGCCGGCTGTTATAGCCGCTCGACATGGCCGCCCCATAAGCGCCGGCGGTACGGAAAACGACCAACTCCCCCTCCCCAGCAAAGTCCATCTCGCGCGCCATGGCGAAGGTATCGCCGCTTTCGCAAACCGGGCCGACGACGTTGACGGTCATTCGCCCACCGCCCGGCCGGACCACTTCGATATGGTGATAAGCGTCGTAAAGCGCGGGGCGCATCAGATCGTTCATCGCCGCGTCGACGATCAGCCAAGGGTGATGCTCGCCCGGCTTAATCCGCACCACCCGAGTCAGCAGCACGCCGGCATTGCCGCTGATCAGCCGGCCGGGTTCGAACGCCAGCCGCAGCCCCCAGTTCGCGGTGACCCTCCCGACCATCGCGCCATAGTCGGCTGGGGTTGGCGGTTCGGGCTGGCCGGGCCCGTAGGGAACGCCGAGTCCGCCACCAAGATCGGCGAGGCGCAGGGCAAAGTCCTGGCGGCGAAGCTCATCGATCAACCCGCCCAGGGCACGAAACGCGGTTTCCAGCGGCTCCAGGCTGGTCAGCTGGCTGCCGATATGGACCGTCACCCCGGTCACGTCGATGTTGGGCAGGCCGCGCAACATGGCGAAAGCGTCCATCGCGTCGCCGATCGGCAAGCCGAACTTGTTGTCGGCGGTTCCGGTGGTGATCTTGGCGTGGGTCCCGGCCTCCACGTCGGGGTTGATGCGCAGCGCGACCGGCGCGGTCTTGCCGAGGTCGCGGGCAACCGCGGACAGGGTGACCGCCTCCTGGACCGATTCCAGGTTGAACTGCAGCAGCCCGCCCTCGAGCGCCTCGGCCATTTCCGACGCGGTCTTGCCGACGCCGGAAAAAAGGATGTCCCCCGGCGCCATTCCAGCGGCCCGGGCGGCGCGATATTCGCCGATCGAGACGATATCCGCGCCCAGCCCTTCGCGGGCAAGGATCGCAAGCACCGCCGGGTTGGGATTGGCCTTGACCGCATAGGCGACCAGCGGATCATCGAGGCTGGCAAGCGCCTCCTTCATCACCCTGGCATGGCGGGACAGCGTCGCCGCAGAATAGACGTATACCGGGGTCCCGACCTCCTCGGCGATGGCCTCCAGCGACACTTGTTCGCTGTGCAATTCCCCGTCGATGATGTCGAAATGATCCAAGCGTCCGTCCCTCGCAACCAACCGCGCTGCCCGCCAATGGTTGCGAAGCGCCGCCAACGCAAGTCGCGCGCATTGCGACTTTGCGCGGCCCCTGCTAGCCGCCGCCGCCATGGTTCCTCGCTATTCCCGCCCCGCCATGACCGCCATATGGTCGTCCGAAAACCGCTACCGCATCTGGTGGCAGATTGAGGTCTTCGCCGCCGAAGCGATGGGCCGGGTCGGGATGATTCCCGAAGATGACGCCGCCACCATCCGCAAGGCCTATGACGAGGACGTGCTCGGCGACATCGACGTCCCCGCGATCGACGCGATCGAGGCGGTCACCAAGCATGACGTGATTGCCTTCCTCACCTGGGCGGGAGAAAAGCTGGGGCCGGAACGGCGCTGGCTCCACCAGGGCATGACCTCGAGCGACGTGCTCGATACCTCGCTGGCCGTGCAACTGAAACAGTCGGCCGACCTGTTGATCGAGGACCTTGACGCGCTCCTTGCGGTGCTGAAGCGCCGGGCGATCGAACATAAGCTGACCCCGACGATCGGCCGAAGCCATGGCATCCATGCCGAGCCGGTCACCTTCGGCCTCAAGCTGGCGCAGGCCTATGCCGAGTTCGACCGTAACCGGGCCCGGCTTAAGGCCGCGCGCGACGACATCGCCACATGCGCGATTTCGGGCGCGGTCGGGACATTCGCCAACGTCGACCCGGCAATCGAGGACCATGTCGCCGCCGAGCTTGGGCTGACCCCCGAACCGACGTCGACGCAGGTCATCCCGCGTGACCGCCACGCCGCCTATTTCGCGGTGCTCGGAGTGATCGCCTCCTCGATCGAGCGGCTTGCCGTCGAGGTTCGCCATTTGCAGCGGACCGAAGTTCTGGAGGCGGAGGAATATTTCTCGCCGGGCCAGAAGGGCAGTTCGGCCATGCCGCACAAGCGCAACCCCGTGCTGACCGAGAACCTCACCGGGCTGGCCCGGGTCGTCCGTTCAGCGGTCGTCCCGGCAATGGAGAATGTGGCCCTGTGGCATGAGCGCGACATCAGCCACTCGTCGGTCGAGCGGTTCATCGGTCCCGATGCCTGCATCACGCTCGACTTCGCGCTGGCCCGCCTGACCAGCGTGATGGACAAGCTGCTGGTCTATCCCGATCGGATGCAGCGCAACATGGACCGGATGGGCGGCCTGATCCATTCGCAGCGCGTGCTCCTTGCGCTCACACAGGCCGGTCTGAGTCGCGAGGACAGCTATGCGCTGGTGCAGCGCAATGCGATGCAGGTGTGGGAAAGTGACGGAAGGCTCCAGCTGCTCGACCTGTTGAAGGCCGATCCCGACGTGACCGCAAGACTGTCCGACAGCCAGCTCGAGGCTTTGTTCGACCTTGGCTATCATCTGAAGCGCATCGCCACGATCTTCGAACGGGTATTCGGGACCGGCGCTTGAGCGCCCATGCCGAGCTGCGCGAAGCGACCCGCGAGGCGCATGATGCAATCGACGCCGCCTTCTCGGCCCTCAACCTGGGCGAGCGGGACGATTATGCCGCTTTCCTGACGGCCCATGCCATGGCCTTTCTGCCGGTCGAACAGGCGCTTGCCGACAGCGGCGCAGACGAACTGTTCCCCGGATGGCTGGGCGCTCGCCGCGCCGACCTGTTGCTTGCCGATCTCGACGCGCTGGGTATCGCGGTGCCGCCGCCGGAGCAGGCCCCGACTTATGCCGACCGGGCCGCGCTGCTTGGCGGCCTATACGTCATCGAGGGATCGCGGCTTGGCGGAAAGCTGCTGCGCCGCGAGGTTGGCGAGGGCCTTTCAGCCGGGTTTCTCAATGCCGAAACGCCCCCCGGCCATTGGCGCGCCTTCCTTGCGATACTCGACCGGCTGATTTATTCCGGTTCTGAACAACGCGGCGCAACCGACGCCGCGATCCACACTTTTCAATTTTTCGGCCGGGCTGCAGGGAGGGTGATCGAACGGTGAACCAGCTCGATCCATCCGATCCTGTCGACCTCACCAACTGCGACCGCGAACCGATCCATCTGCTGGGCGCGATCCAGCCAATCGGGGTGTTGTTCGCACTCTCCTCCGACTGGCTGGTGTCGCGCGTGTCGGCTAATGTGGGCGAGTTTTTCGATACGACGCCCGACAAGCTGATTGGCGAGCCGCTGAGCGCCCTGTTCTGCGACGAGGCGATTCATACGCTGCGCAACCGCCTCGCGCTGATACGTGGTCCGGACACGGTCGAACGGGTGTTCCATTGTCCGATCGTCGACGGCGGCAGCGATTTCGACGTCGCGATCCACATGGCTCACGGCCAGGTCATCATCGAAGTCGAGCCCTCGACCGAACGCAATTATGGCGACGCGACCGGAACCGTGCGCGGGATGATCGGCAGGCTCGACCAGACGCGCGACCTCCCCGCTCTTTTTAATGAAGGTGTCCGCCAGGTTCGCGCGCTGACCGGCTTTGACCGGGTCATGCTGTACCGGTTCGACGAGGGCGGATCGGGCGAGGTGGTCGCGGAAAGCGCCAAGGGCGGGATCGGCAGCTTCCTTGGTCTCCATTATCCGGCGAGCGACATTCCCAGGCAAGCGCGGGAGCTTTACAAGCGCTCGCTACTGCGGGTGATTACCGATATCGATGCCGCGCCGGTGCCGATCGTCCCGCAATTGAACGAGCGCCGCGAACCGATCGACCTGTCGCTGTCGGTGCTCCGGTCGGTTTCGCCGATCCATATCGAATATCTGCGCAACATGGGTGTTCGCGCCTCGATGTCGATTTCGGTCGTAGTCGAAGACCGGCTGTGGGGCCTGATCGCCTGCCATCATTATGCGCCGCGCTGCCCAAGCTTCGAGCGCCGCTCGGTCGCCGAACTATTTTCGCAGATGTTCTCGATGCGCATCGAAAGCCGAGTGCGCAAAGAATTGGTCGAATATGAGCGCCGCGCGCGGGACCTTTCCGCCCAGCTGCTGGGTGCGGTGGCAAGCGACGAGAAGCTGCTGGAGGACCCCGAATGGCTTTCCGGCGTCCTGACCGACGCCATTCCCGCCGACGGCGTCGGGGTCTGGCTTAACGGCAATTATGCCTTTTCGGGGCAGACCCCCGATCCGGCGGGCTTCGCGGCCCTCGTCAAGGCGCTGAACGGGACCGCGGCTGGCAAGATCTATGCGACCGACCGCATTGCCGACCTCCTTGCCGACGCGCAGCGGTTCGCGACGACCGCGGCGGGTATGCTGGCGATTCCGATCAGCCGGGCTCCGCGCGATTATGTCGTGCTTTTCCGGTCCGAACGGATCCGCTCGGTGCGCTGGGGCGGCGATCCACACAAGCCAGTCGACTATGGGCCCAATGGTCCGCGCCTGTCGCCGCGGCAGAGTTTCGAGGAATGGAAGGAGCTGGTCGAGGGCCGGTCGATCCCATTCACCCCCTCTCAGATCCGTGTCGCGGAAACGTTAAGGGCAACCCTCATCGAGGTAGTGCTGAGGCTTTCCGACGAAGCGAATGTAGAACGGCAGGCGGCAAGCGAACGGCAGGAGTTGCTGATCGCCGAGCTCAACCACCGCGTGCGCAACATCCTGTCGCTGATCCGCGGCATGATTCGCCAATCCAAGCCGGCTGCCGGCACCACGATCGAGGATTTCGTTGCCCAGGTCGACGGGCGCATCCACGCGCTCGCCCGCGCCCACAACCAGATCACCGACGACCATTGGGGGCCAGCGCCATTGAACGCGCTGATCGATGCGGAAGTCGCCGCCTTCCTGGTGAACAAGAAGGATCGCGTGCGGACCTCTGGCGATCCGGCCCTGCTCAATCCGCAGGCCTATTCGACGATGGCGATGGTGGTGCATGAACTGGTCACCAACTCCGCCAAATATGGCAGCCTTTCCGACAATGGCAGCGTCGACATCGGCTGGGTCCTCGACGATCAGGGCAACCTGCGCTTCACCTGGCAGGAAAAGGACGGGCCGCAGGTGCGCGAACCCACCCGCAAGGGGTTTGGAACGACCATCATCGAACATAGCGTGCCCTATGACCTGGGCGGCGAGGTCAGGGCGTCATACGATCCGGACGGTTTTCGCGCCGAGTTCCTTATCCCGGCAAGGCATGTGCCCCGGACCCGCAATGTCCGGGACGCCCCGGCGCGCTTTTTCGCGCCCCTGGATCGTCCCACCGAGCAGCACAAGGACATGCTGGTCGGCAAGCGGGTGCTACTGGTCGAGGACAGTCTGATCATCGCGCTCGACGCCGAAGACCTGCTCCGCCGGCTTGGCGCGCGCGAGGTGGTCACCGACGGCACTGTCGGCGGCGCAATCGCCTTGATCGAACAGCAGCGGCCCGACGTCGCGGTCCTCGACATCAACCTTGGCGACCACCACAGCTTTCCGATCGCCAGACGGCTGCAGGAACTGGCAATCCCCTTCATGTTCGCAACCGGCTATGGCGAGCAGGCGCAATTGCCGCCCGAAATCCGCGACCGGATCGTGATCAAGAAACCCTATACGATGGCCGGCATGACCCGGGGGGTTGCCGAATTGCTGAAGGGTGGCGGAGCCTAACCGTCGAAAAAGCTGCGTACCCGCTTGAAGAAGCCCTTGCTGGCGGGACATTCATCGCCGGTCTCAGTGGTCCGAAACTGTTCGAGGATCGCCTTCTGCTCCTTGCTGAGCTTGGTCGGCGTTTCGACCAGGATGCGAGTCATCAGGTCGCCCCGCCCGCGGCCATTGAGGACATTCATGCCCCCGCCGCGATGGCGCAGCGTTTCGCCCGACTGGATTCCGGCGGGAATCTTCAATTCGATCTTCTCGCCGTCGATGCCCGGGATGAGGATCGATCCGCCCAGCGCCGCGGTCGTGAAGCTGATCGGCGCTTCGGCGATGAGCGTGCTTCCGTCGCGTTCGAAGATCGGGTGCCGCTTCAGATGGACGAACAGGTAAAGGTCGCCTGCCGGCGCGCCGCGCATTCCAGCCTCGCCTTCGCCGGCGACGCGGATCCGGGTGCCTTCATCGACCCCGGCGGGAATATTGACGTTGAGCTTGCGTGACTTGAGCGTACGGCCCTCACCCTGGCATTCCGGGCAGGGATCGGCAATCTGTTCGCCCGATCCCATGCAGCCCGGACAGGTCCGTTCGACCACGAAAAAGCCCTGCTGCGCGCGCACCTTGCCGGCGCCCCCGCATGTTCCGCAGGTTCGGGCCGCCGACTGGCCCCTGGAGCCCGATGCGTTGCACGACCCGCAGGCCGCAAGCGTCTGAATCGCTATCGACTGTTCGGTGCCGGCGAAAGCCTCTTCGAGCGTCAGTTCCAGGTCGTAGCGCAGGTCCGAACCCCGCGCCGCGCTGGTCCGCTGCGCACGCGGGTCCATGAACTCGCCGAAGATGGAGGAGAAAATGTCGGAAAAGCCGTCGAACCCCTGGCCGCCGCCAAAGGGGTTGCCGCCCGCCCCGCCATTCTGGAACGCGGCATGGCCGAAACGGTCATAAGCCGCCCGCTTCTGCGGATCCTTGAGGCAGTCATACGCCTCACTGATCGCCTTGAAGCGCGCTTCATGCTCCTTGCAGCCGCCCGCGCGGTCGGGATGGCACTCCATCGCCAGCTTGCGATAGGCAGCCTTGATCACTTTGTCGTCGGCGCCGCGCGATATGCCCAGCAATTCGTAATAATCCGTGGCCATCATACCCCACCCATGACAAGCGGAGCCGGTCGCTCAACCGCTACCGACTCCCTTGTCATCATGGCCCTCAGGCCTTCTTGTCGTCGTCGACTTCCGAGAATTCGGCGTCGACCACCTCCTCGTCGGCCGGGGCCGCTTCGGCGGTGGCGTCGGCCGACTGCGTGTTCGCATCGGCCCCCTCGGCCTGGGTCTTCTCGTAGATCGCCTGGCCCATCTTCATCGCCGCCGCGGCAAGCGCCTCGGTCTTGGACTTGATGACATCGGCGTCGCCGCCCTCGACCGCGGCCTTGAGCTCGGCAACGGCAGCCTCGATTTCGCCTTTCAGGCCCGCTTCGACCTTGTCGCCATGCTCCTTAAGCTGATTTTCGGTCGAATGAATCAGGCTTTCGGCCTGGTTCTTCGTCTCGGCGGCCTCGCGGCGCTTCTTGTCCTCTTCGGCAAACTGCTCGGCGTCCTTGACCATCTGTTCGATGTCGTTGTCGCTAAGTCCGCCGGAGGCCTTGATCTGGATCTGCTGTTCCTTGCCGGTGCCTTTGTCCTTGGCGGTGACATGGACGATGCCGTTGGCATCGATGTCGAACGTCACCTCGATCTGCGGGACGCCGCGCGGCGCGGGCGGAATGCCGACCAGGTCGAACTGCCCGAGCATCTTGTTGTCGGACGCCATTTCACGTTCGCCCTGGAACACCCGGATGGTCACCGCATTCTGGTTGTCGTCGGCGGTCGAGAAGGTCTGGCTCTTCTTGGTCGGGATCGTCGTGTTGCGATCGATCATCCGGGTGAAGACACCGCCAAGCGTCTCGATGCCCAGCGACAGTGGCGTGACGTCGAGCAGGAGCACATCCTTGACATCGCCTTGGAGCACGCCGGCCTGGATCGCGGCGCCCATGGCGACCACTTCGTCCGGGTTGACGCCGGTATGCGGTTCGCGGCCGAAGAATTCCTTCACCACTTCGCGCACCTTGGGCATGCGGGTCATGCCGCCGACCAGCACGACGTCTGCGACGTCCTTGGCCTGGATGCCGGCATCCTTCAGCGCCTTGCGGCAAGGCTCGAGCGTGCGATTGATGAGATCGGCGACCAGCTTCTCGAGGTCCGCCCGGCTAATCGTTTCCACGAGGTGGAGGGGGGTCGTCGCTCCACCTTCCATCCGGGCAGTGATGAACGGCTGGTTGATCTCGGTGGTCTGCGCCGAGCTCAGCTCGATCTTCGCCTTTTCGGCGGCTTCCTTGAGCCGCTGCAGCGCGAGCCGGTCGGTACGGAGGTCGATACCCTCCTTCGCCTTGAACTTGTCGGCGAGGAATTCGACGATCTTGGCGTCAAAGTCTTCGCCGCCGAGGAAGGTGTCGCCATTGGTCGACTTCACCTCGAACACGCCGTCACCGATTTCGAGGATCGAGACGTCGAACGTGCCGCCGCCAAGGTCGTAGACGGCAATCGTCTTTCCCTCTTCCTTGTCGAGACCATAGGCCAGCGCCGCGGCGGTCGGCTCGTTGATGATGCGAAGCACCTCAAGGCCCGCGATCTGGCCGGCGTCCTTGGTCGCCTGGCGCTGCGCATCGTTGAAATAGGCAGGGACGGTGATCACCGCCTGGGTGACGGTTTCGCCAAGATAGGCCTCAGCGGTTTCCTTCATCTTCTGAAGGATGAAGGCTGAAATCTGCGAGGGGGAATAATCCTTGCCGCCGGCCTGGACCCAAGCGTCCCCATTGGCACCCTTGACGATCTTGTAGGGGACCAGTTCGGTGTCCTTCTTGGTGATCGGATCGTCGAAACGGCGACCGATTAGCCGCTTTACCGCGAACACCGTATTGTCGGGATTGGTGACCGCCTGACGCTTCGCCGGCTGGCCGACGAGGCGTTCGCCGTCCTTGGTGAAAGCCACCACCGAGGGGGTGGTGCGCGCGCCTTCGCTATTCTCAATGACCTTCGGCTTTCCGCCTTCCATCACTGCGACGCAGCTGTTGGTCGTGCCGAGGTCGATCCCGATCACTTTCGCCATATTTTCTACCCTCTACTTTGCCCCCGGGCGCCTTTGATCGGTGCGCCCGCGTATTGACCTTGATGCGCGATATAGGTGCGGCAAAATGGCCTGCAAGGGTTTACCCCGCCGGACGATTGACCAAAAATTAGGTGGTAAATCAGGACCTAGCCCGATCAGGGCATGACCATCCCGCCGTTGACGTGAAGCGTCTGGCCGGTGACATAACTAGCTTCGTCGGAGGCGAGATAAACCACCGCCGCGCCGATATCCTCGCCGCTGCCCATCGCTCCGATGGGAATTTTGGCCAGGATCGCTTGGCGCTGCGCATCGTTGAGCGCGTCGGTCATTGCCGACGTCATGAACCCCGGAGCGACGCAATTGACGGTAATGCCGCGGCTTGCGACTTCCTGCGCGAACGCCTTTGACATGCCGATCAGGCCCGCTTTCGACGCGACATAATTGGCCTGGCCGGGATTGCCGGTTATCCCTACAACCGAGGTGATGTTGATGATCCGGCCGGCGCGCGCCTTCATCATCGGCTTCATCGCCGAGCGCATGACCCGGAAGGCGGCTTCGAGATTAACCTTGAGGACCTCGGCGAATTCCTCGTCCTTCATCCGCATCGCCAGATTGTCGCGGGTGATCCCGGCATTGTTGACGATGATGTCGATTCTGCCGCCAAGCGCCTCGAGCGCGCGCGGGACCAACTGGTCCACTTCGGCCTGGTCGGAAAGGTTGCAGACCAGCGTCGCATGATCGCCACCAAGCTCCCCAGCAAAAGCCTCGAGCTTGGCTGCGTTCGAGCCTGACAGCGCAAGCCTTGCGCCCTGCCCCGCAAGCGCCTTGGCGATCGTCGATCCAAGCCCTCCGCTTGCGCCGGTGACAAGCGCGGTTTTGCCAGTCAGATCAAACATTCTCGTCCCCTAATTGCTGATGCTGTAAACGGTTCTTCGGCATCCGCGCTCAGGCCAGGTCCCTGGCGATTGCCTCGACATCCTCGATCGTTACGACGCTGCTGACCTTAGCGTCGGGGGCGATGCGCTTGACCATCGGGCCGAGCACCTTGCCGCCCAATTCGATAAACTCCTCGACCCCGGCGGCAGCCATGTTGGCGATGCTTTCGCGCCAGCGCACCATGCCGGTGACCTGCTCGACCAGCTGTCCGCGGATGACCGCTGGGTCGGCGACGGCCTCCGCGGTGACGTTGGCGAACAGCGGCACCGCCGGCGCCATCAATTCGGTCCGGCCAAGCGCTTCGGCCATGGCGTCCGCGGCTGGCTGCATCAACGGGCAATGGAACGGCGCCGACACCGGCAGCGCGATGGCGCGCTTGGCGCCCATGTCCTTGCCCATGGCAATGGCACGGTCGATCGCGCCCTTGTGTCCCGACAACACGACCTGGCTTGGGTCATTGTCGTTGGCGACCGCGCACACTTCGCCTTCGGCGGCGGCGGCGGCGATCTTCTGCGCCAGTTCGAGGTCCGCGCCGAGCAGCGCGGCCATCGCCCCCTCGCCGACCGGGACCGCCGCCTGCATCGCTTCCCCACGCAGCTTCAGCAAACGGGCGGTGGTGGCGAGGTCGAGCGAGCCCGAGGCGCAAAGCGCGGAATATTCGCCAAGGCTATGCCCGGCCACGAACTGCGCCGCCTTGTCGAGCGACACGCCACCCTCCCGGGTCAGTGCGGTGAATACCGCGAGCGCATGGGCCATGATCGCCGGCTGGGCGTTGGCGGTCAGCTTCAGCTCATCTTCGGGGCCTTCGCTCATCAGCTTGAACAGGCGCTGCGACAGCGCCTCGTCAACTTCGCTGAATACGTCGCGGGCGGCGCGGCTTGCTTCGGCCAGGGCCTTGCCCATGCCGACCGACTGGCTGCCCTGCCCCGGAAACAGAAATGCGCGCATCATTCTCGCCTGTTTTTGCTGTGCGTTGGCGGCCAACTAGGCTTAAGCCCGGACAAAGCCAAGTCGGGGGATGGGGAAGTGGTCAGCGTTACGGACAATGAAATCATCGAACCGTCGGGCGAACGGCTGAAGGCGCCGCCTCCGCCGCCGCCGTCGAAACGGCTGGGCAAGGCGATGAGCATGGCGATGGTAGTAGGAACGATCATCGGCTCCGGAATCTATTTGCTACCGGCGACTACCGCGCCATTCGGACTGAACCTGGTCATCGCCTTCGCGGTGGTGACGATCGGCACGTTGGCGCTCGCCTATACGATGTCCCGCCTGTCGGCCACTCTGCCGGGCGGACCTTACAGCTACGTCGCCGCAAGCTTCGGCGACACCGCGGCATTCATGACCATGTGGAGCTATATGATATCGCTGTGGGCGGCGATCGCGGCGGTCTCCATCGCCGCGGCCGGAGCGCTCGGCCATGTCGTCCTGGCGATCGGTAGCGGTCCTGGCCTGGTCGCCTTCTCCATCGCCGCCATAGCCGTGCTGACCCTGGTCAACTGGAACGGCGCGCGCTCGGCAGGCGTACTCCAGGTCATCGCAACTCTGCTCAAGATCGTCCCGCTGGTGCTGGTCGTCGTGCTCGTGCTGGTCCAGGTCTCGTCAGGATCGCCGGTCGAACCGCTCGCCGATACGCCGCTCAATTTCAAGGCGGTGGTTGCCGCCGGCGCGCTGATGCTGTTCGCCTTCACCGGATTTGAAACCGCGGCGATCGCCGCCAACGTCACCGACAATTCGCAGGACGCGGTTCCCGCCGCCACATTTCGCGGGACCATCTACGTCGCGGTCATTTACCTGCTTGCGACCCTGTCGGTCCTGTGGCTGCTGCCAAGCGCCATCGCCGCCCAGTCGGCGGCGCCGTTCGCCAATGCGATTGCGCCAACGCTAGGGGCGCTGGCTGGCGGGCTGGTAGCCGTCATCGCCGCCGTCAGCGCCATCGGCACAGGCAACGCCTGCGTGCTGTCCGCAGTCGAGACCGGCCGCGCCATCGCCAATGCCGGCGACCTGCCGCCGGCTTTCGCCCGCACCAACGCCAACGGCGTTGCAACGCTGACGCTGCTGGTGTCGGCGGTGCTTAGCGGTCTGCTGGTCCTTGCCAGCGTGTCGGACAGTTTCATCGAAGTGTTCACCTTCGTTGCGCTGGTTTCCGCGGTCGCCGCGCTGTTCCTCTACCTTGTCTGCGCGGCGGCGGCCTGGAAGCTGAAAGTGGCCCCGGCCGTGGTCGCCCTGCTCGGCATTCTCTACTCGCTCGGGATGTTCGTCGGGGCGGGTCTGGAAGCGACCTTATGGGGCTTCGGGCTGATGGTCGCCGGACTGCCGATCCGCTGGCTCAGCCGGCGCTCGACCAGCCGGGCGGCGGCGGGCGGTCGAGCCGTGCTTGGGGAATGAAATCGCGCAGCTTGCGTGAGAAGCTGCGCAGGCAAACCTCGCTCCTGCCAAGTGGCCCCGGGCGATAGGTCGGGCTGGCCATGCCCTGCTGGACCCGGCTGATCAGTTCGGTGTCCTCGGCATTGACGCGCCGGTTGATCCGCCAGTTCAGATAGCGCGCCGCCTTCATCTCGCGGCGTTCGTCGGGCAGGGCGTAGCTGATCTCGCGGATCACGCAGGTGGTGGCGCTGACCGGAAGCCATTGCATAAAGTCGACCTGGTCGGGGTAGATGTCGAAGGCGACGCAGGGAAACAGTTTGTAATAAAGCCATTTGCGTTGGTGGCTGGCGGGAAGGCAGTCAACCTGCGGCAACAGGCGCTGATAGGCGCGCTCGGAAGGGTTGGCGCTTTCCTCGTCGCGCAATTGTCCCTCCATCCGGTCGACCCAGTCGCTCGCCTCGATCGCGTAGCTTTTGCCGAACAGGCGGGTCAGCCCGGGATGGCCGACCGCGATATGGAGATGATCAGAATAATTATCGGCGACCGTTTTCCAGTTGAGGTCGCGCGGACGCAGCGTCACCCGGCCGATCGCCCGCATGTCCTCGAACCGATAGGGCGCCACCTCCGCATCATAAGGTGCCATCATCTGCGCGATCGAGGGCAGCCCCTGTTCCAGCCGGATGAAGATGAAGCCGCGCCAGCGCTCAACGGCGACGGGGACAAGGCCAAGCTTGTCCGCGTCCAGTCCCCGATATTCGTGCCGGTGCATGACCCCGACTAGGCGGCCTTCGCGCGAATAGCTCCAGGCGTGATAGGGGCAGGTCAACACCTTGGCGCAGCCGCCTTCCCCGTCGACGAGCCGCGAGCCGCGGTGGCGGCAAACATTGGTGAAGGCGCGCACCATGCCGTCATCTCCGCGAATGACGATGACGCTTTCGCCTATCAGTTCGATGGTGCGCCATTCGCCAGGCTCGGCGATTTCGCTTTCATGGCAGACCACTTGCGGCGCCGCGCGCAGGAACGCCGCCTTCTCCGCCGCGAAAAATTCCGGATCATGATATAGCCAGCCCGGCAAGCTGACATCGTCGAGCGGATCTTGCGCGGGAGCGACGGGGTGCAGGTGCGTGGCCATGGCCCTGGCATGCCACCGCAAGGGCCTCGCGGCAATTGGCGAGAAGGCCGAATCCCTGTATGGGTGCACGGCGCGGGAGGGCCTATGCCGCTGTACCTCGATATCCATCAGTGCGACGGTGCCACCGCCGAGGACATTGCCACGGCCCATCTCGCCGACCTCAAGGTCCAGGACCAGTATGCAGTGAACTACCGCAAATATTGGTTCAACCAACAGTGCGGGAAGCTGTTCTGCCTGGTTGAGGCCCCGTCAGCCGAGGCTGCGCACTGCGTCCACCAGCAAGCCCATGGTCTGGTCGCCGAGAAAATGATCGAGGTCGATCCCGACCTGCTCGATGGCTTCCTCGGCAGCGACGCTCCCAACGGGGCTGGCGCAGCGCTGATGCCGGACCAGCCGGCCCGACTCGATCCCGGCGTCAGGACGGTGATGTTCACCGATATCGTCGGGTCGACCGAGATTACCTCGCTTCATGGCGACGACGCTGGGATGGAACTACTCTCCACCCACGACCGCGTCGTCCGCGAGGCGCTTGAGGCGCATCGCGGCGGGGAAATCAAGCACACCGGCGATGGAATCATGGCGGTCTTTGTCTCCGCGGTCTGCGCAGTCCGTAGCGCGTGCCAGATCCAGGCCGAACTGGGCCGGCACAATGCGACAGGCCCGGCTTTTCCGGTGACGGTCCGGGTCGGAATCGCGTCGGGTGAGCCGATCGACCAGGCCGACGATCTTTTCGGGCAGACTGTGCAGCTCGCCGCGCGCCTCTGTTCCCGTGCGGAACCGGGTCAGATCCTCGTGTCGAACGTGGTCGCCGACTTGTGCATCGGCAAGAATCTCCGGTTTTCCGACGCCGGCGAGTTTGAGCTGAAAGGTATCAGGGGGCGGGTGCCGACCCGGGCGGTCGAAATCGCCTGCTGACTTGCCATTTGGCGCCAATGGTGTAGACGGCCGGCGCTGGCGACGGGCCTCGGTCTGCCGCCGCTTATTGCTTTGAACGACAGCCGGAGGGGCGTTTCGCATGGGGCGGGCGTCAGCGATCGGCCAAACATAGGTGCATGAAACATGCCGCTTTACGAGCATGTTTTCCTCGCGCGCCAGGACCTGGCCCAGGCCCAGGTCGACGCGCTCGCGGAAAACGCCACCCAGATTATCGCCGACAATGGCGGCAAGGTGGTCAAGACCGAAACATGGGGCCTTCGCGGCCTCGCCTACCGCATCGCCAAGAACCGCAAGGCGCACTATGTCATGCTTGACATTGAAGCGCCGGCGCCGGCGCTGGCCGAACTGGAACGCCAGACCGGCATCAATGAAGACATCATCCGCTTCATGACCATCCGTGTCGACGCGCACGAAAAGGGTCCGTCGGCCATGATGCGCAAGCAAGAGCGTGATCGCAACCGCGGCCCGCGCCGCGAAGAGCAGGAGTCCTAAGCGATGGCTCGTCCGTTTTTCCGCCGCCGCAAGTCCTGCCCCTTTTCGGGCAAGGAAGCTCCGCGCATCGATTATAAGGATGTCCGCTTGCTCCAGGGCTTTGTGTCCGAACGTGGCAAGATCGTCCCCAGCCGCATCACCGCGGTGTCGACCAAGAAGCAGCGTGAATTGGCCAAGGCGATCAAGCGCGCCCGCCACATCGGCCTGCTTCCCTATGTCGTGAAGTAAGGAGAGCTAGAGATGGAAGTCATCCTGCTCGAACGCGTCGAAAAACTCGGCCAGATCGGCGACGTCGTTACCGTCAAGAACGGTTTCGCGCGCAACTATCTTCTGCCGAACAAGAAGGCGCTACGCGCCAACGAGGCAAACAAGAAGGTCTTCGAAGCCAATCGCGCGAAGATCGAGGAAGAGAATGCGTCGAAGCGCACCGAAGCCGAACAGGCTTCGAAGGGCATCGACGGCAAGACGGTTCAGCTGATCCGCCAGGCGTCGAACACCGGCCAGCTCTACGGTTCGGTCTCGGCCCGCGACATCGTCGAGGCGCTGGACGGCGAAGGCGCCAAGGTCGCCAAGAGCCAGGTCGTGCTGAAGGCGCCGATCAAGGCGATCGGCATGCATGAGGTGAAGATCGCCCTGCATCCGGAAGTCAGCGTCACCGTCAAGGTCAACGTCGCGCGCTCGCCGGAAGAGGCTGAGCTTCAGGCGCAAGGTATCGATGTCATGGCATCGATGTTCGAGCGCGAGGAAGCGGGCTTTACCGAGGATTTCGACCCGAACGCCGAGCCGGGCACGGTCCCGGACGAGGCCGCCGAAGCTTCGGAAGAAGCCGCCGCGACCAGCGAGGGCGAGGAAGAGCAGGCCTAAGCCGCACTTTCCAAGCTGATGAGAAGGCCGCCGGGGACCCGTTCCCGGCGGCCTTTTCATTATCCGCAAACGGCTCACCGCATCGACTGCCCTGGGGCATCTGACGGGAACCGCAGATTTGCGCGAAAAGGTGCGTCCGCTCCCCGACACGCCGATCTGTTGGTCGCAACCGACCCGAAACGATCGGAACGGCCGCGCCGCAGGGAGGTTTGAGAAGAGGAGGGCGGGGACGTTCCAGGAGGATCTACATAATGGAAAATCGCGACAAGCCCGACACCAACACCAGCAAAGAGTCGGACATCAGCAAGTCCCAGGCACAGCAGCAGCCATCCAGCACCGCGGGCCAGCAAAGCCCCGGCGGTAGCCAGTTCGAAACCCGCACTCAGGATCCCTCGCAGCAGCAGCAGCAGGGCGGCGCCTCGACCGGCCAGGCCGCGGGCGGATTCCAGCAGAACGACACGCTGACCGGTCAGCGCAGCGACGTCGAAGGCAGCTCGCTCGGCTCCGAAAACCAGGGCGAGGGATCGAGCTTCGTCGGTTCGAAGAGCGATTCCGATGCAAGCAGCGAACTGGTCGACAAGGACCAGCAGTTCCGCAAGGACGGCCAGGGCGCGCCTGACCGCGAATAAAGCCTGACTCCCTGGGCTTGGGCCGCGCTGCCAACCGGTGACGCGGCCCTTTGCTTAGGCGGTGCGCTCAAGGAAGGCGGCCTCGCGCGCAACGAAGGAGACGAAGCTCGGCCGGGCAAGGATCGCCTTGGTATAGGCGCCGGTTTTCGGATAGCGCGCCGTGTCGATCGTCACACCGCTATGGTCGAAGTTCGCGAACGGGCTGGCCACCGCCAGGTCGGCCAGCGTCAGCCGTCCGCCGACCAGGAAATTGTCATCGGGCACCACCCCTTCCAGATAATCGAGGATTGGCGGCAATTCTTCGCGTTCGGCCTTGTCGGCAACGACAAGGTCGCCTTCGCGGCCGAGGAATCGCGGCGCGACGACCCGGTTGAAGAACATCTTGGCGCCGCAGGCGAACAGAATGGTGTCGGCAAACTCCTCGAACCAGATCACGCGGCCGCGTTCGCGCGGGTCGGCGGGAATGAGCGCGGGCTCGGGATGCTTGGCCTCGAGATAATGGATGATCGCGCTCGAGTCCGACAGGCAATAGTCGCCGTCGACCAGTGCCGGCATTTTGCGAAAGGGGCTGGCCGCGATGAATTCCGGGGTCGTGTCGCCGATCCCGGTCGGCCTGATGTCCAGCGCGATCCCCTTTTCCGCTGCATAGGCCGCGACCTTGCGGACAAAGGGCGACATGGTCGAACCATAAAGGATCATCGCGTTCCAACTCCAAGGCAATCAGCGGATCCGGTAATAGTCGGCGACCCGGTCGAGCGCCAGACAAAGCACCAGCTTGCCGGCTCGCGCAGGCCAGCCCAATGTGCGCTTTCCGCCTCCCGCATCCCCTCGCCTGCGCAAACCACCCGCCACAAGATGTCGGACAGGCCCGAGCCCGCCGCAACCGCGTCCTCGAACCTGCGCTTGGCATCCAGTGGCGTACCGTCGACGTCGAGACCTGGGTTTGCCCCGCCCCGGCTGCGCGCGATCGGCGCGGCGTCCCAACTTGTCGTCACCCCCTGTCCCAGCTGTGCCCGTTCAGTCGGCGCGGAGCCGTTCCCCAGCGTCGAACTGGCGATTGCTGAGATGGAGCGCGAACAGCCAGCAAGCGGGCTTTCGGCCAAGTTGACAGTCATCGAGCGCGCCGCCCGGCGCTCGCCCGGCGCCCTTCCGCGGTCGAGGGGCCATTCAACCAGCATCCTTCCGCGCGACGATACGATCGATGCCAAGCTAATAACTCCCATCCTTGTCCAAATGATTTCCCAGTCTTGCCGTATCGGCGAATCTGTAGGACATAGGTAAAACCATATTGGTTAGAGAAAGGTGGCGCATGATTACCCGAATTCGCGAAGTGCGCCGCGCGCGCGGAATGACGCTCGACGATGTCGCGCGCGCCTGCGACCCGCCGACGACCCCGCAGACGATCGGCCGGCTTGAAACCGGAACGCGCACCGTGTCGGTCAGCTGGCTGAACCGGATCGCCGAGGCTCTTGGCGTAGAGGCTGCCGACTTGGTCGATCATCCCGACCGGGCAGAGCTTCCGGTAGTGGCCATCTTGTCGGCAAGCGGCGCAACCGCGCCCAAGCGGCAGGCCCTGGTTGTCCCGCCCAAAGCCGCAGGCGGACAGGTGGCGATGACGGTGGCTGCGAGCACCGGCGATTACCGCGCCGGCGACGAGGTATGGCTCGATCGCCTCGACCCCGAACATTATGGCCAGGCGATCAACCGCGACCTGCTGGTACCCCGCCCCGCCGGCCGCTTCCTGTTCGGCCGGCTGATTGGGCGCGAGGATGGCAAGCTGCACCTGCTGCCGTTCGGCACCGGCGGGCGCCAGCAGGTCGTCGCCGACCCGCCTTGGGCTGCGGTCGCGGTACGGCTGGTCAGGGCGCTCTAGCCCCCAAAGCTATTGTCCAAGCCTTGCCTCCGGACGGGCGCGAAGCCCGGCAGATCCGCGCTCGCCATTGGCGTCGATATCGGCAAGAAGCTTTTTCATCTCGGCGATTTCGCGAACCTGGGCTTCGATGATCTCATCGGCCAGCCGTCGCACCCGGGGATCGCTGATGCTCGCCTTGCGGGCATTGTTGATGGCGATCGAATGATGGGGGATCATCGAGCGCATGAAGGCGGTGTCGTCGACCAGTAGCTGGCCGCGATTGACCGCCAGCAGGGCGAAGGCCCCGGCGATTCCGCCGGCCATGACGGCGATCTTGATCGCCCGGCCCTCATACATCGACCACATGAAGCCGAGCATGATCGCGGCCATGACACAGCCCATCAGCAACGAGGCGACCAGCCGGTTGATGCTGAAGGTGACATGGTCGGCGCTGTAAACCAATTGGTACATCAGCAGGAACATGAAGAGGACGGACGTGGCGATCATTGCCGCGAACCGGCCCCAGCCCATGGAATTTCGGGTATCGTCGCGCATTGGAAATTTCCTCGGCTGTAGTGGGGTCGAATAGCCAACGAGGCAGGCGATGTGCAGTTTCATCGCCCCGGTCGGTTCCGCGCCTAAGAGTTGCGCCGCCTCAGCAACAGGAATGCCCCGGCGATCGCCGCCAGCAGAGCGGTGATCGCCCCGGCGGCTCCGGCGAAATCGCGATTGGCGTGGCCTTGCTGTGGCCTCCTCGGCTCGGCCCGCTCGAACGGCGCTGGCCCGGCGCTCGCCGTGGCGGCGACGTTTGCTTCATCCTCGACGATCGGCTTCGCTTCCTCGTCGCCGGACGGTTCGTCAGCCTCCCTCGGCGCGTCTCCGCTGTCTGCCGCAGCGGGCCCGGATCCCCTGGCGCGCGCTCGGGCATCGGCAATCTCGGCCTTGAGCCCCTTATAGTCGAGCGCTCCATCGGCCAGCGTCTCGCCAATCAGGAAGGCGGGTGTGCCGACGATGCCCGCCCAGTCAGCGAGCGCAGCATTGTGCGCCAGCAACGCATCGATTTCCCGTGACCGGTTCGCAAGGTCGCGCTGAAGCCGGGCCCAGTCGACCCCCGCCTTGGCGGCCGCTTCCCGGATCGTGTCGTCGCTCAGCCGGCCGGGCGAGGTCATCAGCGCGTGATGAAAGGCGCGATGCCGGCCTTGCCATTGGGAAGCGATCGCCAGCCGGGCGGCATCGCGCGACTTGGGGCCTATGTTGGGAATGTCGCGATAGATCCAGCGAACCCCCCGCTCTTCGCGCTTGGCCCGTTCGACATCCGGCGTGTAGCGGCGGCACTGCGGACATTGATAGTCCATGAAATAGACGATCGTGACCTCGGCAGTGGCCGGGCCGTCGACCGGGGCGATGCCGGGCTTGTAAAAGTCGGCCTTGTCGATTTCGGCGGGCCCGACGGACGCATCGCTCTCGCTCACCTGAGTAGTGGCTGCAAGCGGGCTGAGCGCAAGTACTGCAAGTAGCAGCATCGAAGCCGCGCCGGCGGCAGGAACGCGACAGGCCAAGGGCTTAGTCTCCTGAAATTCGCGGCTTGCCGACGTCGCCCTGCCCGACCGTACGGCCGGCCATTTCCAGCATCCGTTCCAGCGGCACCCGGGCCTTGGCCATGGTTTCGTCGTCAAGCTCGATCCGCGGTGTCAGGTCGCGCAGCGCGACGTAGAGTTTTTCCAGCGTGTTGAGCGCCATGTAAGGGCACATGTTGCAGTTGCAGTTGCCGTCCCCGCCGGGGACGCCAATGAAGGTCTTGTCTGGCGCCGCCTTTTCCATCTGGTGGATGATGTGCGGCTCGGTCGCGACGAGGATCGTCTGGCTGGGCGAATGGATCGCGAAATCCAGGATCGACCGGGTGCTTCCGACATGGTCCGAATGATCGATGATGTGAGGCGGGCATTCGGGATGCGCCGCGACCGGTGCGCCCGGATGCTCCGCCTTCAGCTTCAAAAGTTCGGTTTCGCTAAATGCCTGGTGGACGATGCAGACGCCCGGCCACAGCAGCATGTCCCGCCCGGTCTTGCGCGCCAGGTAACCGCCAAGGTGCCGGTCGGGACCGAAGATGATCTTTTGGTCCCTGGGAATCTGCTTCAGGATTACGTCCGCGCTCGATGAAGTGACGATGATATCCGAAAGCGCCTTCACCGCCGCCGAGCAATTGATGTAGGTCAGCGCGATATGGTCCGGGTGGGCGGCACGGAACGCTGCGAACTGGTCGGGCGGACAGCTGTCCTCGAGGCTGCATCCGGCGTCCATGTCGGGCAGGATGACGGTCTTTTCCGGCGACAGGATCTTGGCGGTCTCGGCCATGAATCGGACCCCGCAAAAGGCGATCACCTCGGCATCCGTCGCCGCCGCCTTGCGCGACAGATCGAGGCTGTCGCCGACGAAGTCGGCAAGGTCTTGGATTTCGGGCTTCTGGTAATAATGCGCAAGGATGACCGCGTTGCGCTCCTTCTTGAGGCGCGCGATTTCAGCGAGCAGGTCGAGGCCATTCAGGTTCTGGGTCGTGGCGGTCAATTCATGTCCCCTGGCGTCAGCGTTATTGCCGCGCCTCGTCCAGCACATCGTTATAGCTGCGGCTATGGTCAAGGGGTTCGGTCACCGGCGAGCCCTCGGTGGGATAGCGGGCGACGACCCGGGCATTGTCGAACCCGGCAGCTTGGAGTGGCAGGACGAAGCTGCGTTCGACCGCCTGGCGCCCGGCTTCGCGGGCAAGGCGCATCGGCACCGCCGACCCGGCCTGTTTGCGAAGGTCGGCCACCGCCCGGTTCCGGTTGTTGCGATCGAGCGCCTGGTCGGTGTTCGTCACCGCGCTCAACACCCCGCCCTCACCATATTCGCGCGCCGCGGCAAGGTCGACTTCGGGTCCGGCTATTTCGATTTCGGGGAGGGTGACGGTCAGCGTGTTGGTCGCCGAATCCCAGCGGACGTCGTCGGCATCAAGCTTGGCCAGGTCGAGTTCGTAGCGGACGTCGCCGGGCAGGACGAGCGTGCGCTCGCTGCTGACCAGCCCACCCAACCGTTCTTGCCGGCTGCTGACCACCGAGACGTAGCGGGCGACGAAGGGCACCAGCCGGTTCTGCGCGCGCATCGATTGCAGCGCGGAGGTGGCGACGGTCTCCGGATCGGGGCCGCCGAACAGGCGCTTGCCAATATCGAGCGCGCCGCCGACCAGCAGCCCCAGGATCAGGGCGACGGTGATTGCGGCAATGACAAGCGGCCTGGTCAGGCGGATCGGCTTCGACTCCATATCTCTCCCTCGCTCATTTCAACGAGCCCGCGGCGCTGAAGGTCCAGCAAATGGGCATGGACAGACCCGCCGGCGGCAGGAATCAGGCGCGGGTCCAGCCCCGGATAGGCATCGGCGACAATCGCCGGAATGTCGCGCGGGCGTGCGCCGACCAGCTTCAGAATCTGGCGCTCGCGCTGCATGCGGTGCCCCATCATGCCGCGCACAAGCTGCGCCGGCTTGGTCACCGCCGGCCCGTGCGCCGGATAATAGACGCGGTCCTGCCGCTGCCGAAGCAGCTCGAGGCTCGCCATATAGGCCGCCATGTCACCGTCAGGCGGAACCACCACCGTGGTCGACCAGCCCATGACATGGTCGCCGGTGAACAGCGCGCCGCCATAGGCGAAGCACAGGTGATTGCTGGTGTGGCCCGGGGTCGCCACCGCCGCGAGCTGCCCGCCGTCAATTGCGATCACTTCTCCGTCAGCCAGCACGCGGTCCGGGACATAGTCCCGGTCGAAGCTGGCATCGGCACGCGGGCCAATACTGTCGAGCGCGAGCGGCGCGCAGCCGATGATCGGCGCGCCCGTCGCCGCCTTCAATGCGCGGCTGGCGGGGGAATGGTCGCGATGGGTATGGGTGCAGCAGATGGCGATGATCGGCCGGCCGGCGGCAGCCGCGATAATCGCATCGACATGTTCGGGAAGGTCGGGACCGGGATCGATGACCAGCAGCTCATCTTCGCCGACGAGGTAGGTTTGAGTGCCGAAATAGGTGAAAGCCGACGGATTGCGCGCGAGCAAGCGCGCGATTCCGGGTTCAAGCGTCTCGGCGAGGGAATATGGGGCGTCCACGGCAGCCTCCCTGCCACGGACGCCCCGGCTGCGCAAAGCGCCATTGGGTAACGCCTTGCACCGCTTCGAGCCGAATTATCGGTTGTCAGATTTTTCTAGCCGGTCGAGCTCTGCCTTGGCAGCGGCCATCGACTTCTCGGCGGCGGCGATGCTTGCTGCGATTGCGCGCTCGTCGACCTTGCTCATCGCCTTGCGAATGTTGCGGTCGATTTCCATCGTATCGACCGCGGCAAGCGAGGCGCGAATGGTCGCCTTGAGCTGTTCGGGGTCGAGCCCGGCGCGGCGGAGTTCGGCGGCTTCGGAGTCGATTTCGCGGATGGCGTCGGCGATCTCGGCCTTGGCCCGCGCCATCTCACGACGATGGCCGGCATGGTCGGACTTCATCTCGGCCATGGCCTCGCGCATTTCGCGGCGGATTTCGGCGCGATCGACGCGGGTGCGAGCGAGTTCTTCGCGCGCCTGCTCGATCGAGCGGCGAACTTCCGCTTTCTGTTCGGGGGTGAGATCGTCCCAATTCTTGCGCTGACCGTCGATCATCAGGACCCGCCGCCCATTGCCCGCAGCGGGGGCGACCGGCGGTTGCGGTGCGTTGGGCGCGATCGCTGCGGCCGGTGCCGCGATCGCGGCGGCCGGTGCGGCGGGCGCGGGCGCCCGACGCGGCGCGAGCGGCGCCGTGGCAGCCTGGGCCGGCGCCGCCGGAGCTACCGGCACGTCGACATAGTCGATGGCGCGGGTCGCGGTGAGCGGCAGGGACACGGCGAGGGCGACGAGGATCATCGCGCGGCCGCTCGTGCGGCGACCGTTGGTAGGGTTGCTTAACATGGATTTCAGCCTCTTGTGCAGGGTGTTGCGTCGATCGAGCGCCGATGCGAACAGCAGCGCCCGTCCCGAAGCGGCCTTAGCGATCGCGCGACCGTAATCGGCGCGTTCACCGGCATTGACCTTGTCCAGCACCCGGGCATCGCACGCTGCTTCCTGGTCGAAGCGAAAAGCGGCGTGAGCGACCCAGGCGAGCGGGTTGAACCACTGGAGGCAGAGGAGGACAAAGGCAAAAAGATTGGCAATGAGGTCGCCCGACCGGTGGTGGGAAAGCTCATGCTCAAGCGCCAGGCGGCGCTCATGCGGCTGGTAAAGCCTGTCGAAGTCGGCCGGAACGGCGATCACCCGATCGACAATGCCGAAGGCCATTGGCCCGACGACCTCGGCCGATCTGACGATGCGGATTTGCCCGACCCGGCCAATCGCGTTCGAACTGGCGAGGATCGCCGCCCGTTCGCGGTGAAAGGCCCGCATACGATTGGCGAACAGGGCGGCGGCGCCCCCCAGCCAGACGGCAATCAGGATCAACGGCCAACCGCCAAGCTGGTCAATCAGGCCGGGCTCCACCGGGGTCACCCGGCTCATCAACATCGGCTCGACAGAAGCCTGAACGCTCAGCAGGCGCGGCGATACGTCGAACATCACCGGGCGTTCAACGGTCTCGCGGATGGTCGGCATCAGCAGGCGCGCGGCCGGCAGCAGCCAAAGGCCATAGGCGACGCGCGACCCGAAGTGGCGGCGGACCGGCTCGCGGATCAACAGCACCAGCAGCATCAGCGCTGACGTGGCGAGCAGCGTATCGAGCAGCCATTGCGTCACGATTTCAGTTCCTTGAGCAGAGCCTCGATGGCGGCAATGTCTTCCTCGCCGAGCGCATCGCCCTCCGCTAGGTGGGCGACCAGCGGTGACAGACGGCCACCGAACAATTTTTCGACAAACCGCCGGGATTCCGTCCCGACATAGGCATCGCGGCGGATCGCCGGGGAATAGAGGAAACGCCGCCCGTCCTCGCGGTGGCCAAGGGCACCCTTGGCGGCAAGGCGCGAGAGCATCGTCTTGACGGTCGCAAGCGACCAGCCGCGTTCGGCATCGATCCGCTCGGCAATATCGGCGGCGGTCAGCGGCTGGCTCGCCGCCCACAGCACCTCCATCACGTCAAGCTCGGCATCGCTGATGCGAATATCCATCGATTCGCCCCTTTCGATTACAGTTGTAAGCGTCACGACTACAGTTGTAAACACGAAACTTCGGGGATCCTCTACGAGAGGAGTAATGTCGGGATTTTTTACGAACGGCGAACATCGGACCGGACCACAGCTTATTTTTTCAGCGGAATACTGCCATTTGTTTCAATTGGCACGGCGGTTGCAAAGTTATTGCTGTCCACTTGGTTCCACGCCAACACAAAGGGGACGGCAAGAGCGGTTTTCTGGTCCCGCCTCGCCGTCCCCTTTTCGTTTGGAGCCGATCATCGATGTTTCGGGGGCCGCCCGCGCCCTTCCCTCTCGCAGGAGGAGGCCGCGGGCTGCAGCCCGGCCAGCTCAGCCTTTTACGAGCTGCTGAAGCTCCCCGCTCTCGAACATTTCCATCATGATGTCGCTGCCGCCGACAAATTCGCCCTTCACATAGAGCTGAGGAATGGTCGGCCAATCCGAATAATCCTTGATCCCGGTCCGGATGTCCTGGTCTTGGAGCACGTCGACCGTCTCAAAAGGCACGCCCAGGTGGTCGAGGATCGCCACCGCCCGGCTTGAAAAGCCGCATTGGGGAAACAGCGTGCTGCCCTTCATAAACAGCAGCACCTCGTTCGATTTCACAAGGGCGTCGATCCGCTCCTTAACGTCACTCATCGTCATTCTCCGTCAGGCGCAGCAGTCTCAAGCTGCAGCGCGTGTAATTCGCCGCCCATCCGTCCGCCGAGCGCCTTGTAGACCAGCTGGTGCTGGCGAACGCGGCTCATGCCAGCGAAGACCGTGGAAACGACCTTGGCCGCATAATGATCGCCGTCACCCGCCAAGTCACGGATCTCGATCCGCGCATCGGGCAGTGCTTCGCGGATTAGCGCTTCAATCTCATCGGCGGCCATTGGCATGGATCAGTCCAACGACTCGATCAGCTGGCGACGCGCTTCGACCAGTTTGTGGCCAAGCGCCTCGCGGATCCGCGCCTCGTCGCAATCGACCCCCGCCGCGGTGAGGTCGCCCAGCACCTTGCGAATGACGTCCTCGTCACCGGCTTCTTCGAAGTCGGCGCGGACCACGTCCTTCGCATAGGCTTCGGTCTCGACCTCGCTCAGGTTCATCAGCCGTCCGGCCCATTCGCCGAGAAGCCGGTTCCGGCGGGCGATGATCCGGAACTGCATTTCCTCGTCACGGGCGAATTTAGCCTCGAACGCGCGCTCGCGATCGTCGAATTGGGTCATGGTACCATCCTGTCTGTTCAACAGATCAGATAGTGAGCGGCGCCCTTCCCGTCCAGCAGTCAGGCGATACGGCGCTCGTCTTCGGGCGATGGCGGCACGATGAGGGCCGCCAGGTCGTCGGCGATCAATTGCTCGCCGTCGCGTTCGGCAAGGCCGCCGACACCGTCTTCGGGCCAATAGCAGGCATCGCGGTCAGGGGCGGCCTGGGTGATCTTCAACGTTCGGGGACAGGCGATCACGACCTGGACGCCAGTGCCACGGGTCTCCGCCGCCAGGGCCGCGGACAGCCGGTGAAAGGCCTGGAGGCTGCTGGCATAGGGAAAGATGGCGGCTTCGCCGTCTTCCTCGGAAGGCGGCACGTTGACCAGCAGCCTCTGGCGACCGCCCCGCTTCAGCGCGGGCAGAAGCGCGCGCGAAACGCGGTACATGCCGAGCGTCCGCTGATAGCCTCCACCCGCGGCGTTGATGACGACGTCGAGGCCTGGACAAAGGCCCAGCAGGTCAGCCGCGAAAACGGCGACGCTGGCTTCGGAAGAAACATCGCAATAGCGCGCCGTCGCAGCTAGCTGCTCGGCAACAGCGGCCAGCGGCTCGACCTGGTCGTCACAAAGGATCACTTCGGCGCCCCTTGCGGAAAGGGTCTGGGCGCAGGCACGGCCAATGCCGTCCGAAGCACCGGTAATCAATATTCGAGGCGGCGACTCGCCTTCCATCCAACACTCCACTGCGCGGAGCCTTATGGCCAACCGCGGAAAATAGACAAAAATGCCAGGATCAACTAAAACTACAGATGGTTGCGTTTATTAACCCCGTGCCAGATAGTCAACATCTTGAAAAACAAGGCTGATCAGAAACGTCCCGGTGGAAGAACCGCTGAGGTCACGCGGCGGATCAACGGTGCCGTTCAGCAATTGCTGGCCGAACAGGGGCTCGACGCCTGCACCATCAAGGCCATCGCCGAGCGCGCCGGGGTCCAACGCTCGACCCTCTACCGGCGAAGCGCCGACCGCTGGCCAATCATCATGGAAGCAGTGATCGACCTAGCCAGCCGCGAAACGGCAAAGTTCGACAGCGGGTCATTCTGCGCCGACATGCGCATCGCCATGCTCAACCTGGCAAGGATCCTGAACGGGCCGCTGGGTCCGCCGCTGATGGAAATCGCCGGAGCCCTTCAATCGGGGGTCGCGCCGGGAGAATCGGAGCGGTTCTGGGAAAGCCGCCGCAAGCTCATCGCGCCGATGTTCGACGGGGCCATCGCCCGCGGCGAGTTGCCGGCGAATATCGACCGAGACGCCGTCTTCGCGATGGCCGCCGGGCCGCTTTATTTCCAGCGCTTCATCCGCGGCGCGCCGATCGACCCGGATTGGGTCGAACGGCTGGTCGTCCAGGTCTGCGGCCTGTTCGTCCGGCCGGTCAGTCGAGCGTGACGACCAGTTTCCCGATCGCCTCCCGACCGGCCATTGCGGCAATCGCTTCGCCCGCCCTGCCGAGCGGATAGGTCGCGCTGACCTTTGGCCCGATCTTGCCGGCGTCCCACAGGCGGAACAGCTCGGCAACGTGGGCGGCGTTGCCCTTTGGGTCCCGGGCCGCGAACGCGCCCCAGAAGACGCCGCATACGTCGCAGCTTTTGAGCAGGGTGAGGTTCAGCGGCAGCCTGGGGATTCCCGCTGGAAAGCCGACCACCAGGTAGCGCCCTTCCCAGCCGATCGCGCGCAGCGCCGGCTCCGCATAGTCCCCGCCAACCGGATCGTAGATGACGTCGGCGCCGTTGGGACCGACCGCGTCCTTGAACAGTTGCGCAAGCGCTTTCTGGCCAACGCGGTCGAACGGCCCCCGGGGATAGATGATCGCATCGTCGGCCCCGGCCTGGCGCGCGGCACGCGCCTTGCCTTCCGACGATACGGCGGCAATGACCCGCGCACCCCTAGCCTTGCCAAGCTCGATAGCGGCCAGCCCGACGCCCCCTGCCGCGCCAAGCACCAGCAGCGTGTCGCCTTCCTCAAGATGTCCGCGATCGTAAAGCGCATGGATCGACGTGGCGTAGGTCAGCAACAGCGCCGCGCCATCGACGAAGCTGCGTTCCGCCGGAAGCGGAATCGCCGACTTAGCGGCGATCACGACCTTTTCCGCAAGGCCGCCCCAACCGGGCACCGCGATCAGCCGGTCGCCGACCGACCAGCCGTCGACGCCCTCGCCAACCGCTTCGACCTCGCCCGCGATTTCACCGCCTGGCGCAAAGGGGCGCGGCGGCTTGAACTGATATTTGTCTTCGATGATCAGCACGTCGGGATAGTTGATCGCCGCGGCCCGCACTCGCACCAGCAATTCACCCTCACCCGGCTTCGGGTCGGGCAAATCGGCGATCTTGAGCGTCTCGGGACCACCGGGATCGTGCGACAGCAGTGCCTTCATCGCGCGGCCTCGGGGAAGGCCGGAAGTTTGGCAATATCATCCGCTTCATGCTGGATGATAACCTTGGCCCCAATGTTGCTGGCAATGGCCTGGAAGCGGTCGAACGAGGCCAGCGTGTCGGCCCGGTTGGTGTTGAAGATCGGCACACCGCGGTTCGCGACCTGTTCGGTGGCGTGGTAGAGGTCCCCGCTGAGTAGCACCGGCCCGCTTTTCAAGCGCACCAGCAGCGCCTTATGGCCTGGCGTGTGCCCCGGCATGTCGAGGATGGTGACGCTCCGGTCGCCGAACACATCCTTGTCGCGGCTGACCGGATCGACCTTGGCCCCTCCCTCGATCCACGGCTTGAACCGCGCCGCGGTTTCCGGCCGCGCCTTGACCGCCTCCCAGTCGCCGCTGCCCATCAGCAGGGTCGCCTTGGGAAAGTCCGCCGCCTGGCCGGTATGGTCGTCATGATAATGGCTGATGCCGACAAAATTGACCCGCTCGGGCTCGACCCCGATCCGCTTCAGCTGGTCGGTGATCCGCTCCTTGAGCCCTATCGTGAATACCCATTCCTTGGCCGGGCCGGCAACACCGGTATCCCATAGCAGATAGCGATCGCCGTGCTTCACCAGATAACAGCTTGCGGTCAGCTGCTTGGGCTTGCCGGGATAAAGATAGGTGTCAGAAAATACGTCGAAGTCGCTGACCGCGATCGACCCGCAATCGAGCCTCCAGAGCTTGAGTTCGGGCGTCTGTGCCGCAGCAGGTGTGGCCGCCGCCAGCGCCAGCCCCAGTCCAATTGCTGTCCGCATCTTCGCCTCCCTCATCCGATCCCGCGCGCCCTTGCGTCCGCAACGACCTGTGCCGCGGTCATGCCATGATAGCTTTGCCGGATCGCCTCATCGAGGTCGCCGGCGGAAAATCTGCGCCCGACCGGGTTATGCAGCGCGGCGTCGAAGGTCAGCCGGTCCTTGATCGGCAGGTCGCGCCGTGCCTCTTCGATCGTCTGCGCAAAGGTTTCGGCCGATGACCCGTCGATCAGGGTCGGAGCCTTTGAACAGGCCATGGCCAGTGCGGCCAGTACGATCGGCGCAAACTTCAATCCTGCCCCTCAAACCAGACTTTGCGGGCCGGAAAGTCGACCACCATGCGCGTTTTGGTCAGCCAGTCCATGCCAAGGATGATCGCCGGCCGATCGGCGACGCCAAAGGCCGCGAAGACGGGAAGGTCGGCGACCAGCACCGGCGCATCGGGCAAATGACGCGTTCCCATATGCACGTCAGTAATGGTCGTCGCGCCCGTTTCCACCCGATTGTTGGTGGCACCCTGGATCGCATCGCCCTTGGCGATCTTGTCCGGATCGATACCAAGTAGGTGACCGAGCTTCCAGTTGATCCGGGTCTTTCGCGCGCCGGTGTCCAGCACCGCGATCGCGAAATGGCCGGCGATCCGGACCGGGATCGTCAGCAGATTGCCCGTCGTCAGGCTTGCATCAACGGCCTCGCCCGCGATCGGCCGTGCGCCGGCCGGCAACAAGGCAAGCTTGCCGCGCGGCAAGTCGAAATCGACTGTCCTGTCACCGAACAGGTCCAGGCCGACAATGCCGGCAAGCTTGACCCCATCGGCGCGCGGAGGGAGGCGCGCCGCCTCGATCGCCGGCTTCGTAACGCCGTCGAGGGTAATTGCGCCAAGCTCGACCAGCGCAACCTCGCTCTCGCCGGTTTGCCCGACCAGTTTTTCGCTGCCTCTAGCCTTCAAGCCGGCTTCCTCGGCGAAGTCGGCATACACCGCGCTGCCCTCGGCGCCGGTATCGAAGACGAACTGGCGCACGCCGAACCTTCCTTCAACGGCGACCGTGGCATGGCCGGTGCGGGCGATGGCAATCGGAACCTCCGCTGCCGCGGGCGTCGCGGCAAGCAGGAGCAGGAGCAGGAATGGAATCCGCCTCATTCGATGTAATTCGCGGTGGTCTTGGCGCGGATATCGTCGGCGGTGACCCCCGGCGCCACCTCGGTCAGCTTGAACAGCGACTGGTGATCGGGCCGCTGGAACACACCAAGGTCGGTGATGATCATGTCGACGACATTTTTGCCGGTAAGCGGCAGGGTGCATTCGGGGATGAATTTGGGATCGCCGTTCTTGGAGACATGTTCCATCACGACGATGATCTTCTTCACCCCGGCGACCAGGTCCATCGCCCCGCCCATGCCCTTGATCATCTTGCCTGGAATCATCCAGTTGGCGATGTCGCCATTTTCGCTGACCTCCATCGCCCCCAGCACGGTGAGGTCGATATGGCCGCCGCGGATCATCGCGAAACTGTCGGAAGACGAAAAATAGCTCGACGAGCCAAGTTCGCTGATGGTCTGCTTGCCGGCGTTGATCAGGTCCGCATCCACTTCGTCGGGATAGGGGAACGGGCCGATGCCCAGCATCCCGTTTTCCGACTGCAACGTCACCGTCATCCCGTCGGGAATATTGTTCGCCACCAACGTCGGGATGCCGATGCCGAGATTGACGTAATAGCCGTCCTGCAATTCCTTCGCGGCGCGCGCCGCCATCTGATTGCGGTCCCAGGGCATCAGGCGGCATTCCTTTCGCGGGTCGTCACAAATTCAATCTTCTTGTTGTAGGGGCTCCCGTCGACCAGCCGCTTAACGTAGATGCTGGGGAGGTGGATCGCGTCGGGGTCCAAGCTTCCGACAGGCACGATCTGCTCGACTTCGGCAACGCACACCTTGCCGCAGGTAGCGGCCGGCGCGTTGAAGTTGCGCGCGGTCTTGCGAAACATGAGGTTCCCCGCCTCGTCCGCCTTCCAGCCCTTGATGATCGCAAGGTCGGCGCGGATGCCGCGTTCGAGGATATAATCCTCCCCGTCGAAGCTCTTCACCTCCTTGCCCTCGGCGACCTTCGTGCCGACCCCGGTCTTGGTATAAAAGCCGGGGATGCCCGCGCCGCCGGCGCGCATCCGCTCGGCGAGCGTGCCCTGCGGGCAGAATTCGACTTCCAGTTCGCCGGCGAGATACTGGCGCTCGAATTCCTTGTTCTCGCCGACATAAGAAGAGATCATCTTCTTCACTTGGCGCGTCCTGAGCAGCTTGCCGAGACCTTCATTGTCGATCCCGGCATTGTTCGACGCGATCGTCAGCTCTTTCACGCCCGATGCGACGATCGCGTCGATCAGCCGCTCCGGGATGCCGCACAGGCCGAAGCCGCCCGCGGCAATTGTCATGCCGTCGAACAACAGTCCGTCGAGCGCGGCCTCGGCGTCGCGATAGATTTTCTGCATATCCTCTCCTGTCGCCGATGCGATAAGCGGCGCAGGCCGACGCGGTCAAGGAAGCGGCGGATTCGCCTGGGCAAGCAAAAAGGGCCGGCTGGCTATGTCGCTGGCTGGAACATCTCGATGCCCAGTTCCTCGCGCTCGACGACCCGCTGCACCGAAGGTTGGTCCAGCAGTCGCCGGTTGAGCGCCGCCCATCGCGGATAGTCCTCCATGCCCATCCCCAAACGTCGGCCCCAGCGAAAGAATATGAGCGCGTAGGAGTCGGCCGCACTGAACCGATCGCCAGCCAGCCAGCCCTGGCCCGCCAGCCCTTCGATCTCAGCGAAATGCTCGGCCAGATTTTCGCGACCGCCGTCGATCAGCAACTGGTGGGCGCTTTCGTCGCGAGTGAAGCGGCTCGCCCGCCACACTTGCGCGAACGAGATATGCACACTCGACGCGAACCAGCTGAGCAGCTCGTTGCACTTCGCCGCCACGAGGGCATCGCCGCGCGGGACCGATCCGGCAGCGCCAAAGCGGTCGGCGATATAATTCAGGATTGCGATATTCTCGGTTATCGTTCCCTGGTCGGTTCCCAGCGCAGGCACCCGGGCATGAGGGTTGATCGCCAGATATTCGGCCTTGAGATGATCGCCCTCGGCCAGCACGATCCGCACCGCCTCAAACTCGGCGCCAGCCTCCTCGAGGGCGATATGCGGCACTAGCGAGCAGGCGCCGGGTGAATGGAAGAGTTTCAGCATGTCGATGTCCCCAGCCGGCAATGACAGGTACAGCCGCAATGACCGCTGCAAATGCCTCGCGCCAATCAGAATATTGGGCGAAACGACAAGACGGCCTTATCGGCCTAGCTGCGAAGCTTCGAGAGCACGCCCTGAAGCTGCATCGCGTTGGACATGTCGCCTTCGACCTTGAGCTTGCCGGTCATGAAGGCGGTCATGCCGTCGAGCTGGCCGGTAGCAAGCGCCTGCCAGTCGTCCCAGCTGACCTTGATGGTCGTGTCGGCATCCTGGTCGGCGTCGCTGACCTTGTTATTGACGCCATCGAGAAGGATCACGCCCTGGTCGCCGCCGAAGTCGATCTTGACGGTCTTGCCGGGCAGCCATGCCCCCGACTCCTGCATCCGGGCGATCAATTCATCCTTCGTCATGGCAATCCTCCTTCTTGCTGCTGGCCTAGCCGCCAGCCGGGGCCGGTTCAAGCATTGGGGGCGGGGTTGGCGGGAAGCGGCGGGAAGCCTATCTCGGCGTGATGAGCTACGACACCGACCTGAAGCTATTCATCGACGGCGCATGGAAAAGCGGTGAAGGCCGCGACAGCCATACTGTCGTCAACCCGGCCACCGCTGGCGGCATTGCCGAGGTGCCCTACGCAACCAGGGCCGATCTCGACGAGGCCCTTGCGGCAGCGGCGCGGGCCTGGCCCGAATGGCGATCGACCGATGTCGACAAGCGCGGCGCAATCCTGCGCAAGGCTGCCAAGCTGCTGCGCGAACGGGCCGATCATATCGGTGCGATCCTTACCCAGGAACAGGGCAAGCCGATCGCCGAGGCCAAGGCCGAAGTGGCGGGTTCGGCGCAACTGTTCGACTGGTATGCCGAAGAGGTGAAGCGGGACTATGGCCGGACCCTGGTGCGTCCCGCCGGCCAACTGTCCCGGGTCATCCGCCAGCCGGTTGGCCCTGTTGCCACCTTCACCCCGTGGAATTTCCCGATCTACCTGATGGCCAAGAAGCTGGCGCCCGCGCTGGCGACGGGCTGCACGGTGATTGCCCGCCCGCCGCACGAAACGCCGGGTTGCGCGACCGAACTGATCCGCGCGCTGGTGGATGCCGGGATCCCCAAGGGGGTCGTCCAGCTGGTCCATGGCGACGCCGACATGGTCAGCCGGACGCTGATCGGGTCGAAGGAAATCCGCAAGGTCAGCTTCACCGGCTCGACCAATGTCGGCAAGCATCTGATGAAGCTGGCCGCCGACAGCATGACTCGCATCACCATGGAGCTGGGCGGCCATGCCCCGGTACTGGTGTTCGACGATTGCGACCTCGAGAAGACGCTCGACATGGTGGTCCCGCAGAAATTCCGCAACGCCGGCCAGGTCTGCGTTTCGCCGACCCGCTTCTATGTGCAGGAAACGATCTACGACGCCTTCCTCAAGGGCTTTGCCGAACGCACAGGCAAGGTGAAGGTCGGCGACGGGCTGGACGCCGACACCAGGATGGGTCCGCTTGCCAACGACCGGCGGCCGGAAGCGGTCGGGGCGCTGATCGAAGACGCCGCGGCGAAGGGCGCGCGGGTGCTGACCGGCGGTCAACGCGGCAACAGCGGCTTCTTCTTCCAGCCTACTCTGCTTGCCGATGTGCCCAACGAAGCGAACATCATGAATGAAGAGCCGTTCGGCCCGGTCGCCGTCACCCGCGCCTTTTCGACCTTTGACGAGGTGATCGAGCAATCCAACCGCCTGCCTTTCGGCCTGGCGGCCTTTGCCTTCACCGAAAATGGTCGGCGCGCCAACTTGCTGGGCGAGCTGATCGAAAGCGGGATGGTCGGGATCAACACCTTTGCCATTTCGGTGCCCGACGCGCCGTTCGGGGGGGTGAAGGATTCGGGCTTCGGTTCCGAAGGGGGCAAGGAAGGGCTTGAAAGCTACCAGGTGGTGAAGGCCATCCACCAGGCGTAATCGGCGGCCGGTCGCGGCCGCGATCGTTCGCCAACGGATAGCTACGCCCGCCAATGCGTTGGCAAGGCATGTTCTTCGAAGATTATTACAGCCTGCTGCGCGTAACGGTCGTCACGCTGGTCGCCTATATCTCGCTGGTCGCCGTGGTCCGCTTCGCCGGAAAACGCGCGCTGGCGAAGCTCAGCGCGTTCGACCTTATCGTCACCATTGCCTTCGGTTCGACGCTGGCGACCGTTCTGCTGAGCAAGGACGTCGCCTTCCTCGAAGGGCTGTTGGCGTTCGTCTTGCTCGCCGGCCTGCAGTGGGCCGTCGCCAAACTCTCCATGCAATTTTCGACAATCCGAAAATTCATCCGCAGCGATCCCGCGCTGCTTGTCGAGAACGGCCAGTATCGCCTCGAAACCATGGCTAGCGAACGGATCAACAAAGCGGAAGTCGACCAGGCCATTCGGTCGCAGGGCATCGGATCGCTGGCCGACGTCCGCGCGGTGGTGCTTGAGCCCGACGGAAGCCTCAGCGTCCTGACCGGGGACGGGCCGTGCGACCTATTGTCGGACGTTGTGCGCAGGCCAGGCTGAGCGCAGACAGATCGCCGAGCCTTACCCGTCGATGCCCCAGCCGAGCGCAACTCGTCCCGCAAGGTCAAGCTGCGGCTTTTCCTGTAGCGGGTGAAACCGCGCCGCCTGGATTTCGCGGAATGCGCGTTCAAGGCCGATCTTGCGGTAGAAGGAGGCCCCGCCGGCTACTTCCATCGCCTTGGTCACAGCGGCGATCACGGCGTCGGCGACCAGGGTCCGGCATTGCATCGCCTCGCTGGTCGTTTCCGGCCCGGGCCGGCCGGTTTCGGCCAATTCGACCATCCTGCGATGCGCCAGCCGCGCGGCAAGCAGGCAGTTTTCCATCTCCCCGGCCAGTTGCGCCAGCTGGGGGTTGTCGGGGCGCTTCCGGACCATCGCCAGTGACCGGTCGCGGGCTCCCTCGGCAACGCCAAGATAGGCCGAATAGATCAGCGCGAAGGCGATCATGCTGATGATGTGGAACAGCATGTGCCATTCGCCCTGCGGTCGCCTGCCGAGGATCGCGCCGTCGGGAATGAACAGCCCGTCGAACACGACATCATCGGACCCCGTGCCGCGCATCCCCATCACCTGCCAGGTCGATGCGATGCTCACTCCCTCGCCCTTGAGCGGCGCTGGGAAGTGAAGGACGACCGGCCCCTCGTCCGGGTCGTCATAAACCGCGCTCGTTGCAAGCAGGTCGCCGACCGGCGAACCGCTGGTAAAAGCCTTGCGTGCGGTCAGGCGGAATCCGCCCTCCACCTTTTCCAATGTCCCGGCGCTGGTCAGCCAGTCCGACCCGCCGCTCGACACAAGTTTCAGCCGCTCAGCTGCGACCCTCTTCAACAGGCCATCGGTGGGGGCGCCCTGATTTTTCCAGCGCCAGGCCGCGACCGCGACCACATGGCTGTGCATGGACGCGGCGAGCGCGGTCGACCCGCAAGCCCCGCCGATGATTCTCAGCGCATCACAAATTTCGCCGACGCGGGCGCCGCCTCCGCCCAGTTCCACCGGAACCAGCGCGGAGAAAAATCCGGCTTCGTCGAGCGCCGCGAACCCCTCGGCGACAAAACTGTCATCCGCATCGTGCACGGCCGCCTGTTCGGCGGCAATGGCCGCGATACGTTCGGCCTTGCCGGTCCAATCGGCGGAACTGTCGGTCTGCGCCATTGCGCTGCTCCCCTGCTCGGCGCGGCCAGCCTAGGCCAATGATCCCGTCGCCTCAATCGGCAGGCGGCCGAACCGCGAGCGGAGGAAGCCCGCTTTCCGCTTAACCTCCCCGGCGTTGCCCGCTAGATGCCGCTCATGACCAAGCGAAGTGGTGGCCAGATCCTTGTCGACCAGCTCCTTATCCAGGGCTGCGACCGCATATTCACCGTACCCGGCGAAAGCTTCCTCGCGGTACTCGATGCACTGTACGACGCCAAGGGTATCGACACGATCGTTTGCCGCCAGGAAGGCGGGGTCGCCTATATGGCCGATGCCGACGGAAAGATGACGGGCCGTCCGGGAGTCGCCTTCGTGACGCGCGGGCCCGGGGCGACCAACGCCTCGGCCGGGGTGCATGTCGCCTTTCAGGACTCGACGCCGATGATCCTGTTCGTCGGCGATCTCGACCGCGGCGACCGCGACCGCGAAGGTTTCCAGGAAATCGACATGGCGGCCTTCTTCGCACCGATCGCAAAATGGGCGGCGAGGATCGACGATGCCCGTCGCATCCCCGAATATGTCGCCCGCGCTTATCGCGTTGCCACCGCCGGCCGCCCCGGCCCGGTAGTATTGTCGATCCCCGAGGACATGCTGCGTGACGAGGTCGAGACCCCCGACCGTCCGCCAGTCCCGCCGCTGGCCGAAGAACCTGATCCCGGCGCAGTCGAAGCGCTGTTCGCGCTGCTTCGCGACGCCACCAACCCGGTGGCGATCATCGGCGGCGCCGACTGGTCGCCGATGGCCGGGCATCATTTCGCCAATTTCGCCTGCCGCCACGGCATCCCGACCATCGCCGCGTTCCGTCGCCAGGACGCGGTCGCCAACGACTGCCGCGTCTACGCCGGCCAGCTTGGTTATGGCCCCAATCCCAGACTGCAACAACGCGTGCGCGAGGCCGACCTGCTGCTGGTGGTTGGCGCCCGGCTCGGCGAGTCGACCACAGACGGCTACAAGCTGGTTACCCCCGACCACCCCGGCCAGACGCTGGTCCATGTCCACCCCGACCCCAATGAGCTGGGCCGGGTCTTTCATGCCGACCTGCCGATCTGCGCCGACATGGGCGAATTCGCCCAGATGATCGACGAGTGGAGCGACCCCGACCTCGTGCGCTTTTCGGCTGGCGAGGAAGCGCACCGCGAATGGCTTGAATGGAGCGACCCCAAGCCTCGCGACGGTGTAAAGCTTGACCTGGGCCCCTGCGTCAGGGCGATGCGGGACGCGCTTTCTGCAAATACGATCATCTGCAACGGCGCCGGCAATTTTTCCGGCTGGTGGCATCGCTATTGGCAGTATGGTCCGCAGCCGAGCCAGCTTGCCCCGACCAGCGGGACGATGGGCTATGGCCTGCCCGCAGCAGTCGCCGCCAGCCTGCGTTTCAAGGACCGGCCGGTGGTCTGTATCGCCGGGGACGGCGATTTTCTGATGAACGGCCAGGAACTGGCGACCGCCGCCCAATATGGCACCGACCTGCTGATAATCCTGGTCGACAATGGCGCCTACGGCACCATCCGCATGCACCAGGAGCGCGACTATCCCGAGCGGATCAGCGCGACCCGCCTTGCCAACCCCGATTTCGCCAAGCTTGCCGAAGCCTTTGGCGGCTGGGCCGAGCGGGTCGAGGCGACCGCCGATTTCGCTGGGTCGCTGGAACGGGCGATGACCCGCCGCGGCATCCGTCTGATCCACTGCGTTACGGATGTCGAGGTGATCACCAATCAGACGACGATCACCGCGCTCAGGAATCGCTGATCAGCGGCACGAAGCGCACGCCACCAAGGTCGGCGGTGGCGAAATCCTTGTGGCCCCGCCGCTCGATCCGGACCAGCCTTTGCGCTCCGCCGAACCGTTCGACCGGAATCACAAGTCGCCCGCCGGGGCATCGAAGCTGTTCAAGCAAGGCCCTCGGAACGCTGCGCGCGGCGGCGGCGACGAGGATCGCGTCATAGGGAGCGCCTTCGACCCATCCGTTGCAGCCATCGCCGGTCACGACCCGGACATTGCCGATCCCAAGCGCGGCAATCCGCGCCCTGGCTTGATCGGCAAGCGGGGCAACCCGTTCCAGCGCGACAACCTCGGCCGCAAGATGCCCGAGCAGCGCGGCGGCATAGCCCGACCCGGCGCCGACTTCGAGCACGCGACTGGCGGGCTCCACCGCCGCATGGGCGATCATCAGCGCGACGATATAGGGCTGCGAAATGGTTTGCGCGGCGCCGATCGGCAACGGCCCATCGTCATAAGCATGGGATCGATAAGCTTCGGGGACGAAATCTTCGCGGGGCACCGCCCGGAATGCCGCGAGCAGCGCTTCATCATCGATCCCGCGCGCCGCAATCTTGGCGACCATCGCTTCGCGCAATTCGTTGTAATCGGTCATTGCCGTCCTGTCCCTCATCGCAACGGACGGACGGCGCGGTGCGTTCCTAAATCAGGCCGGCAAGCGGGCTCGACGGGTCGGCATAGCGCCGCTTCCCCATCCGCCCCGAAAGATAGGCGAGCCTGCCGCTTTCAACCGCCAGCTTCATGGCCCGGGCCATCATCACCGGCTCCTTGGCTTCGGCGATGGCGGTATTCATCAGCACCCCGTCGCAGCCCAGCTCCATGGCGACCGCGGCATCGCTTGCCGTGCCGACCCCGGCATCGACCAGCACAGGCACGCTTGCGCCCTCGACGATCAACCGGATGGTCACCAGGTTCTGGATGCCGAGCCCCGATCCGATCGGGGCGCCCAGCGGCATGATCGCAACCGCGCCGGCATCCTCCAGCTGCTTCGCGGCGATCGGGTCGTCGACACAATAGACCATCGGTTTGAAGCCATCCCTAGCCAGCACCTCGGTTGCGCGCAGCGTTTCCGCCATGTTAGGGTAAAGCGTGCGTGCTTCTCCGAGTACCTCCAGCTTGACTAGGTCCCAGCCGCCCGCCTCGCGCGCCAGGCGCAGCGTGCGGATCGCGTCCTCGGCGGTAAAGCAGCCGGCCGTGTTGGGGAGGTAGGTGACCTTGTTCGGGTCGATATAATCCATCAGCACCGGCTGCGAACGGTCGGAGATATTCACCCGCCGCACCGCGACCGTGACGATTTCCGCGCCCGAGGCCTCGACTGCCGCCGCGTTTTGCTCGAAATCCTTATATTTCCCGGTGCCGACGATCAGCCGCGAGGTAAAGGTGCGGCCGGCCACGGTCCAATTGTCACTCAACGTCTCAACCCCCGCCAACGAAATGGACGATTTCATAATTGTCCCCGTCCTCGACCATCTGCTCGCCGAAAGTCGAGCGCGGGACGATTTCGAGATTCCGTTCGACCGCGACGCGAAGCGGATCGAGCCCGATGTCGGCGATGAGCTGGGCCAGGCTGGTGCCCGCGGGCACGCGGCGATGTTCGCCGTTGATGGTAATGCCTGCACTGCCGTCAAAGGACATGTCGCTGCTTTCGCTTTCCGGATGAACTTGCGGTCCATATAGGGGCTCGTCATGGCGACGCCACCGCTGATCTTCATTTTGAACGGACCCAACCTCAACCTGCTTGGGCGCCGGGAGCCGGAAATTTATGGCTCGGACACGCTTGACGACATTGCCGCGATGATGACCGCCAGGGCCGGCGAGCTCGGGGTCCGGCTCGATATTCGGCAGACCAATCATGAGGGGCATTTGATCGACTGGCTTCACGAGGCCCAGGATGCGGGCGCACGGGCGGTGATCATCAACCCCGGCGGTTACAGCCATAGTTCGGTTGCACTTCACGACGCGGTGAGGGCGATCACGACTCCGGTAATCGCGGTCCATTTGAGCGATCCGGAAACGCGCGAATCCTTTCGCCACGTCGACCTGGTCGCGCTTGCCGCGACCAAGGTTTTCAAGGGGGAAGGGGCGAAAGGATATTTGTCGGCACTGGACGCGGCGGCCCGGCTCTGACAGGGAGCGCCGCTACGTCAATTAAGGGTTTTTGAGCATGGCTGATCAAAAGGAACAGCAGGCGATGCGCGTCGACGGCGCGCTGTTGCGTGAACTTGCCGAGCTGCTTTCCGCCAACGACCTCACCGAGATCGAAGTCGAGGATGGCGACCGCAAGATCAAGGTGCGCCGCGACCCGGCGCCCGTCATGTCCTATTCCGCCGCCCCGGTGATGGCCGCCGCGCCCGCCGCGGCCCCGGCCGCCGCGACGCCCGAAGCGGCTCCGGCTGCCGCGCCGGTCGATGCGGTCAAGTCGCCGATGGTCGGTACCGCCTATCTGTCGCCCGAACCCGGCGCCAAGCCGTTCGTTGGGCCTGGCCAGTCGGTCAAGCAGGGCGAAACGCTGCTGATCATCGAGGCCATGAAGGTCATGAACCCGATTACCGCGCCCAAGGCCGGGAAGGTCGTCCAGATCCTTATCGGCGACGGCCAGCCGGTCGAATTCGACCAGCCGCTGGTCGTTATCGAGTAGTCGCAGATGGCCATCAAGAAGCTGTTGATCGCCAACCGGGGCGAGATTGCGCTGCGCATCCATCGCGCCTGCCATGAAATGGGGATCGAGACGGTCGCGGTCCATTCCACCGCCGATGCCGATGCCATGCACGTCCGCCTGGCGGATGAAGCGGTGTGTATCGGTCCGCCGCCCGCCAAGGACAGCTATCTCAACATTGCCAACATCATTTCTGCGGCGGAAATCACCCATGCTGACGCGGTCCATCCCGGCTATGGATTCCTGTCGGAAAATGCCCAGTTCGCGGAGATCGTCGAAAGCCATGGGCTGATCTGGGTCGGGCCCAAGCCCGAGCATATCCGGATCATGGGCGACAAGATCGAAGCCAAGAACACCGCCGAGAAGCTCGGCCTTCCGCTGGTGCCCGGATCGCCCGGCCCGCTGACGAGCGTGGCCGAAGCGCAGGCGATCGCCGCCGAGATCGGCTATCCGGTGTTGATCAAGGCCGCCAGCGGCGGCGGCGGGCGCGGCATGAAGGTGGTTCCGTCCGAAGACCTTCTGGAAAGCCTGATGGGTCAGGCGTCGAGCGAGGCCAATGCCGCCTTCGGCGATCCTACCGTCTACATGGAAAAATATCTCGGCGACCCACGCCACATCGAATTCCAGGTGTTCGGCGATGGCAACGGCAAGGCGATCCACCTTGGCGAGCGCGACTGTTCGATCCAGCGCCGCCACCAGAAGGTTATCGAGGAGGCCCCTTCCCCGGTCATTTCCGCCGAACAGCGCGCACGGATGGGCGGAATCGTCGCGGACGCAATGGCCGAAATGGGCTATCGCGGCGCAGGCACGATCGAATTCCTCTACGAGGACGGGCATTTCTATTTCATCGAGATGAACACCCGGCTCCAGGTCGAACATCCGGTGACCGAGATGATCAGCGGGATCGACCTGGTGCGCGAGCAAATCCGGGTCGCGCAGGGCGATGGCCTGTCGATCGCGCAGGACGAGGTCGTGCTTCACGGCCATGCAATCGAGTGCCGGATCAACGCCGAGGATCCGCAGACCTTCGCGCCCTCGCCCGGGCTGGTGAAAAACTATGTCGCGCCTGGCGGTATGCATGTCCGGGTCGATAGCGGCCTCTACGCCGGCTATAAGGTGCCGCCTTATTACGACAGCATGATCGGCAAGCTGATCGTCTATGGCTCCAACCGCGAAAATTGCATCCGGCGCCTTAAGCGCGCGCTGGAGGAGTTCGTGGTCGACGGGATGAAGACGACTGTGCCGCTGCACCAGCGGATCATCGCCGACGATGCGTTCCTGACCGGCGACTATACGATCAAGTGGCTGGAGCGGTGGCTGGAGCAGCCGGCGGACAGCGCGGAGTAGCGCATCCATCAGCCCGCGCCGGCGTTTATTGCGGGTCATGGGCAGCTACCGATCCAAGCCGTCCCGAACCGAACGCAGCAAGGCGCTGGCCGGCGTGGTGGGCGTCTATTGCGCGCTGGGCGGCCTGCTATGGCTAGTGCGCGGGGAATCGCGCCCGCCCGTCGCCGAGCGTGAACCAACCGTGCTAATCGACATTGCCGAGCCCGAGCCGCCGAGCCCGCGGGAGGAAACGGCGCCGCGCGCGCCGGACGAGGAGGGCGCAGCGGGACGAAAGGCCGAGCCGACGCCGGTCGCTGCGCCCGAACCCCGGGTCTATCTTCCCGCCGCTGTCCCGGTGGCGTCAGCGCCGGCGCCGGGCGTCGGGGCCGCGACGACGGCGGGCGCCGCGAGCGCGGGAACCGGCCCGGGCGCCGGCGGTAGCGGCAGCGGGCGCGGCGGCGGCGGATCGGGTGGAAGCGGGTCGGGGATCGGGACCGAAGCCCGGCTGCTCGGCGGTCATCGCGCGCGCCTTCCGTCCAGCCTGCTGCGCCAGTTCGCGACCGATCGCGGCTTCGCGCATGTCCTGTTGACGGTCTCCGGCAACGGCCGCGTCATCGAATGCGAAATCCTACAGAGCAGCGGAATCCCCGCCGTCGACCAAGCGCTGTGCGGCGTGATGGTTGAGCGCAGCCGCTGGTCGCCCGCCCGCGATCGCGACGGAACGCCGATCACGGTCAAGATCCGTTACACCGCGACCTGGTCGAAAGACTGAGCGCCTAGCGCGCGGCCCAGCGGGGCTCGGCCAGGGCCGCGAGCTGGGCGGCATCTTCCCCGTAGATATCGTCATGGAAGACGACATCGCCCCCGCTTGGAACAGCGGTTTGATAGACGAGATAGACCGGGATGGGCCTGTCCAGCGCGACCGGTTGTTCCGCCTCCGCGGTCGGCACCTCAAGGTCGCGCCCATGCAGCCAGCGGGCAAGCCGGCTGGCATCCTCAAGCCGCACGCACCCGCCGCTGAAAAGGCGGGCGTCTTCGTTCAGCAGTTCCTTGTTGGGGGTATCGTGAAGATAGATGCCCTGCGGATTGGGGAACATGAATTTCATCCGTCCCATCGAATTGTGCGGGCCCGGATCCTGCCGGACCCGGATCTGGATCCGCCCGTTGGCGACGCCTTGCCAGTCGATTGTGGCCGGGTCGACCGCCACGGCCTGATCGCTCCAGTCGGACAGCACGACATAGCCGAGCTGCCGAAGATAGGCTGGACCCTGCTTGAGGACATGAGGCGCAATCCGTTCCGCCGTCAGGTCGGGCGGGACGTTCCAATAGGGATTGAGGGCGGTAAACTTGATCGTCGCCGCCATTTGCGGGGTCGGCTGTTCTTTCTTGCCGACGACGACCCGCATCTGGTCGATGACCTTGCCGTCGTCGACCATGTAGAGGCGCTGGGCGGCGGTATTCACCAAGACGTATCGGCCGCCGCCCGGCAGCATCCGGGCACGGTCGAGGTTCAGGCGCAGCAGCGCCGCCGCCCTGGTGTCGCCACGGGTATCGGCGTCGGCGAGCGCCCGGCGCAGCGAGGCATAACTGGAATGCATCCAAGGCATTGCCCGGACCCATTCCGCAAGGTCCGGCGCCGAAGCGGCATCGGCGAGCAGCCGGTCAGCCGAGGGGGCCTGCGCGACGGCATCGCGGTCGTTGATCGTCCAGCCCCGCGGCGGTTGCGCCCGAAGCGCGTTCACATAGCGCACCAGCGCCCGGTCGAGCGCCTTCGACGCGCGCGAGACGGCAGACATCTTCCCATTCCCGGCATCGCGAACCGCGCGTTTCAGTCCCGGGAGATCGAAGCGGGAAGGATCGAGCCCGTCGAGGCCGGCGGTCTCCAGCTGTTCGATCAGCGCCAGGGCCGCTGCGTCGTCCCCCCAGCCGAACCAGGCCGGACCTTCGGCGGAGCTACGCTCCTCAAGCGGTGCAGCCGGGGCCGCCTTCGCGGGCGCGGGGAGGCCGGTGGCAAGCGATGCTGCGGCCAGAAAGGCGAAACCCGCCGGACGCGCTGAGCATCCGGCGGGCTTGCAAGACCATCCGAAGACAGTCCGATTGGCCATTAGCCGCGTTCACCCGACATGGTCGGGGCCGGCTGGCTCGGGGTGTAGCCCTGGGGCGAACCCTGATAATATTGGCCGTTGTAGACATAGCCGTCGGCGCGGCCGTCACGGTCGTTGTCGGCCCAAACCGCGCCGGCCAGACCGCCGACCGCAGCGCCGATCACGGCACCTTCGATCACGCCGAGGCCCGGGATGACCGCACCGGCCACTGCACCAGCGGCGCCGCCAATGCCGGCACCCGTCACAACGCGGCGCAGCGTCGGGTCATAGCCCGTCGGGGTACCCGAATAATATTGACCGTTCTGGACATAGCCATCGGCATAGCCGTCGCCATTATTGTCGGCCCACACCGCGCCGGCGATTCCACCGACAGCGGCGCCGATCGCGGCACCTTCAATCACATTCACGCCCGGAACCACGGCACCGATGGCGGCGCCGCCAGCGGCGCCGACGGCGGCGCCCTGGGCAATATCACCGGCAGTCCGGCTATCGGTGGCACAGGCCGCGAGCGACATGGAACCGGCGAGGAGAATCGCCATCATCGACTTACGCATCTTCTGACTCCCTTTTGCATTTGAAACGGACCGTGCCCCAGGACCCGACGACCCCCGGCAGCGGTGCAACAGTCACGTTTCGCCCAACGAGGATGCGCCCAAGAGGTTCCGGCAACCCAACGACCAAGCTTTTCCGCTCATCGATACCGCGATTGAACGCTTCCCTCTTGCAGTACAGGAAAAAGGCGCGTTGAACGCTGGTCTAATGAAAGCCACAATTTACCATAATCCGAACTGCGGAACGTCCCGCAAGACACTGGAAATCCTGCGGAATGGGGGGGCGGAGGTTCGCGTGATCGAATATCTCAAGACCCCTCCGAGCCGCGAGGAGCTGATGCGACTCTATGAACGCGGCGGAATCACGCCGCGCGAAGGGCTGCGGGCCAAGGAAGCGCTGGCCCGCGAACTGGGCCTCACAGACCCGGACGTCGCCGACGGGGCAATTCTCGACGCGATGATGGAACATCCGATTCTCATCCAGCGGCCGCTGGTGGAAACGGAAAAGGGCGTCAAACTCTGCCGCCCGCAGGACGAGGTGCGCGAACTGCTTTGACCCGGGCAAGGCCATGAGCGAAGGGCTGGACCCAAGGATGCTGCTGCGTGGCTATGCCGCCGGAATCTTCCCCATGGCTGACAGCCGCGACGCCGGGGATATTTTCTGGGTCGAGCCGCGCCGGCGCGCCGTCATCCCCTTGGAGTCCTTCCATGTGTCGCGATCACTCGCCAAGCGCATCCGTTCGGGAAAGTTCCTGGTCACCCGCGACCGGGCCTTTCCCGAAGTGATGCTGGCCTGCGCCGACCGCGAGGAAACCTGGATCAATGCGACGATCGAACGGGCGACACTCGGCCTGCACGCCGTCGGCCATGCCCACAGCATCGAATGCTGGCACGACGGCGCGCTGGTCGGCGGCCTCTATGGGGTCAAGCTCGGCCGGGCCTTCTTCGGCGAGTCGATGTTCAGCCGGATGGACGATGCTTCGAAAGTCGCGCTGGCCTGGCTTGTAGCCCGGCTCAAGGTCGGACGCTTCACCCTGCTCGATTGCCAGTTCATGACCCCGCACCTCTCCTCGCTTGGCGCGAAGGCGGTCAGCCGCGACCGCTACGCCGGATTATTGGCGGCGGCGCTGTCCTCGTCCGGTGTTTCGGCCGCCGGCGGCGTCTCGCCGGGCACCGCCGCGGCGGGATCGCCCGTTGCGGAAGGCGCAGAGTCCCTCGCCTCGCCCGAGTTCGACGAGCTTGACCGGCTGCTCGACGCCGCGGGCGCGGTCGGCGCTTCGGGACCGTCCGGCCAGCTCATCGCGCAGCTTTTGGGCCAGACGTCGTAAACCGGGTCCTCGACCACGTTCAGCGACGGACTTTCCTTGTAGAGCCAACCGGAAAAGCGCCGAATCCATTGACCGTCCGGACGGCGAACATCGACGTGGACGAAAGCCCCGGTCAGCTTTTCGGCTTCCCATGGCGCGCTGGTTTCGCAGGCACGAAGGCGGATCGTCACATCCTTGACCCGGATAGCCTGGCCTGGGCGCAGCCGCAGGTCGCGGACAATGCCGTTGCGCTTGTTAAGGAGGCCAAGGACCGCAACCCGTTCCGCCATTGGCGTGACGCCCGGCTGCTCGGCCGCGGCGCGGGGCATGTCAACGGTCGTTACCTGGTTGCTGTCGACCTGCGCCGCCCGTTCGCAACCGGCGAGCGCGGCCAGCGCGGCGATTGGCAGGAGGGTCTTGGCCACGGTCACCGCTATTCGGGCTTCCACGCCTCATAATCGCCGGTCGACAGCGGCCGGGCGTCGGCGCCGGCCATGGACCCGCCGGGGCGGTAAGCGGCCGTCGTTCCGGTAAGGTTCGGCTGCGGTTCCTGTTCGAAGGTGCGGCGCGGCGGCAGCGCCCTGGACGGAAGTTCCTCAATTGTCCCGCGCAGCCAGGCGTTCCAGCCCGGCGGCACCCGGCTGCTGTCGTTGGAACCGTCGTAGATCACCCAGCGGCGCTTCGGGTCGTCGCGGTGACGGAAGTAGATATTGCCATGGTCGTCGCGCCCGACCTCCTCGCCATGCCGACGAGTGACGATGCTGGTCCCCCAGCTGGCGCCGTTCCACCAGGTGAATGCGTTTGCTAGCCAACCCATGGCGGCGCCTTTGCCTCGTCACGCCGCGGGACGCAAGCGGCAGGGCGGCGACCGAGGCCTACTGCGCCCATTCGACGCGGTCGCCGGCTTTGATTCCCAGTTCGGCCGCCCGCCCGCCAGCCAGCTCAAGCACCGTCGACACCGGTCCTTCCGAGAGGATCTGGTCCTCCGAGAAGGGAATCGTATTCTCGGCGATGTTGGCGATGGTGCCGTCAGACCGGATGAAGATGATGTCCAGCGGGATGAAGGTGTTGCGCATCCAGAAGCTCGCCTGGCGCGGCGTCGGGAACGGGAAAATCATTCCTCGGTCGGGGGCTAGGCTCATCCGGTTCATCAGGCCGGTCGCCTGTTCCTGCGGCGTGCCCGCGACCTCGACGATGAATTTATGGGTCCGGCTGCCGGAACGGACGGTCAGCGGCACCTGCTGCAACCCGGCGGCCGACCGTTCGATCGGGCCGGCATTGCCATGGGATGACTGGCAGGCGGCCGCTGCACCGAGCAGCGCCAGCGCGATCATCCGCCTGATCAGACCTCGCGAAGCTCGATTGCCGTCAGTCCCTTGCGGCCCTGCGCGATCCGCGCCTCGAGCTGCTGTCCCGGCAACAGGTCGATGATCTGCGACTGGCGCACGGTTTCCATGTGGACGAAGATATCCTCCCCATCCTCGGTATCGCCGGCGCGGTTGAGAAAGCCATAGCCCTTGACGCGGTTGAACCATTTGACCTCCACCGGTTCATACTCGCCCGCGGCGTCGGCCAAGGCCGTGCGATCCGCGCGCTCACCCACCCCATGGACCGGACGCGGTGGCATCGGCAAGGCCGTCGACAAGTCGATCGACAGGATCTTGCGCGCCTGGAAGCCGCGGTCCTGGCGCGAAGCGATGCATTCGATGGTGGCGCCTTCGGGAAGCGAGCGCCTGGCATGTTCCTTGAGGACGCTGAAATGGATCAGGATATCGCCGTCGCAATCCTCGGACACGAGGAAGCCGAAGCCGCGCGTGGCGTCGAACCATTTGACCCGCCCAGTGCAGCGCTGGCCTTCGGCAACATCCATCAGGTCCGGCGACTCTTGGTCATCGGCGCTCTGGGTCGTTTCGGCACTCAAACGCTTCACCCCCACTCCTTAACACGGAACCAAGTGTCGAGAAACCGACTAAAGTTAACTTTTCGCTGATTCCTGAAGGATTTCGATGTCGACGGCATTGCCCGGCGCATGATCGACGATCGCTCGGGCAAGGGCAAAACGGTGGCCGGCGCGGATCATCGCGGCCAGGGCCTTCTCGCGCACCGGGCCGACTGCGGCGGTTTCGGCGAACGGGCCGATCGCGCGGCGACGGGCAAAGCGCAGCGCGGCCTCGACCGCATCGAGGGCCGCCTGTTCCCGGGCATCCGCCCCGTCTTCCTCGCCGATACCCGCCGCTGCCAGCGCCTGGACGAGCCGGCGCGGACCATAGCCGCGAGCGCCCAGCGAGCGGGCCTTCGACAGGGCAAAGGCGCGATCGTCGACATAGCCGGAACGAACCATCCGGTCCGCAAGCACGTCAAGGTCGGGCTCACCGGTCCCGGACCAGCCCCGTTCGCGCAGCTTGCGGCGCAGGTAGACGATCAGTTTCGCCCTGCTCGTCGCGAAACGCCCGACATAGTGAAGGGCAAGGTCCGCGAGCTTGCTTTCATCAAGCGGTGGTCGGGGCTTGCGGGCGATGCGGGCGGCCATGGCCATGTTTGTGCCACACTCCCCCACCATCACGCAAAGAGGCTGCGGGGCTGGCCGCCGGCCATGTTCCAGTGCCGGCACCACGAAACAACGACAGGAAAACGCCGCGTGCTCGACCTCAACACCAGGATCGACGAGACTCTATCAGTTGAAGGTTACACGCCGACGCTGGACGTCCAGCCGCGTCGCCACGCGGATTTCGTGACGCTCGGCGAAGCGCTCGATTACGCCGCTGAGGGCGCGCGCGGCTTCAATTTCCACGATGCACGCGGAACGCTGGTGCTTGCCTATCCTTATGCGCAGCTGCGCGAGGACGCACTGGCCAGCGCGCGGCGCTTCATGACGCTTGGCCTTGAAAAGGGCGACCGGCTGGCGCTGGTCGCCGAAACCGGTCCCGAATTCGCCGCCTGCTTCTTTGGTGCCATCTATACCGGCCTGTGGCCCGTGCCGCTGCCGCTGCCGACCAGCTTCGGCGGGCGCGAAGCCTATGTCGATCAATTGCAGGTGATGCTGACTAGCTGCGACCCGCAGCACTTCGTCTATCCCGCCGACCTTGCGGACTATGCCGAGGATGCCGCCGCCCGCCTCGGTATCCCCGCCCGCCCGTGGGAAAGCCTGGTCGAGATCGAGCAATCGACGGCGGAATTACCGCAGACGGGCCCTGACGAGATCGCCTATCTTCAGTATAGCAGCGGATCGACCCGCTTCCCGCACGGCGTTGCCGTCACGCATCGCGCGCTGCTCGACAACCTTCATGCCCACGGCCTTGGCACCCGCATCCAGTCGACCGATCGCTGCGTCAGCTGGCTGCCTTGGTATCATGACATGGGCCTTGTCGGGTGCATGCTGTCACCACTCGCGAACCAGGTGTCGGTCGATTATCTGAAGACCGAGGATTTCGCTCGCCGGCCCTTGGCCTGGCTCGACCTCATCAGTCGCAATCCCGGCACCACCCTCTCCTATTCGCCGACGTTCGGCTACGACATCTGCTCGCGGCGGATGAGCAGCCAGACCAAGGCATCCGACCGGTTCGACCTGTCGCGCTGGCGCATCGCCGGCAATGGCGCGGACATGATCCGACCGGACGTCATGCAGGCCTTCGTCGACAGCTTCGCGTCCGCCGGTTTCAAGGCCGCCAGCTTCTGCCCGAGCTATGGTCTTGCCGAGGCGACCCTGGCGGTTTCGATCATGCCGCCGGGCGAAGGCATCCGGCTTGAACTGGTCGAGGAAAGCGAATTGTCGGGCGTCGGTACGCCGGCGCAGGAACGGCCGCGCCGATACCGCGCGATCGTCAATTGCGGCAAGGCCGTCGAAGGCATGGAGATCGAGATCCGCGACGCCGACGGCGCGGTCCTGCCCGACCGGGCGATCGGCAAGGTCTGGGTTCGCGGGACCAGCGTGATGGTCGGCTATTACCGTGACCAGGAATCGACCGACGCCTGCATGAAGGACGGGTGGCTGGACACTGGCGACATGGGTTATCTTTCGGGCGGCTATATCTTCATCGTCGGCCGCGCCAAGGACATGATCATCATCAATGGCCGCAACCATTGGCCGCAGGACATCGAATGGGCCGTCGAGCAGCTTCCAGGCTTCAAGTCGGGCGACATTGCGGCCTTCGCCATCACTGGCCCAAGCGGCGAGGAAACGCCGGCGGTCCTGGTCCATTGCCGGATCAGCGATCCTGAGGAACGCGGTCGGCTTCGCGACGATATCCGCGAACGGGTTCGGGCAATCACCGGCATCACGCCCGTGGTCGAATTGGTGCCGCCGCGCACCTTGCCCCGCACCTCGTCGGGCAAGCTCAGCCGGACCAAGGCGCGCAATCTTTACCTGTCCGGGGAAATCCAGCCGTTCGACGTCGCGGCCTGACCGGGAACGGTCCTGCCGCCGCCTCGTTTGGCGGGGATGGACGAAACCGAGACCGTCGCGCTGGGGATGCAGCTTCTATGGGCCGGCGCGCTGATGCTTGCCCTGACCTTGATCCATAGCCTTGGGCTTGCCGGGATCAGCAGGCTGCTTCGGCTGGATCCCGAATTGCTGAAAAAACGCTCATTCGACTCGCAGGCTTGGGGCCTGATGTCCTTTCTGGGCGCGCTGCTGTTCCTGCTGCATTTTGTCGAGATTTTCCTGTTCGCCATCTTCTACGTGCTGATCGGCGCGATCCAGGGGATGGAAGAAGCGGTGTTTTTCTCCGCATCAACCTATGCGACGATCGGCTTTACCGAGAGCTTCCCGGAAAACTGGCGCCTGGTCGGCGCGTTCGAAGGCCTGATCGGCTTCATCCTCATCGGCTGGTCCACGGCATTTATCGTCAACACGATGAACCGACTGCGCGAAGGCTGAGCCGGTCGGCACTGGGGCCTTGCACCGCGGCCAAGGCGTCGCTACTTCGCGCCTCGGCCTAGGGGTATAGCTCAGTTGGTAGAGCATCGGTCTCCAAAACCGAGGGTCGTGGGTTCGAGTCCCCCTGCCCCTGCCAGGTCGTAGCAAGGCGCGCTGAGGAATGGCGTCGCAGGTCCGCGAAGCGGATGCGGAGCAACCGGCCAGCGCGCAATGCCGGTCTGACGTCGCGGGATTTACTCCCGACACGGGGTGCGCTAATCGCTCTCCACGATCGAGGTCCGGCGGGTTGTCCGCGGACCTCGTTTTTCTATCTGCTTGAGGACATCGACATCGTGGCAAAGGTCAATCCGGGCGAATTCATCCGCCAAGTGCGCGCCGAAGGCAGCAAGGTTGTCTGGCCGACGATGAAAGAGACGCGCACCACCGCGATCATGGTGCTGATCATGACCACCATCCTCGCCATCTTCTTCTTCGGCGTCGATTCGGCATTCAGCGCCATTGTCCAATGGCTGCTTGGCCTCCTCGGCTAACCATTTAATCAGGATATCGACATGTCCCGCTGGTACATCATCCATGCTTACTCCGGCTTCGAGAACAAGGTTCGCGACGCGATCATGGCGGAAGCGCGCCGGCTCGGCCTGGAAACCCTGGTCGAGGCGGTAGAGGTCCCGACTGAAACGGTGACCGAAATCAAGCGCGGCAAGAAGGTCCAGTCGGAACGCAAGTTCATGCCCGGCTATGTCCTCGCCAAGCTGGCGATGAATGACGATGTCTATCACCTGGTGAAGAACACGCCCAAGGTTACCGGCTTTCTCGGCCCGAACGGCAAGCCGCAGGCGATCCCCGATGCGCAGGCACACCGCATGCTCGACACCAAGGACGAGACTGCCGCCGCCGCGCCGAAGGCGAAGGTGAAGGTCGACTATGAGATCGGCGATGCGGTGAAGGTTCTCGACGGGCCTTTCGCCAGCTTCAACGGCGTGGTCGAGGAACTGGATTTCGACCGGGCGCGGGTCAAGGTGAGCGTGTCGATCTTCGGCCGCGCAACGCCGGTCGAACTGGAATTCGAACAGGTCGAACGAGTGAAGTGATCCCGGGTACCGGCGGCGTTGCGCTTCGACAAAAGGCGTCTCGGGTCCGGCGAACGGTGGAACTTGCAGGCGGTTGCCGGGTTTTCCGTCCTTAACGGAAACCGAGCGGAAGCATCCTGACACGGCCATGACTGCGCGAATTCTGATTGTTGAAGACGAAATGCTCGTCGCCATGGAACTTGAGGCGATCCTCGAGGATCTCGGTCATCAGCCCGCCGGTATCGCGCCCGATCTCGCCACCGCTGACGATTATTTCGACCTGCCGCTCGACCTTGCGCTGGTCGACCTCAACCTGCGTGACGGGCTAACCGGTCCACAGATCGCCGAACGGCTGAGCTCGAAAGGTGTGCCGGTCATCTTCATTACCGCGAACCCGCGCCAGCTAGGCTCGGGGCTGGCCGGCACCATCGGGGTCATCACCAAGCCGACCGATCCGGCGACAGTGAAGGCCGCGATCGATTATGTCCTTGGCGTCCGCTCAGGCTTGCAGGTCGTGCCGCCGCCCAATCTCAAACTGTTCGGCTAGGGACTGCGCGCCAGCCGCTCGCGCCCAACCGTCATCCGCGCCCAAAGCCCCTCAGGACGCCATTCCCGCTCGATCGAGCCCCCAAGCTGGTTGACGATGCTCAACTCGGTCAGCCGAGTGCCGAAGCCCTGGCGTACGGGCTCCCCGGTGATCGCCGGCCCACCGCTTTCCCGCCAGTCGATGCTGATCTCGCCACCCTGTTCGGCCAGGGTGATATCGACCCGCCCGACGCCGGTGCTCAACGCACCATATTTGGCGGCGTTGGTGGCTAATTCGTGGATCAGCAGCGCGATTGGCGTCGCGCCCCGGTCATCGACGGTGACATCGATGCCTTCGATGGAGATGCGGCCGTCCTGCAGCGCGAGGTAGGGCGCCAGAACTTCCCGGAAAATCCCCTTCAGGCTGTCGGGCAGGTCGCCGGGCTGCGACTGATCGGAATGTGGCCTGACAAATTCATGGGCGCGGCCGAGGGCGGCGATGCGCTCCTGAAGCGTTCGCGCGAAATCGCGGTGCTCGGGCTGCTGCCGGGCCGAAAGGCCGATAAGGCCGGCGATGACGGCGAAGATGTTCTTGATCCGATGACTGAGTTCGCGGCTGAGAATTTCGTTCTGGTTGGCCTGCCGCTTCTGTTCATGGATATCGGTGCAGGTCCCCATCCAGCGAATGATCGTCCCTTCGGAGTTGCGCATCGGCATCGCCCGCCCCAACACCCAGCGATATTCGCCGCTGTGGTGGCGCAGCCGATACTCGATTTCATAAGGCTCTCCGGTCCTGAGGCTGTGACGCCAAAGACCCCAGGCCCGTTCCTGATCATCGGGATGGAACATGCCGTTCCAGGCTTCGCCGTCCGTTGAGCCTGCCGGAACGCCCGTAAATTCATACCAGCGGGCATTGTAATAATCATGATAGCCATCGGGCAGGGTCGACCAGACCATGTGCGGAAATGCGTCCGCAAGCGTCCTGAAGCGCAAGTCGCTTTCGCGAAGCGCATTGCGGGCGGTGACCAATTGCGATTCCGAGTTTTGAGATAGTTCGTTCACGCGATCCCAAGGCGTTGAAGGACTGGCCAAAGGCCATGAGGCCCGTGGCCTCGGATCGCAATGCTCCGCCGCGCCGATGGTTCCGCGCCCGACCCGCCCGCCGCGGGGCGGCCTACACTTGCTTCGGGGGGCCGATCTGCTATTGGCGCGCACTTCCAATCCTTTGGATGGAAATTGCGGGAGGCGCGCTTCGCTCGGCGAGGGGCTCCGTCTGGACCGCTAAGCTTGAACAGGAGGGTCCGCCCTCCCTTACAGAGTGAGAAAAATGGCTAAGAAAATTACGGGCTATATCAAGCTCCAGGTGCCTGCGGGCGCCGCCAACCCGTCGCCGCCGATCGGTCCTGCCCTGGGCCAGCGCGGCGTCAACATCATGGAATTCTGCAAGGCGTTCAACGCCGCCACGCAGGACCTTGAAAAGGCCTCGCCGATCCCGACGGTGATCACCGTCTATGCCGACCGCAGCTTTTCCTTCACCACCAAGACCCCGCCGGCGTCGTTCCTCCTCAAGAAGGCGGCGAAGCTGAAGTCGGGTTCGAAGGAACCGGGCAAGGTTTCGGCCGGCACGATCAAGCGGTCGCAGCTCGCCGAGATCGCCGAAGTGAAGATGAAGGACCTCAATGCAAACGACATTGAGGCCGCCACCAAAATTATCGAAGGCTCCGCCCGCGCGATGGGCCTCCAGGTTGTGGAGGGCTAAGGACATGGCGAAGCTCACGAAGAAGCAGAAGGCCCTTGAGGGCAAGGTCGAAGCGATGAAGATGTACGGCGTCGACGAGGCGATCGGCCTGGTCAAGTCGCTGGCGACCAGCAAGTTCGACGAAACCGTCGAAGTGGCGATCAACCTGGGCGTCGACCCGCGTCACGCCGACCAGATGGTCCGCGGCGTGGTCAACCTGCCGAAGGGCACCGGCAAGGACGTCCGCGTCGCCGTCTTCGCTCGCGGAGACAAGGCCGAGGAAGCGAAGAAGGCGGGCGCCGAAGTGGTTGGCGCCGAAGACCTGATGGAAGAAGTCCAGGGCGGCCGTTCCGACTTCGACCGGGTCATCGCTACCCCGGACATGATGGGCGTCGTTGGCCGCCTCGGTAAGGTCCTTGGCCCCAAGGGCCTGATGCCGAACCCGAAGCTGGGCACCGTCACCCCTAACGTCGGACAGGCCGTCAAGGACGCCAAGTCGGGCCAGGTGGAGTTCCGTGTCGAAAAGGCCGGCATCATCCATGCCGGCATTGGCAAGGCGAGCTTCCCCGAAGCCGACCTCAAGGCCAATTTCGATGCGTTCGTCGACGCGATCGTCAAGGCCAAGCCGTCCGGCGCCAAGGGCAAATATGTCAAGAAGGTCGCGCTCAGCTCCTCGATGGGACCGGGCGTCAAGGTTGACCTGACCGAAGTCGCCGGCGCCTAATCGCCCCGGCAAAGATTAAGGGCCGGAGCGGCGACGCTCCGGCCCTTTCTCGTTGCGGTCCCTGGTGGCTGTGCCGGCCCCTGGAGGGCGGTGGGGTCGGCACAGCCGGGGAAGCACGGATATTCCGCCTCAACGGCGCAACTGCCAAGATGGACTTTGGTCCCTATGTCCCGGCCGGAACCTGCGCGGCCGCCGTAGCGAGATCCAACTCGCCCTCCTCATAGCCGTCCCAATAATGAATCCGTTCGGCTTCGACCCGAACCATCGTAAGGCCCGGAGTGTCGATCCCCTGTTTGAACCAGGAATCGAGATCCTTGTCCCAGTGCTTCGCGAACTGCTCCTTGTCCTGGACTAGGCTGGCCCGCCCTTCCATCGCGATGAAGAAGGGTTTCATGCCGAGCATCCCCGACTTTGACTGGTAAGAAACTCCGACGTTGGAATCGCGCCGGATGTCGGCCACGGTGCGCGCGTCGTCGCAGGTGAAGAAATAAGTGTCGCCGTCGAAATCGACGTTGCGGTTATTGCTCATCGGGCGACCGGCGACGGAGCCGCCCTCGGTCCGGGTCGACAATATGGCAAAATCGATGTCCCGCATCTTTTCGCTGACATCCTTCAAGGTAAATTTGGACATCGTGACCTCCGTCGGTTGTTACCCCCCAACGCCGGCAAAGCGTCATGTCTCCAGCGACAGAGCGTAAAAGGCCCGCGTTAACGTGCCGCTTGCCACGGCGAGCCGGCTTTGCCACCTTGGCCGCGAAAGGCCGGCGATGGGGGAACTCAAGCGCAAGGAATATGAGGAGCTGGTCGAGCCGCTCCGGCGCGAGCTCAGTCATGCCGCTCGTTGGATCGCCGAGACCGGCCAGCGCCTGGTCATCCTGTTCGAAGGCCGGGACACTGCCGGCAAGGGCGGATCGATCGACATGTTCGCCTCGACGCTCAACCCGCGCCAGTGCCATGTCGTCGCCCTACCCGCCCCGACCGAGCGCGAGCGCGGCCAATGGTATTTCCAGCGCTATATCCCGCACCTGCCCGCGCGCGGGGAAATCAGCCTGTTCGATCGAAGCTGGTACAATCGCGCGGTGGTCGAGCCGGTCATGGGTTTCTGCACCCCCGAACAGACCAGCTCCTTCCTGCGCGCCGTCCCGGAGTTCGAGCGCGACCTCGTCGAGGACGGTATTTTTCTGTTCAAATATTGGCTCTGCTGCGACCAGGACAAGCAGGAGGCAAGGTTCAAGGCGCGGCTCGCAAATCCCACCCGGCGGTGGAAATTGTCGCCGGTGGATATCGAGGCGCGAAGCCGCTACCAGGCCTATACCGACGCCCGCGAACGGATGCTCGAGGCCACGCATTCCCCATGGGCGCCCTGGTCGCTTGTCGACTTCAATGACCAGCGGCTCGGTCGGCTGACCTTGCTTCGCGACCTGCTCGACCGGTTGCCAGATCGCGAGCTGCCCCTGCCGACCATCGACTGGCCTCCGCTGGACCATGAACCGCTCAGGGAGGAATATCGCACGCTTCGCCCGATCGCGCCCTATGCGGCCGGACCATGATGTCGACGCGAGGCTAACAGCAAGGGGCTGCGCATGAATGGCTATCGATTGATGGCGAAGGTGATCGCCTACTACACCCTCCTCGCGCTGGTTATCTGGGCCGCGCTGACGATGTTGCCGGGCCTTCGCGACTATCTGCCGGTGGGCGGGGTCGAACAGATCATCACCAAGGGTGATCGCGGACTGGCGCTCCAGGGCAACGAAATTCCCGCGGCCGAAGTTCGCGGGTTCGCCGAGAGCATGGCCTGGCTTGCAATCAGTATCCTGGGTTCGCTGCTGACCTCTATCCCGGTCAGCTGGATCTACATGGGGATCCGCACCGAGGAGGAATATGACCAGTCACTGATCAGCACGATCATCATCCTGCCGATGGTCGTGACCGGCGTTGTCGTGGTCGTTCAGAACAGCCTGGCGCTGGCCTTTTCCCTGGCCGGGATCGCCGGCGCGGTGCGGTTCAAGAATACGCTGAAAAGTTCGGGCGATGCCTTGTTCGTGCTGCTTGCCGTCGGCATCGGCCTGGCATCGGGGATCGGTGCGGTCGAACTGGCGGTAATGATGAGCATCGCCTTCAACCTGTGTTTCCTGGTGTTGTGGATTATCGAATATGGCGAGCGTTACGGCATGAAACGCTATATGTCCGACATCGACGGCCACTGTCCGCCGCCGCCCGGCGCAATACCGCCGCTTCCGCCAGCCGTTCCCCCGACTCCGCCGCCGGTCAATTGAGGCAATCGGCGAGCAACTTCTTGCGCACTGACTGATCGGTTGCGATGTCGTCGAAAAAGTCGGCCAGATAGGCTAGGGCCTTGCGCTGCGTCCGGCTTTCCAGACCCGGCAGGTTCGCGAAAATGGCTTCTGCCTGCCCGCGCCGGGCGCGCAATTCCGTCGCCGCGGCGAGCAGTTGGGCATTATGCGCACAATAGCCGCGATAAAGCCGTTGGCGGACGCTGTTGACGCGCAGGCCCTCGGGCGGTTCGGCATAGGGCGCATCGACGAGGCCGCTATGGTCGAAATCATAGGGGACAGGCGCGAAACGCGCGCCGGCCCTGGCCAGCCGGCCATTGTGGCAACACCCCGCGCCTTGCGGCCCGGCGCGCATCGACCAGTCGAGATTGCCGATCATATATTGAAACAGCGCTACACGCGCCGATTGTCTGGGCTCCAGCTGTGAGGCGGCGATGCGGTCCCCACTCGCGGCCCGGCTCAGGCCGTTGCGCTTTGCGCTATGGTCGAAATCCTCGATGAAGAAGCCGTAACGGGAAAAGCCCCTCCCCCCGTCATCCCGATAATCGATCAGTGCCAGGCGTGCGCCAAAGCTGAGGGGGCTCATCAAGTTAAACAGGCGATAGGCCGAATATTCGAGCAGGACGCGCTGGTGATAAGACTCTCCGGCCTGGCAATGGGTGACCAGCTTGAGCCGGTGCTGGCCCGCAAATGGCGAGGCTGCGGGAGGCGGCGCGGAAAATTCGACGCGAAGCGGCGGGAAATCGCAAAATCCGCCTTTTCGCCGCGAGATGCCACGCGCTGACAGACGAATCGGATGCGCGGCGCCGCTCGCCTCCGTCAGCGTCGCCGGGTGGGGCGCGACCGAGTCCGCCGCATTGCGCGCGATGCGGCTTACCGGTCCGGCGATCATGATGCGAAGCGGCGCTTCTGCGGCGAACAATGTCGCCGGCTGCTGCGCCGCCGCGGGATGCGCGCCGGCCACGGCGACAAGGATGGCGATGCAACCGAGCCGCGTCATTGGCCCTCCGGAAAGGCGTTACTGGTGGTCCGGGCAGCCTGCCGCGCGACGGCTCCCGAACCGCGGATCTCAAGCCATGACGGGACTCCGCCATAAGTTCGGCTGTTCCCGCTGTCGATCCGCCATAACCTTCCGTCCAGGGCCTCGATGATCTGGGTCGATGGGGTGTGCCCAACGACGATTCGGCTGACCCCGAATTTCTGGAGGGCCAGCGCAACCTCCTGGTCGGGGGTCAGCGGCGTTGCGCCCGGTACCGAGGGGGCCAGCGTCGTTTCATCGCTTGTGCCGCGCGTTACCAAGCCTCGATACCATAAGGGGCCCGTCGGATCGTTGATGATCGCCGCCGCCGAACTGTCGCGGGACTTCAGCGCGGCAGCCACCTGTTCGTTGATCTGCGCGATCGACTGGTCCGCGTAGCGGCTGCTGATCCCCCCATGGACGAACAAGCTGTCGCCCAATTTCACGACTGCCGGATTTCCGAGTACCCATTCGCCAAGTTCGCCGTCGCTGCGCCAGGCGGCCTGGTATTCAAGCCGGCCGAGGGGCACTTCCTTCATCCAGGCAGCGCGGACGTCGGCTGGCCTGAGCGTCGGGTCGCGGGCGATGGCATCGGCTTCGACGCTTGCCCGGCTTGCCTCGTAAACACGGTCGCGGAGGGCAGCCGAATTCCTGTCGGCGAAGGCGGCATATTCGCCGGGATGCACATAGCGCATGTCGCCGGTCATCATCATCGCTTCATGATTGCCGACCAGCACAATGACCTGTCCGCCGCGCCGCCGCGACTCCCGCTGGAGCCGCTTCAGGTGGCGGATGATCTTGAGGCTGTCGGGCCCGCGGTCGACGACATCGCCGAGCTGCACCAGCGTGGTCGCGCCGCCGGTCCAGCGGCCGCGCTGGTCGACCAGCCCGGCCCCGCGGGCGATTGCCAGCCAGGCGTCATAATCCCCGTGCAGGTCACCGACCGCGACGATGCGTTCGGGTGCCCGCGCTCCGGTCGGCGCGGCAGGCAACATCATCATGACCAGCGCGAACAAGGGCCAGACCAACAGCCGCAACATCGGCACCCCCCTGGCATTGAACGTGCGCAAGTGGGCGCCGCGCAACGATTTTTGTCAACCCGCCTGTGGCCAAGCCCGTCTGTCGCGCGCTTGACTTTCCCGGTGCTGCCTGTAGAGGCCGCGCGGTCATGCCCATCGGGCTGACGCTCGTCCGAGACAGTCGCTGCCCCTGATCCGTCAGGGACTTAATTCGCGGCCTAGACGGGGATAAGGAATTCAAGGACGGGTCGCCATCGGCGTCCCGGTCGTGCGCGGGAAACGATCCTGCGCCTCTCGATCCATCCCCCGGACATCTCGGAGACTTGGGATTTCCCAAGGCTCCAACCCTTTGCCGGATGGTCCGGCAGGGGGAATGACTAGGAGAATGGCATGGATCGTTCGCAAAAAGCCGATCTGGTTGCCGAGCTGAAGAACGTCTTCACCGAGACCAGCGTGGTGGTGATCACCCGCAATCTCGGCCTGTCGGTCGCGCAATCGACCGACCTGCGCCTGAAGATGCGCGATGCCGGTGCCCAGTTCAAAGTTGCGAAGAACCGGCTTGCCAAGATCGCGCTCGAGGGCACCCAATATGGTCCGATCGGTGACTTGCTCACCGGCCCGACCGCACTTGCAACCTCGATCGACCCCGTGGCCGCCGCCAAGGTGGCCGTGGAGTTCGCCAAGACCAACGATCGTCTCGAGATCGTCGGTGGCGCGATGGGCGACACGCTGCTCGACGTGAACGGGATCAAGGCACTTGCCGAGCTTCCCTCGCTCGATCAGCTGCGCGGCACTCTCGTGGGCCTCATCCAGGCGCCCGCGACGAAGATCGCCCGCATCGCCAAGGAGCCGGGTGGCCAGTTGGCGCGCGTCATGGCCGCCAAGGCCGCAGCTTAAGTTTTTCGTTATTCACGCACGACACCTGGGCCGATGGGCCCACTAGGAGACTAAAATGGCTGACCTGAACAAGATCGTCGACGACCTGTCGGCTCTGACCGTCCTCGAAGCTGCCGAACTGGCCAAGCTGCTCGAAGAAAAGTGGGGCGTTTCGGCCGCTGCGGCCGTTGCCGTTGCCGGCCCGGCCGCCGGCGCCGCTGCCCCGGCTGCTGAAGAGCAGACTGAGTTCGACGTGATCCTCACCGGCGACGGTGGCAAGAAGATCAACGTCATCAAGGAAGTCCGCGCCATCACCGGCCTGGGCCTGGGCGAAGCCAAGGCGCTGGTCGAAGGCGCTCCGAAGGCGCTCAAGGAAGGCGTCAACAAGGACGAAGCCGAAAAGATCAAGAAGCAGATCGAAGAAGCCGGCGGCACCGTCGAGCTCAAGTAAGCTGCTTCGGGCCTCTTCGCTCGAACCGACACAGGAAGGGCGGCTCTCATGGGGGCCGCCCTTTTTGCGTTCAGGCGGGGAGCGCCCCCGCCGGGACCGGGCGCTTGCCCGCGACCCATCCCGCCCAGCCGATCCCCGCGCCGGCCAGCGTCGCCGCAAGCGCCATCGGCCAGGTCGGGATCGCGGCGGCATGCACGTAAAGCTGCTTCCACGCCGCAGTCCCGCCCGGAAATTCGAATAGTAGCGAACTCAGCAGCGTCAGCCCGCCGGCGATCGCGAATGGCCGGCCATTGGTCCGTCCCGCGCGCACGGCGATAATGAAGGCGATCATCGCGGTTGCTCCATTGCCGAGGTGGAAGCTCGGCCCCAGCCGCTCGAAGGCTCCGGGCTGCGAAAAGTCGATTCCCATAAGGAGCGGCGCGAGGCGGCCCAGAATAGGTGGCATCAAGAAGAGCGCGGTCGCCAGCAGATGGGAAGCATGCGGCCCGATCTTGCGGCGCTGCTTCAGCGCCTGAAAATAGAAATAGGCCATGCCGCCGACGGCAACGAAATCGAGCCAGGCCAAGTGTGGCGGCCAAATCGCGCTGAAAGGCGTTGCAGCGCTGACATGACGCTGCGCCATGCCGACGAAGATCGTCGCCCCGCCGGCAAGGAACAGCGGGAACAACGCCAGGCTGACCAGCCCGTTGGCCCGGTGGAAGCGGCGATGACCGTGATGGATTGACCAACTCTGCATCGCCAGCAGAAGCAACCACATGGTCGCGGTGATGCCGTGAAAATGGAAGGAAGGCGGACTGGTCGACAGGACCGACAGATAGTTGGGCCAGAAGGCCAGCGCGGCCAGCGGAAACAGCGACAGCACCCACCAGTGCGCATGGCGAAATGGCATCTTGGCCCCCTATGAAACCTGCCCCTCCGGAATGCTAGCGAAAGCGGGCATTTTCGCAAGCGGTGGACCGCCCTTCCCGGTTCGCCGACGGAACGACCCCGCGCCCGCAGGGTTGTGTTGGCATTGGCATTGAACAGCAAAAGGGAAGAAATATGGGACGCAACGTCACGATGAGCATCGGCGTGCTGATTCTGATCCTGATCGTCGTCGCTCTGGTTTTCTGAGCTAGTCGAAGATCGACAGGTCGAGCGGCTCGCTCGGCCCAAACCAGACAACATGGTCGCGGTGGTCGGCGCGGTCGTCGCCAGTCGATGCATGGGCAAAGACGGTTAGGCCGTCACGATTGACGGCCAGCCATGTCGCGACCTCTCCAAATTGCTGGGTCGGAACGGTCAGCTGCACCGACCCTCGCGGGTGCGGCCCGACCGGGCCTGGGTGGTATTGGCCGACCCTGATCCCGAACTTCGCGTTAGCCCGCTGCGCCAGCGCCCTTGCCGCATCGACCTCTACCGCATCGAAATAGATGTGGGCGTGGAAATCGCGGATTGGCCTGCCGTTCATGCCTCGCTCCTTGAGATGGTCCAGAGTCGCCCCTTATCCGCGATAGTGCAATCAGAATCGCCGGATTGAGGAACCGACTCAGCGGACAAACATTGATTCTTCGAAAGTCAAGTTCAAATAGATGAGGCGCAAAATGAGAAAGCTGGAGCTTGCGCTCGGCCTGACGGCCGCGCTCGCCCTTTCAGTCCCGGCCAGTCCCGCACTGGCTTCGATGGAAACTCCGGAAGCCAAGGCCGAGGCGAGCGACGCTGCGTCGATCGCCCGTTACGACATGATCGAGGCGTTCGGCGACAAGTCGCTCAAGCCAGGCCAATATGTCTGGCGGAGCGTCAAGGCCGCGGGCGAACCGCGAGTGGTCGTCAGCCTGTCGGACCAGCTGGTCTATCTTTATCGCGGCGACACGCTGATGGCGGTCTCCACGACCTCGACCGGAACCGACAAGAACCCCACCCCCACCGGCATTTTCGAGGTTCTTGCAAAGAAACCGATGCATCACAGCCGCAAGTACGACAATGCCCCAATGCCCTTCATGCAACGGATCGACAAATATGGCATCGCACTGCACGCCGGGGCGCTGCCGGGCCATCGGGCCAGCCACGGCTGCATCCGTCTGCCGTCGTCATTCGCCAAGAAGCTTTATTCGGTGACCAGTCTGGGCTCGACCGTGATGATCGGCGCCTGATCCCCCCACATGCGAACTGGTCGCCGCGGCCGGCGAGGATCATAGGGTCCTTGCCGGCCATTTTCCTGCGCATCCCCCTTGCACCCAAGTAGAAATCGGCTATATCCGACCCTATCCAAACATAACGGCTCCGCCGCACGGCTTCGTGCGCCCGGGGCTTTTCCTGTCCTCACCGGGACACGGACCGATCCAGCGCAACGGTCCGCACGTATGGTGAGGAATTCCCCAGGATCCGCGCCGGACATTCATGGGCCCGCGTGCCTCGACGCGTGCCCGGAGCGCAGGGAATATAATGGCGACCAAGCAAAAAGACGTGCCGACCATGGCCCGCAACACCAACTCGCGCCGCATCCGCAAGATTTTCGGCAACATCCACGAAATCAGCGACATGCCGAACCTGATCGAGGTTCAGCGCGAAAGCTATGAGCAGTTCCTTCGCTCCGATCCGGCGACCGGCTATGTCTCTGGCCTGGAAAAGACGCTCCGGTCGGTGTTCCCGATCCAGGATTTCGCCGGCACCGCGCACCTCGACTTCGATCGCTATGAGCTTGAAGCGCCCAAATATGACACCGACGAGTGTCGCCAACGCGGACTGACCTACGCCGCGCCGATGCGCGTGACCCTGCGCCTCACCTCCTTCGAAATCGATCCCGACACCGAGGCCAAGTCGGTCATCGATATCAAGGAGCAGGATGTCTACATGGGCGACATGCCGCTCATGACCCAGAACGGCACCTTCATCGTCAACGGTACCGAACGCGTCATCGTGTCGCAGATGCACCGGTCGCCGGGCGTGCTGTTCGACCATGACCGCGGCAAGACCCACGCCTCGGGCAAATATCTCTTCGCCGCGCGCGTGATCCCCTATCGCGGCTCGTGGCTCGACTTCGAATTCGACGCCAAGGACATCGTCAACGTCCGGATCGACCGCAAGCGCAAGCTGCCGGTGACCGCGCTGCTCCATGCGCTGGGCCTGACCAGCGAGGAAATCCTCAACACCTTCTACAACCGCCTGAGCTACGTCCGCGGCAAGAACGGCTGGCAGGTGCCCTACGCCTCGGAAAGCTGGCGCGGGCAGAAGCCGACCCACGATGTCGTCGACGCGGACAGCGGCGAAGTCATTTTCAAGGCGCATGAGAAAATCACGCCGCGCAAGGCCAATGCCGCGGGCAAGGACGGCGTGAAGAACGTCATCATCCCGACCGAGGAAATCTACGGCCGCTTCTCGGCTTACGACCTGATCAACGAAAAGACCGGCGAGATTTACATCGAGGCCGGCGATGAGGTCAGCGAGGAAAATCTCGACAAGCTCGACAAGGCCGGGGTCGATCGGCTCGAACTGCTCGACATCGACTATGTCAACACAGGCCCTTGGATCCGTAACACGCTGAAGGCCGACAAGTCGGAAGATGGCGACAGCGCGCTGGCCGACATCTACCGCGTTATGCGCCCGGGCGAACCGCCGACGCGCGAAACCGCCGATGCATTGTTCTACGGCCTGTTTTTCGACAGCGAGCGCTACGACCTGTCGGCCGTCGGCCGCGTTAAGTTGAACATGCGCCTTGGCCTCGATGCCGAGGACACCGTGACCACCCTGCGCCGTGAAGACATTATCGCGGTGGTCCAGGAACTGGTGAACCTCAAGGACGGCAAGGGCGAGATCGACGACATCGACAATCTCGCCAATCGCCGCGTCCGCTCGGTCGGCGAGCTGCTGGAAAACCAATATCGGGTCGGCCTGCTCCGCATGGAGCGCGCCGTGAAGGAGCGGATGAGCTCGGTCGACGTGTCGACCGTCATGCCCAACGACCTGATCAACGCCAAGCCGGCGGTCGCCGCGGTTCGCGAATTCTTCGGCAGCAGCCAGCTGTCGCAGTTCATGGACCAGACCAACCCGCTCAGCGAAGTCACCCACAAGCGCCGTGTGTCGGCGCTTGGGCCGGGCGGCCTCACCCGGGAGCGCGCCGGCTTCGAAGTCCGCGACGTCCACCCGACCCACTACGGCCGGATCTGCCCGATCGAGACTCCGGAAGGCCCGAACATCGGCCTTATCAACAGCCTTGCCTCGTTCAGCCGGGTCAACAAGTACGGCTTCATCGAAACTCCCTACCGCAAGGTCATCGACGGCAAGGTTTCGAACGAGGTCATCTACCTGTCGGCAATGGAAGAAGCGAAGCACACCATCGCCCAGGCCAATGCCGAACTGGAAGACTCGGGCGGCTTTGCCGAAGAAATCGTCTCCAGCCGCCGCAACGGCGACTTCCTGATGGCTCCGCGCGACACCATCACCCTGATGGACGTTTCGCCCAAGCAGCTCGTCTCGGTCGCCGCGTCGCTGATCCCGTTCCTGGAAAACGATGACGCCAACCGCGCGCTAATGGGTTCGAACATGCAGCGCCAGGCCGTGCCGCTGTTGCAGGCCGACGCGCCGCTGGTCGGTACCGGCATGGAAGAAACGGTTGCCCGGGACTCGGGCGCCGCAATCGCCGCCCGCCGTCCAGGCGTTGTCGACCAGGTCGACGCGACGCGTATCGTCGTCCGCGTCAGTGGCGAGCTGCGGGCCGGTGAGTCGGGCGTCGACATCTACACGCTGATGAAGTTCCAGCGGTCGAACCAGAACACCTGCATCAACCAGCGTCCGCTGGTGAAGGTCGGTGACATGGTCGAGGCCGGCGAGATCATCGCCGACGGTCCGTCGACCCAATTCGGCGAACTGGCGCTTGGCCGCAACGTGCTCGTCGCCTTCATGCCGTGGAACGGCTATAATTATGAGGACTCGATCCTCATCAGCGAACGTATCGTGAAGGACGACGTCTTCACCTCGATCCACATCGAGGAATTCGAAGTGATGGCCCGCGATACCAAGCTTGGGCCGGAAGATATCACCCGCGACATTCCGAACGTCGGTGAGGAGGCGCTGCGCAACCTCGACGAAGCCGGCATCGTCTACATCGGCGCCGAGGTCGAGCCGGGCGACATCCTGTGCGGCAAGATCACGCCGAAGGGCGAAAGCCCGATGACGCCGGAAGAAAAGCTGCTGCGCGCAATCTTCGGCGAAAAGGCCAGCGACGTGCGCGACACCTCGCTTCGCCTGCCGCCGGGCGTTGCCGGGACGGTGGTCGAGGTGCGGGTGTTCAACCGCCACGGCATCGACATCGACGACCGTACCCGTGCGATCCAGACCGAGGAGAAGGAGCGTCTGAAGAAGGACGCCGATGACGAAAAGGCGATCCTCAACCGCGCTACCTTCGCCCGCCTTTCGGAAATGCTGATCGGCCAGGTCGCGACCGCCGCGCCCAAGTCGATCAAGAAGGGTTCGACGCTCGACGAAGCGATGCTGGAAGGCACCGACAAGCACGACTGGTGGAAGATCGCCGTCAAGGACGATGCCCGCCAGGCGGACCTCGAGGCGCTCAAGGCGCAGTATGACGAGAGCACTGCGGTCATCAACCGCAAGTTCGAGGACCGTGTCGAGAAGCTCGAACGAGGCGATGAGCTGCCGCCGGGCGTGCTGAAGATGGTCAAGGTGTTCGTTGCGGTGAAGCGCAAGCTCCAGCCGGGCGACAAGATGGCTGGACGTCACGGCAACAAGGGCGTCATCAGCCGGATCCTGCCGATCGAGGACATGCCGTTCCTCGAAGACGGGACCCATGCCGATATCGTCCTCAACCCGCTGGGCGTGCCGAGCCGCATGAACGTCGGGCAGATCTTCGAGACCCATCTCGGCTGGGCCGCGCGTGGCCTCGGCCAGCAGATCGGCCAGATGCTCGAGGACATCCATGCCAAGGGCAGCGATATCGCCGGCAAGGACGTCAAGGAGATCCGGGCCAAGCTGAAGGACATCTACGGCGATGCCTATGCCAAGGACATCGACGACCGGAGCGACGAGCAGGTCATGGACCTTGCCCAAAACCTGGTCGGCGGAATCCCGATGGGCACGCCGGTGTTCGACGGCGCTCGCGAAGGAGATGTGTCGGACATGCTGGCCAAGGCCGGGATCGACACCTCGGGCCAGTCGACGCTGTACGATGGCCGCACGGGTGAGCCCTTCGACCGCAAGGTGACGCTTGGCATCATCTACATGCTCAAGCTGCACCATTTGGTAGACGACAAGATCCACGCCCGCTCGATCGGCCCGTACAGCTTGGTCACCCAGCAGCCGTTGGGCGGCAAGGCGCAGTTCGGCGGCCAGCGCTTCGGTGAAATGGAGGTCTGGGCGCTCCAGGCCTATGGCGCTGCCTACACGCTGCAGGAAATGCTGACCGTCAAGTCGGACGACGTCATCGGCCGAACCAAGGTCTATGAAGCGATCGTGAAGGGCGACGACACGTTCGAAGCCGGTATTCCTGAAAGCTTCAACGTGCTGGTCAAGGAAATGCGCTCGCTGGGCCTCAACGTCGAGTTGAACTCGATCGAGAGCGAAGACGACGAGCCGCAAGCCATCGCCGCCGAGTAACCGACTTTCCCTCCCCTAGCCCCTCCCGCCCGCGGGAGGGGATTGGAGCCAAGATATTATGAACGAGCTGACCAACTTCGCTAACCCGGCGGCCAAGCCGGAGACCTTCGACCAGATCAAGATCGGCATCGCGTCGCCCGACAAGATTCGTTCCTGGTCGTTCGGCGAGATCAAAAAGCCCGAAACGATCAACTACCGCACGTTCAAGCCGGAACGCGACGGCCTGTTCTGCGCGCGCATTTTCGGTCCGATCAAGGACTATGAATGCCTGTGCGGCAAGTACAAGCGGATGAAGTACAAGGGCATCGTCTGCGAAAAATGCGGTGTCGAAGTCACGGTCTCGAAGGTCCGCCGCGAACGCATGGGCCATATCGAGCTTGCGGCCCCGGTCGCCCACATCTGGTTCCTGAAGTCGCTGCCGAGCCGCATCGGCCTGCTGCTCGACATGCAGCTGAAGCAACTTGAGCGGATCCTCTATTTCGAATCCTACGTCGTCATCGAGCCCGGCCTGACCGCGCTTGAGAAGTTCCAGCTGCTCAGCGAAGACGAGCTGCTTTCCGCGCAGGATGAATATGGCGAAGACGCCTTTTCCGCCGGCATCGGCGCCGAAGCCGTCAAGATCATGCTCATGGATCTCGATCTCGAAGGCGAGCGCAAGGCGCTGCTCGACGAGCTTGCGGTCACCAAGTCCGAGCTGAAGCCCAAGAAGATCATCAAGCGACTGAAAGTCGTCGAGAGCTTCCTCGAATCCGGCAACCGCCCGGAATGGATGATCCTCGAGGTGGTTCCGGTGATCCCGCCCGAACTGCGCCCGCTGGTGCCGCTCGATGGCGGCCGCTTCGCGACGTCGGATCTCAACGACCTCTACCGCCGCGTGATCAACCGTAACAACCGCCTGAAGCGCCTGATGGAGCTGCGCGCGCCGGACATCATCGTCCGCAACGAAAAGCGCATGCTGCAGGAAGCCGTCGACGCGCTGTTCGATAACGGCCGCCGCGGCCGCACCATCACCGGCGCCAACAAGCGTCCGCTGAAGTCGCTGAGCGACATGCTCAAGGGCAAGCAGGGCCGCTTCCGCCAGAACCTGCTCGGCAAGCGCGTCGACTATTCGGGCCGTTCCGTCATCGTTACCGGTCCGGAACTGAAGCTTCACCAGTGCGGCCTGCCCAAGAAGATGGCGCTCGAGCTGTTCAAGCCGTTCATCTACTCGCGCCTCGATGCCAAGGGTCTGTCGATGACCCTCAAGCAGGCCAAGAAGTGGGTCGAAAAGGAGCGCAAGGAAGTCTGGGACATCCTGGATGAGGTGATCCGCGAACATCCGGTCCTGCTGAACCGCGCGCCGACGCTCCACCGTCTCGGCATTCAGGCGTTCGAACCGGTGCTGATCGAGGGCAAGGCGATCCAGCTTCACCCGCTGGTCTGCTCGGCCTTCAACGCCGACTTCGACGGTGACCAGATGGCCGTTCACGTCCCCCTGAGCCTCGAGGCCCAGCTGGAAGCGCGCGTCCTGATGATGTCGACCAACAACATCCTGTCGCCAGCCAATGGCAAGCCGATCATCGTTCCTTCGCAGGACATGGTGCTTGGCCTCTATTACCTGTCGATGCAGAAGGAAGGCGAGCCTGGCGAAGGCATGCTGCTGGCCGACATGACCGAAGTCCACCAGGCTCTATCCGCCGGTGCGGTCACGCTGCACAGCAAGATTGTCAGCCGAGTCCCGCAGACCGACGAGGACGGCAAGCAATATATGAAGCGGTTCGAGACCACCCCTGGCCGCATGTTGCTTGGCGAGACCCTGCCGAAAAGTCACAAGGTTCCCTTCGAGACCGTCAACCGCCTGCTGACCAAAAAGGAGATCGGCGACGTCATCGACACCGTCTATCGTCATACCGGCCAGAAGGAGACGGTGCTGTTCGCCGACGCGATCATGGGCCTCGGTTTCCGCCACGCGTTCAAGGCCGGCATTTCGTTCGGCAAGGACGACATGGTCATCCCGGGGTCGAAGGAAGGCCTGGTCGACGAGACCCGCGCCCTCGTGAAGGACTATGAGCAGCAATATCAGGACGGCCTGATCACCCAGCAGGAAAAATACAACAAGGTGATCGACGCCTGGTCGCGTTGCGGCGACCGTGTTGCCAGCGAGATGATGAAGGAAATCTCGTCGGTGAAGATGGGCGAGGACGGCCGCGAGCTGCCGATCAACTCGATCTACATGATGGCGCATTCCGGTGCGCGTGGTTCGCAGGCCCAGATCAAGCAGTTGGCCGGCATGCGCGGCCTGATGGCCAAGCCGTCGGGCGAGATCATCGAAACGCCGATCATCTCGAACTTCAAGGAAGGCCTGACCGTCCTTGAATATTTCAACTCGACCCACGGCGCCCGCAAGGGCCTGGCCGACACGGCGCTCAAGACGGCGAACTCAGGTTACTTGACCCGCCGCCTCGTCGACGTGTCACAGGACGCCGTGATCGTCGAAGAGGATTGCGGCACCGACCGTGCGCTGGAAATGCGCGCGATCGTCCAGGGCGGCGCGGTCATCGCCAGCCTTGCAGACCGCGTGCTTGGCCGGACCACGGCCGAGGACGTGATCGATCCGAAGACCAACGAGACGATCATCGCCGAGGGCACGCTGCTCGACGAGCCGATGGTCGCCCAGCTCGAGGAAATCGGCCTGCAGGGCATCAAGATCCGCTCTCCGCTGGTCTGCGCCTCGACGCAGGGCGTTTGCGGCAAATGCTACGGGCGCGACCTTGCCCGCGGCACGCCGGTCAATATCGGCGAAGCGGTTGGCGTCATTGCCGCCCAGTCGATCGGTGAGCCGGGCACCCAGCTGACGATGCGGACCTTCCACATCGGCGGCGCGGCGCAGCTCAACGAGCAGTCGAACCTCGAAGCTCCTGTCGACGGGACGATCGAGCTTCGCGACATGCCGACGATCACCGACCCGCGCAGCCGGCACATCTCGCTGTCGCGTTCGGGTGAAATCGCGATCCTCGACATGGACGGCCGCGAACTGTCGACCCATCGCATCCCTTACGGTGCCCATCTGCTCGTCGAGAGCGGGCACATCGTCAGCCGCGGCGACCGCATCGCCGAATGGGACCCCTCGTTCAGCCCGGTAATCACCGAGCGCGCGGGTACGGTGAAGTACCAGGACCTGATCGAGAACCGGACCATGTCCGAGCAGACCGACGAGTCGACGGGCATCACCCAGCGCGTGGTCAACGACGACCTCGCCAAGTCGAAGAAGGAGGACCTTCGTCCGCGCCTGACGCTGCTTGGCGCCGACGCGGCCGAAGCCGGCGTCTATCGCCTCGCTCCGGGTGCGATCGTCGCGATCGAGGACGGGCAGCAGGTCGAGGCTGGTGAAGTGCTGGCACGTATGCCGCGAGAAGCCGCGCGTACCCGCGACATCACCGGCGGTCTGCCGCGCGTCGCCGAACTGTTCGAAGCCCGCAAGCCCAAGGAAAATGCGATCATCGCAAAGGTCTCGGGCAAGGTCAGCTTCAAGAAGGACTATAAGGCAAAGCGCAAGATTGCGATCATCCCTGACGATGGTTCGGATGCGGTTGAATATCTGGTGCCCAAGTCGAAGGTCATCGACGTGCAGGAAGGCGATTACGTCAAGCGCGGCGACAACCTCGTCGGCGGCTCGCCCGATCCGCATGACATCCTGGAAGTGCTCGGCGTGGAAGCGCTGGCCGAATATCTCGTCAGCGAGATCCAGGAAGTCTACCGCTTGCAGGGCGTGAAGATCAACGACAAGCACATCGAGGTGATCGTTCGCCAGATGCTGCAGAAGGTCGAGATCACCGACGGCGGCGACACCACCCTCCTGGCCGGCGAACAGGTCGACCGCGAAGAGATGGACGAGATCAACGCCCGCCTGGAGAAGAAGCAGAAGCCTGCCATCGGCAAGCCGGTGCTGCTGGGCATCACCAAGGCGAGCCTGCAGACCCGCAGCTTCATCTCCGCCGCTTCGTTCCAGGAAACCACCCGGGTCCTCACCGAGGCCTCGGTCCAGGGCAAGATCGACACCCTCAACGGGCTGAAGGAAAATGTCATCGTCGGCCGGCTGATCCCTGCAGGTACCGGCGCGGGCATGAACCGGATGCGCATCGCCGCCTCGAGCCGCGACGCCGCACTGCGCGCCCAGCAGCGCAAGCTGCAGGAAGCGCTGGTTGCGCCGAACACCGCCGCCCAGGAACATGCCGCCGAACTGGCGCAGGGCCCCGAAGCGGCGACCAATGGCGATCCCTTGGCCGATGTCGCGCCCTCGGGCAGCGGCACGGACGCCGATGCCGGCGAGTATCTGAACGACTAAGCCTTCAGGCACCTCCCCCGCCCGGGGAGGCCGCCCAAGAAAAAAGCCCCGCCGGCGCGAGCCGGCGGGGCTTATTCTTTGCCGCTAGGCGGTCAGGCGATCAGCAGCGGCCGCCGTTAATCGTATTCTCGGTGCAATTAGCGGCCGAGGACAAATCCTCACCCGCGCCCCGCACCGTGTTGCAGGCGGCGATTGCTAGTGCGCTGCCGATAAGCAGCATCGTCGTCATTTTGCGAACCATGGTCGAAACCTCCTTTAAATGGCGTAACGACCATGACTCAGATTACGTCGCGTTGTCGACAGCGTTAGCAGCCGAGTTCACATCTTCGGCCGCACCACGAACCGTGTTGCAAGCCGCGACGGCAAGGCTGCCGCCGATCATGAGAATGGTCATCACCTTGCGAAACATGAGCTATCTCCCTGTCTACCGCCTGAACGAACGCCGCAAAGTGGCTTCGGTGCCATGACGGGCGCGAAATGTTAGTTGGACGCGCGGTGGTGACGGTCGATGGTGTCCTTGTCGAGCCGGAGGAAGCGCGCAGCGTTGTTGTAGAGAATGTCGCGTTTCTGCTGGTCGGTCAGATAATCCGCTTCGGTAATCGCCTCGATCGCGATCGGGATGGATTTGGGCCAGACCATCTGGTCGCTGCCGAACATTACCCGCTTGCCGTAGCCCGCCTCGACCAGTCGCCTCAGGTGATGGTGAAACTCGGCCCGCGGCACCCCGACATTGTCCGCCGAAATATCGACATAGACTTGCGGGTGAGCGTTCATGAGGGCGATCATTTCGTTCGTCATCGGCATGCCGGCATGCATGACATAGATCCGCATCCTGGGATGGCGGACCAGCAGCTCTTCGAGCAGCAGCGGATTGCCGAGGGACGCGCGATATTTGGGGTAGGCCCAATAAGGTCCGCCGGGCGCGCCATATCCCATATGGATGCCGACCGGGACATCGTGCCGCTCCGCCAGCGCGTAAAAGGGCATCAGCGAAGGATGGTCGGGCGCCAGTCCGCGATACTGGGGCGTGAGTTCCGCGAACAAGCGAGTCTCACCGCTCTTGACCCGCGATTCCAGCTCAGCGAGCCGGGCCGCCGAGGGCAAATTCTCGTCGACAAAGAAATTGCTTGCCGGGACGAACATGCCGGGCTGTGCCTTCATCCAGGCGGCGACGATGTCGCGGTCCCCGGCGATGACCCCGCTGACCACATTCAATCGCCGCATTTCGCTGATCGTGTCGGCCAGCACCGCGGCGTCCGTGGAGGGAGAGGCAAGCATGACCTTGCAGGTCGCCTGCGCGGTGAAATCGAACGGTTTGGCGGGGTCGATGCCGTGCATCTCGACGCCGCGCGCGCCCACGCACAAGGGGACGCTTTCGCCGCCGAATTCCTTCAGCGACCAGGCGTGCATATGCATGTCGATGATCGGCTTGCCCGCGCCCTGTGCCAGCGCCGGCGCGGCCAGGAGCATTGCCGAGAGGGCAATTGCCATGCGCATCGTCATGCCTCCTGCTTGCACCATTACACGGCGACGGGCGCCGCGATGTGTGGGTGCGGATCGTAATTTTCGAACGCGAAATCCTCGACTTCATAATCGGCCAGCGACTGTCCCCGGTCCTTCATGACCAGCCGCGGCAGCGGGCGCGGATCGCGCTGCAGCTGGAGCCGGGCCTGGTCGAGGTGGTTGGAATAAAGATGCACGTCACCTCCGGTCCATACGAACAGGCCGGGTTCCAGTCCGCATTCGCGCGCGAGCATGTGAGTCAGCAGCGCATAGCTGGCAATGTTGAACGGGACGCCGAGGAAAAAGTCGGCACTGCGCTGATAGAGTTGCAGATTGAGGCGACCGGCGGCGACCTGAGTCTGAAACAGGCAGTGACAGGGCGCAAGCGCCATGCGGTGGATCTCGCCCGGATTCCAGGCCGTGACGATCTGCCGGCGTGAGCCGGGGTCCGTTCGGATCAGCTCGACCAGTTCGCGAATCTGGTCGATATGGCGCCCGTCGGCCGCCTCCCAGTCGCGCCACTGCTTGCCATATACCGGCCCGAGGTCGCCCGCCTCGTCGGCCCATTCGTTCCAGATGCTGACCTTGCGGTCCTGAAGCCACTTCACATTGGTGTCGCCACGCAGGAACCACAGCAATTCGACGATAATTGATCGCAAATGAAGCTTTTTCGTCGTCAGCAGCGGGAACCCCTTGGCAAGGTCGAACCGCATCTGCGCCCCGAACAGCGACAATGTGCCGGTTCCGGTGCGGTCCATCTGTTCCACACCGTCGTCGAGGATCTGCTGCATGAGGTCGAGATATTGGCGCATGATCCCACCCTAGCGCCCGTCAACGCCCCGTCCAGCGGGCAAATTGCAGCCAAAGCTTCGCCGATGTGGACGCAGTTACCTTAGGCGTCGGGGCGCGGCGTCCCTCGCTTGGCGTCATGCGATATCGGCGTGCCGGATCACCTGCGCTTAACGGCTTAGCGCCCGCCCGCCGCTTCTATTCACTTTTTTGCAGGTAAGGACGACCGGGTCGACAGGCTGTGGGTTGCGCACGTCGAAGATGCGGCGCGGTGCATCCATGTCGAACGCTGTGCGGGCGATCCGTCATCCCAGCGGCGATGTCTCGCCGACCGAAGCATGCGGCGAATGGGACTTCTTTGATCGCTAGGCGGTCGCGCAGGGTTTGATCGCTTCCGGCGCCGGGCGTGGCCGCTTGGCCTTGAACGCAACGAAATAGGCCTCTCCGTCGGCCAGGCGAGCAACGTCGACCGGGATCATGCCCAGCGCGGCGAACTCACACATCAGCAGGCGCGGCGGCATCCCATGCTGTTTTACCGATCGGTCGGCATCGACGACGACCACCAGCCCGTCCTTCTTCAACCCGTCCCTCAGGTGCCAGAGAAAAGCGTAGGGCTCGGTCACCTCATGATACATATGGACAAGGAATATCCGGTCGAGGCTGGCCCGGGGAAGCATCGGATTGTCGGGCTTGCCAAGCAAGACCGCGACATTGTCGAGCCGCTCCTCCTCGATCCGCGCGGCGAGCCGGTCGCGGGTCCGGGAGACGATATCCTGCGCAAGGACCCGCCCGCGCGGGCCGACCAGTGGGGACAGCCGAACCGTGTAATAGCCTTCGCCGGCGCCGATATCAGCGACGAACATCCCCGGACGTACGCCGGCAAGGCGCATGACCTCATTGGCCTCCCCGACCCGGTCGCGCGCGTCTTCGGTCGAAAAGCGATCGCTGACGATCGGCGCGACATCGCGCCCGGCATCGGGGAACTGGGGCGCATCGGGTTCGGCCCGGCAACCGGCAAGGACGAGAATCAGAGCGACCACGACGAACCCGCCCGTTGCGGAGGTCGCGCTAGTCGACATCCTCAACGTCCACCTTCTCGCCGGTGACGCGCTGCGACAGCGCCGCCGCCATGAAGCGGTCGAGGTCGCCGTCCAGCACGTCCAGGGGCGCGGTCGAGGTCACGCCGGTGCGCAAATCCTTGACCAGCTGATAGGGCTGGAGGACGTAGGACCGGATCTGGTGGCCCCAGCCGATGTCGGTCTTGGCTGCATTGGCGGCATTCGCCTCGGCTTCGCGCTTCTGAAGCTCGGCTTCATACAGGCGCGCCTTGAGTTGCTTGAAGGCCGAAGCCCGGTTTTTGTGCTGGCTCCGTTCATTCTGGCAGGCGACCACGATCCCGGTGGGGATATGGGTGATGCGAACCGCGCTGTCGGTCGTGTTGACATGCTGCCCGCCCGCGCCCGAGGCACGATAGGTATCGATCCGAAGCTCGGACTCATTTATCTCGATTTCGATATCATCGTCGACTTCGGGATACACCCAGACCGAAGCGAAGCTGGTGTGGCGGCGGGCCGAACTGTCATAGGGGCTGATCCGCACCAACCGGTGGACCCCGGCTTCGACCTTGAGGTTGCCATAGGCATTCTCGCCCTTGATCAGCAGCGTCGCCGACTTGATCCCGGCCTGCTCTCCGGCGTGATGGTCGACAAGCTCCACCTTCATGCCATGGCGTTCGGCCCAGCGGCTGTACATCCGCTGCAGCATTCCGGCCCAGTCGTTGCTTTCGGTGCCCCCCGCCCCGGCGTTGATTTCGATATAGCTGTTGTTGGCGTCGGCCTCACCCGCGAGCAGCGCGGCGACCTTGTCCTTTTCGGCGCGGTCGGCCAGTTCAGCGAGCGCGCGAACGCCGTCGTCGACCAGAGCCTCGTCATTTTCCATTTCCGCCATCTCGATAAGCTCGACGGTGTCCTTGAGCTCGGTCTCGATCTTGCGCGTCGCGCCGATCGCTTCCTCCAGGCGACGCCGTTCACGCATCACGTCCTGGGCGGCCTTAGGATCGTTCCATAGGTCCGGGTCTCCGACTTTGCCGTTGAGCTCCTCAAGCCGGCGGTTGGCCTTGTCCCAGTCAAGGAACCGGCGCAGCAACTGGGTGGCGGCATTGATCTGGTCGATATGAGCTTGCGCTTCGGCGCGCATGGCGGGAGCTTTCGGAAAAAAAGGTGTGCGGGCTGCCCTAGTAAATCCCGCCCTGCCTTTGCAAGAACTCGCCACTTTCGGTCGCCGGCCGACGCGCCGCCGGAGGGGGCGTGGCCGGCTGGGGACGCGCTTTGCGCGCCGGTCGCGCGGTGTCGGCATCCCCCCGCTCTTCGGCGACCGCGCCGCTCCGGCGGAACGACCGGCGCGGTTCGGTTTCCGGCTGGAAGGCTTCCCAGATCACAGACGACTTGGGATCGACGCTGGTCGGGAAGCTTCCGAACACCCGCTTGCCGGTAGCCCGGTCGATGCGCACCATGCGAATGCCCGGAGGGGCGACAAAGGGCAACTTGGGCATGTCGCGGAAGGCGACTTGCGCGAACTGCTTGAACACCGGCGCTGCAATCCGGCCGCCCTGGGCATATCCGCCCATCGAGCGCGGCTGATCATAGCCGAGGTAGACGCCCGCGACGATTTCGGGCGTGCCGCCGACGAACCAGACATTGGTCGGGCCGGACGTCGTGCCGGTCTTGCCGAACAGCGGCCGGTCGAGGTCGCGCAAGATGGTCGCGGTGCCGCGTTCGACCACGCCCTCTAGGATATGGACCATCTGATAGGCGGCCTGCGGATCGATCAGCTGCCGGTCCCGCGACGGCGGACGCGGCATCGCCTTTCCGTCCCAGTCGGGCGCGTTGCAGGCGCCACCATTGTCGGCCTCCATCACTTGGCAGCGATTGTCGGTCCGGAAGATCACCTTGCCCCGGCGATCCTGCACGAAATCGATCAATGTCGGGTTCACCGCGCGGCCATGGTTGGCAAGAATGGCATAGGCGTTGGTCAGTTTGAGCACCGTCGTGTCGCCCGCGCCAAGCGCGATCGACAGATAACGTTCGTAACTGCCGACGCCCATCTTGGAGGCATTGGCGACCACCTTTTCCATGCCGGTCTGGGACGCGGCGCGGATGGTCATCAGGTTGCGCGATTGCTCGACGCCCCAGCGCATCGTCTTCGGACCCGAATATTTGCCGTCGAAGTTGCGGAAGCATTTGTTGCCCAGTCCCGCTCCCTGCCACACGCAAAAAGGCGCGTCGACTAGGATCGACGCCGGAGTCAGGCCATTTTCCAGTGCGGTGACATAGACGATCGGCTTGAAGGCCGATCCGGGCTGCCGTTGCGCCTGGGTCGCGCGGTTGTAGGAGGAGCCGATCACGTCGAACCCGCCTTGCAGTGCAAGCACCCGCCCGGTCCGCACTTCCTCGGCAACGAAGCCGCCGCCGATTTCCGGGATGGAACGCAGGGCATAGCTGTCGACGCCTAGCTGCTTGACGATGATCACCATGCCGGGGCGAAGGTTGGAGAAGGCCGACCCGCCTCCGCCGCGCCGCGGCTGCTGCGCCGCGGACGCCGGAAGCGTGCCCGTCGACCCGTCGGAAAAGCCGATCCGCGCGCTCGACCCGCTTTTCGAGAGCACCACCGCCTTTTTCCAGTCGGGAAAGCCGGTTCCGAGCGCCGTAACGCGCAGCTGCGTCTGCCAGTCACCGCTGACATCGATGCTCTTTTCGGTGTCGCGCCAGCCGCGCCCGCCATCGAACTTGGCCAAGCCTTCGCGCAAGGCCTCGGCTGCGGCATCCTGCATCGACGGCACCATTGACGTCCTCACCCAGAGACCGCCCGCGTAGACGCTGTTGGGGCCATCGTCGGCGACTTCGCCGAAACGCTTCATCAGGTCGCGGCGCACCTCTTCCATGAAATAGCCGCCCTGTTCGCGGAACTTGGTGCTTGCGCCATAGCGGATCGTGCCGAGCGGAGCGGCAACCGCGGCGGCGCGCTGCTCCTCGGTAATGAAGCCATTGTTGCGCATTTCCCGAAGCACATAGTTGCGGCGGTTGGTCGCGCGCTCGGTGGCGCGCACAGGATCATAATTGCTCGGCGCCTTGGGCAGCACCGCCAGATAAGCGGCTTCCGGCAAGGTCAGGTCGGCCACGTCCTTGTCGAAATAGGCGCGGCTTGCAGCCTGGATGCCATAGGCGTTGCGGCCGAGGAAAATGGAGTTGAGATAGAGTTCGAGAATCTGTTCCTTCGACAGCGTGTCTTCCAGCCGGAAGGCCAGGATCATCTCCCGGATCTTGCGGCTGATGGCATATTCGTCGTCCTGCAGCAGATATTTGGAGACCTGCTGGGTTATGGTCGAACCTCCGGGCACGCGGCCCTGCCCCGCGCTCAGCGTGTAATTGAACACGGCCTTGGTCAGGCCCGGGTAATCAAGGCCACCATGGCTGAAGAACGTCTTGTCCTCGGCCGAAATGAAGGCGTTGACGACCAGCTCCGGATATTCGTCGAACGCCAGCTCCACCCGGCGCTCGCGCGCGAAGGTCTGGACCGGATTGCCGTCATAGCCGCGCACATTGGTCGGCAGCGGCGGCTGGTAGGCGAGCAGCTTTTCGCTGCTCGGCAGTCCGACCGCGAACCAGACGAATGTGAAGGCACCGACCAGGAACAGGCCAATGCCTGCCCAGCTCAAGCGGCGGACCCAGCGCAGTTCGAACCAGGGGTCGACCCGCTGGTGGACCCGCTGGTTGAACGCGACGAGATCGGGAATCTGGAGGTTGGGGAGCTTCATTTTCGCCGACCGTCTAGCCGGTTCGAACAGGACGCGAAAGTCGCAGGTTCATCGTTGGGTCCTTGTTGCGACATCGGCTTCGATGGCGCGTGCAAGGGCAAGGACGAGCGGAGCCCGGCCTTGCGGGTCGAGCAATCGCGCTTCGTCCTCGGCATTGCTGATATAGCCCGCCTCGACCAGCACCGCCGGTGTTTCGGCACGGCGCAGCACATGAAAAGCCGCGAACTGATGCGGACGCGGGCGAAGCTCGACATTGCCGTCCGCCCGATTCAGGAGGCGACGGGCAAGTCCGGCCGACGACTCCATCTGGTCGCGCAGCGCGACGTCGGCCAGCAGGCTGCGCACGCTGCTGTCGGATTCGCTCGACAGCGCGCCGTCACTGGAATTTTCTGCCGCCGCAAAACGCGCGGCCTCGGCACTGGAAGCCACATCGGACAGCGAATAGATGGTCATTCCGCGCGCAAGCGGGTTAGGCGCGCTGTCCATGTGGAGCGACAGGAACAGGCTGGCCTGCAACCGCCTGGCAAGTTCGGCCCGCTGCTCCAGTGTCAGGTAGCGGTCGTCCTCGCGGGTCAGCGCCACGCGCACCCTCCCGCGCTGTTCCAGCATGTCGGCAAGTTCCCTGGCGAGCAGAAGGGTCAGGCCCTTTTCCTGACTGGTTCCGGATATTCCCGGCGCGCCCGGGTCCCGTCCGCCATGGCCCGGATCGATCAGTACGATCGGCCGCCCGGGCACCTTGGCTTCCCGGACCCTGACATCGGCAATAAGGCCGGGCAGGCCAAGCGTCAGTTCGCCGCGCCGCGCTTCGCCGACCAGCGCGTCGTGCCGCTCGGCCGGATCGCTGAGGGTTCGCGATGCGGTGAACGCGATCGCCGCGACCGCGACCAGCGCCGCCGCGCCTACTGCCATGCCAATCGCCCACCGCCGCTCCATCAAGGGAAGGAGTATAGCCTCATTGGCGTCCCGCCAAGGCGGGCGAGGCGCGAAATTCCGCCATCGCAACAGTTGCGGGCGGGCTGCGCCGATGCTAACCGAACTCGCCCAACCGGAACGTCGGTCGGGCAAGCGCCGCAAACCACTCGGATTTTGCGGCATTCAAGGTTGACGCTGTATGATCCCACAAGACGCCCTTGCCACCGCTGAACAGCGTGGCTCGGCGCCGTTCGCGACGATGATCGCGATGGATCGTGGAGCAGATGCATTTACCGCACATCTCGCCATCGCTGTTCCGGCGATGGCCCAGTCACAAGCGCGGCGCCGCCCAATGAGGACGAGCGTTCGCGCCCGGAGAAATTTTCATGTCCATGCGCATGCTGATCGACGCGCGCCACCCGGAGGAAACCCGGGTCGCCGTCGCCAAGGGAAACCGAATCGAGGAATTTGATTTCGAATCCTCGGAGCACAAGCAGCTCAAAGGGAATATCTATTTAGCCAAGGTTACCCGTGTTGAACCGTCGCTGCAGGCGGCGTTCGTCGACTATGGGGGCAATCGCCACGGCTTTTTGGCCTTTAGCGAAATCCATCCCGACTATTATCAGATCCCGAAAGCTGACCGCGACGCGTTGCTCGCCGAAGAGGCCGAGCATGCCGCCGAGGAAGAACGGCTGCGGGCCGCCGAGCTCGACGACGAGGACGCCGATTATGGCGATGACGAGGCCGGCGAGGAAGCGTTTGACGGCGAAGCCTCCGAAGTCGGCACCGGCTCGGCTCGCTCGCCGGTCGACGAAAGCGCCGCCGAGGAGCTTCGGAAGAAGCGCCAGGCACTGCGCCGCCGCTACAAGATCCAAGACGTCATCCAGCGTCGCCAGGTGCTGCTGGTCCAAGTCGTCAAGGAAGAGCGCGGCAACAAGGGCGCGGCCCTGACGAGCTATCTCAGCCTGGCTGGCCGCTATTGCGTGCTCATGCCCAACACCTCGCATGGCGGGGGCATCAGCCGGAAGATTTCGAATGGGGCCGACCGCAAGCGGCTGAAGTCGATCATCGCCGACCTCAAACTGCCGTCGACGATGGGCCTGATCGTCCGAACCGCCGGCCTGTCGCGCACCAAGACCGAGATTAAGCGCGACTTCGACTATCTCGCCCGGCTGTGGGACGAAGTTCGCGAACGCACCCTGTCCTCCTCCGCGCCGGCTTTGATCTATCGCGACAGCGACCTTATCAAGCGGGCGATCCGGGACCTTTATCATCGCGAGATCGACGAAGTGATCGTCGAAGGCGACGACGGCTATAAGGCGGCTCGCGGCTTCATGAAGCTGCTGATGCCAAGCCATGTCCGCAAGGTGAAGCAATATGCCGATCCGACCCCGGTGTTCCAGCGCTACGGGGTCGAGGATCAGCTCACGGCCATGTACCAGCCGGTCGTCCAGCTCAAGTCGGGCGGTTACCTGGTAATCAATCCGACCGAAGCACTGGTCAGCATCGACATCAACTCGGGCCGGTCGACCCGCGAGCATAATATCGAGCAGACCGCCTTTGCCACCAACCTCGAGGCGGCGGCAGAGATCGCCCGCCAGCTGCGCCTTCGCGACATGGCAGGGCTGGTGGTCATCGACTTCATCGACATGGAACAGAATAGCCATGTCCGGAAGGTCGAGAAGGCGATGAAGGAAGCGCTCAAGAACGATCGCGCCCGGATTCAGGTCGGCCGGATTTCGGGCTTCGGCCTGATGGAAATGAGCCGCCAGCGCTTGCGCACCGGCGTGCTCGAAGCCTCCACCAAGGCCTGCCCGCATTGCGACGGAACTGGCCTAATGCGGACCGCTTCGTCTTCGGGACTGAGCGCGCTTCGGATTATCGAGGACGAGGCCGCACGCGGCCGCGGCGACAAGATCCTGCTCCGCGCCGGGCGCGAAGCCGCCATCTATGTGCTTAATAAGAAGCGCGCGGAACTGGCGGAAATCGAGGATCGCTACGGCGTCACCGTCGACATTGCCATCGAGGAGGCCTTCGAAGGCGCCCGGATGACGGTCGAAAGCTCGGGGCCGCGGCCCAATCCGAAGGAACGGCCCGCGCCGATGCCGATCGTCGAGGAAGAGGAGGATGATTACCTCCCCGAAGCCGATGAAGAGCAGGAAGAGGCAGAAGAGAAGATCGGCCGCGGCGAGCGGCCCGAACGGGCTGAGCGGGCCGATGACGGCGAAGATGGCGAGCGCGGCAGCCGCCGTCGTCGCCGTCGCCGTCGTGGCGGGCGCGGACGTCGCCGCGAAGGCGAGAGCGACCATGCCGATGGTGAAATGCCGGAAACCGCTGAAGATGCGCCCGAAGCCGACCAACTCGGCGCCGAGGAACAGGCTGAACAGGCCCGGCCCGACAGCGACGAGGACGATGGCCGCAAGAGCCGTCGCGGGCGCCGTGGCGGACGCCGTGGGCGCGGCGGCGCTGCTACCAGCGGGAGCGAACAGCCGATCGAGCCCGGTGAAGCGCCAATGGCCGACCTGCCGATCGCCGAGGAAACCGCGCCGGCCGAAGCCGGCGACGAAGCTCCAGCCGAAGCGGAAGGCCCGAAAACCCGCCGGCGCCCGCGTGCCCGCAAGCCTTCGGCCAAAGCTGAAGCGGTGAGCGAGGCCACCAAGCAGCCTGCGGTCGAGCCCAAGGGGCCAGCGCCCGAACCCACGACAGCCGAGCCGGCCGCCGAGTCAGAGGCCAAGCCCAAGCGCCGAAGCCGCGCCAAGAAGAAGGTCGACGAGGCTTCGGCCGAGGACGAAGCCGCCCCGGCAGCGGCGGCCGCTTCGGCCGCGCCCGAAGCCGACAATGAGGATTCGCTTTCCGAACCGCGCCGCGGCTGGTGGCAGCGGACTTTCGGCTGATCCTGGTGAACCGGCCTCGTCTTCGCGGCGAGGCCGGTTTTCATTCGCCGTTCAGGCTGCCGATGGAAGGAGGGTCTTCATGACCCGCTTTATCCGGCTGCTGATGCTAGCCGTCCTGCTGACGATTACCGTCGCGCGGCCCGCCATGGCCCAGTCGATCCTTCGCGACAGCGAAACCGAAAAGCTGTTCCGCGACATGAGCGACCCGCTGGTCCAGGCCGCCGGCCTCGACCCTGCCAACGTCAAGGTGGTGCTGGTCAACGACCAAGACATCAACGCCTTCGTGTCGCAGGGCCAGGTGGTCTATATCCATAGCGGGCTGTTCACCGCCGCGGACAATGCCAACCAGGTCCAGGGCGTGATCGCGCATGAGCTTGGCCATGTCGCGGGCGGCCACGCGCTGCGCATCTACGACGGCGCTAACAAGGCCACCGTCATCACCATCCTCAGCCTCGTTCTGGGCGCGGCGGCGATGGCCGTCGGCGCCGGCGATGCGGGCGTCGGCCTAATGCAGCTTGGCCAGCAAGTGGCGATCGGTTCGTTCCTGCAATTTACCCGGGCCCAGGAATCGAGCGCCGACCTCGCCGGCGCCTCCTATCTCAGCAAGGCCGGGATCAGCGGCAAGGGCAGCATCGAATTCTTCAAGAAGCTGCAGAACCAGGAATATCGGCTCGCCGTCTACGCCAAGGACAGCTACGACCGTACCCATCCATTATCGAGCGAGCGCATCGCTTCCCTGTCGCAGGCCTATCAAAAGGATCCGGCCTGGAACAAGCCGACCGACCCCGCCCTCGAGGCCCGCTTCCAGCGGGTCAAGGCCAAGCTGATCGGCTATGTCACCCCCAAGCAGGCGGTAAGCCGCTATCCCGAGCAGGACCAGAGCGTCCCGGCCCATTATGCGCGGGCCTACGCCTATCACCTCGGCGCCTATCCGGACAAAGCCCAGCAGGAAGCCGACGCCCTTTTGGCGACCGATCCGGAAGACCCCTTCTTCCTCGAACTTAAAGGCCAGATCCTGCTCGAAAGCGGCCGGCCCAAGGAAGCGATCGCGCCGCTACGCAAGGCCGTCGCCAAGGCCCCCGACATGCCGATGATCTCGGTAATGCTCGGACACGCCCTGATCGCGTCGGAGGATTCCAAGAATTTCGCCGAGGCCAAGCAGGTGCTTAAGGCGGCGGTAAACCGGGACAATGACAATCCTTTCGCCTGGTACCAACTGGGGATCGTTTATGACCGCGAAGGCGACCGGGCCCGTGCCGCGCTGGCCACCGCGGAACGAAACAACCTCCAGGGCAACAACAAGCTGGCGCTAGCGAGCGCGAAAATGGCGCTGGCCGGGCTGCCAGCGGGAACGCCGGACTATCTTCGTGCGCAGGATATCGCCATGGTCTCCGAAGAAGCATTGAAGAAGGACAAGAAAAGGCGTGACCGAGACTAGCAAGGCGACCTGGACTGCGGCGATCGGTGGCGGGATTGTCGGGGCTGCGCTGACGGCAGCGGCGATCGTCCTTGCCGGCCCGGCGCTGTTTGGTGACCGCCTAGTGCGGACTGCGCTGGTCAACAACCCGGACATGCTGGTCGATGCCGGCGAAGCGCTACGTGCCCAACAGGCTTCGTCCGCCCTTTCACCCATCCGCGCGGCGCTGGAGCAGCCTTTTTATTCAAGCTGGAAGGGCGCGGCCGAGCCCGACGTCACCATGACCTATTTCTACGACTATGCCTGCGGCTATTGCCGGCAGAGCAATCCCGACATCGAGCGGCTGCTGAAGGAAGATCAGGGGCTGCGGGTCGTCTACCGTGAACTGCCGATCCTCGGTCCAGACAGCGTCGCCGCCGCGCGCGTCTCCCTGGCGGCGTCCAAGGCCGGAAAATTCGCCCAGTTCCATGACACGCTTTATGCCGCCGGACGCCCCGGCCCCGATACCATTGCCGCGGCTGCCCGTGCCGCCGGTGTCGCCGCGCAGCCAGCTAATGACCCGGCACAAGAAGCCGAACTCAAGGCCAACATGGCCCTCGCCAGCCAGCTCGGCGCAACCGGCACGCCGCTGTTCATTATCGGCGACCAGGTGATGAACGCCGCGGTCGGCTATCAGGCGCTCAAGGAAGCGGTCGAGGCCGCACGCAAGAAAGCCTGAACTCGCCCGGGGTTATGCCCCGGCACACCTTGGCTTGCCTTCTGGCTGGGCTGGCACTCCTGCCGACGATGAAGCTGTCGCTGGAATGGTTCGGATCAGGGTCGACCCTGACCGATTTTCTCTTGCTGCGCTGCTGGCGCTGCCACGGCTGCCCGGCGTGATCCCCGCATTCCTCGGCAAGCAAAAGACCTAGCATCGACATCGGCAACTCCCCTGCGCGCCTTCGAAATTATATCGAGCCTGCGTCCATCTGGCGCGAGGAGTCAAAATCGTTCAGCCTTCGTCGCGCCCCTTGAAGCCCTGGGCGATGACATACCATTCGCTGGAATCCTTGCGGCTGGCGGGGGGCTTGGCGTGCTTGACGCTGGTGAAGTGGCGCTTGAGCTCGGCCACCAGGCTATTGTCCGCTCCGCCGGCCAGCACCTTGGCAAGATAGGCGCCGCCCGGCCGCAGCACTTCCTTGGCAAATTCCAGTCCGGCTTCCACTAGCGCCATGGTCCGCAGGTGATCGGTCTGGGGATGGCCGACGGTGTTGGCAGCCATGTCGGACATGACAAAATCGGCCTGGTCGGATCCCAGCGCCTCGCGCAGTCGGTCGGGCGCGTCGTCGCCCATGAAATCCATCTGCAGGATGGTGACCCCGTCGATCGGTTCCGTCGGCAGCAGGTCGATCCCGGCAATCCGCGCGGCGGGCGACTTCCTGCGGACGACCTGGCTCCAGCCGCCGGGCGCGATACCGAGGTCGACCACCGCCTTGACGCCCTTCAGCAGGCCGAAGCGCTCGTCTAGCTCGATCAGCTTATAGGCGGCCCGGCTGCGATATCCTTCGGCCTTGGCCTTTTTCACATAAGGGTCGTTGAGTTGCCGTTCGAGCCAGCGGGTCGAACTGACCTTGCGTCCCTTGGCGGTTCGGAGCCGGGTCACAGCTGATAACCGTCGCGGGCCATCAACGACCGCAATATGCCTTCACGAATGCCGCGGTCGGCGATTCCCAGCGTATCCGCGGGCCAGATGTCGAGAATGGCTTCCAGGATGGCGCAACCGGCGACCACCATGTCGGCCCGCTCGCTGCCAATGCAAGGCAGGCCACTGCGCTGTTCGAAATCCATTTCCGCGATCATCGTCGAAATGCGGCGCATATCCCCCACCGGCACGTGCAGCCCATCGACTTGGCGCCGGTCATAGGCGGGCAGCGCGAGGTGAACGCTGGCAAGCGTCGTCACCGTGCCGCTGGTGCCAAGCAACCGCACGTTGCGCGGATTGTCGGGGAGCATTTCGATGAAATGGGCGAAGCTGCGAAGCACCCGCTCGCGCATCCGGCCATAGGCGGCGACGCGGTCCTTTCCCTCGATCGCCTCCTGCCCTTCGCTTTCGGTAAGCGAGACGACGCCCCACGGCGCCGACCACCAGGCACGGATGCGCGGGGCGGTATCGCCTTGTTCGAGCAGGACGAGCTCGGTCGATCCTCCGCCAATGTCGAAGATCAACGCCGGTCCGTCGCCGGGCTCAAGCAGCTTGTGGCATCCGAGCACCGCCAGCCGGGCCTCTTCGCGCGGCGAAATGATGTCGAGGGCGATCCCGGTCTCCTGCTTCACCCGGGCGATAAAATCGCGGCCATTGGCGGCGCGGCGGCACGCCTCGGTGGCGACCGAGCGCGACAGGGTGACATGGCGGCGGCGCAACTTGTCGGCGCAAACGCCAAGCGCCTCGACCGCGCGGTCCATGGAATCCTGACTTAACTTCCCGCTTGACGACAGGCCTTCGCCCAGCCTGACGATCCGCGAAAATGCGTCGAGAACGGTGAAGCCGCCATCGCTCGGGCGAGCGATCAGCAGGCGGCAATTGTTGGTTCCAAGATCGAGCGCACCATAGATGTCGCGCTGGTACCCTCGGAGGGGCGGCGGCCTGTTTCCGCCTGCCGGCCCCCTGAAACCGGGACTCGGCGCACTGGCGACCTGCTGCGCCATGGTGGTGCCCATTTCTATCCTTCACCGAACGCGGGATAGCGTCCGGCTGACTTGCCCCGACCTTAACCTCAACTAAGTCCGTGGCGCAACCAGCGGGCGCCAATGGCCCATTTCCCGGGCCCGATTGTTGACAGGGAGAGGCGCGCTACTTATTGGCCCGCCGGCAAGCGCTGCCCGATCGTCTAATGGTAAGACTACGGACTCTGACTCCGTCAATCGAGGTTCGAATCCTCGTCGGGCATCCAGCTTTCTTTCAGAAAATCAAGCAGGTAACCGCGATTGTCCTTGGACAGTCCGGTTCGCCCCCATTTCCCCTGGTTCGCGGCCGCGGGCATCGCGTGCATGTATTGTTCAGGCGGCAAGGGCAGCGCCGAGGTGGCGCTGGCGCGCATTAGCCCAGTCGAGCATCGCCGCGACCAGCCGGCTGCCGCGGGGAGTGAGGATGGATTCGGGGTGGAACTGCAGGCCGAGCTGGGCCGCCTCGTCGTCGCGAATGGCCAACACCATGCCGTCGAGCGCCGCGTCGACGATGAACCGGTCTGGAAGGCCGTCAGTAGGCGTGCACAGTGAATGGTAACGACCCACGCGCATCGGGCTTGGAAGGCCTGCAAAGGGTCCGGTGCCCTGATGGTCGAGTGCCGAGCATTTGCCATGACAGGGATCGGCCGCGGCGGCTACCTGCCCGCCCGCCTCGGCGATGATCGTCTGGGCCCAAGGCAACTTCCGATGACCGGAACTAGGCCCTTGGCCTGCCTCACAAGCTCGATGCAGCATCCGGCATCGCACGGGGCGCCGGGACCAGGCGACAGCATTATGGAGGCGCCAAGCCTGGTTGCGCGATAGAGCGCCTCGCCAGCGGCGATGCTGTTGCGTACCACGACCACCTCCGCGCCCGCCGAGCGGAAGGCGCCAGCCAAGTTGAAAGTGAAGCTGTCGCGATTGTCGACGAGGAGGATCACGCCACTGCTCCCAGGCGTGGAAAAAGAATAGGCCCGCATCGATGCCGGGCCTTGGGTCAGAATTGCCTGTTGCTCAGGGAATCAGCCGCGCGCGCGCCATCGTTCGGGCGAACGCCACCACCAACCCAGCGCCGGAATCGCAGGGAGGAAAATCGGTTGAAGGCGGCGCAGTTCACGCATACGCAAGGGAGCGACGGCCGCCCGGCCTGTAAAGCGACAAATGAACCAGCGACGGCGCAAGGCCATGGCCATCAAGATTATCGGCAGCTTCGTCAGTCCCTATGTCCGCAAGGTCCTTGCCTGCCTGGAACTGAAGGGTCTCGACTATGAGGTCGATCCGATCACGCCCTTCTTCGGCAATGACGAATTCGTCCGGTTAAGCCCGCTGCGTCGAATTCCGGTGATGATTGCGGACGGGATTGTGCTGACCGATTCCACCATAATCTGCGAATATCTCGACGAGATAATGCCCGAGCCCGCGCTGTTGCCGCGGGATCCGAAAGAGCGGGCGCGGGCCCGCTGGATGGAAGAGTTTGCCGACACCCGACTTGGCGATGTGTTCATCTGGGGCTTGTTCTACCAGAAGATGGTCCACCCCCGGGTATGGGGGGAGCCGGGCGACGAGGCGCGGGTCGAACGGTCGCTTTCCCGCGACATTCCGGCGGCGCTCGATTATCTCGAGTGCGAGCTGCCCGCCCAAGGCTATCTGTTCGGCGCGATCGGCCTTGCGGATATCGCCACCGCCAGCTTTTTCAGGAACGCCGCCTATGCAGGTTTCCTGCCGGATCCGGACCGCTGGCCGCGCACCGCGGCGTTCGTCGGTCGCGTGCTGGCGCATCCGGTGCTGGAAAAACTGCATAAGCTTGAACAGATCCAGCTCAGCGCGACGATCGCCGGGAGACGGCATGCGCTGATCGAGGCCGGGGCGCGCCTTACCACGGAAAGCTTCGGCCAGCGCGAGCCGCGGCGCGGGATCATGCGGCTTTAATGCTGGGTTCCAGCGATCCAATGTTCGATGCGGGTCTTGAGTGAGCGGCGCGACGGGATGAACCCCGGCTCGCTCGGCTGCTCTTCCTCCTCGACCTTGTCGTAAAGGGTAAGGTTGACCGGCATCCGGGCTCGCAGCGCCTCTCGGCCGCGCATGATGTCCTCCGCCGCGGCGAGGCTGCGGTGCACATCCTCGGCGGTGAACGGCTTCATCAGGCAGCCGAGCGCCAGGTCGGGCATCGGGAAATCGGGCGCCTTGCCAGTGATGAAAAAGCACGGAATGTCGAAATCGCTCATCCGTACCGCGACCGAAAAGCCGGTCGTGCCATGGGCTAACCTAAGGTCCACCAGCGCAAGGTCGGGTGCGTGCTGCTGCGCCGCCACGACCGCGCCGTCGAGATCGTCGACCGTCGCGACGACGCGGTAGCGCGGATTGTCCTCGACCAAATATTTGAGGGTCGTCGCCAGTTGTACGTCGTCTTCGACGATCAAGATTTTCAGCACCCCGCCAGCCTCCCCGCTTGCTTCAAAGGAAAATCCTTTCCTTCGAAGGGGATGGTGCTTGAGAAGCGGGCCGGCGCGAATCCCCCATGAACCGGGTTAACGGCCAGCGGTGCCGGCGGTGCGGCGGGCGGAGATCAGGCGCGGTAAAATATGTGCGCGCCGATCTTTTCGACTCGGTTGAGGCGGCGACCCCATGACGGCGAGACATAGTCGGCGTGATACCAAAGCACGTCCTGCGGCAGCGCCGAGGTCAGGCCGAGCGCGGCAATCCTGGCAATCGCCTGCGCCTTGGCCCAGGCTTCCGAACCGACGTCGATGCGCGGGAAATGCCCGCGGCGGACGAAGGAGAACTGGGCCTTCTGCTTGACCACGCCGCACCAGCTGTTCGGATATTTGGCCGAACGGGCGCGGTTGATGACAACATTGGCAACGGCAAGCTGGCCTTCGAGCGGCTCGCCCATGCTTTCAAAATATACCGCGGTCGCCAGGCATTTGCCCTGCTCGTCCAACTCGGCGCCGATACGATGCGCGCTTACCAGCGAGGACAGCGGGAGCGCGGTTGCGACGCTGGCGGCAGCGGGAACGGCGCTGCCGGTGGCGGCCGTCACGGCGCTGGCCGATGCTGCAATGGCCGTTTCAGCCGGAGCGGTCGCGGCAGCCGTCGCAACGACCGCCTTGATGACCGGGTGATTGGAAACCTGCTGGGCCAGTGCCTGACCCGAACCGCCGACAGCCAAAAGGATGGCCGCGACGAACGCCGACGTACCGCCGGCACCCACGAACTTCTTCAATTTTCACTCTAAAAATGGCGGCCGGCCGTCCGTCGATCGCTTCGGGCGATGAAAAAGTCATCGCAGCAATCCTCGGAGGGTGCGTCCGTCTTGCCCTGGGACCCGGGCCTCCCTTTTTTTCCGGAAGGCGGTTCAGATCCGCTCGCTCAATATGTTGCGGTGCACATAAAGCCTGGCGGACATTGCTCAACCACCGGAGCGACGAGCGGTGTCCGGGGCGAGGTAAACCGGTGGAACCCTTAACGGATTGACAGATTCAGGGACTGTTTTTTGGTTCCATGGCCTCTCCAGTCGCGGTAATCGGTCCCGGAAAATCAGGAGAAATTTCGAAATGGCCTATTGGCTGATGCGGTCCGAACCGAACGTTTACGGATGGGCCGACCTGGTCCGCGAGGGTGGGACCGAATGGGACGGGATTCGCAATTACACGGCGCGAAACTTCCTCAAGGACATGAATCCCGGCGACCTCGCGATTTTCTACCATAGCAACAAGGAAAAGGCGGCAGTCGGCGTGATGGAGATCACTCGTGGCTGGCAACCGGAAGGGGCCGACGGCAAATGGGCCAGCGTCCGCGTCGAGCCGCGTGACAAGCTGGCGGCGCCGGTCGCACTTGCCACGATCAAGGCCGAACCCCGGCTTGCCAAGCTGGAGATGCTGCGCCAGTCGCGGCTCAGCGTCACGCCGGTCCGGGAGGATGAGTGGAAGGTGATTCACCAACTGGCAACAAAGGACTGATTGCATGTACTGCCCGCCCGCCTTCCGCGAAAACCGCGAAGATGTGCTGATCGAAGCGATTGAAGCGCATCCGCTGGCCACGCTGATCACCCATGGGGAGGAAGGCCTCAAAGCCAATGTCGTGCCGGTGACGGTGATGCAGGGGGCCGACGGCCCGGTCATCCGCTTCCACTTGGCAAAGGCCAACGACCAGATTGGTGACCTTCGCGCCGGGAGGGCGGTCCTCCTCCAGTTCCACGGGCCTCATGCCTATGTCAGCCCCAACTGGTATCCAACCAAGCAGCGCGACGGCAAGGCGGTGCCGACCTGGGATTATATCATCGTCCAGGCGAGCGGTGTCCCCGCCGTCCATCCCGACCCGGAGTGGCTTCGCAAGCAACTGACCGCTCTGACGGATCGCCATGAAGGCGGCCGCGAAACCCCCTGGACGCTCGGCGATGCCCCGCCCGACTATGTCGCCGCCCAGTTGAAGGGGATCGTCGGCGTCGAGGTCGTGGTCGAGAAGATCGAGGGCAAGTGGAAGCTCAACCAGAATCATCCGATGGAGAACCGGCTAGGGCTGGCAGACGGACTGGCAGCCGACGGCGAACCGGTGCTGGCGGCGGCGGTCCGCGCGACGATCGGCTGACAGGCCCGACGCTCAGCGCTTGCGCGGACCTTTGCGAACCGGCGGACGATTCTTCATCGGATGCGGGCGCGCCCGCGATTCGGGCCGGCTTCCATCGCTCGGCGGGCCTTCCGTCGGTTCGATCAGCATGCCTTCGTCCTCTGGCGCAATTCGCGCCCGCTTGAGCGCCGCCATGAAGCCGGGGGCAGCCCGGCCGGCGACCTCGAAATAGCTTTCGTTCGCGGCAACGCGGATCGCGCCTATCGCGCCGCGCTGGACATGGCCGTAGCGGCAGATCAGTGGAAGCAGCCAGCGCGGATCGGCATTATGCCGGCGGCCGGCATTAATCCGGAACCACAGACTATCCTCGAACCCGGATCGCGGCCCCGCTTCGCGCGGCTCGCTGGCCGACAAGATGTCCTCGGGCGCAGGAAGGTCGGTGCGCGCCAGCCGCGCCAGCGCCTGGGCGATCGCGTCGGGCGCCATTCGGGCCATCAGCTGCTCTGCAAGCTCGCGATCCTCGACCTCGGGCTCGACGGGAGCGCTAAGCCTCTCGAACAACCGCTCGCGGTCCATTGCCCGGATCGCGTCGGGAAGGGGCGGGTCGATCCATTCGGCCTGGATCCGCGCGTTGCGCAGCATCGTTTCGACATTGCGGCGACGCCGATAAGGCACCAGGAGCACCGCAATGCCCTTGCGCCCCGCACGGCCGGTGCGACCCGAACGGTGCTGAAGCGCTTCGGCATCGCGCGGCAGTTCGACATGGATCACCAGGCTGACCGACGGCAGGTCGATTCCGCGGGCAGCGACGTCGGTTGCGACGCAAACCCGCGCGCGCTTGTCGCGCAGGGCCTGAAGCGCATGGTTGCGTTCGTTTTGGCTATGCTCGCCCGACAGGGCGACGGCATGGAAACCGCGCTCGGTCAGGCTGGCATGGAGCCGCCGCACTGCGTCGCGCGTCGCGCAGAAGAGGATCGCCGTTTCGGGATCGTGGAAGCGGAGCAGGTTCACGACCGCATGCTCGATATCGGTCGGCGACACGACGACCGCCTGATAGGCGATGTCGGAATGGGCATCGCGCTCGCCGGTCGTCTCGATGCGCAGCGCCTCGCGCTGGTAACGCTTGGCCAGCTGGACGATGCCGCGCGGCATCGTCGCGGAAAACAGGAGGGTGCGCCGCTCCGCCGGGGTCGCGTCGAGAATTTCCTCCAATTCTTCGCGAAACCCCATGTCGAGCATCTCGTCGGCCTCGTCGAGAACCACCGCCCGAAGCGCGGAAAGGTCCAGCGCGCCGCGTTCGAGATGATCGCGAAGCCGGCCCGGTGTGCCGACCACGATGTGGGCGCCGCCATTGAGCGCGCGTCGTTCCTTCATCGGGTCCATCCCGCCAACGCAGGTCACGACCCGCGCGCCGGCCTCGGCATAGAGCCACTCCAGTTCCTTGCTGACCTGGAGCGCAAGCTCACGGGTCGGGGCAATAACCAGGCTCAGCGGCTCCCGGGTCCAGGGAACGCGATCGCCGTCGAGCAGTTCGCCGGCCATGGCCAGGCCGAAGGCGACGGTCTTGCCCGACCCGGTGCGGGCCGAGACGATCAGGTCGCGGCCCTGGGCTTCGGGTTCGACCACCGCGGCCTGGACAGGCGTCAGCTGATCATAGGATCGCGCCGCCAGCGCTCCGGCGAGCACGGCGGGAAGTTGTTCATGTGGCATGGGCGATGCCCTACTCCTAAATCCGCCCCCGCAACAGGGCGGCAAGGGCTTCGATTAAATCAGGCGGCTTCCATCTTCCGCGCTTCGCGCTTGCGCTCGTGCGGATCGAGGTGACGCTTGCGCAGACGGATAACCTTCGGGGTCACCTCGACCAGCTCATCGTCCTGGATATAGGCGATGGCCTGTTCCAGGCTCATGCGCCGCGGCGGGGTCAGGCGGATGCCCTCATCCTTGCCGCTGGCGCGGAAGTTGGTCAGCTGCTTCGACTTTTGCGCGTTGACCTCAAGGTCCTGCGGCTTGGCATTTTCCCCGATGATCATACCCTGGTAGAGCATGTCGCCGGGCGAAACGAACAGGACGCCGCGATCTTCCAGCGCGTTGAGCGCATAGGCGACGGCCTGGCCCTGCTCCATCGAGATCAGCGCGCCGTTCTGGCGGCCCTCGATCTTGCCCTTATAGGGACCATATTTTTCGAACAACCGGTTCATGATCCCGGTGCCACGCGTGTCGGACAGGAATTCGCCATGATAGCCGATCAGTCCGCGCGAAGGCGCGGAGAAGGTCAGGCGGGTCTTGCCGGCACCCGACGGTCGCATGTCGGTCATTTCCGCCTTGCGCATGGCCATCTTGTCGATGACCGTTCCGGAAAATTCGTCATCGACGTCGACGACGACGGTTTCATAAGGCTCCTCGCGTCCGTCGGGTCCGTCGCGGAACAGCACGCGCGGCCGGCTGATCGACAGTTCGAAGCCTTCGCGGCGCAAGGTTTCGATCAGCACGCCGAGCTGGAGTTCGCCGCGCCCGGCGACTTCGAACGCTTCGCCGCCCGGAGTCTCGCTGACCCGGATCGCGACATTGCCTTCGGCCTCGCGGTCGAGCCGATCGCGGATGACTCGGCTCTGCACCTTGTCACCGTCCTTGCCGGCAAAGGGGCTGTCATTGACCGCAAAGGTCATGCTGAGCGTCGGGGGATCGATTTCGCGGGCGGTGAGCGGCTCGGTGATCTGCGGCGTACCGATGGTGTTCGACACGGTCGCCTTCATCAGGCCGGCAATGGCGACAATGTCGCCCGCCTTGGCGGTCTCGACCGGAACCCGCTCCAGCCCCTGAAAGGCGAACAGCTTGGAAACGCGGCCGTCCTCGACGGTCTTGCCGTTGACGTCGAGCGCGCGGATCGGGTCGTTGACCGTAAGCGTACCGCTCTCGATCCGGCCGGTCAGGATCCGGCCGAGGAAATTGTCGCGGTCGAGCAATGTCGCCAGCATTTTGAACTCACCCGCCGGGTCGAGGTCGGGGGCCGAAACATGGTCGACGATTTTCTGGAAAAGCGGGGTCAGGTCGCCTTCGCGCACGTCGTCAGTCGGTCCGGCATAGCCGGCGCGGCCCGAGGCGTAGAGGACCGGGAAATCGAGCTGCTCGTCATTGGCGTCGAGCGTCAGGAACAGTTCGAACACCTCGTCAAGCACTTCGGCCGGGCGGGCGTCAGGGCGATCGATCTTGTTGACGACGACGATCGGCTTGAGGCCGAGGGCGAGCGCCTTGCCGGTCACGAACTTGGTCTGCGGCATCGGCCCCTCGGCGCTGTCGACGAGCAGGATGACGCCATCGACCATGCTGAGGATCCGCTCCACCTCAGCGCCGAAATCGGCGTGGCCGGGTGTGTCGACGATGTTGATCCGCGTGCCGCTCCATTCGACCGAGGTGCATTTGGCGAGAATGGTGATCCCGCGCTCCTTCTCAAGGTCGTTCGAATCCATCGCGCGCTCTTCGATGCGCTGGTTTTCGCGGAAGGTGCCGGACTGGCGGAAAAGCTGGTCGACGAGCGTGGTCTTGCCATGATCGACGTGGGCGATGATCGCCACGTTGCGAAGGTTCATTATCGATGTCCCGGGGTATGAGTTGGCGCGCACCTACAGGAATTGCTGCGTTGCGGCAATGGCACCCATGCCCGACCAGTGCGTTTTTGGCGGCGAAAGGAGATTGTCATGCCCAAGGGTGCCTACACGGCCAAGCAGGAGCGCAAGGCCGATCATATCGCCGAAGGCTATCGCGAGAAGGGAGTCAGCAAGGACGAAGCCGAGGAACGTGCCTGGCGCACGGTCAATAAACAAGACGGCGGCGGCAAGAATGAAGGGTCGGGACGCAGCCGTTCGCGCAGCGCCGCCGCCAAGAAGGGCTGGGAAACGCGCCGCCGGCGCGGCAACGCCTAGCGCGGCAACCGCTCGAGGATCTCGATCCCGCGCTCAAGCGCGCGCAACTCGCTTGCAGCCAGCTTTGCCAGCCGGCCTTCAAGCGAATGATCGGCGGCGGGCGGGCGATTGAGATGCTGGCGACCGTCCTCGGTCAGCCGTAGGGCGAGTCGGCGTCGGTTGGCGGGATCGGGCCGGCGATCGACCAGCCCGGCCCGGACCAGCACGTCTACCGCCCGGCTGACCGCCGGCGCCCCCCGGTCAACTTTTGCCGCGACCTGGTTCAATGTCGCCGGCTCGGCCGCTGCAACGGCGGCTAGCAGGTCGCGCTGCTGGCCCATTGCTTTCGCCGCTGCAGTATCGCCGCCCAATTCCTCGACCAGCCGCGCAAATCGCGCCGCAATGGCACCCGGTGATGTATTTCCCCACATTATTGCAGGCTAGCAAAGATTTGCAGCCATGCAAGGTTGCGTCCCGTTAGCGACCGTTCTTGTGCCCGAACGGCGGCATCCGGTTGGCGACGGCGCCCTTCGCGATGAACTGGTTGTAAAGCGCCCCCGCGACATGAAGCACGAGGGTTGCGATGGTCAGCTTGACCAGGATCTCATGGACATCGCCGAATTCATTCTCCTTCGGGATTCCAGGGATAGCGGGAACTGAAAGTCCCAATTGCAGCGCGACTTGCCCGTCTTCAGCCCGGCCCGACACGGCGGCGAGACCGGTCAGCGGCAATGCCACCAGCATCAGGTAAAAGAGCCGATGCGTCCAGGTCCCGACAAAGCGCTGCCACTTGGGATAATCGGCAGGATAGGGCGGAGGAGGATTCATCAGCCGAACCGAAAGCCGCGCGAGCGCCAGCAGGAGGATCGCCACGCCCAGCGTCTTGTGCCAGTCGAACCATTCCCCGCGGGCGGGCCCGCGCGGCATGTCGTGGAAGGTGAAACCTACATAGATTTGCAGAAGGACCGCGAAGGCGGTGATCCAGTGAAGCCATACCACGATCGACCGATAGCGTACTGCGATCGGACCTGTATTCTGTTCGACCATATAGTCGGCCATCGACTTCCTCCTCTATCGGGCGAACGCCCCCGCTCCTCCGAACCTTCCCCTCAATGAAGCGCCTGTCCAGCTTCAAAAGCGGCAGGCTGCTGTGCCAGCGGCTGGAACGAGATTGCAAGCGCCGGATCGAAGCCTAGCCCATGAGGCCGGTCGGGCAAGCGGATCAGCGACAATTTCCAGCGTCCGTGCGGCGCGCAAGCAGTCCTTCCCGCCCGCATCTGGTGAACCACCGGCGCGTGTGCGCTCTTGGCAAGGAGCCGGCCCATCGCCTGGTGGAGCTGGCGATTTTCGTCCCTGTTGCGAAGGGCAACCGAAAGACCTTCCAGCCGGGCCGGGCCGACCTCGTCGAGCAGCGCTTCCGCGCGACTGCTCACGGCCGACAAGCAGCCATGACGATCGAGCAGGATAACTCGGCAGTCGACGGTCGCTAATTCACCAAGCATCACTTCGGCGGCCTCCCCGTCCATCGCCAGCTGGACCCTGACGGCGCGCTGCACATGATGGAGAAGATGGGCAAAGCGCCCATAAACGACGTCATCGGTCGCGCCCTCGCGGCGGCCGCGGATCAGGGCAAGGCCAAGAAAATTATGTTGGTCGCTGATCAAGGTCGACTGACAGCCGAGCTGCATGTCGAGCATGGATACCGCGTCGTCATAAGCCGAAGTGCCGCCCCGCTTCCGGGCCTCGGCATAATGGCGCTCATGCTGGATGGTCATCAGATCGCCGACCGCGCGAAGGCGCCAATTGCCCTCCCCGCACAATTCCGGTGCGGAAAAGACCTCGTCGACGCGATGCGCCTCGCGTCCGACGAAAATGTCGAGGGGCATCATCATCGGTCCCCCGATCGCGGCCAGATGGACCGCGCCGCTGCCGGTCGCTCCGGCGACCAGTTCCATCGCGCGCTTCCAGCCGTCCTCTTCGAACGGCGCATTCATCAGCGCGAGCTCTGCTTGACGCAATGACGCAACCACGATCCCAGCCCCCAGTCCGGGGACCAAGCTTGGCCAATTTCCGCGTCAAGCCAAGGGGAAAATTACAGTGCCGCCATTTTCGGCGGCACTGTGACTTCAAAAAGGGTCAGCGCGTGAACTTCTCGCCCTTTTCGGCCTTGTCGAGAAGGAGCCGGGAAAAGCTGAAATCGCTTCCCATCCGCTGTTCCTGGCGCTTCAGGCCCTCGACGATCTTCGGAAGGCCCTGGCTGTCGGCCCAGAACATCGGGCCGCCGCGATAGACCGGCCAGCCATAGCCATAGACCCACACCACATCGATGTCCGATGCGCGCTGCGCCATGCCTTCCTCGAGGATCTTCGCGCCTTCGTTGACCATCGTGTAGAGGGTGCGCTCGACGATCTCCTCATCGTCGATCTGGCGGCGGGTCACGCCCTGCTTTGCGGCAAAATCCTCAATGATCTGCTGGACCACCGGCGACGGGCTCGGCCGACGCTTGTCATCATAATCGTAAAAACCGGCGCCCTTCTTTTGGCCCCAGCGGTCGATGGCGCAAAGCGCATCTCGGACATTCTCGATCCGGCTCGGATCGCGGTGCCAGCCGATGTCGACCCCGGCAAGGTCAGCCATCTGAAACGGCCCCATCGGCATTCCGAATTCGACATGGACCCGGTCAACCTGTTCGGGGGTGGCGCCTTCCAGCAGTAACTTGGTTGCCTCGATCTGGCGGGGCATCAGCATGCGGTTGCCGATGAAGCCGTGGCAAACCCCGGCGACCACCGCCACCTTGCGGATCTTCTTGGCCAGCTGCATCGCGGTGATGAGGACATCTGGCGCAGTCCTGGCGCCGCGCACCACTTCCAGCAGCTTCATGATGTTGGCAGGCGAGAAGAAATGGAGCCCGACAACGTCCTCCGGACGCGAGGTGATCGCCGCGATCTCGTCGATGTTGAGGTAGCTTGTGTTCGACGCCAAGATCGCGCCGGGCTTCATCACCTCGTCGAGCCGCGTGAAGATGTCCTTCTTGACGTCCATCTGCTCGAACACCGCCTCGATGATGAGGTCGCAGTCGGCGAGGTCGGCGAAGTCGAGCGTCGGGGTCAGCAGACCCATCGCTCGCTCGACCTGTTCGCCGGTCATTCGGCCCTTCGACGCCGTCGCTTCATAATTTTTGCGCATCACCCCGGTGCCCCGGTCGAGCGCTTCCTGGTTCATTTCGAAAATGGTCACCGGGATTCCGGCCGACAGGAAGTTCATCGAAATCCCGCCGCCCATCGTGCCGGCGCCGATGACCCCGACCTTCTTCACCGGCCGCGGCTTGGTGTCGTCGGGGATATTATCGATCTTTGCCGCCTTGCGCTCGGCAAAGAAGAAATATTGCTGGGCCCGCGACTGGGTGCCGGACATCAGCCCCATGAACAGATTGCGCTCGTCGATGACGCCTTCGGCATAGGGTTTGGCGACCGCCGCCTCGATCGCCTTAATATTGGCTTCGGGCGCCTCGAAACCGCGGAACTTGCGGGCATTGGCCTTGCGGAATTCATCGAAGATCGCCGGATTAGCCCGGGCCTCGGCCAACTTCTCGTCGCGCTCGCTCGACCTGGGGAGCGGCCGGATGTTCTTCACCTCTTCAGCATAGGCGACCGCATGCTGGACCAGCTCGCCGTCGACCAGCCGGTCGATCAGCCCGACAGCGCAGGCATCTTTGGCACTGACCATTGCGCCCGACGTGCACATCTCCAGCGCCTTCTGGACGCCGGCAACGCGCGGCAGGCGCTGCGTCCCGCCCGCGCCGGGGAGAAGGCCCAGCTTGACTTCAGGAACGCCCAGCCTGGCATCGCGAACCGCAACCCGATAGTGACAGCCGAGCGCCACCTCCAGTCCGCCGCCGAGCGCGGTGCCGTGGATCGCGGCAACCACCGGCTTCGAACAATTTTCGATCGTGTCGACCACTGTCGGCAGCCAGGGCATGACCGGGGGCTTGCCGAATTCGGTGATGTCGGCGCCGGCGAAGAAGGTCTGGCCTTCGCAGCGGATGACCACTGCCTTGACGCTGTCGTCGCCCTCGGCCTCCTCGATTGCCGCGACCAGCCCCCGCCGCACGGCGGCGCCGAGCGCATTGACCGGCGGGTTGTTCGAAGTGACGATCAACACGTCGCCGTGGCGACTGGTCGAAATCGGGCTGATGGTTGGCGTATCGATGACGTCGGTCATGTCGTGGTCCGTCCGTAGCTTTGGTGATTGAAAGGGTGTGAGGCCGACAGGCCGCCATCGATGACGATGGCCTGGCCGTTGATATAGCTTGCCTCGTCGGAGGCGAGGAACAGCGCTGTCTGGGCGATTTCGGCCGGTTCACCGCCGCGCTTGAGCGGGTTCAGCTTGCCGATCTCGCTTTCCTGGCCGCGAGATCGCGCGCGTTCGTAGATGAATTCGGTCATTCCGGTTTCGATGAGGCCGGGGCAGATCGCATTGACCCGGATATTGGCGCCGGCCAGTTGGGTCGAGGCGACCTTCACCAGGTTAATGACCCCCGCCTTCGACGCAGAATAGGCCGGGCCTCCGGCGCCCGAGCGCAGCCCGGCAACCGACGCCGTGGCAACGATCGCCCCTGCCCCCCGCGCCTTCATCGCCGGGGCGGCATATTTCACGGCCAGGAACGGGCCGATGAGGTTGACCCGGAGGATTTCCGCCCAATCGGCCGCGTCCTGGTCGAAAATGCCGTCGAACCCTCCGCTGATCCCGGCATTGGCGAAAAAGATGTCGAGCCCGCCATGGTCGCGGACCGTATGTTCGACGAGCGCCTCGACCTGCTCCTCATCGCCTGCGTCGCATTCGAAGTCACTCCCGTGGAGGTCGGCGCCGATCACCGTCGCGCCTTCCTTGCGGAACAAGTCGACGCTGGCCTTGCCGATGCCCGAGCCCGAGCCCGTGACGATCGCCACCTTGCCGGTCAGCCGGCCGGTCACAGCCCTACCCCGATGGTAGAGCCGCCATCGACGATCATCGTCTGGCCGGTCATGAAGGTCGAGGCGGGCGAGGCGAGATAGACCGCTGCCCCGGCAATTTCATGCGGTTCGCCGATCCGCCGCAACGGCGTGCCGCGCGTGACCGACTTCAGCGTGTCGGGATTTTCCCACAAGGCACGGGCGAAATCGGTCTTCACCAGTCCCGGCGCGATGCAGTTCACCCGCACGCCCCTCGGCCCGAATTCGGCCGCGAGGTTGCGCGCCAGCTGGAAATCCGCCGCCTTGGAGATGTTGTAGGCCCCGATCATCGTCGAACTGGTCAGTCCGCCGATCGAACTGACGATGATGATCGATCCTTCGCCCCGTTCGAGCATTTCCGGCGCGACCATCGCGATCAGCCAGTGGTTGGCGATAACATTATTGTCGAGGATCTTGCGGAACTGGTCGTCGCTGATTCCCGCCATCGGGCCGTAATAGGGGTTGGACGCGGCGTTGCAGACCAGCACGTCGACCCGGCCGAAGGCGCGGCGGGTTTCATCGACTAGGTTCTGAAGCGCGTCCTTGCTGGATATATTGGCGGCGACCGCGATCGCCCGCCCTTCGCCATGCTGGGCATTGATCGCCTGGGCAACCTCGTCGCAGCTGTCCTGGTTGCGGCTGGAAATCACCACGCGGCAGCCATGTTCGGCGAGCGCCGCGGCGATGGCGAGGCCGATGCCGCGCGATGAGCCGGTGACAATCGCGACCTTGCCGGTCAGGTCGAACAGCCGGGGAACGCTCATGCCAGCGTCTCCGCATGTTTGGCGAACTCGATCCGCGCAATCGACCGGTTGTGCACCTCGTCAGGGCCATCGGCGAGGCGCAGCGTGCGGATGCCCGCCCAGCTTGCCGCGAGCTGCGTATCCTGGCTGACCCCGGCCCCGCCAAAGGCCTGAATCGCATCGTCGATTACCTTCAGCGCCATGCGCGGCGCCTTGACCTTGATCATCGCGATCTCGGCCTTGGCGGACTTGTTGCCGACCTTGTCCATCATGTCCGCTGCCTTGAGGCAGAGCAGCCGCGTACAGTCGATCTCGATGCGCGCGTCGGCGACCCGCTGTTCCCACACGCTATGGTCGCTGAGCCGCTTGCCGAAGGCGATCCGGCTTTGCAGGCGGCGGCACATCAGGTCGAGCGCTTCTTCGGCGGCGCCAATGGTGCGCATGCAATGGTGGATGCGTCCCGGACCGAGCCGCCCCTGCGCGATCTCGAACCCCCGCCCTTCGCCGAGCAGCAAGTTCGAGATGGGTACGCGAACTTCCTTGAGCGCAATTTCCATATGACCGTGAGGAGCATCGTCATAGCCATAGACCGTCAGGTGACGCTCGATGGTGATCCCATCCGCGTCCATCGGCACCAGGATCATCGACTGCTGCTGGTGCTTGCGCGCCTCGGTGTCCGTCTTGCCCATCAGGATGGCGACCTTGCAGCGCGGATCGCCTGCACCACTCGACCACCATTTGCGACCGTTGACGACATAATCGTCGCCGTCGCGCTCGATCCGGCATTCGATATTGGTGGCGTCCGATGAGGCCACCCCGGGCTCGGTCATCAGGAACGCCGAGCGGATCTCGCCGCGCATCAGCGGCGCAAGCCACGCTTCCTTCTGTTCGCGAGTCCCATAGCGGTGGAGTACTTCCATGTTGCCGGTATCGGGGGCCGAGCAATTGAACGCTTCTGCCGACCACAGGATGCGCCCCATTTCCTCGGCGCAGAGCGCATATTCGAGGTTGGTCAGCTGTTCGCCTTCAAAGGCAAAGCTCTCGTCGACATGCTGGAGCGCGCCGCCCGGCGGCATGAACAGGTTCCACAGACCCGCTGCGCGCGCCTCGGATTTCAGCTCCTCGATCAGGTTCAGCGGCTTCCAGCGATCGCCGCCGTCGATCTCCTGCTTATATTCAGCGACTCGGGGGCGAACATGTTTGTCGATGAAGCGCCTGACCCGGTCGCGGAAGAAAGCCTGCCGTTCCGTAAGGTCAAAATCCACCGCCGCTTCTCCCGCTTGCGTGACACCTCAGTATCGTTCCAAAACGGGCTAGGACTCTGGACCGCGAAGGGCAAGCAACATGGCCGATGTCGAACAATTCCGACGCGAGGTTCGCGACTGGCTGGAGGCCAATTGTCCGGCCGAGATGCGCACCCCGATGCGCAGCGAAAAGGATGCCTGCTGGGGCGGCCGCCACTTTGAGTTTCAGTCGGACGCGCAGAAGCGATGGCTGGATGCCATGGCATCGCGCGGCTGGACCGTGCCCGACTGGCCGAAGGACTATGGCGGCGGCGGCCTGGATGCCGCGCAGACCAGGGTCCTCAAGGAAGAAATGGCTTCGCTCGGCTGCCGCCCGCCGCTGACCAGCTTCGGCATTTCGATGCTTGGGCCGGCGCTCCTCAAATATGGCAGAGAAGACCAGAAGAAGCGCTTCCTTCCCGAAATCGCGCGGGGCGACATCCGCTGGTGCCAGGGATATTCGGAACCGGGAGCGGGATCGGACCTTGCCGACCTCCAGACCAGGGCCGAGGACAAGGGCGACCATTATCTTGTCAATGGCCAGAAGGTCTGGACCAGCTATGCCGATCAGGCGGACTGGATCTTCTGCCTGGTCCGCACCTCCGCGGAGTCGAAACATGGCGGAATCAGCTTCCTGCTGTTCGACATGGAAAGTCCCGGGGTTTCGACCAAGCCGATCCTCCTGATCAGCGGTTACAGCCCCTTCTGCGAGACTTTCTTCGACGATGTGAAAGTGCCCAAGGACCAATTGGTCGGGGAGGTCAACAAAGGCTGGGACGTCGCCAAATATCTTCTCGGCCATGAGCGCGAGATGATCAGCGGCATGGGGCTTGGCGGGGACAAGCAGGCGTTGGGCAGGGCCGTCGGGTCGATCGACGATCCGCTGCTGCGCGCCGAGATCGCCGCCTTCGACGTCGACGCGCTGGCCTTTGCTGCCATGAGTGAGCGGTTCATCGACCAGCTGAAGGCAGGCGGAGCCCATCCGGCGATGCCGAGCATGATGAAATATGCCGGGACCGAGCTCAACAAGCGCCGTCACGAGCTGGTCATGGCCGCTGGCGGATCCGACGCGCTTGAATGGGACAGCGACCGTTCGGGCGGCGGCAAGGCGGCGCGCGACTGGCTGCGGACCAAGGCCAATTCGATCGAGGGGGGAACCTCGGAAATCCAGCTTGGCATCGTCGCCAAACATATCCTTCGCCTGCCGGGAGCCTGAGCCATGCTGACCCTGACCGACGACCAGCGCATGCTGCAGGACGCGGTTCGGCCGTTCATGGCCGACAAAGGCGCGATCAAGGCGCAACTTCGCCATTGGCGCGATATCGGCTGCAAGGACGGGTTCGGCCATGGCCTATGGAAACAGTTCGCGGAGCTCGGCCTTACCGGAATCCTGATCCCCGAGGCCCGGGGGGGCGCGGGCCTTGGCCAGGTCGAGGCCGGCGTTGTGCTGGAGGAAATCGGCCGCAACCTCACCCCCTCCCCCTTTCTCACGACCGCAGTCGCGGCGGTGCGGGCGCTCGACGGCTCGGCCCACGCCGAGCGGTGGTTTCCCGGCATTCTTGCCGCCGACACCGTGGCCGCGCTGGCGATCGACGAAGGCAGGCATCACAACCCAGCGCGCATCGCCTGCGCGGCGCGAAGGCAAGGCAACGGCTTCCTTCTCGATGGCGAAAAGCAGTTCGTCGTCCATGGCGCGAGCGCGGATCTGATCCTGGTCGCGGCGCGGACCGGCGGAAGCCCGGGCGAAACCGATGGGCTTACCCTGTTCGCCCTCGATCGCGGCATGGCGGGGGTCGAGATCGACAATGTCGCGCTGGCCGACAGCAGCAAGGCGGCACGGCTCAGGCTGGCCAATGTCGCGGTCGATGCCGACGCCGTGGTCGGCGAGGTCGACGGCGGTTGGGGTCCCATCTCCCGGGCGCTTGGCGCCGGTCGGGCCGGCGCGGCGGCGGAACTAGTCGGGGTCGCCGCCGGCGCAAGCGAGATGACCTTCGATTATCTGAAACAGCGCAAGCAGTTCGGCCGACTAATCGGCGAGTTCCAGGCATTGCAGCACCGCGCCGCGCACCTGTTCGGCGAGATCGAGATCGCCCGCGCCGCGACGTTCAAGGCCGCGCAGCTGCTCGATGCGCAGGATCAGCGCGCCGAACTGTTCGTCTCGGTGGCCAAGGCCAAGGCGGGCCGAAGCGCGGCGCTGGCGGTCCAGGAAGGGGTCCAGATGCATGGCGGTATCGGCATGACCGACGAGCATGACATCGGCCTCTACATGAAGCGCGAGGCGGTGCTTGGCGAACTGTTCGGAAGCCCGCGCTTCCACATGGCCCGGGTGGCCGAGCTCAGCGGCTACTGACGGTCGAGGAGGAAGTTGATCCGCGCGGAGGCGATCGGCCGGGCGCGGTCCTGCTGCCAGGCAAAAGCCTCGACATTGGCGAGCCGCTTGCCAAGCCGCTCGATCACCGCTTCCGCATAGGTGTCCTGTGGGGTCCCGCCGCGCATATAGTCGACGGTGACGGTGACCGGCTTTTTGCCGATTGCCTCGCCGTCAAGAGCCTCTTCAAGAGCGGTGAAGGCGGCGAACTCCAGCAATCCGGCGATCGCCCCGCCGTGAAGGAAGCCGGGGCGGCCGACCACATCTTCATGAAAGGGCATGACGAAGCGCAGTCCGCCGTCGGGGCGCTCGGTCCGCAGCTGGAGCAGGCGGGCATAGGGCGGCAAGTCGGTCATCGCGACGCCCTAGCGCAGTCGTATCGGCAGGTCAGCCCCGGTCGTGCGGGTCAGCCGCGGGTCTTGTAGCCGCAGATAATTCCGAGCACGAAGGAGGTGAACAGGGCAAGCTGGATCTTGCCCTCCGGATCAGACCAGTGGAAATAATCCTGGCCCCAGCCGAACAGCCAAACGAACATCATGGCGGCAATCGCTACCATTGGGTCCTGTTCTCCTCATACGCCCGGCAGGCGCACCGGCGTTCCAGCTTAAGCCACAACGGGGTAAATATCCGGTAAAGCTTGCCGGGATCGCGGCCAGGCGGCATAGGGCCGCCAACTCCCCAAGCGAAAGGCCTGCCTCCGATGAAAGCCCGCGTCTTCGTCACCCTGAAGCCCGGCGTGCTCGACCCTCAGGGCAAGGCTATCCATCATGCGCTCGAGGGGCTGGGGTTTGAGGGCGTCGAGGACGTCCGCGCCGGCAAGCTGATCGAACTCGACCTTGCCGAGGGCACCAGCGATGACGAGATCGCCGAGATGTGCCGCAAGCTGCTGGCCAACACCGTAATCGAAAATTTCAAGATCGAGCGGCTCGGCGCATGAAGAGCGCGGTCCTCGTCTTTCCCGGCTCGAACTGCGACCGCGACCTTGCAGTCGCGATCGAGCAGATCACCGGCCGCGCACCGGAGATGGTCTGGCATCGCGATACCGACCTTCCTGAAGGAACGGACCTGATCGCCGTTCCCGGCGGCTTTTCCTATGGCGACTACCTCCGGTCCGGCGCGATGGCCGCACGCTCGCCGATCATGGCCGCAGTCGGTGAGGCCGCCGCCAAGGGCGTCCCGGTGCTCGGCATCTGCAACGGCTTCCAGGTGCTGACCGAGGCGGGGCTCCTGCCGGGCGCGCTGATGCGCAACGCCGGGCTTCACTTCGTCTGCCGTCCGGTCAGGCTGACGGTCGAAAATAGCCAGTCGATCTTCACAAGTCGCTATCAGGCCGGCGAGCAGATCGTCATCCCCGTCGCCCACCACGACGGCAATTACCAGGCCGATGTCGAAACGCTCGACCGGCTCGAAGGCGAAGGGCGTGTCGCCTTCCGCTATTCGGGCGAGGTCAACGGATCGGCGCGCAACATCGCCGGGATCGTCAATGCCGCCGGAAACGTCTTGGGCATGATGCCGCACCCCGAACGCGCGCTTGAGCCTGCACACGGCAATAGCGACGGCCGGCGGTTGTTCGAAGGCCTGCTGGAGGCTGTTGCCTAAAGCCCCTCTCACCGGCGGCTGGAAAGCGCCGGCAGACCTGCTATCGGGGCGGCACGCGCCCGTAGCTCAGCTGGATAGAGCACGTGCCTTCTAAGCATGAGGTCGCAGGTTCGAATCCTGCCGGGCGCGCCAATCCCGTTGTCCTTCAGTAATAAGGCTGCTCCGGAGCCGCTGAAAGTTGCTCCTCGGTTGGAGTACCTCGTCCGCAACATATTCAGGCCCGCCCGAAAGCCGCCACGAACTTCTGTGGTGGGCGCGTCGGGACGGTAAGGCGTGTCCATAGGACCCTCTTGGTCTTTTTTTGATCTGCACGTGAATGTCAGACTCCGACCCATTGCTGACATCGGGTTGAAGCTTTTTGGCCTTCGTTCCACAGAAGGGCGATGAGAATATGCATCATCTTCCTCGCGCTTCTGGTGGCCGGATGCGTTACGTCGGCGGGAACGAAGCTTTCTCAAGAAGAGAAGGCGGATTGCCGGGGCGAGAACCCATCCGTTGTCGTGATGGGTTTTGCCTCCTGCTTGGAATACGGCCGCGTGAAGCCGATGCGCGGTGTGTATTATTCCGGCTTAGAAGAGTCGCGCTTTGTCGCTGGAGATTCCAGAATCAATAGCAAACCGGCCAACCACGATTTACCGTCATACGACCCTTGGCTCTCTGTCGATGACGATGCGGTGCTCGGTCGCACCGGTAACCCCCAAAGGGTGCCGGGTTGCGCTAGGGCGTTTTATCTTGAGTTCGACGGCCGTGAGAGCCTTCGTCGCGTTCCCGAACACGAGAGCCATCGCTTCAAGGTGGTCATGGTTGAGCAGCTGCGCGAAGCAAAATTCCTGGGGTATGTTCGCGCCATGAACACGGAGCTGAAAACGGAATGTCCATCGGGCCGTCCGTAGCGTCTACTTTCGACCCGCTTCAGCCTGCGGCAGCACACGACCCATTGCGGACATTCAAGTTAGGCCGATGGCTTCAAGGAACTCTGATGCCGCACGGCGCTCTTCGTCGGTGTCTGCGCAATCCAATAATGGCCTTAGGTGATACATCAGCAGGTCGGCGTCGCGCTCATTTGCCGGCATCGAAAGACTGATAATGGCAAGTAGCTCGGAAAGGCCGAGAAGTTTCTCAAACACGCGGTAGGGCCGGTCATGAGCAAAAGGGCTTGCGCCTAGGTAGTGCGTGGCCAATCTCCGATTGTCCTGTTTTCGAAGCGAGACATGGTCGAGCAATGTCAGTGCACTGCCCCAATCTGAACTGCCCACCGGATAACGAGCAATGAGCCAATCAGTCGCTTCAGCCGAAGGCATTGTGCGAAGGTCAGCGGCAGCTTTACGCATCTCTTCATTCATCGCGTAAACACTACCGTCGCTAATGTCCGGTTTCCACCCCTTCCTGCCGCTAGCAGTCTGCATTTCTCGATGGGTTCGTTGAGCGAAATGTCGATCTGTGGTAAGCGGATGACTTGCTGCGCGCCGTTCCGGACGTTCCGTCTAGGTCATCGAGCACAATACAGCGCAGTCGCTACCAATGCTTGTCCCTACTTGGAGCGTTCGGAAAGAAAACCTTCCCGGGCGGCTCGATAAGTGGATACGAAGACAGCGAGCCGCGGCGCTCCCGTTTTTAGTCAATGAGCTGGACTGGCGGGACCTGAACAAGTCAGCGTGCCGCGTCGCGGCTCACCTTTGCTTCCGCCAGTCTACGTGCTCTCGATCGGAGGGGCCGACCGTCGAATGACTGGCACCTTCACGACCGGGACCATAGGTGCGGTACAGGCGTAGCCTGTTCGCCACTGCCTGGGCCAACGCCCTAGCTGCGTCATCCGCTTTGGCGGCGTTTCGGCCCGCAAGGTCGGCACGAACGGCCTTCCGGCATAGGCGGATCGCAATGTAGGCAAGGTCGGCGACTTCATCGGCCGCCAGCCGCCGCCAGCCTCGGCCACCATTGTCGGAGGGGTCATCGAATCGCATCATCGCAGTTGGAACAATACAGGAACATTTGGCCAGTCTAAATCTGACCCGCGATCAGATTTCCAGCGCTTCGGACAGCTCCAAGGCATCATCGAGTTCGACGCCGAGATAGCGAACCGTGCTCTCTAGCTTGGTGTGGCCGAGCAGCAGCTGGCAGGCTCGAAGGTTGCCCGTCTTCCGATAGAGCATCGATACCTTTGTGCGGCGGAGGCTATGTGTCCCGTAAGCCGCGGGCTCGAGGCCGGCCAAAGCGACCCAGCGCTTCACCAACCGGATGTATTGCCGGGTCGACAGGTGGGCTCCCGGGTGCATCCTGCTCGGAAACAACCATTCAGTCTCGTCTGGCGGACGCTTGCACAGCCAGGCCATGAGCGATCGCCTCGTCTGCTCGGTAATCTCGAAGTGTACCGGACGCCCGGTCTTCTGCTGCGTGATGATGCTCCGACTTCGCATCGCTCCCGCGGCCATGATGTCGGAGATCCGGAGGGCCACTACGTCACAGCCTCTCAACTTGCTGTCGATGGCAATGTCGAACATCGCCAGGTCTCGCACCGCTCGTTCGAGCTGCAGGCGCACCCGGATCGACCAGACATGCATGGCCCTGAGTGGAAGCTTCGCACCGGAGATGCGGGTAGGTGTCGGATGGATCATGGCTCGCTCCGTAATTGTACGGATGACCAACTGACACGAGGCCATCGTGGGCTCGTTCACCGGAGACGAAAGCTACCGCAAAATTTAGGCTGCTAACGGCAGGAATGGGTGGAAGGCGGTCATTCAACCGTGGTGGCTAAACGACTGCTTTTGGCCGTTAGCTGACCGTCTGCTTTGCGATAGCTCAGGAGCCATTCTTGCCGACTGATATCGCAGAATTGGCACGGGAGATTTTCTGGCTGGCACAAACTCCATCTCCGCGTGATCGGTCATTTTCCATCTGGCAGAATATCCTCGATGGTGTCCTTTCCGGTCGCGACGTTGGCTCGGATGCCGCGAATAGTTTTCTCTGATTGGCGCAACTGCCGGGACGTCTGCTGGATCGACGGACGGGCCTCTTCCAACGATCGGGAAAAATTGTCAGCACCTTCCCCAAAACTGCGAATTCTTGCTCGTGCGCGGGCGACATCGCCGTCAGCGGATTCAATTGACCTGCTAAGTCGCTCGGCTGTTCGTCCGGCGCCCGAGATTCCGTCCGCCACCATTCGAATGCTGCGAGGTTTGATTGACCTTGTCAGGCGTGAGGCGGTCTTTTCCCATCCAGCGGTCTGCTCCACCACCCCCTCAAGCGTCGCCGAGATTTTCTGCTGACCTTCGGCGTCGAGACTGTCGACGACTCCGTCGAGCTTACGGGCGACACTCATAGCTTCCTGCGCGGGGTCGCCACTACTCCGTTTGCTGACCGCTAATATTCGCCCGATATCATCGCGGCCTACCGGATTGATTAGCGGCCCCTCAGAAGACGGAATAAGTACGAGCGTCGCATCTCCGCTCATCAAGGATCGGCTGATGTCGGCTCGAACACCGCGTCGTATCGGCACCTTTTCATTCAGCGCCAGCGTGATCAAAACTATTTCTGGATTGAGCGGGTCGATTGAGATTGCTTCAATTCGACCCACTGGAACGCCTGACAAGGTGACACCGGATCCGACATCCAGGCCTGATACGCTCTTCGTAAAATGGACATGATAGCGCGCGTCAAGCGACCGCGATTCGCCCGAAATATAAAAAGCGAAAAACGCGAGGCCGAGAAACAGTATTGCCACGACCGCCAGTACCAACCGGAAGTTGGATCGCGTCTCCATTACCGTCCTGTGTCGCCTCTGCCGGGGGATGGCGGCTGCTGCCAGCCAAGGCCCAGTGATTTCTGAACAGCAATGAAGCTACCGGTGAGCGCAGCCGTTGCTGCGACAAGATTGCGCCCGGCCTCGAGGCTCTGCCGGTCCGCCTCGAGCGCTTCGCGGAGCGAGGCAGCTCCAACGTTGTACCGTTGTCGCATCAAAGCAGCGCTTCGGTCGGCGGACGCTTTGATTTCTGCCAACTCGGCAACCGACTGCCGCTGGCGCCCGAACCGCGAGAGCGACGATTCCGCGTCCTGGAGCGCGGTCAAGACGGCTTGTCGATACTGGGCCTCAGCTTCGTCCCGCGCTGATCGGGTTTGTCGAAGACGCGCCAGGCTGCGGCCGAAATCCAGCAATCCCCACTCAATTTGCGGCAAGGCTATCTTGCTCATGTTACCCAAGTCGAAGAGGTCGCCCGGTGAAGCTCCGCCTATTCCCAAAATTCCCATAAAGCTGATCTTTGGAAGCCGTGCAGCCTCGACAACGCCAATCCTGGCAGTCGCGGCTGCAAGGTTGCGCTCGGCAGCACGAATGTCCGGCCGACGGGCGATCAGCGACGCGGGGTCTCCTATTTCGACCGAGGCCGGGGGCAGAGGGATCGAGCCGAGTGGAGCCAGCAAAGGATCCACAACGCCGGGTGCTGCGCCGGTCAGCGCCGAAAGCGCGTTGAGATAGACCTCGAGTTCGCCCTGAACCTTCTCGATGTCGGCGTTGGTCGCCCTGAGTTGAGTTTTGGTTTTTTCGACTTCAAATGCGGTGGTCGCGCCTCGACGAAACCGTTGCTCGGCCAGATCGAGAAGCGTCCGATCAGCATCGGAGGCCAGTCTCAACGAAGCCAGACGATGCTGTCGTTCGCGAACGTTCGTGTAGGCTTGGGCGATTTCAGCAGTTAGCTGGACCTGGGCGTCGGCCTCATTGGCGACGGCCGCGCCAAGCTGGGCGGACGCTGCCTCGGCCGATCGCCGCTTGCCACCCCAAACGTCGATTTCCCAATTTGCGTTGAGGCCGAGATTGAAAAAGTCGATCGTTGTTCCTGCTTCCGAATCCTCGTCGCCGGTCGGTGGCGAGGTTGGCGGTCCCGACGTCGAGCCGCCACCCTGCTCGAGATCGAGACCCGGCAAGTCGGCGTAGACATATCTTCCCTGTACAGAGCCCGCCGGGAGTCGATCCGCGCGCTCGAAACGGACGTTTTGCCGAGCCTGCGCAATTCTCGCGCGAGCGGCTTCCAGTCCCGGATTGCCGGCCAGCGCCCTAGCCTCAAGTGTATTGAGGACGGGATCGTTGAGCGCAGTCCACCATTGCGCCAGTGCCGGCTGGTTCGACGAAGTGGACTGGGAGGCGCGAACGAAAGTCTCGCCCGGTTTCGCGATGGCAGGAAGGGGCACGGGACCTTTGTAGTTTGGACCGACAGTGCAGCCGCCAAGGGCCAGCACGGCGAGGATGGGGAGGTAGGCGGTGCGCATGAAACCTCAGTGCATGGAAAGCGACATGCCCTTGGGCAGCGGACGCAGGAAAAGGACGAGTGGAATGGACAGGACGATGACGACGGTCATGACAAAAAATATGTCATTGTAGGTCATGACGAAGGCCTGCTGCTGGATGGAACCCGCGAGTGTCCGAATAGCGGCTTCGGCACTGCCGAGACCGGCCTGAATACCCGTCAGATAGTCCTGCACGGACCAGCTGTTGGCGGAGAGAGATTCCTCCATCCGGCGGCTATGATGCCAGAGACGCTGATCCTGAATGGTCGCAAGCGCTGCCAGCGCAAAGGAACCGCCAAGGTTTCGGGCGGCGTTGAAGATGCCCGATGCGTCCCCGGCATCTTCCTTCGACACCGCCGCGATCGCCCCCTGATTGAGAAACAGCATGGTGAAGATCATGCCGACTCCGCGCAGGATCTGACCGGCCGTGAATGCGCCGCCGCCGGCCTCGGTCGTCAGATTGGTGGTGATCCAGCAGCTGATCGCCATCAGCAGCAAACCACTGCCCACCGCGAGCCGAATATCGATCCGGGTGATGAGGAAAGGCACGATCGGCATCAGGAACAGCGCCGGCAAGCCCATCAGCGCGATTACGTACCCGGTCTGTAGGGCGTTGTAGTCGGAGATGAGGGCAAGGAATTGCGGGATGACGTAGATGGTGCCGTAGAGCGCCATGCCGACCACCAGCGCCATGATCACGATACTGCCGAATTGCCTGGTGAAGATGAGACTGAGCTTGAGGACCGGTCGTCGCGCATATTTCTGGCCAACCAGCAGAAGCGCGAATCCGACGAGCGTCATCAGCGTCAATTGAATGATGAGAGGCGATTCAAACCATTCTTCGCGATGGCCTTCCTCTAGCACGACGGTGAGGCCACCCAGACCCAGAATGAGCCCGGCTATGCCAAACCAGTCGCCCTCGCGCACATAACTCCAGTCCGGACGTTGATGGGGGAGGCCAAGCCACAACAGCAGAAGCAAAACGATGCACACCGGAACGTTGACAAAGAATGCGTAATGCCAGCTGAGATTTTCCGTCAGCCAGCCCCCGATCAGCGGACCCAGGACAGGCCCCAAGATGACGGTCACGCCGAACAGCGCCATGCCGATCGGTTGCTGATGGGGCGGGAGTCGGGTCGCAACGATCGTCATGGCGGTGGGGATCAAGGCGCCGGCGGTGATGCCTTGCCCTGCACGGCCGATGATCATCGTGGTGAGATCGTCCGCGACTCCGCACAGGATTGAAAAACCGGTGAACAGTGTCACCGCGACGAACAGCAGCGTTCGCAGTCCGAGCAAGCGCTCCAGCCACGCGCTGAGCGGGATAATAATGATTTCGGCAACGAGGAATGAGGTCGCGATCCAGGTGCCTTCGGTGCCTGTCGCGCCGATCTCACCCTGGATGGTCGGCAAGGCTGAGTTGACGATCGAGACGTCGAGCGTAGCAAGCAAGGCACCTAGGCTGCCAGCTGCCACTGCCAACCAAGCGCTTAGATCAGCCCGTTCCTCCCGAGCTGCAGTCTTGCCGATGGGGATGGAGGCCGCCAACTTCGCTTACCTTCTCGCTTCTTGCGCCTTACGGATCCGATCCAACTCGCCGCGAGCCGAACGAGTATCGGCAGTGACGTGCACCGACATGCCGGGCGCCAGCAGCCGCCGGACTTCAGGCGAGGCGTCGATGGCCACCCGAACCGGGATCCGCTGCACGATCTTGGTGAAGTTGCCGGTCGCGTTTTGCGGCGGGAGAATTGAGAACTGAGCCCCCGTTCCCGGCGCGAAGCTTGCAATTTTTCCGGTCAGCTCAATGCCTGGAAGGGCATCGACCTTGATGGTCACCGGCTGCCCGACCCGCATGAGCCCGACCTGCGTCTCCTTGAAGTTGGCTTCGACGTAGATTTTGTCGACCGGCACCAAGGTCATCAGCCGCGTGCCTGGCTGAACAAATTGACCCACGCGCACAGCCAGGTCCCCGACCCGGCCGGCGATGCTGGCCCGGATCGTCGTACTCTGCACATTGACATCGGCGGCCCTCAGCTGCGCCTCGCCCGCCCGGGCCTGCGAGAGCGCCTGCTCGATCTGGGCGTCGAGCGTGCCGAAGCGGCGTTGCGCCGCCAAAACAGCCGCCCGGCGCGTCGCTGCCTGCGCCTGGGCCTGCCGGAGCTGATTTCGCAGCTGGCTAAGCCGCTCGCGCGACTCCGCGCCGGTCCGAGCCAACGGCTCGAAGCGCGCGACCTGTTCGCTCGCGAAGGCGACGTCCGATTGCGCTGCATTCAACTGCGCCTGCGCCTGAGACAAGGCTGCCTGCTGCTCCCCAACCTGAGCGCGAACAGTGTCAGCGGTCGCGCGCGACGCTTCGATTTGGGCCTGGATCTGCGACGACTGGGCCCGGTAATCGCGCGCATCGAGCAGCGCGAGGGGCTGGCCGGCGCGGACGGTCTGGTTCTCGTCGACAAAGACGCGATCGATATAGCCACCTATCTTGGGAGCGACGACGACCGAATCCGCCTGAACAAACGCATCGTTGGTGCTTTGCAGATACTTTCCGCGAGATTCGTAGTCGAGATACCACCAGATTCCGAAAGCGATGGCTACCAAAGCCACAACCAGCAGCGCGATCCGGACATTTCTCGAGCGCAGCGGAGACTTGCGCTCAGACCCGGCGGCAGAATTTTCGTTCGCATCCATCACTTGTGTGGCCATCATTCGTTCTCGGAAGGATTGGGAGTCGCAGGTTTCTGCAGAAAAAGGGCCGCTTGCCCCATCCTCGCAAATGAAGCAAGAGCATATGATATGGAACCTCACAAACTAATTTCCGTTTCGAAACAGTTCGCTTGGGTTTATCTGCGCCTGCAGCGCCTCATCGACCGCAACCTTTCTCGACACGGCGCTTCGCTGGCCAAGATCCGTCTCCTTGCATTCCTCGAAGATGGTTCGAAGCGCTCAACGGACATTGCGTCATTCTTCGGCCAGGCGCCCCGCACCGTGACGCAGGCGATTGACGCTCTCGAAGCTGCCGGACACTTACGGCGTATGCCGGTTCCCGGCGACCGCCGCACCAAACTTCTCGAGCTGACGGCAGAGGGTCGAGCCATGCTCGGGCGGGCCCAGCCGCTCTACGAAACGATACTTTCGCGGACCATGGGCGCACTGTCGGAGGACGAGCTCAATAAATTTGCTGATATGCTGACCAAGGTCGAAGCGGCGGTCGACCTGATTGAACCTGCCTCGAAGTGAGCCGGAATCCTTCAACCGGCTCTCGACGGCAAGAAGCAGAACGCATGCGGGAGCGTGATCGCTTCGCGCAGCTCGTCACACTTCTCGGGCGGCACGGGATGCGCGGTCTGAGCGCAAAACTAGGTTTTGGCTCACCAGACGATGGGCAGTTCGTCGATGCCCGCCCCGATGCGGTCGTCGCGCTGCTCAGGGATATCGGACCGGTTGGCGTCAAGTTTGGACAAATCCTCGCCATGCGCAGCGATTTGCTCGGCCCTCAGTGGATCAACGCCCTGTCAACCTTGCAGGACCGCGTTCCGGCCGTTCCCTTTGAGGAGATCGCTCCGGCGGTTGAGGATGCGATCGGCGGTGATCTGGACAGCTACTTCTCGAGCTTCGACCGGGAGCCGCTTGCCGCCGCGTCAATCGCACAGGTTCATGCCGCGACGATGCTCGACGGGCGATCGGTCATCGTCAAAATTCGCCGTCCCGGCATCGGCGCGATCGTCGACGCCGACCTCCGGCTGTTGCGCAGGTTTGCCCGAACGGCCGCAAACCGCATCCCCGAACTCGCCAGGCTCAAGCCCGATGAACTACTCAGTCAATTCGCTGAGAGCCTGGACCGCGAAATGGACCTGTCGGCCGAAGGGCGATCAAGCGACTCCATTGGCGCATTTCTCGCCCCCTTAGGCGTCCGTACGGCTTCTTTTGAATGGGAGTTGAGTGGAAGGCGCGTCAACGTCCAGCAGCGATTGATCGGTACGCCTGCGACAGATCTTGATCGTGCGCGCGAGGCCGGGGTCGATTTACAGGCCGTAGCGCGCACTTACGCACAGGCGATCTTGCGGTCGATCATCTTCCACGGGCAGTTCCATGCCGACCCGCATCCGGGCAATGTGATTTTGCTGCAAGACGGGTCGCTTGGTTTCATCGATTTTGGCGCGGTTGGTACGCTTTTGCCGCGGCGGCGTGATCAACTGGTCCAGCTCGCCCTTTCTATCGCGTCCGACGATGTTGCCGGGGTAGCAGACATCCTGATGATCTGGGCGGGGGATCCTGAAGTGGATCGGGACCGGCTGGAGTTCGCGCTGGGCGAATTGATCGATAGCTTCAAGGATGTTGTGCTCTCGAACGTCGATCTTTCCAAAATCTTCGAGCAGGTCTTCCGTCTGCTGCGGGAGTTTCAGCTGGCATTGCCGCCAGATCTTGCTCTCGTACTACGAACGTTATTGACCGCCGAAGGGTTCGTTCGTCGACTGGACCCGGCGTTCAATATCGCTGATGAACTGGCGCCGGTCGCACGAGAGCTGATCGCCGAACGAACGAGCCTTATCACGCTCAAGAAGGAAGCAAAGAAGATCGGAGTGGCCTTAGCGCGTGCAACGCTGAGCACTCCGGAAATCATCGGGCAAATCGATAAATTCGCTCGCACTGGAAAAATACCCGTGACCATTTCCGCGACCGATCTTCAAATCCTTTCGCGGGCCTTTGAAAAAAAGCCAGCGAGCAATCCAGGCGTGATACCGGCAGCACTGTTGATTTCGGCTGCGATTCTCTCATCTGATTGGCCAGTTTTGGCTGTTTGCAGCGCAGCTGCCGGCGCGCTGATGATATTGCGAACATGGATACATCGCAATTCCTAGCCTCGAATAATGATTCTGCCTTCCCTTTGCTTCGTCGCGGCGTGCAACGCGGTCTCTAAAACATCTTTGATGGGACGGCGGGGCTTGCGAAACTCGCTTATTCTTCAGACCGGAAATCGAATCTTGTGCCAGTTTGCGTGGAACTGGACCTCCGGTTGGTTCAAACCCCTTTTCGCAGCATCGGGATCGAATGTCTGCTTTCCGAAAAGCAATTTTTGGCTCTGAATGACCGCGAAGGGCGCTAAGCGGCCATACGGCTAATGACCGCAATGGGTCGATCTCTGCCACAAGCGAATGACGGCGTCTGGCCGAATGCGGACGGTCCACTTTCTAGCTGAGAATGTGCTTTCGTTGCCGATTACATCGGCGGCAGCCGCTGCTCCGACATACCCCAACCTCGCAACGCACCACTGCCCCGAAATTGAACGCCAGCCGGCCAGCATTTGCTCTTTGACAAAGATAACCAGTCTGCATGTCGGCGCTTGACCCTGACATGGTGTCAAGGTCCATTTAGGCGTCGGAAGAGTCGATCGGAAGGAAGTTCGCCATGGCAGAATGCTGTCACAAAGGCACCGAGGGCGTCGCAGCTACCGAAGGAATGAACGGTACGCTGGTCACCGATCCGGTGTGCGGGATGAAGGTCGACACCCGGACGACCGAGCATCGCTACGACTTCGCCGACCAGCCGTATTATTTTTGCAGTGCCCGCTGTCTCGACAGGTTCGCTGCCAATCCCGATGCCTATCTGAATCCCGCAGCAAGCGGCCCTGCGATCGGTCATCCGGCCGAGGGGGCATCTGCGGAACCGGCAGTCGGAACGATCTGGACCTGCCCGATGCATTTGGAGATCCGACGGGACAAGCCGGGCCAGTGTCCGATTTGCGGCATGGCTCTGGAGCCACTTGAGCCGACGCTCGACGAAGGGCCCAATCCCGAATTAATCGACATGAGCCGCCGTTTCTTGGTTAGCGCAGCACTCAGCTTGCCGCTTGTCATCCTGACCTTCGGCGCCGAGCTTTTCGGCTGGGAGCCGATCCCGATGCGAACCTCGATGTGGGTGCAGCTTGCGCTCGCCACGCCGGTGGTGTTGTGGGGCGGCTGGCCATTCTTCGAGCGCTTCTGGGCAAGCCTCAAGACCCGCAACCTCAACATGTTCACCTTGATCGGTCTCGGCGTGGGCGTTGCCTACGGCTATAGCGTCGTGGCCGCTGTCACCCCGGAGAGTTTCCCGACTTCGCTGCGAACGATGGGCGGTCTCGTCCCCGTCTACTTTGAGGCCGCAGCGGTCATCACGACGCTGGTGCTGTTGGGCCAGGTGCTGGAACTGCGGGCACGGAGCGCGACTGGAGCGGCGATCAAGTCACTTCTGGGCCTCGCGCCCAAGACTGCAAGGCGTGTCCGTGACAACGCCGAGGAGGACATTCCGCTGGAGCATGTCCAAGTCGGCGACTGGCTCCGTATCCGGCCCGGCGAGAAGATCCCGGTGGATGGGGTGATCGTCGACGGTCACAGCTCGGTCGATGAGTCGATGATCAGCGGCGAGCCTGTCCCGGTCGAAAAGCTGGCCGGCCAGAGGGTCACTGGCGCGACTGTCAACGGCACCGGCAGCTTGTTGATGCGCGCAGAGCGGGTCGGTCGCGATACCATGCTGGCGCAGATCGTCCGCATGGTGGCCGATGCGCAGCGATCGCGAGCGCCGATCCAGAAGCTCGCCGATCAAGTGTCCGCCTGGTTCGTCCCCGGCGTGGTCTTGGTATCGATCGCCGCGTTCGCGGTGTGGAGCCTGGTCGGCCCTGAACCGCGCCTTGCCCACGCGTTGGTCAACGCGATCGCAGTATTGATCATTGCCTGCCCCTGCGCGCTCGGCCTCGCCACCCCCATGTCGATCATGGTCGGGACCGGCCGTGGCGCATCGGTGGGTGTGTTGGTCAAGAATGCCGAAGCACTGGAGCTGATGGAGAAGGTCGACACGCTGGTCGTCGACAAGACCGGCACACTCACCGAGGGCAGGCCCAGGCTGGTCGGCGTCAATACTTTCGATGGCTTCGACGAGCACGATGTGCTGCGTCTTGCGGCTTCCTTGGAGCGTGGCAGCGAGCACCCTTTGGCTGAAGCCATCGTCAGCGGCGCGGAAGAGCGGGAAATCGACCTTCCGCCAAGCAGCGACTTCAAGTCGGTCACCGGCAAAGGCGTGAGCGGCACGGTCGACGGACGAAAGGTCGCTCTGGGCAACACGGCGATGCTTGCCGAGCTCGGCATCGATACGGCGCCGCTGGAAGCAAGCGCGGACCAGCATCGCGCCGACGGCCAGGGCGTTATGTTCGTGGCCATCGACGGCAAGCTCGCCGGGCTTCTGGTGGTGGCAGATCCGATCAAAAAGAGCGCGGCTGATGCCGTGGCCGAATTGCGGCGCGCTGCCGTCCATGTTGTCATGATGACCGGCGACAACCGCCGCACCGCCGAGGCCGTCGCCCGCAGAGTCGGCATCGACGAGGTCATGGCGGATGTCCTGCCCGATCAGAAGCAGGCAAAGGTCGCGGAATTGCGCTCAGCCGGACGCAGGGTCGCAATGGCCGGCGACGGCATTAACGACGCCCCGGCTTTGGCTGCCGCCGATGTCGGCCTCGCGATGGGCACCGGCACCGATGTTGCAATGGAAAGCGCGCATGTGACGCTGGTGAAAGGCGATCTCGTAGGAATTGTTAGGGCTCGGCATTTGAGCCGGGCGACGATGCGCAACATCCGCCAGAACCTGTTCTTCTCCTTCATTTTCAATGCGGCCGGCGTGCCGATCGCGGCTGGTGTGCTTTACCCCTGGTTCGGCATCCTGCTGTCGCCGATCATCGCCGGCGCGGCGATGGCCTTCAGTTCGGTCGCGGTGATCGGCAATTCGCTGCGGCTGAATCGGGTGAGGTTGTGAGCGCCGCCCCTTACACTCCGCCGCTCGGCGTCGCGGCTCTAACGCCGTTTTACGATCGGGCGATTGGTCTGTTCACGAGAGAAGCGCATTGGCGCTCCAAACTGGCGAAAGCCATTGATCCGCGACCCGGAGAGACGATCCTGGATGTCGGCTCTGGAACCGGTAGCCTGGGTGTTATCCTCTCGAGCAGGGAGCCGAATGCTTTCTATCGGGGCATCGATCCTGATGCCGATGCTGTGCGCTCGGCTCGATCGAAAGCCAAGTCGGCTGGATCGAGCGCATTGTTCGACGAAGGGTTTTTGGCTGACAAGCCACCGTCGGATGAACACCGGGTTGACAAGGTAGCCAGTAGTCTCGTCTTCCATCAGGTGCCCCTTAGCGAGAAAATTCGGCTTTTGGCCGCCATGCGGGACTGGTTGAAGCCCGGTGGTTCAATCTTCATTGCCGATTACGGCGAGCAGCGCTCGATCCCGATGAAGGTGGCTTTCCGTTTCACCGTTCAGTTGCTCGATGGCGTTTCCGATACCCAGCCGAACGCCGATGGTATCCTGCCCCGCTTGATGCGTGAGGCGGGGTTCATCGATGTTCGACAGCTAGACCGCATCGCCACGCCCAGCGGGTCAATCGATCTGCTGACCGCGAGGAAAATCACGGCATGAAAATCGGCCAAGCATCGATCGCGTCCGGCGTCAGCCAGCGCATGATCCGTCATTACGAGAAGATCGGTCTCATGCCGCCGGCCGCGCGCCGCGACTCCGGCTATCGCGATTACGATGACCGGGATCTCCACACGCTTCGGTTCATCGGCAGGGCTCGCGATCTCGGATTTCCGATCGACGAGATCCGCCAGCTGCTGGCACTTTGGAGCGATAAGGATCGCGCAAGCGCCGATGTAAAGGAAATTGCCTTGGCTCGCGCAGCGGAACTCCGCGACAGGATTGAGGTTCTGCAAGGCATGAAGCGAACTCTGGAACGATTAGCGGCCAGTTGCCACGGAGACGCTCGCCCCGATTGTCCGATCCTCGACGAACTGGACGCGGAATAACACTCATGGCCGCTTCAAAGACCACTCGATTGTATATTCTGGGTTTTGCGCCCATATCGGCGCTTGTGAATGCCCGAGCGATCTTCTCGATTCTCATTGCCGTAGCGATGCTGTTTGCGCCGTTGGCGATGCAGTCTGGCGCGGCGATGGCCATGGCGCCAACCGACCATCACGCCCAGATGATGGGCAAGGGACACTGCGACAAGAGTTCGAGCTCCGACAAGGATACCAGCAAGGCTGGCAAGAGCTGCTGTGTGGCCATGTGTGCAGCAGTTGCCGTGACGCCGGCGGCGTCGATTGAGCCTCATGCTTATGCGAGGGTCAGTCCCTCCGTAACGCCTCAAGGTTTCCAGTTCGGCTATTTCGGAGAACTCCCCACACCCCCTCCGCGGGTGGCGTGAAAATCGACTTCAACCGATTTTCACGGAGTTACCAATGAACAAGATGATGCTTGCGATCGCGATGTCGATCGCCCTTCCGGCCGTTGCCAGCGCGCAAACGGCCCCCGCTCCGGCACCCAAGAAGATGGAGTGCTGCGAGAAGATGAAAGAGAAGTGCGACTGCTGCAAGGACATGGCCAAGATGGACCATTCCAAGCACGACACGAAGGCCGGTGCCGACGCGCACGCGGGCCACAACATGTCGCCTTCTCCGGCGGCAGCGCCGAGCGCTGACGCTCACCAAAACCACGGCAACTAACGATTGCTGACTCCTGTCGCCGGGCATTCGCCCGGTGGCAGGACCGGCAAATTTGTCCGTGACCGAGCGACGATTCCCTATGATCGATAATGTCGCGCTTGAGCGGCGTGCTTTCCTGCGCGCCGCGGCGCTAACCGGCGCCGGATTTGGCGTGGCCGGAGCCATGCCCGCCTGGGCGCAACCTGTATCCGGCGGCCTCGTCCGGCCGCTGCCGACGGTCAGCGGCAACGACATTGCCCTCACCATCGGCAAGGTCGCCGTCCGTGTCGATGGCAAGGTCAGCCGCGCCGTTGGCATCAACGGCACCGTCCCCGGCCCGCTGGTGCGGCTCAAGGAAGGCCAGAAGGTCCGCCTTCGCGTTCAGAGCACGCTGGACGAGGAAAGCTCAATCCACTGGCATGGCTTGCTCGTGCCATTCGCAATGGACGGTGTTCCTGGCATCAGCTTCCCCGGCATTATGCCCCGGTCGACCTTCGACTATGAGTTCGAGGTCAATCAGTCGGGCACCTACTGGTATCATAGCCACAGCGCTTACCAGGAAGAAGATGGCGTTTACGGGCCAATCGTCATCGATCCGGCCGGTCCCGATCCAGTGGCCTTCGATCGCGAGCATGTGCTGGTCCTGTCGGACCACAGTCCGATGGCCGGCGCCACCATCTACAAGAAACTGAAGCAGATGGGCGGCGGCTATTTCAACATGCAGCGCCTGACCCTGTCGGGACAGCTTGCCGGCCGCGACCTGCCGGCTTCCGAACGCCGCGAATGGGCCAAGATGCGGATGGATCCGGCCGACATCGCCGATGTTACCGGCTCGACTTACAATTTTACGGTCAACGGCTTTGGACCGTTCGACAACTGGACCGGCCTGTTCAGGCCGGGCGAGCGGGTGCGCTTGCGCATCATCAACGCCGCCGCGCAGTCCAACTTTAATGTCCGCATCCCCGACTTGCCGATGACGGTGGTCCAGGCCGATGGGCAGAATGTCCGTCCGGTCACCGTCGATGAACTCCAGATCGGCGTCGCCGAGACCTACGATGTCGTCGTGACGCCGGGCGACCGCGCCTACAGTTTCGTCAGCGAGTCCATCGACCGGTCCGGCCTCGGCCGCGCCACTCTGGCGCCGCGCGAGGGCATGTCGGCACCCGTTCCGCCGCTCCGCCCACGGCCGGTGCTGACCATGAAGGACATGGGGATGGACATGAGCGGCATGAATCACGGCGGAATGGCTGGCATGGCCGGGATGGACATGCCCAATGCGCCTAACCCGGCGGCGGTTCGCGGCGTCGACCCATCGGCCGAGCAGAATGCCTCCCGCAACCTGTGGAAGCTGACCGGATGGAAGGAGCCGACCGACCACGGAACGATCAAGTCGGCCGCGGTTGCGGCGAGCGCCGCTATGGCGGGCATGGATCATGCCGCCATGGGCCACGGCACCGCGGCTGCCACCCCCGCTCCTACCGGTTCGATGGCCGGCATGGATCATTCCGCGATGACCGGAGCCGCGCCGACCGGCGGCACAGCCGCTGCGCCGATGGGTCATGGGGCAAGCGGGGGTTCCATGTCGCACAGCATGCGGGACTTCTCCAATGCGCCTCAGGTCGACAAGAACCCCGGCGTCCAGACGATTTCACCGAACCCGGTCGATCGTACTGGTGAACCGGGCGCTGGTCTGGAAGGTCTCGATCATCGCGTGTTGACCTATCGCGACCTGGTGTCGCTCAACCGCAATCCAGATGTGCGGGCGCCGACGCGCTCGCTCGACATCCATCTCACCGGCAACATGGAACGCTATATGTGGTCGTTCGACGGCGTAAAGATGAGCGAGCCGGCTGAGCCGATTCCGTTCCGCCTCAACGAGCGGGTGCGGGTGACGCTGATCAACGACACGATGATGCCGCACCCGATCCACCTGCACGGCCATTTCTTCGAGCTGGTGACGGGCCATGGCGCCTATGGGCCGCGAAAGCACACGGTCAATGTCGCGCCGGGTGGAAAGGTCAGCTTCGATGTGACTGCCGACGCCCAGGGCGACTGGGCGTTCCACTGTCACAATCTCTACCACATGACCGCCGGGATGATGCGCGTCGTCACGGTCCGTCCCGATCAGGGAGGCAACCAATGACCTTCGTAAAGTGCATCCTGCCGCTACTCGCGGCGACCGCCAGCGTCGCCGTCGCGGCGCCCGCCGCCGCGCAGATGAACCATAGCAACATGCCGGGCATGACGATGCCGATGCCGGCGAAGAAGGCGCCGGCGAAAAAACCCGCTGCGAAGAAAACGATCGCCAAGAAGCCGATGGCGAAGAAACCGGCCGCAAAAAAGGCTGGCCCAAAAAAGCCGGTTGCACAAAAGGGTGCCACCAAGCCGGCAGATCCGCATGCGGGTCATGACATGTCGTCAATGCCGGGCATGCAAACACCGGCCGCATCGGCACCGCCGCAGACGACCTGTCTGCCGGAGCATGCGGCGATGGGGCACTGCACTCTGCCGACGACCCAGCCAGCCCCGCCTCCTGAGCCCACCTGCATGCCAGAGCATGCCGCGATGGGCCATTGCACCCCGGCGACAACCAACACCGCCGAGGGCACGAGTTTGCCAGCCGGCAACGCCCCGCCGCCGCCGGTGCCGACCGACCATGCGGGCGATGCCGTCTACGGCACGCCAGCGATGGAGATGGGACGCCACCACCTCAAGGAGTTCCATGGCGACCAGAAGTTCTTCCAGGCGCTGCTCAATGTGTTCGAGGCACAGTTGCGCAACGGCCGCGACGGTTACGAATGGGATGGCGAAGCCTGGTATGGCGGCGACATCAACCGGTTGTGGCTCAAGAGCGAGGGCGAAGGGGCGTTCGGACGCCCCGTTGAAAAGGCCGAAGTGCAGGCGCTCTACAGCCGCGCGATCGGACCCTATTTCAATGTCCAAGGTGGCGTGCGTTACGACTTCAAACCCAACCCGTCGCGGGTCTATGCGACTGTCGGGTTCGAGGGACTGGCGCCGAGCTTCTTCGATGTCGAGGGCGCGCTATTCCTATCGAACAAGGGCGAGCTGATGGCTCGCCTCGAAGGCTATTATGACCAGCGCATTACCCAGCGGCTGATCCTTCAGCCCCGCGCCGAGCTGAACTTCGCCGCGCAGAGCAGCCGCGAGATCGGCGTCGGCAAGGGACTGAGCGACGCCGAGCTGGGGCTCCGCCTGCGCTACGACATCCGCCGTGAGTTCGCGCCCTACATCGGTGTCCAATACCGCCGTGCCTTCGGTGACACCCGCCAGTTCCTGCGCGCCGAAGGCGAGGATGCGGCCGGCTGGAGCGTCGTCAGCGGCATTCGCATGTGGTTCTGATCAAGGGGAGAAAATCATGAGACTTGTCACCGCTTTCGCAACCATTGGGCTGGTCGGTCAGACGGCTATAGCTCAACCCGTCCAGCATCCGCCGGGCCACTCCAAGACTACTCCAGCCGCCGCCACAGCCGACGAGGCAGCGGTCAAGGATGTGCTGTCGCGCTATAAGTCGGCCATTGAACGGCTCGACGCGACGGGGACCGCCGCGCTGTTCGCGGCCGACTCGGCCATCTTCGAGACAGGCGGGGTTGAGGGAACCTACGCTCAATATCTGGACCACCACCTTGGCCCGGAGTTGAAGGCATTCAAGGCGTTCGCCTTCTCCGACTACAAAGTCGCGGTGCGCTTCGAGGGTCCGGTCGCGCTCGCCACCGAGACCTACAACTATCGCATCGAGACCAAGTCGGGCGAAATCGCCGAGCGCCGCGGTGTGGCGACCAGCGTCCTCAAGAAGATCGGTGGGCAATGGAAGATCCTGTCAATGCACAATAGTGCGCGCAAGCCGAAAGGAAGCTGAGATGATCTTGGCGGAACACCGAAAAGTCGGCGCGGCTCGCCTGCTCCAATTCATCGTGTTGTTGGCTGTCGTGATCGGTTTGGTGCTCGTCGCTACACCGGCCTTTGGCCACGAGAAGCACAAAAAGAACAAGGCGCAGGCGGCCCAGGTCGTTCAGCCACCGACGGCGCCGGGAAATGTTGCGACAGCCGGCAATCAACCTGCGGCGGCCCAGCCGATGTCGCACGACATGATGGGCGACATGGAGATGGAGGTCGACCGCTCGAAACTGCCATTCCTTGAACGGCTGTTGGGCTGGCTCGGCCGCCTGCATCCATTTGTCGTGCACTTCCCGATCGCTTTCTTTCCAGCCGCGTTGTTCACCGCGGTTGTCGGCCGACGGCGACCGGCATTTTCGGCGCCGGTTCAGTTCCTTGTCGTCGCCGGGGGCTTGCTCGCGCCGTTCGCGGCCGCCGCCGGGTGGCTGGCGGGCATGTCGGCCGATCCCGATCCAATACTGACCTATCACCGTTGGCTTGGTGTCGGCATCGGGATCGCTGGTGCCGGACTGGGAGTCTGGGCTTGGCGCCGGCCTTGGGAAGACCGCGGGGCCGGAATGATCCTTGCGTTGTCGATCATGACGCTGGCGATCGCCGTGCAGGGCTTCTTGGGCGCAGCGGTCACCCACGGCATGGAACATCTGATGTTTTGAGGAGGATGAGTGATGGAACAGGGTCATGAAGGTCACGGAACAATGCCGAGCGACATGAAGATGTCCAAGGACATGCAGCGCCATCATTACCGCATGCTAGCGGTCAATCTCGCCCTCAGCCTGCTGGTTATGTATGTGGCGATGTTCGCCATGATCTGGAGCTTCGGCGAGTTCATCCAGAATGTGAACTTCCTCTACATGGCTCTTGTCATGTGGGCGCCGATGGCAATCGTCATGCTGCTGACGATGAAGTCGATGTATCAGGACAAGCGCCTGAACCTGATCCTCTACGCGGTCTTCGTGCTGACCCTCGTCCTCTCCTTCGCCGCGATCCGAGCGCAGTCACTGGTCGGCGACAAGCAATTCCTGCGCTCGATGATCCCGCACCATTCGGGCGCCATCCTGATGTGCGAGCGAGCTAAGATCAGTGACCCCGAAGTCCAGCAACTCTGCGCGGATATCATCGCCGGCCAGAAAGCCGAGATCGACCAGATGAAGGCGATTCTCGAAAGGAAATGACCATGCCGAACACCCTCGACAGGCGAACGCTGGTCGCAATGCTCGCGAGCGCCGGCGTCATCGCGATCACCGGATGCGGACAGGCGAAGCAATCCGGCAACTCGCAATCCCGTTCGGAGAGCCCGCCGAAAGTCCAGGCTGCCCAAATGACCGTCTACCGCGATCCCAGTTGCGGTTGCTGCGAAGCCTGGGCCGCAATTGCCCGCCAGGCCGGCTATCACGTGTCGCTCGTCGACCGGCCGGATATGCCGGCCATCAAGGCGAAGCTCGGCGTTCCCGAAGAAGTCGCCTCCTGCCACACGGCGACCGTCGAAGGCTTTGTCATCGAAGGGCATGTGCCGATGGAGGACGTCGCGCGTTTGCTCAAGGACAAATCCGAAGGCATTCGCGGAATCGCAGTTCCTGGCATGCCGCGCGGATCGCCGGGCATGGAAATGCCGGACGGATCGAAGGACGATTTCCAAGTCATGGCGTTCGACGCGGCCGGAAAGTTGTCGGCCTTCAAAGCTTAGGGCGGGGCGCCCAACAAACTAGATGGAGTTAATTATGAAGAAGGTAATGACCGGCCTCGGCGCTATCGCCCTGATGGCCTCGCTGGCAGCGTGCAGCGGCACCGACGAAACCGCGCAGAATGGTGCGGCCAACGACATGAACACAATGATGGCCGATCCCGATAATCCGTTCGCCCAGTCGGAAATGGCGATGGACAGTGCAATCAACGCCGCGGTCGGCGTGAACGCCGGGGACAGCTGGGTTCGCAAGATGATTGAGCATCACAAGGGCGCGATTGAGATGTCGCGCGTTGCCTTGACGCAGAAGCCAACGGCTGATGCGGCAATGATGGCGCAGCAGACCATCGACAAGCAAACGAAGGAAATTGCCGATCTCGAAAAGCTGGTCGCGACCGGGAACCCGGACGCGGCGAGTGGCGAACTGTATCGTGCCGCGACCATGCAGATGCATGATGCCATGATGGGAGCCAAGGGCGCGGACATTTCCGAGACCTACCTCCGCAAAATGCTGGCCCATCACCAGGGCGCGGTCGCGATGTCGGATGTCGCGCTGGCCAACGGCGCAACCGGCGCGGTCCGTGCCCAGATCGAAAAGACCAAGGCGGACCAGCAGAAGGAAGTCGCAATTGTCGAAGCGATGCTGCGCGGCGAGCCGATGACGCCCGCGGCACAAGTCGCGAGCCCGGCCAAGGCGCCGGCACCGGCCGCAAGTCCTCCTGATCCGAAACCGGCCACGGCAAAACCAGCTCCGGCCAAACCCAAGCCGGCCCCAGAACCTAAAGCGCCAGAGCCGACTTGCTTGCCCGAGCATCGCGCTGCGGGACACTGCTGAGCACTTGATAACGACCCCGGCGGCAAGCACGCCCGGGGTCGTCTTCATTTGAGAACTGGAATAACCGCCGCCGATGCGCACGCACATCATCGCCCGCAAGACGCACAAGTGGCTTGGGCTGTTTATTGGTCTCCAGGTCGTCATTTGGTCGCTGAGCGGCCTCTACATGACCGTCGTCCACATCGACACGATCCACGGCGACCATCTCGTGCGATCGACGCATCAGCGATTCGCTGCAGCCGATTCGCTGGTCGATCCTGTCGCCTTGGCCTCGGCCAACGGGGCGAATGCGGTGCGGCTTGCCTGGCTCCGTGACCAGCCGCTCTTTGTGACCACGTCGGAAGCTGGAGAAACGGCGTTCGACGCGAGTACCGGGAAGCTTGTAGCGGGACCGAATGAAGCGGCGATCCGAGAATTGGCCCGCTCCTACTATACCGGCCGCAAACCAATTCTGTCGGCAAGACTGATCACAGACATCCCCGGCGAGATACGCGGGCGAAAGCCTCCGCTGTGGCAGGTCGAGTTCGACCATTGGAACAAACCGACGTTCTACCTGTCGCCTGTGACGGGTGAGTTGGTGTCGCGGCGGCACGAGCTGTGGCGCATCTTCGATTTCGTCTGGATGCTCCACATCATGGACTATGACGAGCGGGAGAATGTGAACAACACGCTGCTCCGGGTCTTCACTTGGGGAGCGGTGCTGATGGCCCTCTCCGGTGTCTGGCTGCTGCTTTACGCCTTCCCCAAGAAGAAGAAGAAAAAGGCGTTGACCAAGTGATCGTCAAATCCATCTGGCTTCGCAAAATCCATAAGTGGGTCGGGATCGTGATCGGCGTGCAATTTCTGATCTGGGCGATCAGCGGCGCGGCCATGGCATTGATCAGCATGGACGAGGTCGCAGGCGGCGAGAAGGCCGTTCAGGCTGAGCCGGCACCGCTGCCGACTGCTCGCGGCTGGTCAACCATCCAGCGCCAACTGAGCGGCGAAGGGATCCAAGCCGTGGGCCTTCGCGCCATGCCGGACAGCCAAGCTATTGAAGTAAAGATCAGCGGTGGCGTAAAGCTCTTTGACGCGACCAGCGGCCTGCCGATGGTCATTGATCGAGCGAAGGCCGCTGCCGTCGCGAGGGCGACGCATCCCGACGGTTTGGAGCCAACGCGGGTTACGCCGCTGACTGACCTAACCCTCGCCGTCCGCGAGCACGAACTGCCGATCTGGCGAGCCGACTTCGCGGACGCCAAGCACAGCAGCTACTATGTCTCCGGAACGACCGGCGCGGTGCTCGAACGCCGCAACGACAGCTGGCGCTGGTGGGACTTCTTCTGGATGCTCCACAACATGGACTACGCGAAGCGCACGAGCTTCAACCATCCACTAATCATCATGGTGGGCTTCGCCATGGCTTGGCTCGCAGTCACCGGCTTCTGGCTCCTCTTTCGGACTATGTGGCGCCACGATCTCGTGAAGTTGCGGCAATTTGCGGAGCGCAGCTGACGCTTCGTTACGCACTGGTTGGTCAATCCGCCCAATCTGCGGGCCGACCTAGCGCCTTCAGTATGCGGCAATCAGCAACCTTGCCGGCGCGGCATTGCCGCACGACTGCAGAGAGTTCCTGTTGCAGATTCTGAAGTGCTGCAATTTTCCGTTCCACTTCCAGCAGATTGGACTTGGCGATGAAATCCACCTCTCCGCAGTCGCGATCACGCTCGTCGGCGAGGCTCAGCAAAGCTCGCACCTGATCGATGCCAAATCCCAAATCCCGCGCTCGTCGGATGAAGCCCAGGCGCTCGGCCTCGTTCGAGCCGTAGCTTCGGTAGTTGCCCTCGGTCCTGGCGACCTGCGGCATCAGGCCGATCTTCTCGTAGTAGCGGATGGTCTCGACCGCCGTGCGGGTCGATCTGGCGAGCTCGCCGATTTTCATGCCAATCATCACTTGACCCTGTAGTTGCTACAGGGTTCATTTGGGGTGTCACATCGAGTCTGTCGAGGTGGCAATGTCCGCGAGTTGTTGTGGTCCAGCGAAGAAACCGGCCGTCGATCCGCGCTGGCGGCGAGCGCTGTGGATTGCGTTGATCGTTAACGCAGTGATGTTCCTAGGCGAACTTGGTGCCGGCGAAATCGCCAATTCCCGCGCGTTGCAGGCTGACGCGCTCGATTTCTTCGCGGATTCGGCCAATTACGCCATCTCTCTCGGTGTCGCGGGGATGGCGCTGGTTTGGCGAGCGAGCGCGGCGTTGGTCAAAGGGCTGACCCTCACCGCCTTGGGCATCTATGTGATCGTAGGAGCGCTCATCGCGGCGTTCGACGGTTCGTCGCCGCAGCCCGCGATCATGGGCGGCGTCGGCCTTGCGGCGTTGGCGGCCAATGTCGGGGTCGCGCTCATGCTCTACCGCTTCCGGGAAGGCGACACGAACATGCGGTCGGTTTGGATCTGCTCGCGCAATGACGCGATCGCCAATCTTGCCGTGGTAGCCGCGGCGCTCGGCGTGTTCGGCAGCGGAACCGCCTGGCCGGACCTTATCGTCGCCGCGATCATGGCGATGCTCGGGATCACCGGCGGTATCAAGATCATCCGGCTCGCCGTGAGTGAACTGACCCACGAGCCGATGCCAGCGGAAGCCCATCGATGACAGTCGAGGACAACCCGCGCGTTTTCGTGCCGCCTCCGTTGATGCTGGCGGTGTTCGTGGGCGTCGGCCTGCTGATCGATGGCGGGCCGATCGCCAGCGGGATCGTTCTTGCTGTTGCCATTCTCATGGCGCTCGCCGGCGTTGGGCTCATCATTTCGGCCCTTGGGCTCTTCTTTCGCAGCAAAACCAGGGCAGAGCCGTGGCGCGGAGCAAGGTTGCTGGTGGCCGCTGGCCCCTATCGTTTCACGCGCAACCCCATGTATCTTGGGATGGTTGTGGTTGGCCTTGCGGCTGCGCTTGGATTGTCGAGTTTCGGCGCGGCCGTCGGTGCACTGCTAGCCGGCCTGATCGTCGACCGAATCGTGATCCGCCGCGAGGAAGCCTATCTGACGCGCCGCTTCGGTGACGATTACCGGGCCTATCTCGACCAGGTGCGCCGATGGTTGTGACCAGCGCCATTTCCTTCCGGCAGGCCGCCTGCTAATGGCCGGTTCGATGTCTCGCTGGACCAACCTCGTTGGCGCGCTGCTTCTCGTCCTGATGGTGTGGACGGGATCGTCGGCGCATGCCGCAGAACGGTTCGACTGCATTCCGGTTACCGAACAGAACGCGGGACATTTCGAGGGTGACCGCGACGAAGTGCCGTCCGATCCCGACCAAGGGGTCGCGCACCATCACACGGGTTGCAGCGGCCATCATGTCGCGACGCCCGGACAATTCGCCACCCTCGGTTTTTCAATCCGCTCGGCCGGTCTCACCGGCGCCAGACAGGATGCGGACCATCCCGGCAGAGAGCCGGAAAGTCAGTTGAGGCCGCCGATCGCCTGACGAGGTTCGCGCCCGCGATGCGGGTTCGTTCGATCGTCAGGAGTCAACTCAATGAGATTTTTAGCAGCCGCGGCGTGTGCCGCGGTGGCGGCGGCGGGGCCGATGATGCCTGCGGCCGCGCAGGTCGGCAATCCAGCCACACCGCGTGTCGGCAGTCCGTCGGCGCAACCAGCCGGGCCACCCGCGCCAGTCGTTGCACCTCGACCCGAGCCGCGCACTGGTCCGCTTCCGGGCAGCCTTTCGCTTCCGCAAGCGCTGGATGAGGCGGCCGCTCGTTCACCCGCTATTGTCGCGGCGGAGGCCGAGGTCGCCGCCGCCGAGGCGCGCATTCGGCAGGCCGGCTACCGCAGCAATCCGGAGCTGAGCGTCGAGGTCGAGAACTTTGCCGGGACCGGCGAGCTTCGCGGCTTGCGGTCGACCGAGACGACGGTCGCGGTCAACCAGCGGCTCGATCTCGGCGGCCGACGGTCGGCGCGGGTGAATGCCGCCCAAGCCGCACTCGAAGTGCAGAAGCTCAAGCTCGCGATGGCCAAGGCCGATCTGTTGCAGTCCGTTCGCGAACAATTTGCCCGCGCCATCGCTGCGCGGGAAAAGCTGGCCCAGGCGACCGAGAATGAGGGGCGTGCGCGGGAACTGGCGCGGGTCGCTGGCATCTTGGTCGAAGCCGGACGCGATCCTCCCTTGCGCGCGCTGAGGGCTCGTTCGGCCCTGGCGCAGGCGCAGGCAGCGCGCGAAGCAGCGGCGGCCGATGAGCTCGCCGCCCGCTCCTCGCTCGCCGCGCTGTTCGGCGTCAGCGAGCCGGTTGGAGCCGTCTCCGGAACGGCGCTCGATCTCACGCCTCGCCAGGTCACTCCGGATCAAAGTCTCGATGTGCGCCTCGCCGATGCGGAGCGTGTGGCTGCGCAGGCCGGGGTTCGGGAGCAGCTCGCCGAACGACGCCTCGATCCCGCGGTCGGGGTTGGAGTCCGCCATATCCGCGAGACCGGCGATGTTGGGCTGGTTGCCGGCCTGTCGATGCCGCTTCGGCTGTTCGACCGCAATCAGGGGAACATCGAGGCCGCTCGCCAGGCCGCCGCTGCGGCTAACGCCAGACGCGCGTCCACGCTGGCGACGACCACCGCGAAAGCGCGCAATGCCATCGCCAATGTCGAAGCCGCCCAGCGGCGCGTGGAAGCCCTTGAAAAGGCTGCCGTGCCGGAAGCCACTGAAGCGCTTCGGCTTGCCGAATTATCCTATCGCGAAGGTCGAGCCTCGCTGATCGAGCTGATCGACATCCAGAATGCCTACACCGCCGCGCGGACTTCGCTGACCGAAGCGCGCCTCGAACTCGCCCTCGCCACGGCCGAACTCGGCCGGATCCTAGCGCAATAGGAATCCTTCCCATGCAGTCCATCCGAGACATCAAGTTGATCCGCCTGTCGGATCGTAATCGCTGGCTCGCCGGCGTCGCCGCCGCCGCACTCCTCGCCGGGGTCGGCGGCCTGTTGATCGGCCGGTCGATGACTGAACCGGCCGCTACCGAACTAACCGAAGAAGCCGAAGGCGAAGAGCATGGCCCCGAGGGCTTCATCGCGATGACGCCGGAGAAGCTCGCCGCGAGCGGTATCGCCAGCGAGCGGGTCGTGCTCGGCTCTCTCATGTCGGAGATCATCGCCCAGGCGACGGTGACCGCCCCACCCGAAGGTCAGGCGCTGCTGACGGCTCGCGCCGATGGCGCTGTAGTGCGCATCAACAAGCGTCTCGGCGATCCGGTTGGTGCCGGCGAAACCGTCGCACTGCTCGAAAGCCGCGAGGCCGCAGCATTCGTCGCCGACCGTAACGCAGCCGCTGCCCGTGCCCAGGCAGCGCGTGCCGCCGCCAATCGCGAGCAACGCCTGTTCAACGCCAGGATCACGGCGCGGCAAGACCTAGAGGCGGCGATCGCCGCGCGGCAGACTGCCGAAGCCGAGTTGCAGCGCGCCAATGCCGCCGTCAGCGCGGCCGGCGTGACCGGCGGCGGACGCTACCTTGCGGTGCGAAGCCCCATTTCCGGCCGGATAACCGAGGTCGACACCCAGTTGGGCGCTTATGTCGCGGCGGGGGCAGAGCTGTTCAATGTCTCGGACCCGCGCCGTATCCAGATCGACGCCGCGGTCCCCGCGACCGATGCCCAGCGCATCCGACCGGGCGACCGCGCGATTGTCGAACTGCCCACCGGCAGCATCGTCGAGGCCGCCGTTCGCTCGGTCACGCCTGCGGTCGATCCGCAAAGCCGTTCGGCCACGGTGGTCGTCCAGCTAGGCGGCGCGCCCGCCGGATTGACGCAGGGCCAGGCGGTGCGGGTGCGGATCACGCCGCGCGGCAGTCAGGAGAGCGGCATCATCCTGCCCGAGGAAGCGGTGCAGCAGATCGAGGGCCGCGACATGGTGTTCGTACAGATCAAGGGCGGCTTTCAGGCCACGCCGGTTTCGGTCGGGTCGCGAAGCGGCGGCAGGATCGAGATCCTGGACGGCCTGCGCGCCGGCCAAACGGTCGTCACCAAGGGCGCCTTCGTCCTCAAATCCCAGTTGGGCGCAAGCGAGGCGGAGCACTAGGATGATCGACCGCCTCCTCGACGCTGCCGTCCGCTTCCGCTGGGCGGTGCTGGCCATCACGGCGCTCGTCGCCATTTACGGCGCGTTGCAGCTGTTCCGGCTGCCGATCGATGCCGTTCCCGACATCACCAATAAGCAGGTGCAGGTGAATGTCGCCGCGCCTCAGTTCAGCCCGCTCGACATGGAGCGGCTGGTCACCTTCCCGCTCGAAAACTCGCTCGCCGGGATTCCTGGCCTCGACTACACGCGCTCCATCTCGCGCAACGGTTTTGCCCAGGTCACGGCCGTGTTCGAGGAGGATGTCGACCTTTATTTCGCGCGGCAGCAGGTCGCGGAACGGCTTGCCCAGGCCGGCGAGAGCCTACCCGATGGCATCCAGCCACAGATGGGTCCGGTGTCGACCGGGCTTGGTGAAGTGCTGATGTGGTCGGTCGATTATGCGCCGACCGCGACCGCCAAAAACCCCAAGATACCCGGCCGGCCCGGTTTCCAGCCGGATGGCAGCTATTTGACTCCGGAAGGGGAACGCCTGACCGACGACGTGTCGCGGCTGGCCTATCTGCGCACGGTCCAGGACTGGGTGATCCGCCCGCAAATCCGCGGCGTCGATGGCATCGCCGGGGTCGACAGCATCGGCGGCTACGAGAAACAATTCGTGGTGCAGCCGAACCCAGGCCAGCTTGCCGCTTATGGAGTCTCCTTCACCGACCTCGCCGAGGCTCTCGAAAAGGCGAACCTGTCGGTCGGCGCCAACTTCATTCAGCGCGGCGGCGAGGCGTTTCTGGTTCGCGCCGACGCCCGCATCCGTCACATCGACGAGATCGGACGAACGGTCATCGCCAACCGCAATGGGGTGCCGGTGACTGTCGCCAATGTCGCCACCGTCACGCTGGGCGGCGAGCTACGCACGGGCGCGGCCTCGCTCGACGGCAAGGAAGTCGTCATCGGCACGGCACTCATGCTCGCCGGAGAAAATAGCCGGATCGTCGCGCAGAGCGTGGCCGAGCGTCTCGACGAGGTGAAGAAGTCACTGCCCCCCGGCGTGCGCATGACGACGCTCTACGACCGCTCGGCGCTGGTCGATGCAACCATCTCGACCGTCGAGAAGAACCTTGTGGAAGGAGCGCTGCTGGTCATCGTCGCGCTATTCCTGCTGCTGGGAAATATCCGCGCCGCGATCATCGCCGCGCTGGTCATCCCATTATCCTTCCTGATGATGGCGATCGGCATGAACCGCTATGGCGTGTCGGGTAATCTGATGAGCCTCGGCGCGCTTGACTTCGGTCTGATCGTCGACGGCTCGATCATCATCATCGAGAATTGTTTGAGACGCCTCGCCGAGCGGCAGCATCATGAAGGACGCCTGCTCAATTTGTCCGAGCGCCTGCACGAGGTGTTCGAGGCTTCGAAGGAGATGGTCCGGCCAACGATCTACGGCCAGGCGATCATCTTCCTCGTCTTCGCGCCGCTGCTGATGTTCAGCGGGGTCGAGGGCAAGATGTTCACGCCGATGGCGGTCACCGTCATCCTGGCGCTGGCCGGTGCCTTCATCCTGTCGCTGACCTTCGTTCCGGCGATGGTCGCGGTGCTGATCCGCGGCAAGGTGTCGGAAGAGGATGTCAGGGCAATCCGCTGGGTCAAGGAACGTTACGAGCCGCTGCTCGACAAGGTGATCGCGGCGCCGCGCAAATGGGTCATGGCCGGCGTCGGTGCTTTTGTTGCCGCGGGCTTGCTGTTCATGACTCTGGGTCAGGAGTTCATTCCGCAACTCGACGAGGGCGACCTGGCGATGCAGGCGATCCGCATTCCCTCGACCTCGCTCGACCAGTCCCTCGAAATGCAAAAGCGGGTCGAAGCCGCGATCTCGAAGCTTCCGGAGGTATCGTTTATCTACTCGAAGACCGGCACGGCGGAAGTTGCGACCGACCCGATGCCGCAGAATGCCTCGGACGCTTTCGTCATCCTGAAACCCAAGGATGAGTGGCCATCCGGCGTCGATAGCAAGGAAGACATTGTCGAGCGCATCGAGGAGAAGATGGAAGGGCTGGTCGGCAACGGTTTCGAGGTCAGCCAGCCGATCGAGATGCGCTTCAACGAGCTGATCGCGGGGGTGCGCGGCGATGTCGCGATCAAGCTCTTCGGCGACAACATGGAGCAGTTGGAAACCGTCGCCTCCCAAGTTGCGTCGGCGATCGGCAAGGTCGAGGGCACCGCCGATCTCCGCACCGAACAGACCGGCGGCTTTCCAACGCTGGAAGTGCAATTCAACCGCGACGCCATTGCCCGTTACGGCTTGTCGACCGAGGAAGTCGCCAATACCGTCGCCGCCGGCCTCGGCGGTCGCGAGGCCGGGCTGGTGTTCGAGGGCGACCGCCGGTTCGACATCGTGGTCCGTCTCGACAATGTGACGCGCGACAACCTCGATGCGATCGGCGCCCTGCCGGTCATGCTGGAAGCGAGCGGATCGGGGCCGCGCGCGGCCGTGCCGTTGCGCGAGTTGGCGAACTTTCAGTTCACCGAGGGCGTCAACCAGGTCAGCCGCGAGAACGGCCAGCGGCGCGTCGTGGTCCAGGCCAATGTCCGGGGACGCGACCTCGGCTCCTATGTCGGGGCGGCGCGGTCGGCGGTCGAAAGCCAGGTCAAGCTGCCGCCGGGCGTCTTCATCCAATGGGGTGGTCAGTATGAGAACCTGCAGGCCGCCTCGCAGCGCCTGACTCTCGTGATCCCGCTGGTCTTCGCGCTGATCTTCGGCATCCTGTTCGTCGCCCTGCGCAGCGTTACTTCGGCGCTCGCGGTTTATTCGGCGGTTCCGCTCGGCCTCGCCGGTGGCGTATTCGGCCTGTTCCTCGCCGGGTTGCCCTTCTCGATCTCGGCGGCGGTCGGCTTTATCGTCCTGTCCGGCGTCACCGTGCTCAACGGTTTGGTCGTGATGACCAGCATCCGCCAGCATATCGAACAGGGAGCGCCGATAGGTGGAGCGATCAAGGCCGGCATGATGGAGCGCGTGCGCGCCGTCATCATCACCGGCGTCGTCCCTGCGATCGGCTTCGTCCCCATGGCGATCGCCACCGGCCGCGGGGCGGAAGTGCAAAAGCCGCTGGCGATCGTCGTCATCGCCGGCTTGGTCGTTGCAACCCTGCTGACCCTGTTCGTGCTCCCGGCCATCAGCCAAATGCTCTTGCATCGCGGCCGGCAGCGGCATGTCGAGGGAGAATATGGTGACGAAGATGCGTTCGGGCGCGAACCATTGCCGTCGAAGTGAGGGAGTGAAGCATGGCACATGATCACGGCGGGGGTGCCCACAACCACGCGGCCGGCGCGAACAGCAAGATGCTGGCCATCGCGCTTGGCCTTACGACGGCCTTTCTGATCGCCGAACTGATCGGCTCGTTCGTCTTCAACAGCCTCGCGCTATTGTCCGACGCCGCCCACATGTTCACCGACAGCGCGGCGCTCGCCATCGCGCTGGCGGCGGTGAAGATTGGTCAGCGACCGGCCGACGATGCACGAACCTTTGGCTATCGCCGGTTCGAGATCCTCGCCGCCGCGTTTAATGCGCTGCTGCTGTTCGCCGTGGCCGGCTATGTTCTGTGGGAAGGCATCGGTCGCTTTTTCGAGCCGGCCGAAGTCCAGTCTACCGGCATGCTGATCGTCGCGGCGATCGGCCTTGTCGTGAACCTCATCGCCATGAAGCTGCTCTCGGCTGGCAAGGAAAGCAGCCTCAATGTGAAGGGTGCCTATCTTGAAGTCTGGGCGGACATGCTCGGCTCAATCGGTGTCATCGTTGGCGCTCTCGTCATCATGTTCACCGGCTGGCAGTGGGTTGATCCATTGGTCGCAATCGGGATTGGCTTATGGGTGCTCCCCCGCACCTGGATCCTGCTCAAGGACACCACCCAAATCCTGCTGGAAGGCGTGCCGCGGGGAATGGATATTTCGGCGATCCGAGCGTCGATCGCGGCAACGCCGGGAGTAGGCGGCGTCCACGACCTCCATGTCTGGTCCCTATCGAGCGACGAGCACAGCCTGTCGACCCATGTTGAACTGGCCAACGGGGCGGATTTCGAGACGGTCAAGACCGCCGTCGCCAAAATTCTGCACGACCGCTACGAAATCGAACACGCCACGATCCAGGTGGAGCGGGAAGCATGTGACGATGCAGACGGGTTGCATCGATGAGAATTATTTCGAACCCTATGACATTCGCGTGAATATGTCATTCGTCGAATGGCTGAAGTTGGCCGTTAGCGGAACGTCTGTTTTTTGGCGCGAAAGGCTAGAAACCGGTCATTCTCTGAGCAACCCCGTTGTCCGCAAAGACCAAAACCCGGCCACTCAGGGGCACTTACAGATCTCCGGTAAGCGGCCGTTAGTTCAGCTAACGACTGACGACTGCAATTGGGCCGGGAGCAAACTGACTGGCTCCTAATTGGTCCGGGCGAAATGCCGACTCCTTGATCTCGGAGGCGCCGCGCGTTGCTCAACTTAGTATGTCAAGAAGCAGCGCTATCCGCTGGATTCATCCTAACGAAGTCGCGGACTCGTTCGACCGACCACAAAGGCTCGTCGGCATCCTGCGTCGCACGCTGCCGCGCCCTTAACGCCATCCAGCTTCGATATTCGGGCTCGGGATGCTCCTGCTCCAAGGCTTTCATCGCGGCATATGCATCGGGCCCTGGCACTTCGATCAGCATATTGAACAGCGTGTTGCGCGCCTCCTGCGCATTGTCGCGCGTGGTGGGCGAATAAACCCCCTTTCCGGCACGCTCGATATCCTCTGTCACCCGGATGTAGCGGTGCATCAGCACATACAGGGTCTTGAGGTCGTGAGCGTTGCGATAGGCACCGACACGCACGCCGGCGCCGTGCCGATCGCCGAGAAGCGCGACGATGAACTGCTGGGCGAATTCCGATCCGTCCTCCGGTGACAGACCAGCGAGATGGGACTCCAGCACCGGAATGGCAGCCGATGGATCGGTATCGACCCACATCGCGAACCATCGTGGCCGCTGCTCGTCCAACACCGTCTCGGTCGCCTTGGTCGCCGAAAGCTCGGCAAGGGTTTCGGGTGCCACGCCGCTTCCGGCGAGAATATTCAGACTATAGCGCAAGGCGTCGGCGTTGGTGATGTCGTTGGCCCGCAGCCAGTCGAGGATCAGCGACCCAACCTCGGCATGCAACCACGGCGCATGGTAGAGGATGTCATGCAGGACGTAGTGCAACGGCTGTTCGCCCACGCTGTGCTTTAGTTCCCACAACAGCTCGGTTGTGACGGCCTCGCGACCAATGTCGGGAAAAGCGCGATAAAGCTGCTCGAACCAGCCGGGAAAGCCGTTCAGTTCCCAAGTCACATAGCGGAACGCCAGACGCGCTTCATCGGGCGTCAGGCGCTGGGCGAAGGCGCTGTCCTCATTGGCCTCGATCGCGAGGCCGGTCATCGCGAAGATCAGCGAATAGGGCGTCGATCCCGTGTCCGCGCCTTCCGAGCGCAGCGTCGGCCGATAGATGCGCCAATGCGCGATCGCCGCGTCGCGATAGGCACGCGCAACCGGCTCGCCAAACTCGGGGATCAGCGCACGCCAGTCGGCGCCATCCTCCCGGCTTGTCGAGACTCCACTGCTCATCGCGCTGAGAAGCAGATGATACTGATCGCCGCTGAACTCGCCGGGCTTCAAGCCGACCGGATGGAGGATGCGATCGGGATTGGCCTGGAGCGCGCGCACCCAATCCTCCCGATCCTTCTTATGCTTGCGGTTGCGCGCGTCATTTTTCCGCTTCCAGCGGCGATGTTCGGCGTCCATCCGCTCCATCGCCGGGGATGGCTTGGGATTGAGCCGTGACTCAAGAAATTCTGAGAGACCCGGATCTTCGGCAACAGCCGCGCGAAGCGGTTCGAGCCATGCCGATGGCCGATCCGCCTGAATGTAGAGCTGGATGCACCGCGAAAGCGCGATGTACCGATCGTCGCCGTCCTTCTCCGCGATCCAGGCGAGGCACCGATCGAAATCCTCGGGGCCAAACCCCCAGAAGTGACCGATGAACGCCATCTGCCAGTCATCGCGCAGTACCTCGCCCTTGGCTTCCATACGGGCGCGGCACGCGGCGACGCTCGTCCAATAGAGAAGGTCGTTTAGCTCGCGCCAGCGATGCACGTTCTGCGACAGTGAGGTCTTGTATTCGTCGATATCACCGCTGCGCCAGAACCGAAGCGCAGGCGTGTTGCGCAAAACCGCTAGTGTGGTCGGCTGCAATGCCGCTGTCGAGCGGGCGGCGACGAGGCGATCGACGGCATGAAGAGCCGCCGGCATCAGCCATGCGAATTCCTCGGACACATGACATTCGCCACGCTCGACATAGGGCTCGCGCTCAAGGAACCGGCTGAAGCCGTCGATGAGCTGACCCAGCGGATGGACATCGGCCGCATCGGCCATGACCGGCAATCGCTCGATGAATTCGTGCATCGCATGGACGAGGCCCGTCGCTTTGAAGCGCTCATGGGGTGCGGTATGGTCGAGCGTTCGCAGGACCAGATCGACACCGCGCGTCGTCAGCGGTGCCCAGTCGAGCAATTCGGCGAAAACCGCTCGATCGAGCAACGCCGGGTCATCCGCGATCCTGTGCCACAGCTGGTCCTTCAACTCGTCAGCGCCGACCGACATGACGCCCCGGATCGCTGCGATCCGCGCGTATTTGCCCCGGGTGGTATCGGCCGCGATCTCAAGCAGCAGCGGCGCGCACGACGCCATGTTGCCCTGCCAGACCAGCCGGCCGATGAAGAAGACGACATCGTCGTTCGACCGATACTTCTCGAGCAGGGCCAGCGTATCGGCGGCAAGTTCCGGTGTTGCAATGCGCTCGATTGCACTGTTGTCCATAATGCTCATCCGTCCCTCCGCGTCGCGATACGCTCGACGATATTGCTCAGCATGGCTTGGCGGACATCGAGCGGAAGCCGAGAGGGGTCACCGCCCTCAGTCGCGATCTCCGGCGCGATCGCCAGCGCCTTGTCGCGCACGGCGTTGTCGAGAAGAATGAGCCAAGTGAGCGTCGGGCGGGTGCGAGGAACAATGACCGCTTCCCCGTAGCGCTCTCGGAAAAATAGATTTTCGATCCGCGGCCGTTCGCCGGGCCGGTTCAGCAGATCGTTCGCCCATTCCGCGCTCAATAGCTCGCGGATTTCACGATGCCGGAAGCGCACGCTCGTGTAGACGATGTCGTCGAACAATCCGGTTCGAAGTAGCGCTTCGATCTCGGCATCCGACCATCCTTCGAGCAGGATGCGGGGATCAATCCGATCAGGGCTATGCACGCCATTGGGCAGGCAGATCACCGCCTTGCCCGTCATCATCACCGCGCCGGCAAGCATCTGCGCGCCGGCCCGCAACTTCGCGGCGTCCAGGCGAACGGCAGCGGTGGTTGCTGACAACGGCGCCAACTGCAAGGCAATCATGCGTTGGAGGACGTCGAAGCGGCTGCCGAGCTTGTGGTCCGCGATCCAGACGCGGATGAGGGCCTTGAGGTCGAACGGGCGCTCGGCGAGTTGCAGCAGGTTCGCGCGCTTTATGGCATCGACGAAGTCCGTGACGTCGCTGATGCCATAGTGGCTGGCGAACAGGCGAATCTCATCCTCGCTGAGCCCGGCCAGCCGAAACAGCTTGAGGCTCGGATCGCTGTCGCGGCTCGTGTCGGCGTCGCGTTCGGACGGTTCGGGCTCGCCATAGGGCAGGTGCTGTTCGATGAGCGTCTGGTCGGGCAGTGCACGCCACGCGTCCTCGCGGCTGGTGATGAAGATGCGCGCGCGGTCCAGCGCCGCATGACACCGCGCCCCGAAAATCCGCACGGCGTCCTCAAGCGCGCGCGGAGTCTCCAGCTGCGCTTCGTCAACGGAATCGAGGAAGAACCACGCTTGGTCTGTCGATGCGAGCCAAGCGTCGAATTCCTCGGCGGTCCCGACCTCAAACGCCTGCTCGAAGTTGCTGTCGATCTTTTCGATCCGGATGAAGAAGGCATGGCGACCACGCTCCTTGATCCTCTTGGCACGAGTCTGCGCCTCGAATGTCTTTCCGGCGCCCGGGTCGGCAATGACGAGGACACGATACGCGTCCTCGATCTCATGCCACCTCATTGGCTTGCCGCTCCCCGGCATGAGGAAGTCCCACTCTGCCGATCGAGGCGACATGGGCGTGAAGCGTCGTATCAGCTCAACGATCTTATCGGTCATGGCGCGACCCTGCATTTGCCGGATACAAGTTGGGGAACCAGCGCTCAGCGACGTCGGCCGGGAAGGCGAGTCGGAGCGGCGCGCGGTGCGAGGTGGCGGTGAGCATCCCGCGCTCGACCAGACCCGATGTCACGTTGCGGGCGCCACGCTCCTCATAGCCTGTGAGCGACGGGATCTTAGCGCGCTCGACCTCGCCGTTCATCACGGCCTCGCGCAACACGGCAAAGCTTCCACGCATTAATCGCTTGGAGCGGACCTCCTCTTCGACGTGAATTTCCATACGGGTCAGGAGCGTCGTCGGCTCAAGCAGCCCGCTCATGAAACGGATCTGGTCGACGGACCGATCGAGGAAGAATTTGCAGAATTCGATCAGACCCCGCTGGGTAAGGTTACCCCGACCGTCGCGGTCGCCTTCGCGCGGTCCGTCGGCCTGCGCCAGCAGTGCCTTGTACCGCTCCTCGTCGCGCGCGAGTCCGCGCGCCACTGACCACAGGCTCGTACCAATCCCGAGCCGTTTGTAGAGCGCGTGCGACATCAGTCGTGCGACTCGTCCGTTGCCGTCGAGAAACGGGTGAATCCAGAGGAACCGGTGATGTACGGCCCCAACCGTCTGTATCTGCCGCGTCTTGCTGAGCGGCGGCGACCCATAAGCGGTGTCGAAGCGCGCAATGAAGCGCGGCAGGTCTTCATGCGGGGGTGGCAGGTGGCGCCCGACGTCGACGTCACGCTTACGCCAGGCGCCGGGGATGATCTCGAGCCGCTCCCCAGTTTTGTGGTCGGTTACAAACAGCATTTCAGGCGGCAGCCGCGAGCAGAATTCTTCATGGAGCCACGACGCATAGGCCGCCGAAGCCGGCCAAGCATCAGGGTCGCGGCCGGTGTCGATCAGCTGCTGGACATGGATATGAGCGACGGCCTCCTTCTGCAGGTCACGCTTCTTCGGCTCGGCCGAGAAGTCGTTGGCGAGCGCCCGATCGATGTCGCGCGGGTGCGTGTCGTGTCCCTCGATCAGATTAGAATAATAGCAATTCATCGACCGGACGAGATCGCCGATCGAGTCGCGGAGAATGGGGTGGATACGCCCAGCCAGTTGGTTGGCCTCCGCGATCAGCGGCAGAATGTCATCATCGAGAAGGCGGGACGCCTCCTCTGGGACCATCGGCTCCATCGTTGTCACATCCATGTCGCATCATACCGGATTATCTGCCGGATTGAAAGGTCGGTATGCCCCTGGTTTTGTTGCATTTTGTGAGATGAACGGGGGATGGTATGCCGGATTATGTACCGGTTCCTATGCCGGATAGCGGTGACTCGAAGCATCCGAATCGATACACCGAAGGTGGGGCGCGGAGCTGCTGTTGGGCGCAGGTGAACTAACGTCGGCTTATGCCATCGAAACAACCGAAAGCGGCCGTTCCGTTTCCCACCAAGCTGGGACGTTGAGGTCGGACGGGCGAGCGACCGCTTAGGGCGGCTATACGCGACCGCGCGACGACCGAGATGGGCGCATTTCGGCCGGTTTCCCAGTGTCTACTCTCGCCGCTCCTTCGCTTCCGAGACTCGCTTTTGCTTAAGCTGCAAACCGCTGCTCGACCTGGAAGTCGAGACCATGCGCGAAAGGAGAAGTTGGCTCTGCGGCAGCGATTCTGAGCACATGAGCCATCGCTTCAGAGACCATCGCGGAGGCAAGCGGCTCGCTCCAATCGAACCCGATCCTTACCAAGGCTTGATCCTCCAGAAGCGGTCCATACCGCTGTCGCAGGCGTTGGCGGACCTCGTTCGGACTTCGCGCGATCATGGCTCCGAAGACCTGAATATGACCATCGGGCAGCTCGGCACTAATCGAACAGCTGTAGAGAGCCATGGGTCCGGCTTCCCATGGGTCCGCCTCGCGGCTTCGAGGTGGCCGTTCAGATTGGAGGTGACGCATGGCGGTGTGGCTCAGGAATTCATGTGCGGGAATCCTTGCGACGTGAGTGGGCGCGGTATCCAATCCGAGTGATAGCCCGTGGAGCACGACTGCTCGCCGAAAGCCCTCAGGACGGCCGCAGACCTCAACTGCACTCCGTTCATCGAACAGTTTTCGACGTGTCAGCAGCCAATCCAGCGGATCATGATCGATCCGTTCGCGGATGAAGCGGGCACCCGTCTCTGCCGCAACGTGCATCAAGCGCAGCGTTGCCAATCGGCTGGCAGGCGATTTGGGCTCTACACCCCCTCGCCTGACCAACATCGCTGCAGTGGCCTTCTTGCGGCCGCAACAACTTTGCGAACGTGCCTCGATGCGCATCTACACCCCCACTGATCACCTCACTGAAGAGCTAGATCGCGCATAACAGTTAAATATCGGTATATCCCGATACGACGATATATGGAAGTATACAAAGCCGTTGGCCTCCGGCACCGAACATGGCAATGTCTCGGAGTGTTCAGCCAATGGCAGTGTTCGGGGGAGCACCGTTAGCGGTGAGGTGTATGGAAAACGAAGCTGCAGTTGCAGCGCTGGCAGCGCTTGCCTTCGAGACACGGTTACAGGCCGTGCAGCTGCTCGCCACTGTCGGTGACGACGGGCTCGCGGCGGGCGAATTGTCGCGTCGACTGGGTGTGCAACAAAACACACTCAGCGATCACCTCGCGTCACTGGCACGCGCCGGGATCGTTAAAGCTGATCGACAAGGACGATCGATCATCTATCGCGCGAACCCGCAGGCCGTCCGGGACCTCGTTTTGTTCCTTAGCGAGCGTCTCGGCGCAAACGCGCGAGCCGCGTAAACTGCGGCGTCAAGAAGATTTAAGTTTCTTTTCCAGAATTACCTTGGAGGAAATCACCGACAACATCCTTGTCGATCATCTTTCCGAATCGTCCCGACAGTACTGGGCTTGCGGGAGACGCCTCTCAATTGACCCTCAAATGCATTCGTCAACGGATCCTCGGCGTTTCGCACGCCTCAGCCTGCCTGCTGACTAAGCACAGAATTGGGGGACATCGAAGAAGGGAAAGCGGTCGATCCAGCGGTGCCCCGGTGCACGTCTGGAGAAGAAAATGTTCGACGATATCCTGCTCGAAGACCTTGCTGCTTCACCGCCCCAAGTCTGGGCGCAGAGGAACGAGCAGGCTGAAGTGATCGGGCCATTGGCATCCTTGTCAAAGCTCACAGTGGCTGACGCCGAGCGAGCTCGAGCCGAGTTGCAGATTAGTCGCAGGTATCTCTACCAACTGGTGAAGGCACGGCGTGAGCGTCTCAACGGACTTCCGGCGCGCGGTCACGGTACCGGAGCTCAATTCCATATCGATGAGTGCCAGGAACGCATCATTGCGCAAGCGATAGACCGGGCCGGACCGGCCGCCCGGCACAGGGACGTTCTCGCTTTGGCGATGAGTATGAGCGAACAGGTGGGCATCGCGCCGCCTTCAGAGAAGGCCGTTCGCGTACGGTTTGGCAAACATCGGCCGAACATCGATCTCGCCAGCCGCTTCAAGCTCGAATGCGATTACATTGCGGATCTCTGCCCGCTCGGACTGGCCCTGGCCGACGAAAAAGGGGAAGCTGACGCCTGGCTCTTCGCGGCTGTGGAGAGCAATCGCTGCACGATCATCACGCACGATCTTTACATTGGAAAGCCGAGCAGGCACCAACTGCTTGCGAGTTTGGCGAACGCGGCCGCCGCGCCCGATTTCGCCGGACGGCCTCTCAGCCTTAGTGCTGCCGTTGAGGCGTACAACCTCGTTGATTTGAGCCTTGACAACGGCGCTGAATTGCGACGGCCATCACGCGGAAAAGCGATCGTCGGTGGCTCTATCATCAAAGCTGTCTGCGGCTCGTCGCTTGGACGTATCCGTATCCGGACCGAACCATCGCGTAGATCGGGCTATCGTCCCGTCACGCTCCGCCTCGCTGCGACGGTTGTCGGCCGACTCATCTCCGAGCTCAATTCGTGTCGCGAGATACGTCAACGTCATCCCACATCGCGCGGGCATCTTCCACCGCCTCAAAGACAGGAGCAAAAAGCTGCCGGAGCCGGTGCGCAAACTTAACTCCCGGACCTCCAAATCGGGCTAAATCACCATCTGCGGCGGGCAGCCGCGCTAGAATCGCTTCGTTCCAACGATCAACGCTACTGGAGACCAAGCGACGGGCGTCATCTAACGGCATGCCGGGTGTCGATGAAACTGCCTCGAACCGCTCCATTGCCATTGGTTTGAACTTAAAGGGTGGCAAGCGATCGCCTATCAAGCGGAGCGTCGCTGCCCCGTGCCTTCTCGGCCCAGTGTCTACAACGTCGACTTGAAGTCTAGCTCCGGTGAACTCCGGGCTGAGAGGGTATGAAAAGAATTCGAGATCGCGTGGAGCGATCCAGGTGAGCGCACGGAGGGAATCCGCGATGCGAACTCCAGAAGTAGAGAGTTCCCGCATGCGGCGTTCAGCATCATCAAGCGCAAGCTGAAGCCCGGCGCCTTCACCATATGCAGCCGTGAGACCGTGCCCAAGGATTAGCTTCGTTACGTGATCGATAATCAAGGTTGCGATTGCAAACCGGGACACGTTGCCGTCTTCCACGCTCAAATTAAGATTGACCTGATCGACAGTGATCTGTTCGCCGACAGGCCCGAGCTGCTCTGGCAAAGCCGATCGTTTGAGCGCATGGACGCGTCGACGGACGGCAGACTCGCCGGGGACGGGAGTACCAGTACGCTCACACTCTCTAAGTACCGCATTTTCAATCTGGGCAATACGTGTCTGTGGTTTGTCCGCAAGTAGTTGGCGGACAAACGAGTCCAGCGGTTCGGCTAGTCCCTCTCGAGCTATCGACCGACGCGCAATGTTCCTGAACCCTGGCGTCAGCCCTCGGGTCGGTCCCAGCTGCCGAACCTTGGCGACAAACTTGAAGAATTGGCGCCGTCCTACGCCAATCGCAGAAGCAGCTGCCTCAACGTTGCCGCTGACTTCAGAAGAAGGATCGAGATAGCGATCTATTGCCGTGAGGCGTTGCTCGACAGTTTGCTGTTTGTGGAGGGGCTGCACGGCGAAGAGGGCAAGTTCGTCCTCTAACGCCCATCCGGCTGGTAGATATCGCCGGAATAACTCAGTCTCTTTGATCGACGGCACCGGCTTCTCCAAAAATTCTCCGAAGGAGAGTCTCGGTGAACGTTTAAGAGACGCAGATTTCTGTTGCAAGTCCCAGATTCGGCTTTCATATGGTGTTTGGTGAACATCTAACGGACGCTGATTCTGCCAGCTAGTTCGTCGATGGAGTACGAAGAATGCGAGGACTACAAACGATGCAATCATCTGAAATCTTGCTTCTGGCGGCGATGATCGCAGCGGCCCATGCCGCCCAGTCAAAATCAGAACGCAAGAGTTGGCCCCGGCCTCGCGGCGATCGTCGCGGTCCTTGGACTTCTGCTCGCGGATCGGGACGGTAATGACGTCCCCTCGCGTCTTCGAGGCGAAGGCCATCGGACACTGGACCGATAATGTCGATGTCAAACCAACTTGGCCCATCCGCATCCCGGCGTCGCAGGCCATCGTCGACGATCTTGGTTTGGCTTACCAGCTGCGCGACCCGCTGATCTCTCCTTCCCGAGCGAACCTCGTTCCCGCCGATCGACTGCTGCCCGTCGTTGGCGAAGAGTTCATTCGCTCCGCCGAAATGTTCGTCAGCGCGGACGGCGGCTCGCTTCGCTGGTTCGATGGCGCCCAGGCGCATGAGACCGGATGGTATCCGAGCTGGAAGCGCGGGCGCCTGCAGCATTGGGAGGGCCTCACCCAGAAGCATACGCTACTGAAGGCCGAATGCGACTGGAACGTTCTGTGGGCCCAGTCGGAAGCTCGCCGGTTCCGGTTCATGCTCGAAGGACGTTGGCGAGAATACACCTGTGATGTCGAAATCCAGCTCGCCGATGGCACAACGCAGATCATCGAGAACAAGGCCGACGAGCGCTCGGTCAAAGACGCAGACTATCGACTGACCCTCGCTGGCGTGAGCGAGATCTGCCGCCGGGTCGGATTTCAATTCCAGATCATCATGGGTGATGAGGTCTTCGCCAACCGGCACCACCGCCGCAATGTGGAGTTGTTCGCGTCACGCGGCTTCGCGACGGTCACGCCGCGCCACATCCGGAAGCTCGAAGCGTTCGCCGTCGAACGCGGTCCGATCACGACTTACGGGCAGCTTTCCGAGCTTCTGGAGCCGGACTTTGTTCCGGCAGGAAAGGCAGTCGTCCAGGCGCTGGTGGTACGCCGTCGCGTCCAGATCGATCTCACCGATCACGTCCACGACCATACGCCCGTCACCCTGCACTAAGGACAGCTCGCATGGACCATTATCATCATCATTTCTGCGTTAAGCGCAGCTGTGCGCTGTTCATCGCTGACACGACCAAGGCGCAATGCCGGGCTCCGCCGTCGCCGATGAGCGCACCCACCTGCAAGCCGGCTTAGGCCACATCCTCACCACTCGAACCGGACCAAAGTCCGGTTCGCCTCCCGAAAACTTAGACCGAAACCGCGTCGCGGTGGGCGGAATGCCGCCGCGCGCCCAGAAAAGGAGTTCTGAAGTGGCTGACCTTCCTTCGTACAACTATCCCGCTGGAGTCCTCATTCGCATCGACGGTGCGCTCTACCGTCCCGTTCCGGACTCGATTCCTGATCGCGTTCACCTCATGTGCGTCCGAACCGGACAACCCTTCCGTTGTCCGAACGAGCAGGGTCTCCCGGAACTTCCGACGCCGGACGCGCTCGATCAACTCAAGATCGACGGGCGCCTTGAGGAGGAGTTCCCCGAATCCATGATCCAGGCGCGTCGGCTTGCAGCGAAGACCGATTGGGACCGGTCTGACTGCACCAAGCTCGACCCCCAATCTGAGAAGATGCTCGTGCAATGCGAGCTCCTCGACGACCACGGCGTCCCCAACGGAACACAAGCGATCCAGCTCGCAATGCCGGACCTGTGGACGGATCAGCTCCGCGAGCAGTTCGGAGAGCATAGCAATCCCCATACGATCAAGCGCTGGCGGAGCGAACGTGGCAGCGCCGGACAGCGCTCCTGCAAGGACATGGTGCGGATGAACGGCAAGGTTCCCCGTTCGCCGTGGCTCGACGACGTTGTCGAGCAGGTCAAGCAGAAGCACGCGCTCAACTGTCATATCTCGGCAGGCGCCGTGGTGACCCACCACGGGTTTGCTGCTGCCGAAATCAAGGCCATCAACGAGGGGCGTCACCATCACTACCCGGCACCGGAAAAGCCCTACCGCTGCTTCAGCTACGACACCTTCCGCCGGGCTTGCATCGCGCTTGAGGGAAGCGAAACCCTTGAGGCCAAGCATGGTCGCCAGTACGTCCAGGCGAAGTGCAAGGGTGCGGGCAAGAATCTGACCGCCACCCGCATCCTCGAGAAGGTGATCGTCGACCACACCGAGCTCGACGCGTTCACCATCGTCGATCCCGACAAGCAGTGGCTGAGCCAGCGTGCCTGGTTGTCGGTCGCCATCGATGTCCACTCTCGCGCCTGTCTCGCGTGGGTCGTGACCTACATCCCGCCAAGCTACTGGACGGTCTACGAACTCTTGCGGCGCATGCTGCGCCCCAAGCGGCCGCCGCAGCGGCTCGTCGAACGCTTTCCGATACTCAAGCGCATCTGCGGCCGGCCGACGGAATTGATCGTCGACAACGCGCTCGAGTTCCGCTGCAAGAGCATGCGCGACATGGCCGGATCGACCGGCATCTCAGTCCGCTTCGCTCCCGTGAAAAAGCCGCGGTACAAAGCCATCGGAGAGCGGGCTCTGGGCACGATCCCGCGCCTTTTGCTCGACGGCATGGCAGGGCGAACGCGGGGCGTCGAATACAGCCGCCTCGCCGAATACGACCCTCAGGCGAAAGCCGAAATCACGATGATTGGGCTCGAAGCGCTGCTCAATTACGCGACTGCCGAATATAACATCGCCCATCACTGCGGCCTCGACGACCGCCAGCCCGCCCTCGTTTTCCGCAATTCGGCCAATGCGCATGGCATCGATATGATGTGCGATTTGCGGGCGGCTCACCTCGAGATCATGGAGGTCGAAGAAAACGTCCAGGTCACCAAGTCCGGCGCGCGGGTCTTCGGGCTTCGTTACCACTGTCCGCGGAATGTCCCGGCGCTCATCGACGAGAACACTCGGTTCGAGCCTCGGCGCCAGGCGCGCGACACCGCGAGCATCACGACGAAGATCAAGTTCGACCCTTCGAACATCTCGAAGATCCATGTGTGGAACCGTCAGCGCCGCAAGTACCTCGAACTTCAGTGCGAGGAGGAAAGCTATTCCGACGGGATGCCGCTCAGCTTCCACCGCGAACTTGTGGAACGCGCTGCCGAGGAAGGGCGCGTCTTCTGCTCCGAAGAGGATCGCCTGGAGTTTCGCGCGATCCGGATCGCAGCGCTCAAAAACCTTACACCTAAGGCCAAGGCTCGGGAACGCGCGGCGCTTGCTCGCCTGTATGAGCATCCTCGCATCCGCCAGATCACGGGGAACCTGGTCTCCGTCGACTTCGATGTCGCGGAAAGTGTGACGGCCGACGAGTTCATCACTCACGACGTGGCGTCGCTGACCTCCTTCGACGCGGAAGTCCTCGCGACCACGCCCCCGACCCGCCGGCACTTTGCGGACACGAAGCCTCGCGATCGCCGCAGCGACGCTGAGTCGATCCGTGCCTCCAAGGACGCCAAGCGCCCGCGTCCGCGCCGAGCGCGGGCTGCCGGCGGGGAGTATGCCGCATGACCACCCCCGAGAACATGGCAGAACGAAATGCCCGGGTTGCTCGCGCTCGGCAGCTCATCGGCGAGATCTCGATCCCCTACCCGCCGCAGATCGAGCTCAAGGTCGCACTCGACGAGTTGCGCCACACCGCCGTCCTGACGCGGGGGCGGCCCCAAAGAGGCGTCCACCTCTTCGGCCCGTCGTTCGCGGGTAAAACCACAGCAGCCCGCGAGCACTCCAAGCACGTGCTCGCAACTGAAGAGCATCCGCCTGGAGCGGTTCCGATTGCCCTTGCAACGATCGACCCCGAAGGGTCACTTGCAAGCGTCGCGACGGACATCCTGCGGTCGTTGGGTGAACCCCGCCCGGACAAAGGCTCAGCGGCGCTAAGGTGGGAGCGGGTCTGGAATTCATTGCCCGAACGCAAGGTCCAGATTCTCATCTTGGACGAGTTTCAACGGACTACGCGCCGGCCGACGATGAGCCCGGTGATCGCAGCCAAAGTGCAGGACCTGATGGAAGGAGGACTGTGCGCAGTAGCCTTTCTTGGACTCGAAAAGGCGCATGACGTTTTCCACACCGCGTCCGACCTGTCCAACCGCCTCGATGTACCGGTCACGATGTCCCAGCTGCAGTGGGCCGATGACGAAGACCGGAAAATGTTCACCGACTTCGTCAGCCGGTATGATCAAGCTCTCGCGGACGCGGGCATTGTCTCGCTCCACTCAGGACTTGCCGATGACGAGCAGCAACTGCAGCTGCTTCACGAGGCCTCGAACGGGTTGATTGGCCAGTTTTGCCGCATCGTAGAGACTGCGGCCATCTCAGTGGTCAGGAACAAGTACAGCTGCATCTCGCGCGAGGATCTCGCCGACGCCGTCGATGACTGGTCCATCGCGAACCGTCGGATCGCTTACAATCCGTTTAGAGATGGAGAGAAGTGATGCCTGCGATCACACCGATTCCCGGCGAGTCGTTCAACGGGCTCCTTCATCGCTGGGCCGCAGCCAACTTCATCGACAGTATGCTCGAAATCACTCGACAAGCCGGTGTCGAGTACCCTCACGTGCAGGACGTGGCTCTCAATGAGCGCCGTGACCTAAGCAAGATCGCCGAGATTACGGGTGTACCGTTGCCGGAATTACAGGTTCGCACTTTACCGGCCGATGAGGACGGGCTTACCAGAAAGCTCTTCGGCGTGTCCGTCCGTAAAACTGACCTCGAGGTCCGCGATCGTCGGTTTGCGCCAGCTAGCCTGCGGCTTTCGGCACACCACCGCGCACTCTGGATGGTCCGCACGATCTCGTTTTGCCCGGAAACCTGGCAGTATCTGCGTTCCACCTGCCACCGAGACCAGTGTGGCGTAACACAGCAGTGGAGCAGTACGTTCGGAATCGAGCGTTGCGGTCGCTGTCTCGCTGACCTGCGGGACAGTCCGAGCGATCTTGTCCCCGAAGAGGAGCGAGAGGCACTCCATGCGTTAGTCGACCTTCTCAGCCCCGATCCGGCACGGAAGCGCTCGATACTCGCCACTCTGCCTGCCTCCTTAGGCGAGATCACGCCCGACGCGGCTTACGAGTTGCTGATCAGGCTCATGAAAGTTGTTGACCCGTCGCTGCCGGCCGCACGGACGAACATGCACCTCGCGGGACCGCACCAACTCTCCTCCGCAATGGCTCAGGCGTGGCGCATCCTGCAGTCCTGGCCGGAGGGATTCGTGGGTCTCGCTGCGGAGCGAATCCGGGCCCGTGTTACGCGCGACGATGGCAATCAGGGTGAGAGCATGCGCTTTCTCAGCCTATGGAGAAATCGCTCCCAGCTCTCCGATCCTATTGCCCGTCGTATCGTTAAAGAGATTTCCGACTTCATCGACATTTCCGATCCGGTGAATGCAGCAAGATTCCTCACGCTGAATGCCGCCGCAGCAGCCGTCGGACTGAAGCAATCTCGGCTGTCGAATCTTCGTCGGGCGGGGGTCCTCCGCACTCGCTTCGCGATCCGCCGGGACCGCCCGATGGCAGCATTCTGTGCGGATGAGATCGCCAGCCTCAACGTCGGCTTCGAAGACAGGATGTCGATCGAGACGGCTCGAGCCCAGCTCGGCATCACGTGCCACGGCGTCGAGCAGCTTGTAGCACTCGGTCTCCTTGATGAGGTTGCTCACCCGTATTTCCGTGCCCGGTACATTTGGGTGCCGCTCAGTTTCGCATCACTGAAGGCGTTTTGCGGCCGGGTTGAGACTGAAGGGAGGCCCATCAGCGGACCGAAGGTTCCACTGGACATGGCTGCGAAGGTAATCGGCGGTCGCCTCAAGCCCTGGGGCGCGATGCTGAAAATGCTGCTCGATGGTGAGCTCGACTACGAGTTCTTGGGCGGCTTGAAAACGCTCGCAAAAGCCATACACATCCGAACAAGTGACGTTCCGCGCCTCCGGTCTATCCAGTTCGACACGACCAGCATTCGACCTTTCAAGTTCCAGGCGTTGATGTCGAAGCGAGACGCCGCAGATACCCTAAACCTGGGTCCTAATCAGGCGACAAGGCTGCTCTCCGACCACATAACGCCTCGCGGCTCGCGTTCGGTCGTAGTGCCCATCGAGGCAGTGGAGAAGCTCGCGGCAAAGTACGTCAGTGCAGCTGAACTGGCTTGGCTGCTCGGCCTCTCGAAAACCGAAGCTTATTTCCTAGCGAAGCGCTGCGGCGTTCCCCACTCCCGACCAGGCGGCTTCCTGCGTTCAGAAGCAATCGAACGCCTCGACTTGCCTCGCTAACATCCGACTTATCTTTTGGGGCTGCTGGTTTCAGCGGCCCTTTCCTTTGTCGACTAGATCGGAGCAGGTTTGTGCAAGAAGGCGGCGTCTAGGGAGCAGGCTTGTGCAACTGATCTTGGGTGCAAATTGCAGCTAAGAGGAAATTTGGGGCAGCTTTAATCGCGGTTGGACACCCGTTCAATTGTTGGGACCACCTTACCTTGGCCCTCCAACAACCTTGTACTTACCCTGAAACTGTCGGCAGGACCGACGAATTGTCCGGCAGTGGCCGAAGCCGGAACGTCCGCTTTCGGAACCCGGGGTGGTATTTCCGGTCATTGGTTCAGCTAGTCGCTGGATGACGGACAGCGACCCATTGCGGACGTTCGGCAAATCACGATGATGCGCTTATGCCTAGCAGCGCCAACGACCAGCGAGTTCCTCTATATCAGCGCTGGCTGAACATGACGGTGGGTTCTTTCAGCCGTTGGCCGATAGGAGCGAAGGCCACGCTCTACTTGCTGCTTATTCTCAGCCTTCCGGTGGTCTTCGTTGAAGACTTGCGGCGCTCACTGCCGGAGTTGCTCGTTTGGCTGATTATGACCCCCTACCTGAGCATCTTGCTACTGATTGTTGGTCCGACGATCTTCCTCTTCAACATGCACTGGATCGCATGGCCCATCCGCGCGCTGATGCGCCGCAAGACTAGAGGTAAATGTCCGAATGCATCCATTTTGCTCTGGCAAGGGCCGCATCCATTGCGGACATTCTATGAACGCGGCATCCGATCGTCATGGTTGAGAACATTCACGAGACGGCGATGGGTGTTCTCGGCATCCTCATCGCACCGGTTTGGCTGTGGCTGCTTACGATGTCGATCAGGTCGGGTGTCGTGTGGGGCTGGGCTGGCGGGCCAACCCGCAGCCGGAAACCGACGTTCTTTTGGCTCGTCATGGTGGGTTACCTTGCTCTCGCGCTGGGCTTCGCTTGGCGCGGGTTCGCTCGGCTCTAACGTCAGGATTCCACCCAGCCGATCGTCACTGGAAAGATGATCCATTCAAGGAAGAATTATAGAAGGCCGCGTCTCGGATTGAAGTCCCACGTCGTCTTTGGAAGATTTTGCCGGTCATAAAATGCGGCAACGAACGCGCGGCCTACGGCAATGGCAAAAGCCAGTTTCCACCAAACTCCCCAATCGTCTTGGGAAAGTTCCGGCACGTAGCGGGGCGCGCAACGCCTGACCCGCATTGCAACCCGCCAGAACCATCAGGCGTTGATCGCCCGGCGCGGAACGCCTCCTTCACGCGCCCGGATGCGCGATCAGCCGCGGCATCCATGTTCAGCGGGCGGGTGCGGCGTATCGTCAGCGTACCCGCCCCAGTTTTCCCTAGATGAGCTTGCCGGGGTTCATGATCCCTTCCGGGTCGAGCCCGGCCTTGAGGGCGCGTAAGGTCCTCACCCGGCCCGGATGGAGCCGCGCCAGTTCGCCCCGTTTCATCTGGCCGATGCCATGTTCGGCGCTGATCGATCCGCCAGCCTCGACGACGAGGTCGTGGACCAGCCGGCTGACCGCCTCGCCTTCCCGTTCCAGCCAGCCGGGACCGCCGCGGCTTCCGGCACGCACGTGAAAGTGGATGTTGCCGTCGCCAAGATGGCCGAAACCCGAAGCCTGCACTCCCGGAAATGCCTGCTCGAGCGTCCGGGTCGCCTGTTCAAGGAAGGCCGGCATCGCCTCGACTGGAACGCTGATGTCGTGCTGGGTCGCCGCGCCAAAGGCCTTGCGCTCGGCTTCGGACAGGCTGTCCCGGATCCGCCAAAAGGCCTGCGCCTGCGCCTCATTGGCGGAAATGGCGGCGTCGCCGACCAGGCCGCGATCGACCATCGGCGCAAGAAGGCGGCCGAGCAGGCTTTCCGGAGTTTCGTCGGTCCCGCGATCGACGGTGGCTTCGACTAGCACGTGCCAAGGATGCGGCGTCGCCAGCGGCGGCCGCACTCCGTTGATCTGCGCGATTGCGGCGTCGAGCGACTCCCGTGGTAGCAGCTCGAACCCCTCGATCCGGTCGGTCCCGGCCTCAAGCGCCCTCAGCACGTCGATCGCGGCCTGGGGACTGGAGAGCCCGAGCCAGGCCACGGCGCGCGCCGCCACCGCTGGAACCAGCTTGAGACGGACCTGCGTGATGATGCCAAGGGTTCCTTCGGCGCCAATCAGCAGCTGATCGATGCTTGGCCCGCGATTGTCCTTCTTGAGCTTCGACAGGCCGTCATGGATGCTGCCGTCGGGTAGCACTGCCGCGATCCCGTCGACCAGTGCCCGCATGGTCCCGAACCGCAGCACCTGGGTGCCGCCGGCATTGGTCGACACCAGTCCGCCGATGGTTGCGCTGCCCTTCGCGCCCAGCGTCAGCGGGAAGCGCAGGCCATGTTCGGCAACGGCGGCATGCAGCGACTCCAGGATCACTCCAGCTTCAGCCGTGCAGCGTAGGGCCACTGGGTCGATCGCGTCGATCCGGTTCATTCGGCGCAGCGAGAGGATCAGCGCGGACCCGTCCGCGGGAGGTGTCGCACCGCCCACCATCGACGTGTTCCCCCCTTGGGCAACGAGGGCCACGCGATGCGCCGCCGCCTTGGCGACGATCGAGGCTGCTTCAGCGGTATTGGCGGGCTGGAGGATCGCGCTTGCGGCCCCATGCCAACGGCCCCTCCAATCGCTAAGCCAAGGCTCAATGTCCCGAGGGTCGGTCACCACGGACTGCGGGCCATGGTCGCGAAGCACTTCTGCGATCAGTTCGGCCTGGCTCATGCCCACTGTCTAGTCGCATCGTCTGGGGATCGAAAGCCGGCCTTAGGGAAGCTCGAAACCGGTCACCCGGACGGTGGGCGGCGACGCGGTTGCGGAGGAGAACAACAGCACCCCCTTCGCATCCGATCGCCCCGGCACATAATCGACCGTTGCCGTGGCGCTTTCCCCTCCCGCCTTGCCTTCGACCTGGACCCTCGAAGCGGTCTGGCCGCTGGCATTGCTGATCACGAACCGGGCAGCCATTCCCGACCGGGTCGGGACCAACTGATCGACCGTAACCGACAGGTCCGGAATACGGTCTTCAGGGGCCTTGGCGGAGTCCAGCAGCAATATCGCGAGCAGGGCGATGATGACCGCGAGGCCAAGCCCGGCACTGGTCCACTCGAGAAGTGGAGCGCGCGATTTTCCGGACATGTTCAGATTACCACCTTGGCAAGGCCGGCACCGATCGCGCCGGGAAAGGCCAGCACGATCAGCGTGCGCACCGCCGTCGCCGGGTCGAGACCGGCGAGATGGTCGAAACTCCAGGCAAGATAGAGGCACGCAAGCAGGACGACCGAATAGCCGGGGAGGCTGTATTTGATGAAGGCGATGGGATGACCGTCGGTCAATCGTCGATCCTGGCCGGTGAAGCCGACGAAATAGAGGATCGCATGGAGCAGCAGAACCGAAATCAGCATCAGGGCGATGGCATGGCCAGGCTCCATCGCGATGCTGATCAGCAGCACTTCTTCGGTCGGCGCGATGGTGAAGCTGAGGAAGATCGCGCCGGCGAACAGAAGGAACAGCTGGCCCGCCATGCTCGACCGCCACTGCTGGTTGCGCTCGATGTCCTCGCTGTCGCCCAGCATTTTCGACCCGATCATCGCGCCGAAGCTGCCGGGCACCGCCTGGATGGCGATTTTCCCGATAATATCCGCCAGGGGCATCGACGGGCTGATTTCCCCGATCAAGAGCAGGACCAGACCTGCGGTTACCGAGGCCACGAAATAGGCAGCGAAAACGTCTAGCAGGTCGTCGAGCGGGTCCTGCGTCTCCTCGAAACCCGACACCTTGGACAGGCCGAACAGCAAGATGAGGTTGGCGAGCGACAATTGGGCGACCTGCCACCAGGGCAGTTGCACCCCGAGCCGCCACATCTCCATAGTCATCAGCAGCGGCACGCAGAAAATCAGCGCACCGGCAAACGCCCTGGAAAGCGCGACCAGGTAATCGAAGTTGGTGGTGGCCTGCCTGGCGCGGCTGTTATTCATCCATAAACCTCGCAGCGCTGAACGAGGGCGGTTTGCCCCGGGTTCCGCCTGAGGCTATGGAACAGCCCATGGTTCGACCCCCGATCACCATCGTCCTTGCCCGCGCGATCAATGGCGTCATCGGCAAGGATAATGACCTGCCCTGGCATATTCCGGGCGATCTCAAGCGGTTCAAGGCGCTGACCATGGGTTCGGCGATGATTATGGGCCGCAAGACCTTCGACAGCCTTCCGGGCATTCTTCCCGGTCGCCAGCATATCGTCATGACCCGCGATGACCAATGGAGCGTCGAGGGGGTCGATGTCGCTCATGACGTCGAAGGGGCGATCGCGCTGGCAGGCGAGTCGCCGATTTCGGTAATCGGCGGAGCGGCGATTTTCGACCTGTTCGAACCGATCGCCGACAAGATCGAGCTGACCGAAGTGATCGCTGTGGTCGATGGCGATGTCAGCATGCCCGACTTGCGCTCCAGCGAACGGTGGCGGGAAATCGCCAGCGAAGATCATATGATGACCGCCGACACTCCCGGCTGGCGGACCGTGACGCTGGTTCGCGCCTAGCGCTTGGGGGCGCCGCCCGCGGCGAAAGTCCTGAGCCGTTTCATCTGTTCCGCCAAGACCCGGTCGACCGGCCCCGCTAGCGCCTCTCCATTGCCGTTGGCGAAGCCGGCGACGCGATATGTCATGACGATCCGCGATCCGCCCGCGATCCGCTCGACCTTGACGTCCATTGCGCCAGCCGTCCCCTCGAACAGCAAGGGACCAAGGCTGCCGGTTAGCACCATGCGCTCGCCGGGCTGGACATAGGTAACGCGCAGATGTTCGACGCCGCCGCCATTTTCGAGGCTTTCGCAGAAACAGCCGCCGGCGCGCGGCGTGAGCGACAGGCGCGAGGAGTCGCCTGAATAGCTATGATCCGGGTGCCACCAGGCGGCGACCTGGGTGAAGGCGGCGAAGGCATCCGCCTGCGGCACGACAAGATTGGCACTTTGCCGTACCTCGAACCCATGGGGTCCGGCGCTCACGACCTCCGCGGCGACCGGGGTCGCACCGAGTAGCGCAAATCCGACAATCCAGTTACGCATAATCCCCTCCCGTCCACTTGGACCAAAGGGTGGGCGCAACGCCCTTCAATGTCTAGCCGTCGAGGATCGCGTCGATGGCCGCGGCGACCTGTTCGACGCTGGCCATGCCGTCGATCCGGCGGACCAGGCCCTTTTGCTCGTACAAGGGCAGGATCGGCGCGGTCTTGGCGCGATATTCGGCCATGCGGGTGCGCACGGTCTGCTCATTGTCGTCAGGACGGCGCCGGAATTCGGTGCCACCGCATATGTCGCACACGCCTTCCGTCTTGGGCCGGTGGAAACGGTCGTGATAGCCGGCGCCGCAATTGGCGCAGGTGAAGCGACCGGTGATGCGCTCGACCAGCATTTCCTCGTCGACCACCAGTTCAATCACATGGTCGAGCTTGCGGCCGCGCTCGGCAAGCAAGAACTCAAGAGCTTCGGCCTGGTGGCCGGTCCGGGGGAAACCATCGAAAATCGCGCCGAACTCGGCCGCATTGTCCAGCCGTTCGCCGATCAGCGCCGAAACGATCGCGTCGGAGACCAGCTCGCCCGCTTCCATCACCGCCTTGGCCTTGAGGCCGGTGGGTGTGCCTTTGGCGACCGCCTCGCGGAGCATGTCGCCCGTGGACATCTGGATCATGCCCCGCATCTGCTCCAGCCGCTTGGCCTGGGTTCCCTTCCCCGCGCCCGGCGGCCCCAAAAGAATGATGTCCACGCCTAGATTTTCCCCGTTTGGAGGCGCAGCCTTAGCGGCGGCGTCCGCCCTTCAGCTTCGCCTTCTTGATCAAATCGCCATATTGGTGCGCGATCAAGTGGCTCTGGATCTGACTGACCGTATCCATTGTCACGTTGACGACGATCAACAAGCTCGTCCCGCCTAGGTAGAAAGCCACGCCGGCCTGGCTCAGTGCGATTTCCGGGATCAGGCAGATCGTGACCAGATACGCGGCGCCGATTACCGTGATGCGGTTCAGCAGATAGTCGAAATATTGTTCGGTCGCCTTGCCCGGGCGGATCCCGGGAATGAAACCGCCATGGCGCTTCAGATTCTCCGACGTCTCTTCCGAATTGAACTGCACCGCAGTGTAGAAGAAGCAGAAAAAGGCGATGCCCCCGGCATAGAGCGCGAGATAGAGCGGCGCGCCATGCTGCAAATAGGTGCTGATGGTGATCAGCAAGTCATTGCCGGCGCTATCGGTGTCGGTCGCACCGCCGCCCGCAAACTGCAAGACGGTCAGCGGCATCAGCAGCAGCGACGAGGCGAAGATCGGCGGAATGACGCCCGCGGTGTTGATCTTCAAGGGAAGGTGACTGCGCTCCTGCTGCATCATCCCGCGCGCGGTCTGGCGCTTGGGATATTGGATCAGGACGCGGCGCTGCGCACGCTCCATGAAGCAGATGAACAGGACGAGGACGATAACCGCGATGACGATGCCGAACACCAGCAGCGGATCCATCGTCCCGCTGCGACCGCCTTCGAACAGCTGCGCCAGCGTGCGCGGAAGCGAGGCGACGATGCCAGCCATGATGATCAGCGACACGCCGTTGCCGATACCGCGACTAGTGATCTGTTCGCCGACCCACATCAGGAACAGCGTCCCGCCGACAAGGCTGACGGTCGCCGCAACCCGGAACAGGAGGCCGGGTTCGACCACCGCGCCGATCCCCTGCGAAGCGCCGAGCCCCTCAAGGCCGACAGCAATGAAATAGCCCTGCACGGTAGTCAGCAGCACGGTGAGGTAGCGCGTATATTGGTTGAGCCGTTTGCGGCCGACCTCGCCTTCCTTCTTGAGCTGCTTCCACGGCTCATAGAGCGAGCCGCCGAGCTGAACGACGATCGAGGCGGTGATATAGGGCATGACGCCGAGCGCGATAATGCTCATCCGCTCCAGGCTGCCGCCCGAAAATGTGTTGAAGAAATCGATGACGCCGCCCTGCTGGGTTTGGAACAGCGAGGCCAGCGCGCGCGGGTCGATGCCCGGAATGGGAACGAACGACAGCAGCCGGAAGAGAACCAAAGCGCCGAGGGTAAACCACAGGCGCTTCTTGAGTTCGGTAGCCTTGGAGAAGCTTGCCAGCGAAATGTTGGCGGCCAGTTGTTCGGCTGCGGATGCCATCGATAATCCCTAGATAAAAGTCAGGCGGCGACGGGCACCTGCCCCCCGCCGCCCGATATAGTCACTGAAGGGCCGTTGCGAACCCCCCTTGCGACGGAAGGCTCAAGCCTTCTTCGCAGCAGCCTTGGCGGTGCCCTTCTTGGCAGCAGCCAGGGCAGCCGGATCCTTGCGCTCGACGATCTCGACCGAACCCCCAGCCTTTTCGACCGCATCCAGCGCACCTTTCGACGCACCGGCAACCTTGAAGCTTGCCTTGGTCTTGAGTTCGCCCTTGGCGAGAAGCCGGACGCCGTCCTTGCCGCCGCGCGCCAGGCCGGCGGCTTTCAGCGCATCATGGTCGAGCATCTTCTTGGCGTCGAGCTTGCCGGCGTCGATCATCTTCTGGACCGCGCCGAGGTTCACCTCCGCGAAATCCTTGGCGAAGATGTTGTTGAAGCCGCGCTTCGGCAGCCGCATGTGGAGCGGCATCTGGCCGCCTTCGAAGCCCTTGATGGAGACGCCCGAGCGGCTCTTCTGGCCCTTCTGGCCGCGACCGGCGGTCTTGCCCAGACCCGAGCCGATGCCGCGGCCGACACGGACGCGACCCTTGCGGGCGCCGTCGTTGTCACGAAGTTCGTTCAGTTTGATGGTCATGGTTGCACTCGCTTTCGCTTTTGTCGCGCATGAAGCCGGACAACATGCGCTGCCCGGCCCCAATACAGTTTGGTTAGTCTTCGACCTTGAGGAGGTGCGCGACCTTGCGCACCTGGCCGAGCACTTCCGGGGTCGCCTCGACCTCAACCGTGCGATGCATCTTGTTGAGGCCCAGGCCGACCAGGGTCGCCCGCTGGGTCTTGTGACGGCGGATCGGCGATCCGGTCTGGGTGATCTTGATGGTTTTGGTCTTTTCCTGGGCCATCATTGTTACTCCGTGACCGCTTCGGCGGTCGCTTCAGCCTCGGCGGCGGCCATGCCTCCACGGCCGAGAAGGTCGGCGACCTTCTTGCCACGGCGCTGCGCGACCGAGCGCGGGCTGGTCTGATCCTTGAGCGCCTCGAAGGTGGCGCGGATCATGTTGTAGGGGTTGGAGGTGCCGACCGATTTGGTCACCACGTCGGCAACGCCCAGGCTTTCGAACACGGCGCGCATCGGGCCGCCGGCGATGATGCCGGTACCGGCCGGGGCGGCGCGAACCGCGACCTTGCCGGCGCCGAAATGGCCCTTGCCGTCATGGTGCAGCGTACGGCCGTCGCGCAGCGGGACACGGATCATGGCCTTCTTGGCGGCGGCAGTCGCCTTGGAGATGGCCTCCGGGACTTCGCGAGCCTTGCCATGGCCGAAGCCGGCACGACCCTTGCCGTCGCCAACGACGACCAGCGCGGCAAAACCGAAACGCTTACCGCCCTTTACGGTCTTCGAGACGCGGTTGATGTGAACCAGCTTTTCGATCAGCTCTTCACCACCGTCGTCGTCGCCACCGCGGCCACCACGGCGATCGTCACGCCGGCCACGGTTGCCACCGCGGTTGTCACGGCCACCGCCGCCACCGCGTCCGCCACGCCCGCCACGCGGACCGCGGCCCTCGGGACGTTCGGCCGGAGCCGTTTCGGCCGCTGCAACCGTCTGCGGAGTCCCTTGGGGATTTTCCGCCGCCGGAGGAGCGCCAGCTTCGGGCGCCTGCGGGGTCTGGGTTTCGTCAGCCATTTAAAACTCCAATCCGCCGTTGCGGGCGGCATCGGCCAGGGCTTTCACCCGGCCATGGAACAGGAAACCGCCGCGGTCGAAGACGACCGAGGAGACGCCCGCCTTCTTGGCGCGCTCGGCCAAGGTCTTGCCGACCTCGGCTGCGCCGTCGCGAGTCCCGCCAGCCTTGCCCTTGAGATCCTTCTCCAGGGTGGAAGCGGACACCAGCGTCTTGCCGGCGGCATCGTCGATGACCTGGGCATAGATGTGGCGGCCCGAACGGTGGACCGAGAGCCGCGGCTTGCCGGCGGCCCGGGCGCGCAGCGCCGTGCGAACACGACGACGGCGGCGATCGAAGAGAGACAGTTTCGCCATGGCTTACTTCTTCTTGCCTTCTTTGCGGAAGATATACTCACCGCGATACTTGATGCCCTTGCCCTTGTAGGGCTCCGGCTTGCGCCAGCGGCGGATTTCGGCGGCCACCTGGCCAACCTTCTGCTTGTCGATGCCGCTGATCTCGACCGTGGTGTTGTCCGGGGTCTTGACCTCGACACCTTCCGGCACCGCATAGTTCACGTCATGACTGTAGCCGAGCTGCAGCTTCAGGGTCTTGCCCTGGGCCTGGGCACGATAGCCGACGCCGGTGATCTCGAGCACCTTCTGGAACCCCTCGGTCACACCGGTGACCAGGTTCTGGACGTTGGTGCGTTGCATGCCCCACGCGGCGCGGTTGCGCTGCGCGTCCATCAGCGGAGTGACGCGGATTTCACCCTCGGCAATCTCATATTTCACGAGATCGTCGAGCAGCGTCATCGACAGCGTGCCCTTGGGGCCTTTCACCGTCAGGGTCTGTCCCTCGATCGAGGCGGAAACGCCCGACGGAGTGGAGACCGGCTTTTTACCGATGCGGGACATTAGAATACCTCCGCCAGCACTTCGCCGCCGACATTCTGGTCGCGCGCTTCCGCGTCCGACAGAACGCCGCGAGGCGTCGACACGATCGTGATTCCGAGGCCGTTGCGAACCCGCGGCAGCTCCTTCGAGCCCGAATAGACCCGGCGCCCCGGCTTCGACACGCGAACCAGGTGCTGGATCGCGGGCTGGCCCTCGAAATATTTGAGCTCGATGCGCAGGCCCTTCTGGCCCGCCAGCTGCTCTTCGGAATAGCCGCGGATATAGCCCTCGCGCTGAAGCACATCGAGCACATAGGCGCGAAGCTTCGACGCCGGCGTCAGGATCGAATCCTTGCGCGCCTGCTGGCCGTTGCGGATGCGGGTGAGCATATCACCCAAAGGATCAGTCATTGGCATCGTCAGACCCTTACCAGCTCGACTTGGTGAGGCCCGGAATCAGGCCCTTGTTGCCCAGTTCGCGCAGCATGATGCGCGACAACCGGAACTTGCGATAATAGCCGCGGCTGCGACCCGTGAGCTCGCAGCGGTTGCGGATACGGGTCGGGTTGCCGTTACGCGGCAACTCCGCCAGCTTGAGGCGAGCGATCAGCCGTTCGGTTTCATCGACCGACTTGTCATTCGCCTTTGCGAGGAGCTTCGCACGCTTCGCCGCGGTTTTCGCGACGAGCTTCTTGCGACGCTCGTTCTTGTTCACGGAACTCAGTTTCGCCATGACTTAAGTTCTCCACCCGCCGCTTACGCGGCTTCTTTCTGTGCTTCGGCCGGGAACGGGAAGTTGAAGAGACGCAGCAGTTCGCGCGCTTCCTCGTCCGTCTTCGCGGTCGTGGTGATGATGATGTCCATGCCCCGGACCTTGTCGATCTGGTCGTAGTTTATCTCGGGGAAAACAATCTGCTCCTTGAGGCCCATCGCATAATTGCCACGGCCGTCAAACGACTTGGGGTTCAGGCCCCGGAAGTCGCGGACGCGCGGCAGGGCGATGGTCACCAGGCGGTCGAGGAATTCGTACATGCGTTCGCGGCGCAGGGTCACCTTGCAACCGATCGGCATGCCTTCGCGCAGCTTGAACTGAGCGATCGACTTCTTCGCCTTGGTTATGACCGGCTTCTGGCCCGAGATCTTTTCCATCTCGGCCGCGGCCTGCTCGACCTTCTTCTTGTCCTGGGTCGCCTCGCCGACGCCCATGTTAATGACGATCTTCTCGAGCTTCGGCACTTCAAGAGCGTTCTTGTAGCCGAACTTCTCGGTCATCGCCTTGACGATGCGCTCGTCATAATCCTTGCGCAGGCGCGGAGCGTACGCCTTCTGGTCCTTCTTGGCGTCAGCCATCGATCTTCTCCCCGGACCGCGATGCGACGCGGACCTTCTTGCCGTCCTCAGACGTCTCGAACCGGACGCGCGTAGCCTTGCCGTCCTTCGGGTCGACGATCGCGACCTTCGAGACGTGCATCGGCGCTTCCTTGCGCTCGAGACCGCCCTGCGGGTTGAGCTGGGTCGGCTTGCGGTGGCGGGTGGCGATGTTGACGCCCGAAACGACGACCTTGCCGTCCTTCGGCATCGACATCAGCACATCGCCGGTCTTGCCCTTGTCGCGGCCCGACAGGACCACGACCTTATCACCCTTGCGGATCTTCGCGGCCGACATCACAGCACCTCCGGCGCGAGCGAGATGATCTTCATATGCTTTCTCGCGCGCAGCTCACGAACCACCGGCCCGAAAATACGGGTGCCGATCGGCTCTTCGTTCTTGTTCACCAGCACCGCCGCGTTGGAATCGAAGCGGATTACCGAACCGTCGGGACGGCGGATGTCCTTGGCGGTACGAACGATCACCGCACGGTGAACGTCGCCCTTCTTCACGCGGCCGCGCGGGGCGGCTTCCTTGACGCTGACGACGATGATGTCGCCGACGCCGGCGGTGCGCCGCTTCGACCCGCCCAGTACCTTAATGCACTGGACGCGCTTGGCGCCGCTGTTGTCCGCAACGTCCAGGTTGGACTGCATCTGGATCATTGTTCGACCCTTCTACCCTTAGGCTTCGGCCGCCGCGGACTCGGCCTTTTTGGCCTTGCCCTTGGTCGCCTTAGCCGGCTTCTCGGCCGTATCCGTCTCGACGGTCTCGACGGCCGCAGGGGCGGCGCCGACGCGATCAAGAACGGTCCAGCTCTTCAACTTCGACACAGGAGCGCATTCTTGAATGCGAACCTGCTCACCCGACTTGAAGGCATTGCCTTCGTCGTGGGCGTGGTACTTCTTCGACAGCTTGATGATCTTGCCGTACAACGGGTGTTTCACCCGGCGTTCGACACGAACCACCACCGTCTTGTCACCCTTGTCCGACACCACGGTGCCAGTGAGGACGCGCTTCGGCATCTCTTGCTACTCCTTACGCCTTGGCCGCATCGCGCGAGCGAGCGGATTGCAGCGTCTTGATCCGGGCAATGGTACGGCGAACTTCGCGTACCCGGCTCGGCTTCTCGAGCTGGTTGGTGGCGGACTGGAAGCGCAGGTTGAACTGCTCGCGCTTCAGGTCCGACAGCTGGGTGGCCAGCTGGTCGTCGGTGTTGACCGTCAGGTTTTCCTTCTTGGCCATGATTAATCTTCCTCAACCAGCTTTTCACCCAGGCGGGCGACGACCTTGACCTTGATCGGCAGCTTTTCGGCGGCGCGCTCAAAGGCGGTCTTGGCGAGCGGGCCGGGAACGCCGTCCAGCTCGAACAGAATACGACCCGGCTTCACGCGGGCGACCCAGAATTCCGGCGACCCCTTGCCCGAGCCCATGCGGACTTCGGCGGGCTTCGACGACACGGGCACGTCCGGGAAGATACGAATCCACAAACGGCCCTGGCGGCGGATATGGCGGGTGATCGCGCGGCGAGCCGCTTCGATCTGGCGCGCGGTAATCCGCTCCGGTTCCATGGCCTTGAGCCCGAAGGCGCCGAAGTTGAGTTCGGTGCCACCCTTGGCGTTGCCGTGAATCCGGCCCTTGAAGGCCTTACGGAACTTGGTGCGTTTCGGTTGCAGCATCTTCTAGTTCCTTATCGACGGTCATCACGCGCGGGGCGAACGCCCGACGTCTGGGCTTCCATCATCAGCCGGTCCTGGGCGAGCGGGTCATGACCCAGGATCTCACCCTTGAAGACCCACACCTTGACTCCGCAGACACCGTAAGCGGTGTGCGCCTGCGCTTCGGCATAATCGACATTGCCGCGCAGCGTGTGCAGTGGAACGCGGCCTTCGCGATACCATTCGGTCCGGGCGATCTCGGCGCCGCCGAGACGGCCAGCGCAGGTTATCCTGATGCCTTCGGCGCCGAGGCGCAGGGCCGACTGGACAGCGCGCTTCATGGCCCGGCGGAACGCAATACGGCGCTCCAGCTGGTCGGCAACGCCCTGCGCAACGAGGCGCGCGTCGATTTCCGGCTTGCGGATTTCGACGATGTTCAGGCTGACTTCCGAACCGGTCATCTTCGACAGCTGCTTCTTCAGCTTCTCGATGTCCGAGCCCTTCTTGCCGATGATGACGCCCGGGCGGGCGGCATAAATCGACACGCGGCACAGCTTGGCCGGGCGCTCGATGACCACCTTCGAGATCGCCGCCTGGGGCAGCGTCTTGAAGATGAACTGGCGGATCTTCAGATCCTCCAGCAGCAGCCGGCCATAATCCTGGCCTTCAGCGAACCAACGGCTGTCCCAGGTCCGGTTGATCTGGAGACGCAGGCCGACGGGGGACGATTTCTGACCCATTAGGCTTCTTCCTGCTCACGCACGACGACACGCAGACGGCTGAACGGCTTTTCGATCCGGGTGGACCGGCCGCGGGCGCGCGTGGCGAAACGCTTCATGGTGATCGACTTGCCAACCGACGCCTCGCTGACGACAAGCGTGTCGACGTCGAGGTTGTGGTTGTTCTCAGCATTGGCGACCGCCGAGGCGAGCACCTTGTAGACATCTTCGCTCATCGCCTTGGGCGAGAACTTCAGGATGTTCAGCGCTTCCTCGACCTTGCGGCCGCGGATGAGGCCAGCCACCAGGTTGAGCTTGCGGGCGGAACCACGGATCATGGTCCCGGTCGCCAGCGCTTCCTTGTCGCCGACCTTGCGGGGAGACTTGGGCTTGGACATTAGCGCTTACCCTTCTTGTCGGCGGCGTGGCCGGGGAAGAAGCGGGTCGGAGCGAACTCGCCCAGCTTCATTCCAACCATGTCCTCATTGACCGACACCGGCACGAACTTGCGGCCGTTGTAGACATTGAAGGTCAGGCCAACGAACTGCGGCAGAATGGTCGAGCGGCGCGACCAGGTCTTGATCGGCGCACGGCCACCCTTCTCCTGAGCCTCTTCGGCCTTCTTCAGGAGCGACAGCTCGACGAACGGACCTTTCCAAACGGAACGAGCCATCTCGGTTAGCCCTTCTTCTTCGCGTGACGGCTACGGATGATGAACTTGTCCGTTGCCTTGTTGTGACGGGTGCGGGCACCCTTGGTCGGCTTGCCCCAGGGGGTAACCGGGTGACGACCGCCCGAAGTCCGGCCTTCACCACCGCCGTGCGGGTGGTCGACCGGGTTCTTGGCGACGCCGCGGGTCAGCGGTCGGCGACCAAGCCAGCGGTTGCGGCCGGCCTTCGCCAGCGTCTGGTTGGCGTTGTCGGGGTTCGACACCGCGCCGACGGTGGCCATGCAGTCAGATCGGATATAGCGCTGCTCGCCCGAGTTGAGGCGAACAATCACCATGCCCTTGTCGCGGCCGACCACCTGGACATAGGTCCCGGCGGCACGGGCGATCTGGCCCCCCTTGCCCGGCTTCATCTCCACATTGTGGACGATGGTGCCGACCGGCATCTGGCCGATTTCCATGGCGTTGCCCGGCTTCACGTCGACCTTCTTGCCGGCAACGACCTTGTCGCCCGGTGCAAGACGCTGCGGCGCGATGATATAGGCCTGTTCGCCGCCCTCATAGGTGAGCAGGGCGATGAACGCCGACCGGTTCGGGTCATATTCGAGCCGCTCGACGGTGGCCACCGTGTCCCAGGTGCGACGCTTGAAGTCGATCACCCGATACTTCTGCTTGTGACCGCCGGCGATGCCGCGCGAGGTGACATGGCCCTTGTTGTTGCGACCACCGGTCTTGCGCTTACCTTCGGTCAGCGCCTTGACGGGCTTGCCCTTCCACAGCGAGGACTTGTCGACGAGGATCAGGCCACGGCGGGCCGGGCTCGTCGGCTTGTATTGCTTGAGTGCCATGATCCTTAGATCCCGCTCGTGATGTCGATCGACTGGCCTTCGGCCAGCGTCACAATCGCTTTTTTGACGTCCGTGCGCTTGTAGGGAGCACCCTTCCAGCGCTTGGTCTTGCCCTTGGTGACCATCGTGTTGACGCCGGTCACCTTGACGTTGAACAGCGCTTCGACGGCCGCCTTGATTTCAGGCTTGGACGCGGTGCCGGCGACCCTGAACACGACCGAGTTGTTCTCCGACAGCAAGGTCGACTTCTCGGTGATGTGCGGCGCGAGCACGATGTCGTAGTGGCGGATATCGACCGCCGCTTCCTGCTTCTTAGCCATTGAACCGGGCCTCCAGCTTTTCAACCGCGGCGCGGGTCAGGACCAGCGTCTCGTGGCGCATGATGTCATAGACGTTGGCACCGACCGCAGGCATCAGGTTGATACCCTGCAGGTTCGCCGACGCATGAGCGAAACCGACATTCAGCGCGTCGCCGTCGATCACCAGTGCCGACTTACCGAAGCCAAGCTTGCTCAGCTTGGCCGACAACGCCTTGGTCTTGGCCTCGCTGCCCATGTCGAGATTGTCGAGCACGATCAGCTGGCCGCCCTGGGCCTTCGCCGACAGCGCCATCTTCAGCCCGAGCGCCCGAACCTTCTTATTGAGGCTCGAGGTGAAGACACGGGCCCGCGGACCATGTGCCTTGCCGCCACCGATGAAGATCGGGGCACGACGATCGCCGTGACGGGCAGTACCGCCACCCTTCTGGCGGCCGAACTTCTTGCCGGTGCGGGCAACGTCCGAGCGCTCACGGGCCGCACGCGCCGGGGCGCGACGGTTGATAAGCTGCCAGGTCACCACGCGGTGCAGGATGTCGGCGCGCGGCTCGACGCCGAACACGGCCTCGTCGAGCTGGATATCGCCGCCAGCCTTGGCGTCGAGGGTCTGAACCTTGACCTTCATCGCTTAGCCTTCCTTGCTCTCGTCGGCTGCCGGCTGGTCGCCCGCGGCGTCGGAGTCCTTGTTCTCGCCGGCGTCGGCCTTGGCCTCGCCCGCAGTTTCGATGGCGCCCGCTTCCTGCTCGGCAGCAATCGCCTTCACTTCCTCGTCGCTGGGCGTCGTGGGGATCGCTTCGACCGCCGCTTCATCGACCAGGCCGATCGGGGTCTCTTCGATCTTCTCGCCCTTTTCGATGAGCTTGGCCGGATAAGGCACATTCTCGTTCATCGGCAGCTTGATCGCGTCGGTGACGGTAAGCCAGCCACCCTTGTGACCGGGAACCGAACCCTTGACGAAGATCAGCCCGCGAGCAGCATCGGTGCCGACCACCAGCAGATTCTGCTGAGTGCGGTTACGGGCACCCATGTGACCGGCCATCTTCTTGTTCTTGAAGACGCGGCCGGGATCCTGGCGGTTACCGGTCGAACCGTGCGAACGGTGAGCAACCGAAACGCCGTGGGTCGCGCGAAGACCGCCGAAACCCCAACGCTTCATGGCGCCGGCAAAGCCCTTACCCTGGGTCACGCCCTGGATATCGACATATTGGCCAGCGATGAAATGATCGGCGCTAAGCGTCGCGCCGACATCGAGGAGCGCATCCTCGGCGACACGGAACTCGACGACCCGAGCCTTGGGTTCGACCTCGGCCTTGCCGAACACCACGCGCTGCGGCTTGGCGACATTCTTCGCCTTCGCCTTGCCAGCGCCGAGCTGAACAGCGGTGTAGCCGTCGCGATCTTGCTCGCGCCGGCCGACGACCTGGACTTCCTCAAGCTGGAGGACGGTGACGGGCACGTGGCGCCCGTCCGCCTGGAACAGGCGGGTCATTCCCATTTTCTTAGCGATCACGCCAGTGCGCATGATCCACACTCCTACAGAGGCCCCTCTTAGGAAGGGGCGTGCCGGCCCATGAATTAATGCGTGCCCCGCTTGGGCCATTCCCACCAAGAAGGCGGGATGCGGGGGACGCAGTCCGGAAAATTCCCGAGGGTTGTTTTCCGCGGTATCCCTTGATCCGTTACCGGCCCCGAAAGGCCGACTTGGTTCCTTGAAAATCGAGGAACCGACGGCCGAATCTGGCCGCGGTGCCAGCCCTTTAGGCCAGCTTGATCTCTACGTCTACCCCGGCAGCGAGATCGAGCTTCATTAGTGCATCCACCGTCTGCGGCGTCGGCTGGACGATGTCCAAAAGACGCTTGTAGGTGCGGACTTCGAACTGCTCGCGCGACTTCTTGTCGACGTGGGGCGAGCGGTTCACGGTAAACTTCTCGATGCGCGTCGGCAGCGGAATGGGACCGCGAATGAGGGCACCCGTCCGCCGAGCGGTATCAGCGATGTCCCCGGTAGCCTGGTCGAGCACACGATGATCGAAGGCCTTGAGACGAATCCGGATGTTCTGCGTTTCCATGTCCACTTACCGATGCGAAAGAGCCTGAGCGCCGCTTCCCGATGGAAGCCTTGCCCTTACATTAAAAGCCAAGCGCGACACTGGCCCCTTGGGCCGACGCCGCGCTTTAGCGAAACTGGTTGCGGGCCGCGTTTTTCCGTTGCGGAGAATCGCGCGGCCCGCGCCCTATATTACTTCGTGATGGTGCCGACAACCCCTGCGCCGACGGTCCGGCCGCCTTCGCGAATCGCGAAGCGCAAGCCCTGGTCCATCGCGATCGGAGCGATCAGCTTCACGCCCAGCGAGACATTGTCGCCCGGCATGACCATCTCGGTGCCTTCCGGCAGCTGGATTTCACCGGTCACGTCCGTCGTCCGGAAGTAGAACTGCGGACGATAGTTGGCGAAGAACGGCGTGTGACGGCCGCCTTCGTCCTTCGACAGGACGTAGACTTCGGCCTGGAAGTCGGTGTGCGGAGTAACCGAACCCGGCTTGGCCAGTACCTGGCCACGCTCGACGTCTTCACGACCGATGCCGCGGATCAGCGCGCCGATGTTGTCGCCGGCTTCGCCCTGGTCGAGCAGCTTGCGGAACATTTCGACGCCGGTCACGACGGTCTTCTGCGTGTCCTTGATGCCGACGATTTCGACTTCTTCGCCGACCTTCACGACGCCGGTTTCGACGCGGCCGGTGACGACCGTGCCGCGACCCGAGATCGAGAACACGTCTTCGATCGGCATCAGGAACGGCTTGTCGAGCGGACGCTCCGGCTGCGGGATCCAGTCGTCGACGGCCTTCATCAGCTCGAGGATCTTCTCTTCGCCGATGTTGGCGTCGCGATCTTCGAGGACGGCAAGCGCCGAACCATTAACGATCGGAATATTGTCGCCGTCAAAGCCGCGCTTCGACAGTTCTTCGCGGATTTCCAGTTCGACCAGCTCGAGAAGCTCGGGGTCGTCAACCTGGTCGACCTTGTTGAGGAAGACGACCATGGTCGGAACGCCAACCTGGGCCGCGAGCAGGATGTGCTCCTTGGTCTGCGGCATCGGGCCATCAGCGGCCGAAACCACGAGGATCGCGCCGTCCATCTGAGCGGCGCCGGTGATCATGTTCTTCACATAGTCGGCGTGGCCCGGGCAATCGACGTGGGCGTAGTGGCGGGCATCGGTCTCATACTCGACGTGGGCGGTCGAGATGGTGATTCCGCGCTCGCGCTCTTCCGGCGCCTTGTCGATGTTCGCGAAGTCAACGGCTTCACCGCCGCCATGCTTCGCCAGAACCTTGGTGATCGCCGCGGTCAGCGAGGTCTTGCCGTGATCGACGTGACCGATGGTGCCGATGTTGCAGTGCGGCTTGTTCCGCTCAAATTTTGCCTTCGCCATTTTACGCCTCTTCTTCTCTTAAGGTAATTTGGGCGGCGCTCGCCCGGTGCGTGCGCGCCCTTAGCGACAATTTTCAGACTACGCCAGCTTCGCCTTCACTTCGTCGGCCACGTTCTGCGGCACTTCGTCGTAATGGCTGAACTGCATCGAGTATTGCGCCCGGCCCTGGGTGAACGAGCGCAGCTGGTTCACATAGCCAAACATGTTCGCCAGCGGGACCATCGCCTCGACCGCCTGGGCGTTGCCGCGCGTGTCGGTGCCCTGGATCTGGCCACGGCGGCTGTTCAGGTCGCCGATGACGTCGCCGAGATAGTCTTCGGGGGTCACGACCTCGACCTTCATGATCGGCTCAAGCAGCTTGATTCCCGACTTCTGGGCCACTTCGCGCATTGCGCCGCGGGCACAGATTTCGAACGCCAGCGCCGACGAGTCGACGTCGTGGTACTTACCGTCGGTCAGGTGAACCTCGAAGTCGATGATCGGGAAACCGATCAGCGAGCCGGTCTCGGCGGTTTCGCGGAGGCCCTTTTCAACCGACGGAATATATTCCTTGGGGACGTTCCCGCCCTTGATCTCGTCGAAGAACTGGAAGCCCGAGCCGCGCTCGCCGGGAATCACGTTGATCTTGATTTCACCGAACTGGCCCGAACCACCCGACTGCTTCTTGTGGGTGTAGGTCAGCTCGACCGGCTTGGCGAGATATTCGCGGTAGGCCACCTGCGGCGCGCCGACATTGGCCTCGACCTTGAATTCGCGCTTCATGCGGTCGACGAGAATCTCGAGGTGGAGCTCGCCCATCCCCTTGATGATCGTCTGGCCCGATTCATGATCGGTCGAAACGCGGAACGAGGGATCTTCACGCGCCAGGCGATTGAGCGCGACGCCCATCTTTTCCTGGTCGGCCTTGGTCTTGGGTTCGACCGACAGCTCGATGACCGGATCCGGAAATTCCATGCGCTCGAGGATGATCGGAGCGTTCGGCGCGCACAGCGTGTCGCCGGTGGTGGTATCCTTGAGGCCGGCCAGAGCGACGATGTCGCCGGCATGGGCCACCTGGATGTCCTCGCGCTCGTTCGCATGCATCAGCAGCATGCGGCCAACCTTTTCCTTCTTTTCCTTGACGCTGTTGGTGACCTGGGTCGCGGTTTCGAGCTTGCCCGAATAGATGCGCGCAAAGGTCAGCGTGCCAACGAACGGGTCGTTCATGATTTTGAACGCCAGCGCCGAGAAGGGAGCCGCATCGTCCGAGGCGCGCGAATCTTCGCTGCCGTTCGGGAGGATGCCCTTGATCGCCGGAACGTCGAGCGGGCTCGGCAGATAGTCGACCACCGCGTCGAGCAGCGGCTGGACGCCCTTGTTCTTGAAGGCCGAACCGCAGACCACCGGAACGAACGCCATGTTGAGCGTGCCCTTGCGGATCAGCTTCTTGAGCGTCGCGACGTCGGGCTCATTGCCTTCCAGATAGGCTTCCATCGCCTCGTCGTCCTGTTCGACGGCGAGTTCGATGAGCGCCGTACGCGCTTCCGCGGCCTTGTCCTTCAGATCGTCTGGAATTTCCTGATATTCGAACTTCGCGCCAAGGCTTTCTTCAAGCCAGATGATCGCGCGGTTCTCGACCAGGTCGACGAGGCCCTTGAATCCGCCTTCGATGCCGATCGGCAGATAGAGGACGGCCGGGCGCGCACCGAGACGGTCGATGATCGACTGGACGCAATATTCGAAGTTGGCGCCGGTGCGGTCGAGCTTGTTGACGAAGCACATCCGCGGCACGCCATATTTGTCGGCTTGGCGCCAGACGGTTTCCGACTGCGGCTCGACGCCGGCAACGCCGTCGAAACAGGCAACCGCACCGTCGAGCACACGCAGCGAGCGTTCGACCTCGATGGTGAAGTCGACGTGGCCCGGGGTATCGATGATGTTGATGCGGTGCTCTTCGCCCTTGCCTTCTTCGGCGCGCCAGACGCAGGTCGTTGCCGCGCTGGTGATGGTGATGCCCCGCTCCTGCTCCTGCTCCATCCAATCCATCGTGGCGGTGCCTTCATGCACTTCGCCAATCTTGTAGGACTTGCCGGTGTAATAGAGGATGCGCTCGGTAGTTGTCGTCTTGCCGGCATCGATGTGGGCCATGATGCCGATGTTGCGATAGCGTTCGAGCGGATGGCTGCGGGCCATTTCAGATTCCTTAGTGTTGCAGGGGGCGGGCAGAGCCCAACCCCCTGAATATAGGTACGATTGTTACCAGCGGTAGTGCGAGAAGGCGCGGTTCGCTTCCGCCATGCGGTGCGTGTCTTCGCGCTTCTTCACGGCATTGCCGCGGTTCTGCGATGCGTCCATCAGCTCACCCGACAGGCGGCCGGCCATGGTCTTCTCGCTGCGCGCACGGGCAGCGGCGATTAGCCAGCGAATGGCCAGCGCCTGGGCACGGACATCGCGGACTTCGACCGGCACCTGATAGGTCGCACCGCCGACACGGCGGCTACGGACTTCAATGCCCGGCTTCACATTGTTCAGCGCGTCGTGAAAGACCGACAGCGGGTCCTTCTTGAGACGGGCTTCGACATTGTCGAGGGCGGTGTAGACGATGCTTTCCGCAACCGACTTCTTACCGTCCAGCATGATGTTGTTCATGAACTTCGACAGGACGATATCGCCGAACTTGGGGTCCGGCAGGATGACGCGCTTTTCGGGGCGACGACGACGAGACATGGGAATTTCCTTTCAGAGCGGCGCGCCTGCAACTGGCGGCGCGGCCGACGATCCAGCTTATTTCGGGCGCTTGGCGCCGTACTTCGAACGGGACTGCCTACGGTCCTTCACGCCCTGCGTGTCGAGGACGCCGCGAAGCACGTGATAACGCACGCCCGGAAGGTCGCGCACACGGCCGCCGCGGATCAGCACCACCGAGTGCTCCTGCAGGTTGTGGCCCTCACCCGGAATATAGGAAATGACTTCGCGCTGGTTGGTCAGGCGGACCTTGGCAACCTTGCGCAGCGCCGAGTTCGGCTTCTTCGGGGTAGTAGTATAGACACGGGTGCAGACGCCGCGCTTTTGCGGATTCTGCTCCATCGCAGGGACCTTGGACTTGGTCTTCTGCGGTTCGCGACCCTTGCGGATCAGCTGGTTGATCGTCGGCATGAAGCCTTCACCTTCCAAATGGTTACTTTGCGCAACGCAAAAGCGTGAAGCCCGAGCAGCAGCGGGGCCGCCTGGCCTTCACGTCGTTGAGCAATGTTCAGCTCTTGCCCTGGATCGCCACGAAGAATCGCGGGCGAACCGGACGAGCGGGCCATTAGGAGGCTTTGGCCTCGCGGTCAACGGCAAGACCCGGGATCCTCGACGCAAAGTGGCTCGCCGCGGACGGGGCCTGATATTAAGATGGCGGGACCCGCCAGCGCGAACCGATCGAGGAGATATGCCATGACCAGCCTTATCGCCCTTGTTTCATTCAGCCTCCTGGCCGGCGCGCCGTCCGCGGCCGGCTCGGGCAACGGCGCCGCTCCCGCCGGGACTGCGGCCACGCGCTATTGCATGAAAGCGGAGCCCGCCACTGGAAGCCGGGTCGAGGCCGTGCGTTGCTGGACCCGGGCGGAATGGGCGAAACAGGGCGTCGATGTCGACAATGACTGGCCGCGCGAAGGTGTCAGGGTGATCGGCTAGCGGACGATCACTTCGCCCCGCGCCATCACGAAATCGACCTGCTTGAGCAGCCGCACGTCGCTCAGCGGGTCGCCGCCTACGGCGATGATGTCCGCTGACTTGCCCGGCTCGATCGTGCCAATCTCCCTGGCCAGGCCAAGCAGTTCGGCGGCGTTGACGGTCGCCGCCTTGATTGCCTCGGCGGGCGGCATGCCGTTCTTGACCATCAATTCGAACTCGTCGGCGTTGCGCCCATGTTTCGACACGCCGGCATCGGTCCCGAAGGCAATCTTGACGCCGGCCGGATAGGCTTTTTGCAGCGACTGGCCAGTAACCCCGATCCGCCAATCGATTTGCTGCTTGACCGCCCCGGCATAGGCATTGGGATCCTTGGCGAGGCGCTCAAGATAGCCGTTCACGGTCGACAGCGTCGGGACGTAGAAAGTGCCGCGCTGCTTCATCAGGCGGATGATTTCGTCGTCCATGACCGTGCCATGCTCGATCGAATCCGCGCCCGACCGGACCGCCAGCTTGATCCCGTCGGCGCCATGGGCGTGGACCGCGACTTTGCGGCCATAGGCATGGGCGGTATCGACCAGCGCCTTGGCTTCGTCGTCATACATGCGGGTGGCGAGCCCGGTGCCGCTGTTGACCCCGCCGGTGGTCGCGAACTTGATGACGTCGGCGCCGCGGTCAATCTGGCGGCGGACGACCCGGCGGCAGCTTTCGACGCTGTCGCACAGATGTTCGGGATCGGGCAGATGGGCGACCAGTTCGTCGTTAAGCGACCCGCGACCGTCCATATGGCCGCCGGTGGTCGAGATGGAGTTGGCGGCATCGACGATCCGTGGCCCCTGCACCCAGCCGCGCGCGATCGCATCGCGCAGCGCCAGCGTGATCCCGCCATCGTCACCGAGGTTGCGGACCGTGGTGAAGCCCGCGCGAAGCGTCTTCATCCCGTTCCACTGCGCCTCTAGCGCGTTCATTGCCGGCTCCTGGCGCATGACCCGGACCAGCCGCGCCTCGCCGCCGGAATCGGTCCCAAGATGCACATGACTATCGATGAGGCCGGGGAGCACCGTCTTCGCGGTTAGGTCGACCAGCGTCGATCCGGGCGCGGCAGGCGTGAGGCCGTCGGCTATCGATAGTATGCGGCCATTGTCGACGATGATCGTCGACGGGCCGCGCGCCGGCTGGCCGGGGATTGCGATCAGCCGCCCGGCATGGATGGTGACCGGTGCCGCGGAAGCGGGGGTGGTGCCGGCTAGCGCCAGCACGGCGAGGCAGGATTGGACCTTGGAACTCATCGACACTCCCCACTCATTAGGCCCGGCCTTAGATGTGCACCACGCGCCCATAGGCCGCCAGAACGCTTTCATGCATCATCTCGCTCAGCGTCGGATGCGGATAGACGGTGTTGATGAAATCCTGCTCCACCAGTTCCGCCTGCTTGCCGAGCGTATAGCCGTGGATCAACTCGGTGACTTCGGCGCCGATCATATGCGCGCCCAGCAGTTCGCCGGTCCTGGCGTCGAACACGGTCTTCACGAAACCGTCGGTTTCGCCCAGCGCGATCGCCTTGCCGTTGCCGATGAACGGGAATTTGCCGACTCTCACCTCATGACCGACTTCCTTCGCCGCAGCTTCGGTCAGGCCGACCGAGGCGATCTGCGGGTGGCAATAGGTGCAGCCGGGGATGTTGCGCTTGTCCATCGCGTGCGGGTGGACGTCCTTGTTGCCGAGTGCCTGGGCGATGGCCTCGACGGCGATAACACCTTCATGGCTCGCCTTATGGGCAAGCCAGGGGCCGGGCGTGACGTCGCCGATAGCGGAAATACCGGGAACATTGGTGCGGCACAGCCCGTCGATCTGGATGATACCGCGCTCGACCTTCACGCCCAGCTTCTCAAGCCCGATCTCCTCGGTGTTGGGAACGATTCCGATGGCGACGATGGCATGGCTGAAGCGCTGCTCTTCGACCTTGCCGTCCTTGGTCTTAATCTTTGCGGCGACCCCTTTGGCGTCGGCCTTCAACGCCTCGACCCCGGCGCCGGTCAGGATCTTCATCCCCTGCTTTGTCAGCGACTTTTCGAGATGGGCGGATATTTCCGGATCCTCGACCGGGACGATCCGGTCCATCATCTCGACCACCGTCACCTTGGCGCCCATGTCATTGTAAAAGCTTGCGAATTCGATCCCGATCGCGCCGGAACCGATCACCAGCAACTCGCTCGGCATCTCCGGAGGAACCATCGCGTGGCGATAGGTCCAGATCCGTTTCCCGTCGGCCGGTGCGAACGGCAGGTCTCGGGCGCGGGCGCCGGTCGCGACGACGATATGCTTGGCGGCAAGGTCGGTCTTCTTACCGTCCTTGTCGGTCACGGTCAGCTTCCCCGGCGCGGTTAGCACTCCGCTTCCCATATGCACCGCGATCTTGTTCTTCTTCATCAGGCCGGTCACGCCGCGATTGAGCTGGGCGGCGACGCCGCGGCTGCGCTGCACGACCTTGTCGAGGTCGAAGCCGACGCTGGCTGCCGACAGGCCAAAGCTTTCGGCATGTTTCATATGGTGAAGCATCTCGCCCGACCGAAGCAGGGCCTTGGTCGGGATGCAGCCCCAGTTGAGGCAGATGCCGCCCAGATTCTCCCGCTCGACGATCGCGGTCTTGAGGCCCAGCTGGGTAGCGCGGATCGCCGCAACATAGCCACCCGGTCCAGAACCGAGGACGATAAGGTCGTAAGTATCAGCCATGGTCTTCCTCTTTTGCCGCAATTTCTCGCGGCTTGTCGTTCTGGTCGAGCGCAACGAAGGTGAACTCCCCCGTCGCCACTTCGAACTGCTGCGCGCCGTCGCGTTCGCGGGCGATGGCATGGGCCTCGAGCGTCATCGACGTCCGTCCCTGCCGTTTCAAGTCGACAAAAATGCTGAGCTCGTCACCGACTGCCATCGCGCCGGTAAACGTCAGCCTGTCCGCCGCAACCACCACCGCCTTGCCCCCCGAATGGCGCGAGGCGAAGCTGCCGCAGGCCAGGCCCATCTGGCCCATCAGCCAGCCGCCGAAGACCCCGCCATAAGGGTTGGTATCGGCAGGCATGGCGGTGACGCGGATCACCGGGACCCGCTCCATGATCACCTTAGGCCACCAGGCCTAGCGGGTTTTCGCAAAGCTGCTTGAACGCCTGCATCAATTTCGCTCCGTCGGCGCCGTCGATGGCGCGGTGGTCGAAGCTTCCGGTGGCGCTCATCACCGTTGCGATCTGCAGCGAATCATCGATCACATAGGGGCGCTTCTCGCCAGCGCCGATGGCCATGATCATGCCCTGGGGCGGATTGATGACGGCCTCAAAATGCTTGATCCCGAACATGCCCATGTTGGAGAGCGAGGCGGTGCCGCCCTGATATTCATTGGGCTGCAACTTGCCGTCCTTGGCGCGGGCCGCGAGGTCCTTCATCTCGGCCGAGATGGCCGAAACGCTCTTGGTCTCGGCGCCGGCGATGATCGGCGTGATGAGCCCGTTGGGAATGCTCACCGCGACCGAAATGTCGGCGCGGCTATATTTGATCAAAGTGTCGCCGGCGAAACTGACATTGCATTCGGGCACTTCGACGAGGCTTTGCGCCAGAGCCTTGATCAGCAGGTCGTTGACCGACAGCTTGACGCCGCGGCTGGCAAGGCCCGCGTTGAGCTCGCCGCGGAGCTTGAGCAGCGCGTCGAGACGGATATCGACGGTCAGGTAAATATGCGGGATCTGCTGCTTCGATTCCGTCAGGCGGCGCGCGATGGTCTTGCGCATGTTGGAAAGCTTGATCGCCTCATGCGGGATATCGAGCGCTTCGACCGCGGCTGGCGCGGCCGTCGCAGCGGGGGCCGGCTCGGCCGACGGCGCCGATGCCTGACCGCCCGCGGCGGGCCCAAGGTCAGCGCGGACGATCCGCCCGCCCGGTCCGCTACCCTTGAGGCTCGACAGATCGATGCCCTGCGCCTCGGCCAGCCGCCGCGCAAGCGGGGAAGCCTTGATCCGCTCGCCCTCGTTTTTCCTGGCCACGGGCGACGCGGATTCCGCTGGCGCCGCCGGAGTCTCGCCCCCGCCCCTGGCTGGCGGAGTGGCTTCGACCTTGGGTTCTTCGACCTTGGGCGGCGGTGCAGCTACCGCCTTTGGAGCGGAAGCTGGCGCCTCTTCGCCATCCTCCGAGAGGATGGCGATTGGGGTTCCGACCTTTACCCCGTCGCTGCCCTCCGCGACCAGGATCCTGGCAATTACGCCTTCGTCGACCGCTTCGAATTCCATCGTCGCCTTGTCGGTCTCGATCTCGGCCAGGATGTCGCCCGACGAAACCGTGTCGCCTTCCTTGACCAGCCATTTGGCCAGCGTCCCCTCTTCCATGGTCGGGGACAGCGCGGGCATCTTCAGTTCGATGGACATGGACTCTCTCGGGCTCAATCAGACTTCGTCCGGCACAAAGGCCAAAGCGTCCGGCGGGTCAAGGCCCGAGGATTAGGCTTGCCAGCGGCGCCGGCTTCAAGCAGCGTTTCGCCACGCAGGGGACGAATTGGGATGAAGCGCACCTATCTGGTCGTGATCGACGACAGTCCGGAGGCCCGCGTGGCGCTCCGCTTTGCGGCGCGCCGCGCGGCCAAGACCGACGGCGCGGTCGAAGTGCTGGCGGTGGTCGAACCGCAAGATTTCGTCCAGTGGGGCGGTGTCCAGGCGGCGATCGAGGAGGAACAGCGGCTCCGCATCGAAGCCAGCGTCGCCGCCTCGGTCGGGGAAATCATGGATGCGGCGGGAATCGCCCCGCAGATCGTGGTCCGGCAGGGCGACCGGGTATCGACGGTCCGAAGCTATGTCGGGACGCGCGAGGATATCGCCGCGCTGGTCCTTGGCGCCGCTCCATCCGGCAGTCCGGGACCGCTGGTCGCCGATTTCACCGGCCATGACGCAGGCAAGCTTCCCTGCCCGGTGATGATCATTCCCGGCTCGCTCAGCGAGGAGCAGCTCGAAACGCTGAGCTAGATCGCCCGTGTGATGATGTCGGCCAGCCGTAAGACGCCGGCCTCGTCCTCGGCGTCGAACCGGCCATGTTTCGGGCTGTCGATGTCGAGCACGCCAAGCAACTCCCCGTCGCGGACCAGTGGAACGACGATTTCGCTGTTCGACGCGCTGTCGCAGGCGATGTGGCCGGGGAATGCGTGAACATCCTCAACTCGCTGCACCAGCCGCGTCTCGGCGGCCGCGCCGCAGACGCCTTGGCCGAAGGGAATGCGGATGCAGGCGGGCCGGCCCTGGAATGGACCAAGCACCAATTCCCCGCCGACATTGCGGTAAAAGCCGACCCAATTGATGTCCGGCAGGCTTTCCCAAATCAGCGCGGCAGCGTTGGCCATGTTGGCAATGCCGTCCGGCTCGCCCTCGACCAGCCCAGACAGCGCCGAGGCGAGGTCGCCGTAAAGGGTCGGCTTGTCCACGCCATCGATCTTGAAGTCGTACATCAGAAGTCCACTTTCCCACGGCCGCGCTTGACTTCGCTGCGCTGCTTCTTGCTGTCAACGCGCCGTGCCTTGGCGGCCCTGCTCGGCCGCGTCGCCTTGCGCTTGCGCGGGACGACATGGGCCTTGGCGATCAATTCGGCAAGGCGGCGGCGCGCATCCTCGCGGTTCGCTTCCTGCGTGCGATAATTGCGTGCGGTAATGACCAGTTCTCCGCCGCTGGTGATCTTGCTTCCTGCGAGCGCCTTCAACCGTTCATAGGCGGCCGGGCTGAGGCCAAGCTTGAACAGGTCGACCCGCAACTGGCAGGCCGTCGCCACCTTGTTGACGTTCTGGCCGCCAGGACCGGTCGCGGCGAGGAACTTCTCGCTCAGCGCCTCGGGCGGGAGGACAACGTCTTCGGGCTTCACAAAAAGTCGTGCCAGCGGCCGAACCGCTCCGGCACCGGGGCGGTCACGTCGATGTCTTCCTTGGGCGAACGCGGCACGACCAGCCGCCAGGCATGGAGCAGCATCCCGCTGTCGGGCAGCGTCATGCCGGCCAGATCCGCATCGTCGGGCAAGGAATAGACCGGGTCGCCGACGATCGCCGCCCCCAACCCTCGCGCCGCATGCACCCGAATCTGGTGGGTCCTGCCCGTGGTCGGGCGAAATTCGACAAGGCTTTGCCCATCGGCGACGGCTATTCGCTTCCAGCGGGTCATCGCCGGCTTGCCGCTGTCATCCGGCACCATTCGCCAGCCGCCCCGCGCGGTCGACACTTTGGCGACGGGAAGTTCGATGATTCCTTCCAGGTCGGCGACTTGCGCGTCGACCACCGCAAGATAGCTTTTGAACACTTCGCCCCGCTCGAACGCCTGCTGGAACTGTGCGCGAGAACGCGGATTGCGCGCAAACAGCAGGCAACCCGACGTGTCGCGGTCGAGCCGATGCATCGGCACCGGCGCGCGGCGGAAGCCGAGCCTCAGTTCATCGATCCGCGCCTCGACGCTGTCGCCCCCGGCGCGCGGTGTATCGACCGGCAGTCCTTCGGGCTTGTCGATCACGATGGCCTCGCCATCGACGAACAGGATCTGGTCCTCAAGGGTCATGGCCGCGGGATGGCACCGCCGGAGCAGTGATGCAACGCTGCAACGATTCCTGCCATTTACGAAGCTTTACGCACTATTAACCTTTTAAGGTCAGAAGTCGCATGGTTAATGGACGCTTAGACGTCGTTAAGCGCGTGAAACCATTTGGCTGACGCACTTGATCGGCGGCCTGAACGGGGGAAGTTCAATGCGGGTTCTGCTGATCGAAGACGAAGCGACCATCGCCAAGAGCATCGAATTGATGCTCGGGACCGAAGGCTTCAATGTCTATACCACCGATCTTGGCGAAGAAGGCCTCGATCTGGGCAAGCTTTACGATTACGATATCATCCTCCTCGACCTGAACCTGCCCGACATGCACGGCTATGACGTGCTGAAGAAGTTGCGCACCGCCAAGGTGTCGACCCCGGTGCTGATCCTGTCGGGCGTCGGCGAAATGGACTCAAAGGTCCGCGCCCTCGGCTTCGGCGCCGACGATTATGTCACCAAGCCGTTCCACCGCGACGAGCTGGTCGCGCGCATTCATGCGATCGTCCGCCGCTCGAAGGGCCATAGCCAGTCGGTTATCCGCACCGGCAAGTTGGCGGTCAATCTCGACGCCAAGACGGTCGAGGTCGACGGTGCCCGAGTGCACCTGACCGGCAAGGAATATGCGATGCTGGAGCTGCTGTCGCTGCGCAAGGGCACGACGCTGACCAAGGAAATGTTCCTCAACCATCTCTATGGCGGGATGGACGAACCGGAACTCAAGATCATCGACGTCTTCATCTGCAAGCTGCGCAAGAAGCTCAGCCTAGCCTGCGGCGGTGACAATTATATCGAGACCGTCTGGGGCCGCGGCTATGTGCTGCGCGACGCCGAGGGCGACACTGGGACGGCCGAAACGGTCGCTGCCTGAACTTACCCAAGTGGGGGGTAGGAACGGCGGGGCGCTTGGCGTCCCGCCGTTTTTTTTCATCCTGAGGTCAAAGGAACAGCATCAGGCTGTTGCCGGCATTATGAACCAAAACCGGGAAAAGGAGGCTGCCCGAACGCTCCCGAAGCCAGACCACGAGCAATGACGGAAGTGCCGTCAGCGCAAAGTAAAGCGCGTCGAACGCGGGTGTCGCATCGGCAGTGGTGAAGGCGTGGGCCAGCCCGAACAGGCCGCAGCTGAGCAGGGCCCCCCACCCCCAGTCGATCCCCAGGAAGCGGACCCTGGACCGGAGCGCCTCATTCAGAGCCAGCAGGATTAGCCCGCGATAGAATAATTCTTCCTCCAGCCCCGGCAGGCTGAGCTGGAAAGCCAGGGCTTCCGCGTCCCCGCTTCCGCCGTCAAACAGCAGCGCAAGGCCAGCGAACATGGCGACATAGACCAAGGTCACGGCAAGGCATGGCCCGCCACTGCAATCCGACGCGCCGCCAGCCGATTGCCGGATGAGCGGCGACCACCGCCATCGCCGCCAGCGCGAGCAGCTTACCCTGCCAATTCCAGTGGCCGCCGACGAGGTCGGGGATGATTCCGTAACCACCGGTCAGGAGGAAGTCATCGAGCAGGACGAGTGCGGCGGCGAAAAGCAGCCAGCGCGGCCGGGACTGACGATCGGCCACGCTCAGCAGGCCTCCGGTCAGCAAAAGAAGGAAGATAATGGCGGCAATGGCCAGGATGGCATTCATTGGGACCTCAGCGAAATTTCTCGCGTCGATCTGGCTCAGCCTCCGTCCTGCTGCTGCTCAAAAGCTCTCGGAGCGCTCCTCATTGCGTTGCAAGGCGCGATATTCGCTTGGGCTTAGGCCTGTTTCAGCCCTGAACAGCCGGTTGAAGCTGGCCAGCGAGGCGAAGCCGCTGTCGAAAGCGATTGCGATCAGCTTGTCCGCTTGGTGGGCCGGATCGGCCAGGCGGCGGCGCGCCTCGGCAAGTCGATAGCCATTCACGAAGCCGCGAAAATGGTCCTGGCCGAGCACCCGGTTGATATGGTCGCGCACTTGCCGCTGGGAAAAGCCCGCCTGGCTGGCGAAAGCGGGGAAATCGAGGTCCGGATCCAGGTATATCCGGTCAGCCTCCATCAATTGCCGCACTTTTTTGGCCAGGGGTGACCCGCCGTCTGTCGCAAGCCGGGCGCTTTTATCGGGCCTGGCCACGGCGCGAAGCGCGATCCACAGCGCGAAGGCCGCGATCGATCCGTTCTGCGCAGTTGAGAACCATAATGGCCGCCAATCGAATCCCCGCGTCACATCGGCTACCAGGTCCACCAGCAGCAAGAGCGCGAGGAACATCACGATCCAGCTTCGCGCCTGTCGCCGCCATTCGACCATGTCGTCGCTGCTCTCCCCAACCAGCCGATAGCCAAGGTGGACCACGATGGCGAAACCCAGCAGCAGGAGCGATGCGCTGGTTAGCGCACCGCTGGCCCAACTCCCCAGGAAACCACGGTCGGCGAATGCCAGCACGAACCAGCTGGCGCCAGTCGCGACGACCGGCAGGGAGGGGCGATACGCCCGGTCAAATAGCGTCAGGCAGAACCACCACAGGAAGGGCACGGTCAATCCCGCGAGGAGGTTGCTAAGCGCGTTTGCCCGGCCGGTGAAAATGGCAAGGCCGCCGCTGTTGTTGAGTGCGAAGGCCGACAGGCCGATTGCAACCGGGATGAAAAGCCAGGTGGCGCGGTCGCTCGGTGCATGGCGCCACCGAAGCAGCGCCGCGAGCAGCAATGCCACCGCGCCGCCGACACGCAGGACAAGATCGGCGATCGCGGCGGTCACGCCAGTCGCAATTTAGGCGTCGATGAGAATCCGGCGCGGCGCCCGGGCCGGGATCTGGTCGGCGATCGTCGGCACGATTGCCGGTTCGGCCTCGTCCATTGACCGCCAGCCGTCGCGGCCAAGCCGTTCCATCGGCCTGAACCCCGCCTTGTAGGCCATTCGCGGCGACCCTTCGACCCAATAGCCGAGGTAGACGTAAGGCAAGCCGGCCCGCGCGGCGCGGACGATATGATCGAGAATGATATAGGTGCCGAGGCCTTTGCGGGCATCGTCCCCGACGTCGTAGAAACTGTAGATCATGCTCAGCCCGTCGGCCTGCTGGTCCGACAGGCAGGCGCCAACCAGCTTGCCGGGTGTCCCATCGACGGAAGGCTCGCGATATTCGATGACATAGGTGCGAACCGGCGTTTGCTCGATCATGTCCGCATAATCCTGCTCGTCCATCTCGGCCATGCCGCCGCCCGGGTGGCGCTGCGCGAGATAGCGGCGAAGCAGCGAATATTGCTCGTCGGTTGCCCATGGCCGGCAAGCATTGACCTCCAGCGTCGCATGGCGGCGGATCAGTTTGCGCTGGGTCGCGCTTGGCGCGAACTGGTCGGCTTTGACCCGCACGGATACGCAGGCGGAACAATCGACGCAGCTTGGACGGTAGGCGACGGACTGGGAACGGCGAAAGCCGATGCGACCGAGCGCTTCGTTAAGCTCCCCGGCGTTGCGCCCATTGAGTTCGGTGAACACTTTCCGCTCCACCTTGCCGTCCAGGTAGGGACAAGGTGACGGGTTGGTCACGAAGAACTTTGGGAAGCGAAATGGTGCACTCACCCGATCCGGCTCCGCAAAATGGTTACGAAACTCTTTATGCGACTGGTGAACGCCGATGAAAAGGGTCTGGTGCCGTAAAAAGAAGGTTAACACCGCGACTGTGCCGTTGAGGGACGTTTGTCAGTCGAGTTCGGCGCGCTCGACATGGAAACCGGCATCGGTGAGCTGCCCGACCAGCCGGTCGATCGCCTCGGCGTCACGCGCCTCGCATTCGACTTCGACGACCGTGTCCTTGGCCGGAAGGCGCGTGAAGATGCGATGGTGGTTGGTTTCGATGATGTTGACCCCGCATTCGAAGAAGATGGCGGTGATCGCGGCCAGGGCCCCCGGCCGGTCCTGCGCATTGATCCGCAAACGCGCGATCCGGCCGCAGCGGACCAGTTCGCGAACCAGGACATTGGCAAGCAGGTGGGTATCGATGTTGCCCCCGCATAGAACCGTGCCGACCTTGCGGCCCTTGAACCGGTCCGGCTTGGCGAGGATGCAGGCGAGCCCGGCTGCGCCGGCTCCCTCGACGACGCTTTTCTCGATCCCGACGAGCAGCGCCACGGCATGTTCGATGTCGCGCTCGGCGACCAGTTCGATCCGATCGACGTTTTCGGCGACGATCCTGCGGGTGAGGTGCCCAGGCTCCTTGACGGCAATCCCTTCGGCAAGCGTGTCGCCGCCGCTTGGCAGGTTGCTCTGGTCGATGACATTCTTCATGGCCGGGTAAAGTTCGGCCTCGACCCCGACGATCTCGATCCCGGGCTTGATCGCCTTGGCGGCGGTGGCGATGCCGCTGATCAGCCCGCCGCCGCCGATGGGTACGACCAGCACATCGAGCTCAGGCGCATCGGCAAGCATTTCCAGCGCAATCGTGCCCTGCCCGGCGATGACCTCGGGATCATCGAACGGATGGACGAACAGCAGTCCCTGCTCGGCCTCCAGCTTGCGCGCATGGGCATAGGCTTCATCGTAGAGGTTACCTTCCAGGACGACCGTCGCGCCATGCCCCTCGGTCTGCGACACCTTCACCATCGGCGTCGGCTTGGGCATTACGATCGTCACCGGAATTCCCAGCCTTCGCCCATGATAGGCGACCGCTTGGGCATGGTTACCGGCCGACGCCGCGACCACGCCGCGCGCCCGTTCGGCCTCGGTAAGCTGGAGCAATTTGTTAAGCGCGCCGCGTTCCTTGTAAGCGGCGGTGAACTGCAGGTTCTCGAACTTCAGCCAGATCTCGGCACCGGCGATCTCGGACAGGGTCCGGCTATGGTTCGTCGGGGTCCTGACGACAGCCCCGGCAATGCGGTCGGCGGCGGTGTAGATGTCGGCGAGCGTCGGAATCTTGGTCATGCAGGCGTCGGCCTAGCTCTTCCCTGCCCGGCAAACAATGCTATCCATTTTGCCATGAGAACCTCCCTTGTCGCGCTTGCAGCGCTGCTCGTCCCTGCCGCCGCCCTCGCCGATGTGCTGGTCGACAATGTCAACGGCATCCAGACCGACGCCCAGGCCCGGGTGCAGCGGTTCGACGGGCTTTTGATCGGCAACGATGGCAAGGTGAAACAATTGTTGGTCAGGGGGCAGCCGCGCCCCGCCGCTGAACACCGGATCGATGGCGGCGGCCGAACGATGCTTCCAGGCCTGATCGATGCGCATGGCCATATCATAGGACTGGGTTTCGCCGCCCTGCAGCTAGACCTGACCGGCACCTCCTCGCTGGCCGACCTGCAGGCGCGGCTCAAGGCCTATGCCGAAGCCAATCCGCAGGTGCGCTGGATCCAGGGACGCGGCTGGAATCAGGAACTGTGGGCCGACAAACGCTTCCCCACCGCCGCCGACCTCGACGCGGTCGTTTCCGACCGGCCGGTGTGGCTCGGCCGGGTCGACGGCCATGCCGCGGTCGCCAACAGCGCGGCGCTGACGGCCGCCGGGATTACCCCGGCGACCAAAGCGCCCGAAGGGGGGCGGATCGACAAGGGCCTTTTCGTCGACGCGGCAATGCCGCTCGTGGAGAGCAAGATCCCGGCCCCCGCCGCGGCGGAATATGACGCCGCCCTGGCCAAGGCGCAGCAATTGATGCTCTCGGTCGGCCTAACGGCCGCGGCCGACATGGGCACCAGCCCCGACGATTGGGCGGCGCTACTCCGCGCGGGCGAGGCCGGACGGCTGAAGGTCCGGCTGCTATCCTATGCCGGCGGGATGCAAGCGATGCGCAGCATCGCCGGCGGCCGTCCGACCGACTGGTTGTTTGCCGACCGGCTCAGGCTGGTCGGGGTCAAGCTTTACAGCGACGGCGCACTGGGATCGCGGGGCGCCTGGCTCAAGGCGCCCTATCATGACAAGCCGGACACGCGCGGTCTTCCGCTGCTGACCCCGGCACAGCTCGACGAGCAGGCCCGTGCCGCAGTCGCCAGCGGACATCAGGTGGCGGTTCATGCCATCGGCGACGCGGCCAACGAAATGGTGCTCAAGGGCCTTGCCGCGGCCGGTGCGGCAAACGGCGCGAGGCGCGCCCGGATTGAACATGCGCAAGTGGTCGATCCCAAGGACCTTGCCCTGTTCAAGCGTTATTCGGTCATCGCCTCGATGCAGCCGACCCACCAGACCAGCGACCGGCTGATGGCCGAAGCGCGGCTGGGGCCGGACCGGCTGGAAGGCGCTTACGCCTGGTTAACGATGGTCGACCTGGGCGTGCCGCTGGCTTTCGGATCAGATTTTCCGGTCGAACATCCCAATCCCTTCCCCGGCCTGTCTGCCGCTGTCAGCCGACAGGACCTGAAGGGCGCACCGGCAGGCGGCTGGTTACCGGCGGAGCGCGTCCCGTTCGGCCGCGCGCTTCACGGCTTCACCCGCGCGGCGGCCTATGCCGGATTCGCCGAACGGCAGGTCGGCAGCCTCGAACCCGGCAAATGGGCTGACTTCATCATTGTCGATCGTGACGTCGGTGCCGTCGACCCGCAGGCGCTTGGGCAGACGCAGGTGCTGGAAACCTGGGTCGCCGGAAAGAAGCAGTGGGAACGGAGCGTCAGCGTCCCGCCCGGAGAGCGCGGGTGATCAGCATCGACTGGGTCAGAATCTGCGGCAATTCTTCCGGTTCGGCCGCGCCCGGCGCATACCAAAGGTAGAGCGGCACCGCCGCCCGGCCGCGCTGTTCAAGGAAGCGGGTGATCGCCGGGTCGCCGTTAGTCCAGTCGCCGACCAGGACCTTGACCCCGGCCCTGCTAAAGGCGTCACGGGTATCCGCCCGCTCGATGGCGGTCGCCTCGTTGGCCTTACACGACAGGCACCAGTCGGCGGTGAAATAGACGAACAGCGGGCGGCCTTCCGACCGATAGCGCTCGACCCGCGCCTCGCTCCATGTCTCGGTGCCAAGCGGCACGCGGGCAACGGCCCCCCTCGTCGGCGGGATCAGGGCCGCCGCGCCGCCGGCTAAGGCAAGCCCAAGGGCGAGCGCAGCCCAGCCGATCGGGACCCCTTGGCGCTGGCGAATACCGACGGCAATCAGCAACACGACCAGTCCAATCGTGCCGCCGATCCCGACCAGCAGCGCGTCGGTCCCGCCCAGCCGGAACAGCAGCCAGAGACATCCGGCAGCGGTCGCTGCCATCGGGATCGCCAGGATGCGCTGGAACCGCGCCATCCACGGCCCTGACCTGGGCAATCGACTCCGCAGCGCGGGTACGAACGCGATCAGCAGGAACGGAATGGCAAGGCCCATGCCCAGCGCAACGAAAACCACGACAGAGCCATAGATGGGTAGCAGCAGCGCGGTCCCCAGCGCGGCGCCAAGGAACGGCCCGGCGCAAGGCGTAGCGACAAAGGCCGCCAGCGCGCCGGTCCCGAAGCTTCCGCCGGGACTATGCTCTCCGCCCAAAACGGGCAATTCAAAGCTGCGCAGCAGGTTGAGGGTGATCGCGACCGCAAGCAGCAGCAGCAAAAGGATGGTCCGCGGGTCCTGGAGTTGGAAGGCCCAGCCCGCCGCGCTGCCGCCGGCACGGATCGCCAGAAGCAGCGTTCCCAGCGCGCCGGTGCCGGCCATGGCGCCCGCCGCATAGGCCAGTGCATCGCGCCGGGCGGCCCGTTCGTCGCCGCCGGACCTAGCAAGATGCAGGCCCTTGAGGGCGAGGATCGGGAAAACGCAGGGCATAGCATTGAGCAGCACACCCCCGGCCAGCGCCCCAAGCACCGCCAGCAGAATTGCTTGAAGGCCAAGGTTGCCTACCGGCGTACCGCCCGCGGGGACCGGTCCGGGCCCGGCACGAAATTCCAGCCCGCGGCCCCCGTCCATTGCCAGCACGCCGGACAGGCTTTCGGGGACGCCGCGCCGCCGCTTGACCTCGGCAATCAACAGGTTGCCACTGCGCCGGAAGGACTGGGGCGCGGAATAATCGATCGGTCCGTCCTCGGCGGGGAAAAGATAGGGTTCGACCACTGCGACGCTGGCCGGCAAGGGGATGGCGATCTCGATCCGCTCGCCCTTGACCGCGAAACGTGCGGGGGTGCTGAGGGGGCGCGGCAGCGCGCGGCGCCATTCATCGAAGCGGGCGCGGTTGCCGGCCTCGCCCGGCGCGATTGGCAGGTTAAGGGCGAATTCGCCGCGTTCGGGAACGCATATCTCGTCGGTGCAGGCCAGCCATTGCGCGCTGGCGCGGAGCGGCAGGACCCCGGTGGCCCCGGCCGGAACCTTCAGCCGGGTCAAGATAGCATGATCGCGCTTGTAGACGTAATTGACGATGCCCGCGACCAGCAGCCTGTCGGGCACCGGGTAACGCAGCGGTCCGACGGACGCGCCATCAGGCAGGCGCCACTCGATACGCATCGGCAGCCCTGCGTCGCCGGGGTTGAGCCAATAGCCATGCCAGCCCGGTTTTGTGTGCATGACGATCGCCAGGTCGACTTCGGCCCCCGGCATCGCCGGGCCTTCCGCCACCAGTTCAGGCCGGATCGCATTTTCGCGCGGCGCGAGTTGCGCCTCGGCCGGCGACGAGATGAGGCACAGGAGAACGAGCAGCCAGCGGAACATGGCCCGCACCGCTAGCCGTGCTTCACCGGCTAGTCGAGGTTGGATCGAAGCCAGCGGGTCGCAGTGTCCACATCGACCCCGCGCCGCCGGGCATAATCATCCAGCTGGTCCCGGCCGACACGGGCAACGCCGAAATAGCGGCTTTCCGGGTGGGCGAAGTAAAAGCCCGAAACCGCCGCAGTAGGCAGCATTGCGAAATTCTCGGTGAGCGCGATCCCCGCCGGAGCCTCGCCAAGCAGCCGGAACAGCAAGGGCTTCAAACTATGGTCGGGACAGGCCGGATAGCCTGGCGCGGGGCGGATGCCGCGATATTCCTCGCGGATCAGCTGGTCATTGCCCAGGACCTCCGCCGGGGCATAGCCCCAAAGGTGGGTCCGCACATGATGATGAAGGCGCTCGGCGAAAGCTTCGGCGAGCCGGTCGGCGAGCGCCTTGAGGAGGATTTCGCGATAGTCGTCATGCGCATCGGCAAAGCGCTTGAGATGCGGCTCCAGTCCGTGAATCGCGACCGCGAATCCGCCCAACCAATCCTCTTCATTGGGCATGATGAAGTCGGCCAGGCACATGTTCGCTCGTCCGGCGCGCTTGCGGACCTGCTGGCGGAGCATGGGTAAGCGGGTCCGTTCATGGTTGATGACGATGATATCGTCACCCTCCCGCCGGACCGGCCACAGTCCGACCACGCCCTTGGCCGTAAGCCATTGGCCATCGACGATTTCGTCCAGCATTACTTGCGCGTCGGCGAAAAGGCTGCGGGCGCTCTCCCCGACGATTTCGTCCTCCAGGATCGCCGGATAGTTGCCCGCCAGCTCCCAGGCCCGGAAGAAGGGCGTCCAGTCGATCGTCTCGATGAGGTCACGGAGCGGCCAGTCCTCGAACCGATGCTCGCCGGGCCGGGCCGGCCGGGGGCTGGGTTCGCGATGCTCGGGCATGAAGCTGTTGGCCCGCGCCTCGCCGAGCGGCGCAAGCGCGTTGCTCCCCCTGCCTTCGCGGCTTTCGCGAAGCGCGCGATAGTCGTTGGCGGTCCGGTGGATCAATTCTTGGCGGCCCGGCCCGTCGCTGACCAGGGACGTGGCCACGCCAACCGCGCGGCTGGCGTCGAGCACATGCAGTACCGGGCCGGAATAGGCCGGGGCGATCCGCAACGCCGTATGGGCGCGGCTGGTGGTCGCGCCGCCGATCAGCAGCGGCCGGGCCATGCCCGCCCGCTCCATTTCCTCGGCGACGGTGACCATTTCGTCGAGCGAAGGAGTGATGAGGCCGGACAGCCCGATCATCGCCGCGTCATTCTCGTTCGCCGCTTCGAGGATTTTCGGCCAGGGGACCATCACGCCAAGGTCGATCACCTCAAACCCGTTACACTGCAGGACCACGCCGACGATGTTCTTGCCGATGTCATGGACGTCGCCCTTGACGGTGGCCATCACCACGCGCCCCTTCGAGCTTCGGTCGCCCGGTTGCTTCTGCGCCTCGATGAACGGCAGCAGGTGGGCCACCGCCTTTTTCATCACCCGCGCCGACTTCACCACCTGGGGCAGGAACATCTTGCCTGATCCGAACAGGTCGCCGACCAGGTTCATGCCCTGCATCAGCGGCCCCTCGATGACCTCGATCGGCCGGCTGAAAAGGGACCGTGCTTCTTCAGTATCTTCGACGATATGCTCGTCGATGCCCTTGACCAATGCATGGGCAAGCCGTTCGCGAACCGGCCAGTGGCGCCATTCGGCCGCCTTCTTTTCGTCCGCCGCGTCGGTCCCGCGATAGCGGTCGGCGATGGCGATCAGCCGCTCGGTCGAATCGTCGCGCCGGTCGAGGATGACGTCCTCGCACGCCTCGCGAAGCTCGCGGTCGATCTCGTCATACACGTCGAGCTGGCCGGCGTTGACGATCGCCATGTCGAGCCCGGCGGGGATGGCATGGTACAGGAACACGCTGTGCATCGCTCTGCGCACCGGTTCATTGCCGCGGAACGAGAAGCTGAGGTTCGACAGGCCGCCCGAAACATGGGCATGGGGGCAGCGTTCCCGGATTTCCCGCGCCGCCTCGATAAAATCGATCGCATAGCGGCGATGCTCGTCGATGCCGGTGGCCACGGCGAAGATATTGGGGTCGAAGATGATGTCCTCGGGCGGGAATCCCTCGGCGGTGAGCAGCTTGTAGGCGCGCGCACAGATTTCGACCTTGCGCTGCTTGCTGTCGGCCTGCCCTGTTTCGTCGAACGCCATGACGACCACGGCAGCGCCATAGGAGCGGACTTTGCGGGCCAACTCCAGGAAAGCCGCCTCACCTTCCTTCAGGGAAATGGAATTGACGATCGGCTTGCCCGAAACGCATCGAAGTCCGGCCTCGATGACGCTCCACTTCGAACTGTCGATCATAATCGGCACCCGGGCGATCTCGGGTTCGGCAGCGATCCGCTTGAGGAAGGTGGCCATCGCCACCTCGCCGTCCAGCAAGGCCTCGTCCATGTTGACGTCGATGATCTGCGCCCCGGCCTCGACCTGGTCGCGCGCGACCGCGACCGCGGCGTCATAATCCCCGGCCAGGATCAATTTCTTGAACTTGGCGGATCCAGTGACATTGGTCCGCTCGCCGATATTGACGAAACGCGCGCCAAGCGCGCGGGAGTGGTCGGTCACGCCGCTATCACCATCGGTTCGAGGCCGGCGAGCAGCGTGTGCGTCGGGGCCGCCGGGACGGCGCGCGGCGTGCAATCGCGCGCCGCCCCGGCGATCGCGGTGATGTGCCGCGGGGTCGTCCCGCAGCAACCGCCGACGATATTAACCAGCCCGGCATCAAGCCATTCGCGGACCTGTGCTGCGGTTTCTTCCGCTGCCTCGTCATATTCGCCAAGGTCGTTGGGGAGCCCGGCATTGGGATAGGCCATCACCAGCGTTTCGGCTTGCCGGGCCAGCGCGGCGAGATGCGGGCGAAGCTGCGCCGCGCCGAACGAGCAGTTGAGGCCGATGGTCAGCGGCCGTGCATGGCGCACGCTGGCCCAGAATCCCTCGACCGTATGGCCACTGAGGTTGCGCCCCGAAAGATCGGTCAGCGTCATCGAGATCATGGTCGGGAGCGGCCGGCCCAGCGCCTGTTCCGCTTCCAGCGCGGCCATGATCGCCGCCTTGCAATTGAGCGTGTCGAACACGGTTTCGATCAGCACGAAGTCGATCCCGCCCGCGACCAGCGCGTCGACCTGTTCGCGATAGACGGCGGTCATTGTCGCGAAGTCGACTTCGCGAAAGCCGGGATCGTTGACATCGGGCGACAGCGACAGTGTCTTGTTGGTCGGCCCGATCGCCCCCGCGACCCACCGTTCCCGGCCGTCGCCCGCGCTGGCCGCGTTGACGACCTCGCGGGTGATCCGCGCGGCTGCACGGTTGATGTCGCCGACCAGCGCTTCGGCGCCATATTCGGCCTGGCTGATGCGATTGGCGTTGAAGCTGTTGGTGGCAAGGATGTCGGCCCCCGCGTCGGCGAAGCGTCGGGCGATCCGGGCGACCAGATCGGGCCGGGTTAAGTTGAGCAGATCATTGTTGCCGCGCTGGTCGCGGCCGAAATCGCGGCCACCACGAAATTCCGCCTCGCCCAGCCGCTCGGCCTGGATCAATGTGCCATAGGCACCGTCCTTGATGAGGACGCGCTTCGCCGCGGCGGCGCGAAGCCGGTCCGCCGCGTTCATGCCCTCACCCCCAGCATATGGCAGATGGCATAGGCCAACTCAGCCCGGTTCAGCGTGTAGAAGTGGAACTGCCGGACACCGCCGGCATAAAGCTGGCCGCATAATTCCCCGGCGATCGTCGCCGCGACCAGCTGCCGGGCCGCAGGCAGGTCGTCGAGCCCTTCGAACATCTGGTCGAGCCAGGCGGGGATCGCGGCGCCGCATTGCCCGGCGAATTTCCGGGTCTGGCCGACATTGCTTACCGGAAGGATGCCCGGGACAATTTCGACCCCAGGCCGCTTCGCCGCCACCCGGTCGCGAAATCGGAAGAAACATTCGGCCGAGAAAAAGAACTGGGTGATCGCCCGGTCGGCGCCGGCATCGATCTTGCGCAACAGATTATCGAGGTCGCTGTCCGGGCAGTTGGCATCGGGGTGAACCTCCGGATAGGCGGCGACCGAAATCTCGAACGGCGCGATTGCCTTGAGCCCCGCAACCAACTCCGCCGCATTGGCATAGCCTTCTGGGTGCGGCGCATAGGCTTGGCCGGCTTCCGGCGGGTCGCCGCGCAGGGCGACGATGTGCCGAACCCCGAGCGCCCAATAATCGCGGGCGATGGAGTCGATCTCCATGCGGCTGGCGCCGACACAGGTCAGGTGAGCGGCCGGAGTCAGTCCGGTCTCGCGGATCAGCCGCCTGACCGTCGCATGGGTTCGCGTGCGCGTGGTCCCGCCGGCGCCATAAGTCACCGATACGAAGCGCGGGCGCAGCGGCGCCAGCGTTTCGATCGAACGCCAAAGCGTTTCCGCCATGGCATCGGTCCGGGGCGGGAAGAATTCGAAGCTCACGGCAATGTCGCCGCGCGCCTCGGCGAACAGCGGGGCATGGTCGCTGAGCGCGATTTCGGCGGCGCGGTTCATGCCGCGTGCTGCCGCAGCGTCGCGCCCGGACGAATCCCGCGCCAGATGATCACTGTCAATTCACCGCCACCAAGCCGCTCGATCCGATCGAGCTGCAGACCCGCCGCGCCGAACCAGCCGCGCATCGCATCGTCGGCGAAGCCCAGCCGCAGATGCGCATCCTGCTCCTTCAGCTCGGCACGGTCATGCTGGGCAAAATCGATCACCAACAGCCGTCCGCCCGGGGCCAGCACCCGCGCAGCCTCGGCGATCGCCGCGCCCGGCTGCTGGGCATAATGGAGCACTTGGTGAAGGATGATGCTGTTGGCGCTGCGGTCGGCGAGCGGAAGCGCGTTCATGTCCCCCTGCCGAAGGCTTGCCCCGGAAATTCCCGCCTCCTCAAGCTTGACCCGGGCGAGCCGAAGCATTTCCGATGAGCGGTCGATGCCGATCGCGCTCTCCGCCTGGGGCGCGAACAGTTCAAGCATCCGGCCGGTGCCCGTGCCGACGTCGAGCAGCGCGCCGATCGGCCGGTCGGCGAGCAGTTCGGCGATCGCCCGCTCGATCTCCTCGTCGGCGATGTGGAGCGAACGAATATTGTCCCAAGTGGCGGCATGCGCCTCGAAATAGCGCCGCGCGGCCTCCGCCCGATCCGCGCGAATTGCATCGAGCCGCGCTGCGTCGGTGGCGAATTGCCGCTCGGCATCATCGTCCAGCGCCTGGTCGATCAGTGCAAACAGCGATCCGCCGACGGCCGGGCCAGCCGGCCGGAGATAGACCCAGCTCCCCTCCTTGCGGCGTCCGATCAGGCCCGAGTCGCTGAGGATTCGAACATGGCGGGACACGCGCGGCTGGCTCTGGCCAAGCAGCTGAGCAAGTTCGCCAACCGACAGTTCCATGACCCTGAGCAACGCCATGATCCGCAGCCGGGTCGGATCGGCCAACGCCTGGAAAAGCGCGGCAAGCGGTAATTCTCGCGTCATCGATTAAGGATATAAGCAAGTCTTTATATGCGTCAATCGCGCAGCTTTTGGGCAGAACTTTCTGGCTGCGCAACAAATGACGATTGCGTGACGGAGCAAAGACGAATATTTCCGCACGCTGGCCTGACGCTCGACGACAGGCCGAGCCGGACTTTCACGCCGCAAAGCGTGGCGGTCCCCATAAGCAAGGAATGGAACGATCATGAAGAAGGTTGCACTGACCGTTGCGGTCCTCGCGCTCGGCCTGGCCGCGTGCGAAACCAAGACCGAAGAAGCGGTCGAAAACACCACCGTCGAAAACGCCGTCGAAGCCGACGTCAACGCTGCCGACACCGCCGTTGACAACGCCCTCGACGATGCTGGCAATGCGGTCGAGAACGCTGGTGAAGCGGTCGAGAACGCTGCTGACGACGCCGACAACGCGATGTAATTGTCGGGTTCGCCTAGCGGATCGAATGAAGGGCCGTCCGGCATGTCCGGGCGGCCCTTTTTCTGTGATAGGGGGTGGGCGATGAGACATGCCCTAGCCTTGATCAGCCTCGCGCTGATTTCCTGCGACCGGGGCGAAAAGGTCGAAGCCCCGACTGCGGCCGAGGCGGAGCGGCTGAACGACGCCGAAGCCATGCTCGACGAGATCGCCAAGGAAAAAGGGCCGGCACCCCAAGGTACCGGCCCGTCCAATTCGTCGGGTGAATCCGGCACGCGCTAGTGCGTGCCAGCGGTCATGCCTTGCGGCGGGACGTTCGCACCGCGGCGTGACCGGGAACGGGCGGACCCGTTCCCGGCTGCCTAGGTTAGAAATCCATTCCGCCCATGCCGCCCATGCCGCCGCCCATCGGCATTGCCGGCTTGTCGTCCGGCAATTCGGCGATGGTCGCTTCGGTGGTGATCAGCAGGCCAGCGACCGAAGCCGCGTCCTGAAGCGCCGTGCGGACAACCTTGGTCGGGTCGACGACGCCGGCCGAGACCAGATTTTCATAGGTGTCGGTCGCAGCGTTGAAGCCGATCGTCTGATCGCCTTCGCGCAGCAGGTTGCCGGCAACGACCGCGCCATCGACGCCCGCGTTCTGGGCGATCTGGCGAAGCGGCGATTCAATCGCCTTGCGGACGATGTCCACGCCGCGGGTCTGGTCGTCGTTAGCGCCCTTGAGGCCGTCGAGAGCCTTGGTGGCATAGAGCAGCGCGGTACCGCCGCCCGGAACGATGCCTTCCTCGACCGCAGCGCGAGTCGCGTGAAGCGCGTCGTCGACGCGGTCCTTACGCTCTTTCACTTCGACTTCGGTGGCACCGCCAACCTTGATCACCGCAACGCCGCCGGCAAGCTTGGCCAGACGCTCCTGCAGCTTCTCGCGGTCATAATCGCTGCTGGTGTTGTCGATCTGCTGACGGATGGCGCCGGTCCGGGCCTCGATCGCTTCGCGGGTGCCCGCGCCATCGACGATGGTGGTGTTGTCCTTGTCGATGGTGACGCGCTTGGCGGTGCCGAGCATCGCGGTGGTGACATTCTCGAGCTTGATGCCGAGGTCTTCCGAGATCATCTCGCCGCCGGTCAGGATGGCGATATCTTCAAGCATCGCCTTGCGACGATCGCCAAAGCCTGGGGCCTTGACCGCAGCAACCTTGAGGCCGCCGCGCAGCTTGTTGACGACCAGGGTCGCAAGCGCTTCGCCTTCGATATCCTCGGCGATGATCAGCAGCGGACGACCCGATTGGACGACCGCTTCCAGAATCGGGAGCATCGCCTGCAGGTTCGACAGCTTCTTTTCATGGATGAGGATGTAGGGGTCGCTCAGCTCGACCTGCATCTTTTCCGGGTTGGTGATGAAGTAAGGCGACAGGTAGCCGCGGTCGAACTGCATGCCTTCGACGACGTCGAGCTCGAACTCGAGACCCTTGGCTTCCTCGACAGTGATAACGCCTTCCTTGCCGACCTTGTCCATCGCTTCTGCGATCTTCTGGCCGACTTCGACGTCGCCATTGGCCGAAATGATGCCGACTTGGGCGATTTCATTCGAACCCTGGACCGGCTTCGAGCGGCCCTTAAGATCCTCGACCACCTTGGCAACGGCAAGATCGATGCCGCGCTTCAAGTCCATCGGGTTCATGCCGGCGGCAACCGACTTCATCCCTTCGCGAACGATCGCCTGGGCGAGGACGGTCGCGGTGGTGGTGCCGTCACCGGCGATGTCGTTGGTCTTCGAGGCAACTTCGCGCAGCATCTGCGCGCCCATGTTCTCAAACTTGTCCTTAAGCTCGATTTCCTTGGCGACGCTGACGCCGTCCTTGGTGATGCGCGGCGCACCGAAGCTCTTGTCGATGACGACGTTGCGGCCCTTGGGGCCGAGCGTCACCTTGACGGCATCGGCGAGGATGTCGACGCCCTTCATAATCCGCTCACGCGCATCGCGCGAGAATTTCACGTCCTTGGCTGCCATGTGGCTACCCTTTCGTTCTTGATGTCTCAAAAGTCGGGAAAGTCAGGAAAGGCGTCACGCGATAAGCGACGCCCGTGACCATAAGGTCAGCCGACGATCCCCAGGATGTCGCTTTCCTTCATGATGATCAGGTCTTCACCGGCGATCTTCACCTCGGTGCCCGACCATTTACCGAACAGGATCCGGTCGCCAGCCTTGACGTCCAGCGGCGTGACCTTGCCGTCATCGGCGCGGGCGCCGTTGCCGACGGCGACGACTTCGCCCTCTTGCGGCTTTTCCTTGGCAGAATCGGGAATGATGATCCCCCCAGCGCTCTTTTCTTCGGCCTCGACGCGGCGGACGAGGACACGGTCATGAAGCGGCCTGAATGACATAGTTGGTTAGCCCCTTGTGCTTCGTTGAACTTGCTTCGACTGGCACTCGTGTCATCAGAGTGCCAGCGATGGCGGGCATATGGGTTGGCTAGTCCAGCCCGTCAATGGGCAAGGCGGCTTATTGCGCGGTGCGGGTGAGGCCAAGCGCGTCCCGGCGCATCCAGCGCCAGCCCATCAGGATCGCGACGATCGTCAGCCCAACCGCAAGCCCAGTCCAGACCCCCTGCCCTTGCCAGCCTTCCCGGAAGGCCAGCCAGGTGCCGGCACCGATGCCGATCGCCCAATATCCAACGAAGGTGAAGATCATCGGTACGCGCGTATCGTGAAGGCCGCGCAACATGCCCGCGCCGACGACCTGGGCGCCGTCGACGATCTGGAAGATCGCCGCGATCGCAAGGAAGGACACGCCGAGCGCGATGACCCGAGCGTTCTGCGGGGTGTCGTCGAGAAACAGCGTCATCAGCTCACGCGGGATGGCCCAGATGACCAGCGCCATGAGGGCCATGAAGCCCACCCCAAGGACCCAGGCGACGGCGCCCGCGCGCCCGATCCCTTGCCGGTTCCGCTCTCCGAGATGACGCCCCACCCGCACGGTTGCGGCCTGGCTTAGGCCCCAGGGGACCATGAAGGATAAGGCCGCGATCTGCAGCGCAACGGCATGCGCGGCGACGCTTTCAGCGTCGATCAGTCCCATCAGATAGGCTGCGGCGCTGAACACCCCGCCTTCGAAGCCCATCGCGAGGCCGATCGGCAGGCCGATCCGCCACATCCGCCGGTACCGTGGCCAGTCGGGCCGCCAGAAGCGCCCGAAAGGATGGAAGCGGCGAAACTGCCGGTCGGTGACGATCACCAGCCCAAGCAGGACCGCCTGGAGCATCCAGACGATCGAGCTGGCCAGTCCGCCGCCAAAAATCCCCCATTCAGGAAGGCCGAAACGCCCGAAGATGAGGCCATAGGCGAGCATCGCGTTGAGCGGAATCGCGCCCAGGCTGATCGCCAGCACCCAGCCTGGCCGCTCAAGCGCCGCGACGAAGTTGCGCATTGCCTGGAACAAAAGGAAGGGCAGCATCGACCACATGTAACCGCGCAGGAACAGCCGGGCATCGGCCGCCAGCGCCGGCTCCTGTCCCAGCGCGCGGATCACTGGCTCGCTGTTCCACAGCACCAGCCAGACCGGGACGGTGATCGTGCCGACCAACCACAGGGATTGGCGGAAACTGCGGCGCACGTCCTGCACCGACCGCAGCCGGGCACCAAGCGCGGTAGCCATCATCGGCGATGAGGCCGTGACGAGACCGAGGCAGATCAGGCTGAACGCGAACGTCAGGTTGAGCCCTAGCGCCGACGCCGCCAGCGGCCGCGCTCCGAGCCAGCCCATCAACACCACATCGGTCGCCTGGATCGCGGCCATGGTGAGGTTTGACAGGATCAGCGGCCAGGCCAGCGTCAGCGTCGCACGAAGCTCCGCGCGCCAGGGTGATCGGGAATGGGGCGCACGATTCATGCGCCGGCGCCTAGCAGCTTCGCATCGCACCCGGAACATCATGCAGGCGCTTCATCGAAATCCGTTGGGCGCGCGCCCGTTTCTGCATTATTCCACGCTCCAAAGGAGATATGGGGATGCGGTTTGTTCGCGCGGTGTGGAAGCTTCTGGTCGGGATCAAGGATGGATTGGTCCTGATCGCCATGCTGATGTTCTTCGGGGTGCTTTACGCGGCGCTGTCGGCGCGGCCCGACCCGATCAGCGATGGCGTTTTGGCGATGGACCTTGATGGCGTTCTGGTCGAACAGGCGGCCCGGCCCGATCCGTTCGCGGCGGCGCTGGGCGGCGGCAGCATCATGCGCGAATTCGAGCTGCGCGACTTGGTGGCGGTGCTGGACGAGGCCAAGTCGGATGACCGGGTCAAGGCTGTCGCGCTCGACCTGGATGGCTTCCTCGGCGGCGGGCAGCCGGCACTTTCGGCGCTTGGCGAGAAGATTCGCGAAGTGAAGGCCGCGGGCAAGCCGGTGATCGCCTATGCCACCGGCTATACCGACGACCGCTACCAGTTGGCGGCGAACGCGTCCGAAATCTGGCTTCCCTCGATGGGATTGGTGGCGGTTGCCGGTCCGGGCGGCAACAACCTCTATTTCAAGGGCCTCCTCGACAAGCTTGGCGTCACCGCGAACATCTATCGCGTCGGCACCTATAAGTCGGCGGTCGAGCCGTTCATGCGCAACGACATGTCCCCCGAGGCCAAGGAAAATGCCCAGGCACTGGGCGACGCGCTTCTGGAAACCTGGCGCGAGGACGTCGCTAGGGCCCGCCCGCAGGCCACCCCCGGTCTCGGTCGGATGATGAGCGATCCCGTCGCGGTGGTGCAGGCGGCGCGCGGCGACCTGGCGCAAGCCGCGCTTCAGCTCAAGCTGGTCGACAAGATCGGCGAGCGCAGGGCGTTCGAAGCCCGACTAGCGGAGCTTGGCGGCACGGACGAGGATAGTGCTCACGGCTACAAAAGGATCAAGCTAGCGGCCTATGAACGCGCCGCGGCGAGCCCTGAAACTGGGCCGATTGGTGTGGTGACCATTGCCGGAGAGATTGTCGACGGCAAGGCCGGCCCCGGCAGCGCTGGCGGCGAGACAATCGCCAGGCTGATCGAAAAAGGCCTCGCCGAGCACCCGCTCAAGGCGCTGGTGGTCCGGGTTGACAGCCCCGGCGGATCGGCAATGGCCTCGGAAAGGATCCGCCAGGCGTTGCTGGCCGCCAAGGAAAAGAAGATCCCGGTTGTCGTTTCGATGGGATCGGTCGCCGCATCCGGCGGCTATTGGGTGGCGACGCCAGGCGACTTCGTGTTCGCCGAACCGTCCACCGTCACCGGCTCGATCGGCGTGTTCGGCGTTTTGCCGAGCTTCGAAGGGGCACTGGCGAAGCTGGGCGTCGGCGCGGATGGTATCAAGACCACGCCGCTTTCGGGCGAACCGGACTTGCTCAATGGGCCCTCGCCGCAAGTCAATGCGGTAATCCAGGCCGGAGTCGAACAGGTCTATGCCAAGTTCCTCGGCATCGTCGCCGAGGCGCGGCGCAAGTCGCCAGCGGAGATCGACCGGATCGCGCAGGGCAGGGTCTGGGATGGCGGTTCGGCGCGGCAGCTGGGTCTGGTCGATGGCTTCGGCGGGTTGGATGATGCGGTCGCGAAGGCCGCTGAACTGGCGAAGCTGGCCGAAGACGAGCGCGGGCTCACCTATCTTGAGAAAGAGGATGGTTTCGCCGACACGCTCATCGCCGCGCTGACTGGGGACAGTAGCGCAGGTGACGGCAGCGGAGCGCCGACCGACACCTTCGCCTCGCTCAGCGCGACGCCCGAGGCGATGCTGGCGCGGATCGTCGGCGACCTGCGGTCGATCCTGCGCGGGCCGACGATCCAGGCGCGCTGCCTCGAATGTCCGCCGGCGGCGGCCGCGGCACGTCTCACCCGCGATGACCGGAGCTGGCTGGAACGGTTGCTTAGCTAGGTTTTGCCCTGCTGCCGGTGCCGTTGCCGTTGTCGTTCTTGCGGCGGATCGTCAGCGGTAGCAGGATGAGCGCCAGCAGAACCATCAGAAGCGACAGCATTCCGAAGCTGACCACCCAGGGGTTGTTGGTGTCGGTCCGGCCCTGCAGGTCCATGATGTGCAGTCCCCACATGAAGTCGTAGATCCGCCACCAGCTCGTTCGGCGGGCAATGATTTCGCCCGAGCCGGCATCGACGTAGAAATGGGTGTCATCGTCGAGCCGCACGCGCCAGCCGTCCATCGCCCGGCGAAGTTCGATCGGCGGGCTGTCGGTCGCGACCCTGCTGACGTCGGCGACACTGGCCTTTCCGGTGTAGCGGGACATGACCTCGCGCGCGGCGTCGGCCGCCCCAATCGGCGGCAGCAGGCGGCCGGTCATCGGGTCGGCAAGGCGCGACTTCCCGTCATCGAAGCTCAATTTCCAGAGAGGCCCGCCTGCGCGCGCCTCCAGCGCCATCGCGCTGACCGGCAGGCCGGCAGTGTCGGGTACGACAAACCGCGGATCGACGGTAAGCGGCTTGGGCTCCGCGATGAGGTTCGTGCCGCGCACTTCCTCAATCGGCTTGGCCACCATGACCAGCCCCGAAACCGTCCAGAACAGGAAAGGAATGGCCACCAGCCATCCTAGCCAAATATGATAACGCCGAAGCGTCGCGCGAACCCCCATTCGTGCCTCCTGGTCACAGGCCGAATCATTGTCTTTCCGGGATGCGGCCAATGCCCGCGGCCATCCGGCGCCGAATCGGCAAGCGCGCTATCTAGCCGCGCCTTTGCCGCCCGTCATGCCTTTAAATAATTCAGGTTAATGTCCTGTCGGCAAGCTAGATGTGAATGGGCTTTCCGGTCACCGCCATGGCCGCTTCCTTGAGCGCCTCCGAATGGGTCGGGTGGGCGTGACAGGTGTAGGCGATGTCTTCACTGGTCGCGCCGAACTCCATCGCCTGCGCGGCCTGGGCAATCATCGTCCCGGCGACGCTGGCGATACACCACACGCCCAGCACCCGGTCGGTCTTGGCGTCGGCGATGACCTTCACGAACCCGTCGGGCTCATGATTGGTCTTGGCGCGGCTGTTGGCGAGCATCGGAAATTTCCCGACCTTGATCTCGGCGCCGCCTTCCTTGGCCTGTTCCTCGGTGAGGCCGACCCCGGCGATTTCCGGCATCGTGTAAACCACCGAGGGGATGATATCATGGTTCACGATACCGGTCAGGCCAGCGATATTCTCGGCGACCGCGATGCCCTCGTCCTCGGCCTTGTGGGCAAGCATCGGTCCGGGAACGACGTCGCCGATCGCCCAAACGCCCGCCACTTTGGTGCGGAAGTCATGATCGATCTCGATCTGACGGCGCTGGTTCAATTCCAGCCCGATCTTGTCGAGGCCGAGGCCGTCGGTGTTGGGCCTGCGCCCGATCGACACCAGGACGCAGTCGGCCTCGAGCGTTTCGGCATCGCCGCCCTTGGCCGGTTCCAGCGTCAGGCTGGCCTTGCCGCCATCGACGCTGACGCCCGTGACCTTGGTGCCAAGCCTGAACTCGATGCCCTGCTTCTTGAAAATCTTGTTGGCTTCCTTGCGGACGTCGCCGTCCATGCCCGGCAGGATCTGGTCGAGGAATTCGACGCAGGTCACCCGGGCGCCCAGCCGCCGCCAGACCGAGCCAAGCTCCAGCCCGATCACGCCGCCGCCGATGACGACCATATGTTCCGGCACTTTGGGCAGTTCTAGCGCACCCGTCGAATCGACCACCACCTTCTGGTCGACCTCGACCCCGGGCAGCGGCGTAACCGAGGACCCCGTGGCAATGACGATGTTCTTGGCGGTCACGGTGCGGTCTCCCACCGTGACGCTGTTGGCGCCGGTGAAGGCGGCATAGCCTTTCAACCATTCGACCTTGTTTTTCCGGAACAGCATTTCTATGCCGCCGGTCAGTTGCTTCACCGCAGTCCTGCGCTGGCCGTGCATCGCTTCGAGGTCGAGCTCCGGTTCGACCTTGATGCCCATCTTGGCCATCGCGCCATTGGCCGCGGCGTCAAAATATTCCGACGCATGGAGCATCGCCTTCGAAGGGATACAGCCGACGTTGAGGCATGTGCCGCCAAGTGTATCGCGGCCTTCGGCGCAGGCAGTCTTAAGGCCCAGTTGCGCGGCGCGGATCGCCGCGACATAGCCGCCGGGACCGGCGCCGATTACCAGAACGTCGAAATCGAAATCAGCCATGGGAAATCCTTACAGGTCGATCAGCAGGCGGGTCGGGTCCTCGATCGCTTCCTTGATGCGAACCAGGAAAGTGACCGCTTCGCGGCCGTCGATGAGGCGATGATCGTAGCTCAGCGCCAGATACATCATCGGCCGTACCACGACTTGGCCGTCGCGAACCACGGGGCGCTCCTCGATGCGGTGGAGGCCGAGGACCGCCGACTGGGGCGGGTTGATGATCGGGGTCGACAATAGCGATCCGAACACGCCGCCGTTGGAAATGGTGAACGTGCCGCCCTTCATTTCGTCCATGCCAAGGCTGCCGTCCTTGGCCCGCTTGCCGAAGTCGGCGATGGTCTTCTCGATCTCGGCGAAGCTCATCGCGTCGGCCGAGCGAATCACCGGCACCACCAGCCCCTTGGGCGCGGAGACCGCGACCGACACGTCGAGATAGTCGGCATAGACAATCTCGTCGCCCTCGATCCGGGCATTGACCGATGGGACATCGCGCGCGGCAAGCGCGGCGGCCTTCACGAAGAAGCTCATGAAGCCGAGGCGAATGCCATGCTTCTTCTCGAACAAATCCTTGTAGCGGCCGCGCGCATCCATCACCGCCGACATGTCGACGTCGTTGAAGGTGGTCAGCAGCGCGGCGGTGTTCTGGGCTTCCTTGAGGCGGCTAGCGATGGTCTGGCGAAGCCGGCTCATCTTGACGCGTTCCTCGCGGCGCTCGCGTCCGGAAGCGCCCGCTGCGGCGGCGGAAGCGCGGGGCGGCTCGGCCGCCGCCGCGGGCTCGGCGCGATTGCCGTCCTTGGCCTTGGCCGCGGCCAGCACATCGTCCTTGGTGATCCGTCCGTCCTTGCCGGTGCCCGAAATCTTCGACGGATCGACATGATGTTCGAGCACGGCGCGACGCACGGCCGGCGAAAGCGTCAGATCGGCAGGCGCATTCGAGTCCGCGACTGGCGCATGTTCGTCGCCCCGCGGCATCGGGGTTTCGGCCGGGCCGGCGGGGTTGACGCTGCCATCTTCCTTGGCGGGCGCGGGTTGCGCGGCGCCCTGGCCATCGCCTTTGCCGATGCGCGCGATGATCGCGCCCACTTCGACCGTGTCGCCTTCGGCAAAGAGCTGTTCGGCAAGCGTCCCGGCGACCGGCGAGGGCACCTCGACCGACACTTTGTCGGTTTCCAGGCTGGCGATCGGCTCGTCGACCGCGACCTGTTCACCCGGCTTCTTGAGCCATTGCGCGAGCGTGCCTTCGGTAATCGATTCGCCCAGCGCGGGAACCTTAACATCGGTGGCCATGGGTCGCTTGTCCTTAAGAAGCTTGCTTGGTGGCGGCGGTGTGGCTGCTATGCCCCAGCGCGTCGGCGATCAAGGCCGCCTGTTCGGCAGCGTGGCGCTTGGCAAGCCCGGTTGCGGGCGAGGCCGAGGCGGCGCGGCCGGCATAGCGCGGACGCATACCGGCGAAACCAGCCTCCTCGAGCGCCTGTTCAAGCTCGTCCTCGACGAAGTGCCAGGCGCCGTTGTTCTTCGGCTCTTCTTGGGCCCAGACCAGTTCTTCAAGCCTCGGCATGGCGCGCAGCCGCTTGACCAGCGGCTCTCCCGGGAAGGGATAAAGCTGTTCGATTCGGATGATCTCCGTGGTGCGGTCGTCGGCCGCGTCGCGCGCGTCCATCAACTCATAGGCGAGTTTGCCCGAACAGAGCACGGCGCGGGTCACTTCACCTGCCACGGGCGGATTGAGATCGCTCAGAATCCGCCGGAAATGGCCCTCGCCGATGAAATCGTCGCGGGCCGACACCGCCAGCTTGTGACGAAGCAGCGACTTGGGAGTCATCATCACCAGCGGCTTGCGGAAATCGCGCAGCATCTGCCGCCGGAGAATATGGAAATAGTTGGCCGGCGTCGTGCAATTGGCGACCTGGATATTATCCTCGGCGCACAATTGCAGATAGCGCTCGAGCCGGGCCGAGCTATGTTCCGGCCCCTGGCCCTCAAAGCCATGCGGCAGCAGCAAGACCAGTCCTGATGCGCGCAGCCACTTGGCTTCGCCCGCGGCGACGAACTGGTCCATGATTGTCTGCGCGCCGTTGGCGAAATCGCCGAACTGCGCTTCCCACAACACCAATGCCTTGGGGTCGGCCAGCGAATAGCCATATTCGAAGCCGAGCACGCCGAATTCCGACAATGGGCTGTCGCGCACTTCGAACCGCGGGCGGCCGTCGCGCTCGATGGTGCGCAGCGGAATATATTTCTCGCCACTCTCCTGGTCGGTCCAGACGGCGTGGCGCTGGCTAAAGGTGCCCCGGCCCGAATCCTGGCCCGACAGGCGCACCCGATAGCCGTCTTCGCACAGGCTGCCAAAGGCCAGGGCCTCGGCGGTCGCCCAGTCGATCCCCTGCCCTTCCTCAAGCGTCTTGCGCCGCGCATCAAGGATTCGGGACAGCGTCCTGTGGACGGTGAGGCCTTCGGGGACCGTGGTCAGCAGTCTGGCAAGACCCTGATATTGCTCGTCGGAGATGGCGGTATTGACGTTGCGACGCGCGTCGACCGGTTCACCCGGTCGCCCCAAGCCCTGCCAGCGGCCTTCGAACCAGTCGGCCTTGTTGGGCAAATAGCTGCTGCCCGCCTCGAATTCGGCCTCGAGATGCCGGACGAAAGCCGCGGTCGCCTCGTCGATCCACCGCTGATCGACGATGCCCTGGGCAATCAGGCGATCACCATAGATTTTGCTGATCGGCGGCTGCTTGCGGATCGCGTCGTACATCACCGGCTGGGTGAAGCTTGGCTCGTCGCCCTCATTGTGCCCGAAGCGGCGGTAGCACCACATGTCGATGACGATGTCGCGGTTGAATTCCTGGCGATATTCGATCGCCAGCTTGCAGCAGAAGGTGACGGCTTCAGGATCGTCGCCGTTGACGTGAAGGATCGGCGCCTGGATGCCCTTGGCGACGTCCGACGGATAGGGCGAAGACCGGGCGAACTGAGGACTGGTGGTGAAGCCGACCTGGTTGTTGATGACGAAGTGGATGCAGCCGCCCGTGCCGTAACCGGGCAGGCCGGAAAAGCCGAGGCACTCCCACACCACGCCCTGTCCGGCGAAGGCGGCGTCGCCGTGAAGCAGGATGGGAAGGACTCGGTCGCCTTCCTTGTCGGCCTTGATCGTCTGTACCGCGCGGGCCTTGCCGAGCACCACCGGGTTCACCGCCTCAAGGTGCGACGGGTTGGGAAGCAGCGACAAATGGACCTTGTTGCCGTCGAATTCCCGATCGGTGGAAGTGCCGAGGTGATATTTGACGTCGCCCGATCCGCCGACGTCGGCGGGATTGGTCGCACCGCCCGCAAACTCGTGAAACACGGCGCGATAGGGCTTGCCCATGACGTTGGTCAGGACGTTGAGGCGGCCGCGATGGGCCATGCCGACGGCAATTTCCTCGACCCCCATCTGCCCGCCATATTTGATTACCGCTTCAAGCGCGGGAATGGCGCTTTCGCCGCCATCGAGGCCAAAGCGTTTGGTCCCGACATATTTGCGGGCAAGGAATTTTTCCCACTGCTCGCCCTGGATGACCTTTTCGAGGATCGCCTGCTTGCCTTCGGGCGTGAAGCTGATTTCGGCGTCCTTGCCTTCCAGCCGGTCCTGCAGGAAGCGGCGCTCCTGCAGGTCGTTGATATGCATATATTCCAGCCCGACGGTTCCGCAGTAATTGGCCTGGAGGACGGGCAGGATCTGCCGGATCGACGCCTGGTCGAAGCCAAGTGTCCCGCCAAGCCAAATCTTGCGGTCGAGGTCGGCTTCGGAAAAACCATGATAGGCGGGGGTCAGGTCGGCCGGTAGCTCGCTGCGGTGCAAACCGAGCGGGTCGAGTTTGGCGGCAAGATGGCCGCGCACCCGATAGGTACGGATCAGCATCATCGCCCGGATGCTGTCCTCGGCGGCCCGGCGAATGGTGGCCTCATCGCCGATCCCGGCTGCAACGACTGCCGCCCGGGCCTTCTCCGCCACCTTCTCGATCGTCGCCTCGGTCGGGTCGAGCCCGAGATTGGCGGAGTCGAGTTCGGCCACCGGCCAGTTCGGCCGTGCCCAGCTCGGGCCCTGCTCGCGTTCGATCGACAGTCCGCTCAGCTCGTCCATCGTCTCTTTCCGTGCGCCTGGGTTAGGCGTTCAGCAGGTCCCTCAACGTCCTGCCCAATTCAGATGGGCTCGGGGACACCCGGATTCCAGCCGCCTCCATCGCCGCGATCTTCGATTCCGCATCGCCCTTGCCGCCCGATACGATCGCGCCGGCATGGCCCATGCGGCGGCCCGGAGGCGCGGTGCGGCCGGCGATGAAGCCGACGGTCGGCTTCTTGCGCCCGCGCCTGGCCTCGTCGGCCAGGAACTGTGCCGCCTGCTCCTCGGCGTCGCCGCCGATCTCGCCGATCATGATGATCGACTTTGTATCGTCGTCGGCCAGGAACAATTCGAGCATCTCGATGAACTCGGTGCCCTTGACCGGATCGCCGCCGATGCCGACCGCGGTGGTCTGGCCAAGCCCCTCGTTGCTGGTCTGGAATACCGCTTCATAGGTCAGCGTGCCTGATCGCGAGACAACCCCGACGCTGCCCTTCTGGAAGATGTTCCCCGGCATGATGCCGATCTTGCACTCACCCGGCGTCAGCACGCCCGGGCAATTCGGTCCGATGAGGCGCGACTTCGAGGCCTCGAGCGCGCGCTTGACGCGCACCATATCGAGCACCGGAATGCCTTCGGTGATGCACACGATGAGCGGCACTTCGGCGGCAATCGCCTCGCAAATTGAATCCGCGGCGAAAGGGGGCGGGACGTAGATGACCGAGGCGTCGGCACCAGTCTGCTCGACCGCATCGCGAACGGTGTCGAACACCGGCAGGTCGAGATGCTTGGTGCCGCCCTTGCCCGGCGTGACGCCGCCGACCATCTGCGTGCCGTAGGCCAGCGCCTGCTGCGTGTGGAAGGTGCCGGTTTCGCCGGTCATCCCCTGGGTGATGACCTTGGTGTTCTTATTGACCAGAATGGACATTATGCGAGGCTTTCGTCGATCTGCTTGCAGGCGACGAGCAGCTCTTTGACCGCATCGACGCTGACCTGGAAATTCTGTTTGGCTTCGCCCTCGAGGTCGATCTCGATCACTTCCTCGGCGCCGTTCGCGCCGATCACGGTAGGGACACCGACATAGAGCCCGTCGAGACCATATTTGCCCTCGACATAGACTGCGCAGGGCAGAATGCGCTTCTGGTCGCCGAGATAGGCCTCGGCCATCGCGATCGCGCTGGTCGCCGGGGCGTAATAGGCGCTTCCGGTCTTCAGCAGGCCGACGATTTCCCCGCCGCCAGCGCGGGTGCGCTTGACGATCTCGTCGATCTTTTCCTTCGATGACTTGCCCATCTTGACCAAGTCGTCGACGGGAATGCCGCTGACCGTGGTGTAGTTGGTCACCGGGACCATCGTGTCGCCGTGGCCGCCAAGCACGAAGGCGTTCACGTCCTTCACCGAAACGCCGAATTCCCAGGCAAGGAAGGTTGCGAAACGGGCCGAGTCGAGCACGCCGGCCATGCCCACCACCTTGTTGTGCGGCAGGCCGGAAAATTCGCGTAGCGCCCAGACCATCGCGTCGAGCGGATTGGTGATGCAGATGACGAATGCGTCGGGGCAATGGATCCTGATCCCCTCGCCGACCGCTTTCATCACCTTGAGATTGATGCCGACCAGGTCGTCGCGGCTCATCCCCGGCTTGCGGGGCACGCCGGCGGTGACGATCACCACGTCGGCGCCGGCGATGTCGGCATAATCGTTGGTGCCCTTGATGCTGGCATCGAAGCCTTCGATCGGACCGCACTGAGCAAGATCAAGCGCTTTGCCCTGCGGCATCCCCTCGGCGATGTCGAACAGGACGATGTCGCCCATTTCTTTCTTCGCCGCGAGGTGGGCGAGCGTGCCGCCGATCATCCCGGCGCCGATCAGCGCGATCTTCTTGCGAGCCATGGGCTTCTGCCTTGCCTTTCGAAAATTCTTGTCTGGAAGCGGCGCAGGCCGCCGTGCGGCGACCGCTTAGCCGCATGGCGCGGGAGGGGCAACCGGTAGTGCCGCGGAACGAAGCCGCAAGCGAAGCTTTTTTCGGTGAACGGGCCGGTCACCGACCATTCACCCGGCCAAAGCTAGGAGTTGCGTCATGAAACAGATCATCATCCTCGCGGGCACCGCGGCGCTGCTCTCGACGACGCCGGCCATTGCCAAGCCGGGCAAGGGCAACCCCCATGCGGGCCACGCCAATCACCAGGCGATGGGCCATGCCGGTTATGGTACAGGCGGCTGCCCTCCGGGTCTCGCCAAGAAGAACAATGGCTGCCTGCCGCCGGGCCAGGCGAAAAAGCTGTACAACGTCGGCCAGCGCTTGCCGGGCAGCTATGGTCAGATGTGGAGCTACAATCAGGTCCCCTATGACCTGCGCAGCCGCTACGGCTTCGATCCCGGCGACCGCTATTACTATGGCGACGGCTATGTCTATCGCGTCGACCCGAAGACGATGCTGATCCGACAGGTGGTTAGCGCACTGTTGCGCTAGTCGCGCGGCCGGGCAAACAAGGCTGTCCCCAAGCGGGGCGGCCTTTTCTTATCCGGCTAACCGGGTCAGCAAGTCGACGGTAATCGGCACCTGCCCGTGGAAGCCATCGACCCACACCTTCTCGTCAAGGCCGTGCGCGCCCGACTTCTGGCCGACGATGCCCCAGCTTCCTCCGACGCCATAAACCGGGATTCCGGCCTGGCGAAGATAGGAGCCGTCGGTTGCGCCGGCCGACATGTAGGGCACCACCGGGGCGTTGGGGAAACGCGCTGCCACTGCCGCGCGATAGGCATTCAGGACGTCGTCGCGAAGCGGCGATGCGTCGGTTTCCGGCGTGGTCGAGCTTTCGTCGGTGGTGACCACGACATCGGGGCCCGACAGGTCCTGGAGCAATTGGCGCACCTGCTCGATCTTGACGCCGGGGAAGATTCGGCAATTGACATTGGCCTCCGCCCGTTGCGGGAGTGCGTTGGGGGCATGGCCGCCCGAAAGCATCGTCGCGACGCAGCGGGTGCGCGTGATTCCGGGCTCATTGGCTTCCAGCAGATCGGCATATTCCCGGTCCTGCGGGTTGGCGAGGAAGAGCTTGATCAGTTCGCCGAACTGACCCTTGTCGTTCGCCGCGATCCGTTCGAAATAGACTTTGGTCGCATCGTTGATCATCGGCGGAAAACGATGCGCCTCGACCGCCTTGAGCGCGCCGGCCAGCGCGTAGATGGCGTTGTCGGGCCGTGGTCCGGAACTGTGGCCACCGCGATTGGTGGCGACCAGCTTATAGTCGGCATAGGTTTTTTCGGCGACCTGGATATACCAGCCCTCGACCCGTCCATCGGCATAGACCGCCCCGCCGCCGCCGTCGAAATTGAGCGCATATTCGCTGTCGATCAGACTTTTCCACTCGCTCGCCGCGCGGCGAGCGCCATGCATGGCGGTTTCTTCGTCGCCGGTGAACAGCACGACGATGTCGCGGCTCGGCTGGAACCCCCGCCGTTTCATTTCCTGCAGCGCAAGGACGATCCCGGTCAGCTGGCTTTTATTGTCACTGCTCCCGCGACCGAGGTAATAGCCACCTTCTTCGCGGAACTCGAACGGCGGGTTCTTCCAGTCGCTGGCCTTAGCCTCGACAACGTCCATATGCGCCATCAGCAGGATCGGCTTCTTGCCGCTCGGCCTCGCCGCCGGCCAGCGCGCGATCAGCGTCTGGGTATTGTCATGGTCCTTGATGATGCTGGTCATACCGGCCTTGGCGAACTCCGCCCTGAGGATCGCGGTGAGGCGCTTGAACTCGGCGGTGCGGCCTTCGACTGTCGGGATTTCGACGATTTTTTCGAACAGCGCCCGCTCGGCGGCGCGGCTTGCCGGGTCGGCGGATTGGGCAAACGCCGGCGTGGCGGCGGCGGCGATGGTGGCGGCAAGCAACAGGCGCATTGAATATCCCCCTTGTCAGAATGCCCACGCTAGGCGCCTGTCCGCGCCCGTCAATCCTCGGAAAGTCCATGGCCTTCGCCGAGATAATCGGCGCTCTGCATTTCCTCGAGGCGGCTGACCGTGCGCTCAAACTCGAACCGGCCATCGCCGGCGGGGTAGAGATCGTTAGGTTCCGCGTCGGCGGCGGCAAGCAGTTTCACCCGATGTTCGTAGAGCGCGTCGATCAGCGTCACGAAGCGGGCCGCCTCATTGCGCATCTCGCGGGTCATCACCGGGACGCCAACCAGGATCACCGTGTGAAAACGGCGAGCGACGGCCAGATAGTCGGCCGCGCCGCGCGCCTCGCCGCACAATTTCTTGAAACTGAACACCGCGACGCCCTTGAGGCTCTTTGGCACCTCCAGCGTTCGCCCGCTCCCCACATCCAGCGTCTCGCTAGGGACGGCCGACCGGTCCTCCACGGGGTGGTCGGTAAGCTGGAAGAAGGCCGCCCGCAGCTTCTCGGTCGCTTCCGGCCCGTTGGGGACGAGCCAGGTATCGAGCCCGCGCATCCGGTCGAGGCGATAGTCAGTCGGCCCATTGAGCGGCAGCACCTCCAACCGCTCCTCGATCAAATTGATGAATGGCAGGAACAGCTCGCGGTTGAGCCCGTCGCGATAAAGGTCGTCCGGGGGGCGGTTGGAGGTGGTGACCAGCCCGACGCCCCCGTCAAGCAGCGCGGTGAACAGCCGCGACATGATCATTGCGTCGGCACTGTTGGTGACCATCATCTCATCGAAGGCGAGGAAGCGGACTTCGCCGGCAATCTGCTCGGCGACACGAATAACCGGATCGCCCTCTTCGCCCCGTCGCGCCTCGCGCAGGCGGGCATGGACGTCGATCATGAACGCATGGAAATGGGTGCGACACTTGGGTTCGACCGGGACATGGTCGTAGGCCAGGTCCATCAGCATCGACTTGCCCCGTCCAACCCCGCCCCACAGATAGACGCCACGCGCCGGCCTGGCGGTCTTGCCGAACAGCCGGCCAAGCAGACCCGGCTTGGGGCCGGCCATGTCGCGAGCGAACCGGTCGAGCGCCTGGACCGCGCGGGCCTGGTCGGGATCGGGCCTTAGCTCTCCAGCCTCGACCAGCGCGGCATAGGCCTTAACGACCGAGCCCGGCATCGCCGACATCGCTGCGGGGGCGAGGAGATATCTTCTTCAGTGTGCCGGTAAAAGCGTAGCAGATTTCGCCCTCCTGCTCGCAATGGCCGGCGAAAAAGACCAGGCCGCCGCGGGTCTGCTTCAGCAGCCGCACTTCGGCATCGAGAGCGATCCCGATCCGCCCGCGCGCGACGAAGCGGGTGTGGCAGTCGAGCGTGACATAATGGCCTTCGCCCATTCCGGCGCAGCGCCCGCCAGCGAACAGGCTCATGTCGATGAAGCTCATCACCGCGCCGCCGTGGATCGATCCGCCGATATTCTGGTGCGCTTCGGTGACCATCATCCGGGTCCGCGCCCGGCCCGGCCCGTCCGGGCGGAACAACAGCCGCCCGGTCTGCGCCGCGAAACTCCCGCGCGGGAAATCGCCCCAGCTATACCAGCCGGGATGGTCCGGATCAGGCTCAGCGCCGTTGGGGAGCGCTGCCGGCTTTTCGTTCAAGCCGCGCGCTCCGCGATCATCTTCTTTGTCTCGGCAATCGCCTTGGCCGGGTTCAGTCCCTTGGGGCAGACGTTGGCGCAATTCATGATCGTGTGGCAGCGATAGAGGCGGAACGGATCCTCGAGCTGATCGAGTCGCTCACCGGTCGCTTCATCGCGGCTGTCCGCAAGCCAGCGATAGGCCGCAAGCAGCACCGCGGGTCCGAGGAACTTGTCGCTGTTCCACCAATAGCTTGGGCAGCTGGTCGAGCAGCAGGCGCACAGGATGCATTCGTAAAGACCGTCGAGCTTGGCCCGGTCATCGGGGCTTTGCAGCCGCTCCTTGCCCGAAGGCTCGGGCGTCGCCGACTTCAGCCACGGCTGGACCGAGGCATACTGGGCGTAGAAATGGGTCATGTCCGGGACCAGGTCCTTGACCACTTCCATGTGCGGCAGCGGGGTGATGCGCACCTCGCCCTTGATGTCCTCGATGGCGGTGGTGCAGGCCAGGCCGTTCTTGCCGTCCATATTCATCGCGCACGATCCGCAAATGCCTTCGCGGCAGGATCGGCGGAAGGTCAGCGTCGGGTCGATCTCATTCTTGATCTTGATGATCGCATCGAGGACCATTGGACCGCATTTGTCGAGGTCAATCGTGTAATGATCATAGCGCGGATTGGCGCCGCTATCGGGATCATAGCGATAGACCTTGAATGTCTTCAGCCTCTTGCCCTCTTCGGCCTTGTAGCTTCGGCCTTTCCGGATCTTGCTGTTCTTGGGCAGGGTGAATTCGGCCACTGACGCTTTCCTTGGGTGACAATTGCGCTGCGAGCGCCGCTAGCATGCCCGGAAGGGTGGTTCAAATGCGGATTGAGCCGCTGGAAGGAGCGGCCGGCGCTGTCGCGCGCTCGTTCTGGCGAACCGTTTCCGAGCGCGTACCGCCAATCGATTCGAACACGACCTTGGCAGCGAGCTGCTGGCCGGCGAAATCGAAGGAGTATCGCCCGCCGGTCGAACGGAACACGGTATCGCTGATTCGCACCAGCGCATCCTCCCGGCCACTCGCGCCAATCACGTAGAGCGTACCCTGCCTTGCCTTAAACGCACGGCTTGCGAACTGACCCTCGAAACGGGCGAGGTCGGCGCTGCCGATCGGGGGCTGGGCCGCGGCCTCGGCCATTTCCAGCGCCCACTCCCGCTCGCGCCTGATCTCGGCATTGCTCGTTGCGGCGACCAGCTGGCGCAGCGCCGCCCGGTGCGCGGCGCCCAGTGCATCAGCAGATGAAGCCGCGACATCGGGACGGATGCCGGTGCCTTCCCAGCCCGGACCGTCGACGATCCGCGTGAAGGGGATGAACGCGGACAGGCCGTGACCGACGGGGATCATGTTTCCGCCCTGGCCCGCCCCGCGACTAATTTCGCCATAAACGGTGCCAAGCCGCTTCTGCTGGACGAGATAGGCGAACATCTCGGCCGAAGAGGCCGAATTGCGATCGATCAGTACGTGAAGTGGCGTGCCGTGGCGCCGCTTTCCAGGCACTTCGCCCAAGGTCATCATTGTCTCGGTACGGTCATCATCGCGTATGTATCGGGTCATCAGCGCGACCGGCGCCGGTGCGGTGAAATGACTGAGGATGTAGCGGACGAGTTCGGGCGATCCCCCGATGTTTCCGCGCAGGTCGATGATTATCGCGTCACTGCTTGAAAGGAAGGCCAGTGCGGCCCGTGCCGTTGGTTCGGACATATCGGGAATGACGAACTGGTTGAGCTTCAGATAGCCGATATTACCGTCGAGCCGCTGGACCGTTTCGAACCCGAAGTTTGACCGGGCAATGGCGTTCGCGCTGCGCGGGTCGATTCGAGCGAAGGGCTGCGCGCCGCCGACTTGCCGGCCAGTGGTGCCCTGGCGCAGCGTTTCGGCGGAACGGTTGGGTTCATAGGCGACGCGCAGGTGGACGTCGGGAACCGCCGCATAAAGATCGGCGGACAGGCGAACGGCCAGCTCAACGGGATCGGTCAGACGGTCATAGGCGCCCGCCGCGGCCTTCGAGCGCAGGGCGCCCGCCATGCGCTTGCCCGCGGCCGGATCGACATAGCGCTGCTCCGCCGCGGCCGAGAGATTGTCGACGACCGAGCGGATGTCGGCTGCGGACAACTGCGCAGGCAAGGCCGTCGGCGCGGCCGGTGCACCGACCTGGGCGGCAGCGGGAACGGCAACGGCCAGGAGCAGCGTGAGCAGGAATGATTGACGCGACATCAGGAAGAACCTCCGGGGCATGATCCTGGGCGCCCCGTTTATCGGGCGACAAGCGCATGCACCAAGGTTTTCGACGAACCGGCGGCGATGACGAACGATTGGCCGAACGGCGGCCCGGGCCGGATGAAAGCTAGCCCTTGGCCGCCTTGAGCACTTCCGCCGCATGGCCGGGGACCTTGACCTTGCGCCAGCCCTTGAGGACCCTTCCGTCGGCGTCGATAAGATAGGTGGCGCGCTCCATTCCCATATATTTGCGCCCGTACATCGATTTTTCGACCCAAGTGCCGAAGGCGCCGCTGATCGCCCCGTCCTCGTCGGAGGCCAGCGGAATCTTGAGATCATATTTGGCGATGAACTTGTCATGCTTCTTCATCGGGTCGCGCGAAACGCCGACCACCTTGGTCCCCGCCGCGGCGAAGTCGGCGACCAGTTCGGTAAATTCCTGCGCTTCACGGGTGCAGCCCGAAGTGTCGTCCTTGGGGTAAAAGAAAAGGACCAGCGGGCCGCCTGGCGCGGCGAGGTCCAGTTCGGCGCCGTCGCTTAGACGGGTCTTCAAATTTGGAACCTTGTCGCCTTCATTCAGCATCGCTCATCCCCTTCACTTTGGCCCAGCGGGCGGCGATCCTCTGCCGGGCTGCGTCGACGACCGCAAGGAGCGATTCCCAGTCCGGCTGCCCGCACAGGGTCGCGACCAGCTGGCGGGACTGTTCGGCGGGCTCCATCTCTTTCGCGCCGACCAGGCGCAGCACGACCAGCATCCGGCTGAGCAGCCTCAAGTCGGCATCGGCGCCTTCATCGATCAATTCCCGATCGACCAGCGCGGCAATCGCGACCTCAAGCCGGGGATCGAGGCCGGCATGGGTGGTCAGCTGCAGCGTATGGACCGTAAATTCGAGGTCGACCAACCCGCCTGGGCCGAGCTTGATGTCGAGCGGGCCAGCGGGCGGCTTGTGGCGCGCCATTTCCGCGCGCATTGCCGCCGCGTCGGCGCGAATCTTCGCCTCGTCCGTCGATGACTGCAGGATATTTTCAATCAGTGTCCGCACCCGGGCCTTGGCCGCCGCCGAACCGGTCAGCGGGCGGGCGCGGCACAGCGCCATATGTTCCCAGGTCCATGCGTCCGAGCGCTGATAGGCTTCGAACGCGGCAATGCTCACCGCAAGCATCCCCTGCGCGCCTTGCGGGCGGAGCCGGGTATCGACCTCGTAGAGCGGTCCAGCCGCGGTCGGCGTGCCCAGTGCGGCGCTGATCCGGCTTGCAAGTCGATTGTAATAATCCGTCGCCGGCATCGGCTTGCGTCCGTTGGACTGGGCCCCTTCCGGCGCATCGAACAGGTAAATCAGGTCGAGGTCGCTGGCATGGGTAAGGGCGCGGCCGCCCAACCGGCCGAGACCCAGAATGATCAGCTCACCGCCTGCAACCTTGCCATTGCTGCGCTCGAACTCGGCCTCGACGCCGGCCGACAGCGCGACCACCGCCGCTTCGGCGAGGTCGCTATAGCCTTCGGCAATGACGATCGGGTCGCGGTGCGCGGCGAGCAGCTGCACGCCAAGCGCGAAACGCCGCTCCCCGACCTTCCTGCGAACCTGTTCGAGCGCCATGTCGAAAGGCTCCGAACCCATGAAGCGCAGGAACCGCACGGCCAGCGCATCGGCATCGGGCGGCGCGGTAAAGCTGGAATCGTCGATCAGCCCATCGAGCAGGGTCGGGCGCCGTCCCAGCTGGTCGGCGAGTGGTGCGGCATGGGCCAAGATCAGGGCCAGAAGGTCAGCCAGCTTCGGCCGCGCTTCCAGCAGGCGATAGAGGTTCACCCCGCTAGACAAGCGTTCGACAATGTCGCCGAAGCGATTGAGCGCATGGCCGGGGTCGGGCCCGGCGGCAATTGCCTGCATCAACGTCGGCAGCATCGCCTCGAAGGCGTTGCGCGCGGCGGGTGATCGCAGCGAGCGCGCCCGGCCCGACCGCCAATCCGAAACCTGCCGCTGGACGGCCTCGACATCGGCAAAACCGATTGCCGACAGTTCGGAGCGCAAGATGTCGGGATCGTTGGACAGGGTTTCATTCTGTTTCGACACCAGCCCGTCGAACTGCAACCCGACGAATTCGACATGCGGACCCAGTTGGGCAACCAGCCGGGGGCCGTCCGCCAGCCCGTCGAGGCGCGCGACCTGGTCGAGCGCGATCGGATCGACCGGCAAGCGATGTTCCTGCCGGTCGTCGATCATCTGCACGCGATGTTCGGCGATGCGTAGCGCGCGATAAGCGGCGGCGATGCCTTCGGCCACGTGCGGATCGAGCCGTCCACCGGCGCCGAGGGAATGTAGCGCCTCGACGGTGGCGGCACTGCGCAGGCCCGGTTCGCGGCCGCCGTGAATCAGCTGGAAGACCTGGGTGAAAAATTCCGCTTCGCGGATCCCCCCGCGCCCACGCTTGAGGTCGAATCCCGGTCCGAAGGCCTGGCCCTGCGCATAATGGTCGCGGATCCGGAGGCTGATATCGCGGATCTCGTCGATCGCGCCGAAATCGAGCGCGCGGCGCCAGATGAACGGGCGGATCTCCCGGAGGAAGGATTCGCCGAGCGCGCGATCCCCGGCGGCGGCCCGGGCGCGAATGAACGCCGCCCGCTCCCATGGCAGGGCCGAGCTTTCATAATAGCTGATCGCCGCGTCGGCCGGCAACACGATCGGGGTGACTTCGGGCGACGGGCGAAGGCGCAGGTCGACCCGGGCAACATAGCCGTCTTCGGTCCGCTGCTGCATCAACTCAATGAAGCCGCGGGCGATGCGCACTGCGGATTCGCCCGGCTCCTCACGGTTGCGGCGCGGAACGGTTGCGGGATCGAACAACAGGACGAGATCGACATCGGAGGAATAGTTGAGCTCATGGCTGCCGAGCTTGCCGAGCGCCAGGACGGCGATTCCGCGCGGTTCGGCGTCCGGGACGCGCTCGAGCATCGCCGTGCGCAGCGCTTGGTCCATCGCGGAGTCGGCGAAGTCAGACAGGGTCGAGCTTACCCACTCAAGCGAAACCTCGCCGCTGAGGTCGGCCAGTGCCACGGCCAGCGCCAGCCCGTGCCGCTGGCGGCGGAGCCGCGCTCCGACATTGTCGTCGTCCGCCGCAAGCGCGGCCCGCACTCCCACCTCGCTGCCCTGCGCGAGGAACGCCTCGACCACTTCGGGGAAGATTTCCGCTGCCCTGCGAAGGAACGGCGCATGGTCGCGCGCGCGGGCCAGGGCATCGCGTCTTGCCGCCGACGGGTCTGTCACTTTCATGCCACGCCTCTTGGCCTAAACCGTCCGCTTGTGAAACCTGTGGCGGCTTCAAGCATTTAGGTTTCAATGACGCTTCATTTCCCCAGTAGGTCTGGGAAGGACAGCGAAATGGCACATGGTAAAGGCTGGTGCGATCACCCTCCCCAACAGGAAGGGATTGCAGCGGCGTTACGGCGTGCCTTCGCTGGCCCCCCGAAGGACCAGGAAGCACAGTTTGACGAACTGTTGCGAAAGCTTGCCTGAAGGCCGGCTTGCCGAGAGGCTCAGCCGCGGTCGCGGCTGAGATCGTCGACTTCGCCCATGATTTCCTGAAGCGCCGATCGATTGGGATCGGTCTTGTGCTGGCGGCGCGAAGGCAGCTTGCCTCCGCTGAGCAGCCCTTCGAGCGCGACGCGGCCGCGCGCGACCCGGCTCTTGATCGTTCCGACCGCGCACCCGCAAATCTCGGCCGCTTCTTCATAAGCAAAACCGCCGGCCCCGACGAGGATCAGCGCTTCACGCTGGGGCTGCGGCAGGTGCAGCAGCGCACGCTGCATGTCGCCAAGCTCGACGTGCCGGTCCTGGCTGGCAGGAGCGGCAAGGATCTTGGCGGCGGTGACATCGTCCCACTCGCCCTTGAAGCGCGCACGGCGCATCTGGCTGAGGAACAGGTTGCGCAGGATGATGAATGTCCAGGCGCGCATGTTGGTGCCCGCCTGGAAGCGCTTGCGCGCCGCCCACGCCTTCAAGAGCGTTTCCTGAACCAGGTCGTCGGCGAGGTCGCGGCTTCCCGAAAGGGACCTCCCGAAGGCGCGCAGGTGGGGAATGACCTGCGCAAGATGTTCCTTGAACTCGTCGTCGGGCAGGGGAACCGGATCGTCGCCCGGCATCGCCTTCTGGCCTTGCTGTTCGTCGCTCACTGGAACCCGCCCCGTCTGGATTTCGCCGGCATCGGCCGTCGCCACCCGATCATACGCTACATTGCTACGCATTGATGTAGGCGCTCAGCGTGCAATGAACAATATCAAGGCGAAGATGGCGATGACCAGCAGCAGCCCGACGCCAAGCACCACGCGGGTCATATGTGCCGTGGTGCCGGCCCGCGCCTCGGTGGTGGTCAGATGTTCTGGTGTACCGTCGGTCATGCATCCCCCGGGGTGGAGTTAGGTTTCGCCTGTTTAACGATGGTCGGGCGCGGCCTGTTCCGCCAGCTCCGTCACGAATTATCCGGCAGGGACGGTCGCGGCGTCGAAAAACAGAGCCTGGCTGATCGCCGCCTTGACCGTCGAGCGCTGGAACGGCTTGGTGATCAGGAAGGTCGGCTCCGGCCGGGCCCCGGTCAGCAACCGCTCGGGGAAAGCGGTGATGAAGATCACCGGAACCGAAAATTCGGAGAGGATATCCTTGACCGCGTCGATCCCGGAGCTGTCATCGGCAAGCTGGATGTCAGCGAGCACCAGCCCGGGAGGCGACTTGCGCGCCTGCGCGACCGCTTCGTCGCGGGTCACGGCAACGCCGGTGACATTATGCCCAAGATCGCGGACGATCGATTCAATATCCATGGCGATGATCGGCTCATCCTCGATGATCAGGACGTCGGCATGGGTCTGCCGTTCGATCTCTGCCATCGCTTCGGCGACGAGGCTTTCGACATCCTCCGCGGACGCGGAGATGAGGTAACCGGCGTCCTCGCTCGAAAAACCCTCGAGGCTGGTCAGAAGCAGCGCCTGGCGGGACAGCGGGGTGATTCGCGATAGCCGGGCGTGGGCAATGCCTTCGGCGCCGGCGAGGTCAGTGGTCGGCTCCTCGCCTTCCTCGATGTTCGCGCTCGACCAGATGGCGTGGAAGGTGCGGTAGAGGCCGAGCCGAGCGTCGACGTCGCGCGGAAATTCCTCAGGGGAGGCGACGATCGTTTCCAGCGTGGCGCGAACGAACGCGTCGCCATGGGTCTGGCTGCCGGTCAACGCGCGACTATAGCGGCGGAGAAATGGCAGATGCGGTGCAAGTTCCTGGCCCAGCGACATGGAATGAAAGTCTCCCCTCGAAAAATGTTTCGACCCCGTTGTGGTGGGGGCGGCGCGATGGTGCAACCCTTGGAAAAATTCGGTGCGGCCGATTCAGGCCGCGTCAGTAGCTTTGCCCCGAGGTTGCGTGGTGTGGAACAAAGGATAGGCGATTTGGTTTCCTCCCCATTGCTCGGTGCCTTGGACTGGATTGACGGCGCAAGCCACGGGGCGATAGTGCGTGCGGCTTACTGGGGCCAGTAGCGTTCGGGTTTGAAGTGGCCGAGGAAGGATTTGCGCATGCTTGCGCACGAGGGGGATGAGAGGTTGAGTGGCACCAGCAAAGCCAGCGTTAAGGGCGACAGCGCCAACGAGGGCAGTCCCGACAACAAAAAGCGCAAGGCCGAGGCCGGGACCGTCGGTCGCGCCCTTCGCACCGTCTATGACCAGACCCTGCGCGAAGAAATTCCCAAGGACTTCCTGGACCTGCTCGGCAAGCTCGACTGACATCGGCTTGGCCCGGGCGTCGCGATAATGCGCCGGTCGCGTATCGAGCGCTGGCCGACGGGAGTCCTTCTCCTCCTCCTGCTGACCCTGGCATTGCTCCCGCTCGGGATGGTGCTGGGCTGGGTCGCCCACCAGAGCAACCAGGCCACCGACACTGCAAATATCGACCGTGCGACGCAGCGGGGCGAAAAAGCCGCGCAGGCGATCGAAACGCTGATCGACGAGAAAGCGCTGGCGATGCGGCTGGCGGCCAACAGCGCCCTGGCGTCCGATCGGCCAGACCCGTGCGCGATCATCACTCGAACATTGGCGGGCGCGCCGGGCATGCCCACATCATTCCGGTTGAGGGACAGCGAGGGAGCCGAACGGTGCAGCGCCGGCGAACTCACCCCCGAACGCACCAGCCGCAGGGTAGCGCCGGGTCGCCTCGACCTGTGGATTTCGCCTACCGGCTCCCTCTATTATCGCACCGGGATCGACCAAGGATCGATTACCGCGAGCATTGCAATCGCGGAACTTCGCGCCACCGCCGAGGCTGCGTCGGGAAGGCTCTACGAACTGTCAATCAGCGATGGGGCCAGCGATCTCATCATCCTCGACGATCCCGCTTCCCACGTCGGCGACCCGCTCGCACGCACGAATATGTATGTCGTCAATGGCGGCCAACTGGCGGTTCGGACCACCGGCCCAATCAGCACTTCCACCTGGCGCGACCAGCTTTCGCTGTTCCTGCCCTTGCTGATGTGGGTCGTCGCGGCGCTATTGAGCTGGTTGCTTGTCCGCCGCCTGCTGCTCAATCCCCTGGCCCGCTTGCAACGATCAATCAGCGAATATCAGCCTGGCCACAACAGCCTGCAACTTCCCGAGAGGTTGGGCCCGACCACCGAAATCCGCGAGCTTTCACAGTCTTTCCAGCGGGCGGTCGACCGGATCGAGGGCGCCGAGCAAGAAGCGATCGACGCCTATGAGGGCCAGAAAAAGCTGGTTCGCGAGGTTCACCACCGGGTGAAGAACAATCTTCAGGTGGTGGCTTCACTGCTCAGCATCCATGGCCGCAACGCCAACGGCCAGGAGGCGCAGTCCGCCTATGGCGCAATCGGCCGCCGGGTGGATGCGCTGTCGGTGGTTCACCGCCATCATTATGCCGAGCTGGAAGAAAATCGTGGAATCTCGTTGCGCCCCCTGCTGACCGAGCTCGCCGCGGGCCTTCGGGCCAGCGCACCGAGCGAGGCGCGCAAAATGATCATCGCGCTTGAGATCGATCCGCTGTTCACGACCCAGGACAATGCCGTTGCCGCGACTTTCCTGATTACCGAGATCGTCGAGTTCGCGATGCTGCGCTATCCGGACCAGCCGGTCGAAATCGAATTGCGCCGGGTCGATGAATTGTCCGCCAACCTCGCGATTTCCTCGTCGGTGCTGGTTCCAGAAACCCGCGAGGAGGACCGCGCCAAGGTCCAGTTCGAGCGGATCGTCGAAGGGCTGGCGCGCCAATTACGTTCGCCGCTGGACCGCAGATTGGGCCGCTACGCGGTCACCTTGCCGATCTTCCCGCCGCAGTGACCGGGCGCCCGCGCCGTCGGGTAAAATTTTTTTATGGGTGCGGGAACTTAGCTGGAAAAATGGACGTTTTACGATTCGGATAGTGACCTTTTGCCCCCCCGCTCTCGCTATCCGACTAAATGGGCCCGGAACCGCCAACCCTCCCCCCCCCCGGTGGCGTTTCCGGGCCCACATTCGTCTGGGGCCCTTCCGCAACCGACACCGAGGACGGCGCAGCGCGACGCGACGCGCGCCAGTGGGTCAGCCGGATGGCGAGGATGGCAAATTCGTACAGCGCATAGAGCGGCACGAGCATCATCAGCATCGATACTGCATCAGGCGGGGTAAGCACCGCCGACACACCCGCCGCCACGACAACCGCATAGCGACGGGACCTGGTCAGCTGTTCGCGGGTGACAATCCCTGCGCGCTCCAGCACCATCAGCAATACCGGCAGCAGGAAGGCCACGCCGAACCCGAACAGGAAACGGGTGACGAAACTCAGATAATTGCCGATTGCTGGTAGCGCTTCCTGGGTCACGCCGCCGACGTCGCCCTGAAAGCTGAGCAGGAACTTCAGCGCCCAGGGCATGGCGATGTAATAGGCAAAGGCCGCGCCCCCCGCGAAAAAGAAGGGGGTCATCAGCAGGAAGGGCAGGAACGCCCGTTTTTCCTTGGCGTAGAGCCCCGGCGCGACGAACCGCCAGATTTGCGTCGCGAAGACCGGGAAGCTGACCATCAGCGCCGCGAAGAAGGCGACCTTTACTTCGACGAAGAACGCCTCGAACACGTCGGTGTAGATAAGCTTGCCCTGCCCCGCGGCGAGCAAGGGCTGGACCAGCAAGGCGAAAATCGGCTTGGCGAAATAGAGGCAGGCAAAAAAAGCCGCGAACAGCGCGATCACCGACCACAACAGCCGGCGGCGAAGCTCGATCAGATGGTCGAGCAATGGGGCCTTGCTATCGTCGATGTCGGAAATCATGGCAGCGGCCGCTCCACCGGTGGGCGGGGATCATCGTCGGGCGCGGCGGGCGCCTCCAGCGGCAGAGTCGGTTCGATCTCTTCGGGAGGCAGCGAGGTCATCCCTTGCCCAGTCCCTTCGGCGCTGCCGGTCGCTGGGTCCGGATAATGCCCGTCGGCCGGATATTGGGCGAGAATCCGCTGGTTTTCCTCGCGCCATTTCTTCTCCATTTCCTCAAGCTCGGCTTCGCGGATCACCGTTTCGATCCCGGCCGTGAAATGTCGGGCATAACCGCGCACCCGGCCGATCCAGCGCCCGATCGACATCATCACCCGAGGCAACTCCTTGGGGCCGATAAACAGCAGGGCAATGACTGCCACGATCAGCAGTTCGCTGGTGTCGACGCCGAACATCGGCGGATCTTATCCGAAAATCAGCTGCGCGGCGGCTCGTCGCCCCGCGTCGCCGGCTCTGCCGGGCGCGCGGTGACGTCGATCGGCTGCTGCGGCGGCTGGTTCTGGGTCGGGATCTGGCGCTGCGAATCCGACGGCTTGTCGTCGTCGGCCAGGCCATGCTTGAAGCTTTTGATCCCCTTGGCGACATCGCCCATCATCGATGAAAAGCGGTTGCCGCCGAACAGTAACAGGACGATCACCGCGAAAATCAGGATATGCCAGAGGCTGAAACCGCCCATGAGGGTACTCCGCTAAGGGGACTTTGTAGCCTAGTTAGTCCTCCTCGACCTCATTTTCCAGTTGAAGCTGGTAGATCGCCTCGTCGAGGGGGTCGAGAAGGCCCGCCGCCCGAAGATCATCGATCCCCGGGAGGTCGCGACGTGACGACAGGCCGAAGTGGGTGAGGAAGTCGGGGGTGGTAGCATAAAGCAGCGGCCGCCCCGGCGTTTCGCGCCGGCCCGCGGTGCGGACCCAACCCGCCTCCATCAAGACATCGAGCGTGCCCTTGCTGATCTGCACGCCGCGGATCGCCTCGATCTCCGCCCGGCTGACCGGCTCATGATAGGCAATGATAGCCAGCGTTTCGGTCGCCGCCCGCGACAGGCGGCGGGGCTCCTCGCGAGTGCGGCGGAGAATATGGGCGAGGTCGGGCGAGGTCTGGAAATGCCAGCGACCGCCGCGTTCGACCAGTTCGACGCCATGACCGGCATAGCGCTCTGCAAGCGCGGCGAGCGCCATGGCGACGTCGCCCTCGCCGACATAGGCGGCAATCTCCTCGGCGCCGAGCGGTGTGTCGGAAGCGAAAAGCGCGGCTTCTACCGACCGGGTAAAATCATCCATCAGGCAGCCCGCCGAACCCTAAGGTCGCCAAACGCCTCTTCCTGTTCAAGCTGGAGCCTGCCCTGCCGTGCCAGTTCCAGTGCTGCAACGAAGCTGCTGGCCAGCGCCGACTTGCGATATTGCGGGTCGGCAGTCACCGGCAGAAACGCTTCGAGCGTGGTCCAGTCGAGCGCCTGGCCGATCAGCGCGGCGACCCGCTGGATGGCATCTTCAAGCGTCATCACCGCGCGGTGGGCGACGACATGCATCGCCGGCGCGGTGCGCGCCTTGACCCGGCCATAGGCGGCGTAAAGATCGAAGGCATTGGCCTGCCATGTCGACTTGCGGACCAGCTTGAGCCCTTCGGGCGCACCGCGGGCGAAGACATCGCGACCGATCCGGTCGCGGCCCATCAGCCGGGCCCCGGCGTCGCGCATCGCGTCGAGCTGCTGGAGCCGCATCTGCAGGCGCATCGCCAGCTCTTCAGGGCTCGGATCGACCGTCGGGTCCTTGGGCAGGAGGAGGCAGCTTTTGAGATAGGCAAGCCAGGCCGCCATCACGAGATAATCGGCAGCAATTTCCAGCCGCAGCGCCTTCGCTTCCTCCAGATAGGCGAGATACTGTTCGACCAGCGCGAGGATCGAAATTTGCGCCAGGTCGACCTTCTGGGCGCGCGCCAGGTTGAGCAACAGGTCGAGCGGCCCTTCCCAGCCATCGAGGCTGAGGTTCAGCGCCTCATCGTCCCGCGCCGTGTGAAACAGCTCTTCCACCATGATTCGCGACGGTAGCCGAGCCTATTGCGAACGCAATGCGCGGTGGCTCAGACCAGCGCCAACAATGCGTCGCGCTTGGCCACGGCCTCGGCGAAATCCATTTCGTCGTCCGGAGTGAAGCGCATCGCCATGGCCCGCGCCAGGCGCGCCTCGCCCTCCGGGGTGATGTCGCCGACCGCTCGCGCCACCAGCTGCATATTTTCCATCTTTCCGTCGCAGTGGAGCGCGACGTCGCAGCCGGCAGAGACGCAGGCCGCGGCGCGGGTGCCATGGTCGCCGCCAAGCGCTTCCATGCCGATGTCATCGCTCATCAGGAAACCGTCAAAGCCAATCCGCTGTCGGATGATGTCATGGATGATGGTTTTCGATTGCGAAGCGGGGTGGAGGGGATCCCACTGGGTATAAAGCAAGTGGCTGGTCATCCCCATCGCCGCATCGCGCAGCCGCTCGAACGGCTCCAGGTCGATTGCCAATTCTTCTTCGCTGGCTTCGACCACCGGCAGTTCATGGTGGCTATCGACCAGCGCCCGGCCATGGCCCGGAATATGTTTGATCACGCCAAGCACGCCCGCCGAGGCGAGCCCATCGAGGATTGCCTTGCCGAGGGAGGCAACCTGCATCGGCTCAGACCCCAGCGCCCGGTCGCCGACGATATCGGCCGCGCCCGGCTGGCGGACGTCGAGCATCGGCAGGCAATCGACGTTGACCCCGGCCTCATGCAGCATCAGCCCGAGCGCGCGGGCGTTAACGCGCGCCGCCTCGATCGCGCTTGAGGGCGCCAGCTGGTAAAGCCGGTCGAAGGCCTCCCCGCTTGGGAATGCCGGCCATTCGGGCGGCCTCATGCGCGCCACCCGGCCGCCCTCCTGATCGATCAGGATCGGGACGCCGTCATGACCTTCAACGGTGCGAAGATCATCGGTAAGCTTTCGCAATTGTTGCCGTGTCTCAATGTTTCGTCGAAACAAAATATAGCCCGCGGGCCTGCAATCGCGGAAAAATGCCGCCTCATCCGCGCTGAGCTGGGCTCCTGCCAGTCCGTAAATCGCAGCCTGCATCAGTTGACGACCAGACAGTTCTCGCCGCCCGCCCGAAGTGCCGCGCAGGCGGAACGAATAGCCTCGGCAGACCCTGTCACCCGAAGCCGATAGAGCGGCTTTCCATTGACGGTCGCCGCAATGACCTGCTTGCGCAGCGCGGCAACTTCCGGGAAGCGGCTCGAAAGCAGGGTCCAGGCGGTGTCGGCCTTGACCGTCGAGCCATAGGCGCCGAGCTGAGCGGTCGGACCGCCTGCCGCCGGCTCCTCCGCCGGTTTCGGCGTGGGGGCCGGCTCGGGCCTCGCGGGCTTCAGCGGCGCGGCTGCGGCGGCTTGCGGCGGATCGACCGGCTCCATTTCCTTGGGCAGCTTGCGGATGTCGAGAGCGGCGTCGGGATCCTCGCCCGCGCTCGTCGAATAGGCGGTTTCGCTATCGCCGGTGACGTCGAGCCCGCCGGGGTCGGTCGGTTTGACCTTGTAAGGGCCGGGTTGGGCGCGGATCAGTTCGGGCGCGCCGCCAATAGCGGGATCCTGGCGCCCAACCCAGAACATCGTTCCCGCCACCACCGCGGCGGCGATCACCACCAGCACCAGCGCGACGAGCATCTTGCGCGCCGAGATCGCACGTGGCCCCTCGTCGCTCTCGACCGCTTCCAGCCACGGCAGCGCCTGGTCGTCATAAGCCCGAGCGTCGGTCATCCTGCATCCCTCATGTCACGCATGCCACGCATGCCACGCATAGTAAGGCGCCCCGCCGCAGTTGCGAGAGGGCTTGTCGAAAATTTTGCCTGTCGTCAGGCCACAGTGCAGGCGCGGCCGATCGACTTCAGATTGCTGCATAGCTGGCGGGCGTGCTGCCTTGACGGCGTACCCAGCTGGAGTCGGTAGAAGCGTTTCTGTCCGTAGCGGATCGCCTCGATGCTTTTCGGCATGGTCACCAGATATGTGTAATCACTGATCGCACTACGCCAGGCGGCCTCGGCCTGACGCGAACTGACGTAAACACCGAGCTGGACCGTCCTGCCGCGCACGACCTGCGCGGCAGGATTGACCACCGGGCGTGGTGGGTCCGGCGGCAGCGGCAACGCGGCAATCGCCAGCACTGCTTCCGAGGCCATCGAGTCGGACGCCAATGGCAGGTCCGCCTGCTCGGCAGCGACCTGCCGGAAACTATCGCGGCGGGGTTCGGCCGTGGTCCGGCGACGGCTCGCCGTCGCGGGGGCCTGACGGACCGGCTGGGCCGAGGGTTCGGCGGCGTTTTCGCTGGCAAGGGGCGCGCCAGCGGAAGGGGCCTCGACGGGAGGCGAAAATGGGGTTGGCGCCGGCAGGGCGACGCTGGCCTCCCGCTCCGTGTCGGCTGCCGGCCATGGCAGATCGCGGTTCAGCAGCGTGACGACGGCGGTGAGGCCGATCACGCCGATCGCGGCGGACAGTCCCGCCTTGCGGTTCGAAGGTTTCGCCGACGGCGCGCGATAGGGTTCAAGCCAGGGTAAGCGATCCCGATTTCCAACCACCCCCGCATCGCCCATCAGCGCATCTCCTCGGCGGCCTCCACGCCCATCAGCCCCAGGCCGTTGCGGATAATCTGCCCGATGCCGCGCGCCAGTTCCAGCCTTGCTCTCGACAGATCAGGTTGATTCTCAAGTAAAAAGCGCCGCGATGTGTCGTCATTGCCACGGTTCCACAGTGCATGGAGCGCGGCTGCGAGGTCGTAAAGGTAAAAGGCGACCCGATGCGGTTCATGCGCAAGCGCCGCGCCCTCGACGACGCGGGGATATTGGGCGGCCAGCTTGACCAGCCCAAGCTCCTCGGCGTCGAGCAGGCCAAGATCGGCAGGCGCGTCGAGCGAAATCCCCGCCTCGCCTGCCTTGCGCTGCAGCGAGCAGATCCGCGCATGGGCATATTGGACGTAGAAAACCGGGTTGTCCTTCGACGCTTCGACCACCTTGGCAAAGTCGAAGTCGAGCATCGTGTCAGCCCGCTTGGTCAACATCATGAACCGGACAACGTCCTTGCCGACTTCGCGAACGACATCGGCGAGGGTTACGAAATTGCCAGCCCGCTTGGACATTTTGATCGGCTCGCCAGCACGGAACAGGCGGACCATCTGGACCAGCTTGACATCGAGGTCGACGCGCCCGTCGGTCAACGCCTTGACCGCGGCCTGGACCCGCTTGACCGTTCCGGCATGGTCGGCACCCCAGATGTTGACCAGATGATCGGCCTCTTCTGCCTTCTGCAGGTGATAGGCCGCATCCGCGCCGAAATAGGTCCAGCTGCCGTCGGACTTCTTCATCGGCCGGTCCTGGTCGTCGCCGAACTGGCTCGACTTGAACAGGGTCAGCGACGTCGCTTCCCATTCGTCATGGGGATCGAGGCTCTTGGGACGCTCAAGCTCGCCTTCATAGACAAGGTCCTTGGCGCGAAGATTGGCCATCGCTTCGTCGACCTTGCCCGAGGCCTGCAGCTCCGCTTCGGAGGCGAAGATATCGTGGTGGATGTCGAGCAAAGCGAGGTCGTGCCGGATCAACTTGATCATCTCGGCGACGGTCTTCTGCTTGAACAGCGCCAGCCATTCGGTTTCGGGCTGGCCGGCGAAGCGGTCGCCGAACTCCGCCGCTAGCGCGGCCCCGACAGGAACCAGATAATCGCCCGGATAGAATCCTTCGGGAATTTCGCCAATGTCCTCGCCCAGCGCTTCGCGATAGCGAAGATGCGCCGACCGGGCGAGCGTATCGACTTGGCTGCCAGCGTCGTTGACATAATACTCCTTGGTGACGCGGAAGCCAGCCGCCTCGAGTAGGCGGGCAAGCGCATCGCCGACCACCGCGCCGCGGCAATGGCCCATGTGCATCGGTCCGGTCGGGTTGGCCGATACATATTCAACATTGACCCGCTCATCATTCCCGACGCTCGACAGTCCGTAGCGCTCGCCGTCGCCAAGCATGGTTACCAGCTCGTCGCGCCAGGCCTGTTCGGTCAGCCGGATGTTGATGAATCCCGGTCCGGCCACTTCGACGCTGGTGACGTCGGGCAGCGCCTGCAGTGCAGGCAAGAGGATGGCGGCCAGTGCGCGCGGATTGGTTCCGGCGCCCTTGGCCAGCACCATTGCCGCGTTGGTCGCCAGGTCGCCATGCGACGGATCGCGCGGCGGCTCGACCGCGACTGCATGGCGGGCAAGGCCGGCCGGGATCGAACCGGCCTGCTCCAGTTGGTCGAGAATGCCGTCAAGCAGCGCGGAATAGCGGGCGTAGAGAGACAATGGGCGTCACCGATCTTGAGGAGTCGGCGCGCTCTAGCGGTTCAAGCCCGTTTCGTCACCTTTGGGAATGCGGCGATTCGTCTAGTTGCCGGCACCCGAACTGGCCGGAGCGTAGACAATTCGCCACTCGGTCTTCTCCCCGGCGGCCACGGCGACCATCCGGGCCCGGACTGGCGAGGAACGGCGGTTCGGCCGGCCGAAGGCGAAATGGCTGTGGTCGCCTTCATCGAGCGATTCCGCCAGCGAATAGCCCGCGCCGCGAAAGGCGGCGGCGATCTGCGAATGGCTGACGCCCGGCCGGCGCGCGATGTCGATCGCGCGATTACTGAGATGATAGCTGTTGGCGACGCCGCCGACGCGGCGGTTATGCGCTGGGCTGCGGTAGGTACTGGTCACCTGGCCCCAGCGAGCGCCGATCTGCTTGATGTCGCCCATGTCGACCAGCTTGCCCGCCGACGAACTGCCCATCGCCCAGGTGCCCGCAGGCAAGGGTTCCGAGTTTCGCGGCAACTTGCCTACTTCGCGAATGCCCCAATTGGTGTCGGCGGTCGCGGCCGTCCCCGACGCCAGGAGAATGATTGCGCAAACGGTCCTTAACATCGATTGCCCCCTCTGGCTCTCGACTCCTCTATAACAGAAAATTAACGAGGGTTAGGAGGGGAATCGGACAAAGTGACGCTTCGCTGCGTTGGCCCGATGTCGGCATCGCCCCACGAAATCCGCGATTTTCCTTGTAGATCAGCGTGTTGGCCGCTTACCGGGCCGAATATCAGAAACGGTCCGGAAGACAGACCGGTCCGATCAATTCCTCGTGCCTCGCGATCGCAAATCGGTCGGTCATGCCGGCGAGATAGTCGCCGATCGCCCGAAGCCGTGCCTGCTCGCCCGCGCCGCGCGTCCAGCCGTCGGGAAGCGCTTCGCGATGGTCCCGGTAATAGGCTGCAAGCGCGGCGACGATCCGCTGCGCTTCAAGGCGGATCGGCCGAAGGGCTCCGCTATCGTAGAGGTTGGCGTACAGGTGGCGTTTCAGCTGGCGCTCTTCGGCCTGGAGCGCGGGGGAGAAACCGGCCAGTTGCCGGCCCACCGAACGCACTTCGTCGAGCGACGCCACGCCCGAATCGAGGATCCGGCGCCGGGTTTCTTCAAGCACGTCGCCAACCATCGTGCCGATGCCATCGCGCACCAGCGCCTTCAGCTTCCTTTCGCGGGAAAGTCCGGGATGCCGCTGCTCGATCGCCGCCCAATGGCGCTGGACGAAGGGCAGTTCGAGCAAGGCGTCGAGGTCGAGGATGCCCGAGCGAAGTCCGTCGTCGATGTCGTGATTGTCATAGGCAATATCATCGGCAATCGCGGCGACCTGGGCTTCCAGGCTAGGCCAGCTTTGCAGGTCGAGGGCAAAGGCGGCATCGGCTTCGGCCATCGCCCATTTGGGCGCCGCGACCGGGCCATTATGCTTGGCCAGGCCTTCGAGCGTTTCCCAGCACAGGTTGAGCCCGTCGAAGCCCGGATAGGGGTTTTCCAGCGCGGTCAGGATCCTAAGCGTATGGCCATTATGGTCGAACCCGCCGGCATCGGACAGAGTCCGGTCGAGCGCATCCTCCCCGCCATGCCCGAAGGGCGGATGACCAAGGTCATGGGCAAGGCACAATGCCTCGGTCAGATCTTCATTTAGGCCGAGAGCGCGAGCCATGGTCCGGCCGATCTGGGCGACCTCGATTGAGTGAGTCAGGCGCACGCGGAAATGGTCCCCGTCGGGGGCGACGAACACCTGGGTCTTGTGGCGCAGCCGGCGGAAGGCGACACTGTGGACAATCCGGTCGCGATCGCGCTGGAACGCATTTCGCGGACCGCGCGGACCGCGATCGTCTTCGCTGAAGGCCCGGCCGCGCGACGTCTCGGGATGCGCGGCCAACGCCTTGGGAAGTGTCATCAGCTTTTCAATTTCTCAATCTTGATCTGCGTCGGGGTGCGGGTCCAGCTAAAGCCATCGACGCCTTCCTTGGCAAGACGATTCACAAAGGCCTGGCTGTCGGACTTGTTGTCGAATGGACCGACCAGCAAGCGGAAATATTCCTTGCCCTCGGTGACATATCCACTGCGCGACTTCAGCAGCGACCCGGCCTTGGCCGACAATTTCCGATATTCGTTGGACATGCGGTCCTGGTTGGATCCCCCAGCAAGCTGGACCCAATAGGTGCCCTTGACCCCAAGCCTGGCAGCCTCCTCCCGCTCCTTCTTCTCGGCAGCGAGCTTGGCGTCGCGTTCCTTCTTTTCTGCGGCCTTTTTGTCCGCTGCAATCTTGGCCGCTCGAACGGCAGCCGCATCGGGCTTCGATTTTTCGACCTTGGGCTTAGGGGGCGGCGGCGCTTCAACCTTGGGTTCGGGCGCGGGCGGCGGAGGAGGCGAGGCCTCGGCGATCGTCGCCAGCACCTTGTCGATCCCGACGAGATTGCTGGACTCGCCGGTCACTTCGCCGGTCTGGACGATCGGTTCGGGCGGGTCGTTCTGCGCCAATCTGGGTTCCGTCGACGCGGCGCGGTTCGCCGACGGCAGGCTAAAAGACGGGGATGCGCCGGACGTCGATGACGGTAGCGAGAATGACGGCGAGGGGGAGGCCGCAACCGGCTCGCGGGTTGCAACGCGAACGGGTGCCGCCACCGGCGCAGGCGGCGGCGATGCAGCCCTTGCGGTGCCGACGGCCGGCGCAGCCGGAGTTGTGACATTGGCTGCAACCCTGGCTGCAGCGTTTTCGGGGAAGATGCCGAGGTGGACGGCCGCCGCCTTCTCCCCGATGCTAAGGGCAGGCAGGAAGCGGAAGAAGGGCGCGAACTGGGCCGAACCGCCGGGCATGACGGCCTCGATCGCCTGAGCCGCGCCCGCCTGGTCGCCCAACAGCGCCAATACGAATGCCCTGGTCCTTTGCGCCGCCGGATCACGGCGATTGAGGAGGGGTTGCAGTGCGTCGAGCGCGCCCTTGCGATCGCGCGCGATGGCAAGGCTGAGGGCCAACCGGCGGCGAGCTTCGTCGGAGCCCAGCGAATTGATCGCCAGCCGATAGTCCGACTGGGCGCCGCCAAGGTCGCCATTGAGGTCGCGTGCGAGGCCCCGGTCGAGCGCGAGGGTCAGCGGCTGCGCCCCCAGGCGGGTCGCCTGGTTGAAATAGAAGATGGCGCCGTCGGCATCGCCCATCTGGGCCATCGCCGCGCCCAGGCCAGCTTTGGCCGCCGGGGCGTTGGGATTGACCTCTTCGGCGCGGCCGTAAAAGCCCGCCGCGGCCTGTACGTCACCAAGGTCCAGCGCGGCGCGACCGGCGCCGACCAACGCGTTGAAATCGCGCGGACTGGTCGCCAGCACCCGGATATGGCGTGACAAGGCGGACGCTGGAGATTCAGGCGCTGCAGCAATCGCCGGAGGGGCCGCCGCGACCGACAATGCCACGGCCAAGGGCACTGCCCAGCGGCGTGCACGCTTATGTCCTTGTTTCAGCATGGTCCTCCCATGCACGAACCAAGCTTGCTCCAACCTTGCTGCAAAGCGCCTCGCGACGGACCGTTGCGCCCCGGCGACGAGCCGGAGGCGCCTTGATCGTGATTATTGATTGTTCTGGCGGTTGAGGAAGCGGGGAATGTCGAGCGGTTCGCGGCGGAAGCCTGGCGAAGGCTCTTCATCGACCTTGGCCTGGGCCGCTCCGCGGGCGATGCCGGACATGCGCTCGAACAAGGTCCCCGTTTCGCGGGTCGGCTTAGGCGCCTCTTCGGCGATCGGGGCTGCCGGGGCGGCGAAAACGTCGGTTTCGTCGTCCGGCGGTGCGATCGGCGTCCCGATCACCGGGTCGGCAAGAATATCGTCACTGCCGAGCAAAAGCTCGTCGCCGCCATCTTCGCCGTCACCCAGTTCAAGCGGTTCTTCTTCCGCTTCCAGCTTCGGCTCGGTAGCGGCGGCAGGCGCGGCGGCAGGCGCGGCGGCGGGTACGCGCGACGCGGTCGGGAAGGTGAAGACCTTGCCCTGGGTCGGCTGGACCGCGGCTTCGGCTTCGATCCCGGTCGCAACCACCGACACGCGAATCTTGCCGTCGAGGTCGTTGTTAAAGGCCGAGCCCCAGATGATGTTGGCATCCGGGTCGACCAGTTCCTTGATGTGGCTGGCAGCCTCGTCGACTTCCATCAGGCGCATGTCCTCGCCACCGGTGATCGAGATGATGACTCCCTTGGCGCCCTTCATGCTGACCCCGTCCAGGAGCGGATTGGAAATCGCCTTTTCGGCGGCCTCGATCGCGCGATTGTCGCCCGACGCCTCGCCGGTTCCCATCATCGCCTTGCCCATTTCGCCCATCACCGAACGCACGTCGGCGAAGTCGAGGTTGATGAGGCCAGGCATGACCATCAGGTCGGTGATGCCGCGCACGCCCTGCTGCAGCACCTCGTCGGCCATTTCGAACGCTTCCTTGAACGTCGTGTCCGACGTGGCAAGGCGGAACAGGTTCTGGTTAGGGATGACGATCAGCGTGTCGACATGCTTCTGCAGTTCTTCGATCCCGGCTTCGGCGGAACGGTTGCGACGCGATCCTTCGAACGCAAAGGGTTTGGTGACCACGCCAACCGTGAGGATGCCGCGATCACGCGCCGCCTTGGCGATCACCGGCGCAGCCCCGGTGCCGGTGCCGCCGCCCATTCCGGCGGCGATGAAGCACATATGAGCGCCGTCGAGCGCCTTTTCGATCTCGTCGATCGTCTCTTCCGCGGCCGCCCGGCCGATTTCCGGCCGGCTGCCCGCGCCAAGGCCTTGGGTGATCTTGAGACCAAGCTGGATCCGCTGGTCCGCCGCCGACGCGTTCAACGCTTGGGCGTCGGTGTTGGCAACCAGGAACTCAACGCCCTGGACGTCGGAACGGATCATGTTGGCAATGGCGTTTCCGCCCGCGCCGCCAACGCCGATGACACTGATCCTCGGACGAAGCTCGTCGACCTCCGGCCGGATAAAATCAATGCTCATGGACTACCCCTCCCCTGTTCGCGGGCGCGTTGAATCTTGGGCATGAATCTTTGAATCATTGCGAGTCCGCTGCCAAGCGAAAAAGTTAACGCGGGCGAAAAAAAGCGCGCAACGTTGCCCTTCAGACTCACCATGATTCAAAATGGTACAGCAGCGCTACCTGCCGCTGCGCGTTAAGGTTAATATTCGCAACTGAAATACTTGGCGGTAAAACGCTAAAAGCCGCCGCGCATCGCCGCGACGAGGCGACCAACCAGCCCCGACGGGGTCTTTCGCTCCCGCCCCGTGCCCAACGCCAGGTCGCGGATGTCGCCGCTTCCCGACGCAGCCAGCATCGCCAGCCCGACCAGGGTCGAGAATCCCGGACCGCTGTGCGCTTCAGGAAGGCCGGTAATGGTCTTCGGCCGACCGACCCGCACGGCGCGTCCGAGGATGCCCTGCATATAATCGGCGATATTCTTCAGTTCCGCCCCGCCCCCGGTGAGAACGACCTGCCGCCCGACCGGGCCGCTGAATCCCAATTCCTTGAGCGCCTGCTCGATCTTGCCGGTCAGCTCCTCGGTCCGCTGGCGGATGACGGTGATCAACTGCGCATGTGTGATGCGCAGCGGCTCGGCCCCGTCGTCGGCGCCCATCGGGCTTGCCTCGATCATCTCATGATTGTCGCGCGGAGAGGTCATTGCCGACCCGAAGCGGCACTTCATCCGCTCCGCTTCTCGGCGCTGGACGCCGAACGCGCAGGCGATGTCGTCGGTGACGTCCTTGGCACCAAGCGGGATCGTCCTCAGGCCGACCAGCATGCCGCCCGCATGAAGCGAGACGTTGGTGACCTCCGCCCCAAGTTCGACCAGCGCCACCCCAAGCTCGCGCTCCTCTTGGGTAAGGCAGGACAGGGCCGAAGCAACCGGCGAGGCGACGATCGCCTTGACGCCGAGGTGGGCGGAGCGGATCACAAAGTCGATGTTGCGTAGCGGCGCAGGGTCGGCGGCGACGACATGGATATCGACCCCCAGCCGGTCGGCATGAAGACCAAGGGGATGGCGAACACCCTCGACCCCGTCGATCGTGTAGAGCGCCGGATGGGCGTGGAGCACGACCTGCCCGTTCCGGTCGATTGCGCTTCGGCCGGCCACGAGCAATTCGGCGATGTCCGACTGTTCGACCTGGTGTCCGCCCAGTTCGACTTCAACATTGGCGACATCGCTGACCAGCCCGCCGGCGGCAAAGCTGGCCCAGACGTCGTCGATCGTGACCCCGGAGATGCGCTCGGCGATCTCGACCGCTTCGCGGACGGCGACCTCGCTCGCTTCCATGTCGGTCACATAGCCGCGCTTAACCCCGCGGCTTTCGCGCTGCCCGGTGCCGAGTACGCGCAGCCGCGCGTCGCCATCGAGCGTGACGATCAGCGCGCTGACTTTCGACGAACCTATGTCGAGCGCTGCGATCAGGGGCTGTTCGGAAACTGCGGGCATGAAACGGTCAGCTTTCGGACACGGGAGGGGACGGCTGACGTTCGCCAGGCAGGTGCGGGAGGCGAACGGTCATCTTGCCGGGAATCCGAAGGTCAAAACGCAAGATCCCGCGGCCAAGCAGCCCGGCCGACTTGTCCATCTTCGCAAAGCGCGTCAACGCCGTCGCCGCATTCTGTTCGCCTTCGGGCAGCATCAGCACCTCCCCCGACTGGAAGCTGAGGTCCCAGCGCCGTTGTCCGATCCAGCTTGCCGACACCAGTTGGGCCTTAAGCGTTGGAACGCGCGACAGCAGCCGGTCGAGCACCACCGCCTGCCCGTTGGCGCCCCTGCCGACCAGCAGCGGCAGGTCGGGCATCTGGCTGACCGGGACCCGGTCGAGCACCACGCCTTCGGAATCGATCAGCGAAAGTTGCTGCTCGTCCTGCCACAGGGCTGCGGGCGTGCGTTCGACGATGTCGATCACCAGTGTATCGGGGAAACGCCGCGATACGCGCGCGTCCTTGACCCAGCCATAATCGAGCAGGCGGCGGCGGATGTCGGCGACGTCCACCAGCGGCATGGCCATCGTCCGCTGGTCGAGGGCAATGTCATAAACCGGCCGAGGGTCCATGCGCTTGATGCCCTGCACGTCAACGCTGCGCACGCGAAACCCGGCATCGCCGACTGCCTCGCCAGCCGCTTGACCGACCTTGGCCGGAACATCGAGCGCTATCAACGCCGCGGCAATGGTCAGCAGTGCGAAAAGCCCGAACGCCCAGCCCGCGAGCCGATTGGCTTGCGCTTCCTCGACCGGGAGCCGGGCGGCGAGTTTCCTCGGAACGGAGACCCTGGGGCCAGGCTTTTTCGGCCGCGCCCGGCCCGATGACCCCCGCCGGACATGCGCCGCGCTCACCCCGCGCTCGCCCCGGCCAGGCTCTCGGCGATGATCTGCTCGACCAGTTCGCCGTAGCTGATGCCCTTCTGCTTGGCTTGTTCGGGTACCAGGCTAAGCGGGGTCATGCCCGGCTGGGTGTTGACCTCCAGCAGGTAGACGCCGGCCTCTCCCTGCGCGTCGTCCCAGCGAAAATCGCTGCGCGACGCGCCCCTGCACCCGAGCAGCCGATGGGCGGCGAGCGCCATGTCCATCATCTCCTGGGCGATGTGGGGAGGAACGTCGGCCGGACAGACATGCTCGGTCAGGCCATCGGTATATTTGGCGTCGAAGTCGTAAAAGCCCTGAACCGGCTTCAGCTCCGTCACGCAGAGCGCTTGATCGCCAAGGACCGCGACGGTCAATTCGCGTCCGCGAATGAACGGTTCGGCGAGCAGCCGGTCGAAGTGTAGCCAGGGGCCTTCCGCCCGGGCACTGATCGGATGGCCGTAATTGCCCTCGTCGGTGACGATCGCGACGCCCACCGACGAACCCTCATTGACCGGCTTCAGCACATAGGGCCTCGCCATCGGGTCGCCTTCGTAAAGCGACTTGCTGTCGACGACCTTGCCCTTGGGCATGCGGATTCCGTGCGGGACCAGAACTGCCTTGGTCAGTTCCTTGTCGATGGCCACCGCCGAGGTGGTGACGCCCGAATGGGTATAAGGGATCTGCATCAGGTCCAGCATGCCCTGCACCGTGCCGTCCTCGCCGGGCGTCCCGTGAAGCGCGTTGAACACCACGTCGGGACGGATGCCGGCCAGGATCTGCGCGACGTTGCGGTCCATGTCGACCCCGGTGACATTGGTGAAGCCGCGCTCCTTGAGCGCTTCGACAATGCCTTCGCCGCTCATCAGCGATACCGGCCGCTCGGACGACCAACCGCCCATCAGCACGACGATATTAAGGTTCCGGTCGAGCTGTTCAGCCACGCTTACGCTTCTCCGATCCGCTGGATTTCCCATTCAAGGGTGATGTTGGTCCTGTCCTGCACCCGGCGCCGGACTTCCTCGCCCAGCTCCTCAATCTCGGACGAGCTAGCGTTACCGAGGTTGAGCAGGAAATTGCAATGCTTCTCCGAGACTTGCGCATCACCGATCCGAAGCCCGCGGCACCCTGCCGCATCGACCAATGCCCAGGCCTTGTGTCCCGGCGGGTTCTTGAAGGTCGAGCCGCCCGTCCGGCTGCGTAGCGGCTGCGATTCCTCACGCGCCCTGGCAATGCGGTCCATCTCGGTACCGATGATGACGGGATCGCCGGGAATGCCGCGAAACACCGCCTCGACCACGATCGCGCCTTCGGGAAGATTGCTATGGCGATAGGTATAGCCAAGCCTCTCCGCGGGCCATTCCTCGACCGTTCCGTCGTGCAGCACCACGGTGCAGCTGACGATGATGTCCTGAACCTCGCGGCCATAGGCTCCGCCGTTCATGCGAACGAACCCGCCGACGGTGCCGGGGATACCGCGGAGGAATTCCAGTCCCGCGATCCCAGCATCGCGCGCGGTCGAAGAAACAAGGATACCGCTCGCCCCGCCGCCGCAGCGCAGCGTGACCTCGTCAATCCGCTCGATCTTCGCGAAGGCCTTGCCCAGCCGCACGACGACGCCCGGCACGCCGCCGTCGCGGACGATCATGTTGGAGCCCAAGCCGAGCGCCATTACCGGCATTTCGGGATCGAGCGCCTTGAGAAAGGCGATAAGGTCGTCGCGGTCGGCCGGCTCGAACAGACACTCGGCATTGCCGCCGGACTTGAACCAGACGAGCGGTGCCAGCGGCGCGTCCGCCTTGATCCGCCCGCGTACGGAAGGAAGTGCCGCAAAACTCATTTGGCGGCCCGAGCCGCGGCGATCGAGGGGCCAAGACCGGCGGCCCATTTGGTGATGTCGCCAGCACCCATGCAGATCACAATATCGCCCTCGGCGGCGAGGTCGCGGAGCGAGCGGGCGAGATCGGTCATGCTGTCGACGGTCTTCACCATGCGATGCCCGCGCGCGCGCAGCCCGTCGGCGAGCGCTTCGGAATCGACCCCATCAATCGGCTCTTCACCGGCGGTATAGACAGGCGCGACAAAGATCGCGTCGGCATCGTTGAAGGCGTTCTGGAAGTCATCCATCAGGTCGCGAAGACGGGTGAAGCGATGCGGTTGGACCACCGCGATCACCCGCTCGTCCGCTGCTTCGCGCGCGGCCGACAACACGGCGCGGATCTCAACCGGGTGATGGGCGTAATCGTCGATGATCAACGTCCCGTCGACCTCACCGACCCGGGTGAAGCGGCGCTTCACCCCCGTGAAGTTGGCGAACCCACTCCTTAGCTGATCGTCGTCCAGCTTGAACTCGATGCCAACGGCGACCGCCGCAAGCGCGTTCAGTACGTTATGCCGCCCGGGCATCGGCACGAAGATGTCCTCGATCACCCGCCGCTCGCCGTCGGGCTGGCGGATCGACACGTTGAACCGGCTGCCGCCATTCTCGGGCTGGATATTCTCGGCACGAAGGTCCGCCAGTGTCGAGGTGCCGTAGGTAAGGATTCGCCGGTCGCGAATGCGCGACAGCACGCCCTGCACTTCGGGATGGTCGACGCACATCACGGCAAGGCCGTAAAATGGGACATTCTCGACGAATTCGACGAACGCGTCCTTGATGGCATCGAAATTGCCATAATGTTCGAGATGTTCAGGATCGATATTGGTGACCACCGCGATGGTCCCGTCAAGCCTCAGGAAACTCCCGTCGCTCTCATCGGCCTCGACCACCATCCAGTCCGACTTGCCAAGCCGAGCATTGGATCCATAGGCGTTGATGACCCCGCCGTTGATGACCGTCGGGTCGATGCCGCCGCTGTCGAGCATCGCCGCGATCATCGACGTCGTGGTCGTCTTGCCGTGTGTCCCGGCAACCGCGATGGTCGATTGCATCCGCATCAGTTCGGCCAGCATTTCCGCCCGGCGGACGCGCGGCAGGCGCCGCTCGGCGGCGGCCTGGACTTCCGGATTATCGTCGCGGATCGCGGTCGAGCAAACGACGACCGCGGCATCGCCGAGATTATCGGCGCTCTGGCCGATCATCACTGGTATGCCACGCGCCCGAAGGCCTTCAGTGACATAGCTTTCGGAGCGATCGCTGCCCTGCACCTTATAGCCGAGGTGGTGCATCACCTCGGCGATGCCCGACATGCCGATGCCGCCGATGCCGACAAAGTGGATCGTCCCAATCTCGGTGCCCATCGCCTTCATGCTGGCGCTCCCATGGCCATGGGCGGGGTGCGCGCCTCGACCCGGCCGACCAGCAGCGGCGCGGTGCTGCCGGCGACCCGTTCGACTAGGTCGGCAAGGTCGCGGGTTGCGTGCGGCCGGCCAACCGAAAGGGCGCGTTCGGCGGCGTTGGACAACGCCAGGGAATCCCCGGCGATGACCCCGATCTGCGCGCTCAGCACCTCGGGGGTGAATTCGGGCTGGGGGATCATGCGCGCGCCGCCCGCCTTGGCCATTTCGCGCGCGTTGGCAGTCTGGTGATCGTCGGTCGCGATCGGCAGGGGGACGAGGATCGCCGGCCGACCCGCGGCGGTCAACTCGGCGATGGTCGAGGCGCCGGCGCGGGCGATGACGAGATGCGCCTCGCCCAGCCGCTCGGGCATGTCCTCGATATAGGTCAGCAGTTCGGCGGGGATGTTGAGCGCGCCGTAGCGGACGCGGACCTGCTCGATATCATCGGGGCGGCACTGCTGGACTACCTGCAGTCGATGGCGCAGCCGCGGCGGCAGCTGGCCCAGCGCGTCTGGAACTATCTGCCCCAAGATCGTCGCCCCCTGGCTTCCCCCGGTGACGAGGATTTTCAGCGGTGCGGTGTCGTCGAACTCGGGAAAGGGAAGCGTGCCAAGCCTGGCGACCGACTCGCGCACCGGATTTCCTACCAGCGCGACCTTGGCGAGGTAGCGCGGCTTCAGTCGCTCGACCTCGGCATAAGCGGTGGCGATCGCCGCGGCATTGCCCGCGACCCAGCGGTTGACCCGGCCAAGCACGGCGTTTTGTTCATGAAGGATGGTCGGGATGTTCATCGAACTGGCGGCCAGCAGCGCGGGAAAGGCCGGGTAGCCGCCAAAGCCGACCACCGCGTCGGGGGTGAAGTCGCGGTACAGGCCGCGCGCCTGGCGCCGGCCGGCAACGACCGCGCGGACCGCCTTCCCCAGGCCGACCAGCCCGCCGCCGAGCCGGCCGGCGGGAAGGATATGCGTCGGCACTTCCTCGAACAGGCCAGGGATGCGCGCCCCCCGTTCGTCGGTGATCAGCATCACGCCATGGCCGCGGCGCTTGAGTTCGGCAGCAAGCGCATGCGCCGGAACCATATGTCCGCCGGTCCCGCCGGCCGCCAGTGTCACATTCATCGGGCGATATTCTCCCCGCCCCATTTCACAACGTAGGGCGAGCGGGTCAGATAAGGGTTTCGCCGGGTGAAGGCGAGCAGCAATCCCATGGCGATGGACAGCGCGAGCATCGACGAACCGCCATAGCTGATGAACGGTAGCGTCATCCCCTTCGATGGGGCGATCTGGACGTTGACCGCCATGTTGATCAGCGCCTGCAGCCCGAACTGAATGACCAGTCCTGCGGCGGCAAGGATGGCAAAACTCGATTCCTCGTCGAGCAGCTTGATCAGCACCCGGGCGACGATAGCAAGGTAGAGAAAGGCGACCGCGAGGCAGGCGATCAGCCCGAACTCCTCGCCGATCACCGAAAATATGTAATCGGTGTGCGGTTCGGGAAGGCCGAACTTGCGCGTTCCTGCCCCCGGACCCATTCCGAACAATCCGCCCGCGGTCAGCGTTCGCATCGCATTTTCGGTCTGGAAATTGTCGCCTTCGCCGAACAGGAAACCGTCGATCCGAGCGGTCGCCACGTCGTAGAAGAAATAGGCCAGCACGACCCCGACCAACCCGGCGACGCCAAGCCCTAGCAGGACACGCATGTTGAGCCCGGCGATGGCTAGCATGGCGATCCAGACCGTGGCGAAAATGATCGTCGATCCAAAATCCGGCTGACGCATCACAAGCACCGCGATCAGCGCGACGATTACGCCCGACAGGGCAAAGATCGGCAGCGACTTGTCCCTTTCCTTGAGGCTCAGCATCCAGGCCATGGAGATTACGAAGAAGGGCTTGAGGAATTCGGACGGCTGGAACTGGCCGATGCCGAGATTGAGCCAGCGCCGCGCGCCGTTCACCTCAGCGCCGACGATCGGCACCAGCGCCAGCGCGGCGATGCAGGCCAGCGCGCCGACCAGCGACAGGCGCCGCAGCCGGTCACGCGGCTGCATCGAAATGAGGATCATGAAAGGCAGGGAGATGCCGATCCAGGCGATCTGCCGGTAGAAATAATGAAGCTCCGCGAAGCGGACGGAACCGCCCGAATAGCGTTGCGCCGCGGCCGGGCTGGCCGCCGCCACCGCGATCAGGCCGAAACCGATCAGCAGCGCCAGCATGAACAGCAACACGCGATCGATTTCCCAAAACCAGCGACCGACGGTCGAGCGATCTGAACGGCCATAGCGGTTGGGATCGGCCCAGGCGGTGGTCGCCTTGATCCTGCCGGTGATGCCCTGCGTGTTCATAATTCCCCCACCAAGGAGCGGAACGCATCCCCGCGCGCCTCGAAATCCCGAAACTGGTCGAAGGAGGCGCAGGCCGGCGACAGCAGCACCGTCTCCCCCGCTCTGGCCTCCGACGCGGCGGCGCGAACCGCCTCATCCAGCGTCACGCACTCTGCCACGTCCATGTGCGGGGACAAGAGGGAGGCGAACATTTCTCCCGCTTCGCCAATGGTATAGGCTTTGCACACCTGCCCGAAATGCGGCGCGCATTCGTCGAGGCTGTCGGTCTTTGCCTGCCCGCCGAGGATCCAGCGGATCTTGTGAAACGCCGCCAGCGCCGGCGCAGTCGCGGTCGGATTGGTCGCCTTGCTGTCATTGACGAAAAGAACGCCGTCCTTCTCGCGAATGCGTTCCATGCGGTGCGCAAGGCCCGGAAAAGTGGAAAGGCCTTCCTCGATTAGGTCCTCGTCCACACCCAGATACGAACATACCGCGATGGCCGACGCCGCATTCTGCGCGTTGTGCGGTCCGCGAAGCGCAGGCCAGTAATTTGGGTCGATCACGGTGAGTGGATCGATCGCACCGAGCAATCTGTCGGGGGTCTCCAGCAGCCGATTGAATATTTGCTTCGTTTTAGCGGTGTCCGCTGACATCCAACTGGCGCGTCCTCCCGACTGCATTTCAAACAGCCTGACCTTGCTCTCCGCATAGGCCTCGAAGCTGTCATACCGGTCGAGATGATCGGGGGTGATGTTGAGCAGCACTGCGACATCGCAGTCGAGGCTCCGGGTCAGGTCGAGCTGGTAGCTCGACAGCTCGAGCACATAGACCCCGCCTTCGGGCAGCGGGTCTTGGGCGAGGATCGGCAGGCCGATATTTCCGCCCATCAGGCTCGGCACGCCGGCGGTCTTCAGTATATGATGGACGAGCGCGGTGGTGGTCGACTTGCCGTTGGTGCCGGTGATCCCAACCACCTTGTGCGGCGGCAGCTCTGCCCGCGCCCGGGCGAACAGCTCGATATCGCCGATGATCTCGACCCCGGCTTCCCCGGCGCGCTGCGTGATCGGGTGGCGATTAAGCGGCAGGCCAGGAGTGACGACGATCGAGTCGAACTGCGCGAGGTCGGATTTGTCGAAATCTTCCAGCTCGACCGCGCCCGGTGTGGCCTTGCGCGCATCCTCGCGGGCGTCCCATGCCGTCACCCTTGCCCCGCTGGCGAGCAGCGCCCCGACCGTCGCCTGCCCGCTTCGCGCGAGGCCGAGGACGGCATAATGTTTTCCGGCGAAGGCCCTGGCGGTGATCACCTCAGCTTGAGCGTCGAAAGCCCCGCCAGCGCGAGGATGAAGCTGATGATCCAAAAGCGGATCACCACCGTTGGCTCGCTCCAGCCGAGATGTTCGAAATGGTGGTGGATCGGCGCCATCTTGAAGATGCGCCGGCCATAGCGCTTGAACCAGAAGACCTGGACCACGACGCTGACCGCTTCGAGTACGAACAGGCCGCCTATCACCACCAGTACGAATTCATGATGGGTTGCCACTGCCACCGCGCCTAGCGCTCCGCCAAGCGCAAGGCTGCCGGTGTCGCCCATGAAGACCGCTGCTGGAGGCGCGTTGAACCAAAGGAAGGCGAGCCCTGCGCCGACGATCGCCAGCAACAGGACGGTAAGGTCGCCCGCGCCCTTGACGTTGGGAATGCCGAGATAGCTGGAATAGACGGCGTTACCGACCAGATAGGCAATCAGGGTGAAGGCGACCGCGGCGATGATCACCGGCATGGTCGCCAGCCCGTCAAGCCCGTCGGTCAGATTCACCGCATTGCCGAAGGCGACGATCACGAACGCGCCGAAGGCGATATACAGCCAGCCCATGTCGACAACGGGCCCTTGCACGAAGGGCAAGTAGAGCTCTGTCCCCGACACGCGGACCATCAGCCAGGTGGCAACGCCCGCGATCAGGAACTCCAACAAAAGCCGGGTGCGGCCCTTGAGGCCCGCATGATGCGCCTTCTTCACCTTGTCGTAATCGTCGAGAAAACCGATCAGGCCGAACCCGGCGGTGACCAGCAGGCAGGCCCAGACATAGGGGTTGGTGAGGTCCATCCACAACAGGACCGAAACCCCGACGGAAACCAGGATCATCAGCCCGCCCATGGTCGGCGTACCGCGCTTGGCGAGGTGGCTTTGCGGTCCGTCGGCGCGGATCGGCTGCCCCTTGCCTTGCTTCATCCGGAGCCAGCGGATGAACGCCGGGCCGATCAGCAGGCCGATCAGCAGCGCCGTCGCGGTCGCTCCGCCGGCCCTGAAGCTGATATAGCGGATGAGGTTGAGGATGCCCGGAAAGCCAAGCTGCTCTGCAATCAGGTAAAGCATGTTGCGAGGCCCCCTGCCATTCGCTCGACCAGCTTCGCAAGTCCGATCGAGTTCGACGCCTTGATGAGCACCGCATCGCCGGGCCGGGCGATCGCGGCCAGCAGGCGGGTGGCCTCATCGACATCCGCAGCGCGGTCGACCGTGACGTCGCCGCCCAGGGCCGCCTCGAGCAGGTCCATTTCCGGTCCAAGCAGGATCAGTCGGTCAATCTTCGCCGCGCGCACGGCCTCGGCCAATCCTGCATGGGCGGCGTCACTATGCTCGCCCAGCTCTCGCATCGGGCCAAGCACGGCGATCCGACGCGAAATACCGCTTTCGTCGCCGAGCGCCTTCAGCGTCGCGGCCATCGATGCCGGGTTGGCATTGTAGCTTTCGTCGACCAGCAGGAAGCTGCCGCCTTCGATCGGCACCCGCCGCCGTTCGCCGCGACCCTTGAGCCCGTCCATGTCGGCAAGCGCCAGCCCGGCGATGGCGAGGTCCGCACCCGCCGCTTCTACGGCCGCAAGGACGGCCAGCGAATTGGATACCCAATGTTCGCCGCGCTGGGCGATGGTATAGGTCATTTCGCATTCGACCAGACGGGCCGTGACCAGGCTGCCGCCATTATCGGCGCGGACCGCGTGCACCGCGGTGACATCGGCCTCGCCGCCGCCGAAAGTGACGATGCGGTCGGCATGCTTTCGAGCGGCCTTGACCAGCCGGTCGCGGTAGGGCGTATCCTCGGGAATGATGGCGACGCCGTCCGGCTCGAGTCCCTCGAAAATCTCCGCCTTCGCGTCGGCGATCGCCTCCATCGAGCCCAGGTGTTCGATATGCGCCGAAGCGATGGTGGTGATCAGCGCGACATGCGGACGAACGAGGCGCGTCAGCGCGGCAATCTCGCCCGCGTGGTTCATCCCCATCTCAAGCACCGCATAATCGCAATCGCGCGCCATCCGGGCCAAGCTGAGCGGGACACCGGTATGGTTGTTGTAGCTTTTGACAGAACGGTGCACCCGCCCCCTTGCATAGCGGTCGAGCGCCGCGAACAGCGCTTCCTTGGTTGAAGTCTTGCCGACGGACCCAGTCACTCCGATCACCGTTCCGCTCATCCGGTTGCGCGCCGCGACCGCCAGCGCGCCCAGCGCCTCGGCGACGTCCCCAACCAGGATATGGGGTCCATCAACCGGTCTGGACACTAACGCGGCGGTCGCGCCGGCAGCAAAGGCCCTGGAGGCGAACGCGTGGCCGTCGGCAACCGTCCCCGGCATCGCCACGAACAGCCAGCCCGATTCCACCTCCCGGCTGTCGAAGGTCACCCCGCTAACCTCGAACGGGGCGCCCTGGAGCGTTCCGCCGGTCGCGGTGACAATTTCCTGGCTCGTCCACAGGGCGATCACGCGGCGCATTCCCGCGCTATGGCTACATCGTCGAACGGAAGCACTTTATCTCCAATGATCTGACCCTGTTCATGCCCCTTGCCGGCGACGAGCACGATGTCGCCGGCCTTGGCCATGCCGATCGCCTCCGCGATCGCCTCGCGCCGATCGCCTATCTCAATCGCGCCGGGCGCACCGGCGAGCAGCGCCGCGCGGATCGTCGCCGGATCCTCGCTGCGCGGATTGTCGTCGGTTACGATTACCATATCGCTCAGCCGCGCCGCCACCGTCCCCATTTGGGGCCGCTTGCCATGGTCCCGGTCGCCGCCCGCGCCGATGACCGTGATCAGCCTCCCCTCGACATGAGGACGCAGCGCCCCGATCGCCGCCTCGACTGCATCGGGCGTATGGGCATAATCGACATAGACGGGGGCGCCCGAACGGCTGATCACCGCCCGCTCAAGCCGGCCGCGTACCGGCGATAGCCGGCCCATCCCGGCTAGGGTCTCTGTCCAGCACCCTCCGGTTGCAAGAACCAGGCCCGCCGCGGTCAGCACATTGTTCATCTGATAGGCGCCGATCAACGGCAGGCTAAGCCGATCTTCCCTGCCCTCGTGGCGCAGCAGCAGCTGCTGCCCAAGAGGCGTGGACTGGCGCGACACCAGCGCGATCATGTCGCCGCCCGGCCCCACGGTCAGCAGCCGAAGCCCGCGCCGCTTCGCATGGGCGATCACCTCCTGCGAGCGCGGGTCGCCGGTCCAGACCACCGCCGCGCCATCGGCAGCGACGACCTCGTCGAACAGCCGCATCTTGGCCGCGAAATAGGAATCCATGTCGGCGTGATAATCGAGATGGTCGCGGGAGAAATTGGTGAACGCTGCGGCGCTCACCGGCATGCCTTCGGCGCGATACTGATCGAGGCCATGGCTCGACGCTTCATAGGCGACATGGCTGATCCCCATGCGCTTGAGACCGGCCATATTGTTGAGGAAAGTCACGATGTCCGGCGTTGTGAGGCCGGTCGACACCTGGTCGTCGGCAGTGGTCACGCCGAGCGTCCCGATTGAGGCAGAACGGTGTCCGGCCATTCGCCAAAGCTGCCGGGTCAGCTCGACCGTCGAAGTCTTGCCGTTGGTGCCGGTGACTGCCGCGATCGTCGCCGGGAACGGGGCGTAGAATCGCGCCGCGAGGTCAGCGAACAGGAGCCGTGGCTCGTCGGCGGACAGGTGGGGAACACCCTCGACCACCGCGCCCGGCGCGGCAACGACGGCAACCGCGCCTCGACTGACCGCCTCGGCGATGAAGTCCTCCCCGTTGAACCGGGTGCCGGGGAAGGCGCCGAAAATATTGCCCGGTGCGACCTTGCGATGGTCGAGCGCAAATCCGGTGACCTGGGATTCGCTTTCAAGGTCGGCGAGGTCGCCCAACTTCATGCCGGTCAGTCTTTCAGGCGGACGAAGGGCAAGACCTCCGACATATTGGGTTCGCGCTGCTTGTCGGGGCGAACGCCCAGCATCGGTGCAATCCGGCTGACGGTCTTGCCCATCACCGGCGCGGCGTTCCAGCCCGCCGTGCGAAAACCGAAGGTTTCGGCAGTGGGTTGCGGTTCGTCGAGCATGACGACCATGGCATAGCGCGGTTCGTCCATCGGGAACACGCCCGCGAAACTGGTGACCACCCGCGTGTTGGAATAGCCGCCGGCGACCGGTTTGTTGGCCGTTCCGGTTTTTCCGCCGACGCGATAGCCGATGGCGTTGGCCTTCTTGCCGGTGCCATGCGTCACGACCAGCCGCAGCAGCGAGCGCATCTTGTAGCTCGTGTCCTCCGAAAAAACGCGGTGACCCCTGGCCGACGGACGGTCCTTGTTGACCTTGAGCAGGGTGGCGGGGCGGTAGATGCCGCCATTGAACAGCGTTGCATAACCGATGGCGAGGTGAAGCGGGGTTACCGCGATGCCATGGCCATAGCCGACGGTCATCCGGGCCACCTGGTTCCAGTTGGAACCCGGCGAAAGAGTCCTGCCCCGCTCAAGCGTCTCAATCTGTACCCGGTCGAGGAAGCCCATCTTGTCGAGGAAGTCGCGCTGCCGCTCGCTGCCCAGCTGGTCGGCGATCTGCGCGGTGCCTATATTGCTGCTTTCCTTCATGATCTCGGCGACCGAACAGGGACGGCGGAAGGGATGCGTGTCGCTTATCGAACGGTTGCCGACACGAAGCGATTCGGGGCAGGGATATATTTGGCCCATCGACTTGATGATGCCTGCGTCCATCGCCATCGCCACGGTGAACGGCTTGAAGGTCGAGCCAAGTTCGTAAACGCCAAGCGTCGCCCGATTGAATCGTTGTTCAGGCGTCCCGCGGCCAGCGGCATTGGGATTGAGCTGCGGAAGCGACGTCATCGCCAGCACTTCACCGGTATGGATGTCGAGAATGATTCCCGCTGCGCCGATAGCCGAGAAGCGGGTTTTCGCCTCAAGCAGTTCATGCTCAAGCGCCTGCTGCACCCGGCTGGAAATGCTCAGGACGATCGGTTTGTCCCGCCGTGCCGGATCGCGCAGCTGTTCGTCGAAGGCGCGTTCGATCCCGGCGTTGCCCTTGCCGTCGATGTCGGTGAAGCCGACGACATGGGCGGCAAGGCTGAGTTGCGGGTAAAGCCGGTCCGGCTCGCGCTCCAGCGCAAGCCCCGGCTCGCCCAATGCGTTGATCGCCGCCACCAGATTGGGTGAGGCGCGCCGCCGCAGGTAGAAGAAGTTGCGGCCAGAGCGGAGCATCTCGAGATAGGCCGCCTCGTCCTTCTCGGGCATGAGCTCCGCCAGCTTGCGGGCAAGGTCGAGCTTGTTGCCGATGACCTTGGCCGGCTGGAGCCCGACGGTCCATGCATCGATCGTTCGGGCCAGCGTCTGCCCGTCGCGATCGACAATATCACCGCGCTCAGGGGTCAGGTCGACGAGCCTGGTCTTGCGTCCGGCATGGTCGCCAAAGGCCGCCAGGTACATCAGGCGCAAGGCGATAATCACGATCACGCCGGCGTAGACGAGCATGCCGAGCATCAGCCGCTGGTGCATCAGCGCCAGAATCTGCCGCCGCTGTCCGACCAGACGGAGCCGCTCGGGCCGTGCGACGAGAGCGGGCGTCGGGGCGTTCATCAGTCGGTATCGCTGTCCTTGGAATTGCGGGTCGGCGCCGTTGGGTTTGCCGTTACCGCCGCGGAGCCTTTGGCCTTCGGCTTGGCAACTGGCAAGGGTGCGAGCGGGTCAGCCATCGCGCTTTTCGCGGGCTTCGTCGCAGGCCTGCCGGATAGCGACTCCTTGCCTTGGACAGTGGCCCTGGCACCGGGCTCCACGGACCTGCCGACCGGCTTGGAGGCCGATCTATAGCTGGCAAGATGAACCATGTCGGCAACCGGGCGCGAGGCCGGCTGGCGGGTCGCGGCAGGGCCATCGTCCCCGGTCAGGCGCGGCTCAGCAGGCTGCTCTGCTATAGGCGCCGAGGCCAGCACCACTGGCGCATCGATCGTCGGCTTGCGTTCCGGAGTGACTAGCGTCGCAAGCTGAAAGCCCCCGTCGACGAACTGGTCCGCGCTGGGCGCCGATAGGCGGATGAACTTGACGTTCCAGCGTTCAAGCTGGGCAAGCCTGCCGCGCGTGCCGATTTCGGTTTGCAGCAGGCGGATATCGCGCTGGGCGAGCGCGATCCTGGTTTCAACATCCTCAAGCTCGGCCCGCTCCGAGGCGACGCTGAGCGAGACGAGATAGAACCCGAGCGCGGCACCCGCGAGGGTGCCAGCCCAAATTACCGATCCGAAACCCCGCGCGCTCATGCTGCCTTCTCCTGGTCCCACGCGGGCGCATCGGTGCGTACTGCGGTGCGAAGTCGCGCCGAGCGCGCGCGCGGGTTTCGGGCCAACTCGGCCTCCGAAGGCGAGACCGGTTTGGCAACATGTTCAAAGGTCGGCGCTGGGCCCGGGGCGACCATCGGCCGATGCCGCGACCCGGCTGGCAAGGCGCCGCTGCGGGTCTTGAGGAACCGCTTCACGATCCGGTCCTCAAGGCTGTGAAAGGTCACCACCGCCAGCCTCCCGCCAGGACGCAGGCTGCGCTCCGCGGCGCGAAGCCCCTGCTCCAGCTCGTCGAGTTCGGCATTGAGATGGATGCGAATCGCCTGGAAGGTGCGCGTCGCAGGGTCGCTTTTCTGGCCCTGGCGAAATCCGAGCGCCTTCCGCACCACCGCCGCGAGCTCGGCCGTTCGGGTCAACGGCCTTGCCGCGACGATGGCGCGGGCGACCGCGCGGGCGCGCGGCTCCTCACCATATTCCTTGAGGACGCGGGCAATTTCGCCCTCTTCGGCCTGGTTGAGGAAGTCGGCTGCGGATTCGCCGGATTTGCTCATCCGCATGTCGAGCGGACCGTCCTGGCTGAAAGAAAAACCGCGATCGGCCTGGTCGAGCTGCATGGAAGAGACGCCGATATCGAGCGCGATACCGTCGACCGGCGCTAGTCCGCGTTCGGCAAGCGCCCGGTCCATTTGCGAAAACCGCTCGTTGACCAGAGTCAGTCGAGGATCGGGGACGAGTGCCTGCCCGGCCGCGATCGCATCGGGATCGCGGTCAAAGCCGATCACTCGTCCCGCCCCCTCCCCGAGCATGGCGCGCGTATAGCCGCCAGCTCCGAAAGTGCCGTCGACATGGGTCTCGCCAGGGACGATGGCGAGACCCGCGACGACCTCGTTGATGAGAACCGGAATGTGCGGGGTCTTGGGTGCCGAGCTCACAGGCCACGCTCCTCAAGCCGAAAGCGGGCAATGTCCTTCATGTCCTCGGGCACGTTGGGATCGGCCAGGAAGGTCTTCGGATTCCAGATCTGGAAGGTCTCGCCGACGCCGATGAACAGCGCGAGGTCGTCAAGCTGGCCCTTCCTGCGCATCATCGGTGGCAAGATGATCCGGCCCGAACTGTCGTAAGGCACTTCCTCGGTGGCGCCGAACGCCATCATCGTGCGGCGGGCATGGTCGAGCTCCGACGCCGGATCGGTTTCCTGCTTTTCGAGCAGCCGTTCGAGCTTGGCATGCTTGAGCGCTGCGTAAGCCGGGTCATAGGCGCTCAGCGCCGTGAAGCTGTCGTGTTTGGCCAGAACGATCGTGCGAGCATCGCCGCGGCGCTCGATGACCGAGCGCAGGAAGGCGGGCACGGAGACGCGACCCTTCGCGTCCACCGCGTTCAAAGCACTGCCTTGGAACAGATGCTCTAGTGCCACTCGCCTACCCCTCGGCGCGACACGCCTCCCCCGTTTGCGGGCGTACGCCATCGCGTACGCCCGACACCTTGGATCGACTCAAACAGGTTTGCCCCGCGCTACAGTCGTTGTTGGTAACTCAGACGCTCACGGGATACAATGGGTTTTCATGCCATCACATGGGTTTTCATGCCACGTGGCGGAAATCCCACGCTTTTCTATGGTCGGCGGCGCCACCGGATTGGCGGGACAAGCCTGTGGATAACCCTGTTGGAAAGCTCCGGGACTAATGGGGGTCACTGCCGTTCGAGCATCGCGAGCTCGGTCATGAATATGTCGAGGTTTGCGTCGGTTGGGCCGGCAAGTGGACGCTCGCTGTCAACGTTGATCCAATCGGCATCGGCGATGATGGTTACCCTTCCGCTGCCGATCCTGCAGCGGGCGATGAGGCCGGCGGCGGACAGCGCACAGGATGACGAATTGGTCGATAGCCGGCCGGGCGACACAGCGATCAGGCCGCTTCGCCCGACGGGAATGCGCACTGGCCCGCGTTCAGGCGCGACTTGCAATGCTAGGCCCCAATGATTGAGCAACCCGGTATCGGCGAATCCGGGTGGCGGGCGCAGCAGGTCGCCGAGTGGCCGGCTGCTTGGCCATTCGAGCAGCGGATCGGCGAGCAGCAGCAGGCGCCCGCCTTCGCGGACCCAGCGGTCAAGATCGACCAGTGCCTCGGCCGGTTGCGCCCGAGGGTGCGCCATCAGCAGCAAGGCCTTGCCCAACAGGCTGGCGCGGTCGGTTACCGCGATCGGGGTCACGGTGTAACGCCGATCGAGCCGGTCGAGAACGGCCGAACCGCCGGCCTCAAGTCCGAAGCTGTCGCCGAACATCAGCGGCAGGCTGGTCAGTAGCGCCAGTTCGGGCCCCTCCGCCCTCGCCTTGACGAGCGGGGGCTGACGCAGCGCCAGGATCGCGACGGATAGCGCAGCGGCCAAGGCCAGCAGTACCCCGATCCAGCGAGGATTCACGGCTGTTCGGAGGTGGCTGCTGGAGGCGGCGCTAGCGGGAGCGGCGCCGCCTGATTGGAAGATGCCGCCTGGTTGGAGGATGTCGCCCCGGGCGCGGCGCCGATGTCGGCCAGCGGCTCGTTGGGCTCTTCCTCCGCCACCAGTTCATTTTCGGGCGCCGGCGGCAGCGCGTCTTCACTCGATCGGCTGATCGCAGTGCCCAGCAGCACCAGGAGGAATACCACCGCAAGCCCCGTGAGTCCGATCCGGATGCGCTGAATCCGTTCTTCCTTGTCGCCAGGGCTCATGGCTGGCAAGCTACGCGGCACGGCAATTCATTGCAATGAAGCTGGCTTTACCTGTTTGTCAGGGCCTGCGAAGGAACGGTCATGATTCGCCACCTATCTCTGCTCGTCATCGCAACCGCGGCCCTTGCCGCTTGCGACACCCAACCCGAAACGATCGTCGCCGGCGAACGGCCCGATCCAATGGCCGACCAGCTAGCCAACGCCGCGCCGGTCGAACTGCCGCCGGCAATCGCCGCGTCGAGAACCTATCGCTGCAAGGACAATAGCCTCGTCCGCATCGACTGGCTCGCCCAGAACATGGGTGCCTATGTCCATGGCGAAAACCAGGCACAGACTCACCTGAAGCCAGCAGAAGCGGTCGAAGGCCAGCCGGCCAGCGGTGACCTTACCGCCGAAGGGGGCTTCGTCCTCAAGGGCGATTCCACCGCGTCGACCATCACCGTCACGCTGCCAGGCAAGGCCGCCCAGAGCTGCAAGGCCTGACATTGAATCTGCGGCGGGTGTCGAGGCGCCCGCCGCTCACCCTTGCGAACGCGCGCCGCCCCGCTGTTGCGCCTGCGCCGCGTCGACTGGCCTAGCCCTTTGCCCGCATCGCGGCTAATGGGCCGCGCATGAGCGTTATCGAGGCCCCCCGCATCACCCCCGAGATCGTCGCCGACCATGGGCTGAGCCCGGAAGAATATACCCGCGTCCTGCAAGCGCTCGGGCGCGAGCCGAACCTCGTCGAACTGGGAATATTCTCCGTCATGTGGTCGGAACATTGCAGCTATAAAAGCTCGCGGTTCCACCTCAAGAAATTGCCCACCGAAGCACCGTGGGTGATCTGCGGCCCCGGCGAGAATGCCGGCGTGATCGACATCGGTGACGGACAGGCGGCGATCTTCAAGATGGAGAGCCACAACCACCCGAGCTATATCGAGCCATACCAGGGCGCGGCGACCGGGGTCGGCGGTATCCTGCGCGACGTGTTCACCATGGGCGCGCGGCCGATCGCCAATTTGAATGCCCTGCGCTTCGGCCGGCCCGACCATCCCAAGATGCGCCACCTCATTTCGGGCGTGGTCAGCGGTATCGGCGGCTATGGCAATTGCGTCGGCGTCCCCACGGTCGGCGGAGAGGTCAATTTCGACCCCGCCTATGACGGAAATATCCTGGTCAACGCGATGACCGTCGGGATCGCCCAGACCGACAAGATTTTCTATTCGGCGGCGACCGGCCTCGGCAATCCGATCGTCTACGTCGGGTCGAAGACGGGCCGCGACGGCATCCATGGCGCGACCATGGCATCTGCCGACTTTGCCGAGGGTGACGAGGACAAGCGCCCGACGGTTCAGGTTGGCGACCCTTTCACCGAAAAATTGCTGATCGAGGCCTGCCTCGAACTGATGGCGACCGACGCGATCGTCGCGATCCAGGACATGGGCGCTGCGGGCCTCACCAGTTCCTCTGTCGAGATGGCGTCCAAGGGCGGCGCCGGAATCCGGCTCGACATGAACAAGGTGCCGTGCCGCGAGGAGGGCATGACGCCCTATGAGATGATGCTGTCGGAATCGCAGGAACGGATGCTGATGGTGCTCAAGCCCGGCCGCGAGGCCGAGGCGGAGAAGATCTTCCGCAAATGGGAGCTGGATTTCGCGGTGATCGGCGAAGTGACCGACACCGGACATATGGTCCTCGACTGGAATGGCGAGACGGTATGCGACATTCCGCTCGGCCCGCTGGCCGACGATGCGCCCTGCTATGAGCGGCCGCACATGAGCCTCGACGAGTATAAGGTGTGGGCTAAGGTCAAGCCGCTCGACGAGGTGCCCGAAAGCACCGACATCGCCGCGGACCTCTTGAAGCTGATGGCCTCTCCCAACCTCGCCTCGCGGCGCTGGATCTGGGAGCAATATGACAGCCAGGTCGGCGCCGACACGGTGCAGCGTCCGGGAGGCGATGCCGCGGTGGTCCGGGTCCATGGCACCAACAAGGCCCTGGCGATGACCACCGATTGCACGCCGCGCTACGTTTTTGCCGACCCCTATGAAGGCGGAAAGCAGGCGGTGGCCGAGGCCTACCGCAACCTGTGCGCGGTCGGTGCAAAGCCGTTGGCGATCACCAATTGCCTCAATTTCGGCAACCCGCAGCGACCCGAGATCATGGCCCAGATCGTCGAGGCGCTTCGCGGCATGGGCGACGCCTGCCGCGCACTCGATTTCCCGATCGTGAGCGGCAATGTCTCACTCTACAATGAAAGCAAGGCGACCGGCGGCGGTTCGGCAATCCTGCCGACGCCGGCCATCGGCGGAGTCGGACTGCTGGACGATTGGCGCCAAAGCGCGACGGTCGGGTTCAAGCGCGAGGGGGAAATCATTCTCGTCATCGGCGCGCCTGATGGTGGAGGCCAGCTTGGCCAATCCTTATGGTTGAGCGTCATTCATGGCCTCAAGGCGGGCCAGCCGCCGATCGTCGATCTTGAGATCGAGCGCAGCCACGGAGAATTTGTCCGGAGGCTGGTGGAGCAAGGCGCGGTCACCGCCGTCCATGACATTTCCGACGGCGGAATGGCCGTCGCGCTCGCGGAGATGGCGCTTGCCGGTTCTCTTGGCGCGCGGATCGACGCCGACCTTGGCGGTTGCGGCGCCGTCGCAATGGCGTTTGGCGAAGACCAGGGCCGCTATGTTGTCACCACCAGCGATCCCCAGAGAGTGATCGACGCGGCCGGCGCCGCGGAGGTGTTCGTTGCCAGCATCGGGACAGTTGGGGGATCGGCGCTCGAAGGACAAGGATTCCGGGTGGAGGTCGGCGACCTCCGTGCCGCGCACGAGGGTTTTTTCCCGAAACTGATGGGCGCCGACGCGGCGCTGGCATAGATGTCCGCGGGCTATTCGGAAACGCCGCTGGCGAAGAAGCTGAACCTGCGCGATGGGCAGCGGGTGTGGTTTTCGGGAATGCCCGAAAGCATCGCCGACGAGATCGCCGAATATGCGCTCGAACTGACGTTCGTTGGCAACCCGGCCGAAGGCATCGACGCGACGCATCTGTTCGTCACCGAGCGGGCGGACCTGGAGGCGAAACTACCGGCGCTGCGCCACCAGATCGAAAGCAATGGACAGATTTGGGTGAGCTGGCCGAAGAAGGCCGCGAACATGCCCACCGACATGACCGAGGACGTGATTCGCGAGGTCGCACTGCCGCTCGGCCTGGTCGACACCAAGGTGTGCGCAATCGATGACGTCTGGTCCGCACTCAAGCTAGTCATTCGCAAGGAATTGCGATGAAGAGCGTCCCGTCCATCCCCTATACCCAGCTGCCCGACCTTACGGACGAGCAAAGGATCGAGCGGGCGCGCAGCTTTCGCGACGATATGGCCACCCGTCGCTCGTGCCGGATGTTCGCCGATACGCCGGTCCCGCGCAAAGTGATCGAACAGGCGATCCTCGCTGCCGGTACCGCGCCGTCGGGCGCCAATCACCAGCCGTGGCACTTCGCGGTGGTTTCCTCAGCCGAACTCAAGCGGCGAATCCGCGAGGAAGCCGAAAAGGAGGAAGCGGCTTTCTATTCCGGCAAGGCCGGGCAGGAATGGCTTGAAGCATTGGCCCCGCTCGGCACCGATCCCGACAAGGGGTTCTTGGAAACTGCGCCCTGGCTGATCGTCGTCTTCGGCCAGCGCCGCGGCGGGATCGAGCCGGGCGACGCCAAGCAGAATTATTATGTCATCGAAAGCGTTGGTATCGCCTGCGGCCTTTTGCTAGCCGCGCTGCACAAGGCGGGACTGGCATCACTGACCCATACTCCCTCGCCGATGGGTTTCCTTCGGGACATCTGCAATCGGCCCGCCGATGAAAAGCCGGTGATGATCGTCGTTGCAGGCCTTCCGGCGGAAAATGCTGAAGTCCCGGAATATGCAACGCGCAAGAAACCGCTCGATCAGATCAGCAGCTGGCTGTGACCGGAATTGCACCGGGCGCCCAAGCGCCTGCTTTTACAGTTGCGAATGGTTCTCATTATCTAGTATAGTCAGCGCCATGATCGTTTGCTCCTGCAATGTGATTCGCGCCAACGATATCCGCGCTGCCGTTCGGCGGGGCTGTGCGGATTCTGACTCATGTTATCGTGCGATGGGCTGCGAATTCCAGTGTGGCGGCTGCCGCGATATGGCCGACGAGATCGTCGACGAGATGCTGGCCCGACCGCGCGATGAGGCCGCTCAAGCCGCATAGCGAATGCAACTGACTCGCATTCGCTAATTTTTCCTACTTTTCTGCCGATTTTGACCTTTCCTTAGCAGGGCGACAGGCGTAATCCTGTGGCCGCAAGCCAAGGAGATCCGGTCATGAAGGGCAACCCGAAGGTCATCGCGCTGCTCAACGAAGCGCTCAAGGCCGAGCTTACCGCGATCAACCAATATTGGCTCCACTACCGCATGCTCGACAATTGGGGTGTCGCCCGGCTTGCCGAATATGAGCGGCATGAATCGATCGACGAGATGAAACACGCCGACCAGTTCGCCGAGCGTATTCTTTTCCTCGATGGCCTGCCCAATTTCCAGGCGCTCGGATCCTTGCGCATCGGCGAGAATGTCGAGGAAATCCTAAAAGCCGATCTCGCCGCCGAACTGGAAGCGGTGGAGATGTATCGCGCCGCGGTTGCGACCTGCGAGGAACTGCGCGACTATGGAAGTCGCGACCTGTTCGCCGACGTCCTCAAGAAAGAGGAGGAACATGTCGACTTCCTCGAAACCCAGTTCGACATGATTTCCCGCATGGGACTGCAGAATTACATCCAGCTCCAGTCCAAGCCCGCCGAGGAATAACCGCTTCATCACCGCTTGGCGATCGCACAGCAAAGCGCCTATCACCATTGCGAACCAGGGGGTGGGGTAATGACTGACGCGACTTCGCCTGCAGGACAGCGCTTCGTTACGCTCGATGTCGTGCGCGGCGCAGCGGTGATGGGCATCTTGGTCCTAAATATCGTGGCCTTCGCCATGCCGTTTCCGGCCTATTCCAATCCGGCGGCCTATGGCGGCGACACCGGCATTAACCTGGCCGCATGGGCGGCCAACTTCGTCCTTTTCGACGGCAAGATGCGTACGCTCTTTTCGATGCTGTTCGGGGCCTCGACGCTGCTGGTGATCGAACGGGCGAGGGCATCGGACCGAGGCGGCGCGTCCGCCCATTACACGCGGATGATCGTCCTTCTGGCGGTCGGCTGCCTCCACTTCTGGTTCCTGTGGTTCGGCGACATCCTTGCCCTTTATGCGATGTGCGGGATGATCATCTACGTCTTCCGCAAACAGTCGCCGCGGGCGCTGATCGGCTGGGCGGTGGTCCTGATCGGCCTGTCCGTCATCTTCTACGGGCTGGTCAGCTGGGTCGCATCTATGGCTGGATCCCCCGGTCTGTCCCCCGAGGCAGCGGCCGGAGCGATTGAAGCGCGTCGCGCGCTAGAGCTGGAGGTTGGAGCCAACAGCGGCAAGATCGCCAGCGAGCTTGCAATCTATCGGAGCGGCTATGCCGAGATCGTCGATTATCGCTTGGGCAAGATGACCTGGATGCCCTTCACCTCCTTATTTGGCTATGGTCTGGAAACCGTCGCTCTGATGCTGATCGGCATGGCCATGTACAAGTCCGGCTTCGTCACCGGCGATTGGCCGCGGGCCAGCTACCGCCGCTGGGCGATCTGGGGTCTTGCCCTCGGCCTCCCGCCGCTGGTGCTCCTCGCTTCGAGGATTGTCACCACCGATTTCGACACGCCGCTGCTGTTCGCAAGCCTTGTTGCCATTTCCGCGCCCTTCGACATTCCGGTAGCGATTGCCATCGCCGCGCTATTAATCCTGTGGATCGGCAGCGGCGCCGCTCCCGCGCTACGTGACCGTGTCGCGGCGGCGGGCCGCATGGCCTTTACCAACTATCTCGCTACATCGCTGGTGATGACCAGCCTCTTTTACGGATATGGGCTCGGCCTGTTCGGCCTGGTCGAGCGCGCGGCCCTCTGGCTTCCGGTGATCAGCATGTGGGCTCTGATGCTGGCCTGGTCCAAGCCCTGGCTCGACCGTTTCCACTATGGACCGCTCGAATGGCTGTGGCGCAGCCTGTCGCGCGGCTCGCTGCAGCCGATGCGGAAGGCCGGGCGAGAGCCCGTACCGGTCTAGATCCGGCCAAATCCCTGGTTGGCGACCTTGCGGCCGAACCCGCCGGGCGCCGCTCGGCTCTGCAGCGGGTTGGTCGCTTTGTCGAACAGCTCGATCGTCCGGCTCCACAAGCGGCGAAGCTCAACCACGTCGGGGACGAGCTCGTCGGGGAAGCGATGGGTTTCGATGCAGAAACGGGCGACCGTCTCGATCTTCTCCGCGACCTCGGCCAGCGGCTCCGCGCCGAACTGGCGCGACTCGCCCTTGAGCGTGTGGGCGGGGATCACCAGCGCGACCGTGTCCTGCTCGTGCATCGCCTGTTCGATCGCCATGACGCTCTTGGCGCCGTCTTCCCGGAAATAGGACAGGATGCGGATGAAGCCGGGGCCCAGTTCAGCCCGGCTTTTCTCAAAATGTACCCAGTCAACGATGTCCAAACCGTCGTCCACCCGACCTATCTCCTTGCGCGCCTGTCGAGGCCAAGCGCAGTTCCACACGCCCTGTCTAGGCCGGAAAGGGTAAAGGACCGGTTATTTCGTCTTGTCGTCGAACGGATTTCGCGGTGCCCGCATGGTCATTCGCAGCGGCACCGGCCCAAGTTTAAGTTCGCGCCGGATCGAATTCAGCAAATAACGTTCATAGCTGCCCGGAAGCTGGTCGACCCGCGTTCCGAATACCACGAAGCTGGGAGGCCGGGTCTTTACCTGGGTAATATAGCGCAGCTTGATCCGCTTGCCGCCCGGCGCGGGCGGTGGATTGGCCTCGATCGCCCGTGCGAACCAGCGGTTGAGTTCGCCCGTCGGGATTCGCCTCGACCAGGCCTCGCGAACCTCGAGGGCGGCGCCGATCAGCTGGTCAATCCCCTTGCCCGTCTTCGCCGACACGGTCAGCACGGGAACGCCCTTGAGTTGGCTCAGCCCTTCTTCGAGCGCTGCCTTGACGCCGTTGAACAGCGACGACGCATGTTCAGCGACATCCCATTTGTTGAGCGCGATGACCAAGGTCCGCCCTTCCTCGATCACCTGGTCGGCAATGCGCAGGTCCTGCGCCTCCAGGCCGCGGGTCGCGTCGAGCAGCAGGACAACGACCTCGGCATGATCGATCGCCCGGCGCGTATCGGCCGCGCTCAGCTTTTCCAGCTTGTCCTCGACCTTGGCGCGCTTGCGCAGGCCCGCGGTATCGACCAGCCGCACCGGGTGGCGGGTGCCGTCCTTCGCCTGCCATTCCCAGTCGAGGCTGATACTGTCGCGGGTAATCCCGGCCTCGGGGCCGGTGATCATCCGTTCTTCGCCGAGCATCTTGTTGACCAGCGTCGACTTGCCGGCATTAGGTCGTCCGACGATCGCCATTTTCAGCGGACCGTTTTCGGCTTCCTCGTCCTCCTCAATCTCGTCTTCGTCACGCTCGACATGCGGACGGATCGCCTCGAACAGGTCAACCAGGCCCTCGCCATGTTCGGCCGACAAGGCGAACGGCTCGCCAAACCCCAGCGCGAAGGCTTCCAGCCGGCCGGACTCCCCAGAGCGGCCCTCGGCCTTGTTGGCGGCGACGACGACTGGGGTCGATTCGCTGCGGAGCCAGCGGGCAATTTCCTCGTCCAGGGGGGTCAGCCCTTCCCGGGCATCAATCAGGAACAGGGCGATATCCGCCTCGCGCACGGCGGCCTCGGTCTGGGCGCGCATCCGCCCCGGCAGCGATTGGGCGTCCTGGTCTTCGAAACCGGCGGTGTCCATTACCCGGAATTCAAGCCCGAGCAGGCGCCCCTCGCCTTCGCGGCGATCGCGGGTCACGCCCGGGCGATCGTCGACCAAGGCGACGCGCTTCCCGACCAGTCGATTAAATAGCGTGGACTTGCCGACGTTGGGACGGCCGACGATGGCGACGGTGGGTAGGGGCATGCCTGCCCCCTGCCCGCCCACCGCAATGGCGTCAACCTTAGCGGTAGGCGATCAGCCGCCCGCCGTCGGTCAGAATGTACAGCGTGTTGTTGGCCACGACGGGTTGGAAGCTGATCCCGTCCTTTACGTCGACCTGGCTTTGGAAGCTTCCGTCGATCGGATTGACGTTGACCAGCGCGCCGTTTGAGCCGGCAAGGATCAGCCGGTCACCCGCCAGAACCGGCCCTACATAGTTGATCGGCCCGGTCTTGCGCTTTTCATTGGTGAAACGCGGAAGCTGGTTGATCCACTTGATCTTGCCGGTAGCGCGCGACACGGCGATCAGCTGGCCGCGATCGTTGACCGCGAACAGCCATTCGCCCGCGACCCAGGGGGTGGCGATACCGCCGAAGTTCAATTCCCAGATGCGCTGACCGGAGAAAAGGTCGAGCGCGACCATCCGTCCGCCCTGTCCCACCGCATAGACCACACCGCCGTCGATCACCGGATCGGCATCGATATCGCTCAGCGAGGCGACGCTTGTCGAGATCGAGGTGCGCGCTAGCGCGTCCTGCCACACCTGGCGCCCGTTTTCGTACCGATAGGCATTGAGTTCGCCGCTCGAGAAGCCGGCGACGACCGTGCCCTGGCCCACCGAAGGAGCGGCCGAGCCGAACACGCCAGCGATTTCCAAAGCGGCGGCGTTCGACCAGTTGGTCGTGCCGTCGGCAGCCTTCAGCGAGTAAAGCTGGTTGTCCTGGCTGACGACATAGACGGCATCGCCCGACACCGACGGTTCGCCGCGCAGGGGGCCGCCCGGTTTCACCGTCCAAATCGCATTGCCGCTGTTGGCATCGAGCGCAGCGACATAGCCAAGGCCATTGGTCGCATAGACGCGGCCACCATCGTAAGCGACGCCGCCACCATAAAGCGAGGCGGCGTTTTCGCCGACTTCGCCGAAGCGCGCCGACCAAAGCTGGCCGCCGTTTTGCGTGCTGAAGGCGCGGACCGTCCCGGTCGTGTCGACCGTGAAAACCTTGTTATCGGCCACTACCGGGCCGCCGCCAAGGCGACCATCCTTGTCGCTGCCCTTGCCGATCGACGAAGTCCAGGCGACGGCCAGGGAATTACCGAGCGTCACATGACCGACGGACTTGCGGGCATTGCCGCCCGACTGCGCCCAGCTGTCATTGGTCGTCGCGGCCGGCAAGGCCATCGGCATCCCGGCGGTATTGGCGTCGATCTCAATGTCCGCCTCGTTGACCAGCACCGCGACCCGCTCACCCACTACCGGCGTTCCCGGCTTCTTCTTGAACAGGCCAAGTCCGCCGCCGCACGCCGAAAGCATGGTGGCCGAAGCAAGGAGGATGGAAAATCGGAAAGCGTGACGCATGGAACGTTCCTACTGTGCGGTGGGCAGCGACGCGCTGGCGTCGACGCCGAGCGAACCCGCCACCTGGACGGCGCGGGTTCGGATGGATTCGGGTACCTGCTGGTCGGCGGCGATTCGAGCGAACAGCTGGCCGGCTCCGGAGCGGTCGCCCTTGGCCAGCATCGCCATGCCGGTCAGTTCGCCGGCGCTGCCGAAGAAAGGCTTGCCCGGCTCGACAAGCGGTGCGAGGCGGGAAATCACCTCGTCGGGCTTCAATTGATCATAATCGGTCATGGTCCCGCGCAGCAGCGCCATGTCGCGGTAGGGCTGCGGCAGGTCCGTGTCGGCTGCAACCTCGGCATAGATGCGGCTGGCAGCCTGCCGGTCGTTTTGTTGAAGCGCGAGCGCGGCGCGAGTGAGCTTGCTGGTGGCCCGGATCAAATCATTGCCGGACGCCGCCAGCGGCTCAAGGTCCTTTGCCGCGCCGGCCGCATCGCCGGCACCGACCTTGTCGAGCGCCGCGGACATCGTCTCGCCGTCTGCGATCGCCTGTTCGCGCTGGCGGTTCTGCCAGTAGAGATAGCCGCCGACCACCGCGAGGAAGACCACCACGGCGGCGACGATCCACTTGCCATAGGCCTTGGCCGCATCGCGCATCTGGTCGCGGCGAAGATTTTCGTCAACCTCGCGAACGAAGGATTCCGAAGTGTCAGGAGTCAGGGCCAAGTGGGTCCTCAAAAGTCACGGTGGGAACAACCAAGACGCTTCCTTCCCCACCCCGGATGAATGGAAGCTGGCGGCGCATCGTCTAGCGCGTGAGCCGCGAAAGGCAAAGACCCATGTGCGCCTCCGCCTAGCTCTTGGGCCGGTAGGTTTGATCGGGGGTCGGGAACGATCGGTCGAGCACTTGTTCGCGATAAGCCGCCGCAGCGGCGCCGATTTCATTGGCAAGGTCAGCATAGCGTTTCACGAACCGGGGCGTTCGCTCGAACAGGCCCAGCATATCCTCGGTCACCAGAACCTGGCCATCGCAGCGGGACGATGCGCCAATCCCGATGGTCGGCACCGGGATCGCGGCGGTCACCGCGTCAGCGATCGCCTCCATCACCCCTTCCACGACGAGGCAAAAGGCCCCGGCATCCGCCACCGCGCGGGCATCGCCAACGATCTTGGCGGCCTCCGCCTCGCTCTTGCCGCGCGCGCCGTAGCCGCCTAGCACATTGACCGCCTGAGGTGTCAGGCCGACATGGCCGATCACCGGAATTCCGCGCTTCGTCAGGAAGTCGACGGTCGGGGCCATCGCCTCGCCGCCTTCCAGCTTTACCGCCGCGCAGCCGCTCTCCTTCAAGATCCGCGATGCACTGGCGAAAGCCTGTTCGGGCGAGCCTTCATAACTGCCAAACGGCATGTCGACGGCGACCAGCGCATGCCAGGACCCGCGCACCACCGCGGCGCCATGGGCGCACATCATGTCCATCGTCACCGGAACCGTCGAAGGCAGGCCGTAGATCACTTGACCAAGGCTGTCGCCAACCAGCAGCATTTCGCAATGCGGATCGAGGAGCTGCGCCATCCGCATCGTATAGGCGGTCAGCATCACCACCGGCTGGGCCGTGACCCCGTCCTGCTTGCGACCGCGGATCGCCGGGACGGTCATCCTCTTGCCGGGGACGGGGGTTGGCGTCGCCCGGCTGGTCGCGCTGTCGATCGTAAAGGTAGACATGACGCCCTCCTAGGCGGTCCTGCTCAGCGCAGCCAGCCCCGCCGCGCCGACAGCCTGGCCATTTGCCAGAAGGCATAGGCGACCATGATGACCACCGCGGAGATGATCAGCGCGTCCGACGGGACGGCGCGCATTTCCGGGACGATTAGCACGCTGCTGACCTGGACGACCACGGCGACCAGCGAAACGAGCAGCGCAGGGGCAGCCCAGCGGCGGCGCAGAAGTAGGCCGATTGCGCCAACCAGGCCAACCCAGACCGCAATCCCGAAGGCCGCGTAATACCAGTCCGGCCGGGCCGCCAGCAGCGCCGCCTGGTCCAGCGGCAGTGCGGCGATGTCGGCGTCGGTCATCCGCACTTCGGCAAGATAGGCCAGACAGCCGGCGAGCTCGAACAGCAGGGCGCCCCCTGCCGCGGCCCAATACCATCCGGGCGCACGGGTGGTTGCCGAAGTCATTCTGGAATTGCCGTCGCTCATTGATCGCTCCCCCCGGACGGGACTGGAAAGTCGCCAGTCCTTCTCGTCCGACAGCCGAACCAAGCGCAAGTCGCCCGGTTACGCAACCGACGGGGCCGGATCATTCCCATTCGATCGTACCAGGCGGCTTCGACGTATGGTCGTAGACAACCCGGTTGATGCCCTTCACCTCGTTGATGATTCGCGTTGCGCAGCGGCTGAGGAAGGCCGCATCGAACGGATAGATGTCGGCAGTCATCCCGTCGACGCTGGTCACCGCGCGAAGCGCGCACACATGGTCGTAGGTTCGATAGTCGCCCATCACGCCAACCGTCTTGACCGGCAACAACACCGCGAACGCTTGCCAGATCGCATCATAGAGCCCGGCATTGCGGATCTCCTCGAGGTAGACTGCGTCGGCCTTCCTCAGGATGTCACAGCGCTCCTTGCTGACCTCGCCCGGAATCCGGATCGCAAGGCCTGGTCCCGGAAACGGGTGGCGGCCGACGAACTGGTCGTTGAGGCCAAGTTCGCGGCCCAGCTCGCGGACTTCATCCTTGAACAGTTCGCGCAAGGGCTCGACCAGCTTCATGTTCATGCGCTCGGGCAAGCCGCCGACGTTATGATGGCTCTTGATCGTTACCGACGGCCCGCCGGTGAAGCTGACGCTTTCGATCACGTCCGGGTAGAGCGTGCCCTGCGCGAGGAAGTCGGCGCCGCCAAGTTTCTTCGCCTCTTCCTCGAACACGGCGATAAACTCTCCGCCGATGAACTTGCGCTTGGCCTCCGGGTCGGTGACCCCGGCAAGGCCGTTCATGAACCGCTCTTCGGCGTCCACCACGACCAGCGGGATATTGTAATGATCGCGGAACAGCGTCTCCACCTGTTCCCGCTCGTTAAGCCGCAACAGGCCGTGATCGACGAACACGCAGGTCAGCTGGTCGCCGATTGCCTCGTGGATCAAAATCGCCGCAACCGAGGAATCGACCCCGCCCGACAAGCCGCAGATGACCCGGCCGGTGCCAACCTGCTGGCGAATTTCGGCGACCTTGGTGTCGCGATAGGCTGCCATCGTCCAGTCGCCGGCAAGCCCGCACACCTTGTGGACGAAGTTGGCGATCAGCCTTGCCCCGTTGGGCGTATGCGCCACTTCCGGGTGAAACTGGGTTCCGTAAAATCGGCGCTTCTCGTCGGCGATGACGGCGAACGGCGCGCCGTCGCTGACCGCGACGATCTCAAAGCCGGGCGCGAATTTGCTGACCTTGTCGCCGTGGCTCATCCAGACCTGGTGCCGCTCGCCCACGCTCCACAGCCCGTCAAACAGCGCGCAATCCTCGGTGACCGTGATGAAGGCGCGACCGAACTCCCCGTCCCATTCGCCATTGCTGCCCGCCTCGACGGTGCCGCCAAGCTGGTGGGTCATCACTTGCTGGCCATAGCAAATACCGAGGATCGGCACGCCAGCTTCGAACAGTATTTGGGGGACGCGGGGGCTTCCCTCTTCCGGCACGCCCGCCGGTGAGCCCGACAGGATGATGCCCTTGGGCTGCATTCGCCGATAGGCATCTTCGGCCAGGCTGAAGGGAGCGATCTCGCAATAAACCCCCGCCTCGCGCACGCGGCGCGCGATCAGCTGGGTCACCTGGCTGCCGAAATCGACGATGAGGATCGTATCTTGGGGTGCCGTCATGGCTGGCCGATAGGCATCGGCGCCCGCGCTGTAAAGTTTCGCCCTGACATGAAAATGGGCCGGGTTCGTCCAGAACCCGGCCCATTCCATTCCCTTGGAAAAGGGGGCGCTTAGTAACCGCGCCATTGGGCAGTGCGGCGCTTCACGTCGATATCGCGAATGCGGCCGTCGTAGCGGACTTCACAGTTGAAGCGGAGGTCCGCGCCGGCGTTGTAGCCATAGCTGCCGTAACCGCCGCGGCCATAGCCGTCATAATAACGGTTGCCCGAGCTGGCGACGCCATAGACCTTGAGGCCGTAGGACTTGCGTTCCACCCGGGTAATACCCTGGACGCGGCCCTGGGCCTGATTGTTATAGCCGTAGCCGTAGCCATAGCCCTGGCCGCCATATCCATAGTAGCCGCCGCGATAGCCGTTGATCCGGGCTTCCACCGCGCGGGCACATTGGTTTACGGCCGAACTTTGGTTGCGATAGCTGTTATAGCCGTAGTTTCCGTGCGGATATTGGCCATAGCCGAGGACGCTGTTGATGATCGCGCCGACCACCCCGCCCTGGTTGTTGCCATATCCATAGCCCGGGTAACTACTGCCGGGGTAATATTGCGCCGCAGCCGGGGTCGCCACACCCACGGCAGCCGCGATTCCGGCCGCACCGGCCAGCATCTTCATCTTGAGCGACATCGGCTGTCTCCTCGTTACTCACCGGATCCTTTGCGCAGGATCGGTCTCTGATAACGGTTAATAGCCGAGTCGGGCTGCATTGGCCCTGAATGCCGATGTCGGCGTTCGTTCAGCTTTGCGGAACGTTCCCCTTGGCGCTCAGTAGCCCCGCCACTGAGCCGGCCGCCGCTTGATGTCGATGTCGCGGATCTGCCCGTTGCGGTAAACCTTGCATTCGAAGCGAAGGTCGGCGCCGGCATGATAGCCGTAATTGCCATAGCCAGGACGGTTCCAGCCCTGGTAGCCGCCATAACCGGAACTAGCGACGCCCCATACCTTCAGCCCGTACTTCTTGCGTTCGACGCGGGTGATGCCCTGGACCCGGCCATTGCCATAGCGCCGATACTGGTTTCCGCTGTACCAGCCGCGCTGCCGGTTAAGCCGGGCTTCGACCGCGCGCGCGCACCGGTCGATCCCGTACCGCTCCCGGCCGTAATTATTGTATCCGTAGTTGCCATAGGGATAGCGGCCATAGCCAAGCACGCTGTCGACGATTGCGCTGCCAATGCCTCCGGACCGCTGCTGATACTGGGCCGAGGCGGGCCCGGCTACTGCGATTCCGGCCGCACCGGCCGCCACCAATATGATACGCATCCTGATCATCCCGCATCTTCTCCTTGAACCGCGACCCCCGGCCCGACCGGGAAATAACGTTACAGGTCCGAAAAGGATGCAAGCCCCAAGGCTGAACGTACCAAGGAAAAGGGGCCGCGGCGTTAAGCCGCGGCCCCCGAAGTGGTTCGATCGCGCGGAACTATCGGGACCGTTCGAGACCGGTGAAGTGACCGAAGAATGCGTAGACGTCGGCCGCTTCCTCAATGATCTTGCTGGTCGGCTTGCCCGACCCGTGGCCGGCGCGGGTCTCGATCCGGATAAGGAGCGGATCCGTCCCGGTCGTCCCGGCCGCCTGAAGTGCCGCCGCATATTTGAAGCTGTGCCCCGGAACCACGCGATCGTCTGTGTCGGCGGTGGTCACCAGCACCGCCGGATAATCCACCCCGCCCTTGATGTTGTGATAGGGCGAATAGGTCAGCAGGCTGCGGAAATCGGCTTCCTTGTTGGGATAGCCATAATCGTCGACCCAGTAGCGGCCCGCGGTAAAACGGTCGAAGCGCAGCATATCCATCACGCCGACCGCCGGGGAGGCCGCGGCGAACAGGTCGGGGCGCTGGTTGACCACCGCGCCGACCAGCAGCCCGCCGTTGGAGCCGCCCGCGATCGCCAGCTGGTCCTTGCCGGTGATGCCCTGCGCCTTCAGATATTCGCCCGCGGCGATGAAGTCGTCGAACACGTTCTGCTTGTTCTGCAACCTGCCGGCATCGTGCCATGCCTTGCCATATTCGCCGCCGCCGCGAAGGTTGGCCATGACCCACACGCCGCCCGCTTCAAGCCATGCCAGCCGGGTCGGCGAATAGCCGGGGGTCATCGACACGTTGAAGCCGCCATAGCCATAGAGCACGGTCGGTGCCGGGCCGGTGACGTCCTTGCGGCGGACGATGAACATCGGCACGCGGGTGCCGTCCTTCGACGCGTAGAAGCGCTGCTCGACCAGGTAATCGTCGGGATTGAATGCCAGCTTCGGCGCGGCCCAGGCGCTGGCCTTCCCGCTTGCCACGTCATAGCGGTAAATGGTGGTGGGCTGGTTGAAGCTGGTAAAGGCGAAGAAGGTTTCGTTATCGTCTTGGTCGCCCGCAAAACCGGCGGCGGTGCCGATCCCGGGAAGCGCGACCTTGCGGATCAGCTTGCCCTGGAGATCGTGGACCCGAACCTCGGTTTTCGCATCGACGAGATAGGATGCGGTAAGCCGCCCCCCGACCATCGATACGCCATCGAGCGTTGCCTCATCCTCGGCAATGATCGTCCGGACCTTCGGACTGGCCTGCGACACGTCCATTGCCACCAGCTTGAGCTTCGGCGCGCCGTCATTGGTGATGAAGTAGAAGGTCGCGCCCTTGTTGCCGACATAGCTGTAATTATGGGTGAAACCCTTGATCAGCGTGCGCGGCTTGGCAGTCGGCCTTGCAAGGTCGATCAGCGTCACTTCATAGCGATCGTCGGTGCCGATCGAACTGGTGACAACCAGCCACCGGCCGTCCTCGCTGATCGATGCATAATGCCCGTAATCGGGATGGTCGGGGGTGGCATAGACAAGCCGGTCGGCGGACTGAGGCGTCCCCAGCTTGTGGAAATAGACGCTCTGGTTCTTGTTGAGCGACTGGTAGGTCTGTCCGGGAGGCGGCTCGGGAAAGCGGCTGTAGTAGAAACCGCTGCCGTCCTTGGCCCATTCGACCGACCCGCCGAATTTCAGCCATTTCAGCTCGTCGCTCCTGAGCTCGCCGGTGCCGACGTCGAGCACCTTGACGGTCCGCCAGTCGGTGCCGCCGTCTTGGATTGCATAGGCGAGCAGCTTGCCGTCGTCGCTCGGGCTCCATTCGGCCAGCGCGGTCGCGCCGTCGGCGGACCAGCCATTGGGGTCGATCAGCACCCGGCCCTCGCCATCGGCCGACGAACGGACATAGAGCACCGACTGGTTCTGCAACCCGTCGTTGCGCGAATAGAAATAGCGGCCGCCCTTCTCACGCGGAATCCCGAAGCGCTCATAATCGTAAAGCTCGGTCATCCGAGCCTTGAACTTGTCGCGGAGCGGAAGCGATTCGAGGAAGGCGTCGGTGACCGCATTTTGCGCGGTTACCCAGGCCCGGACCTCAGGATCGTTGCGGACGTCATTCTCCAGCCAGCGATAAGGGTCGGCGACATTTTCGCCGAACTGGGGCTCGATCAGGTCCATCTTGCGGGTCAGCGGATATTGGATGGCGCCCTCCTGAGGCGTTGCGGCTGCCGCGGCGGCCAGTTCGGGGGGTGACGGGGGAGGCGGGGGAACAGTGGCGCAAGCGCCTAGGGCGAGGCTGGAGGTGGCCAGCAAGGCGGCGGCGGTCAGGCGGAATGGCATGAAGAAAATCTCCGGGAACTACTGGCAAAGAAAAAGGCGCGGGCCAGACTAGCCCGCGCCTTTCGTTTTTCAATCCGTGGAAGCGACGATCAGGCCTCTTCGCCTTCTTCGACCATCACCGGACCCGAGTCCTGGCCCTTGGCCGAGACGTCGCGGTCAACGAATTCGATGATCGCCATCGGCGAGGCGTCCGACGAACGGATGCCGGCCTTCACCACGCGGGTGTAGCCGCCGTTGCGCTCGGCGTAGCGCGAGGCGATAACGTCGAACAGCTTGACCAGTTGGGCATCGTCGAGCAGGCGCGCATGGGCCAAGCGACGGTTCGAAAGCCCGCCCTTCTTGGCAAGCGTTACCAGCTTCTCGACATAGGGACGAAGTTCCTTCGCCTTGGCAAGGGTGGTGGTGATCTGTTCATGCTTGATCAGGGCGGCGGCCATGTTGCGGAACATGGCGGCGCGGTGGGCCGAGGTGCGCTGAAGCTTACGGCCGGCGATGCGATGGCGCATTTTTCTAGTCCTTCGTTCGTAGGGGGCCCGTGCGAGGTAGCCCGATCCAGGCGGTGATCACGGGCACCGCCCAAACCCGTTTGCGGTCAATTAGCCCAGCAATTCCTGCTCAAGCTTCTTGGCCATTTCCTCGATATTTTCCGGCGGCCAGCCGGGGATGTCCATGCCGAGGCGCAGGCCCATCGAGGCAAGGACTTCCTTGATCTCGTTGAGGCTCTTGCGGCCGAAGTTCGGCGTGCGGAGCATCTCGGCCTCGGTCTTCTGGACCAGATCGCCGATGTAGATGATATTGTCGTTCTTCAGGCAGTTGGCCGAACGGACCGACAGTTCCAGCTCATCGACTTTCTTGAGTAGGTAGCGGTTGAGCTGGTTGGTGTCTGCGGCGGCGCCTTCCTGGGCGACGATGCCGGGGGTTCCGGCCATGCCCGCGGACGGGGCGGCGCGAACCTGACTGTCGTCGAAGTGGACGAACAGCTGCAACTGATCCTGAAGAATCCGGGCCGAATAGCCCAGCGCGTCCTCGGGGCTGACAGTGCCGTCGGTTTCGACGGTCAGGGTCAGCTTGTCATAATCCAGTTCCTGACCGACGCGGGTGTTTTCCACCTTGTAGGCGACCTGGCGAACCGGGCTGTAGAGCGCATCGACCGGGATCAGGCCGATCGGCGCATCCGCCGGACGATTGGCGGCCGACGGAACATAGCCCTTCCCGACGTCAGCGGTCAGTTCCATGTTGAGCGTCGCGCCATCGTCGAGGTGGCAGATGACGAGTTCAGGGTTGGTCACCTCGATATCGCCGCTGGTGGCGATCTGGCCGGCGGTGACTTCGCCCGGGCCGGTCGCCGACAGCTGGAGACGCTTCGGGCCTTCGCCTTCCATCTTAAGCGCGATCTGCTTCACGTTAAGGATGATGTCTGTGACGTCCTCGCGGACCCCCGCCAGGCTCGAGAATTCATGCAGCACGCCTTCGATCTTGATCGAGGTGACGGCCGCGCCCTGAAGCGACGACAGCAGCACGCGACGCAGCGAGTTGCCGAGGGTCATGCCAAAGCCACGCTCCAGCGGCTCGGCCACGAACACCGCCTTGCGGCGGACGTCGGTGCCCGGCTTTCGCTCCAGCGCGTTCGGCTTCTTTAGTTCCTGCCAGTTCTTTGTGTTGACGGCCATTTTTCTTCCTTGGCAGTAGGGGGAGGCGGCGTCCCGCGGTCCCCTGGATTTGAACCTTGTTGCCTAAGCGGATCGGGCCAGAGCAGATGCCCCGGCCGATCTCGGCTCAGACGCGGCGACGCTTCGACGGGCGCACGCCATTGTGCGGGATCGGGGTCACGTCGCGGATCGACGTGATCTGGAAGCCGACCGCCTGCAGCGCACGAAGCGCGCTCTCGCGGCCCGAACCCGGACCCTTGACCTCGACCTCGAGGGTGCGGACGCCATGTTCGGCGGCCTTGCGGCCTGCGTCTTCCGCCGCGACCTGCGCCGCATAAGGCGTCGACTTGCGGCTGCCCTTGAAGCCCATCATGCCAGCCGAGCTCCACGCGATGGCGTTGCCCTGGGCGTCGGTGATGGTGATCATAGTATTGTTGAAGCTGGCGTTCACATGGGCGACGCCGGCGGTGATGTTCTTGCGCTCGCGACGGCGAAGACGCTGGGGGGATTGGGCCATTCTCTCTAAATCCTCGAAAAGCGGTCGGCGAGGCGCATCGTCACCACGCAGGATGCGTGCCGGCGTAGCGCCCCAGCGGCGTTACTTCTTCTTGCCGGCGATCGGCTTCGCCTTACCCTTGCGGGTGCGGGCGTTGGTATGCGTGCGCTGGCCGCGGACCGGAAGGCCCTTGCGGTGACGCAGGCCGCGGTAGCAGGCGAGGTCCATCAAGCGCTTGATGTTCATCGCCGTCTCACGACGCAGGTCGCCTTCGACGGTGTAGTCGGCGTCAATCGCTTCGCGGATGTGCAGCACTTCCTGATCCGACAAGTCCTGGACGCGGCGCTCCGGAGCGATCTTCAGCTTTTCGGTGATTTCCTTGGCCTTGGCCTGTCCAATGCCGTGGATATATTGAAGCGCGATCAGAACGCGCTTGTTGGTGGGCAGGTTGACGCCCGCAATACGTGCCATGAACTATTTTCTCCTAGCTCCACAGGTCAGCGGGCACCCGACCGACCCATCTCAAAGCGTTGACCCTTCAGGATCCCGTCAAAGTCGCCTTCGAAGGGAGCCCTGTCCAACGGCAAAACGGCGCGCGCAGGGATGCGCCGCCGGCCAACCGGTGAAACGGGATGGGGATGCTGTAGGAGTCGCCCGGGTGAGAGTCAAGCGCAGACGGGACCCTTTCGGCTATCCGGAACAACCCATTTTGCCTGCACCGCTAACCCATGCGAAGCGACCCCGGTGTCTGCCCGAACGAAGTCGCGCCAGATCGCCATGCGCCCCGACCCTGCAGGCGATTGCCGCGCAACCGCCATGCCATTAGGGCGGTTGGCAATGCAGCGCCTGTTCCACGACCATCCGATCCCCGACGCGCTTCGCGGCGCCGTGATCGCATTGGGCAATTTCGACGGTTTCCACCTCGGCCACCAGGCCGTGGTCGGGCGGGCGGTGCAGAAAGCCGCGCATGAGCGGCGGCCGGCGATCGTCGCGACTTTCGATCCTCACCCGGTTCGCCATTTCCGGCCCGAGACGCCGCCCTTTCGCCTGACCACGCTCGACCAGCGCGAGCGTCTGTTCGCCGCGGCCGGAGCCGACGCGATGCTGGTGTTCCGCTTCGGCGCCGAACTGGCCGCGACGCCGGCCGAGGAGTTCGTCGCCGACCTGCTCGGGCGCCGGCTCGGCGCGGCGGGGGTGGTGACCGGCGAGGACTTCACATTCGGCAAGGGGCGCGGCGGCAATGCGCAACGGTTGCGCGAATGGGGCGCGGCGCGGGGCATCGATGCCGAAGCGATGACCGCAGTGGTGCTGGACGGAAAGCGAATCTCCTCTGGCCGGATCCGCGAGGCGCTCCAGGCGGGTGATCCTGCATCCGCCACCCGCCTCCTCACGCGGCCGTTCGCGATCGCGGGCAAGGTGATCCATGGCGACAAGCGCGGGCGCGAGCTTGGCTGGCCCACCGCCAACATGGAACTCGGCAGCTATCTTCGCCCGGCCTATGGCATCTATGCGGTGCGTGTCCGCCTCGGCGATGGCAGCGAGCATGACGGGGTAGCCAATCTTGGCGTTCGGCCGATGTTCGATCCGCCCCGCGAATTGCTGGAAACTGTATTGTTCGACTTCGACGGCGACCTCTACGGGCAGGCCATCGAAGTGGCGCTCCACGCTTACATCCGGCGCGAGATGAAATTCGACGGGATCAACGCGCTGAAGGCCCGGATGGACGAGGACGCCGCTGCGGCCCGCCGGCTGCTTGCCGCTGGCCCGCCCCTCGCCTAAGGCCCGCCGCGATGCCCGATACGCCAGCACCCGAAAAGCCAGACGCCGACAAGCAAGATTGGCGCAGCACCGTCTTCCTGCCCAGGACCGACTTTCCGATGAAGGCGGGCCTTCCGCAGAAGGAGCCGCTGTTCCTTGCCCGATGGCAGGAAGCCGACCTTTACGACCAGGTCCGCGCGAACCGCGCTGGGCGTGAGAAATTCATCCTCCACGACGGCCCCCCCTACGCCAATGGCGACATCCATATCGGCCATGCGCTCAACCATATCCTGAAGGACATGGTCATCCGGACCCAGACCTTGCTGGGGAAGGACGCGCCCTACGTGCCCGGCTGGGACTGTCATGGCCTGCCGATCGAATGGAAGGTCGAGGAGCAGTACAGGAAGAAAAAGCGCAACAAGGACGAGGTGCCGGTCAAGGAATTCCGCGCCGAGTGCCGCGCCTATGCGCAGCATTGGGTCGACACCCAGCGCGAGCAATTGAAGCGGCTCGGCATCGGTGCACAGTGGGACAAGCCCTATTTGACGATGAACTTTGAAGCCGAGGGAACGATCGTTTCCGAGCTCTACAGGTTCGCGGAGTCGGGCCAGCTCTATCGCGGCGCCAAGCCGGTGATGTGGTCCCCGGTCGAAAAGACCGCGCTGGCCGAGGCCGAGATCGAATATGAGGACATCACGTCCACCCAGATCGACGTGGCGTTCGAGATTGTCGAAAGCCCGATCCCGGAGCTGGTCGGGGCCCACGCCGCGGTGTGGACGACGACGCCCTGGACGATCCCGGTCAACCAGGCGATCGCTTACGGCCCAGAGGTCGAGTATGTTTTGGCCGAATTCAAATCCGGCACGATGGATAATGGCCCGCGACAGCGAATTCTGATTGCGAAGGCCCTTCTTCAACAGGTTCAAGACCGCCTCGCAGGCAGCATCGCCCCGGTCCTGCAGATGATCGGCTCTGACTTCGCCGGCACCGTCGCGCGCCACCCGATGCACCATCTTGGCGGCTTCTTCGCGAGGCCGCGCCCGTTTCTGCCGGGTGATTTCGTAACCACCGATAGCGGAACCGGCCTCGTGCACATGGCTCCCGACCATGGTGAGGATGATTTCGAATTGTGCAAGGCGCATGGCATCGAACCGCAGTTCGCGGTCGAGGCCGACGGCCGTTACCGTGACGACTGGCCCTGGCTGGGCGGCTATGATGAGCGGCGCATGTCGGTCATCAACCCCAAATTCAACGCCCCCGACGGCCCGATCTGCTCCGACCTCAGCGAAGCCGGCGCGCTGCTCGCCGCCTCGTTCGATTACAGCCACAGCTATCCCCACAGCTGGCGGTCGAAGGCCAAGGTTATCTACCGCTGCACCCCGCAATGGTTCGTGGCGATGGACAAGCCAATCGGACTTCATCACCTCAAGTCGACCGCCGAGATCCGCTGGGAAGGCGAAGGCGGCGCGCCGCTCGACCCCGCCCATCATGTCGCCGACGAAACCGCGACCCTGCGCGACCTAGCGCTGAAGGCGATCAGCGAGACCCGCTTCGTTCCCGAAAAGGGCCGCAACCGCATCGGCTCGATGGTCGAAGGACGGCCCGACTGGGTGCTGAGCCGCCAGCGCGCCTGGGGCGTGCCGATCGCGGTATTCATCGAGAAGAAGAGCGGCAAGCTGCTGGTCGACCATGAGGTGAACGAGCGCATCGTTGCGGCGATCAAGGCTGAGGGGGTCGACGCCTGGGACGAGGAACGGGCGCAGGAATATCTGGGCGATCGCTATGACGCCGCCGATTATGAACGCGTCACCGACATCCTCGACGTCTGGTTCGATTCGGGCTGCACCCATGTCTTCACGTTGGAAAGCGGCCATTGGCCCCAGCAGCGCTGGCCCGCCGACCTCTATCTGGAAGGGTCCGACCAGCATCGCGGCTGGTTCCAGTCTTCGCTGCTGGAAAGCTGCGGGACGCGCGGCCGGGCGCCTTACGACGCCGTCCTGACCCACGGCTTCACCATGGATTCGAAGGGCATGAAAATGTCCAAGAGCTTGGGGAACACGATCAGCCCGCTCGACCTGATGCGTGATTATGGCGCAGACATATTGCGGCTGTGGGCGCTCTCGGTGGATTTCACCGAGGATCACCGCATCGGCAAGGAAATCCTCGCCGGGGTCGGCGACCAGTATCGCAAGCTTCGCAACACCTTCCGCTACCTGCTCGGCGCGCTCGACGGGTTCGGCGAGGAGGAGCGGATCGCGGCTTCGGAGATGCCCGAGCTTGAGCGCTACATGTTGGCGCTGACCGCAGAGCTGGACGTGGTGCTTCGCCAGGCGGTCGCGGACTATGATTTCAACAGCTATGTCCGCGCGCTGAGCGAGTTCGCCAACAACGACCTCAGCGCCTTCTTCTTCGATATCCGCAAGGACTCGCTCTATTGCGACGCTCCGAACGATCCAAAGCGCCGCGCCTATCGCACCGTGCTCGACACACTGTTCCATGCGCTGGTCCGCTGGGCTGCACCGGTGCTGGTCTTCACCGCCGAAGAAGTGTGGGGCACACGCTATCCGGACGCGGGCAGCGTCCACTTGCTCGAATGGCCGCTGGTCGACAGCGAATGGCGCGACGAGGCGCTTGAAGCAAAATGGGCCGAGTTGCGAAGCCTTCGCGAAACAGTGACCGAAGCGATCGAACCGCTGCGGCGCGACAAGCTGATCCGATCGAGCCTGGAGGCCGAAGTGACAGTCGCAAGCAATGCCGACCCCAAGCTGCTCGAGGAGCTGTTCATCGTCTCCTCGGTCAGGCCGGGCGAAACGTTGGCGGTGACCAAGACTGATCATCATAAATGCGGACGCTGCTGGCGCCTGCTTCCCGAAGTGAGTGAAGACGGCGATTTGTGCGCGCGGTGCGAGGATGTGGTGAATGGCTAAGCAGGGTTTCGCCTATTCGATCGCGCTGGCGATCTTCGCGGTCGACCAGCTGACCAAGTGGATTGTCACCGGCCCGCTGCGCCTGCAGGACATCGGCCAGATCGAACTGCTGCCGATCTTCAACCTGACCTGGGTGGAAAATTACGGTATTTCGCTAGGCTTGCTCAATGCCACGACGCAAACCGGGCGCTGGCTGCTGGTCGCGATGACCGCCGCGATCGCGATCGGCGTGGGCTGGTGGATTCGCAAGGAAGAAAAGCGCGGCGACCAGCTTGCGCTAGCCCTGGTACTGGGCGGAGCGCTCGGAAATATCGTCGACAGGGTCCGCCACGGCTATGTCGTGGACTTCGCTGATCTGCATTTCGGGGCCTTCCGTCCCTTTTTGGTCTTTAATGTCGCCGATGCCGCGATTAGCATCGGCGTGGTAATCTTGCTGCTCCGCGCCTTTTTCGTGCGCGATCCGGCGCCTGAAGGAACGAACGAACATGCGTAAGGCCATTATCCTCATCGCCCCGGCAGCCGCGCTGCTGGCCGGCTGCGGCGTCTTCAGCGGCAAGCGCGCGTCACTCGACGAGTTCGCGGTTGCCCGCAACGCGCCGCTGGTCATTCCCCCCGATTATACGCTGACCCCGCCGGTCGCCGGAACGATCAGCATGTCGGCGCAGGATGCGCAGACCCAGGCGATCGAGGCGCTGTTCGGCGGCCCCGCCCCGCGCAGCCAGACCGAAACCTCGCTGCTCGAGCGCGCCGGGCGCGATCGCGCTTCGCTTGGAGTGCGTTCGACCGTCGGTGACCCGGAGACCCGCGTGGTCGACAAGGGCCAGGCGACCCAGGCGATCATCGCCGCTGCGCCAAGCGGAAGCCAGCTGGCGTCGGCCCAGACCCCGCAATAACTGGCTTAAGGGGGGCTTGATGAGCTCAGAGAATCTTTCCGCAAGGCTGGTCGAAATCGAAGCCATGCTCGACCGTTCGCGGCGGCGCTTCGAGGAAGGCAGCCGCTTGGTTGAAGAGGCTCACCGCAGCCTCGCCGAGGTGCAGCAGCTGCTGCTCGGCACGCCGGTCACTCTCAGCGCCGAAGATAGCGAGGAAGCTGCCTCGCGCCTGCTCGCCAGCCTCAAGGCCAGCGGAACCGAGCTTCCCGAAACATTGTGCGGCGGTCGCTTGGCGGTGGACCCGGTCCAGCGCCTGATCCGGATCGACGGTCATCCAATTGGCATCACGGAGATGGAATATCGGGTCCTCGAGCTGCTTGCCTTCGCGCGCAACAATGTCGTCACCCGGCAGATGCTCCTCAAGCATCTCTACCGCCGCGCCGACGACCAGCCGCAACCGAAGATCATCGACGTATTCATCTCCAAGCTGCGCAAGAAGCTGCGCTCGGCATCGGGCGGGGCCGAGTTTATCGAGACGATCCCGCAGCGCGGCTGGATCCTGCGCGACATCGAGACCGCAAGCGCCGCCTGAGGCCTGATTCACTGAAGATTTACCCTGCCGTGACAAACGGCGGAGCATGATTCATTTTCTGCCCGAATCGTTCAGCGAATCGGCCGAGGCCGAAGCCCCGGTCGTCGCCGGACCTTATGCCGAGGCCGTTGCCCGGCTGGCGTCGATCCGCCAGGCGCTGGCCTGCGTCGATGAGGTCGCGGGCGATCCGCCATCGGAATCCATGGCTGAGGCCAAGCTTGCCGCGGGCTGGCCGGTGGCCTCCCCGGCGAGACAGCGGGTCTATGACGCGCGCTCGGCGCGGATTGCGTCAGCGGCTGCGGCAGGCCTTGAAACCATTGCATCTCACCATGACGCGGGCCGTAGGCCCAATTCCGCGGCGCTTGCGCGCTTCCGCGACGAAATCGGCCGCGGCGTCGAGTCGGTCGACCAGCTGTTCAGCCTCTAGACGGACCCTTGGCCTTGGGCGTCGTTGGATCGGCGCCCCACTCGCTCCAGCTTCCATCATATAGCCGTGCGTGGCGTCCGCCGAGGCGGTGGGCGGCAAAAATGATGCTGTTGGCCGTCACCCCCGACCCGCAGGAGGCGACGAACGGGGTCCTGGGATCGACCCGCAGCGCGTCGAACAGTGCGGCCAGCTCCTCGTCGGAGCGAAGCGTGCCATCGTCGCGGTAAAGCGCGGCATAGGGCAGGTTCCTGGCACCCGGGATGTGTCCCGAGGCGACACCCGGCCGGGGATCGGCGTCTGTTCCGGCGAACCGGCCCGGCCCGCGCGCGTCGAGCAGCGGGATAGACAGGCCCTGCGCAATTTCCGCCTTGGCGATGACTTCACCCGGCCGCTCGCGGGCATCGAACCGGGCCTTGCGCGGCGCCGGATCGCCGCTTTCAACCGGCCTTCCTTCCGCGCGCCATTTCTGAAAGCCGCCGTCGAGGATCGCAACCCGCTCCGCCCCGAAATGGCGAATCATGAACCAGCCGCGGGCGGCCGTCCTGAGGCCGCTGTTGTCATAGACTATGATGCGGTCGTCGCGCCCGACGCCGAGGTCGCGCATCGCTTCGCCGAAGACGGCTGCCGACGGCAGCATGTGCGGGCTCGGCGACGCCTTGTCGCTGACCGCGTCGATATCGAGGAAGCGGGCGCCGGGGATATGTGCGACGCGAAATTCTGCAACCGGGTCGCGGCCCTCTCCCGGCAGGAAAAGGGTCGAATCGACGATGGCGAGGTCGGCCGCGCCAAGGTTCTGCGCCAGCCAGTGGGTGGTCACCAAATTATCCATGCAGCTCCCCTGTTTGCCGCTGTTCAATGCCCCGCCCGGCCACTCCTCGCAATGGCTTGAATGCCCTGCTAGAGGCGCAGCGATGACTATGACCCCGAAGCATCTTGGCCAGTCTAGCGCCCTTCCCGCGTCGCCCGAGGAAGCGGTCCTGGACTATGTCCCCAATCCGCGCGCAGGCCAGCTCTACCTGGTGCGCTTCGCCGCGCCCGAATTCACCTCGCTTTGCCCGGTAACCGGACAGCCCGACTTCGCCCATCTGGTGATCGACTATGCGCCGATGGAATCGATCGTCGAATCCAAAAGTCTCAAGCTGTTTCTCGGCTCCTTCCGCAACCATTGCGGCTTCCATGAAGACGTCACCGTCGGCATCGGCCAGCGCCTGTTCGAGGAGATGAAACCGCGCTGGCTCAGGATTGGTGGCTACTGGTATCCGCGGGGCGGAATCCCGATCGACGTGTTCTGGCAGTCGGCCCCCCCGCCCGAAGGCCTGTGGCTTCCCGACCAAGGCGTCCAGGCCTACCGCGGCCGGGGCTAGGCGCTGCGCGTCGCGATCCTCGGTGCCGGGTCGATCGGCGGCTTCGTCGGCGGATGCTGGCAGGCCGCGGGGCTCGATATCAGCTTCATCGGCCGCCCCGCCTTTGCCCGCGACATTGCCCGCCATGGCCTTGTGCTAAGCGACTATGACGGCTGGTCCGCGACCTTGCCCGCCGCCGACGTGGCTTATGGCATCGATCCTGCCACGCTGGCGGATGCCGACCTCATCGTCCTGTGCGTCAAAAGCGGCGCGACCGGCGACGCCGCGCGGCAGGTCGCCGATCATGCCCGCCCCGGAACGGCTGTCCTCAGCCTCCAGAACGGCATCAGCAATGTCGATGTCCTGCGCGAAATCCTGGGACCAGGCTTCCCGGTCTTCCGCGGGATGGTGCCGTTCAATGTCGCCTATCTGGGCAACGGGCAATTTCACAAGGGCGTCGCAGGCCAGCTTTACGCCGACGATGTGCCCGCGATGCGCCAGCTCTCAGCGGCGATCGGCCCTTCCCCCGCGGCGGTGAACCTGTCGCAGGATATGCTCGGGATCGCCTGGGGCAAGCTGCTGATCAACCTCAACAATGCGATCAATGCCCTGTCGGGCCAGCCGCTGCTGCCCGAGCTGCGCAACCGCGGCTATCGCCGGGTCTTCGCGGCCTCGATGCGCGAGGGGCTGACGCTGCTAAAAAGTGCCGGGATCCGCCCCGCCAAGGTCGGCGCGGTCGGACCGCGGCTGTTACCCTGGGTGATCGCCGCGCCCGACCTGCTGTTCAATAGTTTGTTCCTGAAGGGCTGGAAGATCGATGACCGTGCCCGTTCGTCTATGGCCGACGACCTGGCGCGGGGCAGGAAGACCGAAGTCGACTTTATCAATGGCGAGGTCGTCGGACTGGCTGAACGGCTGGGCCGGGACGCGCCGGTCAACCGGCGGATCGTCGCGCTGGTGAACGCCGCCGAAAACGGTGCCGGTCCGCTTCAACCCGACGCGCTGTGCCGTGCCGCGCTAGGCCGCCAGCGGTAACGCTGCCTTCTTTCGCGTGGTGAGGTAAAGCCAGGCGATCGCTGCCGCGAACAGCGCGATGCCGAGCGGCACCGCCCAGCCATGTTCCTCGACCAGCGCCAGCGGTGCCGCACTGTCGGTCGCTCCGACCATCGCGGCGAAGGCTACACCGAAAAGGCTTTCGCCGACGATCAGGCCGGTGGCCATCAGCACACCCAGCCGCTCGGCAAAATCGGGATTAGCCGCCCGCGCCGCCCAGCGATTGTAATAATGGCCGATCAGCGCCCCGACCGGGATCAGCATGGTGAGGGCCATCGGCAGGTAAATTCCCATGCCGACCGCAAGCGGCGGAAGCATGCCCTTGTTCGACCGGCGCAGCATCTCGTCGGCGATGCAGGCGGCGACGCCGATCGCCGCGCCGAGGCCAATCAGCCCCCAGTCGAGATTGTTGCCGAGCACGCCCTGCGCGATTGCCGAAATGAGCGCGGCCTGCGGGGCAGCAAGGGCGTTGGCGCCCGCGCCCGGCGCACCCTGGAAGCCGAAGGCGTCGTTGAGCAGTGTCAGGATCGGCGGAATGACCACGGACCCGAACAGGACGCCGAGGATCAGCGCCACCTGCTGCCGCCATGGCGTCGCGCCGACTAGCTGTCCGGTCTTGAGGTCCTGGAGGTTGTCGTTGGAAATGGTGGCGATGCCGAAAACGATAGCGGTGACGAACAGCGCGAAGGCGACCAGCGCCTGGGTGGCGCTGGCGTCGACCGCTGGAAACAGCGCGGCAAGGATCAACGAGATGCCCAGCACGGCGAGAATTCCGACGCCTGAAATCGGGCTGTTCGACGCGCCGATCAGGCCCGCCATATAACCGCAGACCGCGGCGATCACGACGCCCGCGAACAGGATGTAAAGGATGGTCACGACCAGCGTTCCGCCCATTGCCGAGCCGACCGGTCCCGACTGGCCGAAGGCCGCCAGCAGAAGGCCGATCGGCAGCATCGAGGCGATGATCGTTCCGACAACGATGGTGATCGGCAAGTCGCGCTCGGTGATCGGCAGGCCGGCGCCCTGACCCGCGCGGCGGGCGCGATTGGCGGCGATCGCCCCCAGCACGCCCTTCACGATCGGACCAATGATCTTGAGCAAGGTCCAGACTGCCGCGACCCCGATCGTCCCGGCGCCGATGAAGCGGACCTTCTGCCGAAAGGTATCGCCGACCAGGGCCTGCAGGTCGGTGGCGCCCGCCACGCCGGCCAGTCCGGTCTGCCAGGGGACCAGCACGAACCAGCTGGTGATCATTCCAACCAGCATGGCGATGCCGACGCCCAGCCCGACCAGATGTCCGACGCCGATCAATGCCATCGACAGGCTGGTCGACACGCTCGTCGCACCGGCGCCGAACTTGAAGGCTCTTGCGGCTTCGGCCGCGACGATGCGGGTCTGGGCGAGAATGGCGAAGCCGGCGGACACCAGCGCGCTCATCAGGATCGCCGCAAGGCCACGTTTGTTCTCCTCGACGCCGCCGACGCCGGCGCCGACTTTGAGCACTTCCGCCGCGGCGACTCCTTCGGGATAGGGAAGGTCGCCCGACGTCACCAGCGCCCGGCGCAGCGGCACCGAATACATGACGCCCAATATGCCGCCGATGGCGATCACCGCGACCGACAGCCAGAAGGGAAAACCGGTCCACCAGCCGACCATCACCAGGCCGGGCAGGACGAAAATGATCGCGCTCAACGTCCCTGCCGCGGAGGCGATGGTCTGGACGATATTGTTTTCCTGGATCGTCGATCCCTGGAAGTAGCGCAGGATCGCCATTGAGATCACCGCGGCCGGGATCGAGGTGGCAAAGGTGATGCCGATCCTCAGGCCGAGATAGACATTAGCCGCCGTGAAGAGGAGAGTGATGAGCCCGCCGAGGATGACGCCGCGCAGCGTCAGTTCGCGAATCAAGGCCGTCGTCGTCGATGCCGCGGCGGTCGCCATGGTCATGCCCCCGAAAATGTCAGTCGGCGGACACAATCACAGTATCCGCGCCGGTGATAGGGTGAAAAATTCAGCCCCAACCCTGATCGAGGAATTGGGTGGCGAAAGCGCAATGAAGCGCGACCCCCTGGGGCAAGACCGCCTCGTCGACGATCATTGCCGGATTGTGCAAGGGCGCGCAGTGACCGCTTTCCTGCCCGACCGCGGCGACGCCGAGAAAGGCCATCGCGCCGGGCACCTTGCGCAGGACGTAGGAGAAATCCTCACCGCCCATGCTGGGAGAGGGCAAGTCGCGAAACGCGTCGCCGGCGATGGTCCGGACCAAGGCGACCGCGCGCGGATCGTTGAGGGTCGGCGGATAACCGGGCACGATCGAGATTTCGGCCTGGCAGCCGTGCGCCGCGGCGACATGGGTGCACACCCGGTCGAACGCGGCCCGCCCCCGCTCCCGGCCCTCGGCTGACAGGGCGCGCAGCGTCCCCTGCATCTCGACCGCGTCGGGCAGAACATTGTGCGCGCTTCCGGCATTGATGCAGGTGATCGACAGCACGATCGGGTCATGCACCGGGTTGCGCCGCGCAACCTCCGCCTGCAGTGCCAGGACAATCTCCGAGGCGGCGGGGATGGGGTCGATCGCCTCGTGCGGCATGGCGGCATGACCACCCCTGCCGACAATCCGCGCCATCACTGTATCGGTCGACGCCAGCATCGCACCGGCGCGGCAGGCGACGGCGCCATGCGGCAGGGTCGGCCAGACATGGAGCGCGAAGGCGGCATCCGGCAGCGGGTTTCCTAGGAGTCCTTCCTCGATCATGACCCGGGCGCCGTGATGGCCCTCCTCGCCGGGCTGGAACATGAACAGGATTTGCCCAGTGATCTGATCCCGCCTGCCGCACAGCAGCCTCGCCGCCGACGCCAGCATCGCCGAATGGGTGTCATGGCCGCAGGCATGCATCCGTCCCGCGACCTTGCTTGCAAAATCGAGACCGGTTGCTTCGTGGATCGGAAGCGCGTCCATGTCACCGCGCAGCAGGACCGTCCGGCCCGGCCTGGCACCCTCGAGGACGGCGACGAAACCGCTGCAACGGTCGGAATGGCGAAAGGTCAGCGGCAAGCCCGCCAAGGCGCGTTCAAGCTTGGCCCGAGTGCGCGGGCAGTCCAGTCCCAATTCCGGATCGCCGTGGATCGCCCGCCGCAGGTCCAGCAGTCCGGAAACCTCGGCTTTGGCACGCGACAGCCATGCGGCGGTTTCGGCGGAAAGCATGGGCCAGCCTAACGCCGGCTCCGCCCGGGCTCAACTTCGATCAGTTGGCGAGAAGATCGCGATACCGGTCGACGCTGGTCAGCTGGTAGTCCTCCACGTCGCGGGCGGCATTGGCGGTGGCATTGGCCCGCTTCGTGCCCATCGCGGTGTCATAGGCGACCAGCGCGGCGGTAAATGCCGCCGCCTCGCCCGAGCAGGCGGTCTTGACCGAGGCTTCATAGGCATCGACCGCGACCTTCGCCTTGAGCTGATTGGACTCGAAATTCTTCAGGCAGCTTGCATAGGCCTTGCGCGGGGCATCGATCGATCCCGGGTTCGGCGCAGCGAGCGCCAGCGCAACATAGAGCGTAAACATCCCCGTCCCCTCCACGGACATATTAACGACGTGGAGCATGACTCATTCTACCGTAAAATCAATCAATCGATTGTGACCCCGGGCGGGACCGGGGAACTGTGACGCCGGATCACCTGCCACGATCCTCCGCCGCGCACCCAAACATCGGTCAGCAGCACGCGTTCGTCGATCACCTGGCCGAGGTAGCGAACCTGCCACTGGGCATCGACTGTGGCGACGATCACCTGGTCCAGCTGGACGCATTCGGTGACGCGCACGTCGAGGCTGGCGATGTCCATCCGTTTCAGCGCTTCGATCCACTGTTCGAGGTCGACGGCGACCGAGCCGGTCGAGCGAATGCCGACCAGCTTGAATTGCGGGTGGATGAGTTGGCGAAGCGCAGCTTCGTCCTTGGCGATCAGTGCCGCCCGCCAGTCGCGTTCAAGGTCACGCACATCGGTGCAAGGTGCGTCAGCGACCACGCTTCAGTCCTCCGAAAATGCCGCGCAGCAGGGAATTGCCGATCTGGCGACCGACCGAGGAGGCGATTGACCGTCCCGCCGACTGGATCATCTTGTCGGCCATTGTCGGCTTCGCCGCCTCGCGAGCGCGTCGCGCTTCTTCTCGTTCCAGCTCCTTGCGGCGGCGTTCTTCCTCGCGCATCTGCTGGATCCGAAGCCGCTCCTCGACGGCCTTTGCACGCGCCTCTTCTTTCGCGGCCAGCGCGTCCTGCTTGGCCTGGAGTGCGGCTGCCTTTTGCGCCTCGCTTTTCGCCGCGACGGCCGCGGCGGCGGCGGCAGCCTCATCACTCTTGGCTTTTAAGATTTCCTCCGCGCTTTCGCGGTCGAGCAGCAGGTCATATTTGGCGCCAATCGCGTCCGTCTGCACGAGGATCGCGCGTTCCTGGGCGGTGAGTGGGCCAACCCGCGATCTCGGCGGCTTGATCAACGTGCGCTCGACCGGCGAGGGGGAGCCATCGGGCTGGAGTAGCGAGACCAGCGCCTCGCCGACTTTCAGCTCGGTAATCGCTGCGGTGACATCGACGTCGGGGTTGGGCCGGAAAGTCTCGGCCGCCGCCTTTACCGCCGCCTGGTCGCGCGGGGTGAAAGCGCGCAGCGCATGCTGCACCCGGTTGCCCAGCTGGCCCGCGACATCGTCGGGAATGTCGATCGGGTTCTGGGTGATGAAAAAAACGCCAACGCCTTTCGATCGGATCAGGCGGACGACCTGTTCTACCTTATCCTGCAAGGCGGGCGGCGCGTCGTCGAACAGCAAATGAGCTTCGTCGAAGAAGAAGGCCAGCTTGGGCTTGTCGCTGTCGCCAACCTCGGGGAGGACTTCGAACAGTTCCGACAGGAGCCAGAGCAGGAAGGTCGAATAGAGCCGCGGAGAGGCCATCAGCTTGTCGGCGGCGAGGATGTTGATGATCCCCTGGCCGTTTTCGTCGATCTTTAGGAAATCTTCTAGATCGAGTGCCGGTTCGCCGAAGAAATGGTCTCCGCCCTGGGCGCGCAACTGGAGCAGCGAGCGCTGGATCGCACCGACCGACGGTTTGGACACATTGCCATATTCAAGCGTCAGCTCGTCGGCCCGCTCACCGATATGGACAAGCATCGCCTGCAGATCGTCGAGATCGAGGAGCATCAGCCCCTCCTTGTCGGCGACATGGAAGGCGATGGTAAGCACGCCCTCCTGCACCTCGTTGAGGTTCATCAGCCGGGCGAGCAAAAGGGGCCCCATCTCGCTAACGGTCGTGCGGACAGGATGGCCTTGTTCGGCGAACAGGTCCCAGAACTGGACCGGGAAACCGGCATAGGCCCAGTCCTGATAGCCGATCTCGGCAGCACGGGCGGTGAAGGCCTCGTGTGGCTTGGCGGTAGCCGCGCCGGGCATTGCGAGACCGGCCAGGTCACCTTTCACGTCGGCGACGAATGTCGGGACACCTACGTTCGACAGTCCTTCGACTATGCCCTGCAGGGTGACGGTCTTGCCGGTCCCAGTCGCGCCGGCGATCAGGCCGTGCCGGTTGGCTCGCTTGAGCTCAAGCCGCTGCGGCCTTGCACCGCCTTTGGCGGCGCCGACAAAGATGCTGCTCGTCGCCTGACTGGCCATCGATCGCTTTCCACTCCCTCGGCAATAGGCCTGAAAGCCTAGGCCGAAGGAGTGGGAGCAACAAGCGGTTTAGCGGGTGGCGATATCGACCCCGACGAAGGCCTCGGGAGCCTGTCCGCGCTTGACCAGCAGAAGCACGCTGGTGCGGCCGGCGCGACGCGCGGCTTCGACAGCGGCCAGCACCTGCGCCGGTGCAGTGACCGGCTGCCGGTTGACCGACATGATCACGTCCCCGCGCCGAAGGCCTTTCTGGGCGGCGTCGCTGCTCGCCTCAATTGAGGTGATCACGACCCCGCGAACATCCGTCGGCAGGTTGAGCGCGCGAATGATCTGCGGGTTGAGCGGCTGCATCGAAAGGCCGAGTGCGGTCCCGGGCGCGACCGGCGCTTCCTCGCCCAGTGCCTGGTCCTGGTCGGTCACCGCACCCGATTGGCGGGCCAATTCTTCCTCGGTCGGGCGCTGGCCGACCTGCACTTGCAGGATCCGGCGGCGGCCGTCGCGGATAACCTCGATCGGCACGCGACTGCCAACGGTGGTGTTGGCAATGATGTAGCTTGCGGTCTCGTCCGGCGTCACGTCTTGGCCGTTGACCTTCACGATCACGTCGCCCTGCTGCATGCCGGCGCGTGCAGCCGGGCCGCCGGGAACGACCGACCGGACAAGTTCGCCCCGCTCCTTGGGAAGGCCAAGGCTGGCGGCGATGCTTTCTTCAAGTGGCTGGAGGCCGACACCAAGATAGCCGCGCTCCGGACGCTGGCCGCGGCGCAGCGCGTCGATCACCGGCTTGGCCGCTTCGGCGGGGATGGCCAGGCCGATGCCGACGCTTGCGCCGGTCGGGCTGATCAGGGCCGAGTTCACGCCGATCACATTGCCGGCCATGTCGAACATCGGACCGCCCGAATTGCCCATGTTGATGCTGGCATCGGTCTGGATGTAGCGGTCGTAGGCACCGGCGCCCGTGATCCCGCGATGAAGGGCGGAGATGATGCCGGCAGTAACCGTTCCGCCGAGCCCGTAGGGATTGCCGATCGCGACGATCCAGTCGCCGACGCGCGCACGGTTCGAATCGCCCCAGTTGACGTAGGGCAGGTTCGACCCCTCGATCTTCAGCAGGGCAAGGTCGGAAGCGCTGTCGCGACCGATCACCCGGGCCGGATATTCCTTGCGGTCGGACAGGGTGATGGTGATGCTGTCGACCGTGCCCTGGCCGTTCGCACCCTGAATCAGGTGATTGTTGGTGACGATGTAGCCGTCAGGCGAGATGATGAAGCCCGAGCCGAGCGAACCGGTTTCGCGCGTCTGGGGCGTTTCCTGCCCCTGGCCCTGGCCTTGCGGCGCCTGTCCGCCGAAGCGGCGGAAAAATTCCTCGAACGGGTCGACCTGGCGCCGTACCGGGACCCGCTGCTTGGTCGAAATATTGACCACTGCAGGCGCGAGCCGCGCGGCCAGGTCAGAAAAAGAGGACGGCGCGCCGGCCCGCGGGACCATTGCGGACGGCGCGTTTTGCGCCACTTGCGCACCGGCCTGGCCGGTCGCGACGGAAAATGCCGTACCTCCGAGTAGCAGGGCCATTGCGACCCCATAGGCATAACGCACGGGTCGAAACTCCTTCGTCGAACTCATTCCCAATCCTTCGCTTGGCATTCGCGGGTTGCTTGCCCACGCTAGGTCAAGCGCATGAACGCGAATTGAACGCTTGTGGCTCCTATCGTCCAGTGAATTCCTTCAAATATTCATTGGTCGGCGACAGGATGATGTTGGTCTCAGCAGGCTTCGTCTGGCCATCGCCCAGGAAGGTCGTCTGGTAGGACTGCATGGCGCGATAAAAGTCGTAGAACTGCGGATCCTTGCCGAACGCCGCGGCATAGGTCTGCGCCGCCTCGGCATCTGCCTCCGCGCGGATGATCTGCGCCCGCTTTGCTCCCTCGGCACGGATCGACCGCGCTTCCTGGCGACGCGCGGTCATCATCCGGGCATAGGCCGACTGCAGCGGCGTTCCGTCCGGAAGGTCGGCCTTCTTGATCCGCACGTCGACGATCTCGACGCCATATTGGCGGGCGACGCGGCCGAGCCCCGCCTTGATATTCTCCATCGCGCCTTCGCGTTCGGGGGAAAGCAGCGAGGCGAAGGGCCGCTTGCCCAGCTCGTTGCGAAGCTGGGAGCCGAGGATCGGGCGAAGCGCCAGTTCCACCCGGTCGACCGAGGTCGCGGCGATATACATACGTAGCGGGTCGACGACGCGGTAACGGGCGAAAGCATCGACCTCCAGCCGCAACTGGTCGGTCGACAGCACCTGCTGCCGTTCCATGTCGATGTCGCGCACGCGCTTGTCGATCCACACGATATTTTCGGCGAATGGAATGCGCACCGCGAGCCCGGCGCCGGGTCCACCGAATCTGTCGCCTTCCTTATAGCGGTTGATGATCCGTACCGGCTTGCCGAAGCGGGCGACCACGCCCTGCTGCGTTTCCGGCACGATCGATACGGTCGTGAAGCTGACCAGAAGCAGCACGAAGCCGATCACCGCCGCGGCGACGGGATGATTGCGAACGATTGCGATCATTGGGCCGCTCCTTCGCGCGGAGCGCTTTTGCGCAGCTCGTTAAGCGGCAAATATGGCGTGACGCCGGGCATCTCGACGATCGTCTTGTCGACGCCCTGGAGGACGCGCTCCATCGTTTCATAATACATGCGGCGCTTGGTCACCTCCGGTGCAAGCCGATATTGTTCATAGACCTTGTCGAACGCGGTCGCTTCGCCCTGGGCCTTCTGACTGAGCTGCTGGGCGTAGGCGTTCGCATCGTTGATATAGCTTTGCGCATCCTGCTGGGCGGCGGTAACGTCCTTGAAGGCGTCGTTGACCGCTGCCGGCGGGTCGGCCTGCTTGATCGCCACGCCCTGGATCACCACGCCGGCGCGATAGCTGTCGAGCGTCTGCTGCATTTCCTCGGCGACGCGGGCTTCGATGTCGCCGCGCTTGTTGCCGATCGCGTCCTGCAGGCTGACCTGGCCAACGATCATCCGCATCGAACTTTCGGCTACTTGGCGGATCGTGTCCTCGGGAGTCGCCAGCTCGAACAGATATTGTTCGGGATCGCGGATGTTCCAGCGCACTTGGTAGGCGATGTCGATGATATTCTGGTCGCCCGTCAGCATCAGCGTTTCTTCGGCGGCCGAACCGAGGTCGATCGGACGAATTTCCTCGACATTGACCTTCTGCACCCGGTCGATCGGCGACGGTAGAGTCAGGCCGATGCCGGGGGACAGCGTATGGCTGTAGCGACCGAAACGGGTGACCACCCCGCGCTCTTCGGGCGCGATGCGGTGCATGGTGGTGAACAAAAGCCACAGCGTGGCGATGCCGATGATCGCCCAAGCATAAAGCGAACGGTCCGGGACGCCGCCAAAATTGAATCCGCCCCCGCCGCCACCAATCCGGCCGCGGCTGCGCTTCAAAAATTCGTCGAGCGAATTGACCTGTGGCCGCGGACCTTTGCGCGGCGTGCCGCCCCAGGGGCCCGAGGGCTCATTGCCCGGAGGCGGCTCGTCGCCGCCCGACCCCGGCGGCGCGCCCCAAGGTCCCTTGTTGTCACTGAAGAAGGCGCGTCCTCGTGCTGCCCACCCGGAGAATATCGTCATGCTCCCATAATAGGTGCGGTTTTGCCGAATAACAGTGCCGCCCGTCGAAAAGCCGACTAATGGGCGGGCCATGACGATGAAGGACCTTCCGCCCGCTCTTGCCGATCACCCCGACGCGGCGCGAATCCGCAGCTGGTCAGTAAGGGGCGGCATCGCAACGATCGTGGCCGACGCAAGCGGGATGACCTCGGCCGAGCGCGACGCGCTGGAAGCCGCTTTCAGGGCCGCGGCAACGGCCGGCGACGTCAGCGAAGTGCGAATTGCCATGACCGCGGCCAAGACTCGCCAGACGCTGATCGCGATCGGGTCCGGCAAAGGCGGGGTCGGCAAGTCGACGATGACGGCCAACCTGGCCATCGCACTGGCGCGGATGGGCAAGCGGGTCGGAATCATCGACGCCGATATATATGGCCCCTCCCAGCCCACCTTGCTTGGCACGACCGAAAAGCCCGTCGCCGAAAATGACAAGCTGGTTCCGGTCGAGGCGAAGGGGGTGAAGCTGCTGTCGGTCGGCCAGCTAGTTTCCGCGGGAACGGCACTGGCTTGGCGCGGTCCGATGGCGTCGGGAGCGCTCAACCAGCTCGTCGAGGGGCAATGGGGCGACGCGGAGATCGTCCTCGTCGACCTCCCGCCCGGAACGGGGGACGTGCAGCTGTCCTTGATCCAGAAAGCCCGCCCGGCAGGCGCGGTCATCGTGTCGACGCCGCAAGATCTCTCGTTGATCGACGCAACGCGGGCCATCGACCTGTTCGGTAAGACCAGCGTTCCGCTGCTCGGCCTCATCGAGAACATGGCCGGTTATCAATGCCCGCATTGCGGCGAAAGCAGCGACCCCTTCGGCAGCGGCGGGGCAGAAGCTTCGGCCGCCGCCGCGGGAATCCCGTTCCTTGGCCGCCTGCCGCTGTCGGCCAGCCTTCGGGAGGCATCGGACGCGGGCCAACCGCCGGCTGCGGGTGACGGCCCCGCGGCGGAGGCCTTCGCCGCCCTCGCCCGCCGAATCCTTCAGCAATTGGAGAAAGTCGGCGGCTGAAGCATTGGAGCGGGAACGAGGAGGAACGCGATGCCCCTAACCCGCCCCGAAGAGATTGCCGAGCTGCTGAAAAGCGTACGGACCATTGCCATGGTCGGTGCCTCCGACCGGCCAGAACGGGCCAGCAACGGCGTGATGAAGTTCCTGCAGGCCCATGGCTACCGGGTCATCCCGGTGAACCCGAACATCACCGGCGAACATGTCCACGGCGAATATGTGTGGCGCGAACTTTCGCAAATCGGAGAGCCTATCGACATGGTCGACATCTTTCGGCGCAGCGACGCGGTCGGCCCGATCGTCGACCAGGCGATCGCCATCGGCGCCAAGGCAGTCTGGATGCAGCTGGGCGTCATCAACGAGGGAGCGGCGGCAAAGGCCGAGGCGGCGGGTCTCAAGGTCGTGATGGACCATTGCCCCAAGATCGAGATTGGGCGGCTCGGGCTGGCGCCGGTCGCGACGGACTAGCTCAGGCGCTTGCAACCGTCATTGCGGGGACCAGCACGGTCGGGCTGTCGATCCCGCGCCGGATTCGAAGGTCGCTTGCGGGTTCAAGGGTGGCGAACATCGTTTTGAGATTGGACGCGATTGTGATCTCGGCCACCGCGGGGCCGATCTCGCCCTTGACGATAAGGAAACCGGCGGCGCCGCGCGAATAGTCACCGGTCACGCCGTTGACCCCCTGACCGATCAGTTCGGTGACAAGCACGCCATGATCGATCGAGGAAATCATCGCGTCGCGGCTGCGGGTACCCGGCGACAGCGTCAGATTGGCCGGCCCGGCGGCGGGCGCACCGGACACGCCGCGCACGGCATGGCCGGTCGGCGCGATGCCCAGTTGGCGCGCCGAGGCGCTTTCCGCCAGCCAGGTCGTCAGGACGCCGTCACTGACGAGGTCGCTCGGCCCGACCGGCAGTCCTTCGCCGTCAAACGCACGACTCCGAAGCCCGCGGGGGCGGAGCGGATCATCGTGGACGGTGATACCCTCGGCGAACAGCCTAGTACCGAGCGCATCGAGCAGGAAGCTCGACTGGCGGGCAATCGCGGCGCCGCTGATCGCTGCGATGAAATGGCCAAGCAGCGTGGTCGCCACGCGCGGGTCGAACAGGACCGGCATAACCCCTGGCCTGACGCTCACTGGGTTGAGCCGGGCCACTGCTCGCTCGGCTGCCCGGCCGCCGATGCCTTCGGCACTGTCGAGGTCGGAGAAGTGGCGCGCCGAGTGCCAGGCATGGTCGCGCTGCATCGCCGACCCCGAACCGGCGACGACGCTGGCGGAATTGCTGTAACCGGTGGCCCGAGTGGCGGCAGCGAAGCCATGGCTGGTGGCGATGGCGAAGATCGATGCGCTAGACGAGGCACTGGCGCCGTTGGAATTGGTCACCCCCTTGACCGAGCGCGCCGCATCTTCGGCTTCCAGCGCGCGCTGGCGGAGCTGATCGGGATCGGGGTCGCCGCCATCGTCGAGGTCGAGGTCGGCGGGCTTGTCGCGCAAGATCAGTTCTTCGGGGGCGAGTCCGGCGAACTGGTCCTCCGGCGCTTCGGCCGCCATCGCCAGTGCCCGCTCGACCATTTCCCCCATTGCCTCGGACGACAGGTCGGAAGCGGAGATGGTAGCGCTCCGCCGCCCACGGAAGACGCGCAGGCCGATTTCCTCGCCCTCGCTGCGGTTCACGTCCTCCAGTTGGCGAAGCCGGACGCTGACGCCTTGCGATCGGTCACCGACATAAACGGCGTCGGCGGCATCGGCGCCCTTGCGGCGGGCGAGGTCGACAAGCGCTGCGGCCTTGTCTTGGGCTTTGACGGGGGACAACATGGGGAGGCGCGTTAAGCGGTCAGCCCGCTGACGACAAGCCGACCGTCAGGAAGCCAAGGAACAGAAAAAAGCCGGTCAGTCGATTTGACCGAAATAGGGCGAGCGCCAGTTCCCCCTTGGCCGGATCGGCCTTCGCCACCTGCCAGCTTAAATGGACGGCGGCGGGTGCCAGCGCCACGAGCGCCAGCCAGTCGGCGCGGACCATCCAGATCGCCGCAGCCCATCCGGCAAGCGCGAGGGCATAGGAGATGCCGATCCCCAAGCGCGCCCGCGGACCCAGGGCTCGCGCGCTGGATTTCACGCCGACCAGCGCATCGTCCTCGATATCCTGGATGGCGTAGAGCGTATCGTAACCGATCACCCAGAAAATGCTTCCGAGCCACAGCAACAGCGCGGGCGTTGCCAAGGCGCCGGTGACCGCCGGCCAGCCAACCAGCGCGCCCCAACTGAACACCAGTCCGAGCCAAGCCTGCGGCCACCAGGTAAGCCGCTTCATGAAAGGATAGGCGGCGACCGGCGCAAGACTCAGCAAGGCGATTCCCTGGGCGGTGCGATCGAGCTGGAGAAGAACGGCGAGCCCGATCAGCGACAGCGCGACGACCAGCCCCCAGGCCGCCTTCACTGGGATTCGCCCCGAGGCAAGGGGCCTTGACCTTGTGCGTTCTACCCGGGCGTCGAGGTCCTTGTCGACTATGTCGTTATAGGCGCAGCCCGCCGAGCGCATCGCGAAGGCGCCGAGCAGGAACCAGCCGAACAAAGCCCACTTCCCGCCGACCCCGGCCAGAGCGACGCTCCATGCGCAAGGCCAGAACAGCAGCCAGGTTCCGATTGGTCGATCGAGCCGCATCAGCGAAGCGTAGGGGCGCGCGGCCGCCGGCAGGGCGCCGATCAGCCCGCGCCGTTCGCTATCGGGAACCAGCTCGTCGGCTCTCACGCCGCCTCGGCATGATCGAGCCAGTTGACCAGCGCCGCAAGCGATGGAAGCTCGACGAAGCGCGGATGACCCGTGGGCGCCGGCCGCTGCTCATGGCTCCAGGCCAGCGGCTGGGGGATGAAGGCTGCCCAAGCGCCGGCCTCAAGCGCGGGAATGATATCGCTGCGCATGGAATCGCCGGCCATGATCGACCGCTCTGGAGCGGCGCCATAGCGGCGGAAGATGCCGGCGAAGGTTTCGGGCCGCTTGTCGCTGACGATCTCAATCCCCGAAAAGCGGTCGCCAAGTCCCGACGCGGCAAGCTTTGCTTCCTGGTGAAACAGGTCGCCCTTGGTCACCAGCACGAGCCGGGCGCGGTCGGCCAGCGCATTAAGCGTGTCGTCGATCCCCGCGAACAGTTCGACCGGATGCCCATGGAGCGCCCGGCCAGCCTCAAGGATATCGCGAATCACCGAAGCGGGGACGTCGTCACCGCCCAATTCCAGCGCGGTCTCGATCATCGACAGGGTGAACGCCTTGGCGCCATAGCCGTAAAGCCTGAGGTTGCGGATTTCACAGGCTTCAAGCGCCTCGCGCGTGATCCCGGCGTCGGCGAAGGGTTCGAGCATTGCCACCAGCGCATCCTGAGTGGCGGCGAAGTGGCGCATATTGTGCCACAGCGTGTCGTCGGCATCGAGACAAATGAGGTCGAAAGGCATCGGCTGCGCCTAGCATCGGCCGAACGCCTTGGCGATATGGCTATCGCGCCGGTTTTTTGCGGTCCCGTCGGGACAATCCGACGCGCTGAAACAAGGCTTCCCGCCCGCGCTTCCAGCTCTTCGCCAAGCCGCGCTTGGCGATCGGATCGAACATCGCATCGGCATGTTCGGGATCGAGCAGTTCGGTCGCGGCAATGAATTCCTCGGGCGTCCCGAGTTCCTCGAGGTCGAGCAGGTCCAGCGTCTTTCCACGACCACGCAGCGCTTCGATGGCATCGACCATTGATTCCATCCGCATCTCGGCCTCGGCAAATTGTTCGGGCGTGCAATCGAGATGCTCGGCAAGCAGGCGATGGCGCAGCCCGGTCATCGCCGGGCCGGTGTCCTGGTTAGCGGGAAGCGCCGCGTCGATGATAACGTCGCATTCGCTATCGAGGCCCATGCTGCGATTGTTGAGGTTCGCCGACCCGACGCGAAGCAGCCGGTCGTCGACGATCGAAATCTTGGCATGGACGTAAATATCGTTTCCGCTCCTGGTCGTCGGGACATAGATCCGAAAGCGGTTCCCTTTGTCCTTGTTGCCGATCGCGGCCATCAGCTTGATCCGCGCGGCGTCCATGGCTTTCTGCTCCAGCCAGCCCTCGGCGGTGCGCGGCATCACCAGCACGATGTTCGGCGGATTTTCCTCTTCCATCCGGCAAGCAATCGCAGCTGCAATCTTTGCGGACGTAAAATATTGATTCTCGAAATATATGAAGCGTTTCGCCTTAGCGATCATGTCGAGAAACAGCGTTTCGATCTCGCGGATTTCATCCAAGTCCTTGTAGGACGCGCGGGTCCGGGCGATGGCGATGTCGACATTGTCAAACGTGGCCGGCAACTGGTCCGGCCATGCGATGTCCCCGGACCCCACGGGTGCCAGTGCGGTCCCGGTGGCCAGCTTCCACCGGTCGCGGCTCAGCTCGCCCAGCTTGGCAGCAACCGGCCCACGCATCAGCATGGTCGCATCATGCCAAGGCGGATAGGGCTTCCCGTTCGGACCGATCCGGGCCGGGTGCTCGTCGCAATGGTCGCTCCGGTCCCAGCGGTGGTTCGAAATGTCGATCCCGCCGCACGCCGCAAGCCAGTCGTCAATGACCGCGATCTTTTGATGATGACTGCAGCCGGGCGGATGGGCACTGTCGAAACGCATCCGGATCGGCCCGGCGCGCCACCAGCGGTAAAGCCAGTAAATTGCCCTCATCCGACCGAGCTGCTTCAACGCACCGAAATTCCATTTAAGCACGTCGATCTCGCGCGTTGGGCACTCGCGAGCCAGGCGGAGGAAAAAGCGGCCAAGCGGCTCGCCGCCATTCGCCTCCTCGGGTTCAAGGGAGATCCGCGTGTCAAAATCCCAGCCAACGATGAGGATGCGGCGCTCGGCCTTGCCCATCGCGAGGCGGATGTGATGGTAATAGTCGGCAGCATCGACGATGACCGTCGCCTGCTCGGCGCGCGCGATCGCCCAGCAGTTTCGTCCCTGCTCAATAATTGGGTCCAGCACCCCGTCCCGTCGTTCCTTGACCGTCACGATCACAACAAAGCGCAACGGTGACGAGCGTTCCCGACATGGCTAGGGAAATTCCATGACCGCCACGCCAGCCTGGCCGCCGCGCAGCCTGCCGCGCCTCCACGTCCGCTCGCTGCTCGAACCGAGCGCATCCGTCGAACTTGATTCTGGACAAGCCAATTATCTTGGCAATGTCCTGCGCATGGCCGCCGGCGACCAGATGCTACTGTTCGATGGCCGGTCCGGCGAGTGGCTCGGCGAAGTTTCGGCTGTGGCGCGCAAACGGATGACGTTGCGCATCCTCCGCCAAACAAAGCCGCAGGAAGCGGTGCCTGACCTGTGGCTGGCGTTCGCGCCGGTCAAGAAGGGCCGCGTCGACTGGCTTGTCGAAAAAGCGGTCGAACTGGGGGTGGCGCGACTGATCCCGGTGATCACGCAGCGAACGATCGTCGACAAGCTCAATCTTGCCCGCATGGAGGCGCATATCATCGAGGCGGCGGAACAGTGCGGCCGGACTGCGATCGCCGCGATCTCCCAGCCGGTGAAACTGACGACATTCCTGGCCGACCGCGAAGCCGATCGCCTGCTCTATTTCGCCAATGAGCAGGGCGGCGAGTCCGTCCAGCGGTCCCTTCGGCCCGGTCCGGCAACGATCCTCATCGGACCCGAAGGCGGATTCACGGCCGACGAGGCTGACGCGATCAGCGCTTCGCCCAACGTGATCGCCATCGGTCTCGGCCCGCGAATCCTGCGCGCCGAAACGGCCGCGCTGGCCGCGGTGACCGCGTGGATGGCCGCCGCGGGCGACTGGCAATAAGCTTGGCTTTACATGTCATCAGTCAAAGCCGCTGGCGCGGGGCATTCGGCGCGGATAAGACGCGTTTCGAATGACCACCAGAACCGACACCAGCGCCAGTCCGCTGATCGAGAGCCGCGCCGACCTCCTCGCCATCTTCGCGGGGGGTGAAAAGCCGCGCGACGCATGGCGTATCGGTACCGAGCATGAAAAATTCGTCTACCGCGTGAGCGACCATCGCGCACCAAGCTGGGAGGAACCTGGAGGCATTCGCGATCTGCTGACCGGCCTTACCGAGTTCGGGTGGAAGCCGATCGAGGAAGGCGGCAAGATCATCGCCCTGTCCGGGGCCGACGGAACTATCAGCCTTGAGCCCGCGGGCCAGCTGGAACTGTCGGGCGCGCCGCTCGCGAACCTTCATTTGAGCTGCCAGGAAAGCGGTCGCCACCTCGAGCAGGTCAAGGCCGTCGGCGACCGGCTCGGGCTGGGCTTCCTTGGCCTTGGCATGTGGCCCGACAAGGCGCGCGCCGACCTGCCGATCATGCCCAAGGGGCGCTATGACATCATGCTTCGACACATGCCGCGGGTCGGAACGCTGGGCCTCGACATGATGCTTCGAACCTGTACCATCCAGGTTAACTTGGACTATTCGTCGGAATCCGATATGGTGAAGAAGTTTCGGGTCGGACTGGCCCTGCAGCCGGTCGCCACCGCGCTGTTCGCCAATTCGCCCTTCACAGACGGCAAGCCGAACGGGTTCAAGAGCTTTCGCAGCCATATCTGGGAGGATACCGACCCCGCCCGCACCGGCATGCTCCCCTTCGTCTTCGACAAGGGGTTCGGCTACGAACGCTATTGCGACTATGCGCTCGATGTCCCGATGTATTTCGTGTTCCGCGACGGACGCTACATCGACGCCGCCGGGCAGAGCTTCCGCGATTTCCTCGACGGCCGGCTCCCCGCCCTCCCCGGGGAAAGGCCGACCCGCGCCGACTGGACCGATCATTTGTCGACCGCTTTCCCCGAGGTCCGCCTCAAGAGCTTTCTCGAAATGCGCGGCGCCGATGGCGGCCGCTGGGGCCGGATCTGCGCGCTGCCCGCGCTTTGGGTCGGCCTTCTTTATTCGGATTCCTCGCTCGATGCGGCGTGGGACTTGGTCAAACATTGGTCGATCGAGGAGCGCGAGTCGCTTCGCCACGCGGTACCAAGGCAGGCGCTCGACTCCCCGGTGCCCGGCGGCGGGACGGTTCGCGACCTTGCGGCTGAGGTGCTTGCCATCTCCTCGGCGGGGCTAAGCGAACGCGCGCAGATCAACGCCGCCGGAGACAATGAAGGCGGCTTCCTCGACCCGCTGCGCGATGTGGTGAAAAGCGGCAAGACTTTCGCCGACCGGCTGCTCGATCGCTACCATGGCGAATGGAACGGCGACGTCGGCATGGTCTATCGCGAATATAGTTTCTGAGGCGTGCCGCAGCGGATGTGAAATATTCGCGCCCGGCCGCGCCTCGCATTGACAGAAGGCGGGGCAGGCGTAGAGGCGCGAAAGCATCGGGCGGGGCATCTTTTATCGCAAGCGCCGGCCCACTGGCTTTTACTAGAAAGACCCGGGATGCGCACCTTCACCTCGACTTCGATGTTCGCGCTGGCCATAGCCTGCGCCCTTCCCGCCCCTGCGATTGCGCAGGCAACCGGTGACACTGACCAGCCCGCCGAAGACGCGACCCAGCCGGTTATCCAGGGCGTCACCGACATCGTCGTCACCGCGACCCGCCGTAGTGAAAATCTGCAGGACATCCCCCTGTCGGTCGCGACGGTTTCGGACGAAACGCTGGCCGTGATCAATTCGGGCGGCGCCGACATTCGCGGCCTGTCGGGCCGGGTGCCAAGCCTGAACATCGAAAGCTCGTTCGGCCGGACCTTCCCGCGCTTTTACATCCGCGGACTCGGCAACACCGATTTCGACCTCAACGCGTCACAGCCCGTCAGCCTGGTCTATGACGATGTTGTCCTGGAAAATCCGATCCTGAAGGGCTTCCCGGCGTTCGACATCGACCGGGTCGAGGTGCTGCGCGGACCGCAAGGCACGCTGTTCGGCCGCAACACGCCGGCCGGCATCGTCAAGTTCGACACGGTAAAGCCGGGGCGCGGCCGCAATTATGCGCGCGTCAGCTACGGCACCTATGGCACCGTCAACGCCGAAGGCGCGGTTGGCGGCGAACTCAGCGACACCGTCTCGGTCCGACTGTCGGGCGTGTGGCAGCACCGCAACGACTGGATCGACAATCTCGCGGCTTCCGGGGGCAATGATCTCGAGGGTTATGACGACATCGCTCTTCGGGCCCAAATCCAGTTTCGACCGAACGAGGACCTCACCGTACGGCTGACCGGGCAGATGCGGGACATGGACGGCAATGCCCGGATCTTCCGCGCCAACGCGTTGCAGCCCGGCAGCAACAAGCTGGTTGGCCTCGACGGCGGCAAGTTCAAGCGCGACGAGGTCGCGACCAACGGCCTCAACTTCCAGAAGCTTAAGACCCAGAATATCGCCGGCGCGATTGAATATGATCTCGGCCCCGCTACCCTCTATTCGGTGACGAGCTACTGGCACGGCGAGCTCAAGAGCCGAGGCGACATCGATGGCGGCACCGACGCCGGGCCGGGCTTCATCCCCTTCCAAGCCCAGAGCCAGGACAATATCCCGAGCCTCGACCAATTCACTCAGGAGCTGCGGATCGCTTCGAACAATTCGACCGGTCTGGGTTACCAGGCGGGGATTTTCTACTTCAATGAGAAGCTCGACATCGAAACCTTCGACTTCGGCTCGCCCACCGCGACCGACCCGTCAGCGATCGTCAACCAGCGCCAGGTCGCCAAGGCCCTCGGCATCTTCGGTTCGGTCAATTACAAGTTCGACAACGGGCTGACCGTCCAGGGCGGCGCTCGCTGGAACCATGACAAGAAGCGGCTGGTCGCCGAACGGCTGTTCGATGCGCGCCCGATCTTCATCGGCGGCGGCCCGGTTGCTGAGACCAACACCAGGGTCAAGGACAATGTGCTAACCTGGGACCTGTCGGCAATTCAGGAGATCAATCAGGACATCAATGTCTATGCGCGCATCGCCAAGGGCTATCGGGCGCCGGCGATTCAGGGCCGTATCCTGTTCGATCGCGACGTGACGACCGCTGACAGCGAAAACACCATGTCCTATGAAGCCGGCATCAAGACGGTCCTGCTCGACCGCAGGCTTCGCTTCAACCTGACGGGCTACGCCTTCAAGACCAAGGACCTGCAGCTGTCGGCGGTGGGCGGGGCGGCGAATGCCAACCTGCTGCTGAATGCCGACGCGGTGAAGGGCCACGGCTTTGAAGCCGAACTGGAAGCCCGCCCGATGCGCGGCCTGACGCTGACCGGTGGCATCAGTTACAACGTCGCCAAGATCCGCGACCGTGACCTGACGGTCGAGACTTGCGGCGCGCCATGCACCGTGCTCGACCCTATCGCGGTTCCGGCGGCACCGTTCCAGCCGGCGATCGTCTTCATCCACGGCAACCAGTTGCCGCAGGCGCCGAAGTGGACGCTGAACTGGACTGCTGGCTACGAACATCCGGTGGGCCCCGGCTCAGTCTATGTCTTCACCGACTGGTACCACCGCTCGAAGGTCCAGTTCTTCCTGTATGATTCGGTCGAATTCAGCGACGACAAGCTTCTCGAAGGCGGGCTTCGCGTTGGCTACAAGACCGACCGCTTCGATGTCGCCGGCTTCGTCCGCAACATCACCAATGACAAGAGCGCAGTGAGCGGCATCGACTTCAATAATCTGACGGCGATGGTCAACGAACCGCGGATCTTCGGCATCGAAGCCGGCGTGAAATTCTAAAGGGCCTGTCTCAGCCTAACAACGGGGCGGCGGCTGCGCGATGCGGCCGCCGCCCTTTTGCTTGGGTCCCGATGCAGCGTTCTTGCGGGCCAGCAGCCAATCCTCCATCAAGCCCCGATGGGACAACAAGGGGCGCATATGTTCACGTCGGCCCAGCTGCCGAATTCGACCTTGCTGATGATCGTCGGGTCCGACCAGCCGGACCAAGTCCGGCGGGTCGGCACGCGGATCCGGCTGGGCGGCTCGACCGACCTCAACAAGCTGCTTCCGCCCGACGTCCATCCACACCGGCTTCATGTCACCCCCCAGTCACTACGCCAGGCGCGGCGACCGGAGCTGGATGGCTATGATTTCCTGCTCAACATGGTCACCGAGCCCGAGGGCAATGACCGGGTCCTGGACAATATGCGCAAACTGCTGCGCGGCATTCGCGGCAAGGTCATCAATCGCCCGGACGCGGTCGCGCGCTCTACCCGCGACCGCGTGGCCCGCCTGTTGGCCGGGATCGACGGGTTGCTGGTCCCTAAAGCGATCCGCCTCAATGGCGCCAAGCCGGACGTGGCGGTTCGGGCAATCGGAAATGCCGGCCTGTCCCTGCCGATCATCCTGCGGCGCACCGGCACGCATGGAGGCGAGATCCTGGGCTGCCTCGATTCGCTCGATGCGATCCGCGATGCCCTGACCGCTGGCGACCATATCGCCACCGAATTTTGCGACTTCCAAAGCGCGGACGGCCTTTATCGCAAATATCGAATCTTCTTTATCGGCGACCAGCTGGTCTTCCGCCACCTGCTGATTTCGGACGGCTGGAACATCCATGCCAAGGACCGGCGCCGATTCATGCTTCCCCGGCCCGACCTGCTAGCGGAGGAGGAAGCGATGTTCAGCCGGGCCGACGGCGCTTTCCCGGACCCGGTTCACCGCGTCCTCGACGCGGTCCGCGAACGCATGCCACTCGACTATTTCGGAATGGATTTCGGGATTGATCCGGCGGGCCGGCTGGTCCTGTTCGAGGCCAATGCGACGATGAATTTCTTTCCGTTCCTGCCCGATCCCGAGTTTGCCTATGTCCGGCGTTGCCTTGAACCGGCGCAGCAGGCCTTTCGCGCGCTGGTCGGCATGGAAACGGGTCGATGATCGCTGCCGGACAGCGCGTCGAGGGCTTAGACCTAGGGCTGCTCGACCGAGTCGTCGAGACCGACCGTGTCTATTTCGAACTTGGCGCGCAGGTCGAATCCCTCGCCGGCGCATCGCTAGCCTGGATGCCCGGGCTTACCGACTGTCCCGCGTCCACCGTCATCCACCGGGTTGATCCCGATGCGATGATGCGCGGGGGCCGGCGCTGGATCGAGCAGGTCGAACAGCGGCTGGCGGATATCGGCGTTGGCCTTGCCCGGATTTATTGCGACGCGCGCGGACCAGCCGACAATGTCCTTCGGGAAGCAGGCTATACCGACCGCGAGGAGCTGGCCTTCGTCCATCAATTCGGGCCGGACGAACCGCAACTGGCTCTGCGGCCGGTTACCGATGACGCGGACTGGGCGATGAAGCTTGCGCTTCACGACGCGCTGGGCGGATCGCCGGACGGCCATTGCAACGAGGCGCGCGACTGGATCGCCCTTGAACGGCGCAAGGCCGGCACCGCGCTGCAGCCTTATCTCGCGCTGAGCGACGGCAAGGTGGTCGGGGCAATTTGCGGATTGTGGGGCGCGGACCTGCTGCGATTGAAGAACATCGTCATCCATCCCCGACATCGCCGCCGCGCGCTTGGCCATGCCATGCTCGCCTCGCTCGCCGGGATCGGGCGGCAGCGCGGCCTGACCGAACAAGGCGTGTTCGCGGTTGGCGGGAGTTCGGGTGAAAGCTTTTATCGGGCGCTGGGCATGCGCGAGGTCGGGCGACAAATTGAGTGGTCGAAGATGCTGAGCGGCGGCGCGCAATGATTGGCGGCGCGAAAGTCAGCGCGGCAATGCGTTCGGCCTGGGAGGAGGACGGCTGGCTGCTCGTTCCCCGCTTTCTGGAGCTGGCGCAAATCCGGGCGCTATCGGCCGAGGCCAACCGTTTGGCCGGAGAACCCCAATTGTTCGCAACGCGCGGCACGGTGCCCAACTCGGCACAGCGCAGCGACCGGCTCGACCCGGTGATCGATTTGTCGCCGGCCTTCGCCGCACTCGCTCGCGATCCGCTGCTGGTCGGACTGGTCAGCGAGGTCCTTGATGGCGCGGCCCAGCTGATGAAGGACAAGTTCATCGCCAAACCGCCGGGCGCGGGGGGATATGCGACCCATCAGGACGCCGCCTATTGGCCGGGTCTCGGGATTGAATATTCCCGCTTCCTCACCGCCATCCTGTTCCTCGACGATGCCGAAGTCGCCAAGGGCGCGATCGAATGCGCGTCGGGCCATCACCGCGGCCTGCTGACCGATCCCGACACGGTCGCCGATCCCGACGAGGCCGCACTCGGCGCGTTCACCACCATCGAGGCTCAGGCGGGCGACCTGCTGCTGCTCCACGCCATGACCCCTCACCGCAGCGGCCCGAACCGCGCCATGGCCAGCCGGCGAACGCTGCTCTTCACTTATGGCGTCGACCGGCGTCCCGACCTCTACGCCATTTACAAGAAGTTCCAGCAAGGCCTTCGCTCATGACCCTCCGTACCCTCTATCCCGCCACCGAACCCTATGCGACCGGCATGCTCGACGTCGGCGACGGACATTCCCTCTATTGGGAGCGGTGCGGGACTCCCGGCGCCAAGCCCGCACTGTTCCTCCATGGTGGGCCGGGCGCGGGGATCAGCCCGAACCACCGCCGCCAGTTCGACCCGGCGCGATACGACGTGCTGCTGTTTGACCAGCGCGGGGCCGGACAGTCGGTCCCCCATGCGCATCTGGAAGCCAATACCACCTGGCATCTGGTCGACGACATCGAACGGCTTCGCGAAATGTGCGGCGTCGACAAATGGCTGGTTTTCGGTGGCAGCTGGGGATCGACGCTGAGCCTCGCCTATGCCGAGACCCATCCGGAACGGGTGAGCGAACTGGTGCTTCGCGGGATCTTCCTGTTCGGCGAGAGCGAGCTTGGCTGGCTGTACCGCTATGGCGCCTCTGAACTTTACCCCGAGGGCTGGGACGAATTCCTCGCGCCCGTTCCGCAGGAGGCGCGCGGCGACATGGTCGCCGCCTACCGCGAGCTGCTGACCAGCGCCGACCATGCCACCCGTCTTCGCGCCGCCAAGGCGTGGAGCCGGTGGGAAGGTCTGACCGTCACGCTCCTCCCCGACCCGGCAATGCTTGAGGAATTCACCGAAGACCATCACGCCGTCGCCATTGCCCGGATAGAAAATCATTACATGCTTCACCGCGGGTGGCTGGACGAGGGCCAGCTGCTCAAGGGGGCGGAAAAATTGCGCGGCATTCCTGGCGTGATTGTCCAGGGGCGGCACGATTGCTGCACCCCGCCCCGCGCCGCCTGGGAACTGAAGAAGGCCTGGCCCGAGGTTGACCTGCAAATCGTCGCCGACGGCGGTCATCTGTACAACGAACCGGGCATCCTTGACGGCCTAGTCCGCGCGACCGACCGTTTCGCCGCCTGATCACTCGCCCGGGCGATAGGTGCGGCGGATGTGGCCGCGCAACTCGTCGGGATAGAAATGGACTTTCCGCGGACGGCCAGTGGCATAAAGCACGGCTTGGTCGTTGAAGTGCGGGGAAGCGGGGTGGCCGCTTTGTCCGCCGACGCTTAAGGCGTGGGCACGCACTCGCGGTCCGAATTCGACGAAGGCGACGAAACTGTTGCCGCTGGTCCCGTACCAGTTGGTGCTGCCTCCGCGCGGGGCCGAGCCGAACGAGGCGAGCGAGCCGAAATTGCCCGACGCGAAGCCGACCGGAATGCTTTGCGCCCTGTCGTCGAACGGGTGATCGATCGCACCGGAAATTCGCTGGAAACGGTTGATCTGCCCCCAGGGAGTTCGCCAGTCGCCGAAGTCGGTCCTGATGCTCGACATGGCGGCAGACAAGGCCTCCAGCTGTTCGCGGTCAGGCAGCCGCTCGATCCGCTCGATCGTTTCCATATGGGTCAGCCGCTGGCCAACGCGGACCTTGTCCCAAAGCGGACTGGCCCAGAACATCGCCAGCGACTGCGCAACGCTGTCGGTCGCCCAGCGATGGTCCCAGTCACGGAGCCGGGCGATGGGCTCCGCGAGCGCGTCCTTATCCGGGCCGGCAGGCGCGCGATCCCATGCCGTGACGAGGCCCGGGATCAGGCGCGCGAAGGCCGGCTGATGGCTGTCATAAGCGGCATCGCGAAGCCGCTCGAGAGTCCAACCACGACTGTCCTTGAGCAGCGCGGTCGCATGGACGCCACGGTAATTTTCACCGAACACATCCATGTAACGCGGATAATCGGCCGGCTTGGGGCTGGCCTTCCCCGCCGCACTATAGGGCCAATTATTGGTATTCATCGCCCAGCCGGTTGCGGGATCGATGACGTTCGGCAGGTCGGCAATTTCGTGCAGCGCGCGCCAGTCGGTGCGCGGATCGCTGCCGTCGACGGGCCTCGTGTAATCGAAGCGCGGATCGCGCACCGGCACGAATTGCGGGTGGAGATAGGCGATCCGCCCATCGGCATCGGCGTAGAGCGTATTGTTGCTGCTGTTGCCCTTGAAATCGGCAATCCGAAGGAACGTAGGCAAGTCGCGGGCCTTGGTCCGCAAATAGCTTTGCTGAAGCGCCTCAAGCGGCCGATGCATCATCGCGAAGGAGATCCACTTGCCGCCTTCTGATCGCACGATCGGCCCATGATGCGTCCGCCAACTGTCGAAGCGGCGCTCGGCCATGGTGCCATCCGCGGCGCGATAGCGAATCGTGACCGGCCTTACGCCTAACGCCCGCCACTGGTCACCGTCGCGATAGTGGCCCTTGCTCACCGTCTCGGCAAATTCATCGACATTGTCGACGCCGCTCGAGGTGTGCATCCAGCCGGCCCGGTCGTTGAAACCCTGATAGATGAAGAACTGCCCCCAGGTCGAAGCACCATAGGCATTCAGCCCCTCTTCGCTCGTGACCTGTTGTTCGGCGCGAAAATAGAAGCTGGTGTGAGGATTAATCAGCAGCAGCGCCTTGCCGTCCCTGGTCAGCGCTGGCGCAATGGCGATCCCGTTCGACCCGCGCGGCTCCGGGTCATGGGGCGCAGCCGCCTGCTTTGCCGTTTCAGAATAAAAGCGTTCGAGCGCCTTGAGGTCGATCCGTTCGATATCGCCACCGATGCTGCCCTCGGTGAAACTCAGCGCCATCCACGGCTCGAACCGGGTCAGGACACGCGGCTTAACCTCCGGGTGCGTCGCCAGATAATGGTTGAGTCCGGCAGCCCAGCTGTCCATCAGCAGCCGCAACCAGGCGGGGCTTCGCCGATATTCGGCCACCAGCTCATTTTCGCTGACGTAAAGGCGAGCGCGCAGGTCCTGCCAGATCGCCTTCTCGCCTTCCGCCTCCGCCATCCGCCCAAGCGCGGTCAGGTAATTGGCCTCGATCCGGGGAAAGTCGTCTTCGGCCTGGGCATAGATCATGCCGAACACTGCGTCGGCGTCGGTCCGCCCTTGGATATGGGCTATGCCATGATCGTCGCGCACGATCGTCACCCGCTGCGCCTGCTCTCGCCATTGTCCCTCCTCCGCCGGGGAAGCCGCGATGAGGATCAGGGCGAGCGGAAGGATCAGCGGACGCATGACGGGAGGCTAGGCGACCGGCCTGCGCCTTGCCAAGTCAAAGCTTGGGCAGCTTCTGGCTAGCCCGGCCCCAGCCGGCGAGGTCCTTGGCCGCCGCCCGCTTTAGCAGTTTATCGGCGTCCCGGATCGAGAAGGCAGCGCCGCTGTCGAAGCGCTCCAGTTCCGCCCAGCCGATGGGTGCGGCGACCGGCGCACCGGACCGGGCACGGGCCGAATAGGGCATGACGGCCGTCGCCCCGCGCTGGTTGCGCAGCCAGTCGAGGAAGATGCGGCCTTTGCGCTGCGCCTTGCGGATGTTTGCCGTGAACAATTCGGGCTGGTCGCCAGCGACCGCTCGGGCGAACCGCTCGGCGAAGCTTTTGACCGACGGCCAGGTAGCGGATGGGGTGAGCGGCGCGATGACATGGACGCCCTTGCCGCCCGTCAGCATCGGAAAGGTTTCCAGGCCGAGATCGGCAAGCAGGTCGCGCAGGATTATCGCCGCCTTTTGCACATCAACGAAGTCGAGGCCTTCGTCGGGGTCGAGGTCGAACACCAGCCGGTCGGGCTTTTCAAGCGGCTTCACCCGGCTCCCCCAACCGTGGAATTCGATCGTCCCCATCTGCACGCATGCAAGGATCCCGCGGGCATCCTCGACATAGAGATAGTCGGCGGTCTTGCCGTCGCTTTCCTTGATCGCGACATGCTTCACATGCTCGCCCATCGACCCGCTATCATGCTTCTGGAAGAAGCAATGCTTGGCTCGGCCCTGCGGGCATCGGACCAGGCTGACCGGCCGGCTTCCCATCTCCGCCAGCATCAGCGCCTCGATCGCGGCATAATAATCGGCAAGGTCGCCTTTGGTCAGTTTTTCGCCGGGAAAGATGACCCGGTCCTCGCTGCTGATGGCAATGCCGAAGCGTTCGCCTTCATCGCGGTGTACCGGCGTTTCGCGGACAACCTGGCGGACCGGCTTGTCCTCACGCAAGGCAATGAAGCTGGGATGGCGCAGCGTGCCTTCACGCGTGAATTCGGTAAAGGCGATTTCGGCGACAAGCCTGGGCTTGACCCAGTGCGACTGGCGGCGTGCCGTACGGGGCACGTCGAGGGCCGGCTCCCTGACCTCGAGCTTCATGAGCTGGGTGCTCATGTCGCGAAGCTGGTCGGCGTTGAAGCCGGTTCCGACTTTTCCGGCATAGACGAGCTTTGATCCCTCGTTAAGGCCGAGGTGGAGCGAGCGAAAGCCCTTGCGCTTGTCGCTTTCCTGCCAACCGACGATCACGAATTCCTGCCGCCTGGTGCATTTGACCTTGAGCCAGTTGCGGGTGCGCTTTCCGACATAGCTGGCATCGGCCTTCTTGGAGATGATGCCCTCGCCGCCTTCCTTGCAGATGGCGTCGAACAGCGCCTCGCCCTTGCCGGCGACATGGTCGCCATAGATGATCGGCGCCTTGACGCCCTTGAGGAGCGCGGCGAGCCGCTTCTTGCGCTCCAGGTTGGACAGTTTGCGAATGTCCTTGCCGCCCTCGATCGGCAAATCGAAGGCGTAGAATGCCAGTTCGGCATCGCCACCCTCGAAGCTGGCCTGCAGAAGCTGGAAGTCGGGCTTGCCGTTCTTTCCCATGGCCACTGCCTCGCCGTCGATTAGACATCCGGCGGGCAGTTCGCCCGCAGCGCGGACGATCGACCGGAACTTGTCGGTCCAGTCCTTGCCGTTGCGCGTATAGGCCGTCGCCGAGCCGCCGCCGGTCGCAAGCAGCAGGCGGTATCCGTCATATTTATACTCGTGAATCCAGCCAGGTCCGCCGGGCACCTTGTCGGCAAGGGTCGCGAGCTGCGGCGGCTGGTAGGGCGGCGGCTTGGGCCCGGGCTTGCGCTTGCCGCGGCCCTTGCCGCCGGCCGAATGCCAGACGTCCTTGCCTGCCGCGATTTCCGCCATGGTTCGGCCCGATGCGACGCTGTTCAGCCCTTTTTCGACCAGCTCCTCCCCCGGACCGGTGAAGTCGTCCGCGACCTTCTTCAGCATCCAGTTCTCGCCTTTTTCGCCGGGCCTCCCCTTCAGCCGGAACATCACCCATTCCCCCTTCATCCGTTCACCTTCGAGGGTGAAGTGAAGATGGCCTTCCTCAATCGTCTTTGCCGGGTCCTTGCCGGGTTCGGGAATCCATCGCCCGCGGTCCCACAGCATCACCGTGCCGCCGCCATATTCCCCCTTGGGAATGACTCCTTCGAACTCACCATAGTCGAGCGGATGGTCTTCGGTCCGGACCGCCAGCCGCTTGTCGTCAGGGTCGATCGACGGCCCCTTGGGAACCGCCCAGCTTTTCAGCACGCCGTCGAGTTCGAGCCGGAAATCCCAGTGAAGTCGCGACGCCTCATGCTTCTGGACGACGAAACGGTCACCCTTGCCGCTGAGCTTGCGGCCGCGCGGCTCCTTGGTCCGGCTGAAGTCCCGCTTCTCGTTATAAGTGTCGATATCCAGGCGTGATCGCGCCATGTCAGGCCCGCTTGCGCGCTGGCGCCTTCTTGGCCGTTGACCGGCGCCCCGTAGGCTTCGACGAGCCCTTCTTCACCCCTGCCTTGGGCTTGTCACCGTCACCGATGCTCTTCTTGAGCGCCGCCATCAGGTCGATGACGTTCGAGCCCTTTGACGCGGTGTCGGCCTCGTCGTCCTGGATGACCCGCTTGCCCTTCTTTTTCTGCTTCTCGGCGATCAGCTTCCTGAGCGCTTCGATATAGCGGTTCTCAAACTCGGCGGCGTCGAAGTCGCTGGCTTTCTTCTCGATAAGGGCCTCGGCCAGTTCGAGCAGGTCGGTATCGGGTTTCGCATCGCCGATTTCACGGAAGTAGCCCGAAGCCCGGTGCACTTCGTCGGCGTAGCGCAGGGTTTCGAGCACCATCCCGCGACCGCAAGGCTTCAGGCTGACGACATATTCCTGTCCGCGCATCGCCAACTGGCCGATGCCGACCTTCTTGGTCCGCTTGAGCGCTTCACGGAGCACGATGAACGCCTCTTCGGCCAGGTCGTCCGCGGGCGCCACATAATAGGGTTTGTCGTAATAGATGGGATCGATGTCGGCGAGGTCGACGAACTGGGTCAGCTCCAAGGTCTTGCGGCTCTCCAGCTTGACCTTTTCAATCTCCTCCGGGTCGAGCAACACATATTCGCCCTTCGACACCTCATAGCCCTTGAGAATCTCGTCGCGGTCGACCGGGCCGATTCCGGGAACCACCTTCTCGTAGCGGACGCGCTGACCCGACGGTTCATGGACCTGGTGAAAGGCAATCGACTTGCCGGCCCGGGTTGCCGGGTAGATTTCGACCGGGATCGCCACCAGCGCCAGCCTGATCTGCCCTCGCCATGAAGGACGCGCAGCCATAATTCTCTCCGCCTGATCGGTTCGCAGGCGATTCAATAATCGGCGGGCAGAGTCGTTCCCGCGCTCGCTTGGTGTTCGTTCGGAGCTGGGCTAGCAATCCGATGGGGAGGATCATCGATGGCCAATGCCGCAATCATGGCCGCAGTCGCAGCTGCGGCGCACCAGGAAGAACGCAAGAAGCATGTGCTGGAGCCGCTAAAGAAGGCGGGCGCGACTGGCGCTTCGCGCGCGATTGCCTTGACGCTCAAGGAAAAGCAGCAGGTCTACCTCGACCAGGCGCTGGCCGATGGGGCGGTCAAGCGGACACCGGAGGGGCGCTACTACCTCGATGAGCGGGCGATCCGCGAAAAGGCGCAGGGTCAGGGGTTTCTCGTCCTACTGATCTTGCTGGTTGCGGCCTCGCTGGTGGCCTCGGCCGTCGCATTGGTTAGTTCTGCCAGTTGACGAGCCGCTGGACCCGGTGGCAAAGGCCGCGAGCCGGAGATGGGCGGGTGTAGCTCAATGGTAGAGCAGAAGCCTTCCAAGCTTACGACGAGGGTTCGATTCCCTTCACCCGCTCCAGCCGAACCATGTCCTGCCGACGGCCTGTCGCGGCCCCGGCCCACTCGAGGCAAGCTTTAGCGGCGCGGCCTGAAGCAGACGCGGCGCAATGCCTCGACAGGCCGGTTGACAGACCGCCGCTGGACCGCCATTTGGCCCGCCTGCCTCGCCTGGACAGGTGGCCGAGTGGTTAAAGGCAGCAGACTGTAAATCTGCCCGCGCAAGCGTACGCTGGTTCGAATCCAGCCCTGTCCACCACGGCTTCGGCAAGTCGCTGCGATCGGTGCGCAACCCCCTACAGGTTAAACTTTCGCCCATTCGGACCTTTTGCTCCGAGCCAAATCTCCTTGACGTGGCGTTTACCCATCGGATTTGAGGATTGGCCCGCTTTGCTCTAGAAAAGCGGGGTAATGCGTGATCGCATCGTTCCATGCTCGGAAGGAATTATGCAGACAATGACCGTACCCCGGGCAGAAAAGCGAGAAATGGTGGCCGACCCGGATACGTCCGTCGCGCGTCTTAGCCAGGGACAGATCGACTGTCTTCTGCTGGTCGACCAGCATCATAGCAGCAAGGAAATCGCGCTTCGTCTGGGGATCAGCCCCCATACCGTCGACCAGCGTATTCGCGGCGCTCTGGAGAAGCTTGGCGTCGATCGCCGTGGCGAGGCGGCGCGGCTGGTCGTTGCCGCGCTTTCCGCATCGGACGGACCATATCAACGGTTGATACATCAACCGCCGCACATCGACCCGCAGGAGCTCGGCCGACATCAAGGCGGCACGATCGGCAAACAGATTCGGCACGCTGATCGTGCAGGGGAGGCCAACCCTCCCGGTGTCATAACCGAGCAGAGATCGGCTGGACTTGGCTCTCCCCTGCAACTGCCGTTCGCAACGAGGAGCCAGCCTAGCAATGAAATGAGCATGGGACTCCGGCTGGTCTGGATCCTGCTCATTGCGATTGGAGCGACCTTCTCGGCAGGCATGTATCTCGCAGGGCTTGAAAGCCTTTCGCGCCTGCTGACCGAGTAAGCCCACCGATATTGCTTGTCATGGCCCGGCGCGGGTCTTCCGCGCATCACGGGAGCATTTTGCCATGCGTAAACAGATGATCGAATCCGCCGCTTTCGAAGTCGCCACCCAGGTCCGCGCCGTCGAGGACGCGATCGAGACCGCGCTGGCAGAAATCGCCGAACTCCAGGGCCGCATGATTCGCGCCCGCGCCGTTGCCGGCGTGTCGACGGCGCTTGGCCATGAAGCGCTTGAACAGTTGGCGCTGGCAACCACCGGGCTGGTGACCGCTCGCGGCGGTGTCGCTCATTGTCATGGCGTCCTCAAGGACAGCAAGCAGTTTGTCCCGGGCCTGCGCACCACCAGCTTCGGCGAGGGCGACGAATGCCCTCCGGCTGCCGCGACGACCCCGCTCCGCGTGGTCGCCTGACGGACTTGAAGGGCCGGGCTGTTCAAGGATAGTCCGGCCGCTTCGTCATGCTTAGTCCCCTAGCCTATTGGGCCGTGCTGCTGGCCGTTTCCGCCTACGCCTTCCTGCGCGGCAAGGTCGACGAGCGCGGGGCCGCCGCGGTGTGCCTCGCCGCGACGGTCGCCACGCGGCTGGTCCATTCGCCGCTCAGCACGCGCTTTTCCAGCGTCGAGATCGGCGTCCTCATTGTCGACTTGCTGGCTTTCGCCGGCTTTACGGCCATCGCGCTTCGTTCGCGTCGCTTCTGGCCGCTGTGGATCGCTGGCCTCCAGCTCACGACCACCATGGCCCATCTGATGAAGGCGATTGAGATCGACCTTTATCCGCAGGCCTATGCTGCCGCCGCGCGGGTGTGGGTCTATCCCATCTTTCTGATCATCGTCGTCGGCACGTGGCGAAGCGACCAGCGTCGCAAGAATGCGCCCACGGTCGCGCTAGCCTAGGCTTTCCGCCAATCGCCGCTAAGGTGCGGCCATGACGGTTACCGCGGAACAGGCCCGCCTTTTCATCAATGCTCTCGACGAACCGGCGCTGATCATCCGCAACGGGCGGACCTTGGCCGCGAGCAACGCGGCCAAGGCGCTGCTTGGTGGGGGCATCGAGGGAAGCGACGTGCGGATCGCCATCCGCCACCCCGAAGCCCTTTCGATAATCCTGGCAGGTCGCCACAGGCAGCTCGAACTGGTCGGAATCGGCGGTGCTGCCCGGCCCTGGCAGCTGTCGGTGAAGCCGTTTGGCAACGGCCTGGTCCTGGTCCGCCTGTCGGACCGCAGCGCAGCCCGGGCGGCCGAACGGATGCGCACCGATTTCGTCGCCAATGCCAGCCATGAACTGCGCACCCCCTTGGCGACGATCATCGGCTATGCCGAAACCTTGGCTGACGAGGCGCCGGCAGACGACGCGATGCGCCGCAAGTTCGGGGCGACCATCGAGACCGAGGCGCGGCGAATGCTCCGAATCGTCGAAGACCTGATGAGCCTGTCCCGGATCGAGGCCGACCGCTACCGCTTGCCGGACGAGCGGGTCCACCTTGGGAAAATCGCCCGGATCGCGGCGGACAATGCCGAATCGCTGGCCGAACGGCGCGGCTCTAGGGTGGAAGTCGAAATCCTCGATGACATTCCCGAGGTAAGCGGTGATTTCAGCCAACTGCTTCAGATGGTCGACAATCTAATCGCCAATGCGCTGCGCTACGGCTGTCCCAAGCCCGGCGCGCCGGTGACGGTCCGGGTCGGTTCCACGGACGGCCGGATCAAGCTTCAGGTCATAGACCGGGGGGACGGAGTCGATCCCCGTCACCTGCCCCGGCTGACTGAACGCTTCTACCGGGTCGACCCGGCTCGAAGCCGGGAGTCGGGCGGCACCGGTCTTGGGCTGGCGATCGTCAAGCATATCGTCGAGCGTCACCGCGGATCGCTCGACATCATATCGGCGCCGGGCAAGGGGACGACCGTCACCGTCACGCTGCACGTTCACTGAGCCGGCCGGCGGCGCTGTCATGAAACTGTAATGTAGTTGTCACAGGGACATCGCGGACTGGCACCTAAGGGGGCGACGGCGGTCAGACAAACGCCGCACAACGGGAGTTCGAAATGAAAAAATTGCTGATCACGCTGCCGATGGCAGCGATGCTCGCGGCATGCGGCGGAAGCGGTTCGGGCGGTGCAGCTGCCGACCAGCTGAAGGTTGTCGGGTCTTCGACCGTCTATCCGTTCACCACCGCAGTCGCCGAGGAATTCCAGCGCGCCAACCCGGGTACCAGCGTCATCGTCGAATCGACCGGTACCGGTGCGGGCATCAAGCTGTTCTGCAGCGGCATTGGCGCCCAGTTTCCCGACATGGTCAATGCGTCGCGCGAGCTGAAGGCCAGCGAATATGAAGATTGCGCCAATGCCGGGGTGAAGAATGTCATCGAACTGCCCGTGGGCATCGATGGCCTGACCCTGATCCAGGCAAAGGGACAGCCGCCGCTGAACCTGACCGTCGAGCAGATCTACAAGGGCCTTGCCGCCAACCCTTATGGCAAGACCCAGACCGCCCAGACCTGGGCCGATGTCGACCCGTCGCTTCCGGCGGTGAAGATTCGCGTACTTGGCCCGCCGCCGACCTCTGGAACGCGTGACAGCCTTGCCGAGCTGATCCTTGAAAAGGGCTGCGACAGCGACCCGGCGATGAAGGCGCTGAAGGAAAAGGACAAGGACGCTCACAAGGCGACCTGCACCAAGATCCGCGAGGACGGTGCCTATGTCGAAGCGGGCGAAAACGACAATCTGCTGGTGCAGAAGGTATCGGCCGACCCGGGCGCGATCGGCGTCCTGGGCTATAGCTTCCTTGAAGAAAACCTCGACCGTGTCGCGCCGGTATCGATTGGCGGCGTGACCCCGACCGAAGCAACCATCAGCAACCTCAGCTACCCCGGGAGCCGCAAGCTGTACGTCTATGTGAAGGGCGAGCATATGGCGGCCAAACCGGCCATCAAGCGCTTCATCGAGGCCTATTCCAAGGCCACGGGCAAGGGCGGCATGCTCGCCAAGCGCGGGCTGGTGCCGCTTGGCGACGCCGACAGCGCGGCCGCCACCGCGCAGGCGGGCGCGCTTGCGCCGGTCGATCCGGCCAGCCTGAAGTAAGCAGCGGGCGCGAGCGCCATGACCCTGAGCATCGCGCTCTTCGCCGTATTGGCGATTGCCGTCGCCGCCAGCTTCCTGGCCCGAAACCGGGCCCGGGGGCTGCGCGGCGGCGGCGTCCGCCTCAATAGCCTGCCAAACTACCACGCGGCGTTCGTCGGCTTATGGGCCGCGATTCCGGCGCTTTTGTTCCTGGCGGTCTGGGCACCGGTCCAGACCGGCCTCATCGAACAGACGGCACTAGCTTCGCCGGCGGGCCAGCAGCTTCCCGATTTTGACCTCCAGCGCGACTCGATCCTGTCCGAAGCCCGCGAGATTGCGACGGGTGAGCGCAGTGTCGGCTTCAATCCCGAAGCCAGCGAACTGGCGCCGATCTTCGCCGCCGCCGCGGGCCGCTACGCGCTCGCGGGCAGTGCGGTCGCGATCCTGATCGCGCTTGGCGGCGCCTTTTTCGCGATGCGCCGCGTCAATGTCGATTTCCGCGCCCGCAGCGGAGTCGAAAAACTGGTGATGGCGCTGCTGGTCGGAGCATCGCTGATCGCGATCCTCACCACCTTGGGCATCGTGCTTTCGCTGCTGTTCGAAAGCCTTCGCTTCTTCAATCTCGTCAGCCCGGTCGAATTCCTGTTTGGATCAACCTGGAGCCCGCAAACTGCCATTCGCGCCGACCAGGCCGGATCGTCGGGTGCATTCGGGTCGATCCCCTTGTTCTGGGGCACGATCTTCATCGGCGCGATCATCGCGATGGTGGTCGCCATCCCGCTTGGCCTAATGAGCGCGATCTTCCTCACCCAATATGCGCCGCGCCGCGCCCGGACCTGGCTGAAGCCGATCCTGGAAATCCTCGCCGGCATCCCTACCGTGGTCTATGGCTATTTCGCCGCACTCACCGTCGCTCCGGCGGTTCGCGACCTCGGTATCAGCATCGGGATCAGCTCGGCGTCGAGCGAAAGCGCGCTTGCGGCGGGTCTGGTGATGGGCATCATGATCATCCCCTTCGTCAGCTCGATGGCCGACGACAGCATCGCCGCCGTCCCCCAAGCGATGCGCGACGGAAGCCTGGCGCTCGGCGCCACCAAGTCGGAAACAATCAAGAAGGTCGTCCTTCCCGCTGCCCTGCCCGGCGTGGTCGGCGGAGTCTTGCTGGCGGTCAGCCGGGCGATCGGCGAAACGATGATCGTGGTGATGGCTGCCGGCCTTGCCGCCAATCTCACCGCCAATCCGTTCGAAAGCGTGACGACGGTCACGACTCAGATCGTCCAACTGCTAACCGGCGACCAGGAATTCGACAGCGCCAAGACGCTGGCGGCCTTCGCGCTGGGCCTTGCGCTGTTCATTATTACCTTGATCCTCAACCTCATCGCGCTGCGCGTTGTCCGCAAGTATCGGGAAGCTTATGAATAGCCTGTCCTCCGCGTCCCGATGGACCGACGGGTCGATGCGCAAGCGCGTCGCCAAGCGTTACGCGGCCGAGCGGCGCTTCCGCCTGTTTGGGCTGGCGGCGATCGCCCTTTCCGTAGCCTTCCTCGCGTTCCTGCTCGTCAACATGACATGGAAGGGGGCCAGCGGCTTTACCCGCGCCGAGGTCAAGATCGCGCTCGATTTCCCGCGCTCCGACCTGATCGTCGATCCGGCGGCGCTACGCGGCGGCGATGCCGAACGCACCCTTGCCGATGCGGGGCTCGAAAATGTCCTCGATCAGGCCGCGGTTGCCCAGTTCGGTGAGGGCGGAGCGGATTTGTTCGGCGGCGCCAGCGCGCGCGAACTGGCGTCGCAGCTGATTGCCGAGCCCGACCTCCTGACGCGCCGCGCGGAACTGTGGCTGCCGCTGTCGTCGAAGGGAGACGTCGCCGCCAAGACGGACGGAGATCCTGCGCTTGAGCAATTACTTGCCAAGGCCGAGGTCCGCCGGAGCTTCAACAGCAGCTTCCTGACCAGTTCGGACGCCACCGATGCATCGGTCGTAGGCGTATGGGGGGCGCTGAAGGGCAGCTTCCTGACCATCCTGGTGACGATGGCGCTGGCATTCCCGATCGGCGTTCTTGCCGCACTTTACCTTGAGGAATTCGCGGCGCGGAACCGTTGGACCGACATGATCGAGGTCAGCATCAACAATCTTGCCGCGGTGCCGTCGATCATCTTCGGCCTGCTCGGGCTCGCCGTGTTCCTGAACTTCATGCACCTGCCGCGTTCCGCGCCGCTGGTCGGGGGCCTGACGCTCGCGCTGATGACCATGCCGGTCATTGTCATTGCCGGGCGCAACGCGATCAAATCGGTGCCGCCGTCGATCCGCGACGCGGCCCTTGGCGTCGGTGCCTCGAAGATGCAGGTTGTATTTCACCATGTCTTGCCGCTGGCCCTTCCGGGGATCCTGACCGGCACGATCATCGGCATGGCCCGCGCGCTAGGCGAAACGGCGCCCTTGCTGATGATTGGCATGCGCGCCTTCATCGCGTCGCCCCCGCAAAGCATCACCGAGCCGGCAAGCGTCCTGCCGGTGCAGATCTTCCTCTGGTCGGACGAAGTCGACCGGGGTTTCGTCGAAAAGACCAGCGCGGCGATTATCGTCCTGCTCGTTTTCATGCTGCTGATGAACGGCCTCGCCATTTATCTGCGCAACAAATTTGAACGCCGCTGGTAGGCAGGATGACCATGATCGACACTATCATTCCAACGACGACCGAAGCCGCCGAGCCGGTGACGGCAGACGGCACGCCGAAAATGAGCGCCCGCGACGTCAGCGTCTTCTACGGTCCGAAGCAGGCGCTGCAATCGGTCAGCGTCGACATTCATGACGACAAGGTCACCGCCTTCATCGGCCCGTCGGGCTGCGGCAAGTCGACTTTCCTGCGCTGCCTCAACCGGATGAATGATACCATCCCGGCTGCGCGCGTGACCGGCGACATCAGCCTCGACGGCCAGGACATCTACGCTTCGAAGATGGACGTGGTGCAGCTTCGCGCCCGGGTCGGGATGGTGTTCCAGAAGCCCAACCCCTTTCCCAAGTCGATCTTTGAAAACGTTGCCTATGGTCCGCGCATCCATGGCCTAGCCGACGGAAAGAACGAGCTTGAAGCGATCGTCGAGAAGTCGCTGAAGCGCGCGGGTCTTTGGGACGAGGTCAAGGATCGGCTGCAGGAAAGCGGTACGGCCCTTTCGGGCGGCCAGCAGCAACGGCTGTGTATCGCCCGCGCCATCGCGGTCGACCCGGAAGTGATCCTGATGGACGAGCCGTGCAGCGCGCTCGACCCGATCGCCACCGCCAAGATCGAGGAACTGATCCACGAACTGCGCGGGCGCTACGCGATTGCGATCGTTACCCATAACATGCAGCAGGCGGCACGCGTGTCGCAGCGCACCGCCTTCTTCCACCTTGGCGAGATGGTCGAATATGGCCGTACCAAGGACATCTTCACCAATCCGCGCGAACAGCGCACCCAGGATTATATCACCGGCCGCTACGGCTGATCGGAGACAGGACATGGCCACCAGCGGACATACGATCAAAGCCTTCGACGAGGATCTCGACCGGCTGCGCGCGCTCATCAGCGAGATGGGGGGGCACGCCGAACATGCGATCCGTGAATCGTTGCGCTGCCTCGTTCAACAGGACCTCGATGGCGCCGCCAAGATCGTCGACGAGGACAAGAAGCTCGACCTGCTAGAAATTGAGACCGAGCGGCGAGCTGTGCAGCTGATCGCGCTGCGCGCGCCGATGGCGACCGACCTTCGCGACGTCGTCGCCGCGCTCAAAATCTCTAGCGTGGTCGAACGGATCGGCGATTATGCAAAGAACATCTCCAAGCGCGTTCCCCTGCTGGAGAGCGGGGGCGCGATCGAGCCTTTGTCGCTGCTCCCGGAAATGGGCCGCATGGTTACCGAAATGGTCCATGACGTGCTCAATGCCTTTGTCGAAAGAGACGCCGAAGCTGCTCTGCAGGTGATCGAGCGCGACAAGGCAGTCGACGATTTCTACAACAGCATCTTCCGGACGCTGCTGACCTATATGATGGAAAACCCCAACAATATCGGCAAGTCGGCGCACCTCCTGTTTATTGCCAAGAACGTCGAGCGCGTCGGCGACCATGCGACCAACATCGGCGAAATGGTCTACTATGCGGCGACCGGCCAGCACATCATGGACCGGCCCAAGGGCGATGATGAAATGATGGTGGAGAAGATCTGATGCTTCCCAAGCGCCTGCTTCTGGTCGAGGACGACCGGGCGCTTGCCGAGCTAGTTTCCTTTCATTTCGACCGCGCCGGTTATGCGGTGACCCGTACCGGGGATGGCGAGGAGGCCCTGATCCTTGCCGACGAGGTGCGCCCCGACCTGGTCCTGCTCGATTGGATGATCGAGGGGATCAGCGGAATCGAGGTTTGCCGCCGCCTCCGCCGCCGCCAGGCAACCGCTAATGTCCCGATCATCATGCTTACTGCCCGTGGTGAGGAAGATGACCGGATTCGCGGCCTCGAAACCGGTGCCGACGACTATATGACCAAGCCCTTCAGCCCAAAGGAGCTCGTCGCGCGCGCCGGCGCCGTGCTCCGCCGCGTCCGACCCGCGCTCGCCGCCGAGGCGCTTGCCTACGCCGGCGTCGAAATGGACCTGGTCGCCCATCGGGTGAAGCGCGCAGACCGGGCGATCCAGCTGGGTCCGACCGAATATCGCTTGCTGCGCCACTTCCTTGAAAACCCGGGCCGGGTGTTTTCGCGCCAGCAACTGCTTGAAACCGTCTGGCCGCACAGCGAAGACATCGAATTGCGGACCGTCGATGTCCATATCCGGCGGCTGCGCATGGCGCTTGGCCATCCCGACCTGATCCGCACGGTTCGGTCGGCCGGCTATGCGCTCGATTCCGAAGAACATTCCTGAACCCAGGAGGCGGCGCGAAATCGGGGACGCGCCGCTTTTCTTGCGCTCGGCGGATGGCTAGGGGGAACCCATGGCACGCAAGAACAAGGGCCGCGGCGGCGGCAACCCCAACCGCCCGCGCTTCTGGGGCAAGCACGCAGTAGCTGCTGCGCTCGACAATCCCGATCGCAAGGTCCTGAAGGCCTGGGCCTCGCGCGAGGCGGCGGGCTTCATGCAATTTCCGGCTGAACTGCCGGTGGTCATGGCCGAGGCGCCGGACCTGGGCCGCATGGTTCCCGCCGACGCACCGCACCAGGGAGTGGTCATCGAGGTCGAACCGCTTGAGGAACGCTGGCTGGCCGATCTTCTCGCCGACGCGCCGGATCGCGCGGTCCTGTTGGTGCTGGATCAGGTTACCGACCCGCATAATGTCGGCGCGATCCTGCGTTCCGCCGCTGCCTTCGGCGCGGTCGGAATCGTCACCCAGGACCGCCATTCCCCGCCCGAAAGCGGCGCCTTGGCAAAGGCGGCATCGGGCGCGCTGGAACGGGTGCCCTGGGTCCGCGTGGTCAACCTGGCCCGCGCGCTGGAAGAAATTGCCGAGGCCGGATTCTGGCGGATCGGCCTCGCCGGCGAAGCCGAAACCGACCTCAAGGAAGCGCTTGGCCCGGCCAGGGTCGCGCTGGTGCTTGGCGCCGAAGGTCCCGGGTTGCGGCCGAATACCCGCGAGCATTGCGACGCCCTGGCCAAGCTGCCGATCCGGGACATGATGGAGAGCCTTAACGTCTCCAATGCCGCAGCGGTCGCGCTATACGCCGCCAACGTCGCCTGATGGTCCGCACGGTTCAGTCGTTACACGCCAGCCTGGATGCGCTTGCCGAGCGCGAGGCGGCCTTCGCCCGGGTCCTGGATATCCATGGCAGGCCCGAGCCGCGTTCAAGCGAGCCCGGCGTCGAAACGCTGCTGCGCACAATCGTTGGCCAGCAGGTCAGCGTGGCCGCGGCCCGGTCAATGTGGAATAAGCTTACCGCAAGTTACGGCAGGCCGGTCGACCTGGAAGCGCTGCACGGCGCCGACAACGACACGCTACGCGAAGCCGGCCTGTCGCGGCAGAAAGCAGGCTATGCGCGAAGCCTCGCCGGGCTGGTCCTATCTGGCGAGCTCGACCTCGCCGGTCTTCCCGAGGATGATGAGGAAGCGATCGCCCTGTTGACCAAGGTCAAGGGGATCGGCCGCTGGTCGGCTGAGATCTACCTGCTGTTCGCCGAGGGACGCGGCGATGTCTGGCCGGCGGGCGATCTTGCGGTCCAGGTCGAGATAGGAAAGCTGCTAGGGCTCGAGGCTCGTCCGTCCGAAAGACAGCTGCGCGCCCTGGCCGAAGCCTGGCGACCGCACCGCGGCGCTGCCGCCGTGCTTGCATGGCACAGCTATAACGCTCCGCCTCTGGACTAAACCAGGGATCAGGCTGCGGCGCCCTGCCGCTGGAGCCCGGCGCTGTGGGGGCGCGCACTCAGACCGCGGAAAATGCGCGGGCCAAGGTCGAGCCGGAACGGCGCCAACTTGGCGTCGCTTTCATTGCCGCGCCCAACCAAGAAGCTGGCCGACGCCTGACTTTCCCCCGATCCGGTGCGGAACAGGATGTTGAAGGCGACGATCGGAACGAAAAGTTTGCGGCCCTCAAGCTCGAAGCTGTGAAGCGCATCGATTGGCAGCTTGACCGCGCTGCGCAATCCCACCCGGCCCCGTGCGGCAATCGCCGGCATGCGGTCGCCCTGACCATTGGGCTTGCCAAAGAATTCCGCGATCTCCTGGTCTTGGCGGGCGTGGGCGCCGAACAGCGCGCCTTCCACCAGCACGTCGCGCGCAGGCGCAGTCCCGGCGTTGACGATCACCAGTTCGAACTGGAGCATGACCTCATGTTCGGTCACTACCGCACGGTCGGGGCGGAAATCGAAGCGCAAGTCCGGCTTGAAGGCGGTCGACACGATCAGGCCGTCGTCCGGTGCCTTCGGCTCCGGAACCGCCGGCGGGGCCGCCGGGGCGGCCGGCCTTGGCGCAGGTGCCGGTTGGGACCGAGGCGGAGCCGGGTCTGGACGCGTGCGAGCCGGCGGGAAGGACGGCGCCTCGGAAACGTCGTCGGGTGCCAGGCCGGCGAAGGCCATGCGGCCCGGATCCGGCTGTTCGCGGCGGCCAAAACGGTTCCAGCCCAGATAGGCGATCCCGGCAGTTGCCGCCATCAACGCTAAGATCCACGCCCAGCCCAATCCCTTGTTGTCGGCGGAATTCCCGACGGTAACGTCGAGCGGAACGCTTTCGGTTATCGCCGGGGCAGGGACCAGGCCCGCTGCCCCCGGGTCGAGCGCGGCAGTAAGCCCTTCGGTTTGCGACGGCTCGATCGATGGACGGGCGTCGGTGGGTTGCGCGTCGGCCCGGGTGGAAGGGGCGGCAACGGGTGCCGCACTACGATCGGAAGTCGCGGCCGAAGCCGGCCGAGCGGGCGGTTCCGCGCTTGGCTGAGGCGTCGCCTGCTGCGCGGGCTGTTGTTGCGCTGGCCGCTCCGCAGGACGGGTGACCGAACCTTCGAGGCTGAAATTGCGCAGCTGCGACGGGCCGACCGTGTCCGCTGCTGTGGTTGGCGCGGCGGTCACGTCGACCGGCGCGTCGCTGTTCTGCGCCCCGGCCGGAACGGCCAGGACCAGCGCCACGATGGCCAACAATGACTTACATTTCATGCGGCGCGATGCCGTCATCTGCCCGTCCTGCCGGTTGAATGGATCCGCGCTAGCCTACCCCAGCTGGCCAGCGCCTGAACGCGCTAATGACGAGAAATAACCCGCGACACAAGGGTTTCGCGGTCTATCGAGCATCGACTAGGACGAGCTCCGCGTCAGCTTCCGCCCCTATCGTGATGGCGGCTTCGCCGGTGATGGCGACCCCGTCCCGGGCGTTGGCCGCGACGCCGTTGACCAGCACCCGTGCGGAGGGAACGAGGTAGAGATGCCGCGACGGATCGGCAGCATAAGTCACCGCATCGCCAGCCTTCAGTGTCGCACCCAGCACCCGTGCATCGGCGTTGATCGAGAGCACGCCGTCGCCGGGGTCGCCGCTCGCCAGAAGCTGGAAATTGCCGTCGCGCGCCTCCTTGGGGAAAGGCATCATGCCCCAGTTGGGCTCGGCTCCCGGCTTGTCGGTTTCGATCCAGATCTGGAACAAGGTCGTTTCCTCGTCTTCCAGATTATATTCGGCATGCCGGACCCCGGTTCCCGCGCTCATGACCTGAACGTCGCCCGCCGGCGTTCGGCCGCAATTACCCATCGAATCCTGGTGGCTGATCGCCCCGGTCCGGACATAGGTGATGATCTCCATGTCCCGGTGCGGATGCGGCGGGAAGCCGGTCTTGGCCGCGATCCGGTCGTCGTTCCAAACCCGGATCGAACCCCAGCCCAATCGCCGGAGGTCATGATAGCCGGCGAAGCTGAAATGGTGACGGGCATCGAGCCAGCCATGGTCGGCGTGGCCAAGCGAAGCGAAGGGTCGAATGTCGATCATGGGACTGGAGATGACCCTTGCCCGCATCGGCTTTCAAGTGTCAGCCGTGTGACCGCAATTCCTTGGCATAGCGCGCCGCCTTTTCGGAATAATGGGCAGCCGAGAGGCTGAGCATCGCGACCTGTTCATCGCTCAGTTGCCGAACCGCGCGGGCGGGCGAGCCGACGATCAGACTACGCGGTTCGAAGGTCCTGCCCTCGGTAACCAGCGCGCCGGCCCCGACGATGCATTGCGCACCGATCACCGCTCCATTGAGGATTCGCGCCCCCATGCCGACCAGTGCCTCGTCCTCGACGGTGCAGCCATGAAGAATCGCCTGATGGCCGACGGTGACCCGTGCGCCGATCGTCAGCGGCGCGCCGGGATCACTATGCCCGATCGCGCCGTCCTGGAAATTGCTCTGCTCGCCCAGCAGGATCGGCGTGTTGTCGGCGCGGATAACGGCGCCGAACCAAACACTGGCATGTGCGCCAAGCCGGACGTCACCGATGAGGTCAGCCGACGGAGCGACCCAAGCGCTGGGATCGATCTGCGGTCCGGTGGTTCCGATGGAAAAGAGAGCCATGTCGCCGATATTAGTCCGTATCAGACCGAGCGTCGATCAGCCCTTTGCAGGGCGACTCCGCCTCCCTTGGGAATCCGTACGATGACGTTATTCGGGAGGCATTAATTGTCCGGTGCCGAACAGTCTCGGCGTGCCGAGCGGGTAGCGCTTCGCGCCGACATCGATTTCCTCCGGTCCGGCGATCATAAATATCGAGTCAGCATCCTCGATATCTCTCCCGAAGGCTGTTGGATCGACCTTCCCGAGATGCTGGCCGTCGGCGAGACCATCTGGATCTTTCTGCCCAGCCTCGAATCGCTCCACGCCAAGGTTTGCTGGGTCAAGGACTGGACCGCCGGGGTCGAATTCACGCAGCCGCTCCACCCCGCGGTATTCACGACGATCGAACAGCGAATGCGCCGCTAGCAAGAGCGGGCCAAGGCGCTGACGGACAGGATTAATGGTGCCCAGGAGAGGACTCGAACCTCCACGCCGTTTCCAGCGCCGCCACCTGAAGACGGTGCGTCTACCAATTCCGCCACCTGGGCACAGGGGCATGTGATTGCCGGTAGGCGGCGGCCTCTAGGGGGGCGATGGGCCGTCTGTCAACAGCCTGTCGGGGCCTTGCGGGAAATCGCCGCTTGGCCCAAGGACATGGGCCGATTCCCATCGCCGCAGGAACTGATCCCATCATGAGGAAACCCGGTACTCCGCCACTGGTCACCGTCTTCGGCGGAAGCGGCTTTATCGGCCGCTATGTCTGTGAAATGCTGCTTAAGGCAGGCGCCCGCGTGCGCGTTGCCGAGCGCGATCCGCGCAAGGCCTGGTTCCTCCAGCCGCTCGGGTCGGTCGGGCAGGTTTCGGCCATCGCCGCCGATCTTGGCCGTCCCCAAACGATCGCCCGCGCGGTCGAGGGCGCCGATGCCGTCGTCAACCTCGTGGGGGTGTTCAAGGGCGACCTGGAAACCCTTCATGTCACCGGCGCGGGAAAGCTTGCCGAAGCCGCCAATGCCGCCGGGGCCACGGCGCTCGTGCACGTCAGCGCGATCGGCGCCGATCCCGAAGCCGAGTCCCGCTATGGCCGGACCAAGGGGCTGGGCGAACAGGCTGTCCGCAAGGGCTTTGCGGCCGCGACGATCATCCGTCCCAGCGTGGTGTTCGGCTCCGAGGACGAGTTCACCAACCGCTTCGCCCGCATGGCGCGCTTCCCGGTCCTTCCGGTGATCGCGCCGAACAGCCGCTTCCAGCCGGTTTATGTGCGCGATCTTGCCCAGGCGATCGCCGCGGCCGCGCTCAATCCCCGGGTCCATGCCGGCAATACTTATGAACTGGCCGGGCCCGATGTCATGACCATGCGCGAACTGAACGGGACGGTCGCGGCGATAGCCGGCGGTGAGCCCGAACTGGTCGATGTGCCCGACATCATTGCCCGCGGCATCGCGATGGCCGGCTTCCTGCCAGGCGCGCCGCTGACCACCGACCAATGGCTGATGCTACAAAGCGACAATGTCGCCTCTGGCCGGCATCCGGGTTTCAAGGCGTTCGACATCGTTCCGACACCCTTGTCGGCGGTCGCCCATGAATGGCTTGGGCGCTATCGCGTCGGCGGCCGTTTCGCGCCCCACCGCAGTGCGCGGGCCTGAGCGCGACCATGCCGATCCTCCTGCTGGTCGTCATCCTCGGCATCGTCGAGGGCGTTACCGAATATCTCCCGGTCTCCTCGACTGGCCATCTGATCCTCGCCACCGAGCTGATGGGCTTTGACGCCGACAAATGGGCCTTGTTCAACATCGCCATCCAGCCCGGCGCCATCCTTGCCATTCTGGTGCTGTACTGGCGCACCTTCCGCGACGTCCTGGTCGGACTGTGGCAGCGCGAGCCGTCGGCCTTCGCCTTCGTCCGCAACCTGCTGGTCGCCTTCATTCCCGCAGTCGTGCTTGGACTGGCGATCGGCGACTATGTCGAGCTGTTGCTGGGCAATGCCGAAGTCGTCGCCTGGATGCTGATCATCGGCGGCTTTGCCATCCTGTTGATCGAGCGGCTGGCGCGGCCGACAGACAGCGGCGGCGTCGCCAATGTCACCTTGAATCATTCGGTCGGCATCGGGCTGATCCAGTGCCTGGCGATGATCCCCGGGGTCAGCCGGTCGGGGGCGACGATCATGGGCGCGATGGCTATGGGTGTCGACCGCAAGACGGCCGCCGAATTCAGCTTCTTCCTAGCCGTACCGACGTTGAGCGGCGCGACTGCGCTCCAACTGTACAAACATGGTGCGACGATGGACCCGGGTACGGGCGGCTGGATCCTGGTCGGTGCCCTCGTCTCCTTCGTCGTCGCGGTCGCGGTGGTGAAGGCCTTTGTCGCCGTCATCCAGAAGTTCGGCTTCGCGCCATTCGCCTGGTACCGGATCGCCGCCGGCACCGCCGCACTTCTGTGGCTGGCGGCGCGCTGAGGCTCGCGCTAGGCTGGCCGGGTCTAACCGGGGGGTTCAGCATGAAGTTCAGTGTCTTACTTTCCTTGTCGCTCGCCTGCGCAATGCCGGCGGTCGCCGCGCCGGAGCCGCCAGCCGCGACCAGCGAGGCCGACCCGCAGCGCCTGGCACTTGCCCGCCAGGCGGTCGACGCGATTGTCCCGCCGGGAACGATGCAGCGGGTGATGAAGCAGAATATGGTCCAGGTCGAACAGGCGATGCTGAAGAGCATGTTCGACATGAAAGGGTCGGACATCTGCAAGGATTGCAAGGACGGCGGCGACCGGACCCTGCGGGACGCGATTGCCGAAAAGGACCCGCATTTCGAAGAGCGGCTGAAGATTACCAACCGCGTCATGGCGGAGGAGATTGCGACAATCTTTGCGCGGATGGAGCCCGGGATGAAGCTGGGCATGGCGCGCGCCTATGCGCGGCGGTTCAATGTGGCGGAGCTGTCCGAGATCAATCGCTTCTTCGCCTCCCCGGCCGGCGCCAGTTTCGCCCGACAGTCGTTCGAGATGATGACCGACCCCGAGATCAGCAGCGAGATGATGGCGATGGTGCCCGAACTGATGAAGGACATGCCGGCCATCATGGCCAAGGTGAAGGCCGCTATCGCCCATCTGCCGCCGCCGGCTTCCGAAGAGGAGGACTCGCCGCAGGAGACAACGTCCTGAGGCCCCGGTCCACCGCCAAGCTGTTGACGGTTAAGCGAATATCGCCATTCTCAGGCGCGACTCGCGAGGAAGGAACAGCCATGCGCGCTGCGCTATTTGCCCTTTTCCTGCTGATCGCCCCGGCGCCCGTCGTGGCGGCCCCGGCTCAATCCTTGCCGATGCCGCGCGAGCTCAGCGATCCTGCGATGGCCGATCGCCTTGGCCGGATGATGGGCGGGATCACCCGCGCGCTGATGGATTTGCCGGTAGGCGAAATCGAGGCTGCGGCGGAGGGCCGCGAGCCAACCCCTGGCGATCGGGCCCGCCGGGTTCGCGACCGCGTGGGCGGCCCAGGCGCCGAACAAGCCGTGGCGGCCCAGGCGGCGGCTTCGGGCCGGGCGATTCAGGCGGTCGGCCGCACGCTTGTCGCGTCGCTCCCGACAATCCTGCAGGCGCTAGGCGGCGTCGAGGCCGAAGTCGAACGGGCGGTCGCCAACATCCCCGATCCAACCTATCCCCGCCGCTAATTTTTGTCGGCCGGGCGGTGGACTGAATCGTCGCCGCCGCTAAAGCTGCCTTATCCATGTGGCAGCTGTTCCAATTTCCCCTGTGCCCCTTTTCCCGCAAAGTCCGGCTCGTCCTTGGCGAGAAGGGCGTCGCGCATGAACTGGTGCGCGAAAATCCGTGGGAGCGGCGTGACGAGTTCATCGACCTTAACCCCGCCGGAGAGACTCCTGTTCTAGTCGATTCGACGGCGGGGATCGCGTTGATCGGAAGCCAGCCGATCGTCGAATTTTTCGATGAAACGGTCGACAAGATGCCGATGATCCACGGCAATGGGGCTGCCCGAGCCGAGATCCGCCGGCTGACTGAATGGTTCGACGAAAAGCTTTTTCGCGAAGTGGTCGAGCCGCTGATGCACGAACGGATGAGGAAGCGGCTGGTCAGCCGTGAAAGCCCCGACACACGCGTGCTGCGGGAGGCAATGCGGATCGCCAATGGCCACCTCGACTATATGGACTATCTGCTAGACCACCGCCGCTGGATCGCCGGCGCGGGCCTGAGCCTTGCCGATTTCACGGCCGCGGCGCATCTCAGCGTCGTCGATTATCTCGGTGCGCTCGACTGGCGCGGGCACAAGCAGACCAAGGACTGGTATGCGGTGATGAAGTCCCGTCCCGCCTTCCGCCCGCTGCTTGGCGAGCGCATGGAAGTGATCGTGCCCCCGGCTCACTACGACAAGGTCGATTTCTAGGCCGGGGCCAGGCGGGCATGGGGGTCTGAGCCCAGCGCAGCGTCACGTCCGATCGTCTTGCGCCGCGCCCTCCGCCGCGTAAAATTCCTGCCTGCGGTTCCCCCGCTTCAGCAGCTTGCGAAGCGCGGCTGGACGGACTTCCTGCGCTTCAAGGGTCAACGTCGCCAACCCGCCTTTCAGCCAGCCGGTTTGTTTTTCGAGCGACTTTCGGATCCGCCGGAACGCCTTTTCGGCTGCATCCTCAAACCCCGAGGCGAGGACATAGCGATGGCAATAAAAACCCGCCGGCGTGAACATTTCCTCATTGGCCGAATGATCGGGCACCCAGTCAAGGCGTCCGTGGACGAGAACATAGAAGCTGCGCACGCCTAGGACGCCCACCTGGCCGCGACGAGATAATTAAGGCTCAGATCCTCGCTGAGGTGCAGCCCGCGTGTCGGGCTGACGGCGATGCCTTCAAAATCGGCGACCTCGAGCCCCGCCTGGGCGAGCAGCCCCCGCATCGAGTCGGGATCGATGAACTTGTTGTAGTCATGGGTGCCCCTGGGAATCCGCCCGGTGCCTTCCGCCAGGGTGATGGTCAGCAATTTCGACCATGCCGTACGATTGGGGGTCGAAAGGATCAGCAGCCCGCCGTCCGCAAGCCGCTCGGCCAGCCCGTCGATAAAGCTCTGCGGGTCGGCGACGTGCTCGATCACTTCCATCGCGGTGACGAGGTCGAACCGACCACCAAGCTCCTCCACCCCACCGGCGCGATAATCGATTTGGAGTCCCTGTCCCGCGGCATGGGCCTTGGCGACCGCGATGAGTTCGGGCGCGGCATCGACCGCGGTAACCCGGGCGCCCAGCCGGGCCAGCGGCTCGGCCAGCAGTCCCGCGCCGCAGCCCACGTCCAGCGCCGACTTGCCGGCCAGCGGCTTGAAACCATGTTCATCGGCCTGCCAATGCTGGTCGATCATATCGCGGACATAGGCAAGGCGCACGGGGTTGAGCTTGTGCAACATCGCCGAGCTTCCGCTGGGGTCCCACCAGTCGTCCGCCATCCCGCCGAAATGCGCGGCTTCCTTGTCGACGATGCTTGTTTCGGCCATGTCCCCTCCCTAACAGGGCGCGGCACGCTCGCCAAAGAGGAAAAACCGCCGATCCATGGCACGCATCGTGATGAAATTCGGCGGCACCTCGATGGCGGGGATCGAGCGCATTCGCGCCGTCGCCGCCAGGGTGAAGCGCGAAGTCGACTCCGGCAATCAGGTCGCGGTGGTGGTTTCCGCCATGGCCGGCGAAACCGACCGGCTGGTGCAATTGTGCAAGGAAGCCGCAGCACTTTACGACCCGCGCGAATATGATGTGGTCGTCGCCAGCGGCGAACAGGTCACCAGCGGCCTCCTCGCCATTACGCTGCAGGGCATGGGCCTCAACGCCAAAAGCTATATGGGTTGGCAACTGCCGATCCGCGCGTCGGGTCATTCGGCGGCGCTCATCGAAAATATCGACGTCGATGTACTCGAGCGGGTGTTCGACGGCGGCGGCATCGCCGTTATCCCCGGTTTTCAGGGCGTCACCAGCGAAGGCGCGGTGGCCACGCTCGGCAGGGGCGGGTCCGACACCTCGGCGGTGGCGCTGGCGGCAGCGATGAATGCCGACCGCTGCGACATCTACACTGATGTTGACGGCGTCTACACCACCGATCCCCGGATCGTGCCGCAGGCGCGCAAGCTCGACATGGTCACCTATGAAGAGATGTTGGAACTGGCCAGCGTCGGCGCCAAGGTGCTGCAGACCCGATCGGTTGGGCTCGCCATGCGTTACAACATGCCGCTGACCGTCCTGTCCTCCTTCGAGGACAAGCCCGGGACCTTGATCGTCGGCGATCACCAGCTTGAGGAAAGCGGAATGGAACGCAACATCATCACCGGCATCGCCCATGACAAGAATGAAGCGATGGTGACCTTGACCGGGCTGCCCGACAAGGCCGGCACGGTAGCCGGAATTTTCGCGCCGCTGGCTGAAGCCAATGTCAACGTCGACATGATCGTGCAAAGCGTTCCGCGGACAGGCGAGCCGAGCGTTCTGACTTTCACCGTGCCGACCGCCAGCCTGGCGCACAGCGTCGCCGAGCTCCAGAAGGTCCAGGACGACATTGGATTCCAGGAAATTCTGACCGATACCAATGTCGTCAAGATCAGCGCGGTCGGAGTTGGCATGCGCTCGAACGCGGGGATCGCCGCGCGCATGTTCCAGACGCTGGCTGAACGGGGGATCAATATCCTCGCCATCACCACCAGCGAAATCAAGGTGAGCGTATTGATCCCCGAGGAATATACCGAACTGGCCGTCCGGGTGCTGCATAGCGCCTACGGCCTCGACGCAAACCGGGAGGATGTGGCGTGAGCGGCGAAGGCGTTATTGCGGAGCCCCGGGCGGTTCATGGTGATGCGGGAATGATCCGCCTCAAGGAATTGATGCTCCGCGGGACCGCATTTCTCGGGACCGAATGGGCAATTCTCGGCGGGGCGATGAGCTGGGTCAGCGAGCGCAACCTCGTCGCCGCGATATCCAACGCTGGCGGCTTTGGCGTGATCGCTTGCGGCGCGATGTCACCGGAACTGCTCGACACGGAAATCGCCGAGACCAAGGCGCTGACCGATAAGCCCTTTGGCGTCAACCTGATCACGATGCACCCGCAACTGGACAGCCTGATCGACGTTTGCGCTCGGCACGAGGTCAGCCATGTGGTGCTGGCCGGCGGCCTCCCGCCCGGCGGAGCGATCGAGCGGATCAAGAGCACTGGCGCCAAGCTGATCGCGTTCGCGCCCGCGCTCGCGCTAGCCAAAAAGCTGATGCGCTCGGGCGCCGATGCGCTGGTCATCGAGGGGATGGAAGCCGGCGGTCACATCGGCCCGGTGGCGACCAGCGTCCTTGCACAGGAAATATTGCCGCATGTCGCCGCCGACATTCCGGTGTTCGTTGCCGGGGGCATCGGCCGGGGCGAGGCGATCGCCGCCTATCTGGAGATGGGCGCGGTCGGCGTGCAGCTCGGCACGCGCTTCGTCTGCGCGCACGAGAGTATCGCCCATGAGAACTTCAAGAAGGCCTTCATTCGCGCCTCCGCCCGCGACGCGATCCCGTCGGTGCAGATCGACCCGCGCCTGCCGGTGATCCCGGTCCGGGCGCTGAAGAATCGCGAGATGGAGAATTTCGCCGCCAAGCAGCGCGAAGTCGCGCAGGCGCTTGACGGCGGAGCGATCGAAATGGCCGAAGCCCAGCTGCAGATCGAACATTATTGGGCCGGAGCGCTGCGCCGCGCGGTGATCGACGGCGACGTGGAGCGTGGCTCGGTCATGGCCGGCCAGTCGGTCGGCATGGTCAAGCGCGAGGAACCGGTTCAGGCAATCATCGACGAGTTGGTCGAGGAAGCCGCATCGGCGCTTGGCGCCCGCCGCTAGCTAGTTGCTGGCGTAGCTGCCCGCCGCCGCGCGGTAGGTGAATGGCATCTGCATTACCCGGACGAAGCCGTCGTAAACGGTCCGCGCCGCCCAGGCGATGGTCGACGGACCATTGTTCGTGTTGCGCGCAAAAAAGGCCACCGCGAGGCGGCGCCCGTCGGGCAGGGTGATGAAGCCGACATCGCTGCTGTAGCGGTTAAGCGTGCCGGTCTTGTTCTGCACCGGCGTCCCGCTCGGCAGCAGCGCGCGGATGCGGTTCTTGCCGGTCCTGCAGCGGGCCATCATGTCGAGCAGATAGTCGCTGTTCGACCGGCTGAGCAGGGTCGCCTGGTCGATGCGTTTCAACAGGTCGACCATCGCCCGCGGCGTGCTGCTGTCGCGGATGTCGCTGAGGTCGCGCTTGTCGGCGAGAAGGCGCGCGATGTTGCGGTCAATGCGCAATCCTTCGAGCCCCTGTTGCCGGAGCCATGCCTGTACGGTCGCAGGTCCGCCGAGATCGCGCAGCAGCAGGTCTGTCGCGTGATTGTCGCTGCGGGTCATCATCGCATCCATCAGCCGGGCGGCCGATACGCCGCCGATCTGCCGGTCGAGGGTGCGGCGCCCATGTTCGACCTGCGCGAGATAGTTTGCGGCAACCGCGATCTTGACGGTGCTGGCCATAGGGAAGGGTTCGTCCGGGGCGACCCCGATCAGTTCGCCGGTCTTGAGGTCGAGCGCGGCAATGCCGACGTTGCCCGGGCGCTGGGCAGCCAATGTCTGGAGTTGGCGTTCGAGCGGCTCAAGCGCAGGCGAACTGGCCGCAAGCGCGGGCTGCGCCGCCAATGCGATCAGAAAACAAGCCAGTCCTTTCAAGCGCATGCCATCTCCCACCTGATGTGGCCGCAACGCGTACAGCCTAGGACGAACGACCTTAGGAAATGGTTTCCGTGCCTTGCAACCTGTCCCACGATGAACCGTAAGCGCGCGGCGATGACCTGTATGTTAACGACGATTTCAGTTCGCCGCGTACGGCGCGGACCGGACCGCGACCCATTCCGCCGGCGAATTGAGACAGGGGTTTTCAGGATCGATACGTTCCGGCCAGAGCCGACGCCAAATCCTGGCCAGCCTTGCGGAAGTCTGCAAAACGACCGGCCATCTTCGCGATTTGCTTGAAGCTCGCTCCATAAATGATGAACTTCGCGGCGCTTGGAAAGCGGCGGTTTTCCTTGCATAGCCTTGGGCCATGCCACTCAGTGCCGCCTCGTCCGCCCGCGAAATCCTGACTGGCCTTCATGAGGTCATGGCTAAGCGGGGTTCTGCCCAGGCCAAACTCGACAAGGTTGTCGACCTTATTGCCGACGCCATGCAGAGCGAAGTCTGTTCGATTTACCTGCTTCGCGACAAGGCGCTCGAACTCTCGGCAACGCACGGCCTACGCAAGGAAGCGGTACATGTGACCCGGCTGGCGATGGGGGAAGGCCTCGTCGGCACGATCGCCGACGAGGGAAGGGTCCTGAACCTCGCCGAGGCCGCGGCGCACCCTAATTTCGCCTACCGCCCCGAAACCGGGGAAGAGCGATTCCATAGTTTCGCCGGAGTGCCGATCATCCGGCGCGAAATGGCGATCGGCGTTCTTGCCGTCCAGCATGCGGATCCGCGCCGCTATGACGATGTCGAGATCGAAGCGCTACAGACGGTGGCGATGGTGCTTTCCGAACTCCTAGGCAGTGCCCGACTGGTTGACGGGGCCCGTTCGTCGCAGCGCGATGCCGGGATGCAGCGAATGGCCGGCCTCAAACTGGTGACCGGCATGGCCAAGGGCATTGCGGTGTTCCACCAGCCGCGCGTCGTTGTCGAACATACCGTTGCCGAGGACACTGAGGCCGAGCGCGCTCGCGTCTATGCCGCGTTTCGCAAGATGCGCGACCAGATCGACCATATGACCCGCGAAGCGGAGTTCGGGACCGCGGGTGAGCATTATGAGATCCTCGAGACTTACAAGATGTTTGCCTATGACGAGGGTTGGGCGCGGCGGATCAACGAGGCGATCGACAGCGGCCTCACCGCCGAAGCGGCGATCGAACGGGTCCAGCAGCGGACCCGCGCCCGCATGCAGGACATCGACGATCCGATCCTCAAGGAACGGATGCATGACCTTGAGGACCTCTCCAACCGGCTGATGCGGATCGTGTCGGGGCGGATGGGAACGGCCGCGCAGACCGGCCTATCGCGGGACGCGATCCTGATCGCCCGCAACCTCGGGCCCGCCGAGCTGCTGGAATATGACCGGCGCCGGCTCAAGGGCGTCGTGCTGGAGGAAGGCTCGCTGACCGCCCATGTCACGATCGTCGCCCGGGCGATGGGCGTGCCGGTGGTCGGTCGCATCGGCGATATTCGTCACATCGTCGCCGAGGGTGACAGCATCCTCGTCGATGGCGACACCGGCGCAGTCATCGTCAGGCCCAGCCGGGCGCTGGTCAACGCCTTCGACCAGCGCATGGCGATGAGTCAGAAGCGGCGCGCCGAATATGCCGCGATCCGCAACCAGCCCGCCGACACCAAGGATGGGCGCCATGTGACCTTGATGGTCAATGCCGGCCTTGCCGAAGATGCTGCCATGCTGGAAGCGGCGGGAGCCGACGGGATCGGCCTGTTTCGCACCGAGTTCCAATTTCTCGTCGCCGCAACGCTTCCGGGCCGGGAAAGCCAGTTGAGGCTCTATAAACAGGTGCTCGATGCGGCAGGCGACAAGCCAGTGGTGTTTCGTACGGTGGACATTGGCGGCGACAAGGCCCTTCCCTACCTCAGCGACGAGCGCGACGAGAGCGAAAATCCGGCAATGGGCTGGCGCGCGCTCCGCCTCAGTCTCGAGCGCAAGGCGCTGATGAAGGCGCAGGCTCGGGCATTGATCGACGCGGCCGCCGGAAAGGTGCTGCGCGTGATGTTCCCGATGGTCAGCGAACCCTGGGAATATGAGGAAGCCCGCGCCCTTTTCGAAGAGCAGATCGAATGGGCGCGAGCAGCCAAGCGGGCGATGCCGTCCCGGGTCGAGTTCGGCGCAATGCTGGAGGTGCCGAGCCTCGCCGAGATGCTCGACCAGCTGCTTCCGCGGGTCGATTTCCTGTCGATCGGCACCAATGACCTTACCCAGTTCCTGTTCGCCGCCGACCGCGCTGATCCGCGGCTCGCCGAACGCTATGACTGGCTGAGCCCGGCAATCCTGCGCTTCCTCCGCCGTGTCGTCGTGCAGGCGCGCGAGGCCGGAGTGCCGGTAAGGGTCTGCGGGGAAATGGCCGGCCGGCCTTTGGAAGCCCTGGCCCTGATCGGCATTGGCATCGACAATTTCTCCATTACCCCGGCGGCGGTCGGGCCGGTCAAGGCGATGGTCCGTTCGATCGATGCTGCCGCGGTCACCGCCAAGGTGGAGGCCCTGCTTGCAAAGCCGCCGCCAAAATTGCGCAAATCGCTTGGCGACTGGGCCAAGCGCCAAGGCTTCATTCTCGGCTGACGACGGTCGACGCTGCGGTTGACAGCGGCGCGGCTGGCTTCGACAACGGGCGGAATTTCAATTGCATGCGACCAGTCGGGGGACAGTGATGGACGAGATGGAGTCGGACGGCGTGATGACGGTCGCCCAGCGACTTCGCGAAGCTCGCGAAACGCTCGGCTTGTCGATCGAGGACATTGCTGCCCAGACCCGCATTCCGACCCGCCATCTTGCCAGCCTGGAGGCGGGCGAATGGAGCAAGCTTCCCGCGGCAACCTATTCGGTCGGCTTCGCCAAAAGCTATGCGGCGGCGGTCGGCCTCGACCGAAGCGAGATCGGCGACCAGCTCCGTGCCGAAATGGGCGGCGTGGGACCGGTCACCGCTGCGCCCGAGGTTTTCGAAGCGGCCGACCCGGCGCGAACCATGCCCAAGGGGCTGGTGTTCGGGGCGCTGGCGGTGCTGTTGCTCGTCGTCCTGGGACTGACCTGGCTCAACAACCGTTCGCTCCGGCCCGACGAGGCGGCAACGCCTCCCGCAAACGAACCGGCGATCGCCGGCAATGGGGCGGCACCCGTCGCCGAGCCAGTGGCCGCCGGCCCGGTCGTGCTGACGGCCAATGACGCGGTTTGGATCGAGGTCAAGGACGGGGAGGTCGTGCTGAAACAGGGCGAGCTTGCCGCCGGCCAAAGCTATGAAGTTCCGGCCAATGCCGCCGCGCCGCTGCTGACTACCGGCAAGCCCGAGGCGCTGCGGATTTCGGTGGGGACCGCAAACGCGCCGCCGATCGGCCCGGCCGGCCAGCGCGTTTCGGGAGTAAGCCTTCGGGCGAAGGACCTGATGCAGCCCGCGTCGGCCACGGACGGGCCCGCCGCTGCACCGGTCCCGGCATCCGAGTAATTCATCCGCGAGACAGCTGCGCAGGGCCAGTCTCCCGTTGCAACCATGAATCAATCGAGGAACATCATGCGTTTTCGTGCCGTCATCCCCGTCGCTGCCCTTGCCGTTCTGGCCCTGACGCCAGCTGAAGCGCAGCGCCGCCAGCCGACCCCCGAACAGCGGATCGACCGGCTAGAAAAACAGGTGCGGCAGGTCCAGCGCCAGGTGTTCCCCAAGGGGCAGCCCGCCGACACCGCGGGGCTCGTCGACGATCCCGCCGCCACCCAGCAGGCGGTCAGCGCACTGGTCAGCCGGATCGACTCGGTCGAGCGCCAGCTCGCCGACATCGTTCGCCAGGCTGAGGAAAATGCCCAGCGCGTCAGCGTGCTGGAAACCGACCTTGCCCGATTGCGCGCCGAACAGGATCAGCGCCTGCGCGCCATCGAGAACAATACCAGCGGCCGCGGGGACGCGGGCGAGCAGCCGGCCGATGATTTCGAAGCGCCTCCTCCCGCGCCCCAACCCAAGGTCGAGCGGTCCCGGGCCGACGCAGCGCCGACCCCCGTGGCATTGACCGGCAATGCCGATGTCGACGCCGAAGCCGCCTATGATGCCGGCTACCGGCTGTGGACCGCGGGCAAATTCGACCAGGCGATCGCCGCGCTTAATGACATGGCCAAGAAATATCCAAACCATCGCCGGGTCAGCTGGGCTCATAATCTTGCCGGCCGGGCCCTGCTCGACAAGGGTCAGCCGCGCGCTGCCGCCGAGGCGTTGCTGGCCAACTATCGCCGCGACCCCAAGGGCGAACGCGCCCAAGACAGCCTGTTCTATCTCGGTCAGGCGCTGGTGAAGCTGGGCCAGTCGAGCCAGGCCTGCAAAGCCTATGCGGAACTCGAAGACGTCTACGGCGGCAACTTGCGCGCGCAGCTGAAGGCTTCGCTGCCGGCTGCCAAGGCCCAGGCCAAGTGCAGCTGAGCTTCACCTGATTTTCGCCCCGGCCTAAGCTGGGGAATGGACTCCGCGCCACAACCTTCCGCGATCGAGCGATTCGCCGCTGGCCTGGATTCGCTGGTCGCGCCGGCCAGCCGCATCGGCGTCGCCGTGTCCGGGGGACCGGACAGCTTGGCGCTGCTGCTGCTCGCGGCGGCGGCACGACCCGGGAAGGTGGCCGCAGCAACCGTCGATCATGGCCTTCGCCCCGAGAGCGTCGAGGAGGCGGCAATGGTGGCCGAGTTGTGCGAGCGGCTGGGCATCCCGCATGCCACGCTGAATGCCGACTGGACCCGGGCGCCCACGTCGAACCAACAGGCGGTCGCCCGGGCGATGCGCTACCGGCTGCTCGACCAATGGGCGAGGTGGGACGGGCTTGCAGCGATCGCCACCGCGCACCACGCCGACGACCAGGCGGAGACGCTGTTGATGCGGCTTGCCCGGGGGTCGGGGGTAAGAGGTCTTGGCGGCAGCCGCGCGAGCCGATCGCTGAGTGAGGAGGTGCTGCTGGTCCGCCCCTTGCTCGAATGGCGCAAGGCCGAGCTGGTCACGATCGTCGCGCGGGCGGGGATCGCGGCATTCGATGATCCCTCCAACCATGACCCGCGCCACGATCGCAGCCGATTTCGCGTGCTGTTGGCCGCCGCCGACTGGATCGATCCGGCGCGAATCTCGGCCAGCGCGTCTGCCCTGCGCGACGCCGATGAGGCGCTCGACTGGGCGCTCGCCCCGCTGATCGCCAGCCGGATCAGCCCGTGCGAAGGGGGCATCCTGGTTGAACCGACCGACCTTCCCCGCGAACTCCAGCGCCGGCTGCTGCTCGCCGCATTTGGCGAACTGGGCGTCTCCGCGCCACGCGGTCCGGAATTGATGCGCGCGCTCGCAGCCCTTAACGCGGGACAGGCCGTCACGCTCTCGGGGCTCAAGCTTGAAGGCGGTCCGCAGTGGCGTCTATCCCCGGAGCCGCCGCGGCGCCACTGACCGGCCGGCCGCTCGTTCCATTGTCATTAAGGGCAATGCGCCTATCTTAGCGGTCTCACCAAAGGAATCGATACGTGGACGACGACAAGCGTAACCCGAAGAAGCCCGGCAACACCTGGACCAAGTCCCTGCTGATTTGGGTCGGGATCATTTTCGGCCTGGTGCTGTTCGTGCGCGCGTTCGACACCAGCAATGCGACACCGGGCGAACCGCTCGCTTATTCCGACTTCGTCCGACAGGCCGACGAAGGCAATGTCCAGTCCGCGACCATCGCCACCTCCTCGGTCGGCAATGTCTCGATCAGCGGCAAGATGGCCGACGGCAAGGCGTTCCGAACGGTCGCCCCGCCCAACAGCGATGTCGCCGACCGGCTTGTGGCAAAGGGCATCGGCGTTTCGGTGAAGGCCGAGGAACAGTCTAGCGTCTGGATGATCCTCCTTTACCAGTCGCTGCCGTTCCTGCTGATCCTTGGCATCAGTTTCTTCGTCATGCGCCAGATGCAGAAGAATGCAGGCGGCGGGGCGATGGGCTTCGGCAAAAGCCGCGCGCGCATGCTGACGGAAAAGCAGGGCCGGGTGACCTTCGCCGACGTTGCCGGGATCGACGAAGCGCGCGAAGAGCTTCAGGAAATTGTCGAATATCTGAAGGATCCGGGCAAGTTCGCGCGCCTTGGCGGCAAGATCCCCAAGGGCGCACTGCTCGTCGGTTCGCCCGGAACCGGCAAGACGCTGCTCGCCCGCGCCATCGCCGGCGAGGCGGGCGTGCCGTTTTTCACCATCTCGGGCTCGGATTTCGTCGAAATGTTCGTCGGCGTCGGCGCCAGCCGGGTCCGCGACATGTTCGACCAAGCCAAGAAGTCGGCGCCCTGCATCGTCTTCATCGATGAAATCGACGCCGTCGGCAGGCATCGCGGCGCCGGCCTGGGCAACGGCAATGACGAGCGGGAGCAGACGCTGAACCAACTGCTCGTCGAGATGGACGGGTTCGAGGCCAATGAGGGCATCATCATCATCGCGGCGACCAACCGCCCCGACGTGCTTGACCCCGCGCTTCTCCGCCCGGGTCGGTTCGACCGCCAGGTCGTCGTGCCGCGCCCGGATATCGACGGCCGCGAGCAGATCCTCGGCGTCCATATGAAGAAAGTCCCGCTGGCGCCCGACGTCGACCCCCGCGTGATCGCCCGGGGGACACCCGGCTTTTCCGGTGCCGACCTTGCCAATCTCGTCAACGAGGCCGCGCTGCTTGCTGCCCGCAAGGGCAAGCGACTGGTCGCCATGCAGGAATTCGAGGAGGCCAAGGACAAGGTGCTGATGGGCACCGAGCGCAAGTCGATGGTGATGACCGAGGACGAAAAGAAGATGACCGCCTATCATGAGGCCGGTCACGCGATCGTCGCCCTGCACGAACCGGCTTCCGATCCGATCCACAAGGCGACGATCATCCCGCGCGGCCGCGCGCTAGGCATGGTCATGCGCCTGCCCGAACGCGACAGCTACAGCTACCATCGCGACAAGATGTACGCGAACCTCGCCGTGGCCATGGGCGGACGCGTCGCGGAAGAAGTGATCTTCGGCTACGACAAGGTATCATCCGGCGCGTCCTCGGACATCAGCTATGCGACCGGCCTTGCCCGCGACATGGTCACCCGCTGGGGCATGTCAGACAAGCTTGGACCCCTGCAATATGCCGAGGCCGACGAGGAAGTGTTCCTCGGCTATTCGGTCAACCGGCAGAAGAACATGTCGAACGAGACCGCTCAGGCGATCGATCAGGAGATCCGCCGGATCGTCGAGGTCGGCTATGACCGGGCCAAGCAGCTGCTCGAGGAAAATCGCACGGAGCTGGAGACTTTGGCCCAGGCCTTGCTCGAATATGAGACGCTGTCGGGCGACGAGATCAAGACACTGCTTGAGGGCGGGACGATCGACCGCGGTTCTTCGTCAAAGCCGTCGATCCCTACGGCCGGCTCGTCGATCCCCAAATCCAAGCGGCCCAAGCCGGGAATTGGCGGCGCGGCCCCCGCGGGCGCCTGAACCACGTTTCGGCACGGGCGGCCCACTTACGCCGCCGCGTCGGGGCGTGCTAGCAGTCCTGGATGCGGCGCATCGGTCTCCTCGGCGGCAGCTTTAATCCGGCTCATCGTGGACATCGGCGGATGAGTCTCGCCGCGATTGAGGCGCTCCGCCTCGATGAAGTCTGGTGGCTGGTCTCGCCCCGCAACCCGCTCAAGCCCGATCATGGCATGGCTCCCTATGCCGCCAGGCTCGCGTCGGCTCGGGAAATGGCACGCCGAAGCCGAATCGCGGTCAGCGATTTCGAGGCGCGAGAGGGCACCCGCTATACCGTTGATACGCTGGAAAAATTGCTCCAGCGCTGGCCGAGGGACCGGTTCATCTGGCTGATGGGTGAAGATACTGTTGCGCAATTCCACCAGTGGAAGGACTGGCGGCGACTGGCGCGCATGGTCCCGATTGCGGTGCTTTCCCGGCCCGGCTATGATGACGATGCCCGCGCGGCGCGCGCGATGGGCTGGCTTCGGCGGTTTGTCCGGCCGCGTGGCCAGACTCGGAATTGGACGGATTGGAGTGCACCGGCGATTATTTTCCTTCGCCTGCCCCCCGACCAAAGCTCTGCCACCCGCTTGCGCGCGCTTGAACCCGACTGGCATCACCGCTTCGCTGTGAAGCATCAACGCCGTCATCGCTGACGAAGGAGTCCCATTGGCTGATCCCGTTACCGCGTCCGCCACATCGTCCGAACCGGTTGATGTCACGGCGCTGCACAAGCTTGTCATGCAGTCGCTCGATGACGACCAGGCCGTCGAGGTGATAACCATCCCGCTGGCCGGAAAGTCGTCGATCGCCGATCATATGGTGATCGCCTCGGGCCGCTCGTCCCGCCAGGTGGCGTCGATGGCCAACAAACTGGCCGAGAAGATCAAGCAGCAGTTCGGCCGGATCGTCCGGATCGAGGGTCTGCCGGTCGCCGACTGGGTGCTGGTCGATGCCGATGACGTGATCATCCATCTATTCCGTCCCGAGGTGCGCACCTTCTATAATCTTGAGCGGATGTGGGCGTTCGGCGACGAGTCCGCGCCCAAGGCCGCGCCAGGCGCCTGAACCGGGCGCGCGTGCTGCTGCACATCATTGCGCGCGGGAAGATTGGCCGCTCCGCCGAAGCGGAACTGACGGAACGCTATCTCAAGCGTATCGCCTGGAAAACCAGGGTAACTGAACTGCCGGATCGCGGCGGACGGGTTCCCGACCCTGCGGCCAATGCCGTCACCATCGTTCTCGACGAGCGCGGCAAGCCGCTGTCCTCGGTCGCTTTCGCCAAGCTGCTTGAGGGCTGGCGCGATACAGGCCGGCGCGAGGCGCGGTTTCTGATCGGCGCCGCCGACGGCCATGAAGAGCAGCTTCGAGACAAGGCCGACCTGCTGATGTCGTTCGGTCCCGCGACTTGGCCGCACATGCTGGCCCGCGCCATGCTCGCCGAGCAATTGTTCCGGGCGGTCAGCATTCTCGACAATCATCCATATCATCGCGACGGATGATCGACCGCCCGCTTCTCCTGCTGCTTGGCGCCGCGTTGGCCGCGATGAGCGGACCCGTGAGGCCGCTCGCGCCAAGTGCCGACCAGGCGCTCAACGTTGCCCGCGCGGAAGCAGCCCGCGCGGCCCGGCGACTGGTGGCGGTCGAGGCCGAGACGGCCAAGGCGGAGACCGAAGTCGCCCGCCTCAGCGCCGAGCGGGCCGCCGGAGCCGCGGCGATCGAGGATGCCGAGGCACGGATCAGCGAGGCACAGGCCCGCTTTCGCCTAGCCAGAGCGCAGGTCGCGCTCGGCGAGCGCCGGCTTTTCCGGCGGCGCGCGCCGCTGGCGTCCCTAATCGCGGGCCTAGCGACGATGGGGCGGCAGCCGCCGCTACTTTCGCTGGCCGACCGGGGCTCGGTCGATGAGCTTGTCCGGATGCGCGCTCTGCTCGATGCGACAATGCCGGTGATCGAGCAGCGCAGTGCCGCCCTTCGCCAGGAACTGGAGCGGCGGCAGGCCAGGATGATCGAGGCTCGGGAGGCGCGGGCCGATGTTGAGCGGGTACGCAACCTTTTGGCCGAGCGACAGCGGCAGTTCGCCGCGTTGGAGGCCAGGGCCGGCGCTCGGTCCGCACGACTTTTGAGCGAGACCATTGGCGCGGGCGACCGGCTTCTTGCCACCCAGGAACAGCTGGCCGAGGCAGGAAATGACGCCGCAGCGCGCCGCTCGGCGCTTCGCAGCGCTGAAGCGTTGGCCAAGCTGAGTTTCGCGCCGGCCAGGCCGATGCGCGGCGATTCGGGACTCCCGCCACTCGATTTCGCCTACAGCCTTCCCGTCGATGCGCCGCTTGAAGATGGGCTCGGCTCGATCAGCGACGCGGGCATCGCCTCGCGCGGGCTGCATATGGCAACCCGCCGGGGCACCATGGTCCGGGTACCTGCGGACGGGACGATCCTGTTCGCGGCGCCCTACCGGGGCCATGACGGGGTGGTGATCATCGACCATGGCAAGGGCTGGACCAGCCTGCTTCTGGGAGTCGCCAGCGATCATCCCCGCGGCAGCAAGCTGGTGCGAGGGCAGCCGCTGGGCCGCACGCTCGGCCCGATCGGCGTCGAATTGCGGCAGGACGGACGGGCCGTTTCGCCTGCCTTCATCGCAGCTTCATCTCCGCCGCTGTCAAATGGCGCCAACAACCGCTAATCTGCCGGGCGACAAAGACAGGAACAAAGTAATGCAACGCCTCGCCAAGCTACTTCCGCCTCTCGCGCTGGTGGGCGCGCTCGCCTTGGTACCGGTCACGACGACGGCGATGGCCGCCGCGGAATCGAGCACCCAGAAAGAGCTGGAAACCTTCTTCGGCGTGTTCGAACGGGTTCGCGCCAATTATGTTGACAAGGTCGACGACCATACGCTGATCAAGGGCGCGATCGACGGGATGCTTGCCGCGCTCGATCCGCACAGCAGTTACGCCGAGGCTTCCGATTTCGTCCAGCTGCGCACCACCACCGAAGGCAATTACGGCGGATTGGGGATCAGCGTATCGACCGAAGACGGGGCGGTGAAGGTGATTACCGCGACCGAGGATACGCCCGCGGACCGCGCTGGGATCAAGCCGGGTGATTACATCACCCATATCAATGGCGAATTTCTCTACGGCTTTACGCTGGATGAGGCGGTCGAGAAGATGCGGGGCCGTCCCGGCACCGCGGTCAAGCTGACGATTGTCCGGCCGGGCCGCGACAAGCCGCTTGACCTGTCGCTGGTCCGCGAACGGATTGAACTCAAGCCGGTCAAGTGGGAGGTCAAGGACAATGTCGGCATCGTCAACGTCAACGGCTTTTCCGCCAACACCGGCGCGCTTACCCGTGAGGCGCTGGTAAGCATCGACAAGGCGACCGGCGGCAGGGCCCTGGGCTATATCGTCGACCTGCGCTCCAACCCGGGCGGGCTGCTCGACCAGGCCATCGAGGTTAGCGACGCGTTCCTCGAACAGGGAGAAATCGTCTCCGAACGCGGGCGCGAACCCAACGACATCGAACGATTTTACGCGAAGCCCGGCGACCTGACCAAGGGCAAGCCGGTGATCGTGCTGGTCGACGCGGGCTCGGCATCGGCCGCCGAGATTGTCGCGGGCGCGCTTCAGGACCATCGCCGGGCAGTCGTCATGGGCGAACGCAGCTTCGGCAAGGGATCGGTGCAAAGCGTGATCCAGACAGGGCCGCAATCGGCACTGCGACTGACCACCGCGCGCTATTACACCCCGTCGGGCAAGTCGGTTCAGGCGGGCGGGATCACCCCCGATATCAGCGTCCCGCAATTGAGCGACGAAGATTTCAAGACTCGCCGCGTGCTGCGCGAATCCGACCTTCGCCGCCATCTCGTCACTCAGGCGAAGATCAAGGACGAAGTGCTGGAAGACGATGAGCGGCCCGATCCGCGTTTTACTGCGACTGCGGCTGAACTTCAGAAGCAGGGCATCAAGGATTACCAGCTTCATTATGCGATCAATGCGCTGAAGCGGGCGGCGCCCCGGACCGTGAGCGTGGCCAAGACGGCGGGCCGCTGATGCTGGCACCGCCCCCGCCGAATTATTTGGCTTTATTGCGGAAGGCCCGGCTCCTGGCCTTGCTCGTCCCCGGCGGACTGCTTGGAGGCGCGCTCTTCTCCCAGTATGTTGGCGGCCTCCATCCGTGCGAGATGTGCTATTGGCAGCGCTGGCCACATGCCGCGGCGATGGTCATGGCGATCTGGGCCTTGCTGTCGCCTGCCGCGACGGGCCGCGCCCGGATGCTGGTGCTTGGCGCCGCACTGGCGATCGCGCTGTCGGGCGCAATCGGGGTTTTCCATGCCGGGGTCGAAGCCGGCCTTTGGGAAGGCGTTACCAGCTGTACAGCGACGGCCGCCTCCAGCCTCGACGACATCCTCAACACGCCGCTGATCCGCTGCGACCAGGTGCCATGGTCTTTCCTCGGCATTTCGATGGCCGGGTGGAACGCCATTTTGTCGCTTGGCGGCGCGACCATGATCGGCTGGCTTGCGCTGCGGAGGGCGACGTGACCGGCGGCTGGCGACCGGGTGACAGGCGGCCCGATCGAGACGCGATGCTTCGCGTCAACCAAGCCGGCGAATATGGCGCAACGCGCATTTACGCGGGTCAGCTGGCCGTGCTCGGCCGCTCCTCACCGGCAGCGCACCAGATCGCACGCATGGCGGCGCAGGAAGAAAGCCACCTTGCGCGCTTTAACCATCTCATGGCCGAGCGGCGGGTGCGTCCAACCGCGCTTCAGCCTTTGTGGAAAGTGGCCGGCTTCGCGCTTGGTGCGGCGACCGCGCTGATCAGCGAAAAGGCGGCAATGGCCTGCACCGACGCGGTCGAAACCGAGATCGACAGACATTATGCCGAGCAGCTTGCCGAGTTGGGCGAGGAGGATCCGGAGCTTGCTGCGGATATCGCCCAGTTCCAGGCGGAAGAGCTGGAACATCGCGAAACCGCGCGTGAACATGGCGCACAAGACGCGGTCGGCTATCCGCTTCTGACTGCCGCGATCCGGGCCGGCTGCCGGGTCGCGATCGAACTGTCCAAACGTATCTAAGGGAACCGGGAGCGCGGCTCGACCGCTTTGCCCCTGATAAAGGAAGCGTAACCGATGTCGAAACTGCCCTACCTTGCCTTCTCTGCCGCCGGGCTGGCCCTGGCCGTACCGGTGCTGATGGCTCCGGCGCCCGCGTTCGCCCAACGCGGCAGCGTCAGCGAAATCATCGTCTACGGTACTGATCCCTGCCCCCGCTCGACGGACGACGAAGTCGTAGTTTGCGCCCGCAAGCCTGAAAGCGAGCGCTATCGCATTCCGGAAAAGCTGCGCCAGGGCGGATCGCTTCAGTCGCGCCAGTCCTGGGCCAATCGCGCCATTGCGTTCGAAACCTACGGACGTACCGGAATCAACAGTTGCTCGCCGGTCGGACCGGCCGGCTTCACTGGCTGCACCCAGCAGCTGATCAACAAGGCGATGAAGGAACGGCGCGAAGAAGACGATGCCGCAACGGCCCCGGAGCAATAATCGGGCACTGCGCAAGAAAATCCCCTAAAAAGAAAGCGTTGGACAGCCGCACCTTGCGAACATAAAGTGAACGCATGGCGCAACTCGATACAAGGCAGAAATTGGCGATTCTCGCTGACGCCGCCAAATATGACGCGTCCTGCGCTTCGTCAGGATCGACCAGACGCGACAGCCGGGGCGGCAAAGGCGTCGGATCGACCGAGGGCATGGGGATCTGCCACGCCTATGCCCCCGACGGGCGCTGCATCAGCCTGCTCAAGATCCTGTTGACCAACAGCTGCATTTTCGACTGCCATTATTGCATCAACCGCAAGAGCTCGAACGTGCGCCGCGCCCGGTTCACGGTCGAAGAAGTCGTCCACCTCACTTTGTCCTTCTACAAGCGCAACTATATCGAGGGCCTGTTCCTTTCGAGCGGCATTATTCGCAGCAGCAATTACACGATGGAGCAATTGGTCGAGGTTGCCCGGCAGCTGCGCGACGTTCACGATTTTCGCGGCTATATCCACCTCAAGACGATCCCTGACGCCGACCCCGAACTGGTGCACCAGGCCGGGCTTTACGCCGATCGCGTATCCATCAATGTCGAGCTTCCGACCGAGGCCGGGCTTTCCCGGCTCGCCCCCGAAAAGGACGGGCGGCGGATCGAAGGCGCGATGCGGGACATGAAGGGCGCGATCGACGATGGGCGCGACGCTCGCCGCAAATACCGCAGCGCGCCAAAGTTCGCGCCGGGCGGTCAGTCGACGCAGATGATCGTCGGGGCAGACGAGGCGAGCGACGGCGACATCGTGGTCCGGGCAAGCCAGCTATACGACCGCTTCTCGCTTCGGCGCGTTTATTATAGCGCCTTTTCTCCAATCCCGGACGCCAGCGCGGTCCTGCCGCTGAAACGACCGCCTTTGCTGCGCGAACACAGGCTGTATCAATCCGACTGGTTGATCCGCTTTTACGGATTTAAGCCGAAGGAGGTCGTTGCTGCGACCGAAGACGGCATGTTGCCCCTCGACATCGATCCCAAGCTCGCCTGGGCGCTCAAGTTTCGCGAACAGTTTCCGGTGGACATCAATCGAGCCGGGCGCGAGCAATTGCTGCGAATCCCGGGGCTCGGCACCAAGGCCGTCGGCCGAATTCTCACAAGTCGTCGTTGGCGCAAGATAACGCTCGATGACGTCGCGAGGCTGACGGTCAGCATTGCCAGGGTGCGGCCCTTCATCGTCACGGCCGACTGGCGGCCGACCTTGCTAACCGATCGCGCCGATCTGCGCACCCTCGTCGCTCCACGCGAACAGCAATTGAACCTCTTCGCTGCCTGAACCGTTTCGCCGGCACGAAGGAGGAGAAGCGCGATGGATATTTTCGAGCGGCTTAAACAGGATCACAACCGGCACCGCGAACTGATCGACAAGATCAAGGCAACCAGCGGCGACAGCGAGGAACGGCGTACGCTGTTCGAACAGTTCAAGACCGATGCCATGGCCCATGCCGCGGCGGAGGAAGGCACGCTTTACGCAACGATGATGGAGGATCCCGAGATCCGCCAGGACGCGCAGCACAGCGTCAAGGAACATGCCGATATCGGCATGTTGTTCGTCGAACTGGATGAAATGGACATGAGCTCATCGGGCTGGCTCAACAAGTTCAACAGCCTTGCCGACGAATATGCCCACCATATTGACGAGGAAGAAGAGGAGAAATTCGCCAAGGCCCAAGAAGAAATCGACGAGGCCACGGCGGAGCGATTGGCGAGCGTGTTCGAGGAGCGCAAGCCGGTCGAGGTTGAGCGGGTTGTCGAAGGCAAGGATGTCGACGAGATCAAGCACGCCATCGCGGAAGAGGAAGGCAGCAAATAGTCATGCCATCGTCGGAGCCGACACTCGGGGCCTATCAGGTCCGCCTGTCGGCCCCCGACGATTTCGACGGCTGGCGTGCCGCCGCGCGCGGACTGGCGGAGGCGGGTGTGCCGGCCGCTGCCGTCAGTTGGGCGGTAGAGGGCGAGGGCGGCGACCTGTTCGCCCTTGGGGCGCCGCCTCCCCCGCTGCGCCCCCCTGGATTCGCCGTCCCGCGCGAATTCCTGAGTCTCGCCGAGGCCGCCATTTGTCACCGCAACCCCGAACGTTTTGCGCTGCTTTACATGCTCCTGCTCAGGTTGCGGGAAAACCGCAATGCGCTGGAGGACCGGGCGGACCCCCTGGTCGACCGGCTCGATGCGATGGCAAAGGAAGTACGGCGGGACGCGCACAAGATGCATGCCTTCGTGCGCTTCCGCGAAGTCGAGGACAGCGAAGGCGCCCGGTTCGTCGCCTGGTTTGAACCCGATCACCATATCGTCCGGCGTGAAGCGGGATTTTTCCAGCGCCGCTTCTCCAATATGCGCTGGTCGATTCTGACCCCCGAGCTGACCATCCACTGGGATGGCCGGGAGCTTAGCGAGGGACCAGGAGCGAGCCAGGCCGAGGCGCCGGACGGAGACCCGGTCGAGGCCATATGGCAGACCTATTATGCCAGCATTTTCAATCCCGCCCGGGTCAAGGTGAAAGCCATGACGAAGGAAATGCCCAAAAAATATTGGCGCAACATGCCGGAGACCGCGCTTATCAGCGGGCTGCTGGCCGGCGCTCAGGCCCGGGAGGCAGCGATGATCGACTTAAGCCGCCATAAAGGCCCCGCCCAGCCGGTAGCCGACCGGCCTTCGCCATCAGGCGCGGGCAGCAACCTTGCCGCCGCCTGGCAGGCGCTCAAGGCCGACGCGCTTCGGTGCACTCGCTGCGACCTTTACCGCTGCGCGACGCAGACAGTGTTCGGAGAAGGCCCGCTCAATGCTTCAATCTTGTTCCTGGGAGAACAGCCGGGCGACCAGGAAGACCTGGCTGGCCGCCCCTTTGTCGGCCCGGCCGGGGAGCTGTTCAACGCGGCGCTTGCCGAGGCGGGGATCGACCGGGAGCGGGCCTATGTCACCAACGCGGTCAAACATTTCAAATTCGTCCAGCGCGGCAAGAGGCGCGTGCACAGCAAGCCGGACGCGGGTGAGATCGAGGCCTGCCGCTGGTGGCTGGAACAGGAGCGCGAGCTTATCCGGCCGCCGCTGACGGTGGCACTTGGGGCGACCGCGGCCCGATCATTGTTCGGCAAGGCCGTGACCATCCGCGCAATGCGCGGCTCCCCGCATGCGCTGGCAGACGGCAGCGAATGCTGGGTAACGGTCCACCCCAGCTTCCTTCTCCGCCTGCCCGGCGAGGAGGCCAGGGCCAGCGAGCGGCAGCGCTTCGTTGATGACCTCAGCAGAGTCCGCGACCGCGCCGCCGAGCTTGCCGGGCGCTAGATTCCGAAGCGCAGCGTCGCCCGCACCGTGCGCGGCGCTCCCGGGGTGATATTATTGTCGTTATGGGCGTTGGCGTAATAGTCCTCGCCAAGCAGGTTCTCGACATTCACCTGCACGCCCAGCCGGTCGCTGAGCGTGAAATACCCGGCCGCGTCGACGCGGGTATAGGCCGGAAGCACGACCGCATTGCTGATCGACGCGAAGCTACGTGACTGGTGATAGACCCCCAGTCCCGCGCCGAACCGATCGCTGAAATCATAACGGCCCCACAGCGACGCCTGGAATTCGGGCACCAGCGGCGCTTCGCGGCCAATCATCGCCGCGACCGCGCTCTTGCGAATTTCGACGTCCTGGATCGCGATCCCGCCGCTGACCGACAGGCGCCGCGTGACGTCGCCGCGCACTTCAAGCTCGACACCTTTGCTGCGCTGTTCGCCGGTCAGGACCGTTTCGAGCGTCAGCGGGTCCGTCTCCCGGGTATTGGTGCGGTCCAGCCGATAGGCGGCGAGCGTCACGTCGAGACCGGGCATCGGCTGCCACTTTGCCCCGACCTCCAGGTTGGTGAACCGCTCCGGCTTGAGCGCGGCCAAGGTGACATCGAGCGCGTTGAACTGGTCACCCGACTGCGGGAGGAAGCTTCGGGCGAAGCTGGCGTAAAAGCTCAAGGCTTCAATGGGCTTGAGCACCAGGCCGAGCCGCGGCGACCATAGCCGGTCCTTGCGCGCGAACGACCGGTCGGTGACCAGATTGTCGATCTTGAGGTCGAACCAGTCGCGGCGGAGTCCGGCGATGATCTCCACATGATCGCCCAGCTTGACCTGGTCTTGGACATAGATGCCGATCGCCCGGACGTCCGACCGAACCGAACGGTTGCCGCTGCCGTCGCGAAAGCTGATCGGCGGCACCGCGATTCGCTCGCCGAGCAGCACGTCGGTGCGGCGGCCGCCGTTGCTGGTGGCGACGCCCGAATCAAAGAAGCCGTTGATCCGCTGGTTGCGGCTCTGCTGGTCGGCGAAATCGGCGCCCAGCAATAGGGTATGGCGCAACGGCCCTGTCGCGAAGTCCGCGACCAGATCGTTTTGCAGGAGGATATTCTCGCGCCGGGTCGGGTCGCGATAGGCCTCGATGGCAACGACATCCACTCCGCCGACGCTCCGTGCCGGTCCCGCCGCATAGGCGTTCTGGTACAATTTGTCGTAATCGCCATAGAGCGCCTTCGACGAAAGTCGGAGCTGGTCGTTGAAACGATGTTCGAGGCCGATCCGGAAGACCTTGGCAGTGAAGCGGCTGCGATTGACCTGCGAGTCGCCGAAAAAGGTCTCGTCAAATCCGTCGAGCGGACGTGCCGGGTCGTCGATATTCGCTGCCGCGCGGCCGCGAATGTCGGACGGGACGCCCCGGTCGATCACGCGCCGGTCGCGCGCATATTCAAAACCAAGGTCGATGCGGGTGTCAGGCGTCGCCTGGATTGCAATAGTCGGATTGAGCGCGAAGCGATGCCCTTCATAGACATCGCGGAAATTGTCGAACTCCTCATAGACTCCGTTCACTCGGCCATCGATTACGCGACCAAGCGGCATGTTGGCGTCGCCCTCGACGTACCAAGCGCCTTCCAGGTCGGCGGAAACCGCGCCGCGGGCAAAGTGGCCGTCGGTCGCGCGTTTGGATACGCGGTTAACGACCCCGCCGCCGCCGCCACGGCCGAAGATCATTGCATTGGGGCCCTTAAGCACCTCGACCCTCTCGAGGTTGTAGAGGCCGCGATAATATTGGACGTCGTCCCGAAACCCATCGACAAAGAAGTCAGCGGTCGAATTGTTGCCGCGCAGCACGATCTGGTCGCGGTGCCCTTCGCCCTGCGCGCCAAGCGTTCCCGGAACATAGCGCAGCACATCACCGACCGACCGCAAGGACTGGTCGGCAATCTGCTGGGCGGTGATCACGCTGATCGATTGCGGGACGTCTTCCAGCGGCGTGTCGGTCTTGGTCGCTGTTGAAGTGCTCGTCACGCCATAAACGCCGCGTTCGCCGATGACGATGATGTCATGCCCGTCAGCTTCAATCAAAGTTTCGGCCGCCACGGCCGGAGCGGTCATGACGGTGGAAGCAAGCAAGGCAACGAACGGCGCACGTAACATCGACAAATTCCCCTTTACCCCGAAGCGGGCCTGAGGAAGCGCCTAGCGTTAATGATAGTCATTCGCAATAGCGAACTTCAGCGTCTTTGTTCCAGCTTCAATATGAGGCCGCCCTTGGGCCGCAAGGTCACCATTCCGCCAGGCTCCACGGGGCGGCCCAAGCTGACGAATTTCCAACGGCGCAGCCAGTGTGCAAGGAGGGTCAAGGCTTCGATCGTTGCGAATTGGGCCCCGACACAGGTCCGTGGCCCCCCACCGAACGGAAGATATTGGAAACGGTGGCGCCCGGCCTTCGCCTCGAACCGATCGATCCGGAATGTATCGGGCTCGTCCCACAACTTGCGATGGCGGTGGATCAGCCAAGGCCATATCGACACGATGTCGCCCGGCTTGACGTCCCATTCTCCCAGGCGCGCTGGTTCGATCGCCTGTCGATCGAACCGCGGCACGGGCGGATAGAGGCGCATCGATTCCATTAGCGCCCGGCGCAGCAGCGAAAGGCCATCGATGGTTGCCCGGCCACCGCCATCCAGTGCGGCTGTCGCTTCCTCGGCCAACTGCTCCTGCAACTCCGGCTGCTCCGCCAGCAGGAACAAGGTCCAGGTCAGCGCATTGGCGGTGGTTTCATGGCCAGCCAGATAGAAAGTCGCCGCATTGTCGATAGCCAATGCCCGGGCCTGCTCATCGGGGAAGCGCTCACGCAATGCCGTCACCACACCGGTCAGAAAGTCGTCGGCAACGCGGCCATGCCAGCGATCATCGACCACTTCGGACAAGGTGCGGCGGAGGAAGATCTGGCCGCGCTGACCCGCGCGTCCCCTGGCGGTCAGCGGGAATTGCGGCAGGCGCAGCAGCGCCAGCATCCGCGCTTCGGAAAAGCCTTCGATAGCCGCCGCGATATGGGCCATAGACGTGTCGGAAATCAGTCGCGGGTCGCCGCCGAACAGCGCCAGGGCGATGACCGTCATCGTGGTCCGCGTGGCTTCCGCGGCCATATCGACCAGTTGCCCGTCGTTCCACCCGTCCATCGCCCGGTTCGCGGCCTCGATGAACCGATCGCGCTGGGTTTCGACCGCGCCCGGCGCGAAGCTGGCGGCGACGATCCGCCGCTGCTCGCGCCACAGCTCGCCATCGCTGGTTAGCAGCCCGTGGCCGATAATCGGATGAAGCAGCTCATGGACGATATCCGGCTTGGCGTAGTTGGCGGCCTCCTCGAGCAGCACTTGCTGGACATGGTCGGGGTCGAGCAGCACATGGACGGTAAAGCCGAGAATGCGCCGCTTGATATGGTCGGTTTCGAAGGCCCGCTCGGACCAGCCGTATACGGAGCTTCGCGCCCGCTCCCCGAAAAAGCCGCGCCAGCCCGCGACCGGCCTTGGCGGCCGCGGCGGATGGGGCGGGATGAAGGGCCGGGTCACTCCGCGGCCAGCAGCTCTTCCGCCCCGCCAAGGTCGACCGACACGAGCCGGCTGACCCCGCGCTCGATCATGGTCACGCCGTAAAGGCGATGCATCCGGCTCATTGTTACCGCATTATGAGTGACGATGAGGTAGCGGGTGTCGGTTTCACCGGTCATCCGGTCGAGCAAGTCACAGAAACGGTCGACATTGGCATCATCGAGCGGGGCGTCGACCTCGTCGAGCACGCAGATCGGCGCCGGATTGGTCAGGAACAGGGCGAAGATCAACGCAACCGCGGTCAGCGCCTGTTCGCCGCCCGACAAAAGGGTCAGCGTCGACAATCGCTTGCCGGGCGGCTGGGCCATGATCTCCAGTCCTGCCTCGAGCGGATCGTCGCTTTCAACGAGTTCGAGATGGGCCTGGCCGCCGTCGAAAAGGGTGGTGAACAGACTGCCGAAATGCGAATTGACCTTTTCGAACGCGTCGACCAGCCGGATGCGACCTTCGCGATTGAGGCTGCCGATCGATCCACGAAGGCGCAGGACCGCTTGTGCAAGCTCATCTTTTTCTGCGATATTGGCCTCCCGGCTGGTGTCGAGTTCGGCCAGTTCCTGCTCGGCGACAAGGTTGACCGGGCCGATCCGCTCACGGTCGGCAGTCAGCCGGTCGAGACTGTCCTTCTCCGCCTCCGGATCAGCGAAGTCGTCGGCGGCAAAGCCCAAGCGTTCGGGCAAAAGCGGCGGCGGACATTGAAATTTTTCGCCGCAGATGCGGGCATATTCCTGCCGCCGCCCGGCCTGTGCCTCGGCCCGGGCCGCGGCGCCGGCACGGGCCTCGCGCGCCGCCGCAAAGGCTTCGCCGGCCTCCGCCAGCGCCCGCCCGGCGATCGTGACCGCTTCCTGCGCGTTCCGCTCGGCCTCCAATGTCTCTGCAATGCGCGCCTCGCTGGTCGCGCCCTGCTGTTCAAGGCGTTCGATTTCGATAGCATGGCGGTCGGGCTGGTCGGCGAGCTCCTCCTGCTCCTCCTCCATCGCCATCGCACGCGACGCGGTTTCCGCCAGTCGCCGCTCGGCCTGCAACGCGCGGGTACGCCATTCTCCCGATTCCCGCCCCGCGGCGGCATGGCGCTCGCGGTCAGCGGCGGTCTCGCGGGCGCGGGTGGCGGAACGGGCCCGACAGTCCGCCACCGCTTCACCAGCCTGGGCAGCAGCCGCGCGCGCGGCGCCGACCTCGTCGCCCAGCGTATCCGGGTCGGGCAGCGCGGCAAGCGCCGCCATCGCCTCGTCGACCGCGCGCCGCGCGGCCTCGGCAAGCGGTGCAAGGTCGGTCTTGCGCTCTTCCAGTCCGGCGCGCTGGGCGTCGAGCCGCTCCAGGGCTGCCGCGGCGCTATCCCCCGCCCGCGCGGCGTCACGGCCCGTTCGTTCCGCCATTGCAGCATCGGCCCGTGCCCGCTCGGCCTGCTGGCGATGGGCTTCGACAGCCGCCGCCGCCCCGTCGCGAACACCCTCGGCGTCACGGACCACCTGCTGCAATGGCGGCAAGCTTCGGTCGATCTCCGCCAGCCGGTTGGCGCGCAGCAACCGCTCAGCCGCCGCTGCGCCGCCGCCTTCGCTGACGAATCCGTCCCAGCGGCGCAGGACGCCGTCGCGAGTCACGAGGCGCTGACCAACGGCAAGGGGCTGCCCTTCGTCGTTTTCGGCCATGCCGACCTGCGCGAGCCGCCGATGCAGCGCTTTGGGCGCGTCGACATGATCGAGCAGCCGGGTAAGTCCCGGCGCCAGCGGCGGATCCGATGCCGAGGCTTCGCTTCCTTGCCAACGGCGTTGGCCCTTGTCGCCGAGCACCGCCTCGATATCCTCGCCAAGCGCCGCCGCCAGGGCCAGCTCATAGCCTGGCGCGGCTCGTAGTTCGGCCAATGCCGCGCCGCCGCCATGATCGAGCGCACGGGCCAGCGCGTCGCGCTCCGCATTTGCCGCGCTCAGCGCCGCCCGGGCAGCCGCAAGTGCGCTCTCTGCCTCGTCACGGGTCGCGGCGGCCGCAGCGCGCTGGGCCTCCGCCTCGTCCAGCGCCGCTTCGGCCCTGACCAATTCCTGCTCGGACTGCTTCGATTGCCGTGACGCCTGCGCGATTGCCGCACGTTCGATCGCGCCGTCACCGACATTGCCAAGCTGGCTTGCAAGTCGTTCGGCTTCCGCCTCGACCCGGCCCCACTGCGATCGTGCCGCCTCCAGCGCTGCGTCGGCAACTCGCCGCTCCGCGCGCATAGCGGCCTCGCGGGCCAGCAATCCGGCCAGCGCCGCTTCAGCCTCGCGCGAGGCCGCTTCGGCCGCGGTCAGTTCAGTGGCGATTCGGGCCGCGACCGTTTCCGCGTCGGCCAGCCTTTCCTCGATCGTCTTGCGTTCCTGGTCGAGCGCTTCGATCGCCCGCGCCGCATCGGCCTTGAGAGCTACCTCGCGCGCGGTTTCCGCCGAAAGCGCCTCGGCCAGCCGGACCAGTTCCGCGAGCCGGCGCACCACCGTGTCGCGCCTGGCCCGTGCCGTCGCCAACTCATGCGCCAGCGTTCGTCCGGTGTCGCGCGCCGCGATCGCGGCCTCGCGCCGCTCCGCAAGCGCCGCCGCCGCCTGTTCCTGGAGCGACTGGGCCGCCTGCATCGCTTCGCCCAGCCGATGGACTTCGCGCTCGCATGCCCTGGCTTCTTCCAAAGCCGCGACTGCTGCTCGGTCGGCTTCATGCCAGCGAGCGTAGACCAGTCGGCCCTCGGCCAGCCGGATTTTGTCGCTCAGCGCGCGATAGCGTTCGGCGGCGCGCGCCTGCCTGCGCAGCGCGGACGCGCGCGCTTCCTGGTCGCTCAGCAGTTCATCGAGCCGCTGGAGGTTCGCCTCCGTCGCGCGAAGCTTGGCCTCGGCGTCCTTGCGCCGCGCATGGAGGCCCGAAATGCCGGCCGCCTCCTCCAGCATCATCCGCCGTTCCACGGGCTTGGCGGCAATCACTGCGCCAATGCGGCCTTGGCTGACCAGCGCGGGCGAATGAGCGCCGGTCGCCGCGTCGGCGAACAGCAGCGACACATCCTTCTGCCGCACGTCGCGTCCGTCTAGCCGGTAGGCGGAGCCCGCGCCGCGCTCGATCCGGCGGGTGACCTCGCTTTCGGTCGCGAGGTCTGAACCGCCCTCGCCCGCTTCGTGCTCGATCAGCAGCGAGACTTCGGCGAAGTCGCGAGGTGGACGGGTGGCGGTTCCGGCGAAGATGACGTCTTCCATCCCGCCGCCGCGCAACGACTTGGGCGAGCCTTCGCCCATCACCCAGCGGATCGCTTCGAGCAGGTTGGATTTGCCGCAACCATTGGGGCCGACGACTCCCGTCAGCCCCGGCTCGATCCTTAACTCGGCGGGTTCGACGAAGCTTTTGAAGCCGCTGAGTTTCAGTCGGCGGAAGCGCAAATCATCTACCCCCCAGCGCCCATCAGTCGGCCAGCGCTTCCTTGATCTTCGGTTCCAGCTGGGCCCATGCCGCAGTGCTTTCGACCAGCTTTCCGTTGATGAGGAAGGATGGCGTGCCCGGAATATTGTGATTGGAAGCCGCGTCGCTGTTCATCTGAACGAGCGTGTTGATTTCCGCTTCGTTGGACAGGCACTGATCGGCCTTGGCGCGGGGCACGCCGCGCATCGCCGCGAACTGCTTGAGGTTGGCAAGGTCGGCGATGGTCGAGAATTGCTGCGCCGGCGGCATCGACTGAAGCGCGCCAAGTTGCGCTTCCGATGCTTTCTGCAACTCGCCCATCCAATTACGTTGCTCGGCGAACAAGCTGCGGGTCATGCCGAAATAATTGGCTTCGCCGCCGCAGCGCGCGAGCAGCGTCGCGGTCATGTCGAACGGGTCGCGGACGAAATTTCGAAGCTCCCAGGACACCAGTCCCTTCTTCACATAATTGTCGACCAGCGGCTTGGCCCCCTCCTCTTCGAACGTGGCACAGTGCGGGCAAGTCATCGACGCAAACTCGACAAGTTTCACCTTGGCGTCAGGATTGCCCATGATGAAGCCGCCGTCGGACGTCTTGCGGATGATCGTCGACCAGTCGCCGTTGTTCGGAGCGACAACCGGCTCTGCCGTGACCTCCGGTCCAGTGCCGCCAGCGGTATTGCCCTCGGTGCCGCCACAAGCGGTGGCAAGCAGCGCCGTGGAGGCGACGATCAAGGTAGAAAGCTTCATGGGGTTCATTTGCTCCGGATGGTGGGAATGGGGATATCGGTCAGGCGCTGCACCTGCGGTGCGCCGCTCGACCCGGCCAGGCTGGATGCAAGCGATTCGAGACAGGCGCGAAGTTCGGGGTCGGCGATCTGGCGAAGGCCTACCCCCAATTCGGCCGGGACCGGCGCAGACGCCGGGCGCTGCGGAGGCGCGGCCGGCCTGGCCACCCGGCCCTGGCGATAGGCGATCTTGGCAATGGCCTCATAGCCGAAGAACCGGTTGACCCGTTCAATGACCAGGGGGCCGAGGTGCTGCATCAACGGCGCATGGGCGCCCTCGACGGTCAGGGTCAGCGTTCCGCCGGACTTGCGGCCGGCCGGGAAACGGATCGATTCGGGCGCGGAAACGCGGGCGTAGCGTTCGCCGACGATTTCGCCCCAGCGGCTTACCACGGCGCCCTGGACGAACCCGAACCGCTTGAAACTCGTCCCGGCGATGTCGCCGACAAGGTCGCCTGCGGCCTTGGCATAGCCGCGGCGGTTGTCATTCTTGGATTCGGGACGTTGGGACTTCGCCATCGCGCTGGACCATGCCATAGCGATTTCATGCCCGCCAGTGCCGCATCGCAGCTTGTCGACCCTCGCGGCGCAACTGGCCGGCTGCTTGCCCATTATGATGCCCATGCCCGGCCACTGCCATGGCGAAGCCCGCCCGGAAGTCCGCCGCCGCATCCCTACCTCGTCTGGTTGAGCGAAGTGATGCTTCAGCAAACCACGGTAGCCAGCGTGGAACCACGCTTTCATCGATTCGTCGCGCGGTGGCCGACGCTGCAATCGCTGGCAGAGGCACCCGAGGAGCAGATCTTCGCGGAGTGGGCAGGGCTCGGCTATTATGCGCGCGCCCGCAATCTCATCGCCTGCGCCCGCCAGGTCGCCGAGCGTGGAGGCTTCCCGACGCATGAGGCCGAACTTCGCAAGCTGCCCGGTCTGGGCGCCTACACCGCCGCCGCCATTGCTGCGATTGCCTTTGGCCGGCGGGCCGTGGTCATCGACACCAATGTTGCCCGGGTAATCGCGCGCCTGCATGCCCTCGACCGGCCATTGGCAGCGCTTGGTCCCGACATTCGCCGGCTTGCCGACTCCCTGACGCCGGACGATCGCCCTGGCGATTTCGCTCAGGCCATGATGGACCTTGGCGCGACCCTCTGCCGCCCGCGAAGCCCCGGCTGCGCAGCCTGTCCGCTGTCCGCCGATTGCCGGGCCTTTGCCCGTGGCGAGCCTCAGCGCTTCCCGGCGCCCGCGCCAAAACGAGCGCCGCGCCAGCGCTTCGGCACGGCATGGTGGATCGAACGGGCCGGATCGGTGTGGCTGGTACGCAGGCCGAAGCACGGCCTGCTCGGGGGAATGGCGGCGCTGCCCGGGACGGAATGGGGCGAGCAGGGCCCTCCAGGCGGGAGCGGACCGGTGATCCGCCATGCCTTCACCCACTTCGCGCTCGATCTGCGAGTCGCCACCGCCTCCGAGCCCGTGGGCGAGGGCTGGTGGCAGCCAGTCGCCCGGCTTGGCGAGGCGGGCTTGCCGACCCTCTATATGAAAGCTGCCGAGGCGATCCTCGCCGGCCGGATTCGCGATGCGGCTTAGACCCTTTTTTTCGGGAGGCGGTCTCGACCGCGCTGACCATTTGCGCACGGACCCAGCCGCGATCGGTCGGCTTTGCGCCGATTCGGGCGCACTCGAATTGGTGTGGGAAAATGGCGCCCCGGCGATCGACGCCATGGGCCGGCTTTGCTGGCAGCCGGTCAGCGGCAGTCCGCCACTGCTCCTCGGCTTGAACGATCATCATCCCCGACTGTGCGCGCTGCCTGAGGACAATGGCCCAATCGACGCGCGCACGCACATTCAACTGCTGACGCTGCTTGCAGCCGAGGACTCGCCGACCTTCGCGGCCGCTCTCAGCTTGGCCCAATGGCACGGCCGTCACCGTTTCTGTTCGAATTGCGGACAATCGACCGAGCCCAACCGTTGCGGCTGGTCGCGAGCGTGCACCGGCTGCGGGGCCGAACATTATCCTCGCGTCGACCCGGTCGTCATCATGATCGCCGAACATGATGGACGCCTGCTTCTGGGCCGCCAGCCCAGCTACCCGCCGGGTCGCTTTTCGGCACTGGCGGGATTCGTCGAGCCGGGCGAATCGCTGGAGGCCGCTGTCGCGCGCGAACTGCAGGAAGAAGCCGGGATTGCGGTCGGCGAGGTTCGCTACCTTACCAGCCAGCCCTGGCCCTTCCCTTCCTCGTTGATGGTCGGCGCATGGGCGTCAGCACAAAGCGATTCGCTGACTATCGATACTAACGAGTTGGACGACGCCCGCTGGTTCAGCCGCGCCGAGGTGGTCCAGGCTCTTTCGGGCGATCCAGATGCGCCCTTCCTCCCGCCGCCTGCCGCGGCAATCGCGCGGACCTTGCTCGAAGCTTGGGTCGACGGCTTGATGTGAGGGCATGCGCGTCTTAAAGGGCTGCACCGAATTCAACCATTTCTCGGCTAGGCCGAACGGGGTTTCATGAACGACCGCAACAACACCATCGCCGGCTGGGTCCTGTTCGCCGGTATCGTCGCACTCGGCGCATCGATCGTTACCGGTGAGATGTATAAGGGCGAGCGGCCGGAAACGATGGGCTATCCGATCGAGGGCGTGGTCGAGGAAGGTGCCGGCGGCGAAGCGGAAAAGCCGATCGCCTTCTTCCTGCAAACCGCCGACGCGGCCAAGGGCGAAGCGCAATTCAAGAAGTGCGCGGCCTGCCACACCATCGACGCTGGCGGCGCCAACGGCATCGGCCCGGCGCTTTTTGGAACGCTGGGCAAGCCGATCGCTGGCCACGCCGGTTTCGCATATTCGGACGCATTGAAGGGCGTTGGCGGCACCTGGGGTTGGGATAACATGTCGGCATGGCTGGCCAATCCGAAGCGGTTCGCGCCGGGCACCAAGATGGCGTTCGCCGGCCTTTCCAACCCGCAGGATCGCGCCGACCTGCTGCTATTCCTAAATTCCAAGGGCGGCACGCTGACCGTTCCGCCGCCGCCCGCCGAGGATGCCCCCGCCGCCGGCGAGGATGCCGCGAAGGCCGATGCCGAAGCCAGCTCGACCGCCGAGAAAGCCGAAGACGTCCCGGTCGTTCCGGGCGCCGAGGAAGGCCGCGGCAAGGGCGACGCCGACGCGCAGGGCCGCTAAGGCACTAGCCAGATAAAGTTCAGGCGGCAGCCAGGAGTTTTCCCGGCCGCCGCCTTTGTTCTGATTGCCGAGGCCGGACACGTCGTTCCGCCCGTTTAGCACTCATAATGTTCGCAGACCGCTTCCCATGCCTGTTCGGCGGTCTCGCACCAGGTGATGAGATCCAGGTCATGTGGGCTGATAACGCCTTCTTCAGCTAGTCCCTTGAAGTCGACCACCCGCTCCCAGAATTGCTTGCCGAACAACAGGATGGGCAGCGGCCGCACCTTGCCGGTCTGGATCAGGGTCAGTAGCTCGAACATCTCGTCGAAGGTGCCGAAGCCACCCGGGAACACCGCCACGGCGCGCGCGCGGAGCAGGAAGTGCATCTTGCGCAGCGCGAAATAGTGGAACTGGAATGACAAGTCCGGCGTCACGAAAGTGTTTGGCAGCTGCTCATGCGGCAGGACGATATTTAGGCCGATCGATTCCTTGCCTTCGTCGCAGGCGCCGCGGTTTGCGGCCTCCATGAACGAAGGCCCCCCGCCCGACGTCACCACGAAATGCCGCTTGCCGTCCTCGTCTACCGGAAAGCGGCTAGCGATCCGCGCAAGCTTGCGCGCTTCGTCATAATAATGCGCCTTGGCTACCAGCCGCTCGGCGACCGTCCGGTCCCAGTCGGTCCGCGCTTTTTCGAGAAGCGCCTGTGCCTTGGCCGGTTCTGGAACCCGCGCCGATCCGTAGAAGACGAAGGTCGAGGCGATATTCGCCTCGTTCATCAGCAATTCGGGCTTCAGCAGTTCAAGCTGGAAGCGAACCGGACGAAGGTCGTCACGAAGCAGGAAGTCGGTGTCCTGGAACGCCAGCTTATAGGCTTCGCTCTCGGTCTGCGGAGAGCTTGGCACATGTTTTGCGGCCCGGGCGTCGGTGCTTGCTTCGGGGAAAATACGTTTGGGTGGTTTGGGATCGGTCATTGCGGAAGCGGCCTTAGCGGCGAGTGCTCCCCGCGACTAGTCCTGAGGCGGTCGCCTCGTCGGGACCGCCCCGGACGCCGCAGCGAATTGCGTCAGTTACGATATTTGCGCTCTATGCGATCGGCCAAGTCCGCTGCATCCGCGCTAGCACGGCGGGTCAAGTAGACCTGCCGATTGGCATAAAGCCAATAATTCTCGACAGCTGCGCGAAGCGGCGGATTGGCTCGCACGATCGATGCGACCTCCTGGAATGATTTGCCGTCCACGGCGGAAATTCCCTCCTTTTGCATGGCATCGAGGATCCGAAGCCGGTTTTCGGCGAGCGATCGCTCAAATGTGAGGAGCAGGTCCACCGACGCGTAATATTGCTGGATTTCGCCCAGCATCATCTGATCGTCGATCAGGTTGGGGCCGTCGGCGTTGATCAGCGTATTATAGGCGAAGCGATTTCCGTCGTAAAAGCTGAGAATGAAGGCCTCGATACCGATGGCATAGCCCGACTGCCGATTGAACGGCGGCACCTGTTCGACCTGGATTGCAAATCGCGACGACGGGAATTCCCTTGGAGGATCCCAGTCGCCCGCAAGCCGAAGCAGATAATCGAGCGACGCCATGCGCGACGAGGCGGTCCGGATGTTTTCGTCCATTTCCGCGACGTCTTCGCGCAGGTTGCGCGCGACGTTCATCATCAGGGAAATCTCGCGCGCCCGGTCTTGGCGTTCTTCATTCCACTGTGTGACCTGAAGGCCGAGGAAAATGCCCAGCACGACGATCGCAACTTCGATCGCCGCCGCGAACCAGTCATGCGCCCGAATGCGTTGCGCTATCCTCGCCAGCGGCGACGAGGACGGCGCCTTGCTCAATAGACCCGGGCCTTGGGCTTGATGTAGCCGACCTCATCGGTGAGCGTGTATTCGTGAACCGGGCGGTAATCGATCTTCACGCCGCCGCCCTGGCCGCCGAAGCCGTCAAACCAGGCGATGCTATGCTTCATCCAATTCTTGTCGTCTCGGTCGGGGAAGTCCTCGTGCATATGCGCGCCGCGGCTTTCCTTGCGGTTGGCGGCGCAATGCATGGTGACCACCGCCTGGCCGAGCATATTGTCGAGCTCGAGAGTCTCGATAAGGTCGCTGTTCCAGATGAGGCTGCGGTCCGAAACATGGACGTCGGCCATCTTCCTGTAGACGGCGTCTATCTTCGCCTGTCCCTCCGCCAAGGTCCGTTCGGTGCGGAACACCGCGCAGTCCGCCTGCATCGTCCGCTGCATCTCCTCACGGATCTTGGCGGTCGGCAGGGTGCCCTCGGCATGGCGAAACTTGTCGAGACGGGTCAGCGCCAGTTCCGAGGCCTCGCCGCGAAGCTGCGGCTGGGCGGCGCCGGGCTTGATCACCTCGGCAAGGCGAAGTCCCGCGGCGCGTCCGAACACCACTAGGTCGATGAGGCTGTTGGAACCGAGGCGGTTGGCGCCATGAACCGACACGCAGGCGGCCTCCCCGACCGCGAACAGGCCCGGCACGACGCTGTCCGGATTGCCGTCCTTCAGCGTCACCACCTCGCCATGATAATTGGTCGGGATGCCGCCCATATTATAATGGACGGTGGGGATGACCGGGATCGGCTGGCGGGTCACATCAACGCCGGCAAAGATCTTCGACGTCTCGCTAATACCCGGAAGCCGTTCGGCGAGAATCTTCGGGTCGATATGGTCGAGGTGAAGGAAGATATGATCCTTGTGATCGCCAACCCCGCGACCGTCGCGGATCTCCATCGCCATCGAGCGCGACACCACGTCGCGGCTGGCCAGGTCCTTGGCGGACGGGGCGTAGCGTTCCATGAAGCGCTCGCCCTCGGAATTGGTGAGATAGCCGCCCTCGCCGCGCGCGCCTTCGGTGATCAGAACGCCGACGCCATAGATTCCCGTCGGGTGGAACTGCACGAACTCCATGTCCTGCAGGGGCAAGCCGGCGCGCAGCACCATCGCGTTGCCGTCACCGGTGCAGGTATGGGCCGAAGTCGCAGAGAAATAGCAGCGGCCATAGCCGCCGGTCGCAAGCACCACGGCCTGGGCGCGGAAGCGGTGGATCGACCCGTCGTCCATGTTGAGCGCGACGAGGCCACGGCACTCGCCATCTTCCATGATCAGGTCGAGCGCGAAATACTCGATGAAGAAATCGGCGTCATACTTCAGACTCTGCTGGTAGAGCGTGTGAAGCATGGCATGGCCGGTCCGGTCGGCAGCCGCGCAGGTGCGCTGCGCGGCCGGTCCTTCGCCCATATTCTGGGTCATTCCGCCGAAGGCCCGCTGGTAGATTTTGCCTTCCTTGGTGCGGCTGAACGGCATGCCGGCATGTTCAAGCTCGTAAACCGCTGCCGGAGCTTCCCGGCAGAGATACTCGATCGCGTCCTGGTCGCCGAGCCAGTCGGATCCCTTGACGGTGTCGTACATGTGCCAGGTCCAATGATCCGGACCCATGTTGCCGAGCGAAGCGGCGATCCCGCCCTGCGCCGCGACGGTATGGCTGCGCGTCGGGAAGACCTTGGTGACGCAGGCGGTCTTCAGTCCCTTTTCCGCGGCGCCCATGGTCGCGCGAAGGCCCGATCCGCCGGCGCCTACCACGACGACGTCATAGACATGGTCGATGATCTTGTAGGCGCTCATTATGCGGCTGCTCCGAAAGCGATCTTGGCGAGCGCGAACAGCGCGGCGGATGCGCCGGCGATCGCCGCCATAGTCAGGATGAAGTGAAGGCCGACGCGGCTGCCCTCGTCATGGACATAATCGTCGACCACCACCTTGAGCCCGTCGAGTCCATGTTTGAACCCGGCGATGACGAGCAACGCCATTGGCACGGCCGCCCAGGCGGATCCAAGCCATTCGGCCAGGGTCGCCCGGTCAAGCACCGGCAACATCAGCAGCGAGAAGATCAGCCAGAGCGACAGGAGCACCAGCGCGATGCTGCTGAATCGTTCTTCCAGCCAATGCTGGCCGCCGTGGCCCGAGGCTCCAAGCCCGCGCACTTTGGCGAGCGGTGTTGCGCTTTCCCCGCGGTTCATGCCCACAACCCCATTCCAAACGCCCAGGTCGCGGCGGTCGCAAACAGGGCCGCCGGGATCGTCAGCGTCGCCCAGAAGCGATTGACCTTCAGCTCATAGCCCGCGCCGGTGTCGAGCACGAGGTGCCGAAGTCCCGAGAAAAGATGCTGCCAAAATGCCCAGGTCAGGCCGACCAAGACAATCTTGCCCGCCCAATGGTCGGACGCCGCCATGAAGCTGGCATAGGCCGTATCGCCACCGGCAATTGCCGCCAGCCACCAGGTCAGGATTGCCAGGCCCGCGACGGTCAGCGCGCTGCCGGTGATGCGGTGAAGGATTGAGACCAGCATATGCGGTCCCCATTTCCAGATGGTGAGATGCGGCGACAATGGTCGCTCAGGCATGCGGTTCATGGGCCCTCGAAGCGCCGGTTAAGGTTGGGCAAGTCCCCTAGGCAGCATTGGCAGGGCTGGCAAGCCGAGCACGGCGGCTAACCCCGCCTTAACCATTGTTCGCCATAGCAGCCGGCAGGATTTAAGGCATTTGACGGGATAGGCAGACGATGGGCAGCGTGGTTCAGGGAACGTCCGACGGTGAATATGATCTGGCCCGCGGCCTTGGACTTTACGATAGCAGCGGCGACCTGCCTCAACGCGCCCGCGAGCTGTGGAGCCAGCTTGCCGACGCTGCTCCGGACATGGCCCGCGAATTCTGGCGCCGCTACGCCGCCTCGCCCGAAGTCACCGAACCGTTCGACGATGCGCGCATCGAGCAGCTGGCCGGCAAGATCCTGCCCTATGTCCAGTCGAAGTTTGAACGGATCGACCGCGACGACTGGGTCGTGCAGGCCCGCTCCTACGTTGAAAAAGCATTGGACAACGGCCTGACCCTGTCGACCTTGCTGGCCGGCGTGAATGCTCAGACCGAAGCGGCGTTCACCGCCATTCGCCGGCAGAATCACGACGGGGAGCAACAAGACCGCCTTGCCCGGACACTGTCCGAAATCCAGGCCGTCGAGATCGACTGTTTCATCCATCATGCGATCACGGTCACGCGCCGCGACAGCGAGCAGCAACAGTCGCGCCAAGCCGGCCAGTTCAACAGCAAGGTGCTCGGCGTGGTGCAGGACTGCACCCGCGAAAGCGACCAGCTGCGCAGCCAGGCCGGCCAGACCGCCACTTCGGCGCGCGGGATGCTTGGCAAGACCAGCGAGGTCGCGGCGGCCGCGGAACAGTCGGCGGTTGCGATGCGCGAAGCGGCGCAGACCGCGGCGGGCCTGATCCGCGCAATCGAGGATGCAAGGACCGAAGTGGAAGTCGCGGCGGGGGTCGCCACCCGCGCCGGAAGCCAGGCCGAACAGGCGGTTCAGGTCAGCCAGGCGCTGTCATCCCATGTCGAGGCGATCGAATCGATCCTCGGCCTGATCCGCGACATCGCGGGGCAGACCAACCTCCTCGCCCTCAACGCGACCATCGAGGCCGCCCGCGCGGGCGATGCCGGCCGCGGCTTCGCGGTCGTCGCCCAGGAAGTAAAAAGCCTCGCGACGCAGACTGCCAAGGCCACCGACGACATTACCGCCAAGATCAGCGCGATCACCGCCGCAACCCGCCAGACGGTCGAGGCCAATGGATCGATCCAGTCCACCGTGGTCGAGGTGCAGAGCAGCGCCGACCGGATTCGCCAGGCGATGGAGCTCCAGGCGCAAACCGTGACAATGATCACCGCCGCGGTCGACGAAACCGCGCTTGCTGCCGACTCCATGTCCTCGACCATCGCCGCGATCCGAGCTGATACAGAGCAGGTGGCCAAAGACATCGACCAGGTCGAACAGGGATTCGGCCGTTTCTCGACCCGAATCGCCGATTTCAGGACCGCGACGACCGACTTCGTGTCGAGCTTCGCCGCTTGAGATCATCCGGAGTGCCGTAGCCCATGACCGCCTTGCAGCCTTTGACGGAAACCCAAGTGCAGAACCGACTGACCGCCTATAATCCCGGAGGGTCGCTTGACCGCGACCTGACCACCCTTTGGGGCGCGGCCGCCGACATCATCCGCGACTGCGCGCGGGCCCATTTCGGCGAGTCGACCCTCGCCGTGGTCGAACGGCATTACACCTCGAACGTCGACGAGCGCTGGGTGCAGAATGTCGCCGATTTCGGCAAGCGGCTGTACGAAGAGAAGCAGTCGGTTCCGGACTATGTCGCCAGCCGCGACAAGTTGATCAGCGCGATCATCGCCGGTCTTTTCGATCGCTTCGGCGGGGAGCAGGCAAAACTGTGCGAGCTGGTGACGGCGCTGCAACGGCTAACCAGCTATGAAACCGACATCATCCTGGCCCAGGTCGCGCTGCTCGAAGCCGATGCGGCGGCGGGCGCCCGCGTTACCCAGAGCAAGCTTTTCCAACGCAAGGTGAAACAGATTGCCGGGGTAGCCGCCGATACCGCGCGCGGCCTGCTCACCAGGGCCCATGACGCAAGCACTTCGGCGCGCGGGATGCTTGGCAAGACCAGCGAGGTCGCGGCGGCCGCGGAACAGTCGGCGGTTGCGATGCGCGAAGCGGCGCAGACCGCGGCGGGCCTGATCCGCGCAATCGAGGATGCAAGGACCGAAGTGGAAGTCGCGGCGGGGGTCGCCACCCGCGCCGGAAGCCAGGCCGAACAGGCGGTTCAGGTCAGCCAGGCGCTGTCATCCCATGTCGAGGCGATCGAATCGATCCTCGGCCTGATCCGCGACATCGCGGGGCAGACCAACCTCCTCGCCCTCAACGCGACCATCGAGGCCGCCCGCGCGGGCGATGCCGGCCGCGGCTTCGCGGTCGTCGCCCAGGAAGTAAAAAGCCTCGCGACGCAGACTGCCAAGGCCACCGACGACATTACCGCCAAGATCAGCGCGATCACCGCCGCAACCCGCCAGACGGTCGAGGCCAATGGATCGATCCAGTCCACCGTGGTCGAGGTGCAGAGCAGCGCCGACCGGATTCGCCAGGCGATGGAGCTCCAGGCGCAAACCGTGACAATGATCACCGCCGCGGTCGACGAAACCGCGCTTGCTGCCGACTCCATGTCCTCGACCATCGCCGCGATCCGAGCTGATACAGAGCAGGTGGCCAGCGGGATCGACGGCGTCGAAAAGGATTTCGGGCAGTTCACCGGCCAGATCGACGGATTCAGCGCAGCAAGCGAGGAATTCGCCGCGCAGTTCGCCGCCTGACCCTTCCGCCCAGCCGTCACCGCGGCTAGGCGCAGGGAATGAACATCCTCCTGACCGGCGCGAGCCGCGGCATCGGTGCGGCGGCGCTCGATGCCCTTGAGAACGGCGGCCATCGCGTCGCTGGCCATTCGACCCGGGGCGGCGACGGCCGCCTCGCCGCCGATCTCGCCGACCCCGCCGCAGCGCGCACGCTATGGGAGGCTGCACTCGAACCACTCGGCGGGCGGATCGACGTGCTCATCAACAATGCCGGCATTTACGAAGCCGTCGCCGACACCGACGATGACCAAGCATGGCAGGCCGGCTGGCAGCGGACGATGCAGGTCAATCTGCAGGCCGCGGCCGACCTGTGCAGGCTCGCCGTGGGCCATTTCCGGACAATTGGCGGCGGGCGGATCGTCAATGTCGCGAGCCGAGCGGCCTATCGCGGCGACAGCCCCGCGCACTGGCATTATGCCGCGTCCAAGGGCGCGATGATCGCCATGACCAAGACCATCGCCCGAGGCTATGCCGCCGATAACATTCTCGCCTTTGCGGTCGCCCCCGGCTTTACCGTGTCGGAAATGACCGAGGACTATCTGAGCGGGCGTGGCGGCGCGGCGATCCTTGCCGACATTCCGCTCGGCCGGGTGACCAATACCGCGGAAGTCGCCGAGGCGATCCGCTGGCTTGCGATCGAAGCCCCGGCCGCTTCGACCGGGTCGGTGATCGACCTCAACGGAGCCAGCTATGTTCGCTAGTGCCCTTCTTCTTGTTGCCGCGCAGCAGATTAGCATTCCCCTGGGCAAGCCACCGCGCCAAGTCGAGCGGCCTAGGGCGCCGATCGAACAGGCCGGCCCGCTTTGGGCGCAGCGGTGCAAGGATTTCGACGAATGGGACAAGCCGGGCCCGCCGGTTCGCCTCCACGGCAACAGCTATCTGGTCGGCACGTGCGGCATTGCCGCCATTCTCATCACTGGCGAGGAAGGCCATATCCTGATCGATTCCGGCACCGAGGCCGGAGCCGAGCTCGTTGCTAACAACATCCGGTCCCTCGGCTTCCAGCTGTCCGACATCAAATTCCTTCTCCACAGCCATGAACATATCGATCATGTCGGCGGCATCGCCCGCCTCCAGCAGCTGACGGGCGCCCAGCTGGTTGCCTCGAGCGAAGCCGCCAAGGTGTTCGCGACCGGCGCGCCGCAGCCCAATGACCCGCAGGCCGGGCTGCACAAGCCCTTCCCCGCCGCCCGCGTAGACCGCACGGTCGAGGGTGGAGAGATCGTTCGACTGGGTCCGCTGCAACTGACCGCGATTGCTACTCCCGGCCACACTGCCGGGGCGCTGAGCTGGCAATGGACGAGCTGCGACGGCGGTGTCTGCCGACGGATAGTTTATGCCGACAGCCTGTCGCCGATCAGCCGTGACGATTACCGCTTCAGCAACCACCCCCACTATCTCGCTGGCTATCGCGCCGGCCTTGACCGCCTGGCGAAGGCGGAATGCGACATCCTCCTCACGCCGCACCCTTCTGCCAGCCAGATGCGCGAACGAATGAGCGGCAAGGCGTCCCTGTTCGACAGCAATGGCTGCAAGGCTTATGCCGCGGCTATCGGCAAGCGGCTTGACGAGCGGCTTGCCAAGGAGGCGGGGAAATGAGCTGGCGCGTGACGCTGCATTGCAACCGCGTCGAGGCCGAGGCGCTCTCCAAAGGCGAGGACCTTTTCGTCCACGCCGACCAACCGCCGGTCATCGTCGCCGACGAGCCGGATCCCCACGCCCCCGACGACTGGCGAATCCACGCCTATTTCGCCGAGCAACCATCGACCCAGGAACTGATCCTGCTGCGCCGCCTCGCGCCCGGCCGCGAACCCGAAATCGAGCATCTTGAGGACACGACCGACTGGGTGGTGCAAAGCCAGTCGGGGCTGGAGCCGATCCGCGCCGGCCGTTTTTTCGTGCATACGCCAATGCATTTTTCCGATCGCCCCAACGACACGATCAATTTCGAGATTGACGCGGGACTGGCGTTCGGCACCGGCCAGCATGATACGACCGCCGGCTGCCTGGCCGCGCTCGACCGGCTGCAGGTCGCAGGCAAGCAGTTCCGCAACCTTGCCGACGTCGGCACCGGGACGGGCCTGCTGGCCTTCGCTGCGATGGCCCTCTGGCCCGATGCCAAGGCGATCGCCACTGACATCGATCCCGTCTCGATCGACGTCACCCGCGACAATGCCGCGATCAATGCCATCCGGGTCGGTCATGGCGCAGGGGAAGTGCTGCTGGCGGTCGCCGACGGCATGGATCATCCGCTGCTTGCAGCGCGCGCGCCATTCGACCTGTTGATCGCCAATATCCTCGCCGGTCCGCTGGTCGAGCTTGCCCCCTCTTTCGCAAGGGCCTGTACGCCCGGTGCGACCATTGTGCTGGCGGGCCTGCTCGACACCCAGGCCGACGCAGTGATCGCCGCCTATGAGGCCCAGGGCTGCACCCTCACCGAACGCGGGGCGGGAGAATGGTGCGTGCTCGTGCTTGAGTCCGGGCGATGAGCGGCAGAGCGATTTGCAACCCTCCCGTCATCGGTTAGTCCTCCCGTCATGATCAACCTCATGCCCATCATCGAGACCATGGAGCATCGCTGGATGCGGGCATGGGCGGGACGCGACCCGAAGGAATTGAAGGCGCTCACCGCGCGCAAGTTCCGGCTGGTCATGGGCTCCAGGCCGGCGGCCATTCTCGACGCGACCAGTTGGCTCGACGCCGCCGCGACCCGTTTTCGCTGCACCAGCTACCGGTTCGGCGACATCTATGTCCGCGACCTCGGATCGGTCGCGGTGTTCGCCGCGCAGCTGACCATCAAGGCAAGCATGGACGACCAGGATTGGTCGGGCGAATATTGGGTCACCGACATCTGGCAAAAGTCCCGGGTGCGCCGCCGCTGGCGATTGATCGAGCGAGTACTGTCGCGTCCCGAGCCAAACGGCCAGATCCCGGCCGGAATCCAGTCGCTGCAGCTGTGGCGGCGCGGTTAGGCCGCCGCGACAATTTCCGCCCATTCGGCTTCGCCGATCACGCGGATCCCCAGCTCCTCGGCCTTCTTCAATTTCGAGCCTGCCCCCGGTCCGGCGACGACGAGGTCGGTCTTGGCGCTGACCGATCCAGCGGCCCTCGCGCCGAGCCGTTCAGCTTGCTCCTTGGCTTCGTCGCGGCTCATCGTTTCCAGACTGCCGGTGAATACGATGGTCTTGCCCGTCCATTCGGTTTCACGGGCGGTCGGGACGAAGGTCGAGGGTCTGGCGAGCGCCAGAAGCTGCGACAATTCGTCGCGGTTGTGGGGTTCGTGGAAGAAATCGACGATGGATTGCGCAACGACCTCGCCGACGCCTTCGACCGATGACAGGTCAGCAAGCGCGCTTTCCTGTTGCGCAACCTTCTCCAACTGCTCGACCGAACCGAAGGCCTTGATCAAATCCCTGGCAGTGACCGCGCCGACATGACGAATACCGAGGCCGAACAGGAGCCGCGCCGGGTCGAAGCCCTTGCGCGCCTCGATCGCGCCAAACAGTTTGTCGACGCTGACCGCCTGCCAGCCTTCGCGCCCGATCAGTTCGCTGCGATGACCGTTCAAGCGGAAAATGTCGGAGGGGCCGGACAGCCACCCCAGCTCGACAAATTCCACCAGGCTTTTTTCGCCCAGCCCGTCGATGTCCATCGCCCCGCGCGACACGAAATGCTTGAGACGCTCGATCAGCTGGGCGGGGCAGACCAAGCCGCCGGTGCAGCGAACATCGACCTCGCCTTCCTCCGCGACGGCTTCGGAGCCGCACATCGGGCAGTAGTCGGGAAAAACATAAGGCTCGCGCGGCGTGTTGCGGGTCAGATTCTCGACCACTTGCGGGATGACGTCGCCGGCGCGCTGGATTCGCACGCGGTCGCCGACGCGCAGGCCAAGCCGGGCGATTTCGTCGCGATTGTGGAGCGTGACATTCTGGACGATCACCCCGCCGACGCCGACTGGCGCAAGCCGTCCAACCGGTGTGAGCTTGCCGGTGCGCCCGACCTGGATGTCGATCGCCTCGAGAAGCGTCTCGGCCTTTTCCGCCGGAAATTTGTGCGCCAGGCCCCAGCGCGGCGCTCGCGACACGAAGCCCAGCCGTTCCTGCCAGTCAAGCCGGTCGACCTTGTAGACAACTCCGTCGATATCGAGCGGCAGCGTCGCCCGTTTGCGCTCGATCAGCGCATAATGGTCAAGCGCCTCCTCAAGGTTCCGGCAACGCTTCAACAAGTCGCTCACCGGGAACCCAAGCGCCGCCATATGTTCCATCGCCTCGGCCTGCGTGGCGCCCAGCGGCGCGCCGATCTCGCCCCAGCCATGGGCGAGGAAGCGCAGCGGCCGGGCACGGGTGACCTCGGGGTCTTTTTGCCGAAGCGAGCCCGCGGCGGCGTTGCGCGGATTGGCGAAGACCTTGGCACCCGCCGCTTCCTGCCGTTGGTTCAAGGCTGCGAAGTCGGTCTTCGACATATAAACTTCGCCGCGGACCTCGAGGATGTCGGGCGCGCCATCCAGCTGCTGAGGGATGTCGGCGATGGTCCGCGCATTGGGGGTGACGTCTTCCCCGACCGTCCCGTCGCCGCGCGTCGCAGCCAAGACCAGCGTCCCTTTTTTATAGCGCAGCGAGCAGCTCAAACCATCGATCTTCGGCTCCGCGGTCAGCGCCACCGGCTCGTCAGCACGAAGGCTAAGGAACCGGCGCAGCCGGCCGACGAAATTCTCGACCTCGTCCTTGCTGAAGGCATTGTCGAGACTGAGCATCGGCCTGGCATGGGTGACCTTGACCAGCGGCGAGGTGGGTATCGCGCCCAGCCGGACCGATGGCGAATCCCTGCGAACGAGGTGGGGGAAACGATCTTCCAGCTCGCGATTCTCGCGAACCAGCGCGTCATATTCCGAGTCCGAAATCTCCGGCGCGTCCTGGTCATGATAAAGCCTGTCATGATGCGCGATCAGCTTCGCAAGCCGCATGAGGCGGTTGGCGGCATCGGCTTCGGTCACTCCATCGGCTGCACTCAACGCAGGCACTCGGCGAGGAAATCCTCAAGGCTGGTCCAACTGCGCCGGGCAGCGTCCTCATCATAGGTGACGCCGTCGATGCCGATTTCATGAGCGTTGGGATTGGTGAAGCCGTGGCCGACATGCCCATAGGCGTGGATCTGCCAGTCGCAGCCCGAAGCGGTCAGTTCCTGCCCCAGTGCGGCGACATCTTCCGGCGGGACCATCGGGTCGTCCCAGCCATGGAAGGCGATGACCTTGGGCTTGACTGCATTGGCCGGGAGGCCGGGCGGCTTGAACAGGCCGTGAAAGCTGGCCGCGCCCTGGAAGTCGGCGCCAGACCGGGCCAGGTCCAGCGCGCACAGGCCGCCGAAGCAATAGCCGATCACCGCCACCTTGGCCGCGTCGACCTCGGCCTGCTGCTTGGCCAGGTCGAGGACGCTGGTCATCCGGTCGCACAGCGAGGCGCGATCCTCGAGCAACCGGTTCATCTCCCCGAACATCGTATCGCGCGCTGCGCCACGAAACGCGGTTCCGAACAGGTCGGCGATCAGCACGCAATAACCCAGACCGACCAGCCGCTCGGCGAAGCCCATTTCAAGGTCGCTGATTCCCATCACCGTTGGGACGATGATCACCGCAGGGCGCGGGGTGCCGCCGCCGTCGCTGACCAGCACATGACCCAGTGCCTCGTCGTTGAACCTTTGCGGAATGTCCCTGTGGTCGCTCATGCTGCCTCCAATAATCGTGCCGCCTGCGCGCGGGCTTCGTCGGTGATGTCGGCGCCCGAAAGCATCCGGGCAATTTCTTCGCGCCGCTCCTCGACGCTCAACTTGCGAACGGTGGTGCGGGTGCCGTGCTGGCCATGCGCTTTTTCGATCCGATAATGGTGCGCGGCGCGCGCCGCCACCTGCGGGCTGTGGGTGACGACCAGCAATTGCGACCCTGCCGCCAGCCTCGCCAGCCGCTCGCCGATGGCGCTTGCCACGGCACCGCCGACACCGCGATCGATCTCGTCGAAAATCATCGTCTGGGCGGTTCCCGCCTCGGCCAGCGCGACCTTCAATGCAAGGATGAAGCGCGAAAGTTCGCCGCCGCTGGCAATCTTGGTCAACGGGCCGAACGGCGCGCCCGGGTTGGTCGACACTTCGAACTCGACCCGGTCGATCCCTGACGGACCCGGTTCGGCAGCGCTGATCGCCGTGCGGAAGCTGGCGACATCGAGCTTGAGGGGCGGCAATTCCCCGGCAACCGCCTTATCAAGCTGTTCGGCAGCGGCGATCCGCCTTGCGCTCAGCCGGCGCGCCTCATGATCATAATGTTGCCGCGCCTCCGCCAGTTCGGACTCCAGCGCCGCGATCCTGCTTCCGCCGGCTTCGATCAGCTCCAGTTTGCCGCGCAGCTCCTCACCCAGCGCGGCGAGCGCGTCGGGTTCAACTCGGTGCTTGCGGGCCAGTCCCCGGATGTCGAACAGCCTGGCCTCGACCGATTCCAGCTGGTCGGCATCGAAGGCCAGTGCCTCGGCGGCCCGGGCGATCCGGTCCTCGGCTTCGCTCGCCTCGATAACTGCCCGGTCGAGTGCGGCCAGCGCCTCGCCCAACAGCGGATGGTCCGCAGCGCCGCGCTCGATCCGCCGCGCCACGAGGCGAAGCTGCGCCAGCGCGCCATCCGACCCTCCGAGTATCTCGTCCAGGCCCGTCAGCGCCTCGCCGGCCCGTTCCCCGGCCTGCATCGCCGCGCGCTGCTCCGCGAGCCGGCTTTCCTCGCCCGCCTCCGGGGCCAGCGCCAAAATCTCGGCGGAAGCATATTCGAGCCATTCGCGGTCGCGCTCCGCCGCATCGGCAGCCAACCGGGCATCGGATAGCGCAGTTTCCAGCCTCTCTACCTCGGCCCAGGCTTGAGCGACGGGTCCGGAATCGATCCGGCCGAACAGGTCCAGCAGGCCGCGGTGACCGCGCGGATTGAGCAGACCGCGATCGTCATGCTGGCCGTGGATTTCGACCAGCCCGGCAGCGACATCGCGCAATAGCGAGGCCGATACGCCCGCCCCGCCGGCAAAGGCGCGGCTGCCACCGTCGGCCTTGAGCGTGCGGCGGACCAGAAGAGGCTCGCCGGGTTCGGGCTCGATGCCTTGATCGGCCAGCAAGGCGAAAGCGGGATGGCCGGCGGGAAGCTCGAACTCGGCGGCGACGATCGCTTGAGACTCCCCGCTGCGGACAAGGCCGGTATCCGCACGCATTCCAAGCGCCAGGCCCAGGCTGTCCAGCAGGATCGATTTTCCGGCGCCCGTTTCACCGGTCAACACGCCCAGCCCCGGCTCGAACTCCAGTTCAAGCCGGTCGATCAGGACCACATCGCGGATCGACAGCTGCCTCAGCATCGGCCGCCGCCGTCCGTCATTTAGCTTTGCGGGACGGTCGCCGGAGCATGGCGCTGGATCAGGTTAAAGCTGCGCTGATACCATTTGCTGCCGGGGTAATTGGCTCCGAGCACGGCCGCGGCCTTGTGCGCTTCGCCGGGCATGCCGAGGTTGAGATAGGTCTCGACCAGCCGCTCAAGCGCTTCAGGCGTATGCGAGGTGGTCTGATATTTGTCGACCACCGTGCGAAAACGGGTGACCGCGGCAAGCCACAGTCCCGACCGCTGGTAGAAACGGCCCACTTCCATTTCCTTGCCGGCCAGATGATCGTTGATGAGATCGAGCTTGAGCCGCGCGTCGGACGCGTAGCGGCTCTGCGGGTAGCGGCGGATCAACTCGTTGAAACTGTCGGACGCCTGCTGGGTGATCTTCTGGTCGCGGGTGACGTCCTCGATCTGGTTATAATAGCTCATCGCGATGAGGTAATTGGCGTAAGGCGCGTCCTTGTTGCCCGGGTGGATCGTCAGGAACCGCTGCGCCGAACTGATCGCGTCGGTATATTTTTCCGCCATGTAATAGGAAAAGGCGCTCATCATCTGCGCACGGCGGGCCCAGACCGAGTAAGGATGCTGGCGCTCTACCTCGTCGAACAGCTTGGCCGAAGCCTCATAGTCGCCGCGGTCCATCCGCTCCTTGGCGAGCGTGTAGAGCGTGTTGACGTCGCGGGCCACATAGGCCGTGTCGCTGTTTGCCTTGTTACGGGCGCAACCGGCGGCGGGAAGCAGGATTACGGGCAGCAGCAGTAGCGCCGCGATACGGGTCTTGGTCACCATGGGGCCTTTCCTAGCGCGGCGCGAGGGTAAGGCCAAGCGACCTTTCACCCCGCTGAACCAACATCCTGTCGACCCTCAGGCGCGAGCGCCCGAAGGTTCCTCCTCATCGCTTTCGTGGCGAAGGAAACTGTCGGGCTTCAAGCCCAGCCAAACGAGCGAGGGCGCAGAGATGTAAATCGATGAATAGGTGCCGATAACCGTTCCCAACAGGATGGCGACGGTAAGGCCGAACAGGACGTCGGGCCCAAGCGCGAGCAGGACCGTAAGCGCGATGATGATCGCCAGCGAGGTCACGATTGTCCGGCTCAATGTCTCGTTAAGCGAGAAATTGAGCAGCGAGACGATCTCCATCTTGCGGTATTTGCGCAGATTTTCGCGGATCCGGTCGAAGATGACGACGGTATCGTTGAGTGAATAGCCGATGATCGCCAGGAAGGCTGCGACGATATTGAGATCGACCGGCAGCTGCGTCACGGCAAAGAAGCCCAAAATTACCGACACGTCGTGCGCCAGGGTCAAAAGGGCCCCCACGCCGAACTGCCATTCGAAGCGGAACCATATGTAAATCGCGATTCCGATCATCGCGAAGGTGATCGCCAGCGCGCCATCGAGCGCAAGCTCCCCGCTGACCTTGCCCGACACCGATTCGCCGGCGCTGACGGTTGCGCCTGGATAGGCTTGCGGCAGGAAGGCACGAACTTTCGACACGACTTCATTGGCCGCCGATTCGGGTCCTTCCGGCTTGGGCAGGCGAATCTGATAGGTGCGGTCGTCGCCAAATTCCTGGATCGTCGCGTCGCCGACGTTGAGCCCGCCGACCTTGCTGCGCAGATCGTCGATCGACACCGGCTGGGCAAAGGTCACCCTGACCAGTTGGCCGCCGACGAAATCAATCCCGAGGTTAAGTCCCCGGCTGGCAACCAGCGCCATGCTTGCCAGCGAAAGCGCGATCGAGAGGATGAACGCGACCTTCCGCCACCGCATGAAATTGATGTTGGTGTTGTCCGGAACGAGCTTGAGCAACTTCATGATTTACCGCCCGTCAGATGTTGAGCGTGCGCGGGCGCTTGGACTTGATCCAAAGCGCCACCAGCATGCGAGTGAAGTTGACCGCGGTGAACACCGAGGTGATGATGCCGATCAGGAGAACGACCGCAAAGCCACGGATCGGGCCGGAACCGAAATACATCATTAGGACTGCCGCGATGGTGTTGGTGATGTTCGCGTCGAAGATGGCAGTGGACGCCTCCTTGTAGCCCGTTTCCAACGCATCGAGCATCTTGCGCCCTCGTCGCAGTTCCTCGCGGATGCGTTCGTTGATCAGGACGTTTGCGTCGACCGCGGCACCGATGGTCAGCACGAAACCGGCGATTCCGGGCAGGGTCAGCGAGGCACCGAACACTGCCATGACGCCAAGGATCATGAACGCGTTCACCAGCAGCGCGAACGACGCATAGACGCCAAATCGTCCATAGGTCATGACCATCAGCGCGATCACCGCGATCGTCGCGAAGATCGAGGCGATCGTGCCCGATTCGATCGAATCGGCGCCCAATTCGGCGCTGACCGTGCGTTCCTCGACGACATTGAGTTTTACCGGCAGCTTGCCCGAGGCCAGGCTGATCGCCAGCTGGGCGGCGCTTTCGACCGAGAACTGGCCGCTGATCTGCGCCTGTCCGCCGAGGATCGGCTCATTGATGTTCGGCGCCGACAGGACCTTGTCGTCAAGGATGATCGCGAACGGCTTGCCGACATTTTCCTGGGTCACCCGGCCGAAGCGGCGTGCGCCCGCGGGATTGAAGGTGATGCTGACCACGGCGCGGCCGTCCTGGTCGAAGCTCTGCTTCGCATCGACCAATTGCTCGCCGGAGACCATGACGCGCCGCTGCACGGCAATCGCCCCCGTGCCGTCAGCCATCTGCAGCACCTGGCTGCCCGGAGGGGCACGCCCCTCCGCGACCTGGTTGGGATCGGCGTTAAGGTCGACCAGCTTGAATTCGAGCCGCGCCGTCTGGCCGATCAAATCCTTGAGCGCCTCGGGGTCCTCAACGCCTGGGACCTGGACGAAGATTCGCCGCTGGCCCTGGCTAATGACGGTGATTTCCTTGGTCCCGCCGGGATCTATACGGCGGCGGACCACGTCGCGGGCGACGGTCAGGGAATTGTTGAGCGCGTTGGTCGCGCCCGCCTCGGTCGGTGTGAGGACGATCCGGGTCGAATCGACCACAGTGACCTCCCAGTCGCGGGAGCCGGTCAGGCCGACCGGCTGGGTCAGCGTGCGAAGCCGTTCGACTGCTGAATCAAGCTGCGTGGGATCGCGGACGATGAAGCTCAGCTTGCCGCCGCTGGTCGATACGTCGCCAATCTGAATTCGCGGCTCACCCCGGCGAAGTTCGGTCGTGACCTGGTCTTCCATTGCCTGAAGCCGTTGCTTGGCGGCGTCTGCGACATCGGCTTCAAGCAACAACTGGCTGCCACCGGCGATATCAAGGCCAAGGCTGACTCGGGGATTGGGAATCCAGCCAGGCCAGCGTTCGGTCTGCGCCTTGGGGACCAGGCTGGGAATCGACAGCAGGATGCCGACGAGAATCGTCAGGCTGACCGCCCAAACCTTCCAACGGGGGAAATCGAGCATTGTGCGTCCTTAGTCGTTGGCCGGCTTGGCCGCCTTGGGGTCGACCACCTGGGTAAGGGTCGACTTGACCGCCTGGACGCGAAGATTGGGGCCAAGCTCGACTTCCACTTCAGTTTCGCCGACCTTGGTTACCTTGCCGATGAGACCGCCGCCGGTGACGACGCGGTCGCCCTTCTTGACCGCCGCGATCTGGGCCTGATGCTCCTTCATCCGCTTCTGCTGCGGCCGGATCAGGAGGAACCAGAAAATGACGAAGATGAGGACCAGCGGGATCGTCTGGACGAAAAAGCTGGCTCCGGCCGAAGAGGCCGCGGCGGCGAGAAACGAAGTGGTGGTCATGGGCAAGGAGATCTCTTCGTCGAGGGGCGCCGGGCGATGACCCGTGCACAGGAGGTGGCGGGCCGCCTATCACGGCGCGGGCCAGCTTGCCAAGCGATGCGCATCGCCCTAGATGCGCCGCTCTCGCGTCCCGCAGGGGTACGCGGCCGGTCGGGGCGTAGCGCAGCCTGGTAGCGCATCACACTGGGGGTGTGGGGGTCGCAGGTTCGAATCCTGTCGCCCCGACCATTTTCGCTTTCAATTCGCAGCGACAAGCGGGGGGGCGTCCGGCTAAGCTCACCGCATGCCAACCCGTCGCCGACTGCGAAAGCCTAGCTGGCCTAAGAGGTTTCTGCTGGCGCTGCTGGCGGTGCCGCTGGCCTATCTGCTGGCGGCGCTGGTCGGCAGCCTGATCCCGCTCAACGGCGACTGGCGTGAAGCCAACGATGGCGTGACCATCTATCTTGCCAATAATGGAATCCATGTGGACCTGGTCCTTCCCGCCGAAGCGGAAGGGCTCGACTGGCGGGCGCTGCTGCCCAAGTCGCACTTTGCCTCGGTCGGCGATGAGGCCCGATGGGTGGCGTTCGGTGCGGGCGAGAGACGAGTGTATCTCGACACGCCGACCTGGGCCGACCTGTCGCTCAAGACCGCGGCAATCGCGCTGGCGGGGGGTGAGCAGGTGATTCATGTCGAATGGGCTCGCGACCCGACCTTTTCGGCGCGCGAGATCCGATTGACGAGTGAACAATATCGCCGCCTGTGGTCGTCAGTGCGGGCCGGGTTCCGACTCGATGCCGCGGGCCGGCCGGTCCGGATCGATCATCCCGGCTACGGCGAGCGCGACGCTTTCTACGAAGGCGTCGGCAAGACCAACGCCATCCAGACCTGCAACCAATGGGCCGCCGGCCGGCTCCGGCTGGCCGGAGTCCGCGCCCCGCTCTGGTCGCCTTTTGCCCAGGGCCTCGTCCCCTATTACCGACGGGCGGGTCAGAGAACGTAACGACTCAGGTCGGCGTTCTTGGCAATGCTGGTCAGCTGCTGTTCGACAAAGGCCGCATCGACCCTCACCGTTTCGCCCTCGCGGTCCTCGGCGGTAAAGCTGATGTCCTCCAGCAGCTTTTCCATCACTGTCTGGAGCCGCCGGGCACCGATATTCTCGACAGCCTCGTTCACCTCGGCGGCGATTCTCGCCAGCGCGGCAATGCCCGCTTCGGTGAAGTCGACGGTGACCCCCTCGGTCGCCAGCAGCGCGCGATACTGGTCGGTTAAACTGGCGCGGGTGGCGGCGAGGATCCGGACGAAATCCGCTTCGGTCAGCGGCGATAGCTCGACCCGGATCGGCAATCGCCCCTGAAGCTCGGGAAGCAGGTCGGCAGGCTTGGCAACATGGAAGGCGCCTGAGGCGATGAACAGGATATGGTCGGTCTTGATCGGCCCGTATTTCGTCGCGACCGTCGTCCCTTCGATCAGCGGCAGAAGGTCACGCTGCACCCCTTCTCGGCTGACCGATCCTCCCCGCACATCGCTGACCGCGATCTTGTCGATCTCGTCGAGAAACACGATCCCATTGGCCTCCGCATCGGCCAGCGCGACACGGGTGACGTCGTCCTGGTCGACGCGCTTGTCGGCCTCCTCGTCGATCAGTTTGCTGTAGGCGTCGCGAACCTTCAGCTTGCGCCGCTTTTTCGGCGGCCCGCCCATCGCCTTTTGCATCATCTCGCTCAGATTGATCATGCCGACGCCGTTACCGGGCAGATCGAACGGCATCGCGGCGGCCTCGGCAACTTCGATTTCGACCTCGGCGGAATCGAGGCTCCCGTCGGCGAAACGCTGGAGGAAGCTGGCGCGGGTTGCTTCGGACGACCCTTTGCCGGTGAGCGCGTCGAGTAGCCGCTCCATCGCCGCGCTCTTGGCCGCTTCCTTGACACGTTCGCGGCGACGCTCCCGCTCGAGACGGACCGCTTCCTCGACCAGGTCGCGGGCAATCTGCTCGACGTCGCGGCCGACGTAGCCGACCTCGGTGAACTTGGTCGCCTCGACCTTGACGAACGGCGCGTCGGCCAATTTCGCCAACCGCCGGCTGATTTCGGTCTTCCCGACCCCGGTCGGGCCGATCATCAGGATGTTTTTCGGAGTCACTTCCTCGCGCAATTCGTCATTGAGCCGCTGTCGGCGCCAGCGGTTGCGCAGCGCGACGGCAACCGCCTTTTTCGCGTCCTGCTGGCCAACGATATGTTCATCAAGCGCGGCGACGATCGCCTTGGGGGTTAGATGATTGTTCATGGGCGGCTAGATTGGGCGCGCCGCTCCCAAATCAAGCGCTAGCATCGAAAGCCTGCAAACAAGTCCCGGTGGGAGGCCATGATACGGGCGATCGCGCCCGGCGTCGGAGTCGGGTCCGGTTCGCCCCGCTCGAATGTGCCGCCAAGCAAGATTCCGTCGCCGCGCGGGAACATGTAGCCGGCATCGCCGGCAAAGGCGTAACGGACCTCGGGCTGCGGCCGCAGCACCGCCAATTGCCCGCGGATCGGTATCAGCATCGCGTCGCCGACCAGCGCTCGTGCGCCGATGCCGGTGCAGTTGAACAAAAGCCGCTCCTCGAGACCGGCAAGGTCGGCGACATTTTCGAATTTGCGAAGGCGGAGCGTTCCGCCGGCCTCCAGCACGTCGCTCATCAATTGCGCCATGAACCTCGGGGTTTCGACATACATGGTATCGAACGCCATGACCGGGCTGACCGGAAAGGGATGCTCTTCGGCGCGCAGCAGTCGGGCATTGGGGTAATAGGCATCGATCCAAGAGCCGGGGGCCGCCGCTCGCCGCACCTCCTCATAGGTCCGAAGCCAGCGGATCCCGTAACGGTCGCCGGCAAGCATCTGGAATCGCTCCCAGCTATAGGCCATCGCCGCCTGGAACTGGGCCATCCACACATCTGTGACCCGGCCTTCGCGGTAATGGCCGAAGGGAGAGACCTGCCCGCCAGCCACAGCGGAAGTGGTCTCGGGGGGCAGCGCGGCGGTGTAGATACGCACGGGAAACCCCGCCTCCTGCACCAGCCGCGCAGTGGTGAGGCCCAGCACTCCGCTGCCGATTATAGCGACCGGACCCGAATGTCCGGCCAGGCCAAGATCGGTTGCCAGCCGGGAGCTCCCCCAACTCAAGGTGATGCCCGCGCCGCCATGGCCGTAATTATGGACCAGAGCCTTGTCGCCAAGCGCATCACGGCGGACGACGAACCCGGATTCGCGATACGGGCGCAGCCCGGCGACTGTGCGAATGAGCCGGCCTTCGTCAATATGTACTGGCGGCAATGTGCTGCATCCGGGCCGGCGCGAGATCGTGGCGCAGCCAGTCAGTGCTAGCGCGGCCGACCCGCCGACGAGGGTTCTTCGATCAAGCAGCATGGAAGCGGCAACCTAGCCGCGACAGCGGTCAGCCTTCAATGGTCTCAACAGTCAGCTGGCCATTGGTGAAGACGCAAACTTCAGCGGCGATCGCCATCGCCCGGCGCGCCAGCTTTTCGGGGTCGCCTTCATATTCGGTAAGGGCCCGCGCCGCGGCGAGCGCGTAATTGCCGCCACTGCCGATCGCCGCGATGCCGCCGTCCGGTTCCAGCACGTCCCCGTTGCCGGTGAGGATCAGAAGCGTATCCTTGTCGGCGACGATCATCATCGCCTCGAGGTTGCGTAGATATTTATCGGTACGCCAGTCCTTGGCCAACTCGACCGCGGCGCGAAGCAACTGCCCGCGGTGCGCCTCGAGCTTCTTCTCCAGCCGTTCGAACAGGGTGAAGGCATCGGCGGTGGCACCGGCGAAACCGCCTATCACGCTGCCATCGCCAAGCCGGCGTACCTTCTTCGCGTTGGGCTTGATCACCGTATTTCCAAGGCTGACTTGGCCGTCGCCGGCGATCACGGTCCGGTCGCCCTTCTTTACCCCGAGGATGGTGGTACCATGATAATGTTCCAAGACGATCTCCCGCTTGCCCTTGGCGAGAAATGGGAAGGCGTCGGCTGCTGCGCAAGCGGTCAGCAGCTGGCCTAGTTGTCGACGCCCTCGACCTTCCCCCTAGTGCGCGCAGCGGTGTAGCCAAGGTAGCTCGTGCCGAACAGCGCATACATGGCCATGAGGCAGGGCAATCGCGTCGCTGATCCCAAACCTGGCCGGGGCCCGCCGCGGTCGGTCGGATGGTTCACATAGCCTTCGCGCTCGATCAATGCGTCAATCAATTTATCGATGGCCATTGCATCCTCCCCGCGATTCGGATTCGTGAACCATATTGGATTTTTGTAGGACGGAAAAATAACCGAACCCTGCCGGACAAGATTGGCGGCGGCGTTGCGGTGGCGGTGGGCGAGTTTGCCGAAATGCCGGTTGCCGTAACGGAAGCTGTGGCCCGTAGGTCACTTGTCTGACCCCTGCCGGCAAGGCAATATTTGCCGCCAAAAGGCCGCCCTGTTTTGGCGACCGTGCAAGGGGAGGATTTATGACCAGCTATCGCCTGCTGACTGCTTCGTTGCTCGCCGCCAGCGCACTCGCCGCCGCGCCCGCCCAGGCCCAGCGCGTCGACAATATCGTGGCCTTCGGGGACAGCTACGCCGACGACGGCAATGCTTTCCAGCTTAGCGGGATTAACCCGGTCACCACCCAAGTCTACACGACTGGCCGCTTTTCGGGCGGCACCAATTATATCGATACGCTGGCGGACCTGCTCCAGGCATCCGTCGAGAATTTCGCGATCGGCGGCGCCAAAACCGACAATAGCAACACCAATGTCGGCCTTCCCGGATTCCAGTTCGAGGTTCAGGCCTTTCTCGCCGGCGGGCTCGTCCCGGCATTTCCCTCAGGCGACGGCTTGTTCGACGAAAATGACCTGCTCGCCATTTCCATCGGCGGCAATGACGCGCGCCAGGATCAGCAACTCGGCGGAGCGCCGGCCGGTGCACCGGCGGCCGCGGGGATCGCGGCTGCCAATGCCACCGCGGGCATGAACATGCTCGTCGACGCCGGCGCGCAGACGATCAGCTTTCTTGCCGGCGATACCGGCCGACTTCCGGAGATCGCCCTCGACCCGAGCGGCGCCGCGATTCGCTCGGCTTTTTCCAGCAGCTTCAACGCCGCCATGCAGACAACGCTCGCCGGCTATGCCGCCGACGGTGTCATTGTCCATTATCTCGATCTCAACGCGGTGCTCGACAATATCGCGTCCGATCCGGGCGCCTACGGCATCACCAATGGCCTCGTCTGCCCGACCTTTCCTAACCCGACCTGCATCATCAATGCCGGAGGCTATCTCTTCTATGGCGATGCGCTGCATCTGACCTCGGACGGGTTCAAGGTCGTTGCCCAATATGTCGCCGCCCAGCTTAATGCGCCGCTGACGCTTCAGGCGCCGAGCGACCTTGGGCTCGACATCGCGCGCCAATTTGGCCGCACATTGACCACGCGCATGGACCTTGGTGCGCCTCGCGACGGCGATATGCCGGAAGGCGTCAAATTTTTCGTCGTCGGTGATACTTTCGCCCGCAAGCTGGGCATGGGCGAACGAAACGACCCGTACCGCGCCAGCGGCGTGGGCGGTACCGTCGGCGTCCAGGCCGGCTTCGGATCGGGAGTGGCGGGACTTGCCGCCAACTACACCAGGGGCCGCGCCAATTTTTACGGCGATGCGGCCGATGACAAGGCGCGCTCGGTCCAGATCGGCGCCTATGCCGGTTTCGGAATGGCCGGGGCCTTCGCCCAGGCCTACGCCGGCTATGGCTGGGACAAGCATGACATCGAACGCACCGGGGTCGTCGAACATATGGAAGCTAACCCGAAGGGCCGTCATTTCACGGTCGGCGCCAAGGGCGGCTATTTGATGCCGATGGGTTCGGTCCGGATCGGCCCGGTCGTCGCGCTCGATTATGCCCGCGCCAAAGTCGACGGCTACACCGAAACCGGTGACCCGGCGCTTACGCTACACGTCGATTCGCTGACCTACAGGTCGCTTCGCGGCAGCCTGGGCGTCGAACTGCGCGGCGACTATGCCGGCGGCGGTATCCAGCTTCGTCCCTACGCCTCCGCCGTGGTGGAAAAGGACTTCACCGGCGATGAGCGGACGGTCCGCTTTGCGCAAACCTCCGCGCCGGGCATCGTCAACAGCTTCCAGCTCGCCGATGCTTCGAAAAAGGCATATGGTCGTTTCTCGGGCGGCTTCAGCGCGGCAATCCTGACCGGCGTATCCCTCGACGTCGGAGGGTCGGCGACGGTCGGCAAGAACCAGGGTGAGGAAGTCTCGGCGCAACTCGGCCTGCGAATGGGCTTCTAGGGATTCGATCTCGGCGGACGAAGCGGACCGAAAAAACCGCTTTCGTCCGCCGCCAATCCGAGTCATCGAAGGCGATGAGCAGCCTACCGGAAGACGTCCACACTACCCCGACGACCTTTTCGCAATATAGTCGGCTGCGGATGATGGCCGGCGCCCGCCGGCTGTGGCGGCGGGAAGTGGTCGCAAGCGTCGACCAGTGGGACGTCCTTACCAAGGTCGCTGGCGATACCGACACCAGCGCGCGCTATCTCTATCTTTGCTTGCTGTCGGCAGGAATCGCGGTCCTCGGTCTGCTCCAATCGTCCCCCGCCGTCGTAATCGGGGCGATGCTGCTGTCGCCGCTGATGTCGCCGATCGTCGGCGCGGGGCTGGCGATTTCCGTCGGGGACATCGCCTGGCTCCGCCAATGCAGCCGAACGCTTCTGCTGGGGATGCTGGTCGCCGTCTTCTTCAGCGCGCTGATCGTGTTGCTGTCGCCGATCCAGACGGTGACCGAAGAAATCGCGGCGCGGACCCGCCCCAACCTGTTCGACCTGTTGGTTGCCCTGTTCTCAGGTCTCGCGGGTGCCTATGCGACCATTCGCGGCCGGGAAGGCGCGATCGTCGGCGTGGCTATCGCTACCGCCTTAATGCCGCCGCTCGCGGTCATCGGCTTCGGCATGGCGACAAGTAACCTTACGGTGTTCGGCGGCGCGCTGCTGTTGCTGATCACCAACTTGATGACAATCGCGCTGTCCGCCGCAGTCGTCGCCAGATTTTATGGTTTCAGTACGAGTCTGACGAAGAAACAAAGCCGGTTTCAGGTCATTGGCATCATCGCGGCCTTCCTGATCCTCGCCATCCCGCTCGGCTATTCTCTCCGCCAGATCGCCTGGGAGCTGCGAACTTCGGTTGACGCGCGGCGCCAGCTCGCCGACGCCTTTCCCAAGAACAGCCGGCTGTCCCAAGTCGATATCGATTATGATGCGGAGCCGCTGTCGATCACCGCGTCGATCCTGACCCCGATGCTCAACGCCAAGGCCGAACAGCAGGTTGCCAACAAGCTAACCCGTTCGCTTGGCCTGCCGGTTGCTGTCCACATCGACCAGTTCAAGGTCGGCACCGACGCTGCGGCCGCCGAGCAAGCCGCCCTTGCTAGCGCCCGATCCGCCGAACAGGCTGAGGCCCAACGCCGCGATGTCGCGAGGCTTACCGATCGGATCGCGCTGGTAGCCGGTGCGAACCCGGACGAAATCGTCATCGACCGGGAACGGCGCGTCGCGCTGGCGCGGGTCCGCCCCATCCCGGGGGCCAGCTACGCCACATATCGTGAGCTTGAACGGAGAATCGTCGAGGAATCGCCGCGCTGGTCGGTTCGCCTGAGACCCCCCATCATGCCGCTGCCGCGGCTACGGTTGCTGGACGACGGACAGCCGGACCCGGCTTCGGTCGCGCTGATTGGCTGGGCAGCCCGCCGCGTCGGGACGCCGATCGAGATCAGCGGCGATGAAGAGGCCGCCGAGCGGCTTCGCGAAACGCTGGCCACAATGGGCGTAATCGATGTGACGGTGGAAAGCCGCACTGGACGCGCTCTTGGCGTGCGCTGGCTAACCGACGAAGATGCTGCCGGCTGACTTATTGGCAGTCCGCAAGCACCTGCCTAGCATCCCGCCCCGTTGGAACGACCAGCGGCGGGATTCCCCCGACCGATACTTCGACCGTTGCCGGGCCAGCGAAAACGCGCTGGACGGCGCGGGTCATGTCCCCTTGGGGAACGATCGCGCGCCAATGACCGCCGACGCCTGACGGATCTGCGACACCGTCGACGGGAACCGAAGCGGTCGCGCCGCCGGCGGTGAAGCTCAGAGTGCCTTTCTGGCCTGCGCTGGCGGCGGCGTGTCGCGTGATAACCAGCTGCCTGGGACCTTCCACCTGAACCTGGCACTGGAGCGTGAAGGCTGGGGCTGCGGGCGAGCCGAAGCGCGCCAGTCGCTGGCTGCGATCGTAGGACCAGCCGAGAGCCGACGCCGTCGGCACGGCGGAATCGCGCATGGTCCGCCGCTCGGCGCTGTTGGTCGCGGCACCGGCCTCGAACAGTATGTCATCCGACGGCGCCAGAGCATTTTCGGCCACGGGATCTGTTTTTGCGCAAGCCAGCAACATGATGGCACCCACAAACGGAGTCATTGGGATCAGCTTCAACATAGGACTGCAACGCGCTCCGCGAGCCGAGGTTCACCGGCTGGTTCTGATCGTTGACATCACGTAACAAATAGCGGCTCTTACCTCGGCCGGCATGGCCCGCGCCGAGCCAGCGACCGGAGGGGGTAATGATGGACGACATGCAGCATTCGAAAACACCCGTGCATCTGTGGATCGTCGGCGGGCTGGCCCTGCTTTGGAACGCGTTCGGATGCCTGGACTATGTCATGACCAAGACGCGCAACCTCGACTATCTGCAGAGCATGGCGCCCGACGCCGACCCGGCCGCGATGCTCGCATGGGTCGACGGTTTTCCCGTCTATGCGCAGTTTGGCTGGGGACTCGGGGTCTGGCTGGGCCTTGCCGGCGCGGTCCTGTTGCTTGCCCGGCACCGCTGGGCGGTTCCGGCGCTGGCGCTGTCCGCGGTCGGCGCGATCATCGGGCTTGGCTATCAGATCTTCTTCGCGCCCGCGCCGCCCGCGCCGATGGACGAGGGAGCCATGACGCTTATGCCATGGGTCATCATCCTGATCTCAATCGCGCTTTACGCCTATGCCCATCGCCAGCGAAGGGCGGGCGTGCTGCAATAGGCGTTTGGGGGCAGTGCCTGGCGCACCGCCTCAGCCCGCAGCCCGATCGGTAGCCACGGCCGCGATGTTCATTCGGGAATCGAACATCTGCGGCATGGCCAGGGCGTCGAAGCCGTAGGGATCGGGCCGGAACATAACGCCGCTGCCGCTCGGCTCGACCGTCAGATAGGTCATGTAGACCGGGACCGGACGGGGCAGGTCGATGCGCTGTTCCGGGGCGCTCGCCTGCGGCATCTGGCCGAACACCCAGGTCGCGAAGCGGCGGTAATCCTCCAGTCGGACGCAGCCATTGCTGATCCAGCGGTCCTCCTTGGCGAATAATTCCTTCAGTGGGCTGTCATGCAGGTAGATGCCGAAATCATTGGGCATTTCGAATTTCATCTGGCCCATTGAATTCCACGGACCAGGCTTTTGCCGGACAAGGAAGGTGGGATTGGCCTTGCTCGCCGCGACCTGGCGCCAGTTTATCGACTTGGGGTCGAGTACCCGGCCGTTGCCGCTCCAGTCCGACAGCACCTCATAATGGAAATTGTCGAAATAGCTGACGCCCTGTTCCTTTACCTTCTTGGCGGTAAGCGTGCGGACGAGATCGGGCGGGACATGCCAATAGGGATTGGCTTTGGCGTTGCGCATCAGCACCGCCATCATCGGCGTCTTGGTTTCATTTGAGCCGACGATCACGCGCATCTGGTCGACCTTGCGGTCGCGGTCGAACAGATAGGTTTCGGCGGCGCCGCTATCGACCACGACATAGCGGTCGAACGCGCGGGTTTGCGGCAGACGATAGGCGCGCTCCATGTTGATCGCGATCCGCTTGGCGTAGTGAGTCGCGCCCAGGTTCAACGAAGTGATTGTCGCCCGGCCAGCAATGCCGTCAGGGCGGCCGAGCCCGTGGACGCGCTGATAATCGCTGACCCGCTGCGCGAGCATCTCGTCATAGCCGCCGACGGCCGGCAGGCCGAGGCGGGTGCGGAGCAGGGCGACGCGCTTACCGGTAGAGCCGCGCTTCATCACTGCACCGGCCGGGATCTTGGTCTGCGGCAGGCGGCCCCATGTCGACTGATAATGTTCGAGGCCGCGCGCAAGGTCGAGGAACATGGGGTTGGGAGCGCTGCGCCTGCTGGCGCCGAAGTCGAACAGCCGTGCCAGCCAGTTCTGCGGCCGCTGTTTGCGCTTGGCGACATTCGCCATTTGCGGATCGACGTAGACGAAATCGATGCCCTGTTTGATCGACCGGGGAACCGCGACCGGTTCGTCACCGCGCGGCTGTGCCGCCAAGGGTGTGGTCGCCGCCATGGCTAATGCGCCAAAAATCAAACTGATCTTGTTCATGCTGTTTCGCGGCACCGGAAGGCGCACCCTCAATGTTTATCCCGAATCCTAACTCCCTGCACGCCTGAGGGTTGCGCCCGCCTGAACGCCGGGATCCGCAAAAAGGGGCCGCCGCAATGGCTTAGCGGGGATCCTGCCGCGCAGCGCTCACCAGTGCGGCGAGCGCCCAGTGCCGAACGGAGCGCGCCTCGCCGGCGTCGAGGCCGAGCACGTCAGTCGCTGCGATATGCGCTTCCGTGCCGATAAGCATGGCCGCCGCCTTGACCAGCCGGTCCAGCGCGGCAGGCGGCAATTCCCCTCCAATCGGCCTTAGCGCCTCCTCGATCGCCGGAGTTCGGCGATTCTGGCGCAGCGGAACGTCGGCCGCGGCCGGTTCGCCCCCGCGCCTGACCGACTGCGCGAGCATCAGCCGGATCAGCGGCTCATGGTCGCTGATAACCTTGCTGAAGGCATCGTCGACCCGGCCTAGGCGTCTTGCCGGATCAGCCTCGTCCTGGCCGGCAAACAGTCCCGCCGGATCGGGGGCCGCCAAGTCAAGTTCCGCCTCGGCAAGAAGGGCCTCGATGCCTGGGAAATAGCGATAGGCCGTCGCCCGCGACACCATCGCCTCCTCGGCGACCTGATCAATCGTCGGAACGGCGCCCCGGGCGACGAGATTGCTCGCAGCCCGGAGCAGGTCCTGCCGGGTGCGCTGTCGCTGGTTTGGCCGGCTCACTGCGCCAATTGGGCCTGGATCGCCGCCAGGTCGACCCACACATTCTCCCGCCGGAAGCGGCCGTCGGACTCGAATTCCACGACGTGCAGCAGCCGAAACGACAGCGGGCGGTTCCGGCCTTCGACGCCGAACGGACGTCCCGGGGCACGGCCCGTCCAGCGCGACTCGTCGACCATGAAATCCGTGCCATAGAGCCGGCGGATTGTCTCGACCTGGCCATCCGCGAGATCCGCGAACATCGCCTGGTAGAATGAGCGCGCTTGGTCATGCCCCTCGGAGGGGCCGGCCGGGAAGCCGACGATGTCGTGGATGACCCTATCCGACATGGTCGCCAAGACGCCTTCCACGTCATCCGCCGCCTCATAACCGAAGTGGCGGTCCATTGCCTCGTCCATTTGATCAGGAGTCATCGTCATGTCCGTATCTAGTTGGGAGCGGCCTCATTAATGAGATTCATGTCTCATGTAAAGACTATTGTCTCATTGACGGTGGAAGCCGGATCTTTTGTAGCGGGTCTTGCCGAACCGATCGCGACGAGTGCCGGGTTTGCCTTGGGTCGAATTGCCGGCGCGCGGCGCCGCACGGTCCTGGTCCGGGATACCGAGCTCATCTTCTTCGAGCTTGCGGATCTCGTCGCGCAGCCGGGCGGCCTCCTCAAACTCGAGATCGGCGGCGGCCTTGCGCATTCGCTCCTCAAGATCGCCGATATACGCGCGCAAATTATGACCGACGAGATGCGGCCGTTCCTCGTCGCCGGTGTCGACGACTACCCCGTCGCGAGTCGACACATGGGCGATGATGTCGCTGATGTTGCGCTTGATGGTTGCCGGCGTGATGCCATGCTCGGCGTTATAGGCCTCCTGCTTTTCGCGACGGCGACTGGTTTCGTTGAGCGCGCGCTCCATGCTCCCCGTGACGCGGTCCGCATAAAGGATAACCCGCCCGTCGACGTTGCGCGCCGCGCGGCCGATGGTCTGGATCAGCGAGGTTTCGCTGCGCAGGAAGCCTTCCTTGTCGGCATCGAGGATCGCCACCAGCCCGCATTCAGGAATATCGAGCCCTTCGCGGAGCAAATTGATCCCGACCAGCACGTCGTAGACGCCCAGCCTGAGGTCGCGGATCAGCTCAATCCGCTCCAGCGTCTCGACGTCGCTGTGCATGTAGCGGACCTTGAGGCCGGCCTCGTGAAGATATTCGGTCAGGTCCTCGGCCATCCGCTTGGTCAAGGTGGTGACCAGCGTGCGATAGCCCTGAGCCGCCGTCTTTCTGGCCTCTTGGACAAGATCGTCGACCTGGTCCTCGACCGGCTTGATTTCGACCGGCGGGTCGATCAGCCCGGTCGGGCGGATCACCTGCTCGCTGAACGCGCCGCCGGTTTCGTTCATCTCCCATGGTCCGGGGGTGGCGGAGACGAACACCGACTGCGGACGCATCGCGTCCCATTCGTTGAACCGCAGCGGCCGGTTGTCGATGCAGCTCGGTAGGCGGAAGCCATATTCGGCGAGCGTGATCTTGCGCCGATGGTCGCCGCGCGCCATCGCCCCGATCTGCGGCACCGTCTGGTGGCTTTCGTCGACGAACAATAGTGCATTGTCGGGGAGATATTCAAAGAGCGTCGGCGGCGGCTCGCCTGGAAGTCGGCCGGTGAGGAACCGGCTGTAATTCTCGATTCCCGCGCAGCTTCCCGTCGCGGCGATCATCTCGAGATCGAAATTGGTCCGCTGCTCGAGCCGCTGCGCTTCCAGTAGCCGTCCTTCGGCGACCAGCTCCTTCAGCCGCTCCTCCAGTTCATGCCGGATCGCCTGCATCGCCTGCTTAAGCGTCGGGCCAGGCGTTACATAGTGGCTGTTGGCGTAAACCTTCACATAATCGAGGCTGGCGGTTTTCTTGCCGGTCAGCGGATCGAACTCGGTAATCTCCTCGATCTCGTCGCCGAAGAAGCTCACCCGCCAGGCGCTATCCTCATAGTGCGACGGGAAAATCTCCAGGCTGTCTCCGCGAACGCGGAAATTGCCGCGCGCGAATGCGGCATCGTTACGTTTATATTGCAGCGCGACCAGCTTGCGGATCACCTCGCGCTGGTCGACCGACTGGCCCTTCTTCAGATCGAAGATCATCGCCGAGTAGGTTTCGACCGATCCTATACCGTAGAGACAGGACACCGAAGCGACGATGATCACGTCGTCGCGTTCAAGCAGCGACCGCGTCGCCGAGTGGCGCATTCGGTCGATCGCCTCGTTCACCGAACTTTCCTTCTCGATGTAGGTGTCGGTACGCGGGACATAGGCCTCGGGCTGGTAATAGTCGTAGTAGCTGACGAAATATTCGACCGCATTGTCGGGAAAGAAGCTTTTGAACTCGCCATAGAGCTGGGCGGCAAGAATCTTGTTGGGAGCAAGCACCAGCGCCGGGCGCTGCGTTTCCTGGATGACCTGCGCCATGGTGAAGGTCTTGCCTGACCCCGTGACCCCGAGCAGGACCTGGCTGATTTCGCCATTGTCGCGAATCCCTTCGACCAGTTCGCGGATCGCGGTCGGCTGGTCGCCCGCCGGCTGGTAATCGCTGACGAGGTTGAAGCGCCTCCCCCCTTCCGCCTTGTCGGGTCGCGCGGGCCGGTGAGGGACGAAGCTGTCACCGGTCTCCGGCTCGGCAAGGCTGGTGCGAATCTGAATGGCCATCAGCTGCTATATGGTCCGGCCTTGCCTCCGGTTCCACCGCCCTTGGCCGACAGTTAACGCTGGACCCGACTGGTGCTATGCAACAGGCCCACATTGAGAGAGGTGGGCACCATGGCAAGCATTGCTAAGCCGAGCAATCTCGGCGGAATGCGCCCCGACAGGCTTTCGGGCACACCGCGGGCGCATCCGATCGACCGCTGGATTTATGTTTTCACCGCCGCGAGTTTCATCACCATCGTGCTCGCGGGTTTTATTCCCAGTTCGTTGGCGAAGTTGGCGGCGGTCGAAGCAGGGCAGCGCCCGTCCTTCCCGATGATCATGCACCTTCACGCCCTGTTGATGGGCTCATTTCTCTTGCTGTTGCTGGCGCAGACCGTGCTTGTCGCGACCGGCCGCTGCGCACTGCACATGAAGCTAGGTATCGCCTCGCTGGTGATCGCGCCGGCACTGGTCGTTGTCGGTTTCCTGCTGGCGGCGGGCAACCATCAAGCGGTGTGGGGCGCGGCGCTCAACGGTCCAACGCAAGTCCGCGCGCAGATGCAGGAACTGGGGATGTTTCTCGACAATGTCCTACTTTTACAAATCCGGATCGGCATCCTCTTCCCGGTCCTGCTTGTAATCGGACTTTTGGCCAGGAGCCAAGATCCGGGGATGCACAAGCGGATGATGATCCTCGCGGTAGCGGCCACCCTGCCCGCGGGCATCGACCGTATCCCCTGGCTTCCGACGACTCTCCCGGACAGCCCACTGGCGAGCGATCTCTATACGTTGGCGGCGATCGCGCCGATGCTCCTTTGGGACCTGCGGCGCAATCGCCGGCTGCACCGGGCCTATTGGATACTGCTCGGTCTTGCGGTGCCGGTCAGCATCGCGGTCCATATGCTGTGGGATACGCCCCAATGGCACGTCATGGCGCGTAACCTGACCGGCGCCTAGCGCCGCACATGCCGATTGCATATCCGCGGGCGCGGCATATGCTGCCCCTTGAAAGCTTCGCGCGCAGGGCGTGAACCGGAAGGGGGCCGGCATGAACCGCTTGCTACTGACACTGGGGGCGCTGGCCATAGCCGGCTGCAATTCGGAGCCTGAGGTCGAAGCGACCAATGCCAGCATCGAGGAAGTCGCCGCGGAAGTGCGCGAGGCGGGCGGAAGCGCGATGATCGTTCGCCCCGGCTTGTGGCAATCGACCGCCGAGTTGGAATCGATCGATGTGCCCGGAATGCCGCCGGCCGCCGCGGAGCAAATCAAGAAGACCATGGCCAGCGCAGTGAGCGGGCACAAGAGCTGCCTGACGGCCGAGCAAGTGCAAAAGCCGAGCGAGGATTTCTTCGCCGGGCAGAACAGCAATTGCCGCTACGACAGGTTCAGCATGAAGAATGGCCGGATGAGCGGTGTCATGCGCTGCGCCCAGCAGGGCGGAAGTCAGCTCATCGAATTCGACGGCAGCTATTCGCCGGATGAATATCAGATGCGCATGGCCTCGACCGTCGAAGGCGCCGCCGGACCGGGCGGGCCGATGAAAATGGTCATGCGGATGAGCTCGAAACGGATCGGCGACTGCACGCCGGGAAGCGACGCCGCGGCGAACTGATCGCGGAGTACAGGCTGGGGGAGAGTGTAATGAAGCGAGTAGAGATGATGGCGGTCGCGGCGGCGGCGCTGGTCCTGTCGGGATGCGGGGGAGAAGCAGAGGCGCCCAAGGCCGAAGCGGCGGCGACCGCGCTCAATGACGGGCTGTTCGAACTAACCTCCGAGGTTACCGCGTTGTCGTCGACCGACAATACGACACCCGCCACCGCGCTCAAGGTCGGCGACACGCAAACGATCCAGGCCTGCGTCGCCGACAACAAGCCGAGCCCCGACCTGTTCGCCGAGGGCGAGGACAAATGCGAGATGAAGAACAGCTATATCCGCAACGGCCGCTTCAGCGCGCAGCTCACCTGCCAGCGCGACGGCAAGCGCGGCGAGGTGATGCCAGCGATGATGGGCAAGTTCACCGCCGACAGCTTCGAAGGCGACATCACCGCGATGACCTATTTCATCGAGGACGGCGACTATCGCATTACACGCAAGGTCAGCGCCAAGCGGGTCGGCGATTGCCCGGCCCCGTCAGCAGAGACAGCGGCCGTGGGCTGATCCCCGCCGGAGTCCCGTCTCAGTTCGGCTTTGCCTTCGCCAGCCCGCCGACTTGTCCGGTGGAGCCGGCCTTCCCATCGTGATTGGTCGATCTCCGCACTGTTAGCAGGGTCTTCACTGGGCCGGGTTTCAAATGCTTATGGGCGCCATGGCCGTTCCTGTGGCGCTGGCGCCACGCCCCCCTCTGCGACGCCAAAAATTTAACGCTACGTCAATTTTTTTCCTTGTGCCTCGCAGGCTTTGGCCACAATATCTGGTTTAGCGCAGGGGGAATTGCTCAACGTATTGTGGTTGGGGCGGAAGATGCCTATCTTCCGTAACGGCCCCGCTTGTGCCCTGTGGATATCGGGGACACGAGCATGAAAAAGCCCCGCGGCGCTTGATTTTGAGCTAGGCTCGGTACCATGGCACTGAGTCGAACACATGGTGAACAAGCGGTCGTTGAACGGCCCGAGGCACGGGGAATGACGATGGATTTTGCGACTTCCAGCGACGTCGGCGCGGACGAGGGTTCGGTCACCGAAACCAAGCGCACGAGCAAGACGATCGACGTCCGCGCCTATGATGTGAAAACCGCCCCGGAGCGCGACTCGCGGCTGACCGAATTCGGCAAGGAAACGCTGAAGGACCGCTATCTGTTGCCGGGAGAATCCTACCAGGACCTGTTTGCCCGTGTCGCCTCGGCCTATGCCGACGACCAGGACCATGCCCAGCGCGTCTACGACTATATTTCCAAGCTGTGGTTCATGCCCGCGACGCCCGTCCTGTCGAACGGCGGCACCGGCCGTGGCCTGCCGATCAGCTGCTATCTGAACAGTGTCGACGACAGCCTCGACGGGATCGTCAACACCTGGAACGAGAACGTCTGGCTGGCCTCTAAAGGCGGCGGCATCGGCACCTATTGGGGCGCGGTGCGCGGCATCGGCGAGCCGGTCGGCCTTAACGGCAAGACCAGCGGCATCATCCCGTTCGTGCGGGTGATGGATTCGCTCACCCTGGCGATCAGCCAGGGCTCGCTGCGCCGCGGTTCGGCGGCTTGCTACCTCGACATTGCCCATCCGGAGATCGAGGAGTTCCTAGAGATCCGCAAACCCTCGGGCGACTTCAACCGCAAGGCGCTGAACCTGCACCACGGCGTGCTGGTCACCGACGAATTCATGGAGGCGGTGCGCGACGGCGCCGAATTCATGCTGCGCTCGCCGCGCGACGGGTCTGAACGGGGTAAGGTCGATGCCCGCTCGCTGTTCCAGAAGCTGGTCGAGACCCGGCTAGCGACCGGCGAGCCCTACATCATCTTCATCGACCAGGTGAACCGGTCGATGCCCAAGCACCACCGCGACCTTGGACTCAAGGTTTCAACCTCGAACCTTTGTTCGGAAATCACCCTTCCGACGGGACGCGACCATCTGGGCGCCGATCGCACCGCGGTCTGCTGCCTGTCGTCGCTCAACCTCGAAACCTGGGACGAATGGAACGGCGACAAGCAGTTCATCGAGGATGTGATGCGCTTCCTCGACAACGTCCTGTCCGACTATATCGCCCGGGCACCCGACGAGATGGCCCGCGCCAAATATAGCGCGGAGCGCGAACGGTCGGTTGGCCTCGGCGTGATGGGCTTCCACAGCTTCCTCCAGGCGCGCAGCCTGCCGTTCGAAGGCGCCATGGCCAAGTCATGGAACCTGAGGATCTTCAAGCATATCCGCGCCCAGGTCGACGAAGCCTCGATGATGCTGGCGCAAGAGCGCGGACCCTGCCCGGACGCGGCCGACATGGGCGTGATGGAACGCTTCAGTTGCAAGATGGCGATCGCGCCGACCGCTTCGATTTCGATCATCGCCGGCGGAACCTCGGCGTGCATCGAACCGATCCCAGCGAATATCTACACTCACAAGACGCTCTCGGGCAGCTTCTCGATCAAGAACCCCTATCTTGAAAAATTGCTGACCGAAAAGTCCAAGAACAGCGACGGCGTGTGGAACACGATCCTCGAGCGCGGTGGAAGCGTGCAGCATCTCGACTTCCTGACGCAGGAAGAAAAGGACGTGTTCAAGACCAGCTTCGAGATCGACCAGCGCTGGCTGCTCGAACTTTCGGCGGACCGCACGCCGTTCATCGACCAGGCGCAATCGCTGAACCTGTTCATCCCCGCCGATGTCGACAAGTGGGACCTGATGATGCTCCACTTCCGCGCGTGGGAACTGGGTATCAAGTCGCTCTATTACCTGCGCTCCAAGTCCGTCCAGCGCGCGGGCTTCGCGGGCGGGGTCGAAGCAGACAATACCCCCGACCTCAAGCAGATCGCGCTTGCCGCGACGACCGATTACGACGAGTGCCTGGCCTGCCAGTAGGATGACCCTGGCCAATATCATCATGTTGGCCCTGGGCCTCCTCGCCGCCGCGGTCGGAGCGATGCTGCTCGCCCGCCGCGCCGCGACCGAAGGACAAGCCTATGCCCGGCGGATCGCTGGCATGATGAGCCTGGCGCTGGGAATTTTCCTGGCGATCTTCGCTGTCGGATTGAAGGGAGTCGGAGGATGACGACCACGCAGACCGTCCTGGTTGTCGCGATCGTCGCGGTGCTTGCGGTGTTGTTGCTGGCCCGCGGTTCAGGCCCGCGAGTCACGACCATCGAAACCCGGCGCGAGGAAGAAGAAAGGGAAGAGCAATGACCGGCTTTCGCGCCCTTCCCCGCCGTGCCGTCGCGGCGGCGATGCTGGCGCTTGCGCTGACCGCCTGCGTCGCCGAACAGGCGGCAAGCGCGGTCAACCCGGCCGGCCCGGGCTTCCTGCTCGGCGTATGGCATGGCTTCATCTTCCCGATCGCCTGGATCGTATCGCTGTTCGTCGACAATATCGCGGTCTACGCCGTGCCCAATAATGGCGGCTGGTACGACTTCGGCTTTTTCATCGGCATCGTCTTCCTGGGCGTCGGCGCCCGCAGCTCGCGGAGGCGGTGATGGGCGGCTATCGCCAGTCCAGCTACGATCCCGACAGCTATGACCAGCCGGGTCCTCCGCTCACGCCCTTCAATGGACTGCAATGGGCCGGGGTCGCGCTTGGCGCCGTGGGCATCGGCCTGTTCCTGCTCTATGTCGCCGGCAGGCTGGGTTGGACCGCGCCGATCGTCGCCACTGCTTCATCTGGCATCGTCCCGACCTTCGCTGGCTACATGCTGGTCAATTCGCGCCGCGGACCGTCGATTATGGTCGACGATGTCCAGCGCGACCGGAACCGCAAGATCCTTTTTGTCACTCTCGCCATCTGCGCCGCCATCCTCGGCGCCGCGCTCGTCATCGAATTCCAAGGAGCCTGACCCATGCCCCTCCTCGAAGCCCGCAAGCAGTATAAGCCGTTCGAATATCCTTGGGCGTTCGAATTCTGGAAGCGCCAGCAGCAGATCCACTGGATGCCCGAAGAGGTGCCGCTGGGCGAGGATTGCCGCGACTGGGCGCAGAAGCTTTCGGCGCATGAACGCAACTTGCTGACCCAGATCTTCCGCTTCTTCACCCAGGCCGACGTCGAGGTGCAGGACTGCTACCATGACAAATATGGCCGGGTGTTCAAGCCCACCGAAATCAAGATGATGCTGACCGCCTTCTCCAACATGGAGACGGTGCACATCGCCGCCTACAGCCACCTGCTCGACACGATCGGCATGCCCGAAAGCGAATATTCGGCCTTCCTCCAGTATAAGGAAATGAAGGACAAGCATGACTATCTGTCGACCTTCGGCGTCGATACCGACGAGGATATCGCCAAGACTCTGGCGATGTTCGGCGGCTTCACCGAGGGGCTTCAGCTGTTCGCCAGCTTCGCGATGCTGATGAACTTTCCGCGCTTTAACAAGATGAAAGGCATGGGTCAGATCGTCAGCTGGTCAGTGCGTGACGAAAGCCTTCACTGCGAAGGCATCACCCGCCTGTTCCATGCCTTCGTCAAGGAGCGCGATTGCCTGACCAAGTCGGTCAGGGACGACATCCTTGACGTCTGCCAGAAGACCGTTCGGCTTGAGGATGCGTTCATCGACCTCGCCTTCGAACAGGGCCCGGTCGAAGGCATGACCCCCAAGGCGATCAAGAAATATATCCGCTACATCGCCGACTGGCGGCTGGGCCAGCTCGGCTTCAAGCCGATCTACATGGTCGACGAACATCCGCTGCCTTGGCTCGCGCCACTGCTCAACGGGGTGGAGCACGCCAACTTCTTCGAAACCCGCGCAACCGAATATTCCAAGGCCGCGACGAAGGGCAATTGGAACGAAGTCTGGGACAATTTCGACCGCCGGCAGCAAGCCAAGGTCGCCAACGACGCGCCCGAGGGCGAAGGCGATGGCGAGGATATGTTTGCGCGGGCTGGGGTCGCTGCTGAATAGTAGTTCCGCTTCGGCTACAGACGGGCAAAGGAGGGTGCGGCAGGCAACAGTCCGGTTCCGGTTGCCGGACAACAACGCACCATGGCTTCGCCGACGGCGAGCCTCGCGGGTCGGAGAAAAGCACTGATCATGCTATAGTCAGGTCCGGTCGCGGCGCGCGGCGCTGCTATGCCCGTCTTCAATATCTCTGCGGCCCTGTTGCTTCTCGTCGAACTCGCAGGAGAGACGACCATGCAATTCTTAAAGCCCGTGATCGCTGCCATAGGGGCACTGGCCCTGTCTGCAGCCGCGACAAGTTCATCAATAGCGGGCGGCCAACCGTCGTCGGCTTGTACCACCGCGGTCACCGACACCGCCGACATCAATGCCCATCGCGCGGCAGCGAGCGTTTTCCTGGCTAGTTACGCCCAGACAGCTCCAACTCGCGCGCCATTGAATGCCATCTCCAATCCGGGAGCAGAGATTGCGCAAGTGCGAAAGGAAGCCCGCCGGCTGACTTCGTCCCAACATATCCGCGTTCATGACGAAGCGTTGAGGGCGGTGACGGCCGTAGCCAACTATCAAGGTAGCGACCCAGCGACCATGAATCGCATGTTGCGCCGCGTCGACAATGCAGCCGACGCACTTCAACACAGCTTGTCGAGTGGCGGCGGACCTTCGGCGATGCAGACCGGAGCCTTCAAGTGCAATGCAGACCGGATCGAGTGCAAACAGGCTTGCTCCGAAGCTAAAGGGAAGGCTTGTTGCTGTGGTTGCGGCGTTAGCTACGTCGCCTGCCTGGTGCTCGGCTAACCGTCCAAACGCCAGAGCGCCCCTACCCGCCGCCGCGCGGCGCGTCCTTGACGTCGATGACGATCTCTCGAGGGTTGAACCCGCTGTAGCTGCCGAACGCCACGATGATCACCACGATCGCCAGAGCGAAGCTGAGCACGCCGACGACCACCGCGACGCGGTCGCGCTCGGCGGGGTCGCGCAGGACCAGTTCCTTTTGCGGCGGCGGCGGATCGCGGCGGATCTTCGACACGCGCGCGCCCTGCGTCGCCAGGTTGACGGACTGCTTTCCGGTCGGGAGCGGACTGGCCATGCCCCACCCTATCCACTCACCGGTTACCACCGGGTTATCGCCCGGCCCAGCTGGCTCCCTAGGGCTCGACGCTAACCAGCGTCTTCACGCTATTAGCGATGAAGCAGGCGTCATGCGCCTTGTGATGAAGCCGGGCGATCGCTGCCGCGTCGGGTGCCTCGCCGGACCACGCGATGCGCGGGCGAAGCGTGACCCGGGTCATCGCCATCCGCCCCTCGCCATCCTTTTCCATCATCCCTTCGGCGTCGTCGGCATAGGTGTCGATCACATGGCCGGCCCGCCGCGCAAAATCGAGGAAGAACAGCATGTGACAGGATGAAACGGAGGCGACGAACGCTTCCTCCGGATCGATCGCGGACGGGTCCGACATTGGCGGCGGCACGATATGCGGGCTCGGGCTTGCCGCCACCACCGCACCGCCGTCGAACGCCCATTCATGGACCCGGCTGTACCGCCCGTCGGTAAAGGCGGCATCGGGCTGGCGGGACCAGCGGACGGTTGCGCAATGACTGCTCACAACGGGATGTTGTCGTGCTTCTTCCACGGGTTATCGAGCTGCTTGTCGCGCAGCTTGCGCAGGCCCAGCGCAATGCGCCTGCGGGTCGAATGGGGGTAGATCACCTCGTCGATGAAACCCTTGCTCGCCGCCACGAAGGGATTGGCGAACCGTTCTTCATATTCGCGGGTCTTTTCCGCGATCTTGTCAGGATTGTCGCGGTCCTGGCGGAAGATAATCTCGACCGCGCCCTTGGCGCCCATCACTGCGATTTCCGCGGTCGGCCAAGCGTAGTTCAAATCGCCGCGCAAATGCTTGGACGCCATCACGTCATAGGCCCCGCCATAGGCCTTGCGGGTAATTACCGTGATCTTCGGCACCGTCGCTTCGGCATAGGCGAACAGCAGTTTCGCGCCATGCTTGATGATCCCATGATGTTCCTGCCCGACGCCCGGAAGGAAGCCCGGAACGTCGACGAAGGTCAGGATCGGGATATCGAAGGCGTCGCAGAATCGCACGAAGCGCGCCGCCTTCTTCGATGAATTGATGTCGAGCACGCCGGCCAGAACCATTGGCTGGTTGGCGACGACCCCGACGGTGCGCCCCTCGATCCGGCAGAAGCCGATAATGATGTTGGCCGCATGCGCCGGCTGAAGCTCGAAAAAGTCGCCCTCGTCGGCGACCTTTCGGATCAGTTCGTGCATGTCATAGGGCTGGTTGGCGCTCGGCGGGATCAGGCTGTCGAGGCTTTCCTCGATCCGGTCCCACGGGTCGGCCGAAGGGCGCTCGGGAAGGTCGTGCCGGTTGCTGAGCGGGAGGAAGTCGAAGAATTCGCGGGTCGCGAGCAGCGCGTCGATGTCATTTTCAAACGCCACGTCGGCAACGCCCGACCGGGTCGTATGGGTCACCGCGCCGCCAAGCTCTTCCTGCGTCACGACTTCGTTGGTGACGGTCTTCACCACCTCGGGCCCGGTGACAAACATATAGCTTGAGTCTTTCACCATGAAGATGAAGTCGGTCATCGCCGGCGAATAGACCGCGCCGCCCGCGCATGGTCCCATGATCAGTGAGATTTGCGGCACCACGCCCGAAGCCAGCACGTTGCGCTGGAACACTTCGGCATAACCGCCAAGCGAAGCGACGCCTTCTTGGATTCGCGCACCGCCGCTGTCGTTAAGGCCAATCACCGGCGCACCGACCTTCATCGCCGCGTCCATCACCTTGCAGATCTTCTGCGCATGCCGTTCCGACAGCGATCCGCCGAAAACGGTGAAGTCCTGCGCGAAGACATAGACCAGCCGGCCATTGATCGTGCCCGATCCGGTCACCACGCCGTCGCCGGGGATCTTGGTCGCCTCCATGCCGAAATCGACGCAATTATGTTCGACATACATGTCGACTTCTTCGAACGAGTCGGGATCGAGCAGCACCGAAAGCCGCTCACGCGCGGTGAGGCGCCCCTTGGCGTGCTGCGCCTCGATCCGCTTCTGCCCGCCGCCCATCCGCGCCGCCGTGCGCCGCGCTTCCAGTTGTTCGATCGTCGTCGCCATGCTCTCTCCTTGGCGCCCGGCGCTGCCACGGAATGGCGGCTGAAACAAGTTCGGGGTGGCGTCGTTCAACCTGCCAAGGAGGCGCGCATGCGGCATGGACAAAATTGGCCGGAACGGCTGTGGCTGGTGCGGCATGGACAAAGCCAGGGCAATGTCGCGCGCGACGCGGCGCACGAGAATGGCCAGCACGTCATCGACATCGAAGGGCGCGACGTCGACGTGCCGTTGTCCGAGCTCGGCCATCGCCAAGCCCAGGCCGCGGGACGCTGGTTCGCTGGCCTGCCCGAGGACGAACGTCCGGAAGTCATCCTGACCTCGCCCTATCTGCGCGCCCGCCAGACCGCCGACGCAATCTGCGAGGCCGGTGCTCTGGCAACGGGCAAAGGTAAGCCGGTCGTCGATGAACGGCTTCGCGAACGCGAATTCGGCGTGTTCGACGGGCTCACCAGCCTCGGCATCCGTGCCAAATATCCCGAAGAAGCCGGGCATCGCACGAAGCTTGGCAAATTCTACCACCGGCCCCCGGGCGGCGAGAGCTGGGCCGACGTGATCCTCCGGCTGCGCAGCGTGCTCAACACCATCAATCTTCACTACGCCGACCGCCGGGTCCTCGTGGTCTGCCACCAGGTCGTCGTGCTATGCATGCGCTACATCCTCGAGGAGCTGGACGAGGAGCAAATTCTGGCCATCGACCGGGAGGCGGAGATCCTCAACTGCGGGATTTGCGCCTATGACTTCACCCGTTCCGACAGCGGGCTGTGCGTGCCACGGCTCGACCTGTGGAACCTCGGCGCGCCGCTTGCCGAGGGCGAACCCCAGACGGCGGACCGCGATGCCAGGGCAGGAACCCGATGAGCGATGCCGTCCGCCTGCTGACCCGGGCCGAACTTCATTCCCGTCCGCTGCCCCGGCTCAAGGCGGAGGACAAGAACGACCATGGCCAGCTGCTGGTGATCGGCGGGGATCGCTCGCTGGCCGGCGCCACCATTCTCACCGCGACCGCGGCGTTCCGTGCCGGCTGCGGCAAGGTCACCATCGCCACGGTCGAGGGGGTCGCTCCGCTGGTCGCAGTCGCGATGCCTGAATGCAGGGTGATCGGCATGCCGATGTCTGGCGCGGGCGGTTTTGCTCCCTCGGCAATCGATCCGCTCATCGAATTGGCGCAGGAGCAGGATGCCGTCGTCGCCGGTTCGGGCATGCTTGAGAACAAGGGCTGCGAAGCGCTTGCCGGCAAGTTGATCGGCGCGGGGATCGCGCGGCTGGCGCTGGACGCCGCGCTGCTCCACGCGCTTCCCGCCAATGGCGGCAAGGCCCGAGGCATGCCTGTCCTGCTCCCTCATGCCGGCGAGATGGCGAGCCTGATCGGCTGCGATCCGCAGGAGGTGGAAGACGACCCGCTGGGCTGCGGAAGGCTATGCGCGGCGCGCTACCATGCCCTCACCCTGGTGAAGGGGGGCGTCAGCCATGTCGTCACTCCGGACGGCGAGGCATGGCGCTTTACCGGCGGCGTTCCGGGCCTTGGCGTATCGGGGTCGGGCGATGTGCTTGCCGGGCTGGTCGGCGGTCTCGCCGCGCGCGGCTGCGATCCGCTCACCGCGCTAATGTGGGGAGTGCTGCTGCATGGCGAAGCCGGCCAGGCGCTTGCCGGCAAGGTCGGGCAAGCCGGATTCCTCGCCCGCGAACTTCCCGCCGAAATCCCTTCGCTGCTCAGCCGCTAGGCTGGTCCAGTTCGTCGCCGGCGATTTTCACAAGGTGAATGACGTTGGTCGTCCCGCTCGTCTTGAACGGAACTCCGGCCATGATCAGCACCCGGTCGCCCGCCTCGGCGAGATGATGGCGCAGCACCATCCGCTTGGCCTTGCCCACCATTTCCTCGAAATTGCCGACATCGCGGGTATGTACGGCGTGGACGCCCCATTGCAGGCCGAGCCGCCGCGCAACCTTCATGCTGGCGGTCATCACCAGCGTCGGCACGGGCGCCCGTTCGCGCGCGATGCGCCGCGCGGTCGAGCCGGAGGTTGTGTAACAGGCAAGAGCCTTGACCGACAAGTTCCGGGCGATCTGCGCCGCGCTATGGGCCAGCGCATCGGCGGTGGTCGCCTCGGCCGGGGTCTCGGTAAAGTGGACGCGCGCGGAATAGACCGGATCGGCTTCAACCGACCGGCCGATCTTGTCCATCATCCGGACCGCTTCGACCGGATATTGGCCGGCGGCACTTTCCGCTGACAGCATCACTGCATCGGCGCCTTCGTAGATGGCGTTGGCAACGTCACTGACCTCGGCACGGGTCGGGGTCGGGGATACGATCATTGATTCGAGCATCTGCGTCGCCACCACCACCGGCTTGCCGGCAAGGCGCGCGGCGGCGACGATCCGGTTCTGCGCGGGGGGAACGCCCTCGGGAGGAAGCTCTACGCCAAGGTCGCCACGCGCGACCATCACCGCGTCGGCAACTTCGATGATCTGGTCGAGCCGGTCGAGAGCGCGCGGCTTTTCAATCTTTGCGAGCAATCCAGCGCGGTCGCCGATCAGTTTCTTGCCTTCGATGACGTCCTCGGGTCGCTGGACGAAGCTCATCGCGATATAATCCGCGCCCTGCTCCAGCGCGAAGGCCAGGTCGCTCTTGTCCTTGGCGGTCAGCGCCGGGATGGGAATCACCACATCGGGGACGTTGACGCCTTTGGCATTGCTGATCTTTCCGCCGACCTCGACCACCGTTTCGATCCCGTCGTCGCTGGCCTTGCGGACCTTCAGCCGGATCTTGCCGTCATCGACGAGCAGGCGCGCGCCTTCCTCGACCGCCGCGAACAGTTCGGAATGTGGAAGCTCGACCCGGCTTGTGTCGCCAAGCTCCTTCGACCGATCGAGGATGAAGGCCTGGCCCTTTTCCAGCATCGCCGACCCGCCCTTGAACTTGCCGACTCGCAGCTTGGGGCCCTGAAGGTCGAACAGGATCGTGGTCGGCCGGTGAAGCGTTTTTTCGAGCGCGCGGATCGCCTCGACCAACGCCGCCTTTTCCGCCTGGCTGCCATGGCTCATGTTGATCCGGAAGGCATCGGCCCCGGCCTCCATCAGCGCTTTGATCGTCTCCGGATCGGAAGAGGCAGGGCCCAGCGTCGCCAGTATCTTCACTTTGCGGGCGCGGGGCTTCAACATCATTTCTCCATCCAAAGGTCGTGCGTCCGCCATAGCGGCTCGGCGGGCCGGTTCAACCGGGTTGAGGCGCGCCGTGCCCTCGCCTAGGGAACGCCCACCAATTTGCATTTTCAAGAGATTCGAAGAAAGCGGACACCATGAGTGAAGACAATGTCGCGGCCGAGCAGCTGCGGCTGTTCATCGAACGTATCGAGCGGCTTGAAGAAGAGAAGAAGGGCATCGCCGACGACGTGAAGGACGTCTACGCCGAGGCCAAGGCAAACGGCTACGACACCAAGACGATGCGCAAGATCGTCGCGCTCCGGCGGATGGAGAAACATGCCCGCGACGAGGCGGACGCGCTGCTCGAAACCTATCGTAACGCGCTCGGCCTGGTCTAAGGCTGGGCTTTGGGGGACGAGAGTTCCCAATCGAACAGAATCTCCGGGGAACCCATGGCAGGCCATTCCAAGTTCAAGAACATCATGCACCGCAAGGGCGCGCAGGATAAGAAGCGCTCGGGCATGTTTTCGAAGCTGAGCCGCGAAATCACCGTCGCGGCGAAAATGGGCTTGCCCGACCCGGACATGAACCCGCGCCTGCGCGCTGCGGTCAACGCCGCCAAGGCGCAGTCGATGCCGAAGGACAATATCCAGCGGTCGATCGACAAGGCATCCAAGGGCGACGCGGAGAATTACGAAGAAGTGCGCTACGAAGGCTACGGTCCGAGCGGCGTCGCGATCATCGTCGAGGCGCTAACCGACAATCGCAACCGCACCGCGACCAACATCCGCACCGCCTTTTCGAAGAACGGTGGCAATCTCGGCGCCTCGGGCTCTGTAGCCCATGGGTTCGAGCGGCTCGGTTTGATTGAATATCCAGCGTCCGCCGGCGATGAGGACAAGGTCATGGAAGCGGCCATCGAGGCCGGCGCCGAGGACGTTCAGAGCGACGATGACGGCCATCAGGTCTGGACCTCGATCGACAGCCTGCACGAAGTCGCCAAGGCGCTCGAAACCTCGCTTGGTGAGGCCGAGGCGGTCAAGCTGGCGTGGAAGCCGAACCTTGAGGTCGCGGTCGCGGGCGACGATGTTGGAACGCTGATGAAGCTGGTCGATGCGCTGGAAGACGACGACGACGTCCAGACCGTTTGGGGCAATTATTCGATCAGCGACGAAGAGCTGGAGAAGTTGGGCTAGCCCTATGCTGATCCTTGGCCTCGACCCGTCGCTGTCGTCGACCGGATGGGGCCTGATCCGCGTTGAAGGCAACCGCCTTGCTCATGTCGGCAACGGCCAGCTCAGGACCCGCCCGGCCGATCCCTTGTCGGAACGGCTCTCCGATCTAGCGAGCCAGCTCGAAGCCCTGCTCGCCGACCACGCCATTGGCGGCGCCGCGGTCGAGGAGGTGTTCGTCAACAAAAATCCCCAGTCGACCCTGAAGCTTGCGCAGGCGCGCGGCGTTGCGCTGATGATTGCCGCGCGGGCCGGGATCGACATCGGCGAATATGCGCCCAGCCTGGTCAAGAAGGCGGTGGTCGGTACCGGCGGCGCCGACAAGGCGCAGGTGCATGCAATGGTCCAGCGCCTGCTCGCCGGATGCCGGCCGGCAGGCCCCGACGCCGCCGACGCGCTGGCGGTTGCGATAACCCACGCCCATCATCTGGCAAGCGGCAGGCGCATCCCCTAGTTCGCGACGCCAAGCGCAAGTTCAAGGTGACGAAGGTGCAAAGAATTGCTCTAACCCGCCGATGATCGCTCGCCTTTGTGGAACCCTTGTCGAAACCGGCGCCGACGGCGCGATCGTCGACGTTCATGGCGTCGGCTATCTGGTCCATGCCAGCAACCGCACCCTCGATGCGCTCGGCCCCTTGGGCGGCGAAGTCACGCTCCTTACCGAACTTCAGGTGCGCGAGGACGGCTGGACCTTGTTCGGCTTCGGCTCGGCGGGCGAGCGGGAGACGTTCCGCGCGCTGACTGGTGTGCAGGGCGTCGGGGGCCGGGTCGCGCTGGCAATCCTTTCGGTGCTTGGCCCCGAAGAACTGGCCGGCGCAGTGTCGCGCGGCGACAAGGCGATGGTCGCCCGTGCCAATGGCGTCGGCCCCAAGCTCGCGATGCGGATCGTCAACGAACTTGCCGGAAAGCTCGGCAACCCCGCGCTTGCCGGTAGCGCCGGCGCCCCCGCCCCGCGCGGCGGTGCGGCCGCGGACGCCCTGTCCGCCCTCGCCAACCTCGGCTTCAAGCCCGCCGAAGCCAGCGCCGCGGTTGCCGCCGCCCATGAGGAACTGGGCACCGACGCGACCCTCGACGCGCTGGTCCGGCTGGCGCTCAGGAAGGCCGCTAAATGACCGACCGCCGCGCCTCCTGCCGCTGCGGCCAGCTTCGGGCTACCGCCTCTGGCGACCCGGTCCGCGTCTCGGTCTGTCATTGCCGCAATTGCCAGAAGCGGAGCGGATCGGCCTTTGCTGCCCAGGTCCGCTTTGCCGACACGCAGGTGACAATCGAAGGACAGTCGAAAGCATTCCAACTCGCCTCCGACAGCGGCAACAGCGCGACCTTCCATTTCTGCCCCGACTGCGGAACCGAGGTCTTTTACGTCAACAATGGCAAGTTCGACGAACAGGTCGCGATCCCGCTCTGGACCTTCGCCGACCCTCATGCTTTCGCCCCCGCATTTTCGGTCTGGGAGGTGCGCAAACATGGGTGGGTGACGGTGAGTGCCGCCGAGCATCGCGACTGAGCGCAAAAGCCCTGTCCTATCGCCGAACAAATGTGCAACATGGAGCGATGACCGGAGGGGCCGCATTCATCGCTCGCATGAACGAACACATTTCGCTCGCGTCGCGCAGGATGCCCTCATGAGCGCGACCGACCCTGCCCGCCTGACCACGCCGGAGCGCCAGCTGGAAGACGCGGACGCGGCGCTTCGGCCAAAAAGCCTCGACGAATTTGTCGGTCAGCAAGGCGCGCGCGAGAATCTGCGGATCTTCGTCAATGCCGCCCGCTCGCGCGGCGAAGCGCTCGACCATGTGCTGTTCTTCGGCCCCCCGGGCCTCGGCAAGACCACGCTCGCCGGAATCCTCGCCCGCGAGATGGGCGTCGGTTTTCGCTCCACCAGCGGGCCGGTGATCGCCAAGTCGGGCGATCTCGCCGCGCTGCTGACCAATCTCGAGGACGGAGACGTCCTGTTCATCGACGAGATTCATCGGCTCAATCCGGCGGTGGAGGAGGTGCTTTACCCGGCGATGGAAGACCGAGCACTCGACCTGATGATCGGCGAAGGCCCATCGGCACGTTCGGTTCGCATCGACCTGCCGCGGTTCACTCTTGTCGGGGCTACGACACGGCAGGGCCTGCTGACCACGCCGCTGCGCGACCGGTTCGGGATTCCGATCCGCCTCAACTTCTACACGGTCGAGGAACTGGAACAGGTCGTGCGTCGCGGCGCCCGGCTGCTCGGCGCTCCGACGACCGCGCAAGGCGAGCATGAGATTGCGCGCCGAAGCCGGGGGACGCCCCGCATCGCCGGGCGGCTGCTGCGCCGAGTGCGCGACTTCGCCCATGCCGCGGGCGCCAGCGCGATCGACGACGGGGTCGCCGACCGGGCACTGACCCGGCTGGAGATCGACCGGCTCGGCCTCGACGCGATGGATCGCCGTTACCTGATGATGATCGCCGATCTTTACGGTGGCGGTCCGGTAGGGATCGAAACGCTCGCCGCTGGGCTGAGCGAGCCGCGCGACACACTCGAGGACGTGGTCGAACCCTATCTCATTCAGCTTGGCCTCATCGCCCGCACGGCAAGGGGGCGCTGCCTCAACGGCCGCGGCTGGACCCATCTGGGCCTGAACCCGCCCAGCGGGGCGCAATCGGGGCTGTTCGATCCGGAAGGAAAATGATGTCGCTGTTGCTTGCCGCCTCGCTGTTCACGCTGCAGGCGTCATCCGCCGCACCGGCGCCGGATTATGGCAAGCCCGCCAACTGGCTTTGCCTTCCGGGCCGCAGTGATAGTTGCACGACCCCGCTGCGCACGACTGCGCTCAATGCTAATGGCTTTGGCTCGACCGGCCTGTCGCCGGTCACCAAGGATGCCAGCGTCGACTGTTTCATCGTCTATCCGACGGTAAGCCGCGATTCGGGCATGAACAGCGACCTCGTCCCTGGCGAAGGCGAGGAAAAAGCCGCGATCGTCAGCCAGTTCGCGCGCTTTGCTGCCAGCTGCCGGACCTTTGCGCCCGTCTACCGGTCGATGACGCTGAGCGCCGTGACCGCCGCCGCAGCGGGCGCCAATGTGATCAAGCCGGCAATGCTTGCCTATGGCGATGTTCGCGCGGCGTGGAAGGAATATCTGGCGAAGCACAACAAGGGCCGCCCCTATGTGCTGATCGGCCATAGCCAGGGCGCGCTGATGCTGCAGCAGTTGATCGCCAACGAGATTGAAGGCAAGCCCGAAGCCCGGCGGATGAAGCTGGCGGTCATCCCCGGATTTAATCTGTTGGTTCCGCAAGGAAAGCTTGTCGGCGGCACCTTCAAGTCGACTCCGCTCTGCTCGCGCCCGGGTCAGACCGGCTGCGCGCTTAGCTGGGTGAGCTTCCGCGAAGGCAATCCGCCGCCGTCGGGCGCGATTTTCGGGATCGCCGACAGGCCTGGCATGACGGTCGCTTGTACCAACCCGGCGCGGCCCGGATCGACAGGCTGGGTCGCACTCGACAGCTATTGGAACGCCCGCTCGACGCTTCCGGTCCCGGGTGGCCCGATCCAGTGGTCGGCCGAAGGCGCGCCGCCTTCGCCATTCCTGCGCACCGACGGCTTGGTTTCGGCGCGATGCGTCAATAATGGCCCGCGCGGCTATCTTGAAATTCGCACCAATGCCGATCCCGCCGACAAGCGGACGGACCGGATCGGCGGCGAAGTCGGCGTGCTCGGCATGTTCCTGCCCGGCTGGGGCATGCACCTTGCCGACATCCAAGCACCGATGGGAGACCTGGTCCGCCAGGTCGATGCCCTCAATGGCCGGTCGGGCGCGGTCATCGGCCAGACACGTTAAAAACTCCGATTAACGGCAAGGGCTTGCCCCGCGAGTCGCGCGATGGTTAAGGCGGGACCAATGCAGCCATCCGAATATGACCGGCCGTACCAGGGCGGATTCGTTGGCGGGGAGCATCGCTTCGCGCTCACCGTCTATTTCGAGGACACCGACACCGCCGGAATCGTCTATTACGCCAACTATCTGAAGTTCATGGAGCGGGCGCGTTCGGACATGCTCCGCGCCGCCGGGATCGACCAGCGCGCGGCCAAGGAGGATGGCACCGGCGTCTATGCGGTCGCCGAGGTTGCCATCCGTTACCTTCGGCCGGCACGCCTGGGCGACGAGCTGCTGGTTGTTTCGACCGTCGATCAGGTTCGGGCCGCGAGCGTTCTTATTCATCAGCGAGTCATGCGCGGGGCCGAACAATTGACCGATGCCCGCGTCATCGCCGCCTTTATCGATGCCAACGACCGTCCCCGTCGCCAACCGCGCGCCTGGGTCGATAAATTCAAGGAAATAAGCCAAGGATGACGCCCCAACTGACAACCAGCGCCGACCTGATGTCGCCGCTCCACCTGTTCCTGCAGGCGGACGTGGTGGTGAAGGCGGTGATGATCGGCCTGCTGCTCGCCAGCATCTGGACCTGGGCAATCATCTTCACCCATTCCATTCGCCTCAAGAAGATCAATCGCCAGACGGAGGGATTCGAAAAGGACTTCTGGGCGGCAAGCGACATCGACGCCTTCCATTCCAGGCGCGGTGGCGAATCGCTGCCGATCGCCGTGGTGATGTCGGCAGCGCTCGATGAGTGGCGCCGCTCGACCAAGGGCGTGGTCGTCGATCGGGCCGGAACGCGAGAGCGGCTCGCCAGCCGAATGAATGCCGCGGTGGCGACCGAGCTCGACCGGTTGAGCGACCGGCTCAATATCCTCGCGACCGTCGGTTCGGTGGCGCCATTCGTCGGCCTGTTCGGCACGGTTTGGGGGATCATGCGCAGCTTCACCGCCATTGCCGGTGCCAATAATACGTCGCTCGCGGTGGTCGCGCCGGGCATCGCGGAAGCGCTATTCGCCACGGCAATCGGTCTGTTCGCGGCCATTCCCGCGGTGATTGCCTATAACCGGCTGACCCACGGGCTCGACCGGCTGGAAGCGCGCCTCGGCCGCTTTGCAGACCGATTCCATGCGACGCTTAGCCGTGAACTTGAGGTCGAGGTGGCGAGCGGTCACTGATGGGCGCCAACCTCCCCTCCTCAAGCCGCCATTCGCGCCGCCGTGCGCCAATGTCGGAAATCAACGTGACGCCGCTGGTCGACGTCATGCTGGTGCTGCTGATCATCTTCATGGTCACCGCCCCCCTTCTTGTAGCCGGCGTCCCGATCGACCTGCCCGAAAGCCGAGCCGGCGCGCTCGACCAGGAAGCCGAGCCAGTGCAGGTGGCGATCGACGGATCGGGGCGGATCACCATCGACGATGAACCGGTCGATGGCGCCGCGCTTTCCGCGCGCTTCGCCGACATCGCTGCCCAGCCCGCCCCGCCCGAAGGCCGGCGGATTTACCTGCGCGCCGACCGCGGCCTCGATTACGGCCGGGTCATGCAGGTGATGGGCGAATTGAACCGGGCCGGCCTCAACCGGGTCGCACTTGTATCGGTCGGAGCCGAGGATCGATGAAGATCGACCGCGCCGAATGGACCGGGACGGGAGCAGCCGTGCTGTTTCACGTCACGCTCATCGGCGCGCTGTCGATGAGCCTGGCCCAGGTCGACGCAGTTCCAGAACCGCCCTCGATGGAGGTTGAGCTGGTCGAGGAAGTCGGTCTTGAGTCCGCCGCTCCAACCAGCATCGCGGTTCCGCCGCCAGCCGCGCAGGCCCCGGTGACCGGTCCAGCCGAGCCCGATGAGGTCCCGCCCCCGCCGACGCCTGCCCCGATCGCGCAACCGCGCATCGCCCCCGCTCCGCCACCGAAACCCGCGCCCACACCGACCCCGGCGAAGCGGGCACCGGCCCAGACCAAGGCGGCTCCCGCTCCCGCCAAATCTCGTCCCGCCCCACGGGTTTCGCGGATCGGCGACGATTTTCTTAAGGGCATCGACAGTAGCGATCCGGCGCCGCGCAGCGAACCGCCCCGCCCGGCCGCTCCCGCCTATAATGCGACCGCCCGCGCCGGCATCGGCCAGGCGATCATCCGCCAGGCGCAACGTTGCGCCGACCGCCAGCCATTTCTTGGCGAAGGCGCCAATCAGGTGCGCCTGACGGTCAATCTCAAATTCAGCCGGTCCGGGCGGCTTGCCAGTCCGCCGTCGATCCTCGGGACCCGGGGCAACTCCGCCGACGTCGCCAAATATGGCGAGCTGCTAGAAGACCAGGTCCGGCGGATTTTCGCTGAATGTTCGCCATTCCGCCTTCCAGCCGACCTATACGACACCCCGGACGGCGGCTGGAAAGACTTCACCTTCACCTACAGGGTAGATTGAACCATGCGCATGATCCTCGCGACCTTGATGATCGGTATTGCCAGCACGGCGCTGGCGCAGGATGAGCCTGCCGAGGTCCCCGAACTGGTCGGCGGAAGCGTCCGCTCGGCACAGGCGATCGCCGTTCCGGTGATGCCGTCAGGCGATTCGACTGGCCGCCAGATCAGCGAAGTCATCGCCGCCGACCTTCGCGCAACCGGCCTGTTCACCCCGCTCGGGCCGGGTGGGATGCCCGGTTATTCGGAATCCGAAGCCGGCAATCCCAACTTTCCCTCATGGCGCAACGTCGGCGCTTCGGCGCTCGTCGCGGGCTATGTCGAACCGCGTGCCGACGGGCGCATCACCGTCGCTTGCTACCTGCATGACGTGACCGCCGGGCGCCAGCTTGCGCAGCAAGGGTTCGCGGTCGACCCGTCGGACTGGCGGCGAGCCGCGCACAAATGCGCCGACCTCGTCTATTCACGCCTGTCGGGACAGCAGCCCTTCCTCGACACCAAGGTGGTTTATGTCGCCGAGACGGGCCCCAAGAACGACCGGGTCAAGCGCGTCGCGATCATGGACAGCGACGGCAGCAACCATCGGTATCTGACGGTCGGGCGGAACACAGTGGTGACCCCCCGCTTCAGCCCGCGCGGCGACAAGCTGGTCTATACCGCCTATATCGGCCGTCGCCCGCGCGTCCTTCTCTATGACGTTGCCAGCGGCCAGGAGCGGCTGCTGATCCCCGGTAACCATATCACCTTCGCGCCGCGCTTTTCCCCCGACGGCCGCGACGTGATTTTCTCGATGGCCGATGGCGGGAACACCGACATCTTCATCGTGTCGGCAAATGGTGGCCCGCCGCGCCGTCTGACAGCGACTCCGGGCGCCGATACTTCGCCGAGCTTTTCCCCGGACGGACGCCAGATCGTGTTCGAAAGCGACCGGTCGGGCAGCCAGCAGCTCTATGTCATGAACCGCGACGGATCCGGCCAGCGCCGAATCAGCTTCGGCGGCGGGCGCTATGCCTCGCCGGTGTGGAGCCCGACCGGAAACATGATCGCCTTCACGAAGATCGCCGGGGCATTCCGGATCGGCGTGATGCAGGCCGGCGGAGGAGGGGAAAAGATCCTTACCGACGGCTGGCAGGACGAAGGCCCGAGCTGGGCGCCCAACGGCCAGTTCGTCATGTTCCATCGCACCCAGCAAGGATCGGGCGCCGCCCGCCTTTATGCGGTGCCAGTCAACGGCGGCCGTACCCGGATGATGCCGACTCCCGTGGGGGGATCGGATCCAAGCTGGTCGCCACTTAACGATTAAAAACACCTATTCTCTCGGAGGAACGAATGAACAAGACCATCATCATCGGCATGACTGCCATCGCGCTCACCCTAGGCGCCTGTGGCCGCAAGGTACCGCCGGCAGAAGTGCCTCCGGTCGAGCAGCCGCCGGTCGCCGACCCCAATTCGACCGACCCCAATTCGCTGGAAGTCGTCGAACTGCCCGCGCTTCAGGCCGACCTGGTCGCCAAGGCCGGATCTGACACCATCTATTTCGGCACCGACGAATATTCGCTCGACCAGTCGTCGCGCGCAACGTTGACCGCGCAGGCAGCCTGGATGATGGCCAATCCCAATGTTCGCGCCTCGATCGAAGGCCATGCCGACGAACGCGGCACGCGCGAATATAATCAGGCGCTGGGCGAGCGTCGCGCCAATGCGGCGCGCGACTTCCTGATTTCCCAAGGCGTGCCGATGAGCCGGCTGGTGGTCACCAGCTGGGGCAAGGAACGGCCGGTCGCGCTTGGCTCCAACGAACAGGCCTGGGCCCAGAACCGCCGCGTGGTGACGGTCGTCATCCGCTAAGTCGCGGCCAATCGGCAGAAGCCCGGCACGCACCCGCGTGTCGGGCTTTCGCCTACTTAGGCGGCGTAGCGCTGGAACCCGCAGTGACCGAGCCATGCGCGGGCCTGGCGCTGCGCCTCGGCGATTTCGCGCGCGGTCATCTCGATCGAGATTTCGGCGCGGCAGGCCTGGCTGCGGCTGTCGCCCGACAGCGCGGCAAGGTTGAACCATTTATGCGCTTCGATCAGGTCGACCTCGACCCCCTTGCAGCCGGTCGAGAAGGTCACGCCGAGGTCGTACAGCGCCTCGACGCTCCCGCCCTCGGCATCCGCCAACCGGCTGCGAAGGAAGAAATCGGCGCTTTTCTGACTGATGGCCATCGTGAATTCCCCTGTTCCTTTGTTCGAAACGGAAATTCGCGCTCAATTGCCGAAGAAATGGTTAACGCGCTGGTGACCCTGCGTTCAGCCTGTTGCCCAAACGACACGCATATTGTCGATCAGCCGCGTGGCCCCGATCGTCGCGGCGGCGATCAGCCGCATTTCGCCCGTCGCACTGTCGAGCGGTTCGAGCGTCGCGGCGTCGACCAGCGCGACATAGTCGATGCGGTGGAAGCCGGAGTCGGCGAGGCTCCGCCTGGCATCGTCGAGCGCCGCCGCAACCGGCCGGCCCCCTTCGATCGCCTTCCGCGCTTTCTCCAGCGCGCGGGGCAGCGCCAGCGCACGAACGCGCTCCTCGGCGCTAAGGTAACGATTGCGCGATGACAGCGCCAGCCCGTCGCTGTCGCGGACCGTCGCGACGCCCTCGATCCCAACCCCCAGCCCAAGGTCGGCAGTCATTCGGCGGATTACGGCCAATTGCTGGAAATCCTTTTCGCCGAACAGCGCGATGTCGGGCCGAATCGCGGTCAACAGCTTGGCGACAACCGTCGCGACCCCCGCGAAATGGCCGGGCCGGGCTTCGCCGTCCCAGCGCTCGCTGACCCCGCCGACACTGACGGTTGTAGAAAATCCGGGGGGATAGAGCTGGACCGCGGTGGGCAGCCACAACAGGTCGCACCCGCCGGCTTCGAGCAACACCGCGTCCTCATCCTCCTGCCGGGGATAGCGTCCGAGATCCTCGTTGGCGCCGAACTGCAGCGGATTGACGAAGATCGATGCGACCACCCGGTCGGCCCGGTCGCGCGCCGCATCAACCAGCGCCATGTGCCCGGCATGGAGCGCGCCCATCGTCGGCACTAGGGCGATCGACTGGCCGGCACTGCGCCATCGATCCAGCGCCGGACCCAAATCGCTCATTTCCTTTATGATTTGCATGCGATTCCGGCCTTCGGTATCTCGGGTTACGGGGCCGCGTTCTTATCGGCGCGGTTGTGAATATCACAAGGGGAAGAGCAGGCCATGGGCCAGCCGCATTTCATCGTGTTCGCCAATGAAAAGGGCGGAACCGGCAAGTCGACTACCGCGGTCCACACCGCCATCGCGCTAGCTGCCTCAGGCTACCGGGTCGCCGCGCTCGATCTCGATCATCGGCAGCGGACCATGACCCGCTATCTTGAGAATCGCGACGCGACCATCCTCAGGCTCGAGAAGCAGCTCCCCCAGGCGCGAGCCGAGGTGCTGGACGATCAGAGCGAGTCCGGACTGGAAGGGGCCATCGCCCGCCTGTCGTCGGACGCCGACGTAATGGTGATCGATACCCCGGGACGCGACGATGCGGTGGCCCGGGCCGCGATCCTCAAGGCCGACACGCTGGTCACGCCAATGAACGACAGTTTCGTCGACCTAGACCTGATCGGTCAGGTCCACCCCGAAAATTTCAAGGTCACCAAGCCCAGCTTCTACGCCGAACTGATCTGGAACAGCCGCACGCAGCGCGCCAAGGTCACCGGCAAGAGCGTCGACTGGGTGGTCCTGCGCAATCGCCTCCAGCATATTCAGTCCCACAATCTGCAGCGGGTCGGCGCCGCGCTCGATGAGCTTGCGCGACGGGTCGGCTACCGCGTGATCCCGGGGCTTGGCGAGCGGGTCATCTATCGCGAACTTTTCCCCAAGGGCCTGACCCTGCTCGACCTCGCCGATCTTGGCGAAGTCGGCTTGGGACATATTGCGGCGCGTCAGGAGTTGAGGGAAATGGTCGCTGGCCTCGCCATTCCCGGCCAGGACGAAATCGACCAGCCCAAGGCCGCCGCCGCGGGCTGAACTGCCCGCTAACAGGAAGTTGCATGTCGCATAATTTCAATCGGACCATCCTGCGCGAATATGACGTTCGGGGGATCGTCGGGTCGACACTCACCGACAAGGACGCCTACGCGCTAGGCCGCAGCTATGCTGCGCTTGCTGTGTCGGAAGGGGCATCGCGTATCGCGGTCGGCCGCGACGGGCGGAGTCATTCGCCGGAACTGGAAGCCGCGCTGGTACGCGGACTGACCGAAGGCGGGCTGGATATCGTGAAAATCGGCATGGGGCCCTCCCCCATGCTCTATTTCGCGGTGGCGACGCTCGACGTACAAGGCGGCATCCAGGTCACCGGCAGCCATAATCCCGCCGACTATAATGGCTTCAAGATGCTGCTGAATGGCCGGTCGGTATTCGGCGCGGAAATCCAGGATCTCGGCCGCCGTGCCGCGAGCGCCGACTGGAGCGAGGGCCCGGGCAGCGTTAGCGAAGCCGATGTGCTCGACGCCTATATTGACGCGCTGATGAAAGGCTTCGACGGCCAGGCTTATCGGATTGGCTGGGACGCCGGGAACGGCGCCGGCGGTCCGGCGCTGGAGAAGCTGATTGCGCGCCTGCCGGGCGAGCATCATACGCTCTACACCGACATCGACGGCCGCTTTCCCAACCATCATCCCGACCCGACGGTCGAGGCCAACCTCGCCGACCTCAAGAAGCTGGTCGCCGACAAGGGGCTCGACTTCGGCATCGCCTTCGACGGCGACGCCGACCGGATTGGCGCGGTCGATAGCGAGGGCCGGGTGATCTGGGGCGACCAGCTGCTGATGATCCTCGCCCAGCCCGTGCTGAAGGAACAGCCAGGCGCGACGATCATCGCCGACGTGAAGGCAAGCCAGACATTATTCGATCGGATTGCCGAGATGGGCGGGCAGCCGCTGATGTGGAAGACTGGCCATAGTTTGATCAAGTCGAAGATGAAGGAAACCGGAGCTCCGCTCGCCGGAGAGATGAGCGGCCACATCTTCTTCAAGCATCAATGGTACGGCTTCGATGACGCGCTTTACGCTGCGGTCCGGCTGATCCGCGCGGTATCCACCAGCGGTCAGACGCTGACTGAGCTGCGCGACCAAATGCCGGTTAGCGTCGCGACCCCGGAAATGCGTTTCCAGATCGACGAAAGCCGCAAGTTCGCCGTCGTTGAAGAGGTTGCGCAGCGGCTTGCCGCCGACGGTGCGGAAGTCAATGCGACCGACGGGGTGCGGGTGAAGACAGCCGACGGCTGGTGGCTGCTACGCGCGTCGAACACGCAGGACGTGCTCGTCGCCCGGGCCGAAGCCCGCGACCAGGCCGGGCTGGACCGGCTGATGGTGAGCGTCAACGAGCAGCTGACCAAGAGCGGCGTCGGACCGGTCGAGGCCGCTCACTGATCGCTCAATCGTCCTCATCCTCATAACCAACGAGGTTGAGTTCGCGGGCCTTGATCTGATGGAGTTGGCACCAGTGCATCAGGGCGTCCTCGCGTCCGTGAGTAATCCATACCTCCTTTGGCGCGACCTCCCGGATGGTCCGGGTCAGTTCGTCCCAGTCGGCATGGTCGGAAATGATCAGTGGCAACTCGACATTGCGCTGGCGCGCGCGCTGGCGGATTCGCATCCAGCCCGATGCCATGGCGGTGATCGGATCGGGCAGCCGCCGCGACCAGCGGTCGTTGAGCGCGCCGGGAGGACAAAGGATGATCCGATCCTTCAATTCCTCCTTTGGGACCCCGGTTGCCAGCCGCAATTCGCCCAGCGGGACGCCGAGCTCGGCGTAGAGATTGCACAGCCGTTCGAGTGCGCCATGGATGTAGATTGGGTCGTCGAAACCGCGCCCGCGTAGCTCCATGATCACCCGCTGCGCCTTGCCCAGCGCATAGGCGCCGACCAGCACGCAGCGCCCCCGCTCGGCCCTCAGGCGATGGAGCAGCCGGTCGATCTCGCTTCCCGTATCGGGGTGGCGGAACACGGGCAGGCCAAAGGTCGCTTCGCTGATGAAGATGTCGCATGGGGTGACGACGAACGGTGGGCAGGTGGGGTCGGCGCGGCGCTTGAAATCACCCGATACCACCACCCGCTCGCCGCGATATTCCATCAGGATCTGGGCGCTTCCAAGGACATGGCCTGCGGGAACGAAGCTGACTTCCACCTCGCCCAGCCGGACGGATTTGCCATAGGTCACCGGCCGTTCCACCTGCGGCCCGTAACGGACGCCCATGATCGCCAGCGTTTCGGGCGTCGCCCACACCTCCCCATGGCCTCCCCGGGCATGGTCGGCGTGGCCGTGGGTCACCAGCGCCCGCGGCTTGGGGCTCGACGGATCGACCCATGCGTCGGCGGGGCGCACATAAATGCCTTCGGGAAAAGGCTCGATCCATGAACCAAGGCGGGGCATTGGACATTATATCTCCAACAGGCGGACCGGTTCCGCCGGAAGAGGGAAGGATAAGCCGATGGATATGGGAACGATCAACCTATTCACGATGGAAGTTCTCGGCGTGGTCGTGCTGGGGCTGGCATTGCTGTGGGTGGTGATGAAGACGCGCAGCAAGGGAAAATCGTCGAGCAACCCCACCACCGAGCGCGCGACCCACGAGCTGTATGAGGCCGAGGACGCAGCGGCCAAGCGCAAGGAGCCGTAATTCCGGGTTTGCCGCCCATCGTTGAGCGGTGGTTCGGGGATCGCGGCTGGCGGCCCCGCGCCCATCAGCTTGCCATGCTGGAGGCCGCGCGAGGGGGCGAGCATGCACTATTGGTCGCAGCGACGGGTGCCGGCAAGACGCTGGCCGGGTTCCTGGCCACCATCGTTGCCCTGATCGAACGCCCGGCCGACGGTCTTCACACGCTTTACATCTCACCGCTCAAGGCACTGGCAGTCGACGTGCAGCGCAATTTGCTGACCCCGATCGAGGAAATGCAGCTCGACATTCGGGTCGAGACGCGCAGCGGGGACACACCCTCGAACCGCAAGGCGCGGCAGCGGGCGCGCCCGCCGCAAATCCTGCTGACCACACCGGAATCGCTCAGCCTGTTGCTCAGCTATCCGGACAGCGCCAGCCTGTTCGCGGGCCTGAAGCGGGTGGTCGTCGATGAAATCCACGCCTTCGCCAAGGAAAAGCGGGGTGACCTGCTCGCGCTCGCACTGTCGCGGCTGCAGGCGCTTGCGCCCGAGCTGCGGCGCGTCGGGCTGAGCGCGACCATCTCCGACCCTGACGCTTATCGCGCATGGCTGGCGCCGCACGGGGAAATTGACGAGGTTCGGTTGGTCGAAGGCGAACAGGGGGCGGAGCCCGACCTGTCGATCCTGATCCCCGACCGGACCATTCCCTGGGGTGGGCATAGCGGCCGCCACGCAGCACGCAGCGTGATCGAACAGATCGAGCGGCATAAAACCACGTTGATCTTTTCCAACACCCGCGGGCTGGCAGAATTGATTTTCCAGGAATTATGGGCGGTCAACGACAATGCACTGCCGATCGGCATCCATCATGGATCGCTGAGCTTGGAAGCGCGGCGCAAGGTCGAGGCGGCGATGGCCGCTGGCCGGCTGCGAGGTCTGGTTGCAACCGCCAGCCTGGATCTCGGCATCGACTGGGGTGATGTCGACCTGGTCGTGCAGATGGGCGCGCCGAAGGGGTCCTCGCGGCTGCTCCAGCGGATCGGCCGAGCCAACCACCGCCTTGACGAGCCGTCCAAGGGGATGATCGTCCCCGGCAATCGCTTCGAATATCTCGAGGCGCGCGCCGCGCTCGACGCGGTCGAAGCGGGGGAACTCGACCCCGAACTGTTTCGGCGCGGAACGCTCGATACGCTGGCCCAGCATATCCTCGGGATCGCCTGCGCCGGCCCGTTCCGCGAGGCCGAGCTGCTCGCGGAAGTGCGGAGCGCCGCGCCCTATGCCGGCCTCACCGACGATTTGTGGCGCCAGGTGCTCGAGTTCATCGCCACCGGCGGCTATGCGTTGCGCGCCTATGACAAGTTCCGCAGGCTGGTCGAGGTCGCGCCGGGAGAATGGCGGATCACCCGCCCGGCCGTAGCTGCGCAGCATCGGCTCAACGCCGGGGTCATCGTCGATAATCCGATGATGGATGTCCGGTTCAAGAATGGCCGGACCCTTGGGCGGGTGGAGGAAGGGTTCGGATCGACGCTGAGCGTCGGCGACCACATCTTCTTCGCCGGGCTGAGTCTCGAAGTGATCCAGTTCAAGGATACTGACATCCTCGTGCGCGCTTCGGCCAAGCAGGCGCGGCTGGTGACATATGGCGGTCAGCGGATGAGCATGTCGACCCACCTTGCCGACCGGGTCCGCCGCTTCCTCGCGAGTCCGGATGAATGGCATCGTTTTCCCGACGATGTGCGGGAGTGGCTGGAGGTGCAGCAGCGCCGCTCCATCCTACCCCAGCCCGACGAACTGCTGGTCGAGACCTTTCCCCGTGAAGGCGTACATTACATGTGCATCTACAGCTTCGAAGGCTGGAACGCGCACCAGTCGCTGGGCATGCTGGTCACTAAGCGGATGGAAAGCGCCGGACTGAAGCCGCTAGGCTTTGTCGCCAACGATTATGCACTGGCGGTCTACAGCCTGGAGCCGTCGGACGACCCGCGACCGCTATTCTCGCCCGACATTCTCGAACATGAATTCATCGAATGGGTTGAGCAGTCGCACCTGCTTCGCCGGGCATTTCGGGAGGTGGCGGTTATCGGCGGCTTGGTTGAGCGGCAGCATCCGGGAAAGCGCAAGACCGGCAAGCAAGTCAGTTTCTCGACCGACCTCATTTACGATGTCCTGCGCAAATATGAGCCTGCACACCTGCTTTTGCAGGCGGCATGGAACGATGCACGGGCGCGGATGACCGAGCTCGGCCGCCTTGCCAGGCTGGTCGACCGGGCCGCCGCGACCCTGGTCCATGTCAGGGCGAGTCGCGTAACTCCGATGGCGGTGCCGCTGATGGTCGTGATCGGCCGGGAGGCGGCGCCGGCGGGCGCCGCCGATGAGGCGCTGCTGATCGAGGCCGAGGCGTTGGCCGAAGAGGCGATGCGGCTCGACTAGGGGAGGCTGCAATGCTGAACAGGGCCGAAACGGCGGGGTCATAAGTCATTCACCCTCCGTAACGGATCGTGCGGCGAAACAGGGAGGTTGGCATGGCCAGAGGTTTCGCGATCGGGACGTTGATCCTCGCCACGATTGGCGCGGGGGTGGCTGCGCCGGCACCGGCCCAGCGCGGGCCGGTTGAGCGGTTGGCGGGGCCCGCCGTCGCACCGATCAACGCGCCCGGGACCTATCGCTTCGACTTTCAGCATGGCGGGCTTACCCGCCGCTACATGATCCACGTTCCTCCCGGCCTTCCCAGGGGCAAGGCGGTGCCTGTGCTGCTGGCCCTGCACGGTGGCGGGGGCAATATGGAGTTCCAGGCGAAGAATTATGGATTGACGCAGATGGCCGACAAGACTGGTTTTATCGTCGTCTTTCCCAATGGCCATAGCCGGTTCCGTAATGGAATGCTGGCGACTTGGAACGCGGGCGCCTGCTGCGGTCGGGCGGCCGAACACAAGGTCGACGATGTCGGCTTTCTTACCGAGGTGATCGACCGGGTGCGGCGGCAGCTTCCGGTCGACCGTCGCCGGATTTATGCGACTGGCATGTCGAACGGGGCGCTGATGAGCTACCGCCTGGCCTGCGAACGGGCTGACCTGATCAGGGCAATCGCTCCGGTAGCTGGCACCGACAACACGCTGGCCTGCAACCCTTCCCGGCCGGTGCCGGTGATCCATTTCCACGCCCGGGACGACAGCCATGTGCCCTATGGAGGCGGCGTAGGCCCGGACTCGCTCGTCAAGGCCAACTTCGCATCGGTCCCGGCGACCATCGCCAAATGGGTACGGTTCAACCGCGCCGCACCGCGCCCGCGGACCGTCCTTCAGGTTGAGGGCGCGCGGTGCGATCTGCACGGAGCCGGTCTCGGCGGCGCGCCGGTGCAGCTGTGCCTGACCGACGGAGGCGGGCATAGCTGGCCGGGTGCCGATCCGCGCGGCATTCGCAAGCAGCCGAGCAGGGCGATTAGCGCCAATGAGCAAATGTGGCGCTTCTTCCAGGCCCTGTGACGTTCACATTTTGCTAAGCTGCGGCGCTGCAGGTGCAGACGATGCGCGCCTGGTCATTCCTGCTGCTGCCCATCTTGTCCGGCTGCGTGATTGTGCAGGCCGCGGATACGGCGGTCGATGTCGTCTCCCTGCCGGTCAAGGCTGTCGCCGGCGGCGTTGACGCGGTGACGACCAGTCAGTCCGAAGCGGACGAAAAGCGCGGGCGCCAGTTGCGCAAGGCCGAAGAGAAAGCCGGTCGCGAGGCCCGCCTGCGCGACGACCGGTGCCACAAGGGGCGTCCGCTGCCGACCGACCGATGTTCCCATCTGCCGCCTGGCCGAGACTAGCCAGACTAGCCATGATCCGTCATCACCGGGCGGTGCGGTATTTCCTCGACACCGAGTATAACGGCTTTGGCGGCGCCCTGCTGAGCCTCGCGCTGGTCCCCGATGACGGCGGCGATGAATTTTACGTGACCCTGAAGTGCAGCGACCCGCCCGACCCATGGGTCGAACGCCATGTTCTCCCCTATCTGGACATGGTGCCCGAGCCGATGCGGGGGCCGCGCATGTCACGTCGGGAGGCAGCCGAGACGCTGGCCGGCTGGCTTGCCACCGACCGGGCCCCGGAAATCGTCGCCGATTGGCCCGAAGACCTTGCCCAGTTGGCCATGCTGCTGGTTATTGGACCGGGAAGGATGATGCCGATGCCGCCACTTACGCTGCAATTCCAGCCCCTTGCCGGATTTTCGACCGCCGCCAACAGCGCGGTTCCGCACAACGCGCTGCATGATGCGCGGGCGCTGCGCGACCATGTCATCAACCATTTGGAATAGGGCCGGGGTTCAGGCTATGGCCGCAATCGATGGTTCCCTTTTCGTTCGCCGGTCACGATTTCCTCGCCAGCCCTGACGGCGCGCTGTTCTGGCCCGCCGAAGGCGCCCTGCTGGTTGCCGACCTTCACCTTGAAAAGGCCAGCTGGTTCGCGCGGCTCGGCCAATTCCTGCCCCCTTATGATTCTCTTGCGACCCTGCAGGCACTCAGCCGCGAGGTCGAGCGGACTCAGGCGGTCCGGCTCTTTTGCCTTGGCGACAGTTTCCATGACCGCTTCGGCTGCGACCGGCTTCCCGATGCGGCGCGCGAATTGCTGACCATCCTCACCGATCGGCTCGATTGGGTGTGGGTCGTCGGCAACCATGACAGTGGGTTCACCGATCATTGCGGTGGCCGGATCGAAGAGGAATGCCTGCTGTCGGGCGTGGTATTGCGGCACGAGGCGGTAATTGACGAACAGCGACCCGAAATGTCGGGACATTTTCACCCCAAGCTGCGGATGTCACTGAAGGGCCGGAACGTGTCGCGGCGCTGCTTCGTCGCCAGTCCGACGAAGCTGATCTTTCCCGCTTTTGGCGCACTGACCGGAGGGCTGGACGCCGGCCACCCGGAAATCCGGCGCAAGGTAGGAGCGGGCGCGGCGGCGCTGGTACCGGTCACCGACCGGCTGCTGCGCTTCCCCATTGCCGCCTAGGCGAGTTTCGCGGGAACCAGGCCGCGCACGATATTGCCGACGTAAAAGCCGGCCCCGAGGTCGTCGGGCGTCAGCTCGGCCTCGATCGCCCTCCCCTCGTCGATCAGCTTGGCGCGCAGAATGCCGGGGATCAGCCCACGGCTCAGCGGCGGGGTCAGCAACGTCCCCTGCCGCTCGACGAAGATGCTCGTCCGGCTCCCCTCGGTCAGCCGGCCGTCCGGATCGACGAAGATGGTTTCATAAGCGCCGTCCTCCTGCCGCGCCCGGTCATAAAAGCGGCGGTCGCTGGTCTTGTGGCGAAGGCGGAAATCCCCGGGTTCAACCGGCAGGGGGCGCAGTGCCACCGGGACCGGCGTATGGGCAGGCTCGTCAATCGGCTTGACCTGGATGGCCATCGCGCCGGTCGGAGAGAGCAGCAGCCTGACCATCGCCCGGGCCTTGCGCCCGAAGGTCGCCGCCTGAAGTTCGTTGCGGGCGGCGTGGCGGTCGAACTGGAAGTCGAGCTCGGCAGCCGATTTTTTCATGCGGTCGAGGTGGCGATCAAGCTCCACGATGCCTTCGGCCGGGTCAAATCGCATCGTCTCGATCAGATCGAAGTCCTGCCGCTCTGCCCGCACGAAATCCCCCTTCAGCAAACACTCCGCCCATTCATCGCGTGCGACGCTGTCGACGACAAGCCCCGAGCCGAGCCCCAGCCTCGCGACTGTTGCCCCCGTGCGCCAGTCCAGCGTGCGGATCAGCACATTGAAGGCTGCGTTCCCGCCCGGCTCGATCCACCCCATTGAGCCGGTGTAGCTGCCACGGGCCTCGGGTTCGAGCCGGCGCAGGGCATCGATCGCCGCCACCTTGGGAGCGCCGGTGACCGAACCGCAGGGGAAGATGGTTTCAAGCACGGTGATCGCGTCGGCGTCGCCGCGCAGCCTCGATCGCACGCGGCTCACCAGCTGGTGGAGCGTCGGATAGGTTTCGACCGCGAACAATTGGGGCACCTCGACGCTGCCCGGTCGAGAAACGCGGGCGAGGTCGTTGCGCATCAGGTCGACGATCATGAGATTCTCGGCGCGTTGTTTTGCATCGGCGGCCAACGCCTCCATCTCTGCCCGGTCGGCGGCAGGATCGGCGCGGCGCGGCGCGGTGCCCTTCATCGGCCGCGCGTCGAGCACGCCGTCATTGATGGTGAAAAACTGTTCGGGCGAAAGCGACAGGATCGCGCGATCGTCGTCGAGCACGACCCCGCCCCAGCCCGCGCGCGACGAGCGCCGCAGGCGGGCGTATAGCGCGAGTGGATCGCCTGCGACCGCGACATCGCAGCCGAAGGTCAGGTTGGCCTGATAAAAGTCGCCCGCAAACAGATGGGCGCGGACCCTGGCGACCGCTTCTTCATAGGCGAGCCGCGTGATGCGCGGACGCGGACTTCCGGCAAAGGCGCCGTCGGACGAGGGAAGCAGCCCGGCAATTTGCGGCTGTTCGAAGCCATCGAACAGACCGAATGCAAGCAGCGGGCCGTCGGCCTGGCGCCGGCTGTGCGTCAGCTTGGGGTCGAAGGCATGACCGGCTTCATATGTGAGATAGCCCGCCGCGTGCCGGCCGCCGCGAACTGCGCGGCGCACCTGCGCCAGTGCCGGCCCCACCTCCTCGATGCTCCATGCCCGGACGATGTCGCGCGGACCGCGATAAAGCCGGGGCGGCGCCCCACCGGGCCGGGCATCGTCGAACAGCAGCCACATGACCCGCCATTGCCCCGCTTGCGCCCCGCCCGTAAACCCGGAGCCACCGCTTTTTGGTTAGGAAATGCCTCATGCGTTCGATTGTCGTCCTCGCCGCCCTGTTGATTGCTGCCCCGGTTGCCGCCCAGACGGCGATCGAGCCCAAGGTCAAGGCCCGTATCGACCGGCTATTGAAGACAACGCCACTGATCGATGGCCATAATGATTTGCCCTGGGCGCTGCGGCAGGATTTCGACCTGTCGACCGAAGGATTGGAGGCCGCAACCAACCGCCGCACGCCGCCGCTGATGACCGACATGGCCCGGCTTCGCGCAGGGCGCGTCGGCGGGCAATTCTGGTCGGTCTACATTTCCGGCACGATCCAGGGTGACGAGGCGATCCGCACGACAATCGAACAGATCGACGCAGCCCGCCGCATCATCGACGCCTATCCCGCCGACCTGGAACTGGCCTCGTCTGCTGACGACCTGATGCGAATCCATCGCACGGGAAAGATCGGCTCGCTGCTGGGGATGGAAGGCGGGCGCCAGATTGGCGGGTCCCTGGCCGCGCTGCGTCGCTTTCACGACCTCGGCGTCCGCTACATGACCCTGACTCACAACCAGACAACCGAATGGGCGGATTCGGCGACCGACGAACCCCGGCACGACGGGCTGAGCTCGTTCGGGATCAAGGTCGTCGGTGAAATGAACCGGCTCGGCATGCTGATAGACTTGAGCCATGTGTCCGCCGGCACCGCGCGCGACGCCATTACGGCAAGCCGCGCGCCAGTGATCTTTTCTCACTCCGATGCTTTCGCGCTCAATCCGCATCCCCGCAACGTGCCCGACGAGATCCTCCGCCTGCTGCCGGACAATGGCGGGGTCATGATGGTGACCTTCGTCCCCGCCTTCCTCCGCCCCGCGAACTGGGCGTGGTCGCGTGAGCGGGCCGCCGAGGAGGCGCGGCTCAAGTCGCTCTACAGTTTCAGCAAGGATCAGCAGGCGGAAGGCATGAAGCGTTGGGAGGCTTCCCATCCACAGCCCACGCTGTCGGTGAGCGATGTCGCCGACCATATCGACCATGTCGCGAAGGTCGCGGGGCATGACCATGTCGGGATTGGCGGCGACCTCGACGGGATCGACCAGACGGTGCCCGGACTGGGCGGCGTCGACGGTTATCCGCTGTTGTTCGCCGAACTGATCCGCCGCGGATGGAGTGATGCCAATCTCGCCAAATTGGCGGGCGGCAATATTCTTCGCGCACTTAAACGGGCCGAAGCCGTTGCAGCCTCGATGAATTCGGCGAAGCCGGCGCTCGATAAATTGCCATGAATTTCGACGAACGGACGGCATACGGCTTGCCCCCGCACGACTAAGCCGGCCAAACTGGGCCGCAATATTCTGTCCGGGGGATCCAGCATATGAGTCGTAACCTGTTTGTCGCGCTGCTTGCCAGCGCCGCCATGAGCGCGCCCGCCGCGGCAGAAGTCGCCAAGCCCGCGGCCCTCACCGCTACCAGCGTGCCGGCGGTTCCGGACGCGCTGGGCGCTCGATCGCGGCCCTATATGGAAGCGCGCTCTGCCGGGTTCGGCGGATGGAACGCGCGCGACCGCTCGATGCTGATTTCGACCCGCTTCGGCAACGTCAACCAGCTTCACCGCGTCGCGGCGCCGCTTGGCATGCGCCGCCAGATCAGCTTCGAGGTCGAGCCCTTGGGCGGCAGCTGGTCGCCGAACGGCGACACGCTGCTGATCTCCAAGGATAGTGGCGGCGATGAATTTTTCCAGCTCTATACGCTGGCCAACGGCCGCCTCAACCTGCTGACCGCGGGCGGCAAAAGCCGCAACGGCTTCGGTGCCTGGAGCCATGACGGCAAGCTGATCGGTTTCAGCTCGACCGAGCGCAACGGCACCGACACCGATCTTTACGTGATGGACCCGCGCAACCCCGCAACCAAGCGCCGTGTCGCCGAGGTCCGGGGCGGCGGGTGGAATATTGCCGACTTTGCCCCCGGCAATGCCCGCGCAGTGGTCGGCGAATATGTTTCGGTGACCAAGTCCAACCTTCACCTGCTCGACATCGCCAGCGGCAAGCTTGTACCGATCGGCGATCATGCAAAGCCGATCGCTTACGGCGGCGCACAGTTCGCGCCCGACGGCACGCTGTGGGTGACCTCCGACGAGGGGAGCGATTTTCAGCGACTCGGCCGGCTCGACATCGCCAGCGGCAAGTTCACCCCGGTCGGCGGCGCGGCGCGCTGGGACGTCGATAGCTTCACCATCTCCAAGGACGGCCGGACGATCGCCTTCGTTACCAACGAAGCGGGCATTGCGCGCCTGTCGCTGATGGATGTGCGCAGCAGCCGTGTCCGGCGGGTCGATTCGCTGCCCGCCGGCGTCATCGGCGGCCTTGAATTCGCGCCCTGGGGCCCGCTTGGCTTCACCCTGACGTCCGCAAAAAGCCCGGCCGATGCCTATTCGCTCGACCCGGCGACCCTCAAGGTCACCCGCTGGACCGAAAGCGAAACCGGGGGACTCGACCCCAACGCCAATGTCGAACCCGAACTGGTTGAAGTGAAGAGCTTCGACGGGGAGACGGTGTCGGGCTTTCTTTATCGTCCCAACCCCCGCCGTTTCCCTGGCAAGCGCCCGCTTATCGTCAACATCCACGGCGGACCAGAAGGACAGACCCGGCCTGGCTTCCTCGGCCGCAACAATTACCTGCTCAATGAGCAGGGCATCGCGATTTTCTTCCCCAATGTCCGCGGCTCGACCGGCTATGGCAAGCGCTTCGTCAGCCTCGACAACGGGCCATTCAAGCGCGAGGATTCGGTCAAGGACATCGGCGCCTTCCTCGGTCGGCTATCGGCCGACCCCGCGCTCGACAGCGATCGCATCGCGGTGACCGGCGGAAGCTATGGCGGTTATATGTGCTACGCCTCGGCGATCCATTATGCCGACCGTTTCCGCGGCGCGCTGTGCAACGTCGCCATCTCCAACTTCGTTACCTTCCTGGAAAATACCCAAAGTTACCGCCGCGATCTGCGCCGCGTCGAATATGGCGACGAACGCGATCCCACCCAGCGCGCCAAGCTGGAAGAAATCTCGCCGCTGCGCCGGCTTGGCGAAATCAAGGCGCCGCTGTTCATTGTCCAAGGCGCCAACGACCCGCGGGTCCCCAAGTCGGAAGCCGATCAGATCGTCAAGGCGCTGCGCGACCGCGGCCAGACGGTCTGGTACCTGGTCGGGGAAAATGAAGGCCATGGTTTCGCCAAGAAGGAAAATCAGGACTATCAGTTCTGGACCACGCTAATGTTCTGGGACCAGACGCTGCTCAAGAAATGACCGATCCTGCCGTCCCGCCACTCCGCGCCGCCATTATCCCGGTCACGCCGCTGCAGCAGAATTGCACCCTGCTGTGGTGCACCGAGACGATGCGCGGCGCCTTCGTCGACCCCGGCGGGGATCTCGACCGACTGAAGGCTGCCGCGCGCGAGGCCGGCGTGACGATCGAGAAGATTATCGTCACCCATGGCCATATCGACCATTGCGGCCAGGCCGGCGTCCTAGCCGCAGAACTGGGCGTGCCGATCGAGGGACCGCATGAGGACGACCTGTTCTGGATCGACCGGCTTGCCGAGGACGGCGCCCGTTACGGGATCAGCGGCCAACCGTTCCAGTCCGACCGCTATCTCCACGACGGCGACACGGTCACCGTCGGCAAGCTCAACTTTGCAATCCGCCACTGTCCCGGCCACACGCCCGGCCATGTCGTGCTCCACCATCCGGAATCGAAGCTGGCGATCGTTGGCGACGTATTGTTCCAGGGATCGATCGGCCGAACCGACTTCCCGCGCGGCAGCCACCAGCAATTGCTCGATTCGATCACTGAGCGGCTATGGCCCATGGGCGACGACACCCGCTTCATTCCGGGTCATGGCCCAATGTCGACCTTCGGGCATGAGCGGGCGACCAACCCCTTCGTCGCGGACAAGGTGCTGCAACGCGCCTGAATCGCTTGCATGACCGCCTGATTTCGCTATAGGGCGCCTTCGTTCGCGATGATCCGGCCGCCGCCGCGGGGACTTTCCGACAGGGGAGCCACGACGAGCTGGGCGAGGAGAGTCGCCAATTTTTTTGGACATTGATTTAAGGAAGAGCCGAGATGGCCGTCCCTAAGAGAAAGACCTCGCCCTCGAAGCGCAACATGCGCCGCAGCCATCATGCGCTGTCGCCGGCTTCGTTCCAGGAATGCCCGAATTGTGGCGAGCTCAAGCTCCCGCACAATCTCTGCTCGGCCTGCGGCCACTATAACGGCCGCGAGATCGTTTCGACCGAGGCCTGAGCGAAAATCGCGGTAACGAGGGCAACCCACGCATGGCCGTGAGCCCGCGCATCGCGATCGACGCCATGGGTGGAGATATCGGCCCGGCGGTGATGGTCGCCGGGATGGCGCGCGCGCGCCGCAAAGACCGCGCGCTGAAATTCGATGTCTATGGCGATGAGCAGCAAATCAAGCCGGAGCTGGAAAAGCACCGACCGCTGATGGACGCGGTCACCATCCACCACACTACCGACGCCATCCAGGCGAGCGAGAAGCCGAGCCAGGCGATCCGCCGCGCTAAGACCACCTCGATGGGTATGGCGATCAATGCCGTGAAGGAGGGCGCCGCCGATGCCGCGCTGTCCGCCGGCAATACCGGCGCGCTGATGGCCATGGCCAAGCTCGCGCTGCGCACCATGCCGGGAATCGACCGGCCGGCGCTTGCCGCGTTGCTGCCGACACTAGGGCAGACCGACTGCGTCATGCTCGACCTTGGCGCCAATACTGAGTGCGATGCGCAGAACCTCGTCCAATTCTCCGTGATGGGCTCGGCCTATGCGCGCACCGTTTTGGGGATCAGCAAGCCGCGCGTGAAATTGCTCAATATCGGCACCGAGGAACTCAAGGGGACCGGAGAGCTGAAAGAGGCGGCCGCGCTGCTGCGCGAGGCGACCTACCTGCCGCTGAAGTTCGATGGCTTCACCGAGGGCGACAAGTTGAGCCGCGGCGATGTCGACGTGGTCGTGACCGACGGCTTTTCCGGCAATATCGCGCTCAAGACCGCGGAAGGCACCGCGCGCTTCGTCACCGACCTGCTCAGGCGCGCCTTTACCTCATCGCTTCGCTCCAAGGCAGGATTCGCCTTGTCCAAGCCAGCGCTGAACCTGCTCAAGGTCCATCTTGATCCCAACAATCATAATGGCGCGGTCTTCCTTGGCCTCAACGGGCTGGTGGTCAAAAGCCATGGCAGCGCCAACTATAAGGGCGTTGCGAATGCCATCGGCGTCGCCGCGTCGATGGTTCGCAACGACATCACGCGCAAGATTGGCGAAGACCTCGACAATTTCCGCGCCCACGCCTTTGCCGGAGACGCCGCTGAATGACCCTTCGCTCGGTTCTCAAGGGTAGCGGATCCGCGCTTCCGTTACGGCGCGTTGACAACGCCGAACTGGCGGACAAGGTCGAAACGTCCGACGAGTGGATCGTCGAGCGGACGGGAATCCGCAGCCGCCACATTGCCGCAGACGGCGAAACGACCGCGACACTGGCGACCGAGGCGTGCCGCAAGGCGCTTGAGGCGGCTGGGCTGCAGCCGGGTGATATCGACCTCATCGTGCTGGCCACCGCCACGCCCGACCAGACCTTTCCTTCCTCGGCGACCAAGGTGCAGGCGCTGTTGGGCATCGATGACTGCATCGCCTTCGACGTTCATGCCGTCTGCACCGGCTTTCTTTACGCGCTGAGCGTCGCCGACGCGATGCTGCGCGGAGGCAATGCCAGGCGCGCGCTGGTGATCGGTTCCGAAACATTCAGCCGGATCCTCGACTGGAACGACCGGACCACCTGCGTCCTGTTCGGCGACGGGGCGGGCGCGATCGTGCTCGAGGCCGAAGCTGGCGAAGCGGGCATCCTGTCGACGAGATTGCACGCGGACGGCCGCCATAACGGCCTGCTCTATGTCGATGGCGGGCCGTCGACGACGGGGACGGTCGGCAAGCTGCGCATGAAGGGCCGCGAGGTGTTTCGCCATGCAGTTGTCAACCTCGCCGAGGTCCTGTCCGAAGTGCTCGGTGCCGCGGGCCTGACCCCCGACGATGTCGATTGGGTCGTGCCGCACCAGGCCAACGCCCGGATCCTCGACGCGACCGCACGCAAGCTTGGCCTTCCGGCCGAGAAGGTTATCGTAACCGTCGACCGCCATGCCAACACTTCGGCGGCGTCGGTTCCATTGGCGCTGGACACGGCGATTCGCGACGGGCGGATCCAGCGCGGCGACCTATTGGTGCTGGAAGCGATGGGCGGTGGCTTTACGTGGGGCGCTGCCGCGGTTCGCTATTGAACCGGCTGGAAAATAGGGCAAATGTCGAATTGCCGACGCGCAGGCTTTGCGGTAGCCTGATGACCGCGTGCCGGCTTGGTGCGGATGAGGGGGCGGAGATCATTTATGGCTGATGCGGGTATCGCCCGTTCGGAAGGTCTGCATTCGGGCACGCTGACCCGCGCGGACCTCGCTGATATCGTTCACAACCGGCTGGGCGTATCGCGCGCGGAGAGCGCAAGCATCGTCGAGCGGGTGCTTCACCACATGTGCCATTCGCTGAGCGAGGGTTCAAACGTGAAGGTATCCGGCTTTGGCACCTTCATCCTGCGGGACAAGGGCGAGCGGATCGGCCGCAACCCGAAGACCGGAGTCGAAGTCCCGATTGCGCCTCGCCGCGTCCTGACTTTCAGGGCCAGCCAGATCATGCGCGACAGGATTGCGAAGTAGGGTCGCGGGGATGGCGACCGGCGAAAAGGCCCCGGACGCCTTCCGTACCATTGGCGAACTTGCGACCGATCTGGGCGTTGCGCAGCACATCCTGCGCTACTGGGAAACCAAATTTCCCGAGCTGAAGCCGCTGCAGCGTGCGGGAAACCGCCGTTATTACCGGCCCGCCGATGTCGCATTGGCGCGGCGGATCAACCGCTTGCTCAACGAGGAAGGCTATACCGTCAAAGGCGTGCAGAAGCTGCTTCGTTCCAAGGAGCAGCCCGACGATGGTGTAACGCCACAAGCGGCCGCCCCGCCGACGCAATTCGCACAACCGACCAGAGTTACGAACGATCCTCGCAACGCCGCGCTTGACCTTGATCGACTGGTAAAGCTGCGCGACCGGCTGGCCGCGGCCATCGCCGACTAGCCGAGTTCTTTCGGCCGCAACATCCGCGCGAGAGTCCCACGCTCCTTGCCCACCGCCGCCCAATCGTCGACTGGCAGCACCAGTTCCACCGCCGTGCCGGTCGCCATGTCGAGCGGTAGCCCGGCGAGCATCGCGGCAAGCTGTTCGAAACCCGGGTTATGGCCGACCAGCATCAGCCGGCGGACCGAGGACGGCGTTTCCTGCACGATCGCCAGCAGATAGCCCGTCGATGCATCATAGATTCTCTCGTCATAGACGGGATCGAGGCCGGCGAGATTCGCAGTCTGTGCGGCGCGCCGGGCAGGGCTGCTGAGGACCAGGTCCCAGGACAGTCCAAGGGCGCGAAATTCATCGCCCATGCGGGTCGCATCACGCCGCCCCCGCTCCGCCAGCACCCGGTCGAAGTCGCGCCCGCTGGGCGAATCATGCTCGGTCTTGGCGTGGCGAAACATCGTCAAGCTTCTCACTCGCATTCTCCTGCCGTAGCCGGCGCATCCACCAAAATCCCGCCGGCGAGCCGTTCGCGCACCCTTGCCACGGCAATGTCGAGCGGGACACGGGAGATCACCACGCCGTCCGGAAAGGCATTGAGCAGGCGCGATGGCAGCGCGCTGGACAGGATGACGAACAGACCGCGATCGCCCTGCCGGCGGATTAGCCGGCCGAACGCCTGGGCCAGCCGCGCCCGGACCATCCGGTCATCATAAGAACTGCCGCCGCCGGCCAGCTTGCGCGCGGCGTGAAGCACCGTTGGCCGCGGCCAGGGCACGCGTTCCATCACCACCAAGCGCAATGAATCGCCCGGGACGTCGACACCGTCGCGCAACGCGTCGGTGCCGAGCAGCGATGCGTGCGGATCATCGCGAAAGATATCGACCAGCGTGCCGGTGTCGATCGGGTCGACATGCTGGGCGAGCAGCGGGAGGCCCGCGCGCGCCAGCCGATCGGCGATCCTAGCGTGAACCGCCCGCAGCCGCTGGATGGCGGTAAACAGGCCAAGCGTGCCGCCCTGCGCCGCTTCGATCAGCCGGGCGTAGGCACCGGCCAGCGCCGCCATGTCGTTGCGCCCGACATCGGTGACGATCAGCACTTCGGCGTGGGCGGCATAATCGAACGGACTGTCGGCTTCGAAGTGGCGGGCCGAAGATGCCAGGTGAAGCGCGCCGACCCGCTGTTCGGCGCTTGGCCAGCCTTCAGCGCCCCGCAGCGTGGCCGAGGTGACGAGCACCCCGTGCGCCGGTTCGAGTACGACCTTGGCAAGCGGCCGAGTGGGATCGAGCCAGCGGCGGTGCAGCCCGACATCATATTCGCGCCCCTCGGCCCGGTCGATCGCAAGCCAATCAACGAAATCGGGATCGGCGGCCGCGCCGATCCTACCGAGCATCGCCATCCAGGCGGCCAGCGTGTCGCGCCTCCAGCCAAGGCCGTGAATCGCGCCGTCGACCCGGGCCCGCGCCTGCGAATCGAGCCAGTCGGGCGCATCCTCGAGGATTGCCTCGAGCCGGCGGACAAGCGCGGCCAGCGGCTTGGCCAATGCCTCCAGCGCTTCCAGCGCCCCGGCAGCGGCGGAAACGAGACTGCCGTCCGGTTCGGCCAGTTCGGTTTCGAGGCCGTAGCCGGCTTCCTGGGCCTTTGCCCTTGCATAGACCGTGCCGCGCACCTCGGCGAGCAGCCGCTCCATTGGGCCGAAGGGATCACCCTCCGCCAGCCGGGTCAACCAACCTTCGGACGGAAGGGCACGTGCTGCATCAATAGCCGATTCGAGCGCGGCGCCGCCTTGTTCGTCGTAACTGGCTACATCCATCAACCGCGCCGATAGGCCGCGCCGCCGGCCGCGTGACTTGCCTTCCGGCCCGACGATCCAGCGGCGAAGCTCGATCGCCTCGCGGCCGGTCAGGGCCGCGGCAAAGGTGCTGTCGGCCGAATCGAACAGGTGGTGACCTTCGTCGAAGATGATTCGGGTTGGGGCATCGGGTCTGCCGCGGGCCGCGCCGACCATCACCAGCGCATGGTTGGCGATCACCAGGTCGGCGTCCCGTCCGGCCCGCTCGGCCCGTTCGATGAAGCATTTGCGATAGTGCGGACAGCCCGCATAGACGCATTCGCCGCGCTGGTCGGTCAACGCGGTTGCGCCGGCCCGGCGAAACAGGCTCGGCAGCCAGCCGGGTAGGTCGCCGCCGACCATATCGCCGTCGCGCGAATAGGCCGCCCACCGCCCGACCAACTGCGCAAGCACCGCCGCGCGTCCCGAAAAAGCGCCTTGCATGGCGTCTTCGAGGTTGAGCAGGCAGAGGTAATTCTCGCGGCCCTTGCGAATGACGATCCGCCGCCGGCACTCTTCCTGATCCGGAAACAGCCGCCGCCCTTCGGCGTCGAGCTGGCGCTGCAAGGCCTTGGTGAAGGTCGACACCCACACCGTCCCGCCCGCACGTTCGGCCCAAAGCGCCGAGGGGGCCAGATAGGCGAGCGTCTTGCCGATCCCGGTACCGGCTTCTGCAAGCAGCAGGTTTGGCGCGCCGAGCGCCGGGCGCGGCGCGAAAATCCCCGCAATCTCCCTTGCCATTGCCCGCTGTCCGAGGCGGGGCTCTGCTTCTCGGCCGGTCAGCTCGGTCAGTTTCGCTTCGGCGTCGGCTTGGGGAATGGAGACGGTGCGCGGCGGCGGCCGGTCACTTTGCTCTTCCCAAGGTTCAAGCCGCGAAAACAGCATCCGCTCGCCGCGCTCGGGCTTGGCAAGCCACTGTGCCACAAATGGCGCCCAGCTCCAGCCCAGCCGATGCAGGCTGACATTGGCAGTCCATGCGCCCTCGCGTTCAGACCACTGCTCCTCGCCCAGCCGGTCGAGCAACGCCGCGGCAATGTCGAGGAGCACCGGCGCCGCGTCCCGCTCCGCAGTGGGTGGCGCAAGGTCCAGCGCCCGCGCCATGCCGGGCACGGTCGGCACGGCAAAGCGGGCCGGGTGAATGAAGGCGAACAGTTCCAGCAGGTCGAGGCCGCTGACATCCGCATAGCCCAGCCGCTGGCCGACCAGCGGCGCATTGAGCAGGACGTGCGGCGTGCTGGCCAATTGGCCGATCGCCTCGCCGCGCTGAACCTCGCGCACGCGGCCCCCTTCGGCAATCCAGATGCCGGCATGGGTTGCATGGAGGGCGGGAAGAGGCAAAGGAGCGGCCACGACGGCTTAACCATTGGCCGCACCGGAACGAAAGGGCAACAGTTGACCAGCGATGCAATCCGCGCCGCCGCAATGACCAGCAAGGCCTGGCCATATGAGGAAGCGCGCAAGCTGGTCAAACGCTGGCCGGACGGAAAGCCCGGAGGGGCCCCGATGCTGTTCGAAACCGGTTATGGCCCGTCGGGCGTGCCGCATATAGGCACCTTCACCGAGGTGCTGCGCACTACGATGGTCCGCCATGCCTATAAGGAATTGACCGGCGGCGCGCCGACGAGACTGGTAGCGTTCAGCGATGACATGGACGGGCTTCGCAAGGTTCCAGACAATGTCCCCAACGGCGATTTGCTGGCGGCCAACCTTGGCAAGCCGCTGAGCCGGATTCCCAATCCCTTCGCGACCGAGGATAAAAGTTTCTCGTCGCACAATAATGCGATGCTCCGGCGGTTCCTCGACCAATATGGGTTCGACTATGAGTTCGTATCGGCGGCGGAGCGCTACAACTCGGGCGCGTTTGACGAAGCGCTGAAGGATGTGCTGCGCCGCTTCGACGACATCCTTGCGATCATGTTGCCGACGCTGCGTGAGGAAAGGCGGCAGACCTATTCGCCGATCCTTCCCATCTCCCCCGCCACCGGCCGCGTGCTGCAAGTTCCGGTGGAGGTGATCGACGCCGAAGCCGGTACGATCGCCTTTACCGACGAGGATGGGACACGGGTTGAACAGTCGGCGCTTGGCGGCAGGGCCAAGTGCCAGTGGAAGGTCGACTGGGCGATGCGCTGGGTCGCGCTCGGCGTCGATTATGAAATGTACGGCAAGGACCTGACCGACAGCGGCGTCCAATCGGGAAAGATTGCGGCGGTACTGGGCGGCCGCAAGCCCGAAGGATTGATCTACGAGATGTTCCTCGACGAGAAGGGCGAGAAAATCTCCAAGTCGAAGGGCAATGGGCTGAGCCTCGACGACTGGCTGACCTATGGCAGCGACGACAGCCTGGCGTTCTACCTCTACCGCGAGCCGAAGAAGGCCAAGAATCTCCACCTCGGCCTGGTCCCGCGCGCGGTCGACGAATATTGGCAGTTCCGCAGCAATTATGCCGGGCAGGAAACCGACAAGAGGCTCGGGAACCCCGTCCACCATATTCATGGCGGCAAGGTCCCGGCGGGCGAACTCCCCCTGACCTATGGTCTGTTGCTGAACCTGGTCAGCTTGCCGGGCGTGCAGGACAAGGAAATCGCTTGGAAATTCGTTCAGAAATATGCGCCCGGGACGTCGCCCGAAACAAATGAGGAGCTGGACACGCTGATCGGCCTTGCGGTCAATTATGCCCGCGACTTCGTTGTGCCTGGCCTCAAGCGTCGCGCTCCGACAGAACTGGAGCGGACTGCGCTCGCCGACCTCGACTCCGAACTGGCCAAGCTTGGTCCTGCAACTCCGACCGATGCGATCCAGAATGTCGTCTTCGAAGTCGGCAAGCGCCACGCGTTCGAAAGCCTGCGCCACTGGTTCCAGTCGCTCTACGAGACTCTGCTTGGCAGCAGCCAGGGTCCGCGCATGGGCAGCTTTTTTGCCCTTTACGGTCTGGACAATAGCCGGCGGCTGATCGCCGACGCTCTGGAGCAGGCCTCCGCCTAGCGCAGTGCGGCGAGGGCTTCTTCGCCGCTGATCGGCCTGCCGGCAAGGCGAAGGGCCTCGTCGAGCGCCTTGGGTGCCTCCACCGCGACGTCAGGCGCGATTCCGGTCCCTTCCCAACCCTTGTTGGTGTCGGGATCGTAGGTTCGGCCGACCGGGACGAACGCGGCGAAGATGCTGCCCATCGGCCGCATGGTCCCATAGTTGCCCGCACCGCGGGTGTTTTCCCCAACGATCGTCGCCCGGCCGCTACGCTTGAGCGCAAGGGCAAGATGTTCGGCCGCCGACGCCGTCCGCTTGGACGTTAGATAATAGACCTTCGCCTGGCGAAGCCGGGTTGGGCTTGAATCCGGCTGGGCCCGGTGCATCCGCCGAACGACATCGTCCGAGGTCGGGATCAAATGGAGCGTACCGAGGTCCTCGAACGGGCTGCCTTCCCGTTCCTCGACCGCGCGGCGCGTATCCATCAGGACAAGATCGGTCGGCTGGTCGAAGATTTCCCCGAAGATCATGTCAATTTCCGCTAGCCCCCCGCCGCGGTGCTGACGCGCGTCGATGATCAGCGTGTCGGCATCCCCATGTTCGTCGAGGAATTTGCGCAGATCGGAGAGACTCGCTTCGTTGCCCGGAAACATCGTGAAAGCGACATAGGCAATGCCCGGAGCGATCCAGCCCGACTTGGCTTGGCCGCTTTCCGTCAGGGGACGATAATCCTGGTCGCCGTCGGACCCGCCGCGTTGGGCAAGGGGGATGACGTGCAGCCGCAAATGCCGGTCGGAATGAACAGCCTGGATATCCTCCGTCACCTTGGCGGCAAAGCTTTTCGCATCAGGGAAGCGGGCATAGCTGCCGGCGGCAAGGTTGTTCCGGAGCATGTCGGCATAAGCCTTCGCGGCCTTGGGAAGAACGAAATCCTGCTCAAGCGTTGTCGCCAGCTTCTCGACCGTCCGGTGCGCCTCTGCTGCGACGAAGGGGTCGGGCGCCTCGGTCGATGCCGCGGCCTGCGGGGAAGTCTGGCTCACGGCTGGGACCGCGACGGCTGCAAGCAGCATGGGAAGCAGGCGAAGCAAAATCTCGTCTCCACTGTATTGGTGATATAATACAATAATATGCAATCGGCCCTGTTTCAAGGTGGCGCTCGCCGCTTTGGCGGGCCTTGGATGTCAGGGTCCGAAGGAAAGGATCTCGATCTGTCGGACCGAGCGGTCGATGACGACGACCGACCTTTTTTCTGCCGTCTTGCGGGCGGCGGGGCTGCTCTTGCGGGCGGCGGAGTCGGCCTTGTGGTCGTGCTTCTTAAGGCAGGGCTTGGCCTTGGGGCTGGCTGCATGCGCGGCCGCGCCGCCGAACGGCAACTCGGCCGGACTGCCGGCTGCTAGCAGCAAAAGGACAAGGGCGGCGCGCAAGCTCATGGGACATTTATACCCCAATCGCGTTGCTCACGCTGCGCAAAAGAACTGGCGGGCGCGCCAGATTCTGGCAAGAAGAAGTCGATGTTCGACAGTTTCGACCTCAAGCTGCTCAACGCGATGCAGGCCGACGCGGATCGCACGGCCGAAGAGCTGGCCGAGGTCATCGCCTTGTCTCCCTCCGCAATCGCCCGCCGCTTGCGTCGGCTGCGCGAGGTCGGCGCGATCGCGCGCACGGTCGCCCTGGTATCGCCTGAGCTGGCCAGCAAGCGGCTGAGGGCGATGATCGGGATTCAGCTGCACGATCATGCGCCGGCCGCGGGACTCGCCGACCTGCGCGACCGGTTACAGGCACGCCATGAGGTGCAAATGTGTTTGGAGGTCAGCGGTCCGGACGACATGATCCTCCTTATCGCCTGCGCCGACATGGCCGAATTCAACCTGTTCGCGGACGCCGAACTGGCATCCAACCCAGTGGTTCGCCGCTACACGACAAGTTTCGTCAAGAAAGAGATCAAGAACCAGCCGCTGCTCTGGCTCACGGAGCGCGACTTCCCCGGCTAAGACGCGGACAAGCACCGCCATTCCTGCTATGTCCGCCTTACATTACCGAGGTGGGCACGTGGCACAATTTGTCGTCGAAAAGGACATCGAGGGGCTTGGCCGGCTTAGCCCGTTCCAACGCGACCAGACCGTTCGAAGGTCCTGCTCCCCGCTGCACGGCATTTCGCCCGATATCGTCTGGGTGCAAAGCTATCTGACCGACGACAAATGTTTCTGCGTATTCGAGGCGCCCAGCGAGCAGGCGCTGCGCGAGCTGATCGACCGGATGGGGATCGACCAGCCCAAGAGCATCGCCCAGGTCCATGAGGTCATCGGCCCGGCGGCGAACGACTGAACCTGCTCAGCCTGCCTTGCGGCTTTCGATCCAGCGATTGATCTTAGCCTCGAGGATCGTGAGGGGAAGCGATCCGGTCATCAATACTTGCGCGTGGAAGTCGCGGATCTCGAACTTATCGCCCAACTCCGCCTCGGCCGTGCGTCGTAGCCGCTGAATGGTCATCGCCCCGACCTTATAGGCCAGCGCTTGGCCCGGAATGGCGATATAGCGTTCGACCTCGGACGTGGCGTCGGTCCTGCCCATGCTGCTATGGTCCAGCATATATTTGATCGCCTGGTCGCGGGTCCAGCCTTTCGCATGGATACCGGTGTCGACCACCAGCCGCATCGCCCGGAGCATTTCATCGTCAAGCGTGCCCATCCGCTGGATCGGGTCGGCGTAAAAGCCCATGTCGTAACCCAGCGTCTCAGCATAAAGGGCCCATCCTTCGGCATAGGCGGTATTGCCGCCGAACCGCATGAAGGACGGCAGTGCCGCATTTTCCTGCGCCAGGCTGATCTGGAAATGATGCCCCGGCGCACCTTCGTGCAGGTAGAGCGTGGTCATGCCCGCGATGGTACGCGACGGAAGATCGTAAGCATTGAAATAAAAGACGCCCGGCCGGCTTCCGTCGGGGGTGCCCTGCTCATAGCTGCCGCCAGCCTCGAACTTTTCGCGGAACGGCTCGTAAGGGCGGATTTCGAGCGGTGTCTTGGGGATGGTCGAAAAGTAGGTCGGAAGCTTGGCATCGACCGCCTTGCCAATCTCATAATAGCGCTGGGTGAGCGCCTCGCGGCTCTTCATCTTATATTTGGGATCGGTCCGCAGATGCTCGAAGAATTGATGAAGCGTGCCTTGGAAGCCGACTTCCTGCCGCACCTTTTCCATTTCGGTGGTGATCCGAGCGACTTCCGAAAGGCCCGTTCGATGAACGTCCTCGGGGGTCAGGGCTAGCGTCGTGGTTGACTGGACCAGATGACGATACAGCCGGTCGCCGCCCTTCATGTACATCAAGCCATAGCCGTCGCGGGCCTTCGGCAAATAGCTTGACGACAGATAGTCGCGTAGCCGCGTCATGACCGGATAGATGTCGTTGGTGATAGTCGCCCGGTAAGCGGCTTGCAGCCGCTGCTTGTCGACCGCACTGAAGCTTTCGGGGAAGTTCTTCACCGGCCCGTAGAAGGGCGAGTCGACCACTTTCTGCTTTAGTTGGGTATCGAGCTGCTCGATGACATTGCGGACCGTCATCTTGGTTTCGAATACCCCCGCCGCCTCGCCTTCGCGAAAGCGGGCAATGGCGCGGTCGAGCAGCGCGACATAGCCGGCATGGCGCTTCAGCGCATTCTCATAGTCGGCGACGGTCTTGAACGGAGCTCCGCCCTCCCCGCTGGAGAATGTTGGATAGAAAGTGTGGAAGCCCGAAAAATGGTTGATCGGACGGACTTTGGTGAAATCCAGGATTGCCGGGTCCAAACCCTTCAGCGTGTTCTGCGCATTATATTCATAAACGTCGTAGGCAAGCTGGTCGGTCGGATCGAGCGCCGCCCGGTCGATCGACCGCAGTTCCGCAAGATTGTCCCGCGCCGCAGCTTTCTCGGCTGCGTAATACTCCTCTGAAATATAATCACCGAAACGGTCGGCGTAACGCAGATCGCCGCGAAAAATTCCGAACAACGGGTTGCGCTGAAGCTGAGCTTCATCGCTAGTCTTGAACAGGAAGAACAGCCGTTCCCGGGCGCTAGCCTGGACCGGCGCAGGAGCCGCCTCAATCCGCACGGGCTTTGAGCTTGGCACCGCGGTCGAGCAAGCCGACAAGGAAACCATCGCGGCCGACGCGAACAATAGCAGCTTTTTCATCCTGATTTCCCCTTGATCGGCGCTATCTGCGCTCGCGCAACCGAGGTTGAACGCAAAAGGGGCGCCGCAGTGTCCTGCAACGCCCCTTCGACCAACGGGTGATCGAGGTCTATGAAAAAGCTTCTACCAGAAGAAATTGTGGATTACGTCCACGACTTCCCCGTCGTAGATGTTCACCAGCAACGCATCGTCATAGTAACGCACCCAACGATAGGGACCATAGGCCGGCGGCAAGCGGTACATCCAGGGATCCTGCAACCAGTAGCTGCTCTGATAGTAGCTCGGCCAGAGGTTGAACCCAATCGAGAACCGCCGATAGTTGTAGCCGTAGGGATCATAGTAGCGGCCGAGCCGGTAAAGCGATCCGTAGCGGTTGCGATAACCGTACCAGTTGTAGCGATTGTCGCGGCGCCAATCGTTTGCCCAGCGCCTTTCGCGCTCGCGCCGTTCCTGACGAACGCGGTCACGGGTGCCGTCGCGCGATTCCTCGACGGCCTTCTTGAAACCGTCGACCATCGTCGGACGGCGCGCATCGCGGCGCCCACCGTCATGGCGGGTCACTTGGACCGGCTGAGACGGGGCAGCCTGGGGGGCTGTCTGGACTTCGGGTTCGACCGGCGGCTGGCGGTTCGGGTGCGCGGGACGCTCGGCGCGCTGCGGACGCTCGTCGCGAGCTTCCTGGGCGCGCTGCGGACGTTCGGCACGCTGGGGACGTTCGCCGCTTGAGCGTTCACGCTGCATTTGCTCGGCTCTGGCGCGCATCGCGCTTGCAAAGCCCCCGTCCATCGCGGACGCGGTCGCGGGCACCGCAACGCTGGCCATCAACAAGGGAATGAAAAACTTACGCATACTTGGCTCCAACAGTCATCGACCTATGAGTCGTCAGGAACAATCTGCGACATCGTGGATGAGCCGTTGCTGAACCGGGATGAAGGGTTTTCGACAGGTTTGGAAGGGGTTGGTGCGAGCGGGGCGGCAAGCCTCGACGCCCTGCCTACCGCCTTGAGGATCCGCGGGGTGGCGCCGCAACGGCAGAGGTTGGGAAGCGCCGAAAGCTGTTCCGGGGTCGGAGAGGGGGTTGATCGCATCAACGCGGCGAGAGCCATGATGAAGCCGGGATCGCAGCGGCCGCACTGACTGACCTGTTCCGCTGCCCAGGCTTGTTGCAGTGGATGCGCGCGGCCGGCTGACAGGCCCTCGATGGTCACGATCTCCGATCCTTCCGCGTCGGCGATGCTGATCTCGCACGACAGCCTAGCCCGGCCGTCGACGATTATTGTGCAGGTTCCGCAATCGCCGCTGAAGCAGCCATGTTTGGTGCCCGTCAGGTTCGACGCATCGCGAAGCGCGAAGAGCAACGGCGTGTCGGGATCGAGCCTGTAGCGGATTGCCTCGCCATTGACGGTCATTCGGGTCATGTCCCTGTGGTTGCAAAGCTGCGGGCGGCGCGCAAGATGCGACACTATGGCGAGCATCATGACGGCATCGGGACGGATCGGATTCGAGGAGGCGGGCGGCGGCCCGGCCACCCCGATTATTTTCCTTCACGGGGTCGGATCTGACAAAAGCGTGTGGCAGGCGCAGCTGGCGCATTTCGGCAAGATCCGTCGCTCGGTGGCTTTCGATTATCCCGGCTATGGGGAGAGTGAACTGCTGGCGGACGCCACCCGCGATGATTTCGCCAAGGCGATCTTGGCGGCGATGGACCGGCTGGACATTGCCAAGGCCCATGTCTGCGGCCTGTCGCTGGGCGGCGTCGTCGCGCTGGCGATGCATCATGCGGCGCCGGACCGTTGTTCGTCGCTGATCATCGCGGACAGCTTCGCCGTTCATCCCGACGGTCAGGCCATCCACGACCGGTCAGTCGCCGCTAGCCGGGCGATGACCATGGGCGAGCTCGCCAATGCACGCGCCGGCCTGCTGCTGGGATCGCAGGCAACCCCGGAACTGCGCGGCGAAATCATCGCCACAATGGGGCGAATCAACCCGGCGGCATACCGCCTCGGCGCCGCGGCAGTGTGGTTGGCCAATCAGTGCGACCGAGCCCGGGCGGTGGATGTTCCGACGCTGATCCTGGTCGGGGTTGAAGACATGATCACCCCGCCTGCACTGTCGCAAGACCTGCAGGCGATGATCGCGCAATCGCAGCTGGTCGAGATTGTCGGCGCTGGTCACCTTGCCAATGTCGAGCAGTCGGCGCGGTTTAACGGGGCGATTGAATCCTTCTTCGCCAGCCTTGGTAACTGAACCGTTAACCTTATGATTTAAAGCTGTTTTTGCCTTGCCCTGCGACAAGCGGGGCAATGCAGTACAGCGCTCGCCTCGCCAAGCTCGCCCTCGCCGGCCTTGCCGCTGCCGGCCTTGCGACCCCAAGCCTGGCGCAGGTGGCACCTGCGGCATGGCGGTCAATGTCGAAGTCGGAAGCGATACTGGGCGGCGCTCCAAGCGCGCTTTCGGCGATCACCGCGCGCCAGGCCGGGGGCAGCGCAATTCCAGCCCTTGCGGCCAACGCAAGCCTTCCGGCGATGCGCCCCGCGATCCAGCGCGTCGAAAGCCGTGAAGTATCGCGCAGCCAACCCGATGTATTCAATAGCGTTGCCCTGTTGATCGACCGCAGCCCGCTCCAGGCGCGCTGGTCGCGAGTAGCCGAGGAACGGGTTCACGGCAGCGCCGCGGCCTATGCCGCCTCGCTTCGCGGCGCGGGCATCATCGCTCAGGTCGAGGCGGTCAACAGCTACGTCAATTCGCGCATTCGCTTCACCGACGACCGCGTCCAGTTCGGGGTTGCCGATCGCTGGCTGTCGCCGGCGGAGGCGCTGTCTCGCGGTCGCGGCGACTGTGAGGATTTCGCCATCGCGAAGCGGGCCATGCTGCGCGCCGCGGGCGTCGCCGAGCGTGACCTCTATCTCGTCATTCTCAAGGACCTGAGCCGCCGCGCCGACCATGCGGTGCTGGTCGTTCGTGCCAACGGCCGCTTCCTCGTGCTCGACAATGGCACCGATCGGATCGTCGATTCCAGCGACGTTACCGATTATCGCCCGATCCTTACTTTCACGACGGGCCAAAGCTTCACCCACGGTTACCGCCGGGAGACCATCCCGCCGGTTACCTACGCCGCCAATCGTTTCGCCATGCCGATTACTCTGACCGGGGCGCCGCTGGAGCCCGCTGTGGGCGCTGAGGAACTGCCGGCCGTGGTGCGAGAGACCGCAACCCTGATCGGCCCGATCTTCAGCCTCTAGCGTTCGCGCAAAGCGTCGCTTCGCGCCTTGAGCACAGGCTTCAGCAAATAGCTGAGCACGCTCTTGCGGCCAGTGATGATCTGGGTGTCGGTCATCATCCCCGGCGTGATCGGCAGCCGTCGGCCAGCGGTCTGCAGGAATGCGCGGTTGGTTTCGACAATGACGATGAAATAGGCCTGCCGTTCGGCTTCGTCGTAGATGCTGTCCGCTGACACCTGTACGACCCTGCCGTCGAGGCCGCCATAGGTTGAGAAATCATAAGCGGTGACTTTGACGAGGGCCTTGTCGCCAACCTTGATGAACGCGATGTCGCTGGGCTTGACCCGGGTCTCGACGAGCAGTTTTTCGCCCATCGGAACCACTTCCATCACCTTTTCGCCGGCCTGCACGAACCCGCCGATCGTATTGACCTGCACATCGTTGACGACGCCGTTGACGGGAGAGCGCAATTCCATTCGTCCCGACCGCCCCTGGCCCTGCAGCGACTGTTCATTGATGGCTATCTTCTGCTCGACCTGGCTGCGCTCATTGAGGGCGTCCTGGCGGAAAGTGAAGCGCGCTTCATTGGCCTGGCTCAGCGCTTCGGACACCGCGGCATTGGCGCGGCTTGCCTGCTCCCGCGCAGCGGCGATCCGGCCCTGCAGGTCGACGACCTCGCGCCGCGCGCTGATCAACTCGGTTTGCGGAACGATGTTCTTTGCTGCCAGCGGCTCAAGCATTTCGACTTGCTTTTGGGCAAGCGCAAGGCTGCTTTGCAGGCTGGAGATGGTGGCATTAGCTTCGGCCGCTTCGCGCCGGCGCTGCTCCGCCGATGCGCCAAGCGCCGCGACACGGCTCGACAACGCCTGCTGTCGAACCTGGCTCAACGTCGCTTCCTCGCCCTGCAATGCGCCGCCGCCGCCGCGCCCTTCGGACGCGAGGCGCGCCGAGCGTGCCTGGAGCGCTTCAGTCTCGGCCAGGATCTGGCGACTTTCCGGATTGTCGAGACGAGCCAGCAGCTGGCCGCGCTGGACCCGCTGTCCCGAACGGACAAGCAGCTCTGCGATCGTCGCGGGCTCTGGCGACTGGATCAGCTGGATCTTGCTTGAGGGGATGACCTTCCCGGCGCCCGCGGTCACCTCGTCGACCTGCGCCAGCATGGCCCAGATAATGAAGATCGCGAAGCCTGCCGCGACGGCGGTGATGATCAACCGCGCACCGGTCAACGGTTCGCGCCGCCGATTGGCCTGTCCGGAAATGAAGGGAATACTCGCCATTGTACTATCCGTTACCGCGCTGCCAGCGCCACCGCGGGAGCGGGCTTGGGCGCATCTTGTTGTTCAGCGGCGACCGCGCGCGTGGCGGCACCGCTTTCCGAAGGCATGGGAATGTTGAGCGTCCAGCCCTTGGTGGGGTCAAGCAGTCCGCCGACATCGTTGGATGCCCGCGGAACCGGTGGACCCAGATCTTGGGAGGCCTCGTTTGTAACTACCATGCCGTCGCTCAGTACTGCCTGGCGCAGCGGCGGACGTAGCGAAAGCGGATCGGACGGTTCGCCGATGTAGCGGCCGGTGAATGCGGCGGTCGAACCCCAGGCACCCGGCCAGCGATAGAAGATATGCGCGCCCAGCTTGGCGAGTTTGGTTAGCCGCGGGGCCCAATAGGGCGCCACATAATCGGCGTGATAGTGGGTTGCGGCGCCTACCGACCGTTCGACATAGCCATCTAGGGCCGCCGCCGCGATCCGTTCCGCCTGCGCCCAGGCATGCGGCGCCGGCCGGCGATAAAGCGACCCGTCGCACACGAAGCTGAACTGGCAGACCGGCTGGCGCGCGCCCTGGTAAACGACCCCGCAAACCGACTTGGGGAATGCGGGGTGGCGCATCCGGTTGAGCACGACCTGCGCGACTGCGCGCCGTCCGTCGGCAGGCTCGAACCCCGCCTCATAATAAATCGCCTGGGTCATGCAGAGCAGCGCACGGCGGCGGTCGAGCGGGTCGGCGCCCGACAGGTCGAATGGGCGTGCGGCGGCAATCGCGCCACCGCTGAACGGCATTGACGCATTGATCAGCCGGGCATCGTCGCCAAGGGCCCGGGCCTCGACCAAATGCTCGCCGGAGGTCATGTCGATGAGCTTGGCCGCGTCCGCAGCAGCGATCAGCGGGCGGGTCACGGCGGCCTCGGTTTGCTCGATACGCAGCGTAGCGCCACCGACGATACCGCCGAGCAAGGCGATCGAAGCGATGATTGCATGCCGCCGGGTAAGCGCGAGGCGGATCATTCGCTCGCGTCCTTGCGCGCCGCGCCGGCAAGCTTGCTCAACACGTCCTGGCGCGGGCCGTCGGCAACGATCCGGCCGCCATCAATAACGATCAGCCGGTCGCAGATTGACAGCATGTTGTGGCGATGCGTCGCCACCACCAGCGCCTGCCCGGGGGCCTGCGCGGTTTTGAGCTTTTCGATGAAGTAGAGTTCGGTCTGCGTATCCATCGCCCCGGTGGGCTCATCGAGGAACAACAGCTTCGACGGAGTGACGAGCGCTCGGGCCAGGACCAGCAACGACCGCTGACCGCCCGAGAGAAGCGAGCCCCGCTCACCTACCGGACGATCGAATCCCGCGGCATCGCGCGACAGGAAGATATCGGCGCCCGATCGGACCACCGAGTCCATCAGTTGCTGGTCGTCGGCCTTGGCCGCGCCAAGCAGGAGATTGTCGCGCACCGTTCCGGAAAAGACTTCGGCATCCTGGCCGACATAGCGGAACGCGTCGCGCAGCTGGTGCGGATGATATTGGCGGCTGTCGAGTCCGTCGATCAACATTTCGCCGTTAGTCGGGGCATAGAGGCCGCACAGCATCCGGCCCAGCGTCGATTTGCCGGAAGCCACGCGTCCGATAACCGCAATCCGTTCGCCAGGTTCAATCTTGAGGTCGAGCGCGCTGAGGCTGTCGGTACTTGCTCCTGGGTAGCGGAACGCGGCGTTCTTCAGTTCGACATGGCCGGCATGGATTTCCGGAACGATGCTGCGCGCGGCAACCTGACGCTCGTCGGTCGCTTCCATCATCTGCTGCAGCGAACTCAGGGTGGTCGTGGATTGTTTGGCGCGGGTCAAAAGATAGGCGAACTGGCCGATCGGAGCCATTGCCCGTCCTGCCAGCATGACGATGGCGATAATCGCGCCCATGGTGATGTCGCCGCTGTTGAACAGGTAGAAGCCACCGATCACCAGGCCGACGCTGATCGCCTGCTGGCAAATCGACGCCAGGTTCGTCGCGACCGACGAAACCCGGCGAAGCTTTTCCTGGGTCGATGCCGACATCGACGCGTAGCGGCGCCAGCGGCCGAGCATTTGGCCCTCCGCACGGGCAGCCTTGAGCGTCTCGATGCCGGCGATGGATTCGACCAGAACCGAATGCTGGAGCGAACTATCGGCCTGGGCATCGACCGCCGCGCCGGCCATCCGCCGCTGCAGGATCAGGCCGACGCCGATCATCGTCGCGATGCCGATAATCGGGACGAACACCAACGGTCCGGCCAGCACCGCGATCAGGACGAGGAAGATCAGCATGAAGGAAATGTCGACGACCAGCACGACCGAGGTCGAGGCGAAGAAGTCGCGCACGCCTTCATATTCGCTGACCCGTTTGGCGAAGGCGCCGGTCGAACCCTGCCGCTCTGCCATCGGCAGGTTCATCACCTTTTCAAACAGCTTCTGGCTATATTTAGCGTCAAGTCTGCGGCCGATCTCGTCGACCAGCTGGGCGCGGGCGAGCCGCAGGATGAAGTCGAACACCAGCGCGATGGCAACGCCGATTGCCAGCACCCACAAGGTCGGTACGGCCTTGTTGGGGATGACCCGGTCATAGACGTTCATCGTGAACAGCGGCACCGCAAGCGCAAGCAGGTTGACGATGAGCGCGGCGAGCAGGACCGGCCAGAATTCCCGGCGGACTTTCCACACTTCGGACCAGAACCAATGGCTGCGGCGAAGCTTGTCCCACGGACGTTCTCCGGCGCGTTCCTGGGTCGGATCGACTTCGACCGCGATGGCCTGGCCTGTAAAGGCCGAATCCAGGTCGGTGGCGGGCACCCAGAAGGGCTCGGCGGTTCCGGGGGCGTAGACCAGCGCATCGCCGGATTTCATTTCCAGCAGCACGACCGCACGTTCGTCGCTGAGCTCGAGGATTGCCGGCAGTTGTTGCAGGCGCCATCCGGCGACCCGCTTGCGGACCACGGGCTCGCCGCGCATTCCAACCTGTTCGAGCGCAGGCTCGACCTGGTGGAATGGCAGCGTGCCCGTGACCGAAAGGGCCAACCCCGCACGTAGCAAGACCGGGGAAGACGGTCTGTCCGCGCGCCGCGCGAGGAAGGTTAGACAGTCGAGGACAGGGTCAATCTCACGCGATGGCGCGGAATCCAGCCAGTGCATGAAACTCAACGCCCGTCCCCTTTTTCCTGCTTACTGGCCACCCGCCGGTGCGGGCGGGCCCATCACCGGATAAGGGAAGCTGTTTTCCTGCCGGTCTTCCGGCGGGATCGGATTAACGCCAAATTTGTCGCGCTGGTTCATGACCGCTTCTGCCGGCATCTGCACGCCGAGCGCTTCAATCAGGCGGTTGGTCGCGGCGAGCACGCGATATTGGGCGTAGACCCGGGCCAGCCGCGCGGTTTCGGCCGAAGCCTGGACATTGAAGCGCGTATTTTGCGCATCAAGAACGTCAAGCAGCGAGCGCCGACCGACATTGAACTGCTCCCGGTAGGACAGCAGCAGGTCATCGGCCACGCGGCCTTGCGTTTCGAGTTCGCCGACCAGCCGTGTCTGGTTGGTCAGGCGGCTCCAGGCCGTTCGCGTATCTTCTTCTGCGCGGCGAGTCATTTCGAACAGCCGGCTGTGCACCTCGTTGGCGCGCTCCTTCTGTTCGCGGACATTGGCCGTGTTGGCGAAGCCGTCGAAGATTTTCCAGCGCATCACGACACGCGCCTGGAGGTCGCTGGTGCGGCCCTGGAAACCGTCGATGTCGTCACCGTAGCGGGCGCTGCCTTCAAGGTTGAAGCGCGGCCCCAGTTCCGACTGGGCGCTCTTGATCTCCTGGCGGGCGGAGGCGAGGTCGGCCATCGCTTCCTGGACGCGCGGGTTCTGCTGGCGCGCCAATTCCTCGGCGTCCTGCAGCGTCGGCGGCATCGCGCCGCTGAGATCGGGCGGCATGGTGACGGAATCGATCGGAACGCCGGTTAGCGTCTGGAACTGAATCGCCGCCGTATCGAGGTCTTCCTGGGCTTCGGTCAGGCGGGCACGGGCGGACTGAAGCCGCTCTTCGGCCTGCTGCTGGTCAGCGACCGAGATCGATCCGCGGGCAACGCCTTCGCGCAGATCGCCGGCAAGCCGGTCGTGGAAGGTCGCATTGTCCTGGGCGATGGCGACCAGCCGCTGCTGCAACAGATAGTCGATATAGGCACGACTAACGTTGAGCGCGACGAATTCGCTGCGCTCCTCGATGCGTGCCGCGGCAGCATCGGTGCGCGACGCCTGGCGGCGGATTTCGGCAGTGCGTCCGCCCATGTCGAACAGCAGCTGGTCGGCGATCACGATTCCTTCGATCGGTTCGAGCCGCTGGTCGGCGATGCCGAGCGACCGGCGGGTCGGATTGCGCAGCTTGCGCAGGCCCGCCGAGCCTTCGACCGAGATTCGCGGATACCACAGGCCCTCCGCCTGCTTGCGCTCTTCCTTGGTCGCCAGCTTGTTATGAACAGCCTGCCGAATGTCCGGATTGGTGTTCAGCGCGGCCTGCACGGCATCGCGCAGTTCGACGCCATAAGCCGGCGCGGCGCATAGCAGCACCGCCCCGGGAACGATCATCGTCCAGTGCTTCATCTTCATGTCTTCCCCCTTCTGGTCTTCAGGCGAAGGCCTCCCCGTCCACCAGGGAGAACCTTCCCCTGTTGGTCAGCCGTTGATAACCGGCTGAACCGCGTCGTGATGGAGCATCTGCGCATCCATCTTGATCATCATGTCGAAGCCCGAAGCGAAAGCCCCGGCCCCGGGCGTGTCCCACGCCGGCACGGTCATATCGACCGGGCTTGCCAACTGGACTTGAGCATCGCCCGGCCCGCTCACTCCGAGCGCCGCGAGCAACCCGTCGACTGTCGGCGGAGCGTCGGGTCCGAGCGCGTCAGCCAGGATCTGCTCCACCGAGCCGCCCCGCTGCGCGCCCACGTCCAGGCTCAGAGCGGCCAGCACCTCGGCGCCCGGCATTGCAACCGCCGGGGCTGCCGCCGTCGGGCCATGCGCCGCCGCTGCCGCTTCGGACGATCCGCCGTGCGGCAGGTCGGCCGGAATGGCCGGGCCATGAGACTGGACACTCGCATCGCCGCCGGACTGGTCGGCAAAGTCGTTGAAGCTGACCGTCGACTGCTGGGACTGACCAGGGTCACCGGATTCGCCATCCGCTGCCAGGCCAGTGGCTTGGCTGGCCGGCGCATCCGCGGGGGCGACCCTCATGGCGAAGCTATCGCCTGCGGCCAGGTCAGGGCCATTGCTTTCATGGGCGTCGAAGCTGCGGCCATGGGCATTGCCCGCGACCGACTGCATCCCCGCCGCCGCGACGATCCCGGCCATTACGCCGCTGTTGCCGGCCTGGCCGAAGCCTTTGTCCGGGCCGCTCGCACGATAATTGTCGTTGGAGCTGTCGGCTGCAAGCGAGAAGCCGTCGTTGGCCGGTTCGGAGTCGACCATCATGATCGACGTCGTCGCGGGCGCCAAGGCAATCGGCGTCGACGAGTCCGGACTGGACGTGACGCTGGCAACGATGGTTTGCGTCACCGTGTCGCCGTCACCGTCCTGGACTGTCACATTGAACGTCAGCTGCGCATTTTGCGGCGTTGAGTTTGTCGTCAGGAACCCGATGGACGAGATTTTGAACGGACCATCGTGCGTGTCAGTGGAGAAGTCCTGGAAAGCGCCGACAGTATTGCTGCCGCCTCCAGCACCAAGCGCGGGGTTGAAGTTGATAGCGCTGCCGGTCAGGCCTTGATCGGACCCGGCGATCTGCGCGCCGACGATCACCCAGTTTTCGCCAGGAGCATTATAGTCGTTGGACTCGATGATGACCAAGCCGTCATTATTGTCGAGCGTGATCGCCGAATAGGCTCCAGGACCCGATCCCGGTCCCTTTTGGATATCCGCGTTCTGCACCATCAGCGCGCGTGTAGTGTAGCTATTGGTGTTCGGATCGTAGAGCTTCAAGACAATGATCATGTCTTCCTGGGCGCCGATGCCGTCGAACTTCAGGAACATTGACGATGCTTGGCCGTAGCTCGCGGGCTGGGCCAGCACTCCCGTCGGATTGGCTCCTTGGACCAAGGTGAAGTCGATCACTTCGTGGCCCTGGATCGTATCGCCGTCCACACCGTTCGCGTCGTTCGATGTCGATACCCAGCCATCCGTCTGGTTAAACAGATCACCCGCGTTCCAGGCCGTATCACCGCCTGCAGGGACCGGGGGAGGGTTGTCGGCGCCCGGAACCCACGTCGTGAATTCCAGATTATTGTCGCCGGTACCGGAAGCCGGTTCGGACACGCTGGTGAACTGGACGAACAGGTCGGTAGGCAGCGGGTTCCCCGGCGTACCCTGGATCTGCGTGACCGAAATCGCCGGCTGCGACCCATCCGGTGTCGACGTACCGAACTCGTAGCCCTGGAACAGGGTACCCGATGCCGTCTGCAGGATACTGAACGACGAAATCGGAGCGTCGAGGTCGACTGTGTAGGTGCCCGCCAACTTGTTGAAGGTAAGGGTCCCGGTCGCTAGTGCCGTCGAGCCTGGACCATTCGCATAGTTGAAGCTGAACGTGTAGCTGGCGGTGGTCGCATTCTCCGCGCCTGCAACCAGGTTCCAGTTTTGAACCGGATTGCCGCCCACGGTGGCACTGCCGGTGACCAGCTTGATCACGTCATTGTTGGTCGGCCCGTCATCGGCACCCAGGTTGAACGCGAAGGTGCCGGTGTGCGCCACGTCCCCGCTGTTCTGGATGTTGATGTTCGATGCCGCGGTCATCACCGGACCCGAATCCTGGAACTGGATCCGGCTGCCGATATTGACCGACTGAGTCGCCGTATCACCATCGAAATCGGTGATCGTCACCGTGGCTTGGACCGCGGTGTTAAGGATGGCAACGCTATCGTCAGGATCAGCGGTATTGGGGTGCAGGATCGAAAGATATTCGACCGTGCTGACAATGCCCGTCGCCGGATTGATGGCGATGGCGAAGGCTGCGGGTCCCCCTGCTGCCACGCCTGCAGTCGCACCTACGCGACCGACGATCACGCCGCCTTCGTTGAACAGGAAGATGTTCACCCCGGCCGTCGTATCGAGGCCCGAGTCCACGCCGCCTGGAGCGACGCTCAAGCCGAACAGTGTCGTTCCTGCGCCGTCGGCGCCGTAAATCGAGCCCGTGGAGGTCACGATCGCGGAAGCGCTGGTCGCATATTGCGGGAGGTCCGTATCGACCCCCTTGTTTGCAACGCCCGCGAACAGGGCGATCACGCTGGCGCTCGCGGTGTCGTTGGAGTCCGCTTGGATACCGACCGATTCGTCGAGGCTCACGTTCTGCGCGGTCACCTGGATCGCCGCCGACGGGCCATCGTCAGTGAAGCGCAGGTTGGCGCCGATGTTGACCGTCTCGCTGTCGCTGACGGTATCGCCGTCATTGTCGGTCAGCGTCGCCGAGGCGGTGAGCGTCACCAGGCTGTCGGCCATGCTGACGATATGATCCGCAAACGGAGCCGTTGTCGGGCTCGGATCGCCGCCCGGCGGATGGTCGATCTGGCTGTACTGGGTCAGCGTCACCACGCCGGTCGCGCTGACACCGACATCGAACACGGTGTTGCCAACGTTGACGCCGGCCAGTGTGGCCGAGGTCGAACCGACAACCTTGCCGCCGATTTCATAGAGGAAGATATTGGCTCCACCCTGGTCGAGCCCGGAATCGATGCCGCCAGGACCGCCGGCGTACCCGGTGACGTCGAGCGCAAAGCTCAGCGCCGCCGGTGCAGCAGCACCATCGGCACCAGCCGACTGGACAAGGCCAAAGACGCCACCGAAGTTCGCAGTGCTGACCGCAGTATCGGTGGCTGCACCGACCGTCTGCGCATCATCGGTGGTCAGAATGACGCCCGCGTCCGCGGCCTTCGTGACGTTGATGGTTGGCGTGTCATCGTCGACGTTGATGGAGATGGTCGCCGGTTCGACATCGCCGTCCTCGTCGCGGACTTCGACGCCGATCTGGAACAGCAGGTTATTCTCGATATTGTCGTCCGGTCCGCCATTGTCGGCCGGGTGCAGGATCGGGTTGTTCTGCACCACGTTGAAGGCGCCGGTCTCATTGTTCAGCGTGACCGTCAGGACGACCGTCGCGCCCTGCAGGACCTGGATCGATCCGGGAAGGCCCGCGACATTGACCGAGAAACCGGCCGGAAGCGTATTGAGGCCGGTGAAGTAATAATCGAGGTCACCGTCGCCGCCGCTGCCCACCAGCTGGCCAGGCAGGCCCGCCGAGTCGACGTCGTCGCCCGGGCCGTCGGCATTGCCGCCGGCCAGCGCATCATCGTCGAGGCGCACCAAGGCCGGATCCGGCAGTGTCGGGAAATTATCCTCGATGCTGATCGTCAGCGTTGCCGTGGTCGTGTCGCCATCGGCGTCGGTCAGCGTGTAGGTGAAGACATCCTGCACGCCGCCCGGACCACCCGTGCGAACATAGCTGTAGTCGCCGTTGGCGTTGATGGTCAGCGTGCCATATTGGCCGTTCACCACCAGGTTGCCGGCCGTATAGGTACCATCGGTGTTGGCCGGGATATTATTGCTGGCGATGAAGGTCACCGAACCCGGGCTGTCGGAGCCGACATTGTCGGCGACGCCGTCAGTGTTGTTGGCATCCTCACCAACCGCGACTTCGACGCCGGTCAGCACATTGCCGGTCGCCGGGCCGTTGCCGCCGACGATCACGTCGACATCGTTCTGGGCGGTCGGGCCGTCATCTTCGAAGCGGATGACGCTGCCCAGATCGACCTGCGCGAAGTCGGTGTCGCCATCGAAGTCGGTCGCCGTCACCCGCAGGTTGAGCGCGCCCGCTGCGATCGGCAGCGAGTCTTCGTCATGGCTTGCACCCGGTGTCGGATGTTCGATCGCCAGGAACTGGGTGATCGTCACCGCGCCGGTGCCGGCGTTGACGCTGACAGTGAAGGCGGTGTTTCCGGCATTCACGCCCGCTTGGCTGACAGCGGTCGAGCCGACGATCTGGCCGCCAATGTTGTAGAGGTAGATCGATGCATTGTTGCTCGATACGTCGAGACCGGAGTCCACGCCCTGCCCACTGAGCACCAGCGAGTAGCTGAGCGTCGTCGGAGAATCGGCGCTGACGTTCGGCTGGCTGATCGTGACCAGCGAGGAAAGATTTACGGTCACTGTGCCGAGATCGCCGCCGACCGGGTCGACTTCCGCGCCGACACCGACCCCGTCGGTTTCATCGATCTTGAGCAGTGTACCGGTGAGAACCGCCGACACGTCCGGGCCATCGTCCTGGAAGATCAGGTTGGCGCCGATGTTGACGGTCGCGCTGTCGGTCGCCGAATCCCCGTCATTGTCAGTGATGGTCGACGAGGCTGTCAGCGTGATCAGGCTGTCGGCCATGGTGGCGACATGGTCGGCAAATGGGCTGCCCGTCGGCGACGGATCGCCGCCTGACGGATGATCGATCTGCGCATATTGGGTGAGCGTGACCACACCGGCGCCGCTGACGCCGACGTCGAAAATGGTGTTGCCCACATTGACGCCTGCCGCCGAGGCGGAGGTCGAGCCGACGACCACGCCGCCGATCAGGTGAAGGTAAATGGTCGCCCCGCCAGAATCGAGGCCGGAGTCGACGCCGGGCGCCGAGACACCGAGCGCATAGCTAAGGGTCGGGGTGGCCGCACCGTCCGATCCGGTGGTGAAAGCCAGGCTGAACACGCCGCCGAAATTCGCTGCCGAAGACGCGCTGTCCTGCGTCGTCGGGTTGCCATCGGTCTCCGCGTCCTGGGTGATTAGGGTCGGCTCGGACACCTGACCATTGACGCCGACGTCGATGGTCGGGCCATCGTCTTCGAAGCGGATGATGCTGCCGAGGTCGACGCTTGCGCTGTCGGTGTCGCCGTCGAAGTCGGTGGCGTTGACCCGGACGCTGAGCACGCCGGCTGTCAGGCTGCTCGAATCCTCGTCGTGCGAGCTGGTGTTGCCATGCTCGACTGCCTGGAACTGGGTCATGGTCACGGCGCCGCTATTGGCGTCGATACTGACCGTGAAGGCGGTGTTGCCGGCATTGACGCCGGCCAAGGTGGCCGAGGTCGAACCGGTGACCACACCACCGATGCTGTAGAGGTAGATCGGCGCATTGCTGGCCGATTGCAGCAGGCCCGAGGCCACACCGTCGGCGCTCAACGCCAGCGAATAGCTGAGCGTGGTCGGCGTATCGGCGCTGACATTGGGCTGGCTCACCGTGAACAGGGTGGCCGCAGCTACCGTGATGGTGCCGAGGTTTCCGCCCGGCGCGTCAACTTCGCCGGGGACCCCGACGCCATCGGTCTCGTCAAGCTTCAGCAGCGCTCCGGTCAACACCGCCGCAACATCCGGACCATCGTCCTGGAATTGCAGGTTGGCGCCGATGTTCAGCGTCTGGCTGTCGCTTGCCGTGTCGCCGTCGCCGTCGGTGACGGTCCCAGTCGCGGTCAAGGTGACCAGGCTGTCGGTCAGGCTGGCGACATGGTCGACGAACGGGCTTCCGGTCGGCGAGGGATCGCCGGCCGGCGGATGGTCAATCTGGCTGAACTGGGTCAGCGTGACGTTGCCGCTGCCATCAACCGTTACGTTGAACACCGTATTGCCGGCGTTGACGCCCGCGGCGCTGGCCGAGGTCGAACCGACCACGACCCCGCCAATGAGGTGCAGGTAGATATTGGCTCCGCCCTGGTCGAGACCGGAGTCGACGCCCGCCGCCGAGACGCCCAGCGCATAGCTGAGTGACTGCGAGGCGAGGCCATCGGCGCCGCCGTTGGCGTTGACCGAGAAGTTGGCGGCAAAGCTGGCCGTCGCGCTGTCCTGCGAGGTCGGGTTGCCGTCGGTTTCCGAATCCTGGGTAACCAGTGTCGGCTCGCCCGCGCCGCTCAGCGTGACGTCGACGCTGGGGCCGTCGTCGAAGAAGGTGAGATTGCCGCCGATATTGACGGCGAGGCTGGCCGGATCGCCGTCCGCATCCGTGATCGTGCCAGTCAGCTGGATCGAGGTCGCGATCGGACTAACCGGATCGTTCGGATTGGGGTTGAGCGGGTGATCGACCGCACGCAGCTGGTCGAGCGTCACCACACCCGTGCTGCTGTTGACGCTGGCCGTGAACACGGTGTTGCCCGCGGTCACGCCGGCAAGGCTGGCCGAGGTCGAACCGACGACCTGCCCGCCGATGTTATAGAGTAGGACGGGCAGACCCGTGGCGACATCGACGAGGCCGCTGTTCGTACCGTCGACCGTGCTGACAGCATAGACCGTCGTGCCCGGGCCGTCGGCCCCATAGGCACCGGCGAACACCACCGAGAAATCGGCGCTGGCGTCGGTTGCGAGATCCGTCTCGTCGACTTGCAGGCTCGGCAGGTTGACGTCGGCCCGGCCCATCTCGGGGCTGTCGTCATCGACATTGATGTTGATCGTGCCCGGCGCTGTGTCGCCGTCGACATCGGTCACGTTGTAGTTGATCGTGAACAGCTGGTTGTTTTCATCGCCGCCCGCGGCGTGCTGGATCGGGGCATTCTGGACGACCGTATAGGCGCCGGTCGTCGAATTGACGGTGACGGTCAATACGGTGACTCCGCCCTGCTTGACGAGGACAACCCCGGACCCGCCCGATTCGTAGGTGAAGCCGGCCGGCGCGCCGGTCAGCAGGACATTGAAGCTCAGCGGCCCGTCGCCGCCGATCCCTGACAGGAATCCGCCCGTATTCTGGCCATCGGGATCATCGCCGACGCCATTCGGAATGCCGCCAGGCAAGGCATCGTCATCGAGCAACGTGGTCGGATTGGGACGCGTTTCGGGCGTCGCGTCACCGATGCTGATGGTGAGCGTCGTCGAACGGGCGTCGCCATCGCCGTCGGTGAGCGTGTAATTGAAAACATCCTGGACGCCGCCCGGCGTGCCCGGATTGCGGACGTAGCTGTAATCCCCGCTCGCGCTGATGGTCAGCACGCCATATTGGCCAACGACGGTAAAGCCGCCGACGATGGGCGTGGTGGCCCCCGCGCCGGTCGCACCGGTCAGCGTGGCATTGTCGGCCCCCACCGTATCGGCACCAGCCGATCCCGAGGTCGTTCCGACGCCAGTGAGAACATTGCCCAGTTCCGGTCCATAGGTACCGGCCGCTACCGCGTCGGTATCGGGACGGGCGATGGGCACGTCATCGACGATCTGCACGGCCAGCGTCGCAGTCGCGACGTCGCCGTCGTTGTCGGTCAGGCTGACGGTGAAATTGTCGACCGTCGCGTCGCCCGACGTATTGTCCAGCAAGACATAATTATAGCCGATCGCGCCCGGCGCGATGCTGGTGATTGTCAGCGTCCCGTAGGTTCCGTTGAACACTTGGCCGACCGCGGTGATCGGCACCCCATTGAGGGTGATTGAACTGACACCGTCGGGCGAGTTGTAAATGATCGTGCCGGTAGTTGCCTCGCTAGGATCGCTGTTGTTCGATCCATTGCCGTCCGCGACCTCGCCCGAACCTGCTGGCTCGCCGCCGTTGCGGATCGGAAGGCCGGCCTCGTTGACGGTATCGATGGCATTGATCACCGGAACGCCGTTGCCCGGATCAATGAAAATTTCCGGCTCGCGGTCGAGAATGTCGAAGACTTCGCGAACTTCGGGAGGGTTATAGTTGTAAACCGTCGGAGGGATCAGGTCGCCAAGGGGAACGCCCGGATCCAGCGGAGGCGGCGGAAGCGCGAAATTACCGCCGCTCGACGGCGGCGATTCGCCAGCTGCCGGTTGCGGCTCCTGCCCGATCAGCAGGGCGGCAACGTTGGACGCCGGCACCTCGACACCGTCGATCACCAGTTGCGGCACGAAAATCGCGCCGTCGACGATGATCATTTGGGTGCCGTCGGGAAGCATCACGACCAGGTTGCGGCCGACGATCATAATATCCGACAGGTCGACACCGGGCGGCAGCAGGACAACGCCGTCGGGTCCGGGCACGACCTGCTGGGCATTGGCCTGGATCACCACCGGGGTCTTGCCGATCTCGATCGTCAGCGCCGCAGCAGCATTATTCCCCTGGCTGTCGGCCAGCGTATAGGTAAACCTATCCCGGACATTTTCGACGCCCGGGTTGGCGCGGTAGACATAATTGCCTTCGGCATCGACACTGAGACGGCCGAATTCGCCCGCGACGTCCAGCTTGCCGGCGGCAAAACTGCTGTCCTCGCCGCCCTTGCCGGTGATGGAGGTGATGCGACCGCCTGCCGCGCTGTCAGCGCCCGCGGAACCCGTCTGGGTGCCTTCACCCGTAATAAGGTTGCCAGTCGCTGGCGTCTGCGAGCCTGCCGGCAGCGCGTCGAAATCGTCATTGGCGATCGGTCCAGAGCCCTGAAACGCTCCAGTGTTCGAAGAGTCTTCGTACCGCATAGCCACCCCTTGCCCTCTCATCCCGCGAACTTCGCGGCGACGGTTGTCGATTTAGCCGGGGTGGTCGTGCGTTAACCGTTTCTGGTTAATGGCGTCACGAATACTCGAGACCGCCCCCGCGCTCGTCAGACTAAACAACACCTTCCCGATGAAAGTTTCAAGTTTGGTGGCCTAAAGTGCATAAGCTGTTCGGGCAGTTTTGAATGTGGCCGCATGTAGAACATGGTTAATCTTTAAATCGATATTCAATTACAGTTTAGATCAATTGACAAGATATCCGCAATTAGAAGCCATAATTGGAAATGGACTGCGAAGGACATCAGTGAAACTTGGCGAATAGATTCAACAAATTCGAATGCTATTAACGTTGGTTAATTTTATGACACTGGTTAGCGAAAAGTTAACGGCCCTTTTGCGGGTCGAGACTATGGTTTCGGCAAAGTGGTCAGGACCGGTCCTGCTGTGGAAAAAAATGTTGGTTGATCGTCCCAGTTCGGGATTTTCCGCCAAGAATGGAATGGGTATCGGGGCGACTCGGCGCAGCGGCTTAGCGACTCACTGCCGGGTGCAAGCCGTTAACAATCTCGCTAGCATGGCGGTTTGCGGGAGGGTTCAGATTGAAAATCGCGTGCATCGGCGGCGGGCCTGGCGGGCTCTATTTCGCAATCTCGATGAAGGTCCGGGATCCCCGCCATGAAGTGCATCTGTTCGAGCGCAATGCCGAAGGCGTAACCTTCGGCTGGGGCGTGGTGTTTTCCGACCAGACGCTCGAAAATCTCATGGCCAATGACCCCGTCTCGGCGCGCGTCATCGCCGATGAATTCGCCCATTGGGACGATATCGACGTGCATGTTCACGGGGAGTGTGTCCGTTCATCGGGTCACGGGTTCATCGGTATCGGCCGCAAGCGGCTGCTGGAGATCCTCGCCGATCGCGCGCGCGTACTGGGGGTCGAGATCCACTACGAGCGTGACTGTAGCGTCGATCCCGATCACTGGGCGGACTGGGACCTGGTGATCGCGGCGGACGGCGCGAACAGCCGATTTCGCCAGGCCCATGCCGATCACTTCGGGGTGGATATCGAGCAGCGGGCAAACCGTTTCATCTGGCTCGGCACGCCAAAAGTGTTCGACGCCTTCACCTTCGCCTTCGAGCAGACCGACGCGGGCTGGGTCTGGGCCCATGCCTATCGGTTCGCCGACGATTGCTCGACCTTCATCGTTGAATGTTCGGAAAAGACCTGGGCGGATCTTGGTTTCGACCGCATGGACCGGTCAGATGCGATCGCGCTGTGCGAGCGGATCTTCGCCAAATATCTCGACGGGCAGCCGCTGCTCAGCAATGCCGCCCATCTCGCCGGCCCGGCCGCCTGGCTTCGGTTCCCGAGGATCACCTGCGAACGATGGCATCGCGACAAACTGATCCTACTTGGGGACGCGGCGCACACCGCCCATTTTTCAATTGGGTCGGGGACCAAATTGGCCCTCGAGGACGGCATCAAGCTAGCTGAGGTTCTCAACCGCGCTGGCACCGACAGGCGACTTGCGCTGGCCGAATATCAAGCCGAGCGGAACCTTGAGGTGCTCAAGCTTCAGAACAGCGCCCGAAACTCTACCGAATGGTTCGAGACGGTCGACCGCTACCTCCAATTCGAACCGTGGCAATTCGCCTACTCGCTGCTGACCCGGTCGCAGCGGATAAGTCATGAAAACCTCCGTCTGCGCGACGCCAACTGGCTGGCGGCTACCGAAGCGAAGTTCTGGGAACGGGCCAGCGGGGAACCGCGGCAGGCCCCGCCCATTTTCGCCCCGTTCAAGCTTCGCGAGCTGACGCTGTCCAATCGCATCGTTGTATCGCCGATGGCCACATATTCGGCAAAGGATGGAACCCCCAACGACTTTCACCTCGTCCATCTCGGCGCGCGCGCGCAGGGCGGCGCGGGGCTGCTGTTTACCGAGATGACCTGCGTGTCCCCCACCGCGCGGATTACGCCGGGCTGTACGGGGATGTGGTCCGAGGAACATATCACGGCCTGGCGAAGGATCACCGATTTCGTCCATGCCAACAGCAAGGCGAAGATCTGCCTCCAGCTTGGGCACTCGGGGGCCAAGGGCTCGACCCAGTTGGGATGGGAGCGGATGGATGCCCCGCTGGAATGCGGCAACTGGCCGCTGATCGCAGCGTCCGACGTACGGTGGAGCTCGGGCAACCAGCAGCCGCGGCCGATGACGCGCGCGGATATGGACGAAGTCCGCGAGCAGTTCGTCACCTCGGTCGGCATGGCAATCGAAGCCGGCTTCGACATGATCGAACTCCATGCCGCGCACGGCTATCTACTGTCAGGCTTCCTCACCCCGCTGCAGAACCGGCGAACCGATGACTATGGCGGAAGCCTGGAAAATCGCCTTCGCTATCCGCTCGAGGTGTTTGCCGCGATGCGCGAGGCCTGGCCCGCCGACCGGCCCATGTCGGTGCGCATTTCCGCGACGGACTGGGCGGGTGACCAGGGGGTTACCCCCGACGAGGCGGTGCACATCGCCGAAGCTTTCGCGCAGGAAGGGGCGGACCTCATCGACGTGTCCGCCGGCCAGACCTGGGCCGATGCCAAGCCGGTCTATGGCCGGCTGTTCCAGACGCCATTTTCGGACAAGATCAGGAACGAGGCCCGGCTGGCGACGATGGCCGTCGGCAACATTACCGATTTCGACCAGGCCAATGCCATCCTGACCGCGGGGCGCGCCGACCTCGTTGCCCTGGCGCGGCCCCACCTGATCGATCCGATGTGGACGCTGCGCGCCGCAGCGGAGCTTGATTATCGCGACCAGTGGGTCCCGCCGCCCTACCTAAATGGCATGGCGCAACTGGCCCGACTGAAGCAGCGCGAAGCCGAGGCTGCTGCCGCGCTTCGAGCCTAGGCCTCGGCCAGCGGTCCCAATTTGTCGCGCAACGGCCCGAGCCATTCGGCATAAGGCCGCCACACGCCCACGCCCTTGCGATTGAGCGGCTGACGAACCTGTTCGGCGCTTGGCGTCCGGACGACGCGATTGAGCTTGTGAAAATTAAGCGGCGCATCCGACCAGGGCAGGCCAAGATAATCGAACAGCGGGCGAAGCTCCGGCTCCGGCTGGTCGATCAAACGCGCGTAGCTGACATGGGCGACCAGGTCTGGCGCGACTAAGTCGAGATGGTCCATCAGCCGGACATAATCGACATAGCATTGCCCGATGTCCTCCAGCGCAAAGCTGGCGGCATGGGCGCGCGAAAACGACTGTGTGAAGTTGGCAAAGCAACAATCCATCGCTGGCCGCCGGATATCGACGAATTTCGCCTGCGGCAGGATCCGCCTGATGAAGGGAATGTTGCTCCAATTGTGCGGCAGCTTGTCGACAAAATAGCGGACGTCGCCGGGATGGTGGAGCGACGCGCGCCGCAGATATTCCTTGCCGAGCGATCGGGCTTCATCGTCCGACAGGGCGGCGATCATCTGCGGGATTTCGGTGGTGCCGCGCCGCGTATGCATTTCCATGGTCGAACGCAGAAGCGCGGGAAGATAGGGCAGCTCCCCGGCTGCGGCAATGTCGGGGTGCGATCCCACCATCTGTTCAAGAAGGGTCGAACCGGACCGCGGCAAGCTGACCAGGAAGATCGGGGTCGGGCCGTCCGCGTCCGCGGAATAGCCGCGGGCGAGGGATTGGGCCGTGAGCAGCCGCGTGAAGGTGTCGACTTCTTCGGTCAGCTGGGCGCGGTTGTAGCCGATGGACTCGGCCCGCACCTGATTGCCTTTTTGATAATGGTCGAAGGCCTTGGCATGTTCGCCGCGATCCTGCCACGCACGCGCAAGCGCGAAGTGAAGCGGCGCGATGTTGGCAACGTCGATCGCGATTGCCAGCGCCTTCTGCATCGTCGCGACGTCCTCGTCGCTCAGCAGCTTCTTCTTGATGCTGGCGATGCCCCACCAGGCATCCCCCCGCTCTTCATCGATGGCGATGGCCCGACGATAGGCATCAACCGCCGCGTCGGTGTCGCCGGAGGAGCGCAGATTGTGCGCCAGGGCCAGCCAGATGTTGCTGTTGTCCGGATGTTTCCGTGCAAGCAGCTCGAGCCGATCATGCGCTTCTTCCGCCCTTCCCAGCTTGTCGAGGATCAACCCGACCATCAGGCCGATCTGAGCGTCGCCGGGCTTTTCCTTTTCCAATTGTCCAAACAGGTGCAGCGCTTCGGTCGGCCGTTCCTGCTGGTGCAGGCATTGCGCGAGTTCCTGCGCGATCTGGTCGCTGCCAGGGGCCTTGGCGAGGGCCTGGCGAAGGAAAGCCTCCGACTGGCCGAGCGCGCCCATCCGCATTGCGACGGTTCCCAGCATCCCCAATCCGCGCGGATCTTCCGGGTGATCGCGAACATGGCCCACCGCGACCCGCGCGGCTTCCTCGTAGCGCCCGGCATCCAATGCCGACTGGGCAGCGGCAAGCTTGGGATAGGCTTTGATCACGGCGTTCGCTGGTCCTTATTCGCTATAGCCCAGCAGGCGCCGAAGCCCGGGGGCCGCGTAGTCGACCAACGCCTTGTGCCTTGCAGGCAGTTCCTCGGGAAGTTCGATCGCGCCAGTCAGGTTCTCGCGCGCCGTCCCGCTCAATTTGCGGTCCGATCCGATCATCACCCGCTCTCGCCAGTCCGCGGGGACGGGATCGATTCCGCAGGCTGACAGAAGCGCCCGGAAATAGGCTTGGCTCGCATCACTATTGAGATCGGCGCAGGCGGCCTTCAATTCCTCGAAGCGAACCAGAAAGACGTCAGACCCAAGCCAGGCCGCGGCGTTGAAGCGGAAGATGTCGGCGAGCGGCGGCGACTTGCCATGGATTCCAAAGATCATCAGCGACAAAAGGTCGTCAACCGACAATTTTCCATCCTTGATCATGTCCAGATTGTCCTGGAAATTCTCCGACATGAAGAACCGCGCGCGCGCGAGCACCCAGTCATAAGGATCGCGCACCAGCAGGATCTTGCGGACATGCGCCAGTTCGATGGCCGATGCGTCCGAAAAGAACAGGTGCCCCCAGCTCAGCAGGTTCCGCTCGGCATCCCATGCGTCGAGATGCTCGGGCATGTTCCCCCATTGGACGAACTGCTTTTGATACTGCTGCTCCACCGGCACGAACATGCGGATGATGTTGCGCAGCAGGTGACTTCCGCTTTTCTGCACGCTGTTGAGAAATAGGGGCTGGCGCAGCGGGACCTGTTCGAACCGGTTGGTTTCGCGGTTGAGCGTGTCGGGCGGCAGGGAGACGACGGGCATGACTAGGGCTTTCGACTGCGGGATCGATCAGGGCAGAAACGCGATGGGCGCCTGATAACTCAGGCGCCCACCCCATTCACCCCTTAAGTGGCGACAGCCTAGAAGCGTCGCGTGACGTTCACGAAGTAGCGGCGGCCGATCAGGTCATATTGCGATACGGCCGCAGTCTGGCCAAGCGTCGCAATTTGTCCGCCGTTCAGCGTCGAAATCCGCGGCGGCTTAGTGTTGAACAGGTTGCTGACGCCCAAGGTCATTTCGAACTCCTCGCGATCACCAAGAGTCCGCGACACCGACAGATGGTGATACCAGGTCGGCGACAGGCGGAGATCCGGGCAATAGAGGCCGCGCAACGGGTCGCCCGTCACGACGTTGACCGAATCGATGCACAGATCGTTGGTAGCCGGATCATCGTCGCTATTGTCTTCGAGGAAGTCGCCGACGTTCGACGTTTTTCCGATGAAGTCGATGCCGTAGAACACGGTCCACTTGCGATCCCGCGAGGTCCAGGTGAGGTTCGCTTCGCCGACCCATTTCGGCGACCCGGCTTCCCCATTGTCGGATTCAAGCGGCGAGCCAGGAAGCAACAGCACATTGTCCTTTAGCTGGCGCGTTGCCGCCAGCACGAAATTCAAATTGCCCATGCTGCCCAGCCGGTGACGGACGTCGAGCGTGACGTCGACGCCCTTGTTCCGCTGGCTGGCGATGTTGATGAACGGATTGGTGATGTTATCGATCGCGAACTCGTTGAGCGTCCCGGTTGGCTCACGCGTGAACAGGTCGCACAGCGGGTCGTTCGGGAAACTGGTACTGCTGTAACAGCCCAGCACGATGTTCGCCGCGCCAAGCTGGTCGATCTCGCCCTTCACCTCGATATCGAAATAATCGACCGCGAGGCTGACGCGCGTATCCGGCAGGAAGCTGAACGACGGCGTCAGGATGACGCTGGCGGTTTTGGCCTTGGAGGTTTCGGCTTCGAGGAAGCCGATGCCTCCCGATGAGAAGACCGAGGCGGTGATAGAACCGCCCCCGAAATTCTGCGGAACGCCTGCCGTGGCGCAGTTGTTGGCGATCGTGTCATTGATCACGCCAGCCTGCTGGTTGGCGAACCAGTTGATGCACGGGTCGATGTTACGCTGGGAGATAAACGACGATTCATCGGCCAGGAATTGTTCGAACAAGGCCGGCGAACGGAACGACGTACCATAGGTGGCGCGGAAACGCAGCCAGTCGTTGACCGCCCAGTTGAGTCCCAGCTTGTAAGTCCAGTTGCCGTTGTCGCTTTCGCTGAGGCCGTCGGAATCCCGCTCGGCCCTTACGCTGGTGACGCGGGCTGCGCCGGAAAACGTCAGATCCTTGAAGAAAGGCTTGCGCGACAGCAGCGGAATGCTGATTTCGCCGAACGCTTCCTTGGTGACCTGATCGCCAGCGGTGATGCCCGAGGTCGAAAAGCCCCAGGCGTTGCCGGCAAGCGTGATGTCGCCAGGCGTATCCTTGATGCTGTCGCGGCGGACGTGAACGCCAAGCGCGACACCGAGCGGGCCGGCCGGAAGCTCGACGACATTGCCGCTGACGACAACTTCGCCGCTCAGCTGCTTGTAGATCGTCTTGCCTTCTTCCCAGTCGAACATGAAGTCCGCCTGTTCAGGCGTATATTCGCCGCGCAGGAAGTAAGGATCGGTCCATGGAAGATCGATGCACTGTTTCCCCGAAATCGGCAGCGTGGTGCCCACGCAGGACGAGGTCTGGAACGACGCGACGTCGTAGATTTCCTGGAGGAAATGTTCCTGCCGGTAACGGCCCTTCGAATGGCTATACTGCACATGCGCATCGAATGACCAGCCCTTGAGGAAGCTGCCGAAGTCGCCCCGGAGGCCGGCGACGCCGCGGCGGTAATCCACTTTCTGGCTGCTGTCGCTATGGTTGGTGATTCCGGTCGGGCTAAGCCAGTTCCAACCTTCCCATCCTTGAGCCCAGTAGGTGCCCGGGAACCCACCGGTGCGGCTTCCGTCCTCCGTGTACCCGAAGCTCCAGATCTGACGCCAACCATTCTGATAGGTTTCCCGGCGATTGGCGAGGAACTCGACGAAAGCCTCGACATTGTTGCTCAATTCATACGACGCTTCGCCGTACAGTGTATAGCGCTTGGTGTCCGGGATAATCGTCTGTTCGTTGACGAACGGATGGAAGCTGTTCTGCACAGCCAGCGACGAGGCGTCGTAGCCGGTCGGGAACCAGCCAGCAGGTGCCGAAAATTGGTTCAGTCCGCCTTGCGGGGCGTAAAACATCGTTCCAGGCTGGAAGACCGCCGGCGGTATCCCGAGCGTCTCTCCCGGATACTGGAACTGGATCAGGTTGACGCCATTAGAACTACCGACATAGGTGCCGTCTGGCAGTCGAAGATTACCTGTTCCACGGCCCGTACGATATTCGAGATCGTAGGTCCACACATGGCCCCAGCGCAGGTCTTCGCACTTGTACTGGCCGTCGCGCGGATCGATGAGGTCGGCACGGTCGCCACTTTCGGTGAAGGTATAGGCTTCCGGGCAGCCGAGATATTTGCGGTCGCCGCGCTTAAGTTCCTTCTGCCGGTAATAATCGGCGGCGACCATGATGTGGCCACGGTCGAATTTCTTGCCGTAGATCGCGCTGAGGCGATATTGCTCGCCGCCGCTCTGGCCGGGCACCGAGGCGTTGGCATCGATCTGAAGCCCGCCGGTGTCCTTCTTGGTGAACAGGTTGACCACGCCGGCGACCGCGTCAGACCCGTAAATCGACGAGGCGCCGGTCTTGAGCACGTCGACGCGCTCGACGATCGATTGCGGAAGGACGTTGAGGTCGAACGCCGCGACCGCGCCGCGAGTACCCGCGGGACCGGCGCGACGGCCATTGAGCAGGACGAGCGTGCGGTTCGGGCCGAGGCCGCGAAGGTCGATGGTCTGCGTGCCCTGGCCGCCCTGAGTGACGAAGTTCGACGAAATCGCCGCGGTGATCTGGGTCGAACCCGCCGCGATCGGCGAGGACTGGAGCATCCCCGCCGTATCGAACTTGCCTTCGCGCTTGGCGACCTCGGGATCGATCAGCGCGACCGGATCGGGGCTGGTGAATTCGGGACGGCCCCGGATTCGGGTGCCGGTGACGATGATTGGCTCATCCTGCTGGACGGCCGCGGGGGCCGTGGCGGGGACCGGCTCGGCCGGTGCCGCTTCAGGCGCCTGATCCTCGGTCGTCGCGTCCTGGGCATATGCCGGCTGCGCGGCAAGCATGGCCGCGAGCGAAACGCCAACCATCAGGCCAGGGCGATAGGGATGGGCTTGCGCCGTGAAGTTCATAAAATACCCCTTTAAGACTTGTATCTGGCGCACATCCCGCACGCTCGGTGATCACCCCTGAAACTCACCCTCCCCCTAACTAAAGTCAATGGTCCGGCACCGGAACGATTAATGGCCGTTGCTTGAATGCAACAGTGTGCGGGGCGGCGAGTTAACGATCAGCCGGAAGCGGTCAAACCAACTGGCGGCGCATCTTCGCCGCCGATTGCCGAGGTCCATTTTGGCGATGCGCCGATGATGTCGGCGGCGAGGGCGTAGCCCGCTGCGCCCGGATGATATCCATCGGACAGGCTCGACACCCAGGGTTCGGCGCAGCGCAGCAGGGCAAATAATGGAATGAAGTCGATGCCGAGTCTGTCGCAAAGCGCATGCTGGTCGGACGACAGGGCGGCGATGCGCAGATTCTCGGCTTCGTCGGCGACCGGCGGCGGACCGACAACCAGGACCGGGGCGAAGCGGAGCGCCGGCTCAAGGATTGCCCGCGCATTGTCCAGCGACTGGGCGTGCGAAACGCGGCGCCGGCCGTCTTCTTCGAGACAGTCGTTGGTTCCGAACGAGAAAAGCAGCAGGCGGCGGGCCGATGCCGGCAGGCGCGCCTCGGCTTCCGCACCCCAGCGGCGCGCGATGTCACTGCTGGTGTCGCGCCTGATGCCGAGATTATAGGCCGTGATATCGTGCCCGTTTGCTTGCGCCGCGCGGGCCAGCCGCCCAGCCCAGCCAAGCTTTTCCGGATCGCCCACGCCCAGAGTGAGGCTGTCGCCGAAGAATGCGGCGCGAACGGCGGTCATTGCTCGGCCTCCTCGACGACCAGTATCCGCGCCTCTCCACGCGGATGGGCGACATGCTCCTCCCCGCTTTCGATATGGAGGAGGTCGCCCGTGCGCAGATGGATGATCCGGGAAGGCTGACCGCCGGACCGGACATGCATGTCGACCTCCCCGTCAAGCACGACGAAAATTTCGGTGCCCTTGTTGGCATGCCAGCGGAACGGCTGGTCGGTCCACCTGAGCTTGACGAGCGCGTCGGCGAGCCTTGCGACGTTCGGGCCGCCCCACGGCTTTTCGCTTGTAAACCGGCTTCCTTCGAATTTCTTCATCCAGCGTCTCCTTGCACCTGGCATGGGTCGGGGCCGCGTCGGAAAACAACTGGCGATCTGCCGGCGCTGCAGGCACATTGCCGCCGGAGGTAGGATCATGGCAGGCAGGGTGCTTGACGATGTGGACCGGCGGTTGCTCGGCCTGCTTGAAAAAGATGCGCGACGCCCGGTCGTGGCCCTTGCCAAGGCGGTCGGCCTGTCCCGAAGCGCGGTCCAGGAGCGCCTCGCGCGGCTCGAGGACCAGGGCACGATTTCGCGATACACGATCGTTCGGGGGGATCAGGACAAGGCTGCGGTGACCGGCATCCTGCTTGTGCGCATTGCGGTCAGGCCGTGCGAACCGGTTTTACGCAAGTTGCGCGACTGGCCGGAAATCCGCGCTTGCTGGTCCGTCGCCGGACCGACTATCGACGCGGTAATTGTCGCCAGCGTCAGCGACAATGCGGCCCTTGGCGATTTTCGCGAAAGGCTGGCGGCTCTTGATGGGGTCGACGACATCATCACGGCGCCGGTCCTGCGCACAGTGGTGGAGCGCAATCCGAACTGACTGGCGGCAATTTCGGCCCGCGAAAGTTACCGAAGCCGAACCCAGGTCGGAGGAAAATATCGCGAGAATTCAATGACCGGTGGCGGAGACGGAGGGATTCGAACCCTCGATACGGTTTCCCGTATGACGCTTTAGCAAAGCGTTGGTTTCAGCCACTCACCCACGTCTCCGGGAATGCGGCGCCCGCGGGCCTTAGCGAACCCTTTGGCGCGGTTCAACCGCCCTTGAACGGGGTTGCGGGAAACAGTTTGGCTTTCCGATCATTTCCCTATGGCAACGAGGGGAAGCCATCGATGATCCAGGACCTGATGCACGACCTCAGCGAAGCTTTCGCGGGGAACCGGCTGCTCAGCACCACGCCCGCGGATCTGCGCGCGCGGCTCAAGGATGCAGCCCGGCCGATTGACCTAGACAATGGCGAAATCCTGTTTCGCCGGGGCGGTCAGGTGGCCTATTCGACCTTCCCGTTCGGACCGACGATGGTCTCGCTGGTCGTTGACCTCGACAACGGACGTTCGGTCGAGGTCGCCACCATCGGCCGGGAGGGCGCGGTCGGCGGCATCGTCAGTTGCGGCAACGTCCCGGCCTTTTCGCGCGCCGAAGTGATGGTCGCGGGTCCGGCGTTGCAGATTCCGATGAAACTGGTCGAGGAGGCCAAGGCCGCTTCGCCGCAGCTCAACAACCTGTTTTGCCGCTACGCCGACTATTTGTTGGGACAGGTCATGCAGACCGTTGCCTGCAACAGCTTTCACCCGATTGAAGCGCGGGCAGCCCGCTGGCTTCTGACCGCGCAGGACCGCGCCGGAAGCCGGCTCGAGCTGACCCAGGAATCGCTTGCCGGCCTGCTCGGTGTGCAGCGCACGACGGTCAATGCCGTCACGCGCCAGCTGCAGGACGAGGGATTGATCACGACGCGGCGCAGCCAGATCGAGATCAAGGATCGCTCGGGACTGATGGCAAGATCGTGCGAATGCTATGCGCGGATGGAAACATTCTTCGGCGACATGATCGGGCCCGAAGGAACAGGCGGCGTCAGGCCATCCGCCAGCTGAACTCGCCGCCCGCCCCGAACGGGACCAGCCCGGCAACGCGGTCGGGGACCGGGCAAGCCGCTTTCTCAAGGGTGACCGAATCCGAATTGGGCTCAAGCCCGTAAAAGGCTGGACCATTGAGGCTGGCGAAGGCCTCCAGCCGATCGAGCGCCTCTTCTTCATCAAATACCTGCGCATAGGCTTCGAGCGCATAGGGCGCGTTGAATATGCCGGCGCAGCCGCAGGACGATTCCTTGGCCGCTACCTCGTGTGGCGCGCTATCGGTCCCGAGGAAGAATTTCGCGCTGCCGGAAGTCGCCGCCCGGCGCACCGCGAGCCGATGTTCCTCGCGCTTGACGACTGGCAGGCAGTAGGCGTGCGGCCGCAACCCGCCCTGGAACAAGGCATTGCGATTCAGCATCAGATGCTGCGGCGTCACCGTCGCTGCGACGCTATCCGGCGCGTCGGCGACGAACTCCGCAGCCTGCCGCGTGGTGATATGTTCAAGCACGATCCTGAGCGCGGGAAAGCGGCGGACAAGCGGTTCGAGGATTCGGTCGATGAAAACGGCTTCCCGGTCGAACACGTCGATGTCGGGGTCGGTCACCTCGCCATGAACGCACAGCAGCATGCCGATGTCCTGCATCCGCTCAAGCACCGCATGCACGTTGGAAATATCGGTGACGCCGCTGGCGCTGTTGGTCGTGGCGCCGGCCGGGTATAGCTTGGCCGCCACCCACACGCCTTCGTCGTGGCCGCGCGCCAATGCGTCGGCATCGATGGTGTCGGTGAGGTAGGCCGTCATCAACGGCGTGAACCCCTCGCCCGCCGCCGCCACGATCCGCGCGCGATAGGCAGAGGCAGCATCGATGCTGGTCACTGGCGGGGAAAGGTTGGGCATGACGATCGCTCTGCCGAACTGGCGCGCGGTGAAGGGCGCGACGCGTTCCAGCATCTCTCCATCGCGAAGATGGACATGCCAATCGTCGGGGCGGCGGATCGTCAGGCGTTGCAATGTCACTGAGGCTCCTTAGCTAAGGCTAATGCCCGCGACCACCCTTGCCGACCGCGCCGTCGTCCGCCTGTCCGGGGAAGGCGTTCGCGACTTCCTGCAGGGCCTCGTAACGCAGGATGTTGCAGCAAGTCTGCCGGTCTGGGCGGGACTATTGTCGGCCCAAGGCAAATGCCTGTTCGATTTCATTGTCTGGGAAGATGGCAACGACCTGCTTCTCGATTGCGAAGCGGATTCGGCGGGCGATCTGATCCGGCGGCTGTCGATCTATCGCCTGCGGCGGGCGATTGCGATCAAACGGGACGAAGGAATGGCGGTGCATTGGTCGGCCGACCAAAGCGGCCCGCATCCAGCGGATCCGCGGCTCGCGGCCCTCGGCCAGCGCTGGCTGGGTCCTGCGGACGACCCTACCGACGGCTGGCTGGAACACCGTCTTCGCCTCGGCGTGTGCGAGGGCCGAGCCGAACTCGGCGACCTCCTCTGGCTCGAATGCAATGGCGCCGAACTCAACGGCGTCAGCTTTAGCAAAGGCTGTTTCGTCGGCCAGGAAAACACCGCGCGAATGAATTGGCGGCAGAAGGTCAACCGGCGCCTGCTTGTCGTCGAGGGAGAAGGCGGGGAACGGACGAGGATTGCCTATCCCGACCTCGGGCTAGCGGTGGTCCATGCCCGGATCGATGCCATCCCCGCGGGCGCAACCCAGCCGGACTGGCTTCAGATCAGCGCGTAGGCGCGAACCGGGAAGGTCCCCATTCCCTTCACCTTCGGCGGGACCGCGTGGAACCTGAAGCTGCTGTCGGGAAGCGCGGCGAGGTTGGTGAGATGTTCGCCGATCGGAATGCCCGCGGCCAGCAGCGTGCTGTGGACCGGACGCGCGCGCGCGCGCGTGTCATCGATATTGTGGCTGTCGATCCCCACGAAGGCTGCGCCATGGTCGACCAGCCAATCGGCGGCGTCCGCGGTGAGGAATGGATGATCGCTCAAATAGGTGTCGCTACGCCAATGCCGGTCCCAGCCGGTGGCCACCAGCACCGCCTTGCCGCGCACGTCGAGGCCGCGGAAGGCCGACGCGTCGATCGCGATCTCGGCTTCATGGGGCGCGCGGACCCGCACGCCATCAAGATCCGCGAGCAGGTCCAGCGACAGTTCGCTCAGGTCCTTGCCGTCGGCATAGCGATGAAACGGGCTGTCGACATAGGTGCCGGTATTGGCGACCATCAGGATCTGGCCGATCTGGAAACTTGAGCCGTCGTCGTAATTGGCCGCCGACGCCTCCCGGGTCCAGAAGTCGCAGATCTGCGGGCCGGGCAGTCCCCTGAAGGTGACCATGCCGTCCTCGATAACATGGCTCAGGTCGATGCGCCCGCCCATCCCGATTAGGCCGCCAGGTTCCTCAGCACATAGTGGAGGATGCCGCCCGAACGATAATATTCGAGCTCATTGTAGGTATCGATCCGGCAGCGGGCTTTGATCACCAGCTGCTCGCCATTGGCCCGGGTAACCTTGACCTCGACGTCCTGGCGCGGCGCAATGTCGGCCACACCTTCAACCGCGAATGTCTCGCTGCCGTCGAGCGCAAAGGTCGCGCAATTTTCACCATCGGCGAACTGCAGCGGCAGAACGCCCATCCCCACCAGGTTCGAACGGTGGATCCGCTCGAAGCTTTCGGCCAATACCGCTCGGACCCCAAGCAAGATGGTCCCCTTCGCTGCCCAGTCGCGCGAGGACCCGGTGCCATATTCCTTGCCGGCGATGACCACCAGGGGCGTGCCTTCAGCCTGGTACTTCATCGCCGCGTCGTAGATCGGCATGGTTTCGCCGGTGGGCACGTAGCGGGTCATGCCCCCTTCGACCCCGTCCAGCATCCGATTGCGAATGCGGATGTTGGCGAAGGTACCGCGCATCATTACCTGATGGTTGCCGCGACGCGCGCCATAGCTGTTGAACTCCGCCCTTGGGACGTCCTTGTCGATAAGATAGCTGCCGGCCGGGCTGTCGAGCTTGATCGCGCCGGCCGGGGAGATGTGGTCGGTGGTGATGGAGTCGCCGAACAATGCGAGGGCCCGCGCGCCTTCAATGTCGGTCAGCGGCTCGGGCGTCATCGTCATGCCGGTGAAATAGGGAGGGTTCTGGATATAGGTCGACTGTTCCGGCCAGTCGTAGGTGTCGCCGCCCCCGACCTCGATCGCCCGCCAGCGTTCGTCCCCGGCATAGACGTCGGCGTAGCGGGAGATGAACATGTCGCGCGATACATGGGCGTCGATCAACTGGCGGACTTCGTCATTGGTCGGCCAGACGTCCTTCAGGAAGACGTCGACGCCCTGCCGGTCCTGGCCCAGCGGAGTCTTGTTCATGTCCGAGCGAACCGTCCCCATCAGGGCATAGGCTACCACCAGCGGAGGCGAGGCGAGATAGTTGGCGCGGCAATCGGGCGAGACGCGACCTTCGAAGTTGCGGTTGCCCGACAGGACCGAGGCGGCAACCAGGTCATTCTCGTTGATTGCCTTGCTGATCGGCTCCGGCAACGGGCCCGAATTGCCGATGCAAGTGGTGCAGCCATAGCCGACCAGGTTGAAGCCGATCGCGTCCAGGTCTTCGCTAAGGCCGGAGGCGTTGAGATATTCCGTCACGACCTGGCTTCCCGGGGCGAGGCTGGTCTTGACCCAGGGCTTGCGCGTCAGGCCCTTTTCGCGAGCCTTGCGCGCCACCAGGCCGGCGGCGATCAGGACCGAGGGGTTCGACGTGTTGGTGCAGCTGGTGATCGCGGCGATCATCACGTCACCATTGCCGATGTCGAACGATTCGCCGGCAACCGCGACCCGCGGGTCGTCATGCTTCTGGTAAGTGGTTTCAAGTTCGGCATTGAACAGCTCGTCAACCTCGCTCAGGCGGACCCGGTCCTGCGGACGCTTGGGACCGGCAAGCGAGGGTTCGACGCTGCCCATGTCGAGATCGACTGTGTCGGTGAAGATCGGGTCGGGTGTCGACGAATCGCGCCACATCCCCTGGGCTTCGGCATAGGCGCGGACCAGTTCGATCCGGTCATCGTCACGGCCAGTCAGTTTCAGATATTCGATCGTCCGCTCGTCGATCGGGAAGAAGCCGCAGGTCGCGCCATATTCGGGTGCCATGTTGGCGATCGTCGCACGGTCGGCGAGGCTGAGCGCATCGAGGCCGGGGCCGAAAAATTCGACGAACCGGCCGACCACGCCCTTGGCCCGAAGCATCTGGGTGACGGTCAGCACCAGGTCGGTCGCGGTGATTCCTTCCTTCAGCGCGCCGGACAGCCGGAATCCTACCACCTCGGGGATCAGCATGCTGACCGGCTGGCCGAGCATCGCGGCTTCGGCCTCAATCCCGCCGACGCCCCATCCGAGCACGCCGAGCCCGTTGACCATGGTTGTATGGCTGTCGGTCCCGACCAGCGTGTCGGGATAGGCGACTTCCTCACCCGACTGGTCCTTGGACGACCACACCGTCTGGGCGATATTCTCCAGATTGACCTGGTGGCAGATACCGGTGCCGGGCGGAACAACCTTGAAATTGTCGAACGCCTGCGATCCCCATTTCAGAAATTCATAGCGCTCGGCGTTGCGGGCATATTCGAGCTCGACGTTCTTTTCGAACGCCTTGGGGTTGCCGAATTCGTCGACCATCACGCTATGATCAATCACCAGGTGGACCGGCACCTGCGGGTTGATCTTCTGGGCGTCGCCTCCCAGCCCTTTCATCGCGTCGCGCATCGCAGCGAGGTCGACCACGGCGGGGACGCCGGTGAAGTCCTGCATCAGGACCCGGGCCGGGCGATACTGGATTTCGCGGTTGATGCGCCGTTCCTTCTGCCAGTCGACCATGCTCTGAAGGTCGTCGCGAGTGACCGTATCGCCATCCTCGAACCGCAGCAGATTTTCGAGCAGCACCTTCATCGAAAAGGGCAGGCGCGACACGTCCCCCAGCGCCGCCGCAGCCTTTTCGAGCGAGTAATAAGCGTATCGCTTGCCTCCGGCCTCCAGCGTGGAACGGGTCTTCAAGCTGTCCTGGCCGGTCGGGATCATCGGGATTCCTTCGAGATTTCATCGATGTTGAAGTCCGCGCGGGCACGCCCGGCGGCGGTTGGCCGCGCCACTAGCAAGAATGGCGGCGCATGACAAAGGGCGGGAGCATTCCCGATTTTAAAGCCAGCCGCGTTTCCGCGCGATCAGGAAGGGCAGCACCGCGCTGACCAGGATCAGGCCCAAGGCCATCGGATAGCCGTAGAGCCAGTCCAGCTCCGGCATATGGCGGAAATTCATCCCATAGACGCCGGCGATGAGTGTCGGCGGCATCAGCACCACGGCGACCACCGAGAAGACTTTCATGACCATATTCTGTTCGAGCGTGATCATGCCCAGCGAGGCGTCGAGCAGGAAGTTGAGGTTCTCCGCCAAGAAATCGCTGTGGTCGTCGAGCGCTCGGCCGTCGGCGATCAGGCTTTTGACATGGCGCAACTGGCTGGGGTGGTCGCTGATCAGGTCGAGCGCAGCCAGGAAGCTCAGCATCCGGCTGGTGCTGACCGAGCTTTCCCGCAACCGCGCGAGCAGCCGCTGCATGCTGCCGATGCGGATCATCAATGCCTCATAGCGAAGCTCGGGATGCCGCCGCCGAGCCCGCCGCTCGCGCTCGAAAATCTGGGTCGAGGTCGCCTCGATGCTTGCCCCTGCCTCTTCAAGCGCGTCGGCGAGCCGGTCGACCACCGCATCGAGCAATTTCACCAGCACCGTCAACGGATCGCCAGCGAGCGATGGATCGGCATAAGCATGGTCAGCGAAAACAATGAAAGGATCGGGGTCGATGTAGCGCACCGTGACCAGGTGATTCCTGGTCAGGATGAAGCTTATCGGATCGGTCGACGGCCGCCCTTCCTCGATCCCGTAGATCACCGACATGGTCATGAAGGTGACGCCATCCTTCTCGTAAAGACGGCTGGAAGGTTCGATTTCCAGCATCTCCTCGCGGGTCGGAACATTGGTGCCGATCAGCTTCTCGGCGAACTGTTCCTCGTCCTTCGTCGGCTCGAGAAGGTCGACCCAGATCGCCTTTTCGGCATCCTCGACGTTCCGCGCGGCATCGATCGGGGCGGCGATGCATCCAGGTCCGAACAGGCGCAACATGGTTCCATGGGTGCGACAGCATCGCCGCCTTGGCAAGCGCTACGACGCTGCTACTCCTCAAGGCCATGCTGGCTGCAGTGCAGCGGCCCCGGCCGCTTTTCCTTACTTTTGGCAGCGGTCCTGTGGACCATGGGCCGCCCGCCAATCTGCACCTGTGGCACTATCGCAATATGGGGCGAGGTCGGGCCCAGGCAGAGCCAGATGCTGTTCGACTGGTACAGCCCCAGCCACCTTGTCCATGGCTTTATCTTTTACGCCCTGCTCAATGCGCTGTGGCGCGGCGCCACCGCTGAGCAACGGTTGGCGGCAGCGCTGGCGGTCGAGGCAGCCTGGGAAATTGTCGAGAATACGCCGATGGTCATCGACCGCTACCGCGAAGCGACCGCGGCGCTTGGCTATAGCGGCGACTCGATCCTCAACTCCGCCAGCGACATGATGATGATGGCCGCCGGATTCGCCGCCGCGCGGCGCCTGCCACTTTGGGCGAGCCTTGTCCTTGTACTGGCACTGGAGATCGTGCCTTTGATCGCCATTCGCGACAATCTGACCTTGAACCTGTGGATGCTGCTGGCGCCCAGCGAGGCAATCAAATCATGGCAGGTCGCTTAGTCGCTTGCGCGCCGCCATTAGTTGATTATCGTGCCGTTCCATGAAGATAGCGGTAATTGTTGCGTTGGCCGTTTCCACCCTGGCTACCCCGGCGCAAGCGAGCGAAGTGTTTGGCGGCCTTTACGTCCATGGAGTCGACACGCCGCTCACCCTCGGCGGGTCGCCTGAAGGCGGAATCGATTTCCAGCTGGGACTTCGAGGTGATCAGATCATTCCGGGGACCGGGCTTGAACCTCACCTGTTCGCCGCGGTGAACAGCAAGGGCGACACAAGTTACCTGTCCGCCGGTCTGTCCTGGAAGTTCGGCGACAAGCTTTACGTTCGTCCAGGCCTGGGCCTTGCGGTTCACAATGGCTCGAAAGCCGATTTCGACAAGCCCGGCAATGGCAGGATCGAATTTGGCAGCCGCCTGCTGTTCGCCCCCGAACTAGGGATCGGCGTTCGCGTCAGCCCCCGCGTAACTGTAGAAGCCAGCTGGGTCCATCTCAGCCACGCCACGATTTTCAGCGGGCAGAACCCGGGCATCGACAATATCGGCGCCAGGCTGAACCTTCGCTTCTAGCGATTCCGCAGCATCTGCAGGTTTCGTCCGGTGGCCGGCGCGGCCATCCGGGCAACCGGTTTCAACGTCGCACTCGAGCCATTTGCGGCGAAGGAGGAATGGGCCTGCGCGGCCTCGGCCAGGACCGGATCGAGTAGCTGCCGGTAGGTCGTCTCCACACTTCCCGAAATCCGCAACCGATCGAGGTCGGCAGCCTGCGCTGCGGTCAGCGAAGCCGTTGGGAGCAGGTCTAGGCGCCGTCCCGCGAAGCTGAGCTGGGAGCCGATGCCCCGCTGGTCGGCGGCGATGGCTTGCGCCAGGCCCCGGAACCGGACATCGCCCGATCGCTGGGCGGCGATTTCGGACGCCCTCACCGCGAAAAGCGCGCTCGACGCCGCGACCTGCATGTAGATTGCGGGCGCAAGCGCTGTCGCCGCGGGAACGACGGCGACGGTGGCCGGCGCCGTGGGTGCGGGAAGTTGGCGCGGCGCGCAGCCGCTAAGCAAGGCTGCGCCGCCGATCAGCAGGCCCGCAATTCGCTTCCACATGTCCACAAGTTCCTCCTTATCGGCCGAGCATATTCTCCGGCCTGACGAGCCGGTTGAAAGTCTCCTCGTCAACCAGCCCCAGTTCCAAACCCGCTTCCTTGAGGGTCTGGCCCTTCTTATGCGCATGTTTGGCAATGGTGGCGGCATTGTCATAGCCGATTTCCGGGGCCAGCGCGGTGACCAGCATCAGCGAACGGTTCATGAGGTCGGCAATCCGCTGTTCGTCAGCCTCGAGCCCGTCGAGCGTGCGCTCGGTGAAGCTCATCATGCCCGTCGACAGGAGGTTGATCGAGCGGATGATGTTCGCGCCGATCAGCGGCTTGAAGACATTGAGTTCCATATGCCCCTGGAGGCCGCCAACGGTGACCGCCACATGGTTGCCCATCACCTGGGCGGCGACCATGGTCAGCATTTCGCACTGAGTCGGGTTGACCTTGCCCGGCATGATCGAGCTGCCCGGCTCATTCTCCGGAAGCTTCAGTTCGCCAAGCCCGCAACGCGGTCCCGAGCCGAGCAGCCGGATGTCATTGGCGATCTTCGACAGGCTCACCGCGATGGTGTTGAGGACTCCCGACAGTTCGACCATCGTGTCATGCGCCGCCAGCTCGGCAAACTTGTTCGGCGCCGAGGTGAAGGGCAGCTGGGTCAGGTTGGCCACCTCCTTGGCGAAGGCATCGGCGAAACCAGCAGGTGCGTTCAGGCCCGTCCCCACCGCGGTCCCTCCCTGGGCCAGCCGCATCACCCGGGGCAGCACGGCTTCAACCCTGACGATATTGTCCTCGATCATCGCCGCGTAGCCCGAAAACTCCTGACCGAGAGTCAGCGGGGTGGCGTCCTGGAGGTGGGTGCGGCCAATCTTGACGAGGCTGTCCCACCGCTCCGACTGCTCGGCCAGCCGGGCGTGGATACGCCTCAGCGCGGGGAGCAGCCGGCGATAGATGGCGATACCCGCGGAAATGTGCATCGCGGTCGGGAAACTGTCGTTCGACGACTGGCCCTTGTTGACATGATCGTTGGGGTGGACGGGGTCCTTGCCGCCGCGGCTTCCGGTTAACTGCTCATTGGCGCGGCCGGCGATGACCTCATTGGCATTCATGTTCGACTGGGTGCCCGAACCCGTCTGCCAGATGACCAGCGGGAACTGTCCGTCGAGGTCGCCCCTGGCGACTTCGCCCGCGGCCTGCTGAATGGCTTCGGCAATGTTCGCGTCGAGCCCGCCGATCCGCGCATTAACCCGCGCTGCGGCCTGTTTCACATAACCCAGCGCGTGGACAATCTCTGCCGGCATCCGCTCCCGATCTCCGAACGGGAAGTTGGCTATCGACCGTTCGGTCTGGGCGCCCCAATAGCTGTCACCCGGGACGTCGATCGGGCCAAAGCTGTCGGTTTCGGTGCGGGTCGGACTGTTCATGAGGGCATATCCATCGGCAGAGGAAGTTGCCGATGCCCCTAGCCAGCGATGCGAAGGGAGTCGAGTTCGCCCGTGCCCGCGCTACTTCTTGCGGGTGAAATCCACGCTGACGACGTTAGAGCCGTCCTCGATCGGTTCGGCGGCAGGCACATCATTCTCGGCCTCGTCATGGTCTTCATGCCCTTCGGGCGCGCCATTGGCCTGGAACTTGAGGCTGAAATCAACCGCCGGGTCGACGAAATCGGTCACTGCCGCGAAGGGCACGACCAGGGTCGAGGGCACTCCGCCGAAGCTCAGGCCGACCGAAAACCCTTCCTCGGTAACCTTGAGGTCCCAGAAACGGTGCTGGATGACGATCGTCATCTCGTCCGGAAAACGCTCGACCAGGTGCTTGGGGATCGAAACCCCGGGCATGCGAGTCTTGAAGGTGATGTAGAAATGGTGGGTTCCGGGCAGCGCGCCCTGCATTTCGACCTCATGGAGCACCCGGCCGACAACCGCGCGCAACGCTTCCTGTACGATTTCATCGTAGGGAATCAGGGACTCAGGGGTTTCCTCATTCATCATCTTTCGTGGTAGCGATGAGGCACCACCGGTCAAGCGGAGTCCAGCGAGATCCATGCCCATCGACGCCAAGCAGCCCTATGACGGGCAGAATATTTTCGCCCGGATCCTAAGGGGGGAACTGCCCGCCAAAACGGTGATGGAGAGCGAGCACAGCCTCGCCTTCCACGACATCCAGCCGCTGGCCCCAATCCATGTTCTGGTGATCCCCAAGGGCGAGTATGTCAGCTGGGACGATTTCACCGCCAGCGCAAGCGAGGCGGAAATCTGCGATTTCGTGCGAACCATCGGCGAGGTCGCACGGATGACCGGTGCCGACACGCAGGGCTATCGCATCCTCAGCAACGTCGGGAAGCGCGGCGGCCAGGAGGTGCCTCACCTTCATGTCCACGTCTTTGGCGGCCAGCCGTTGGGGCCCATGCTTCAGCGGTGATCAGTGCGCCGGGAGCAACAGGCCCTGACGAATTCTTCCTAGGGGATTGCGCCCGTCTTTCGAGCCGCTAGGCTCCGCGCCAGAACAGCGGGCGCTGCATGCACAGCGCCTCGCATTCCAAGGGGAACAGCATGCTTCTAGACCGCGTCAAACCGCTCGACGCCATTCTCGCAACGGCGAAGAAAAAATCGCTGCACCGCACCCTAGGCGCGTTGCAACTCACGCTTTTCGGTATCGGCTGTATCATCGGCACGGGGATTTTCGTGCTGACGTCGGCGGGTGCCCAGAAGGCCGGGCCAGGCCTGATGCTTGCCTTCATCATCGCCGGCGCGGTCTGTGTTGTGGCCGCGCTTTGCTATGCCGAGATCGCGGCCATGATCCCGGTCGCCGGTTCCGCCTACACCTATAGCTATGCCACGATGGGCGAATTTCTCGCCTGGACGGTCGGCTGGGCGCTGGTTCTTGAATATGCCATCGCCGCCTCCGCGGTGTCGGTCGGCTGGTCGGGCTATTTCACAGGTACGATCCTCAACGAATTCTTCAATTTCCAGTTACCTGCCTATCTTAGTGCCGGGCCGCTGGCGCTTGGTGGCGCGGAAGGCGGGTTCATCAACCTGCCCGCGCTGGTCATCGCCCTCCTGATCACCTGGCTGCTGATGATCGGCACGACCGAAAGCGCGCGCGTCAACGCCGTCCTGGTGGCGATCAAGGTTGCCGCGCTCACTGCCTTCATCGGCCTGACGCTGACCAGCGCCTATTTTGACCCTGACAAGTTCAACCCGTTCCTTCCTGCCGGCCTGTTCGGCGGGTTCGGCAGCGGGGTCGGGGCGGTCGGCGCAGCCGCGACGATCTTCTTCGCCTATGTCGGCTTCGACGCGGTCTCGACCGCGGCCGAGGAAACCAAGAATCCGCAGCGCAATGTCCCGATCGGCCTGATCGGGTCGCTGCTGTTCTGCACCGTCTTCTACATCCTGGTTGCCGCCGGCGCCGTCGGCACCATCGGCGGCCAGCCGATCATGGGGCCGAACGGTATTCCCTTCCCGGCTGGTTCCGAAGAGCTGGCCCGCCAGTGCGCGCTGCCTGAATTCCGCGATGCACTGGTTTGTTCGAATGAGGCGCTTGCGCACGTCCTGCGGCAGATCGGCTGGTCCGGGGTCGGCAACATGCTCGGCATCGCCGCCTTCCTGGCGTTGCCATCGGTCATCCTGATCCTGTTGTTCGGCCAGACCCGCATTTTCTTCGTCATGGCGCGCGACGGCCTGCTTCCCGAGAAGCTGTCCGAAGTGCACCCGAAGTGGAAGACGCCCTATATCGTCACCGCGATGACCGGCGTCGTAGTCGCCATCGCGGCGGCCTTCCTGCCGGTCGGCCAGCTTGCCGATATTGCCAATGCCGGAACGCTTTACGCCTTCTTCATGGTGGCAATCGCGGTCATGCTGCTGCGCAAGCAGTCGCCCGGCCGGGAGCGTCCGTTCAGGGTGCCTGCGCTGGTGGTGATCGGTCCGTTGACGGTGCTGGGAACATTGTTCCTGTTCTTCAACCTGCCGTTCGAGGCGATGATGGTACTGCCGATTTGGTCGATCCTCGGCTTCCTCGTCTACTTCGGCTACAGCCGTAGCCGCAGCCATCTCGGCAAAGGCATCGTCGAGGTTCCGGAACTCGATCCCAACGCACCGCCGATCGACGCCCTGCCGTTGCCGGGCACGCCGGTTCCGGGCAGCCCGGAGACCCGCGGCTAGGCCAGGGGTCCAATCGAAAGAGAAGGGGAGGCTTCACCGCCTCCCCTTTTTTTTAGCTAAAGGATATCCGCCGCCAACGCCCTGAGGTCGCGCTCGGGGCGGGCACCATAATGCTGGATCACTTCGGCGGCAGCGATCGCGCCAAGCTTAAGCGAGGCCTCCAGCCCCAGTCCGCGGGCCTGGCCGGCAAGGAACCCGGCCGCGAACAGGTCACCAGCGCCGGTCGTGTCGACCAACCGCTCGATCGGCTCGGCAGTGACCGCCGCGCGTTCGCCGGCGCCGACCGCGATGGCCCCCTTCTCGCTTCGGGTCACGACCAACATCGGCGTCACCCCGGCCAGAGCCGCAATGGCCTGGTCGATGTCATCGGTGCCGACCATCGCTAGCGCTTCGGCCTCATTGGCGAACAGAATATCGATCCGACCATCCCTTAGCAGCGTCCAGAAGCCGTCGCGGTGACGGTCGACGCAGAAAGTATCGGACAGGGTAAAGGCGATCTTGCGCCCGGCGTCCCGGGCCGCCGCCATGGCCGCCTCCATCGCCGCGCGCGGCACTTCCGGATCCCACAAATAGCCTTCGAGATAGAGGATGGCGGCATCGGCAATCGCCGCCGGGTCGATCGCCGAACATTCGAGCATCTGCGCCGCGCCGAGGAAGGTGTTCATGGTCCGCTGCGCATCCGGCGTGACCAGGATCAGCGAGCGCGCGGTAGCACCGACATCGTTGCGCGGCTTGACGAGGAAGGCGATGCCCTGCGCTTCGATATCATGCTTGTAGATGGTCCCAAGCTGGTCGGCGGCGACCTGGCCGACGAAGGCTGCGGCAAGCCCGAGCGCCGCAACCCCGGCCGCCGTGTTGCCCGCCGAGCCGCCGCTGATCTCGCGGCCGGGACCCATCGCGCCGTAGAGCCGAACCGCTTCCGCTTCATCGATCAGCCGCATCGCCCCCTTGTCAAGGCCTTGCTCCGAGAGGAAGGAATCGTCGGCATCGGCGATGACGTCGACGATGGCGTTGCCGATGCAAAGCACGTCGAAGCGGGGCTGTGACATGGGATCTCCGATGATGACTGAGGATTGGCCGCGCCGCCTAGCCCCCGCCGCGGGCCGGCGCAAGCTTGCCAGCGCTGCGCACGCCCGCCACACAGGGCAAATGCGCCGTCTGTTTCCCTTCGCTGCCCTTGGACTTGCCGCTTGCGCCTCGAGCCCGACAACGCAGACCCCCGGCCCGGTAACTTCGGCGCCCCTGCTCAGCAGTTCCCATGAGCATCGCACCCTTGCCGGGATGACCGCGGTCGAACTTGCCCAGCATTTTGGAAGCCCCCGGCTGACAATTCGCGAGGGCGTCGCAACCAAGCTGCAGTACAGCGGGTCGAATTGCGTGCTGGACGCCTATCTCTATCCGCCGGAATCTGGCCAGGGAGTGCCGCGCGTCATTCATGTCGATACGCGCACGCACCAAGGCACCGAGATCAACCCACAGCAATGTTTCGCGGCGATCGAAGGCCGCTAAGCGTCCAGCCGGGCAATCGCCCAGCCGGCGGCCTCGGCAATCACCGGATTGCCGCTTGCCAGGTGCGGTCTTACCGCCTCGATTAACGTTTTGTCGCCGCTATTGCCTGCCGCGACGAGGCAGTTGCGGATCATCCGGTCGACGCCGATGCGCTTGATCGGCGAGCCTGAAAACAGTTCGCGAAACGCGCGGTCATCGAGCGCCAGGAGGTCGGCCAGCGCCGGCGCGACAAGCTCCGGCCGGGCGTGAAAGGCCCGATTGGCCTGCGCGGCGCGGGCGAAGCGGTTCCACGGGCAAACCGCCAGACAATCGTCGCAGCCGTAAATGCGATTGCCGATCGCTTCGCGAAACTCGACCGGGATCGGACCCGCCTGCTCGATCGTCAGGTAGGAAATGCAACGCCGCGCATCGACCAGGTTCGGTGCGACAATGGCCGCGGTGGGGCAGGCGTCGATGCAGCGCGTGCAGCTACCGCAGTGCGGTTCGGCCGCCGGATCAGGCTCCAGGTCCAATGTCGTGTAGATGATGCCAAGGAAAAGCCAGCTGCCATGTTCGCGGTTGAGCAAATTGCTGTGCTTGCCCTGCCACCCGACCCCGGCCGCCGCGGCCAGCGGTTTTTCCATCACCGGGGCGGTGTCGACGAACACCTTGAGCTCGCATCCTGCCTCGTCGGCGAGCCAGCGGCCCATCGCCTTGAGCGCCTTCTTGACCACCTTGTGATAGTCGGTGCCCTGGGCATAGACCGAAATGCGACCCCGGTTCCTTGCCCCGGCCAGCGCCAGCGGGTCATGGGCCGGCGCATAGCTCATCCCCAGCGCGATGACCGACCTTGCGTCCGGCCACAGACCGGCAGGAGTTGCGCGCTGATCGGCGCGATCCTCGATCCAGCCCATGTCGCCATGATGGCCGGCGGCGATCCATTCGCGCAGCCGCTGACCGGCCTCGGGCGCGGAATCGGCGCGGGCGATCCCCCAGGCACAGAAGCCAAGCTCCCTCGCCTTGTCGAAAATCCGGGTCTTGAGGCTTGCCATGATACAACGAGCCTTTACCCATTGCGGCCATGGGGGAAAGAGCGATTGCCGCGCAGGCGAGGGACCTGACAAAGGATTTCGACGGAAAGCGCGCGGTCGACGGCGTCAGCCTGACGGTCCCGGAGGGCCGCATTACCGGCATTCTGGGCCCCAATGGCGCGGGCAAGACGACGACCATCCGGATGATGCTGGGGATCATCGACCCGAGCAGCGGCACGCGCAGCCTGCTCGGTCACGATCAGCCGCTGCAGGTGGCCCGCGAGGTCGGCTATTTGCCCGAGGAGCGAGGCTTGTACCCGGCGATGCCGGCGATGGAGGCCATTGCCTTCATGGGCGCGCTTCGGGGTCTGCCGATTGCCGAAGGCCGACGCCGGGCGATCGCATTGCTCGATGAGCGCGGACATGGCGACTGGGCCAAGCGCCCGATCCGTACGCTGTCCAAGGGGATGGCCCAGACCGTGCAATTGCTCGGCACCATCGTCCACCGCCCCCGACTGATCGTTCTCGACGAGCCTTTCTCCGGGCTCGACGCGCTCAACCAGGAAAAGCTTGAGCAGCTGATCCGCGACCAGGCAGCCGCCGGCGTCACCGTAATCTTTTCGACCCATGTGATCGCCCATGCCGAACGGCTTTGCGAACGCGTAGCCATCATCGCGGAAGGGCGGGTCGCCTTCGAAGGAGCGGTCGACGACGCGCGCGGCCGTCTTCGTCCGATTGTCCGCTTGCGTACCCGGGTCGCCGACGGGGCGTGGCGCTCGGCCCTGCCCGCCAAGGCGCGGCAAGTCGCCGGCGAATGGCGCTTCGAATTGCCGGAAACCGGGCCCGAGCCCCTGCTCAAGGCGATGATCGACGGCGGCGCGGGGATCGAGACATTGAGTATCGAGCGGCCGGGACTGCACGACGCCTTTATCGCCATCGCCGGGGAGGCAGCCGCCCGGGAAATGGGTCATGCGCAGGATCCGGAGGAAGCCGCATGATCATGCCCGAGACCATCCGCGCGGCCTTCGTGATCGCCCGCCGCGACTTTACCGCGACCGTATTCAGCAAAACCTTTTTGCTATTCCTGCTGGGCCCGCTGTTTCCGATCCTCCTCGGCTTCACCTTTGGCGGCATTGGCGCCCGTGTCGAACAGAATAGCGTGCCGCCAGCCGTCGCGGTCATCGCTTCACCGGCCGACTTCCGTCTGCTTCAGCAAGCCCGGGAGCGGCTCAGCCCGCTGGCCGATGACCGGCCCTTCGTCGAACTTCGCCGAGTGGCTCCGGGTAGCGATCCAGCAAGGCAAGCCAGACAACTGCTGTCCGACGACGCCAATCCCGTGCTGGGGGTCCTTGAAGGTGGCCTGTTCGCCCCGCATTTCACCGGCGCCGTATCCGCCGACGGGCGGACGGTCCGCCAGGTCGGCATGTTCGTCGCCGAAGCCCAGAGGCTGCAAGTCCAGCCCCTGCCACCCGGCGGGCAGGGATTGGCGGTAACGCTGACCAGGACCTCGTCGGGATCGGTCGCCTTTGCCCGGGAAATCACCGCGCGCCTCGGCCAGACCGTGTTGTTCGTGCTCACCATCCTTCTTGCCGGCATGCTGCTTAGCCAGCTGATCGAAGAAAAGTCGAACAAGGTGATCGAGGTTCTTGCCGCTGCCGTGCCAGTCGACTCCATCTTCCTTGGCAAGCTGTTCGCGATGCTCGCCATGTCGCTGGTCGGGATCACCGTCTGGGCCAGCGCGGGGGCCGCGGCTATCGCCATCTGGATGGAGGGAGGCCTGGGCGCCATGCCCCCGCCGGCGATCGGCTGGCCGGTTTTTCTGGTGCTGACCCTCGTGTATTTTTCGATGAGCTATCTGTTGATCGGCGCAACCTTCCTCGGGATCGGGGCGCAGGCTTCGACGGTCCGCGAAGTGCAGACCTTGTCGATGCCGGTCACCATGGCTCAGGTGGTTCTATTCGGTTTCGCCTCGCTGGGCGTCGGCAAGCCGGCGAGCGCCGAGGCGATCGGCGCTGCCGTCTTCCCCCTCTCCTCGCCCTTCGCGATGATCGGTCGGGCGGCGGAGCAGGCGGCACTTTGGCCCCATCTGCTAGCGCTGGCCTGGCAGATCCTGTGGGTGGTCCTCATTCTGCGGATTGCCGCGGCGATCTTCCGTCGCAGCGTGCTGAACTCCGGACCATCCCGCCGCTGGTTCTGGCAAAAGCGAAAGGCGAATCTGTCCTAGCCGGGGGCCGGTCCCGGCCATGTCGATTCTATAAGATCGCGGCCCGCGCCGCCTCGGTAAGCTGGGCCATCAAGGCGCGGTGCGGGAACGGTCCATGGCTGATCCGCGCAACGCCCGCGCTCGCCCAGTCGGACTTGGCCGGCGCGCCTGGAAAGGCGATCAGGTTGAGCGGCAAGGGCACTGCGCGCACCACCTTTTCGACTTGGCGCGGGTCGGAAAGGCGGGGAACAAAAAACCCGCTCGCTCCGGCGTCGGCGAACGCCTTGCCGCGGTCAATGACCTCATCGACCAGCGCTGCATCTTGCTGGGCCGCCTTCAGGAAAACGTCCGTGCGCGCGTTGATGAAAAACGCCTCTCCGACCGCGTCGCGGATCGCGGCGATGCGCTGGACCTGGTCGTGCAGCGGGTGGACTCCCTCACCGCCAAGCCGCTGATCTTCGAAATTGCAGCCGACCGCGCCACTTGCCATGAGGCGGACGACATTGGCGGCACCCGCGCCGGGATCGGTCGAATAAGCGCCTTCGAAATCGACGGTCAGAGGCAGGTCGGTCGAATCGGCGATCCGCTTGGCGTTGGCCAGGGCATAGTCGATCGGCACGCCCTGCCCATCCTCCCAGCCTTGCGCGTCGGCCACTGGATGGCTCCCGGTGGCGAGCGCCTTGGCCCCAGCGGCAATCACCGCTTTGGCGCTGCCGACGTCCCAGACATTGTACAGGATGATCGGGTCGCCCGGCACATGGAGCGCAGCGAATCTCTCGAATCTCGATGCCATGGCCGGGCTCCTGTCCTTGCTGCGATCAGATCCGATCCGGATAGTTCGGGCGAATATCGGTCGGGATCGCCGCCATGCTATCGATCACCGACTTGGCCTCGGTATCGAGGACCGCATATTTGTCGAGAAAGGCCTTGGACCCGGCATAGTCGCCATCTCCCTGCAGCCGGACAATTGACCCGACCAGGTCGCGGATCGCGGGGTCGATCTTGGCCTCGTCGATCCGGAAGCGCTTGGCCGAGGAATCCCAGACCAGCGCGCCCTTTTCGCGCAGGTAGCGATATTGCATCGCCGCGCCCTTGCCGTGCGCCTCGCCCACCCCGAACCGCATCGCCCGGAACAGTCCGGCGACGTAGGTCGCGCGTACTTGGTCTTTCTCGGCGGCGGGCAGAATGCCCTTGTCCATCATGTACAAGATGTTCCAGGTGCCCATGACGTCGGCCTTGGCCTCTTCGAAACCGGAACCCAGTTCCTTCAACTCCTTGTCCACTGTCGTCTGGCGGCCGTTAACCCGAATGCTGCCCGGGCCGAGGCTGTGCGACAGTTCATGGAACAGCGTTTCCATGAACATATATTTCTTGGTGACATCGCTCGCTTGGGACTCGACCAGAACCAGCGGCGCCATCGGCGCCAGGATGCGGTCATATTTGGCGCCGAGCACGTTGCGCAGGATGACCTTCTTGGCTCCCTTTGCCTCACGAACTCGCTCATCGTTGGGCAGGTTAAAGGCGATGGTCTGGACGCCTGGCACATTATCGCCGCCGCCCCTGATCTGGTCAGCGACCACGATCGGGCTTTCGAACCCGCGCTGGAAATTCTTGTAGCGCTCCTCGACAGGCAGATTCGCTTCCATTCCGCGAAGCTCGCCCTTGTAGATGTCGAGCGCGGCCGATTCCTTCGGGTCCTTGATGGTGAGGAAGCTCTCGAAGGCCGTTTTCCGGCCGTAAAGCTCGTCGGTGTACACCTCATAGGGGCCAATCGCGATTTCGATGGGCGTGCCGCTCAGGTCCATCCATGCCAGTTCGGATTCGAAATAATCGTCAGTCCGGAACGCCTTAGCGCGCAGCGTCAGGAACATCTTGAGGCTTGCGTTGCTGGTCTTGGCCGCGGCCTGCTCCAATAGCTTGGCCGCGGGTTCGAGCCATTGGCGATATTCGACCGAGTAAGGGACCGCGACCAGCTTTTCGCCCTGCCGTTTGACCACCGTATAACCGCTAGTCAGCGCATCCGCCTCGGATGGATAAGCGGCGAGGTAGCGGTCAAATTCTTCCTTGGTTAGGTCGGCGGGATAAAAGCCCGCGCCCGCAGGCTTCGCCTTGCCGCCGAAGAACGGCTCCTTGTCGTTGATCGGGTCCCACGGGCCGTAAAAAGCGTCGAACCGCTCCAGCAATTTCGAATCCCCGGTCGCCGCTACTTCGGCGCGCAGCGCGTCGTAGCCCGGGGTCGTCTGCCTCTTGTAAATCTCGCTCATCAGCGACGAGGCCTGGATCAGCAGATTGACCACCTCCCGCTCTTCGGCGGTAAGGAAGCTGGTGTCCGTCGCCATGTCGACCGGCGCTAGTTTGGACAGTCCGTCGGCGGACGCCTGGGCGGCGGTTTCGACACCATTGCCGCCGCCGACCTCGTTCGAAACCTGGCAAGCGGTAAGACAGAGGACGGAAAGGGCGGAAGTGGCAGCACGCCAGCGGGACTTCATCATGGCTATGCTGTAGATGCAGGCCCGCGGCTCCGCAAATTTCCTCCGATTAACGGTTGAGCGTTCTCGACGAAAGGATCTTGCCCGCCGCATCGGTCACGACCTCGAGCAATTGGCCGGCGCTGTTCCGGACCTGCCGGACGGTCTGCCCCTGGCCGTTTACCGTCCGCGAAACTTCGGTAAGGCCGGCACGGGCAAGGTCGAGGACCTGGCCGTTTCGAAGCAGCGAACGGGTCACCCCGCCGACCGTGCCGACGGCGTTGTTGGCAACGGAACCCACGGTTCCAACGCTATTGTCGACCGTCGACAGCAGCTGGCTGACGATCTGCGGGTTATTGTCGAGCGTCTGCAGCGTCCGTTCGATGATAGCCCTCACATTGTCGAGCCGAACGATCAGGGTGGCTTGGGCCCGAACGCCCTTCAATCCGATCTTGACCTGATCGACATGGGCGTTGGCGCCCGCCGTCAGCTTCAGGAGGTTCGCGAGCCGGGCATCGAGCGAAATGTCGACATCGAGATTGGCGACTTCGATCGTCAATTCCTCGACCGAAAGATTGGGGATATCGAGAAGCACGTCAGGCTGGTCGGCGCCCGCCATGGCCGCCTGCGCGAGCGGCGAGGGCTGCTGCGGTTGTGCCTGCCGAGATTGCGCCGCCACCTGCGTCGGCAACAGAAAAGCGCCGGCCAACATCGCCGGCAACAAGAAACGCCGCATTATATTTTCTCCCCTGTTAATCCCCCGACTAACGCGGCTGGGCTGTTCCGGTTGCGTCGCCGCTAGCATCCGTCCCAATGCGCGCCTCAGCATCCAGCGTCACGACCACATTGCGCTGTTCTTTTGCCTTGGTGCGCGGGGAAACGTCAGCCTTGACGACATTGCCGCCATCGGGATCCGATCGAACCTCAAGCCGGGCCTCGCCATGGCGCTCGATCTTCATCGAGCGAGCCTCGATGCGGGCATTGAGCTGAATGTCGGGCTGCGCCGTCTGCAACAGCAGGACCAGCGCCAGCATTAGTGCACAAACCTCGCGACGACATCCCGGTAGCTGCGCGACACCTTCACCTGGGCACCCGAGTCCAGCACGAGGAAACATTCGCCATTGGTGTGCGGCTTGACTTGCCGGACCTGGTCGAGATTGACGATGGTCGACCGGTGGACGCGCTGGAACCGGCGCGGGTCGAGCCGCTTCTCAAGATCCTTCATCGTTTCACGCAGGATCAGCGTATTCTCGCCAGTCTGGATGCACATATAGTCGCCAGCCGCGTCGATCCGCTCGATTGTGTCGACGTCGACGCGGAATATCTGTCCTTGGTCCCGGATATTGATCATCCGTTCGAAACGGGAAGAGGCGGGGGCGTCCGACTGTGCATCGGCCAATTCCTCGGCCGCCTGCGGGGCATGTTCGGCTAGGGCTTCCTTCAGGCGCTCGACCTCTTCGGCGCCGCGCTTCTCGGACAAGCGCAGGCGCACCCGCTCCATCGTCGCCGCCAGCCGGTCCTCAAGCACCGGCTTTTCGAGATAGTCGATCGCCTGCGCTTCGAACGCCCGCAGTGCATGCTCGGTATAGGCAGTGACGAACACGAAGAGCGGCGGCTCGAGCTCCATGAGGCCCTGGATGACCGAAAAGCCATCGAACCCCGGCATCTGGATGTCGAGGAACACGAGATCCGGCTTGTAGGTCTTGATTGCCCGGATTGCCTCGCGGCCATTGGCGGCGGTTGCGACGACTTCCACGTCGTCATGTGCCTCAAGCCGCAGGCGGAGGCCCTGCGTTGCCAGCGGCTCGTCGTCGACGAGGATGGTACGGATGGTCATGAAAAGTCCTTTTGATCGGTTTCGAGCGGAATTTCGATAATAACGCTGAACCCCCCATGTTCGTTCTGTCGCGTGGAATAACCATGTGCCGGGCCATAAGCTTGCGCCAGACGGTCCTTAATGTTCGCCAGGCCGACGCCGGTCGACTGGGCATCGATCGGAACCGATCCATCGCCTGGCCCGCTGTCGGCCACTTCGATGCGCACCGCGCGCCCTTCGCGCCGCGCGGTCAGCCAGATGTCGGCCCCATTTTCCGATGGCGTCACGGCATATTTGATGGCGTTCTCAATGAGCGGCTGGAGCAGGAGCGACGGCAGCCTTGCGCCGATCGTGTCGGCATCGATCTTGAAATGCGGGCGAAGCCGGTCCTCGAACCGCATCTTCTCGATCTCGAGATAGAGTTTCAGCGTCTCGACTTCCTGGACCAGCGTCACCTTCGCGGTCGGTTCGTTGACCAGCGTGTAGCGCAGGAAGGACGACAGCCGCGACAGCATCGCATTGGCCCGCTCGGTCTGCTTCAGCAGCACCAAGGTCGAGATGCTGTTTAGCGTATTGAACAGGAAATGCGGATTAAGCTGATAGCGGAGCATCGCCAGCTGCGCGCTCGACGCCTGGCTTTCGAGCTGGGAGCGCTGATCGATCTCATCCTCGAGAAGCAGATAATAGTTGATCCCGTAGTAAAGCGCCGACCAAGCCGAAAGAATCGAGAAATCAAGGATGATCGCGCCCAGATATTCGAACCGCGCGGGGCGCGCGTCGGGACGCAGGAACGTCGTATAGCTCCATGTTTCTATGAACGAGAAGGCCGCCGCCGCCAGCGCGACGGTGGCGAGGCTGATCGCCACCGTCCACATCGCGCGCATGGTGATCAATCGCCGGTAGAGCGATGCCATCAGCAGAGTCAGTGAATAGCCCGTCGCAGTCAGCAACAGCACATGGACGAGGAACATCGCCCCCATGTTGTTGGCGAGGCCGGAGATCGAGCGGAGGAAGAAATAGCCGCTCCAGCCGATCGACTGCAGGACCCAGAAAGCTCGATTCTTGTCATCGAAGAAGGGGCGGTCGAGCCCGACCCCGGCAAGGAACGGCCGCGCCGGTCCCTTGCCGCGCGACCGCGCGGCGCGATCCTGCGCGGCTGCCTCCGCCAACGCCCGAACGCTGTTACTCGCCATGTCGGCTTGCCTGGCGGTGGCCCGATCCATGAAGGGCGATATAGGCGGCTTGTCGCCGCGCGCCTAGGCTTGCATGGCGATCGGTGCGATGCTGGCTTAGGATGATCAACGGAGACTTGGCATGGACATGACGGCGGCGAACGCGACCTTCAAGTCGATGGACGAGGGAACAGCCGAGGACTGGGCCGCGATCCAGCACCATTTCATGCCCTTCGCGGCCGAGCTTCCCGGGCGGATACTCAAGCATCTGCAGCTCCTCGAGGGCGATTATGGCGGCTTCCCCGTGGATCGGCTGGAACATAGTTTGCAATGCGCTACCCGAGCCCATCGCGCCGGCGAGCGCGAGGACTATGTCGTCGCCGCGCTGCTCCACGACATTGGCGACACCCTCGGCACGTTCAATCACCCGGATATTGCCGCCGCCATCCTGAAGCCCTTCGTCAGTGAGAAATTGCACTGGATCGTCGAGCGCCACGGAATCTTCCAGGGCTATTATTTCTTTCATCACATCGGCCGTGACCGCGACATGCGCGAGGCGTTCCGCGGGCATCCGCACTTCGCGGATACCGCCCGTTTCTGCGAGCTCTACGACCAGTCGGCGTTCGACAGCAGCTACGACAGCGCACCGCTGAGTTTCTTCGAACCGATGGTCCAGCGCCTGTTCGAACGGCCGATCAACAGCATCTACAAGCTCGATGACTGAGGCCGCGTTCGGGCAGATGCGCCTGTCCTTGTCCAGCGGGATAGAAATGAACGTCGCGCTGGCCGGACCCGACGACGCTCCGCCGGTGATCCTGCTTCACGGCTTCCCGGAATCGCATCGCACCTGGCGCGCGCTGGCCCCGCTGCTGGCCGACCGGTTTCGACTGATCATGCCGGATCAGCGCGGTTTCGGCGACAGCGACCGGCCGCAGGAGGTCGAAGCTTATGCGACCGAGCGGCTGCTCGCTGACCTGTTCGCACTGGCGGACGCGTTCGATCTGGATCACTACGCGCTGGTCGGCCATGACTGGGGCGGCGCGATAGCCTGGGCTGCGGCGATCCTTGGCGAATCGCGCATCAGCCGTCTGGCGATTATCAATTCACCCCATCCCCTGCTGTTCCAGAAAAGCCAGATCGAGTCCGCCCCGCAGCGCGCCGCCTCCCAATATATCCGCGCCTTTCGCGATCCCGATTTCGAAAAGTTCGTTGAGGGTATCGGCTTCGAGACTTTTTTCGACAAAAGCTTCGCCAGCCACGTTGATCTCGGCACCATCCCACCCGACGAGCGGGCGACCTATATCGCCCAGTGGAGCCGACCGGGCGCGCTAAGCGCCATGCTCAACTGGTATCGTGCCTCGGTGATCGTCGTGCCGCCGCCAGGCGAGACCGCTGACCTCCCCGATTTCGTCACCCGCGGCCTCCCCAAAATCTCGGTCCCAGTCCGGATTGTCTGGGGCCTCGATGACAAGGCACTGCTCCCCATCCAGCTCGATGGGGTCGGCGAAGTTGGCGAGGATATCGAAATATTTCCATTGCCCGGCGTAGGCCATTTTGCGCCTTGGCAGGCGCCGGACATCGTCGCCGCGGCACTCGCCCCCTTCCTTGCCGGTGACTGAGCGGCTACAGGCGCCGCGGTCATGACTCGCTCCCTCTCCCGCTCCGCCGCCCGGCTCGCCGCCGTCCAGGCGCTTTACCAGCAGGATATGGAAGGCACGCCGGCAGCGCGACTGATCCATGAATTCCACGACCACCGGCTCGGGGCGACGATCGAGGGCGAGACCTATGCCGAGGCGGAAGTCAGCTTCTTCGATGATCTTGTCAGCGGCACGCTGGCGCGCCGCGAGGAGGTCGACGCGCTGATCAATGAGCGGCTCGCCGAGGGCTGGAGCCTCGAGCGGCTGGATCGGCCGATGAAAGCGATCCTTCGGGTCGGCGCCTATGAACTGCTTGCCCGCCAGGACGTCCCCGTAGCCAGCGTCATCAGTGAATATGTCGATGTCGCCGATGCCTTTTACGACAAGCGCGAAAAAGGCTTCGTCAATGGCATCCTCGACGCAATCGCGAAGTCGGCGCGGTCCGCCTGAAGGCCAGCCCTCGCCGGGTCGCTGGACGCCCCGACCGATTAGTCATTCGGAGTCCCCGGAATTCGCGGCTTTTCATCTATCGTCCTTCCCCGGTCTATAAGGACGGCGCGATGTTCAGCAGTCCCGGGGTCCCTATGTCATGAATAGCGGCGAAAAAGAGCTGATCGCCCGACTGCGCCGGATCGCGACCGACCCGGCGGCCCGCGGTCTCGCCGACGATGCCGCGGTAATGGGTTCGTTGGTATTGACTCACGACATGATTGCCGAAGGCGTGCATTTCCTCCCCGACGACCCGCCCGCCTCAGTCGGTTGGAAACTGGTTACGGTCAACCTGAGCGACCTTGCGGGAAAGGGCGCGAAGCCCGTCGCGGCTCTGATGGGCGTGTGCCTGTCAAGCGATCCGGAATGGGACGAGAAATTCCTTGGCGGGGTTGCTGCGGCCTGCGAGACCTATGGCCTGCCGCTGGTAGGCGGAGACACAATCGCGCTTCCTCCGGGCGCGCCGCGCATTTTCGGCCTGACTGCCATCGGCGAAAATCATGGCCCCGTGCCGGCCCGCTCGGGCGCCAGCGCCGGCGACCAGCTTTGGCTGGTCGGAACGGTCGGAGACGCCGCAGCGGGCCTCGCGCTTCTAGCCAGCGACGGAAAGGCCGAGGGGCCACTCGTCGAGGCCTATCGCCGGCCCGTTCCCCAGCTTGCGGTGGGGCGGCTTCTGGCGCCCCTTGCCAGCGCCATGATGGACGTGTCCGATGGACTGCTGATCGATGCATCGCGACTGGCCGAGGCGAGCGGCCTTGCAATCCATATCGACCTGGCCGCTCTGCCGCTTTCGCGCGCGTTCATCGCCGAGCGGGGTGCCGGCCGGAGCGCGCGGATCGCGGCGGCCACCGGTGGCGACGATTATGCGCTGCTCGTCGCGCTTCCGGCGGACATCGACCCGTTAGGAGTTTCTTTACCAGCAGGGACGATCATCCAGCGGATCGGCACGCTGTCCAACGGCACGGGAATGACCCTGGCCGATGCGGGCGGCGAAGTGCCGCTACCGGAGCGACTTGGGTATGAACATCGCCGCGCTTAGCACCCGTCAATGGGTCATTGCCGCACTTGGCCTCGCCTCGGGCATGGGCACCGCTTTGCTGCTTCACTGAGCGCCCCGGAACAGCCGGGTTGCCACGGCCATAAACGCCGTTACACCTTCCCCCTGATTTCATCCGGCGGCCTTCCCGCCCTTTGATCAAATGGGGGTCTTTCACCACATGAATCTGGTCTTCTTGGCGATTGCCTGCGGCGTTATCGCGCTGCTTTACGGCATCCTTACCAGCCAGCAGGTGCTTCGCGCCTCGCCCGGCAACGCACGCATGGTCGAAGTGGCCGAGGCGATCCAGGAAGGCGCCTCCGCCTACCTGCGCCGCCAATATACCGCCATCACCGTCGTCGGCGTCGCGGTTGCCGTCCTGGTCTACCTGTTCCTTGGCGGGCTCAGCGCTGCGGGGTTCGCCGTCGGCGCGATCCTGTCGGGGGTCGCCGGATTCATCGGCATGAACATTTCCGTTCGGGCCAATGTGCGCACGGCCGAAGCCGCGCGCATCGGCCTCCAGAACGGCCTGACGGTGGCGTTTCGCGCCGGAGCCGTCACCGGCATGCTGGTTGCGGGCCTCGCGCTGCTTGCGATTGCCGTCCTCTTTTATGTCCTGACCGGACCGATGGGCATGGCGCCGAATGACCGTCAGGTCGTCACTGCGTTGACCGCGCTCGCGCTCGGCGCCTCGCTGGTGTCGATCTTCGCGCGTCTCGGCGGCGGCATTTTCACCAAGGCCGCTGACGTCGGCGCCGACCTGGTCGGCAAGGTCGAAGCCGGCATTCCGGAGGACGACCCCCGCAACCCGGCGGTGATCGCCGATAATGTGGGCGACAATGTCGGGGATTGCGCCGGCATGGCCGCCGACCTGTTCGAAACCTATGTCGTGACCGTCGGCATCACCATGGTGATGATCGCACTGCTGGTATCGGGCGCGCAGCTCCTCCCGCTGATGAGCCTGCCGCTGCTGATCGGCGGCGTTTGCATCATTACGTCGATCATTGGCACCTACATGGTCCGGCTGGGGAAGAAAGAATCCATCATGGGGGCCCTCTACAAGGGCTTCTGGACCACGACCGCGCTTGCGGTTCCGGCGATCTGGTTTGCCGCGACCTATGCCCTGGGCGACCTCAACCAGACCATCGCCACCACCGGCGGCCTCAGCTTCCCGGCGATCAACCTGGTCTGGGCGAGCTTCGTTGGCCTCGCGGTCACTGCCCTCATCGTGTGGATCACCGAATATTACACCGGCACCAACTATCGGCCGGTCAAGTCAATCGCCAAGGCGTCGCAGACCGGCCATGGCACCAACGTCATCCAAGGCCTGGCGATTAGCCTGGAATCGACCGCATTGCCGACCATCGTCATCATCGCCGGCGTGATCACCAGCTTCCAGCTGGCTGGACTCCTCGGCGTCGCGTTCGCGGCGTCGGCCATGCTCGCGCTGGCGGGAATGGTCGTCGCGCTCGATGCCTATGGCCCGGTTACCGACAATGCCGGCGGTATCGCCGAAATGTCGGGGCTTGAGGATGAGGTTCGTCATCGCACCGATGCGCTCGACGCGGTTGGCAACACCACCAAGGCGGTGACCAAGGGCTATGCGATCGGTTCCGCCGGGCTCGCGGCCCTGGTGCTGTTCAGCGCGTTCACCGAAGACCTGCGCGTCTTCGGAAGCGAGATCGGTGTTACCTCCGACCTCAACACGATGTTCAGCCTTACCAATCCCTATGTCATCGTCGGTTTGCTGCTGGGCGCGCTTCTCCCCTACCTGTTCGGAGCGATGGCCATGACCGCGGTCGGCCGGGCCGGCGGCGCTGTCGTCGAGGAAGTCCGCGGCCAGTTCCGCGACAATCCGGGCATCATGGACGGGTCTGTTCGCCCCAATTACGCGCGAACCGTCGACTTGGTGACCAAGGCGGCGATCAAGGAAATGATCATCCCGTCACTGCTTCCGGTGCTGGCCCCGATCGTCGTTTATTTCGTGATCGGCGCGGTCGCCGGCCAGGAGAATGGATTGGCGGCAACCGGCGCGCTGCTGCTGGGCGTGATTGTTTCCGGCCTGTTCGTGGCCATCTCGATGACCTCGGGCGGCGGCGCCTGGGACAATGCCAAGAAATATATCGAAGACGGGAATTTCGGCGGCAAGGGATCGGAAGCGCACAAGGCTGCCGTCACCGGCGACACGGTTGGCGACCCGTACAAGGATACGGCTGGCCCAGCGGTCAACCCGATGATCAAGATCACCAACATCGTCGCGCTGCTGCTGCTCGCGGCCCTTGCGGGTCACGGCGCGGCCTAGGCGGGACCGGCATGAACGGCGGGCGGAAGGGCAACTTTCCGCCCGCCTTTCTTTTGGAACGCTCTGCGGCTATGAGCCGCCAACCTGAATTTCAGCTCGCAAGGATTTGAATGGCCAAGGAAGAACTTCTGGAGATGCGCGGACGGGTGGTCGAACTGCTGCCCAATGCGATGTTCCGCGTCGAACTGGAGAATGGTCACGAGATTCTCGGCCACACCGCGGGCAAGATGCGCAAGAACCGTATCCGCGTGCTGACCGGCGATGAGGTGCTGGTCGAATTGACGCCCTACGACCTGACCAAGGGCCGCATCACCTATCGCTTCATGCCCGGCCGCGGAGGCCCCGGCCCCTCGGCCTAAATGAAGCTGGTCCTCGCCTCGGCGAGTCCCCGTCGCCTCGATTTGCTGGCCCGGATCGGAGTCACGCCCGACGCGGTCGATCCGGCGCATATCGACGAAAGCGTTCCCGCCGGGGAACTACCCCGTACCCACGCCCTGCGCCTTGCCATCGAAAAGGCCGGGGCGGTCGCTCAACGCCATCCCGATGCACTAGTGCTGGCTGCCGACACCGTCGTTGCGGTCGGCCGCAGGATCCTTCCCAAGGTCGAGGATGAGGAGACTTTGCGCGCGTGCATGGCGCTTCTGTCGGGTCGGCGCCATCGGGTGCTGACCGGCGTCGCGCTGGCGATACCGGGCAAGCCTGGGCGCCACCGGCTGGTGGAGACGATGATAGCGATGAAGCGGTTAAGCCCAGAAGAGATCGATTTTTACGCGTCGCACGGCGAATGGCATGGGAAAGCCGGGGGCTATGCGCTCCAAGGCTATGGCGAAGTCTATGTTCGCCACATCGCCGGAAGTTATTCAAACGTTGTAGGCCTTCCGCTGGCCGAGACTCGCCTGCTGCTCAGATCCGCGGGGCTCCCGCTTGCCTGAATGGTGGATCGAACGCGGGATCGGCGAGACTCGGGCCGCGCTGGTCGACCATGGTAGGATCGTCGAAGCCCGCATCCTGCGTGATGGGGTGCTGGCCGCTGGGACGATCTTGACCGCAAGACTGAAGCGGACCGGGCGCAACGCCATCGCCGTCGCCGACGATGTCGAATATCTGCTCCCTTCCGGATCCGGACGCGCAACGGAAGGTGCCGCTGTCCAGGTCGAAGTGGTTCGCGAAGCGCTTACGGGAAGCGAAGGCTGGAAACGGCCGCTCGGGCGGATTAGCGACCGTCCTCCCTGCCCCGCGCCCGCGTTCGAGGGCCGCGCACTTCTCTATCCCCGCGAATCCCCGTTGCTCGACGAGGCTGGCTGGCGCGAATTGGTCGACGAAGCTCGGTCGGGCATAATCGGCTTCCCCGGCGGCGGCCTCCGCGTTTCGCTGACCCCGGCAATGACGCTGATCGATGTCGACGGGACGCTTTCTCCCCAGGAACTGGCGATCGCGGGCGCTGGCGCGGCGGCGCTGGCCATTCGCCGGCACGGAATTGCCGGATCGATCGGGATCGACCTGCCCACGCTCGACAGCAAGGCCGCTCGCCAATCGGCAGGCGAAGCGATCGACGCGCTTTTGCCGAAGCCGTTCGAGCGCACCGCGGTCAACGGTTTCGGCTTCGTCCAGCTGGTTCGCCCGCGCCGTCACGCTTCCTCGTTCGAACTTGCATCCGACCGGCCGCGGTTTGAAGCGCTCGACCTGGTCCGCAGCGTAAGCCGCGAAACGGGCACGATCCGGCTCGTCGCCCATCCCCGGCTTGTCGCCGAACTGGAGCGCAACGCCGACTGGCTGAGACAGTTAGAACGCGTGGTCGGCGGGTCGGTAACCTTGCGCCCCGACCCATCACTCGCCATGTCCGCCGGATATGCCGAACAAGCCTAAACCCTGTCCTTTGTGCGGCCAGCCGCCCAGCGCCGTTCACACGCCATTTTGTAGCCGCGGATGCAAGGATCGCGACCTGCTGCGATGGCTCGATGGTGGCTATCGAATCGCCGGTCCACCCGCCGACATCGAAGGGCTGGACAGCGACGGGAGCGAGGGCTAGGGACGCCCTCGCTCGCAGCGCCGTCCGGCGCTTTTTATGTGGGCCCAGGTAGCTCAGTTGGTAGAGCATGCGACTGAAAATCGCAGTGTCGGCGGTTCGATCCCGTCCCTGGGCACCATAATTTTCTCAAGGAATTGGCCACTTTCCCTTGGCCCACCCGGCCCGCCGCGTTAGGCGGAAGCATGGCTATCGATGCGTCCAGACAGCAACAACTCGAAAAGCAGGCCGGCCTTGCCCTGATCGCCTCGGCGACGGTCGCACTCATTGCTGCCAACTCGCCACTGGCCGAGGCCTATCAGCATTTGCTGCACATCAAGGTCGGGCCGGTCATGCCGCGCTACGGACAGTTCGACCTCCACTTGTGGATTGCCGACGCGCTGATGGCAGTTTTCTTTCTGCTGGTCGGACTTGAAGTGAAGCGTGAATGGCTTGAGGGCCGGCTATCGAGCCCCGCCGAGCGCCGCTTGCCGATCATTGCTGCGGTCGCCGGGATGGCGGTCCCGGCGCTGATCTACATCGTGGTGGTAGGCGGCGATCCCGAGCTTGGCCATGGCTGGGCGATCCCGGCAGCAACCGATATCGCCTTTGCGATCGGCGTGCTCGCGATCCTCGGACGGCAGGCACCGCCAATGATCAAGCTTCTGCTGGTCACCATCGCCATCGTGGATGACATCGGCGCGGTCCTGATCATCGCCCTATTCTACACCGCAGAACTCGACGTCGCGGCGCTCGCCGGTGCGCTTGTGCTGACCGGTGCAATGGCCGCCTTGGGGCAATTCGGGGTCCGGCGGTTATGGCCTTATCTGGTCGGGTTCGTGCTGTTGTGGCTGCTGGTGCTGGCAAGCGGGGTTCATGCGACCATCGCGGGCGTGCTGGCCGCGATGACGGTTCCGCTTGGCAAGGACGAACCCTATTCCCCGCTCAGGCACCTGGAACATAAGATCCACCCCTGGGTGATGTTCGGAGTAGTCCCGCTATTCGGCTTCGCCTCCGCTGGCGTGGCGCTGACGGGCGGGATCGATGCGATCCTCGCGCCGTTGCCGCTCGGCATCCTGCTTGGCCTGTTCGTGGGCAAGCAGCTTGGCATATTCACCGCCGTCTGGCTGACGGTAAAGGTGGGCTTGGCGAAACGACCGCCCGGTACGCGCTGGCGCCAGATCTATGGCGCTTCACTGCTATGCGGGATCGGCTTCACCATGAGCCTGTTCATCGGCGCCCTGGCATTTCCTGGCAATCAGCAATTGATCGACCAGGCGAAGATCGGCGTGCTTGCCGGCTCGCTGCTCTCGGCCATTGTCGGCTATCTGTTCCTGCGCTTCACCAAGGCGGTCGAAGGCAGCCAAATCTATGCGGAGGAAGCCGGGCACCTGTTCGGCGCCGACGAACCCGGCCGACCGCGCTAGCGCCAGTCGCGGCTCCGGGCCGCCTGTTCCTGGCCTGCATCGAAGGGCTCGCCGGCGATCCGCGCGTCGACCAGCGCGGCCAGCCGGGGGTCGTCGCCCGCTGCCATGCGATAGTCGGACGTGCCGCTACCGGAGCTGAATAGTCCGTCGACCTCCCAATCGTTTCCGCGCCGGCAGGCGAGGCCCGTAGCAGCGCCATCGTCGAACGTGCGGCAAATGGCGCCCGCCTTGTCCCGGAACGTCAGGCCGATCCGCGCGCCATCGGCGGCGGGCGCACTTGCCAACCTCACCGCAAGCGCGTCTTCCAGGCCCGCTGCAGCAACCATCCGGCCGGATACGACTTTCACCGGGCCACTGGCCGCACCGCCGACCAGCGCCATCTGCCCACCGAAGAAGCCGATCGCCAGCGTCGCCGCCATCGCTGCCCATTGAGGAACGCCGAACGATGCGCGGTGCTCAGCCCGCCGCTCGCGAGCAGCGGCCAGGTCGACGACCGGGGCCGAGCCGAAAGTGGGCGGCGCGACGGCGGAGGCCAGGATCGGGTCGAAGGCCCTGGTCAGGTCCGCCTGCATCGCACGGTGTTGCCGTGCGCGTTCGGCAAGCACGGGATCAGCCGCGATGGCAATGCCGACGCGCCGGCTTTCGGCCTCATCCAGCTCGCCATCGAGCCACGCGAAAAAGATTTCGTCCGTGATCATGTCATTCACCTTCGCCAAGCAGCGTCATCAACGCCTGCCGCCCACGCGCCAGCCGGCTCGACACGGTGCCGATGGGCTGATCCAAGATTTCCGCTGCTTCGCGGTAGCCAAACCCTTCGATCAGGATCAGCGAAACTATTTCGCGCTGCTCGTCGGGAAGCCGGTTCATGGCGTCCATCGCCCGCGCCAGATCGATCGCCGCCTCGGCACCCGGACGCGGGTCGAACCCGATGATTTCCCCTAGTTCGGCGGGCGCCTCGTGTGAGACCCGTCGCCGGTTTGAGCGCACCGTGTCGATCCACACCGTCCGGCAAATGCGGAACAGCCAACTGTCGAATCGCGTGCCCGGCTGGAACTGATGAAAGGACTTGAACGCTTTCTCCGCCGCCATCTGCGCCAGATCGTCGCCATCCGTGGGGTCGCGGGCGAGCGAATAGGCGAACCGGCGCAACCGGGGCCAGATCGCAGCCAGTTCCTGATCGAACGTTGAAGAAGGGGTCATTGCACCTCATGGGGATGAAACGGCGGGAGTTCGACGTTTCATCCACAAAGGAATAGAAAAGGCTTCATCCAATGTCCAAACACACTGCCATGTCTTTTGCCATCGCCGTGGCGCTTAGCGCTACGGCGGCTTCTGCCCAGCTTTTGGGGGGCGGCGGCGGACTTCTCGGCGGTGGTCCCACGGGTGGCGGCGTCATTGGCGGCATCGGGCAAACCGTTGGAGGCATTGGCAACAGCGTCGATCGCCAGCTGGACTCGATTACGGGCAACTCCGGCACGGGCCAGCAAGCTGTCGCGCCTACGTTGGATCGGGTCTCCCCACTGCTGGACGTCGTCGAATCCGCCCCCTCACGTCTCGTAGACCTTCGCCGGATGCGGCTTGAAGCGCTGATCCGGGCGAACCGCGACACGCTTGATCGCGACAATGACGGCCAGCCCGTTCGCAAGGGCGAGCTGCTGGTCGCCGACCCCGACGCCCAGTCTCTCGCGCTGGCCGCTGGGGCGGGGTTCCGCATCCTTCGTGACGATCGGGCGGGCGAGCTTGGCTTGCGGATCGTTACCCTGTCGGTGCCGCGGGGAATGAACGTTCGCGATGGACGCAAGCGGCTGGCGAAGATCGCGCCGACCCTCGATGCGGATTATAATCATGTCTTTGAACCGGCGGGAGGCGCACTTGCTACTGCGGCTGGCGCGAGCCTCGCCGCATCGACGCCGTTTCGCGTCGGAACAAAGATAGCGATGATCGACGGAGGGGTCGCTTCGCATAGCAGCATGGCCCGCGCCGCGATCGAGCAGCGGGGCTTTGCCGGTCCTGCCCAGCCGACCGGTCATGGCACCGCGGTGGGTTCCTTGCTCGTCGGCAACGAGGGTGTCTTTCGCGGCGCGGCCACCGGCGCCCAACTCTTCGTCGGGGACGTCTATGGCGGCAACCCAGCAGCAGGCTCCGCCTCGGTCATCGTCAAGGCGCTGGCCTGGGCGGCGAGCAAGCAGCCGGAAGTGATCAACATCAGCCTGGTCGGCCCGGCCAACCGCATTCTCGCCCGCGCGATTGCGGCGCTGCAGGCGCGCAGGATCGGGATCGTCGCCGCGGTCGGCAATGATGGTCCTGCGGCACCGCCGCAATATCCGGCTTCCTATCCCGGAGTGATCGCGGTCACCGGGGTCGACGCCTCCAATCGTGCGCTTCGCGAAGCGGGACGCTCGCCGCATCTCGACTTTGCGGCGCCGGGTGCCGACCTTGTTGCTGCCATGCCCGGCAAGGGGTTCACCGAAGTGCGCGGAACGAGCTTCGCGGCGCCGCTGGTCTCGGCTCGGCTGGCTGCAGCCCGCGGCCCGGCTTCGCTGGCCCGCGAAGCGGTGCCCGGCAAGGGCAAGGTTGGCCGCGGTATCGTCTGCGGGACATGCCGCGTCGCGCCAAAAGCGGTTGGCCTGAAATAATTTTCTTCGCCGGCAGGGAAGAAGTCCGAACATGCCGCCGTTTTCCTGAGCAGAGGGGACGAGCAATCGCCCCACGGACGAAGGAGAATTTACATGTTGAAAACCCATCTTCTCAGCGCGACCCTGCTTGGCGCCGCCATGGTGGCCACTCCCGCCCATGCCCAGCTGCTTGGCGGCAGCGGCGGCCTTGGTGGCACCGTTAGCGGCGTCGTCAACGGCACGATTGGCAATGGTTCGATTGTCGGCAATGTGACGGGCGGCCTCAGCAACAGCGTCAACGGCGCCCTGTCGGTAGACCGTGCTCTTGATACGCGCAGCGGCAGCGCCAGCGCCAACGCCGGCCTCACCGGTTCGGTCAGCAGCGTCGCGAGCGGCGCGGTAGGCGCCAACGGTCTCGGCCAGGCGGTCGGCCTCGCCGGCTCGTCCTCGGTTGATGGCTCCGCCAGCGGTAATGCCGGCGCCAATGCCCAGCTGATCGGTACCGATCAGCTTGCCAATACGGTCGGCGCGGTGCGCAATCGCGTAACTAACGTCGCAGGCCAGGCGCAGGCCCGTGCCGGCGCCACGGCCAACGCTGCGGCGCAAGCGGCGGGCAATGCTGCCGGTAACGCTCGCGCCACTGCCTCGGGTGCGGCCTCGGCTGCGGGCAAAGCCACCGGCAATCTCGCCGGCCGCGTTCCCAGCGGAAGCTTGACGAGCTCGCTGAGCGGCAGCGGTTCCGCCGAAGGCTCGGCCTCGGGCTCGGCTGGCGGCTCGACCGAAGAGCCCAGCGAAAACAACCAGTAAAACTGGTCGCAACAACCCTAGCGGGCTCGCTCCATCCTCCCGAGCGAGCCCGTTTTGCTGCCCGCGCGGTTGACGCGGGAGCAACCAGCCCGGAAAGACATGGCCTCGTCCTTTGAGGGTTTGCCATGTTCCGTCGCCTGACCGCTGCCCTTGCCCTGATATCGCTCGCCGCCTGCCAGGTGCAGGACAAGCCGGCACCATCCGACAGCCTCGACGCCATCGCGCGCGATTATGTCCTGCTCAGCCTGACGATCGGCGAAAAGGAAGAAGGCTATATCGACGCCTATTACGGGCCTGCCGAAATCAAGGCGCGGGCCGAGGCCGAGGCGCCTAAGCAAGACATTGATGTTCTGGCCAAACGGACCGCGAACCTGCTCGGACGGGTCGAGGCGGCCGCCGGGGAAGGCGACGCGATGGACCGGCGCCGTGCGCGCTTCCTTGCCGCGCAGTTGACCGCCGCGGCGACCCGGCTGCGCATGCTCAAGGGCGAAAAACTGTCGTTCGCCGAAGAGGCCCGGGGACTGTTCGGGGTCACTCCCCAGTTGAAGCCGCTGTCGGACTACGACCCCGTGCTGGCCCGGATCGACCAGCTGGTACCCGGCGATGGCGCGCTGTCGGACCGGGTCAATGCATTTCAGGACCGGTTCAACATCCCGACCGAGCGACTGAAGCCGGTGTTCGATGCCGCGATCGCCGAGTGCAAGCGGCGCACGCTCGCCCATATCGCGCTTCCCGCGGACGAACGGTTCGACATGGCCTTCGTCACCGGCAAGAGCTGGAGCGGCTATAATTATTACCAGGGCGACGCCCATAGCCGGATCGAGATCAACACCGACCTGCCGATCCGCATCAGTCGCGCGGTCGATCTTGGCTGCCACGAAGGCTATCCGGGGCATCACGTGTTAAATGCCCTGCTTGAGCAGAAGCTGACAAAGGAACGCGGCTGGATCGAATTCAGCGTCTATCCGCTCTTTTCACCGCAATCGCTGATCGCCGAAGGATCGGCCAATTATGGGATCGACCTTGCCTTTCCCGGCGACGAGCAGCTGGCCTTCGAGACGGAAGCCCTTTACCCGCTCGCCGGGCTCCCGGTGGCGGACGCCGGCAAATACCTCGAACTGACCCGCGCGATGCGCGACCTCGCCGGGGCACGCTTCACCATTGCCCGCGACTATCTGGAAGGCAGGATCGACCGGGCCGAGGCGGTGCGGCTGGCGCAGAAATATCAGCTGCAGTCGAAGGAACGGGCCGAGCAGGGCATCGCCTTCACCGACCAGTACCGCAGCTATGTCATTAACTATGGGCTTGGCAAGGACATGGTCCGGGCCGACATCGAACGGCTCGCCTCCCCCCAGGAACGGTGGGCGCGGATGGCGCAGCTGCTCAGCGAGCCGACGCTGCCAAGCGATCTCAAGCGGTAGAGGCCTAGAGCTTTTCGGTAAGATCGGGCACGATCTTGAACAGGTCGCCGACCAGGCCGACGTCCGCGACCTGGAAAATCGGGGCGTCTTCGTCCTTGTTGATCGCGACGATCGTCTTCGAATCCTTCATTCCGGCAAGGTGCTGGATCGCGCCCGAAATCCCGATTGCGATATAGACTTCGGGAGCGACGATCTTGCCGGTCTGGCCAACCTGATAATCGTTGGGCGCATAGCCGGCGTCGACCGCCGCGCGGGACGCGCCGACCGCTGCGCCGAGCTTGTCGGCAAGCGGGTCGAGCAGCGCGTGGAATTGTTCGTTCGAGCCGAAGGCGCGGCCGCCGGACACGATGACCTTGGCGCTGGTAAGTTCAGGCCGCTCCGACTTGCTGAGTTCAGCGCCGACAAAGCTCGACTTGCCCGAGGCTGAGCCACCGTCGACCGCTTCGACGCTGCCCGTACCGCCTTCTGCAGCCGCCTTGTCGAACGCGGTGCCGCGCACGGTGATGACCTTCTTCGAATCCTTCGAACGCACCGTTGCGATGGCGTTGCCAGCGTAAATCGGCCGCGTGAACAGGTCTTCACCTTCGACCGACAGGATGTCGGAAATCTGCATAACGTCGAGCAGGGCCGCGACCCGCGGGGCGACATTCTTGCCGGTGGTGGTGGCCGGGGCGAGAAAGGCATCATGGTCGGCCATCAGCGCGGCGGCGACCGGCGCGACGTCTTCGGCCAGTTGGTGCTCAAGGTGCGCCGCGTCCGCGACGTGGACCTTGCCGACGCCGGCGATCTTGGCGGCGCTGTCGGCGACAGCGCCTACACCGGAACCCGCGACGAGCAGGTGGACTTCGCCAAGCTGCGACGCAGCGGTGACAGCGGCGAGGGTGGCGTCCTTGATCGACGTGCCGTCATGTTCGACGAGAACGAGCGTCTTCACTTGGCAACTCCCAGGCTCTTGAGTTTGGCAACCAGCTCATCGACCGAGCCGACCTTTTCGCCGGCCTGGCGCTTGGCGGGTTCGGTGACCTTCAGCGTTTCGAGCCTAGGCGCGACATCGACCCCAAAATCGCCCGGCGACTTGGTCGCCAGCGGCTTCGACTTGGCCTTCATGATGTTCGGAAGCGAGGCATAGCGCGGCTCGTTAAGGCGAAGGTCGGTGGTGACCACCGCCGGCGTCGTCAGCTTGACCGTTTCCAGGCCGCCATCAACTTCGCGGGTCACGTTGAGGTCGCTTCCGGCAACCTCGACCTTCGATGCGAATGTGCCCTGCGGCCAGTCCAGCAGCGCGGCGAGCATCTGACCGACCTGGTTGCTGTCGTCGTCGATCGCCTGCTTGCCGAGGATGATCAGGTCCGGATTTTCCTCGCTCGCAATGCCCTTCAGAATCTTGGCGACCGCAAGCGGCTCGACGTCTTCCTCGGTCTGGACGAGGATCGCGCGGTCGGCACCCATCGCCAGCGCGGTGCGAAGCGTTTCCTGGGCCTTGGCCGGGCCGATCGAGACCGCGACAATCTCGGTCGCGGCGCCCTTTTCTTTGAGGCGAATGGCTTCCTCGACCGCGATTTCGTCGAACGGATTCATCGACATTTTGACGTTGGCCAGGTCAACGCCCGACCCGTCCATCTTGACCCGCGGCTTGACGTTGTAATCGATGACCCGCTTGACGGCGACGAGCAGCTTCATGCGTCTCTCCTAAGACTCAGGCGAATTCTTTGACCTGGGCGACGATCTTCTTGGCGGCATCGCCAAGGTCGTCGGCGGCGACGATCGGCAAGCCACTCATCGCCAGAATGTCCTTGCCCTGCTGGACATTGGTGCCTTCAAGGCGAACCACCAGCGGCACGCCTAGCGACACTTCCTTGGCCGCCGCGACGATGCCCTCGGCGATAATGTCACAGCGCATGATGCCGCCGAAGATATTCACCAGGATGCCCTTTACGGAAGGGTCGCTGAGGATGATCTTGAACGCCGCGGTGACCTTCTCCGTGTTCGCGCCGCCCCCGACATCGAGGAAGTTGGCCGGCTCCGCGCCATTGAGCTTGATGATGTCCATCGTTGCCATGGCAAGGCCGGCGCCGTTGACCATGCAGCCGATGTTGCCGTCGAGCTTGATGTAGGCAAGGTCGTACTTCGACGCCTCGATCTCCATCGGATCTTCTTCGCTGAGGTCGCGAAGTTCCGCCAGGTCCTTGTGGCGGAACATGGCGTTGCTGTCGAACCCGACCTTGGCGTCGAGCACCACCAGCTTGTTGTCGCCGGTAATCGCCAGCGGATTGATTTCGACCTGCGATGCGTCGGTGCCGACGAAGGCTTCGTAAAGCTTGGCGGTGACGTTGGCGGCCTGCTTGGCGAGGTCACCAGTCAGGCCGAGCGCGGCAGCGACCGCACGGCCGTGGTGGGGCATCAGGCCGGTCGCCGGGTCAATCGTAATGGTATGGATCTTTTCGGGCGACGAATGCGCCACTTCCTCGATGTCCATTCCGCCTTCGGTCGAGGCGACGATAGCAATCCGCCCGGTCGCGCGGTCGACCAGCAGCGCGAGGTAGAATTCCTTTTCGATGTCGACGCCGTCGGTGATGTACAGGCGCTGGACCTGCTTGCCCTCTGCGCCGGTCTGGATGGTAACCAGCGTGTTGCCCAGCATGTCGGCGGCATGGTCGCGAACATCGTCGATCGACTTGGCAAGCCGGACGCCGCCCTTGGCATCAGGGCCCAATTCCTTGAACTTGCCCTTGCCGCGGCCGCCGGCATGGATCTGCGCCTTGACCACCCACAGCGGCCCCGGGAGACGTTCGGCCGCCTCGACCGCTTCCTCGACGCTCATCGCGGCATGACCCGCAGGGACCGGAACGCCGAACTTCGCGAGCAATTCCTTGGCCTGATATTCGTGGATGTTCATGGATTTGTCCTGTTGGGAAGCTTTGCCGCGCCCTTAAGCATGACTCCGCCCCGATGCCAAGCTAGGGAACGGGCCGTGAACGAGGCTCCCCAGCGCAAGATCATCCATGTCGACATGGACGCCTTTTACGCGTCCGTCGAGCAGCGGGACGATCCGGCGCTTCGGGGAAAGCCGGTCGCGGTCGGCGGCGGGCACCGCGGGGTCGTCGCCGCCGCAAGCTACGAGGCCCGGATTTTCGGAGTCCGCTCGGCGATGCCCTCGATCATGGCGCGGCGGCGCTGCCCGGAACTGATTTTCGTCAAGCCCCGCTTCGACGTCTATCGCGCCGTATCGCAGCAGGTCCGGGCGATCTTCGCCGACTATACCGACAAGATCGAGCCGCTCAGCCTTGACGAAGCCTATCTCGACGTGACCGAAGACCGGCGCGGACTGGGCAGCGCGCGGGCCGTCGCCGAGGAAATCCGATCTCGAATAAGGGCCGAGACCGGACTGACCGCATCGGCAGGCGTCAGCTATTGCAAGTTCATCGCCAAGCTGGCCAGCGACCAGAACAAGCCCGACGGGCTGTGCGTCATCCCCCCGGACCGGGGAGCTGAATTCGTGGCGACGCTGCCGGTCAAGCGGTTCCACGGGGTCGGACCGGTGACCGCTGCGAAAATGGAGCGACTGGGAATCCTGACGGGCGCCGACCTCGCCGCCTGGCCGCTCGAGCAGCTTGAGGCTCATTTCGGCTCGTCCGGGAGACGCTATTGGATGATTGCACGAGGAATCGACGACCGCGAGGTAAAGTCCAACCGTCCCTATAAGTCGGTCAGCGCCGAGAGAACGTTCGACGTCGACTATGTCGCACGCGACGACCTGCGTCGGGAGCTGACGCGGGTTGCCGGCTTCGCCTGGTCCCGGGTCGAGCGGGCCGGGGTCCGTGGCCGGACGGTCACGCTGAAGGTCAAATTTGCGGATTTCACGATTATCAGCCGGTCGCGCAGCCTGGCTGGTCCAGTGCCCGACCAGGCTATGTTCGCGGCAATCGGGCTGGACCTTCTGGACGCGCTGTTTCCGGTGCCCAAGGGCATCCGGCTGCTCGGTCTTGGCCTACATTCGATCTTGGACGAGCATGAATCCAGCCCGCGGCAGCTAGGACTCGAAATTTAATTCGTTTTCTGTTATATAATTGCATCGGCCGTCGCTTTCCGCGGCGGTCGCTTCATGCAGGATCAAATCCACTTTGGACGTAGCCGGACCGGGGGGTCGCTGATTGGGGGGCGATACGGTGTCGAATGGCTGTGATACAGGTGGATGCTTGGAAAGGTGACGGAATGGCGGCTAAAGCCCTGAACTTCGATATTGGCGATTATGTGGTTTACCCCAAACATGGCGTCGGCCGGGTGGTCGAGCTGCAAAGCACCGAAATCGCGGGAACCCGTCTCGACCTCTACGTTCTCCGTTTCGAGAAAGAGAAAATGACGCTTCGCGTACCCGTCGCCAAGGCGGACTCGGTCGGCATGCGCAAGCTGTCGAGCGACAAGACGATGAAGGACGCACTCGAAACGCTGAAAGGCAAGCCCAAGGTTAAGCGGACGATGTGGTCGCGCCGGGCGCAGGAATATGAAGCGAAGATCAATTCGGGCGACCTGACGTCAATCGCCGAAGTGACCCGCGACCTGTTCCGCGCCGACGATCAGCCCGAGCAAAGCTATTCGGAACGACAGATTTTCGAAGCCGCCTCATCGCGCCTTGCGCGCGAGCTCGGCGCGATGGAACAGACCGACGAAAAGACCGCGCTGGTCAAGATCCTCGACATCCTCAACAAGGCTGCCGCGATCCACAACAAGGCCAAGGAAGCGGCCTAAACCGCTTTCCTGCCAACAATCAGGGCGCCCCGATGCGGGCGCCCTTTTTGTTGGATGTCACGTCTTGCCTTCGCGCACTGCCAAGGTGTATTAGTCATGCAATACGCTAAAGAGGAGTGACGCCATGTCCCATCGCTACCTGATCGCCGCTGCTGCTGCTGCACTGGTCGCCGGTGGCTGCAGCTTCTCCGCCGACGCGGAAGAGCGCGACGCCGGACCTGAAGTTGAGCGCCGCTACGAAGTCGGGGAGTTCGACCGGATCGCCGTCGCCGGCCCCTATGAGGTGCGAGTGATCAGCGGGACCCAGGGCCCGGTAACGGCGCGGGGAGGCGCGAACCTCCTCGCCGAGACCGACGTGACGGTCGAGGATGGGACGTTGAAGATCATGCCCAGGAAAAAGAAGGGCCTCCGCTGGCACTGGAACAATGGGACTGCGCAATTCACGGTGAACGCAGCCGCGCTGCGTGGCGCGACTATTGCCGGGTCGGGCGGAATTGCCGTCGACAGGATGCGCGGCGACTTCGAAGGCGAAGTTGCCGGGTCGGGCGATCTCAAGCTTGGTGCAATGGAGGGCGGCAAGGTCAAGCTGGCGATTGCCGGGTCAGGCGATATCGAAGCGGCCGGCAAGGTGGACAGTGTGAGCCTGAAGATTGCCGGGTCGGGCGATATCCGCGCCGGCGGCCTAGCAAGCCGTGCGGCCGAGGTATCGATTGCCGGATCGGGCAACGTCGAGGCCAATGCCAGCGAAAACGCCGAAGTGTCGATCATGGGTTCGGGCAACGTCGACGTGACCGGCGGCGCAAAGTGCAAGGCTACCAAGGCGGGAAGCGGCAATGTGCGCTGCAGCTAAGGTGCTTTGACGTTTCGTTAACCATGCGAGAGCAGGATGGGCGGATGATCGATCGTCTTCCCCTCCTCGCCCTGCTCGTGCTTGCCAGCCTCCCGGCCGGCGCAGCGTCTCCGGGCACGCGCAACTATTCGGTGACCGGGTTCGACCGGGTTCGGCTCGATGGACCTTATAAGCTCGACGTGAAGACCGGCGTTGCGCCCTTCGCCCGCGCAACCGGGTCGCCGCGCGCTCTCGACGCCCTGTCGATTCGGGTCGACGGCCGAACGCTCGTCGTTCGCGGCAACAGCGCGGCCGGCGGCTATCCCGGCGAACCTGCCGGACCCGTCACGATCGAAGTCGGCACCCATGAACTGTCGACCGCCTGGATCAATGGCGCCGGCGGGCTGATGATTGATCGGATCAAGGGCTTGTCGTTCGACCTGTCGATCCAGGGTCCGGGGATGGCCCATGTCGCCCATTCCGATGTCGACCAGCTGCGTGTCGGCATTTCCGGAGCCGGTAGCGTACGGATGGCCGGCAAGGCGGCCAAGATGACCGCAACCATTCGTGGGACGTCAAGCTTCGACAGCCAATCAATGATCGTTCGCGACGCCGTGATCGGCGCGGAAGGCCCGTCGATCGTTCGGGCAACCGTCACCAATTCGGCCAAGGTCGATGCCATCGGCATGGCCATGGTGGCGCTGACCGGCCAACCTGCCTGCACCGCCAAGGCGCGCGGTTCGGCCAGCATCACCGGATGCCGATAGGGCTCATCTCTTTTTTCCTTCGTCCAGCGATGCTTCGCCCGCTCAGACCAAGGCGAGCGCGGCCAGCTTCCCGTAAAGCCGCGGCGGCAGGTCGCTCATCCCTGTGGGATCTTCATCCAGGCCGGGCGCCGCCTCGTCGTCGAGATAGCGCCAGCCCTGATGCGCCCGCTTGGCCCGCGGCGTGACCGGCTGAAGATCGGCCGCACAAACGATATCGATTCGGCCATCGCTGCGGTCGTCGAAGCGCAGGATCTGCTGGCGAGCAACGATCCGATGCTTGACGATCCAGTGGAGCGAACCGCCCACCAATTCGGCCATGCGCTTGGGACGCATTCGGGTCGGCACGCGCACCTCATGGTCGACCGTCACGCGGCGAGCGATGCGATTCTGCAGGGCTTCCAGGCTAGCACAGCCCACGGCAACCTTGGTGAGATGAAGCGGCACCGCCCCCAAGTGGCGGGAAAGCCGCGCGCTTTCAAGCGATTAGCCCGCCAAGCCAGCGGCCGTGGCCAGGCCGAGGAACATGAGGAAGCCCAGCGAGTCGGTGATCATCGTCACGAACACGCTTGAAGCGACGGCAGGGTCGGCCCCCGCGCGTTCGAGCCCCAGCGGGACCAGGACACCGGCCAGTCCGGCAACGACGATGTTGGTCAGCATCGCCGCGGCGATAACCGCGCCCAGCGGCGTGCTTCCCAGCACGACTGTCACCCCCACGCCGATCAGGACGGCGATCGTCAGCCCGTTCATCAGCGCAACCCGGATTTCCCGCCATACGGTACGCCAGTGGTTGGTACCGGTAAGCTGGTTGGTGGCGATCGCTCGTACCGTCACGGCGAGCGTCTGGGTGCCCGCATTGCCGCCGACCCCGGCGACGATCGGCATCAACGCGGCGAGCACCGCCATCCGCTCGATACTTTCTTCGAAAAAGCTAATGATCGTTGCCGCGACCAGCGCGGTGAGCAGGTTTGCCGCGAGCCAGCGCACACGGCTCTTGTAGGTTTCGCCGATCGGCTCGTTGATATCGCCTTCGCCGGCACCTGACAGGAGAAGCGCGTCTTCGCCGGCTTCTTCTTGGATGATGTGGACGATGTCGTCGACCGTGACCATGCCGACCAGCCGTCCGACCGGGTCGATCACCGCCGCCGAGATCAGCCCATATTTCTGGAACTTCAGCGCCACTTCTTCCTGGTCCATGTCGATCGGAATCAGCGTCTGCTTCTTGAGCATGATGTCGCCAACCTGCATCGACCGCGGTGAGCGGAGCACGGTCGACAGCTTGCAGGTGCCGACCGGGTGATGGTCGGGCGATACGACGAAAATCTCCCAAAAATCGGTGGCCAGTTCTTCGGTCGAGCGAAGATAATCGATGACCTGGCCGACATTCCAATGTTCGGGCACCGCGATCAGATCGCGCTGCATCAGCCGGCCGGCCGTCTCCTCGCCGAAGGTCAGCGCTTCTTCGACCGCGGCCCGATCGTCGGGCTCCATCGCGCGCAGCACGGCGCGCTGGTCGTCTTCTTCCAGATCCTCGATCAGGGCGACGGCGTCGTCGGTGTCGAGCTGCGCCGCGAGGTCGGCAACCTGCTGCGGCTCCATTTCGTCGATCACGTCTTCGCGGACATGCTCGTTGAGCTCGGCGAACACTTCGGCGTCGACGATTCCCGCAAGCGCCTCGATCAGGTCGGCGCGCTCGTCGCCCGGCGCCAGTTCGATCAGATCGGCAATATCGGCGGGGTGAAGCTCGGCGACGAGACCGCGTGCTCGCTCGTCATCGCCGTCCGCGACGGCATCGAAAACCTCGCGGACGAATTCGCGGCGAAGCCGGTCCTCTTTGTCGTGAACCCGGTCCTCGGCCGGCGGCGCGCCGGCATCGGCGGTGTGAGTGGCAATGATGTCGCTGTCGCTCATGCCACTCCCCTAGCCGCTGCGCTCGCCCGGCGAGTGCTACTATGCCCCGGCTCGGACTGGCGCAACCCGCGCCGCGTGCCTACATGGCGCCTTCATTTCCTAAACAAGGACAATTCGATGGCCGACGCCAGCACTCTCACCCTGACCCTTTCGACCGGCGGCGACGTCGTCATCAAGCTTCGCCCCGACCTGGCACCCGCCCATGTCGAGCGGATCGCCAGCCTCGCCAAGGACGGCTTTTACGACGGCGTCGTGTTTCATCGCGTGATTCCGGGCTTCATGGCCCAGGGCGGCGATCCGACCGGTACCGGCATGGGCGGATCGGACCTCCCCGATCTCAAGGCCGAATTCAGTGCCGAGCCGCACGTCCGTGGCACCTGTTCGATGGCCCGGGCGCAGAATCCGAACAGCGCCAACAGCCAGTTCTTCATCTGCTTCGACGACGCGCGCTTTCTCGACAAGCAATATACCGTCTGGGGCAAGGTCGAGAGCGGCATGGAGCATGTCGACGCGCTGCCGACCGGCGAGCCGGTCGCCGACCCGGGCAAGATCGTCAAGGCAACCGTCGCCTAGGCTGCGAAGGCGGCCCGCATCGGCTGGGCGCGGCCATAGGTGAGGCTGCGCCAGAGCCATTCGACCGGCCCGAACCGGAATCGGGCCAGCCACCAGCGGCTGTAGGCGACCTGGAGCGCGAACAGCGCGAGCGACATGGGTATGACGATGACCAGTCCGATTTTGCCGATCAGCCCGAAGCCCCAGCCGTAAAATATGATGCTCTGCAGGATTGTTTGCATCAGGTAATTGGTCAGCGCCATCCTGCCGGCGGGCGCTGACCATTCGAGCCACGCTCCCCGCGTCGGCCGGTCCCAAAGCAGGGCGAACAGCGCGGCATAGCCCAGCGCAAGCGTCGGGGTGCCAACCACATAGGCGCATTCCGCGGCGACGTTGAGCAGCCGGTCGTTGCCCATGGTCAGCGACAATATCGCCCTGGCCGCGGAAAGCGGCAGGCCGATGCCAAGGCCAAACTTGGCGGTGCGGACAAGAAGCGGCCGATATTGTGCAAGATTGGCGTAGATCGCCCTGCGCCCGATCCACAGGCCGAGGAGGAACATGCCCAGCACCTTGGTAAAGCGCATCTGGTAAACAAGGTCACTGAGGCGGAGAAGCGCCTCCCCGGGATGGGCCCGGAGATGCGCGGCAATATCGGGGCTGGCGAAGAGTGCCATTGGCCCCCGGCCAAGATCGCCGCTTGCGGCCCTGATCATCGCGAAAGCCTTTGCGGCTAGCGGAGCAGCAGGATCGATCCCTCCCAAATGGATCATCGCTGACCAGGCGGCGGGAACCAGCCACAGCAGCACAGCCCAGCCTAGCAGCGCCCGGTTGCTCACTTTGCGGAACAGCAGAAGCACCGCGCCCATCGCCGCGTAAAGCGCAACGATATCGCCGAGCCACAGCAGGTAGATATGGGCAAGACCGATCAGAAACAGATAGAACAGCCGGCGCGCATAGCGGCCCACGCCTTCGCCGCGAGCCTCGAACCGGCCAATCTGGATGGCGAACCCAATCCCGAACAGCAGCGAGAAAATCGAATAGAATTTGCCGACCACCAGCCATTCGATCAGCAGTTCGCTGGCAGAGTCGAACCCGGCGAGCGGCAGACCGGTCCGCGTCGCTTCGGGCAGGAATATCCAGCCGCTGAACACCATCATGTTGGCGACAAGGATGCCTAGCAGCGCGTAGCCGCGCAGCGAGTCGAGCAAGGCCGACCGTTCATCGGTCGGAATGGGCGTGCTCGTTCCGGATGCGGACATTGACTTCCCCCTGGCCCCGACTGACATCCAGCTACGCTAAACCGGCAAGTTTCGCCACCGAAATAAAGGGATATCATGGCCGGCATCACCCTTATTACCGGTGCATCCGCCGGCCTCGGCGCCGATTTCGCGCGGCAGTTGTCCGCTAAGGGCCATCGGCTGGTGCTGGCGGCGCGTCGGAAGGACCGGCTCGACGCGCTGGCTAGGGAAGTGGGCAATGCGCGGGTTGTGGCGATCGACCTTGGCGAACCCGGCGCAGCCGGCCGCCTGATCGCCGATATCGATCGCCATGGCGAGATGGTCTCTACCCTGGTCAACAATGCCGGTTTCGGGCTGTGGGGCCGTTTCGACGCCCTCGATGGGCCGCGCCAACGCGGCATGATCGACCTTAATTGCAGCGCGCTGGTCGAATTATGCCATCTGGTTCTGCCGGCGATGCTAGAGCGCGGGCAGGGCGCGATCCTCAACGTCGCTTCGACGGCCGCCTTCCAGCCCGGACCGGGCATGGCGACCTATTTTGCGACCAAGGCGTTCGTGCTCAGCTTTACCGAGGCGCTTCACGAGGAAATGCGGACACGGGGAATCAAGGTCAGCGCGCTCTGTCCCGGCCCGACCGCGACCGAGTTTGGCGCGGTGGCCGGCTACACCGGCAACGGCCTGGTCGACAAGCTGGCGGCCCGGTCGGAGGACGTCGTCCGCGCCGGCCTCGCGGCGCTCGACCGGAACCGGGCGGTGGTGATCCCCGGCCTTGCCAACAAGGCCGGCGCGCAAGGGCATCGCTTCCTGCCGCGCTCGGCGCTCCGCCGGATCGCCGGCCTCATCAAATTCTAGGCGAGTTCGGCGCGGCGGGCCGCCTGTAGCTTTTCGCCGATCGCAACGAACCGATGGTCTTTGCGAATGGGATCGAAATCGGAATCCGTTTCGAACCACATTTCCATTTCCGATCCCGATGAGCTCGACCATATTTCCAGAGCGGCAATCGCCTTGTCCGCTTCGCCGAGCTGCGCATAGGTGCAGGCGGCATTGTAATTCGCGATTGCATCGTCGGGATCGAGGAACATCGCCCGATCCAGCCAGTCGACGGCACGGTCGCGCTCGCCCAGCCGGGCAAGGGTGGCCGCGCCGAGCTGGGCGGGACGGGAATTTTCCGGGTGGATCTTCAAGGCTGCCTCGGCCCGTTTGACACCCATCCGGGCGAACTTTTCGGCGCGCTCCATTTCACCGAGCGCGACCAGCGTGGAATCAAGCAGCAGCGGGCTTTGCCAGTCGTCCGGGTCGACTTCGGCTGCGCGCTCGAAATAGGTCACCGAGCGCTTCAGCTCGCCCATCGTGACGAGATAGCGGGCAAATGCGAGATTGGCGTCGAAATTGCTGGGATCGAGGGCCAGCGCCCGTTCGAAGGCGCCGCGGGCCTCGTCGTTCCGGCCGGCATTGCCCAGGGCAACGCCCTGCGCGGCATAGGCTTCGGGCAGGTTCGGTTCGAGCGACAGGGCCTTGTCGGCCGTTGCCAGGATTTCCTCGGTCGGGATGTCAGCGCGATACCAATTCTCAAGCCGTGCGTCGCAGATCGCGATCCCGGCGTAGGCGCGCGCATAATTGGGGTCGAGCTCGGTCGCCTTGGCAAACATCTGGCGCGACAGGCGCAGCAGCACCTTGGTCGAGTTGAAGAAAAACTGCCGCCCCTTGAGATAATAATTATAGGCTTCGACATTGTCCGTCGGCGCCTTGCCGATCGCCTTCTTTTCCTCGGGAAGCAGCGTGACGCGCAGCTGGTTGACGATATTCTGCGTGATCTCGTCCTGGATTGCGAAAATGTCGGTGAGGTCGCGGTCGTAGCGGTCGGCCCAGACATGGCCGCCATTTTGTCCGTCGATCAGCTGCGCCGTTACGCGAACGCGATTGCCGGCCTTTCGAACGCTTCCTTCGAGGATGTAACGAACCCCGAGTTCCGACGCTGCCTGCTGAAGCTGGATCGGCTTGCCCTTGTAGGTAAAGCTGGTGTTGCGCCCGATAATGAACAGGCCGCTGACCTTCGACAGATCGGTGATGATGTCCTCGGAAATGCCATCCGAAAAATATTCCTGCTCGCTGTCGCCGCTCATGTTGTTGAATGGCAGCACGGCGATCGAGGGACGCTCGTCGACGGCCTCGGCGCTGTTTCCCGACCGCGATTTCCCGGCGCCGATCACCACATTGTAGATGCGAACTGGGGTGTCGATATTCTTGAGCTGCTGTTCACCGGCATCTTCGAACTGCACGTCGGTCTTGGTCATGACATTGTCGCGAACCGATGCCGATACCGCGATCCCGCCAACCCGCGCCGCCGATTCCAGCCGTGAGGCGACGTTAACCCCGTCGCCAAGCAGGTCGTCGCCATCGACGATCACGTCGCCGAGATTGACGCCTATGCGAAATTCGATCTTGCGGTCGTCGGGTACCTGTTCGTTGCGCTGGCGCATGTCGCGCTGGATCACGAGGGCGCATTCGAGCGCGCTGACGACGCTGGGGAATTCGACCAGTGTGCCATCCCCGGTCAGCTTGAAGACGCGGCCGTGATGGTCCTCGATGCAGGGGGTCAGCAGATCGTTACGAAGCGCCTTCAGCGCTTCCAGCGTCGCGATCTCGTTCGCCCCCATCAGCCGGCTGTAACCGACGACATCGGCAGACATGATCGCCGTGAGCCGACGCTCCATTTATGAAGCTCCCCTTGACCTGAGTCGCTGACTAGCATGGACGCCAGTGCTATGCGAGCGATTGACAATCTAATTTAGTTTCTTTGCGATACTCGCACCTGCGATTTTGCACTTGCGAGATAAATGGTGCGGTGCAATAGCGATATTGCCTTTCGAGGCATCCTCTCCTGAGACTTCCGGCCGGGCGGCGACGCCCGGCCTTTTTTTCTTGTCAAACTATCCCCAATTGAACCTCAATCGGAGTCCTGCCGTTCTAGGCTTGGGCAAGGGGCCTGTCGGCAAATCGAGAGAGGAATTTCAGGAATGGCGACTGTCGACGCGCTTTCGCGCAAGGTCCAGGTAGCGAACCTGCCCCCCGCCGACAGCGGTCGCGGCGTCGCCCGCCTGCCGATCAAGCTGATGACTGAGCTCGGCTTGGCGGAAGGCGATGTCATCGAGATCGTCGGCAAGCGCTCCACCGCCGCTCGTGCAATTCGCCCTTATGGCGATGACCAGGGGCTCGACATCATCCGTCTCGACGGTCTGCAGCGGGCCAACGCCGGGGTCGGATCGGGTGAATTCGTCGAGATCCACAAGGCGGTGTCCAAACCCGCGACGCGCGTCGTTTTCGCGCCAACTCAGAATAATGTCCGGCTGCAAGGTTCTGCCCAAGCGCTCCAGCGCAGTTTCGAGGGACGCCCGTTCTGCCAGGGCGATACCGTCGCCACCACCGGGCATCAGCGGGTCAATGCGGACATGCCCGACCATATCCGGCAATTGCTCAATGCCCCCGCCTTTGCCCTGCAGGAGGTACGCCTGACCGTGGTTTCGACGGCGCCCAAGGGCATTGTCCATATCGACGCCGGCACCAAGGTCGAACTGCTCCCCGAATATACCGAGCGCGATGGCGAGCGGCGCGCTGACGTCACCTACGACGATCTCGGCGGGATGCGCGACACGATCGACGCGCTGCGGGAGATGGTCGAGTTGCCACTGCGTCATCCCGAACTGTTCCAGCGGCTCGGCGTCGATCCGCCCAAGGGCGTCTTGCTCCACGGCCCGCCCGGTACGGGCAAGACCCGCCTGGCCCGCGCCGTGGCCAATGAAAGCGATGCCCAATTCTTTCACATCGCCGGTCCCGAGATCATGGGCTCCGCCTATGGCGAAAGCGAGAAACGGCTGCGCGACATCTTCGAGGACGCGGGCAAAGCCGCGCCGTCGATCATCTTCATCGACGAAATTGACTCCATCGCTCCGAAGCGCGGCCAGGTTACCGGCGAAGCGGAGAAGCGGCTGGTTGCCCAGCTGCTGACGCTGATGGATGGGCTTGAGCCCCGCCAGAATCTGGTCGTCATCGCCGCAACCAATCGGCCCGAAGCGATCGACGAGGCGCTGCGGCGGCCCGGCCGCTTCGACCGCGAAATCATCGTTGGCGTTCCCGACCAGACCGGGCGGCGGGAAATCCTCGGGATCCACACTCGGGGAATGCCCCTGGCCGAAGGCGTCGACCTCGATGAGCTGGCCCGTCGCACCTACGGCTTCGTCGGGGCTGACCTCGCCGCCCTGACGCGCGAAGCGGCGCTGGAAGCGGTGCGGCGGATAATGCCGAAGATCGACCTGGCGGAGGAATCGATCCCAACCGAAGTGCTCGACGCGCTGTCGGTCGACGGAAATGATTTCGACAATGCGCTGAAGCGCGTCCAGCCCTCCGCGATGCGCGAAGTGATGGTCCAGATGCCAACGCTGCGCTGGGACGATGTCGGCGGCTTGGACGCCGCACGCGACAAGTTGCGCGAAGGCATCGAACTGCCGCTCAAACATCCCGATGCGTTCCGCCGGCTTGGCATCCGGCCGGCCAAGGGCTTCCTTCTCTACGGCCCGCCCGGTACCGGCAAGACCCTGCTGGCCAAGGCCGCGGCGCGCGAAAGCGAGGCCAATTTCATCGCCACGAAATCAAGCGATCTGCTGAGCAAATGGTATGGTGAAAGCGAGCAGCAGATCGCCCGGCTGTTCGCCCGCGCCCGCCAGGTCGCGCCGACGGTGATCTTCATCGACGAACTCGACAGCCTGGTGCCCGCGCGGGGGGGCGGCATGGGCGAGCCACAAGTGACCGAGCGGGTCGTCAACACCATTCTGGCCGAGATGGACGGGCTTGAAGAACTCAACAACGTCGTATTGATCGGCGCCACCAACCGTCCGAACCTGATCGACCCGGCGTTGCTTCGCCCGGGCCGGTTTGACGAACTGATCTTCGTCGGCACTCCGGATACCGCCGGCCGCCGCCGGATCCTTGCGATCCATACGAAAGACATGCCGCTGGCCAAAGACGTCGACCTGGAGTCGCTGGCGCGCCGCACCGAGCGCTTCACCGGCGCCGACCTGGAAGACCTTGTTCGCCGGGCCGGACTGACCGCGCTGCGCCGGGGACTGGACAGCGCGGAAGTGTCGATGGACGACTTTGAAAAAGCGCTGAAGGAAACCCGCGCGTCGGTGACCGAGCAGATGATCCAGGACTATGAGATGATCGAAAAGACGCTCAAGGCCGACGCCGTGAAGCCGGTCGGCGGAATCGGCTTTGTGCTGCCCGGCATGCTCCAGCCCAAATCGCCGACGAAAGGCGACCCCCCGGCCTAGGCCAAGCGGCGGCGCCCCCAGACCAACAGGAAACCGAGGAGCAATGACCCGGCAATGAACGGTAGGTGCGGGTCGGTCGTGTAGAGCAGCATGCCCAGACCGGGCGCAGCGACGAAGCTGAGCCCGTTGGCGGCGGTGACCACCCCGGCGACGCCGCCCTGTTCGGCGAGCGGCACCGCAAGGCTCGCACCGGCGGTGAAACCCGGCCTGGTCAGCCCGAAACCGAGACTGGCGATGCCGAAGCCGAGGACGATGCCGTAAAGGTCGCCCGCGACCATGGTCGCCAGCAATCCCGCTGCCGCGACCAGCGAGCCCCAGAGGATCAGCGCCCTGGGCCCCAGCGCAAGCTTGGGAATCAGCCCCCACTGTGCCGCAAGCGTCGAGACCGCGCCGGCCATCATGACGATGGCGATCGACTGTTCCGATCCATGGGGAGCCAGTCCCAGCCGGTCGATGACGAAGAAGCCGATGCAGGACAGGGTCGCGGCCTGGGCATGACCGGCGATCACCCCCGCGACAATCCATCTGCGGATTCGCGGATCGCTCCAGCGCAGCGGCCTGACCTTCGGCGCGGTCGCGGCGATAACGCTGGCTCCGGTCGGCGAACTCGCCAGCGAAGGATAGCTCATCGCCGCACCATGTCCTGCCCGCCGTCCGTGCCGGGGCCGTGAATCGTCGGGCAGGCCGATGGCGATTGCCGCGAACACCGCGACCCCGACCGCGGCAAAGGCGAATAACGGTCCTGACAGGCCGAGCAGTGGCAGCACGAACAGCGGCGCCAGCGCCGGGCCGACGATCGTTCCCAGGCTGAAACTGCTGGACAAAGTCGACAGTGCTTCGACCCGTGCCGACCGGCGGGTGCGCGATGCGAGATATGCTTGGGTCGCGCTTGGCGTCGCGCAGCCCAGCGATCCGTAGAGCGCGCGGGCAACGGCAAAAGCGGCGAAGGTCAGTCCCCCCGCCAGAACGCCGTTCAACCCGGCAAACAGCACCAGCCCGCACAGCAGCATCGAGGAAATGAAGCCGCCGACGCCGAGCAAGGTCAGCGCCTTGCGGCCATGCCGGTCGCTTTTCCGGGCCCAGTAGGGCGCAAGCATCACCCACAGCACTGCCGACCAGGTGTAGGAGACGGTTACCCAGAAATCGGACACCCCGATTTCGCGCCCGATCGCCGGCATTACCGACTGGAGCGCGGTGTTGCCCGCTGCCGCAACGAGCATCGCGGCATAAAGAAGCAGGAAGTGCGGCGTCCTGAGTGCGCTTCCGCCGACGCCTTGGCGGACCGGGAGGATTTGCATCAGTTCGCCATAAGCTCGCCAAGTCGTGCGCGATACCCGTCCATTGGCCTTGCCATTCCGCGCGCCATTTGCGAACGGCTTAGCGGTCAATCAAGATGGAGCGCTCCTTGAACGCGTCGCGTGCCAACCAGCTGAACGGTCGTCGCCGTCATGCCCCGCGGGCCGGCCGCGATCGCAAGAGCCCGCGATGGCAGTTCCTTCGCGGCTTCTTCAAGAATCCGCGAATGGTCGGTTCGGTGATCCCCTCAAGCCAGGTGCTGATTGATCGGATGCTCGCGCCGGTCGACTGGGCGAACACGAAATTGTTCGTCGAATATGGGCCCGGCGTGGGCACCTTCACTCGGCCGATCCTTGACCATTTGGCCAAGGACGCGAAGCTGATCGTGATCGACACCAATGCCGATTTCATCGACTATCTGAATGGCGATATCGACGATGACCGGCTGATCGCGGTTCATGGCTCGGCCACCGATGTCGAACAGATCATTGCCGAGCATGGCTTCGACCATGCCGACTATATTCTTTCCGGACTGCCCTTTTCGACCCTGCCGCCGGGTGTGGGCGACGCGATCGGCGCCGCGACCGGCCGGGCGATCCGCGACGGCGGAGCGTTCCTCGTCTATCAATTCAGTCCTAAGGTCCGCGATTTCATTGCCCCGCATTTCGAACGGATCGACCGCGGGTTCGAATGGATCAACGTGCCGCCGGCGACCCTCTTCTGGGCCTGGCGTGACCGGGTTTAGAGCCGGCCAAGATTAAGCCGCCTGGTCAGCGTATAGTCGGCGGTCGTGACAAGGAAAAAGCTGATCGCCTGAACCACCCGCGTCCAAAGGCGCGAACGCTGCCGGTGGAGCTGCGCGGTAATCTGCTGGCAGTCGGCAATTTCCGTTTCGAAATAGGCCCGCATCCGCCGAGCGAACGGCTCGTCGTCGACGCGCAGCATCATTTCCAGGTTGAGATAGAGGCTGCGGATGTCGAAATTGGACGAGCCGATGTGGACAACGTCGTCCAGCACGACCAGCTTGCTGTGCAATTTTGTCCTTTGGTATTCGAAAATCTCGACGCCTTGCCGCAACAGCTTCTTATAGGTGTAGCGCGCCGCCGCGATGGTCGCATGATTGTCGGACTTCGCGGCCGAAATGATCCGGGCCCGGCCGCGCCTGCCGACGCGTCCGATCCGGCGCAACATCGCCCAGGTCGGCGCGAAGTAGGCGGCGATCATTTCGACATTGCAACTCGACAACAGGTCGCGGCTGGTTGCAGTCGCCCAGGGTGACAGACCGCGGGTCGGACCGCCAAAATTCCACTGAAGCTTTCCGTGGCATTCGCTGTAACGGTGGATGATGCGGTTCAAGGACCGGATCTTCGGCCGTTTTTCCAATACCCAGTCCATCAGTGCGTCATAATAATCCGCCAACCGACCGGCCGCGGGCCCTTCGACGACCAGGCCCAGATCGCGCCAGCCGCCCTCCTCTTCAGGCGCGAAATAACTGTCCTCGATGTTGAATCCGCCGATCAGAACCTTTTGATCGTCGGCCAGCGCAAGCTTCTGATGGCAACGGATAAGGTAGCGGCGTCCAAGCGTCGGATGGAAACGGCAATAGGTCAGACCCTTGGCCTGCAGTTCCGCGAAAAATCCTTCGGGGAAATAGGCGCCGAACCCGTCGACGATCAGCGACACTGCGACCCCCCGGTCCAGCGCCCGACCCATCGCGTCGCGAACCCGTTGGCCCGACCGATCGTCGCGGTAGATATAATAGAGCAGGCGGACCGACCGTTTTGCGCCGTCGATCAGCCCGATGAGCGCATCGAGACGCTCGCTGCCGCCGGTCAACAGGGCCAGTCGGTTGCCGTCCACCTCTAGCGGCTGGGTTAGGTGGGCGAGCTCGGCCATGGCGCCAGTCTGGCAGAGCGGAGTCGCGGCTTGCAAGCAAAGACCGCGCAAAGCGATTTCATTGACTCTCCTCGTCCTTCCCCCTATCCCGCCTCCTTTCCCACGCTTAATGCACGAGAAGCGGAGCGACGAATGGCGCGCGTGACGGTCGAAGATTGTGTCGACAAGATTCCTAACCGGTTTGACCTGGTATTGATGGCAGCGCAGCGCGCTCGCCAGATTTCTGGCGGTGCCGACCTCACCATCGACCGCGATCGCGACAAGAACCCGGTCGTCGCCCTGCGTGAGATTGCCGAGACGACGGTCAAGCCAAAGCATCTCGAGGAGGCGATCGTATCCAACCTCCAGCGGGTCCGCATCGACGAAGACGATGAAACGGACGAACTGGCGTCGCTGAGCGAATCGGCCGAGGCGCTCCGCCTCACCGCCGCTGCGCCGCCGCGGCCTACGCCGTCGGGTGGCGATTACGAATAAGCATCATTGATGCGAAGGGCGGTCCCAACGGGCCGCCCTTTTCGATTCAGGCGCTTGGACGCTTGAGCTTGGCGCCGGTCGTACGGTCGACCCACATCAGCTCATCGAGCTTGAGCGGCCGCCCATCGGCGGCCTGGACGCAAATCTTGCGAACGGGCAACCCGTCGCGCAGGTCCGCTAGGACGATGTCCTGGCAGCCATGCCCCCAGTCCTCGCCCCACTGGCGCAGCGCCAACACGACCGGAAGCAGCGCCTCGCCCTTGGGCGTCAAGGCATAGATAACCTTGCGGCGGTCATCGGGGTCCTGGGTCCGTTCGAGAATGCCACCCTCAACCATCCGTGTGAGCCGGTTAGACAGGATGTTGCGGGCAATCCCCAACCCGGCCTGGAACTGTTCGAAATGCTGAAGTCCGTTCAGCGCGCCGCGCAGGATCAGGAAGGCCCATTTTTCGCCGATCAATTCGACCGCCGCAGGCAACGGGCAGCGCAGGGCCGCCTCTCGGAACGCTTCGATGTCGGGCTCGCCCGCTACAACTGGGTAATTCAACGCTAGACCCCTCTCAACCCGATTTATGCACGAACGATCATGAAATAACAGTTGCGGTGTGAAACTGACTATTGCAGGATAGTTGTTCGATGCAACCTTAGTGAGATCCTGATGACCCGTTTCTTGTTCGTCGCAGCCGCGTCGCTGTTTGCTACCCCGGCCTTGGCTTCCAGCTATTCGGCAACCTTGGGTACCACTTCGACCACGCCGCGCATCATGGGAAAAGATATCGCCTGGTCGTGCGACGCGGGTCGCTGCACCGGAAAAACCGAAACCAGCCGCCCGGTCGTGCTTTGCCAGGATCTTGCCCGTCGTGCCGGCACCGTCGCGCGCTTCCTCGTCGACGGGCGGCCTCTCGACAGCGAACGGCTTGGCCAGTGCAATGCGGTCGCCAAGGGTGCGAGGGCGCCGCTGGCAAGCGCCAACTAACTCTTCCCGAGTGCCGCATCGCACGCGTGCGGCACGACAAAAGGGCCGGATCGCCGCGACTCGACAGCGTAGCGAGCCGGCCCTTTCTTTTCGCGCTTGCGAAGTGACCCCCGGCGCCCCCACATTGGCCCCATGTTGAGACAATATGAGCTGGTCGAAAAGGTTCGGGCCTATGACCCCGATGCCGACGAAGCGTTGCTCAACCGTGCTTATGTATTCTCGATGAAGGCCCATGGAGCCCAGGTACGGGCGTCCGGCGATCCCTATTTCAGCCACCCGATCGAGGTCGCCGGCATCCTGACCGACCTGAAACTCGACGACGAGACGATCGTCACCGCGATCCTGCACGACACGATCGAGGATACGGTCGCAACTCCCGAGCAGATCGAGAAATTGTTCGGAGCGAATGTCGCGCGTCTGGTCGACGGAGTCACCAAGCTCAGTAAGATCGAAGCCCAATCCGAGAGCGAGCGGGCGGCCGAGAACCTCCGCAAGTTCCTGCTCGCCCTAAGCGACGATATCCGCGTGCTGCTGGTCAAGCTGGCCGACCGGTTGCACAACATGCGGACGCTTCACCATATCAAGAATGAGGAGAAGCGCCGGCGCATCGCTCGCGAGACGATGGACATCTATGCCCCGCTTGCCGAGCGGATCGGCATGTACGAGATCATGAACGAAATGCAGGGCTTGGCCTTTCGCCAGCTTGAGCCCGACGCATTCGCCTCGATCACCCGGCGGTTGAAGCAGCTTCACGATGCCGGCGGCGACCTCGTCAGCCGGATTGGCCTTGGCCTGCAGCTTCATCTTGCCGACCACGGGCTTGAAGCCGAAGTCACGGGCCGCGAGAAACATCCCTATTCGATCTGGAAGAAGATGGCCGAGCGGCACATCAGCTTTGAACAGTTATCCGACGTGATGGCGTTCCGGGTGATCGTCGACAGCCCCGACGAATGTTATCGGGCACTTGGCCTGATCCATCAGCGCTGGCCGATGGTCCCCGGCCGGTACAAGGATTATATCTCGACGCCCAAGCGTAACGGCTACCGGTCGCTGCACACCACCGTCATCCACGATTCCAAGTCGCGCATCGAAATCCAGATTCGCGACCAAGCGATGCACGCCCAGGCCGAGCGCGGGCTTGCCGCGCATTGGGCCTATAAGGAAGGCCAGCCGGCCGATGATATCAAGGTCCCCTGGATCAGCGACTTGGTCGAAATCCTCGACCATGCGGCAAGCCCTGAAGAACTGCTCGAACACACCCGCATGGCGATGTACCAGGATCGGATTTTCGCCTTCACTCCGAAAGGTGAGCTGATCCAGCTGCCCAAGGGCGCCACTCCTGTCGACTTCGCCTATGCGGTACACACCGACCTCGGCGACCAGACGGTCGGAGCAAAGGTCAACGGTCGGGTCGTGCCGCTGCGCACTATTCTCGACAATGGCGACCAGGTCGAAATCCTTGCTTCCGAGGCCCAGCATCCCCAGCCAAGCTGGCTTCGCTTCGTCGTCACCGGCAAGGCCCGCGCCGGAATCCGGCGCTTCGTCCGCCACAAGGAACGTGACGAAACGATCGAACTGGGCTGCAAGATTTATGACGAGATCGTCGCCCGACTCCCGGCCCCGCTCGCGCCTGATGCGCTTAAGCGCGCGGTGAAGACGCTGAAGCTGGAAGATTCCGACGCGCTGATGATCAAGATCGCTCGCAGGTCGATCGGCGATGCGGAGTTGATGGAGGCGCTGATGCCGGGATCCGCCGGCGGCGACGTGGCGCCACGCCCGCTGGGACAGCGCACCGCAATCTCGATCAAGGGTCTGACCCCGGGCGTCGCCTACGACCTTGCCACCTGCTGCCACCCCATTCCCGGCGACCGGATCGTCGGGCTTCGCCGGGAGGATGAGGGGATCGAGGTCCATGTCATCGGCTGCGACAAGCTGGCGAGCGGGATCGACGCCGACTGGCTGGACCTCGCCTGGGGTGACGGGTCGGATGGTGGAACCGCCCGGCTGATGATCATCCTGCGCGATATCGCCGGGGCGCTTGGCGAAATGGCCAGCATCCTAGGTGCGAAAGGTGCGAACATCGTCAACCTGGGCCTCGCCCACCGCGACGGTAGTTTCCATACTTTCCATGTCGACGTCGAAGTCCATGACCTCGCTCATTTGCACAGCCTCATCGCTGCGCTGCGCGCCGCCGAGGGCGTGAGCCAGGTCGACCGTATCTAGATCAGCCGCTGACCAGCACGATGGTCCAGCGGAAGGCCAGCGCCTGCGGGTCCGCCGACAGCCGGTCGATTGCCTCGGCAATCAGGCCGGCGCGATGTTCGGCCCGATTTAGGATCGGATCGCTGGAGTTAAGCGCTTCGCCTGGAAAATACATCTGCGTAACGAGCCGCTCGGTCAGCCCGTCGATGGCGAAATGGATATGGGGCGTACGCGTCCCGATCGGGGTGTCATAGGCGGCAGGCTTGATCGAGCGGAACCTGAATTCGCCGTCCTGGTCGCTGGAGAGTCGCGCGAAGCCCTGGAAGTGCGCGTCGAGCGCGGCGGGGTTGGCCCGGTCGCCCGGATGGTCGTAACGACCGACGGCATTGGCCTGCCACAAGTCGACCGTGGCCCCGGAAATTGGCTGGCCGCCTACATCGACAATTCGGCCGATGACTTGGATCGGTTGGCCGATCGCGACTTCGCGGCTCCCCTTCAGCCGGGTAAGGTCTGCGTCATGGTCGGCGGGCCTGACAATCGGATAGAATGGCCCCAGGTCTTGGGCCGACGTTACCTTGAGCGACTGGGCCTTTACCGCGGATACGCCTGCTACTGCCGCGGCGCCAGCAACGAGGTGCCGCCTGGTGATGTGCATGGTCGAGTCTCCCCCTGCGGGACAGTTCGACCATAGTCCGTCGTCGCCTTGAAAGCTACGCGCGCCGCTCCGGCGCCTTACGGATCGCATCGGCGCCGCCCGACGCCAGCACAGCAAGCGTAACGAGATCGGACGCCGTCGCGGTCATCGGCGCGATCTGCACCGGCAGGCTCATCCCCATGAGATAGGGTCCAAGCGCGATCTCGCCGCCCAGCGCCTTGATCAGCTTGGCGCTGATGTTCGCCGACTGGAGACCCGGCATGATGAGGATATTGGCGGGCCCCGTCAGGCGCGAGAATGGATAAAAACGCGCCTGCATCTCGTGATTAAGGGCGACATCCGGCCCCATCTCCCCTTCATATTCGAAGTCGGTTTGAAGCGAATCAAGCTGGCGGACCGCTTCGCGCAACTCTTCGATGTGGCGGCCCGGAGGATTGCCAAAGGTGGTGTAGCTGACGAAGGCGACGCGCGGCTCTTGTCCCATCCGCCGTGCGAAGGCGGCCGAGCGAATGGCGACTGCCGCAAGCTGCTCGGCTGTAGGCCGTTCGGTAACCGCAGTGTCGGCAATCAGCACGGTGCGGCCGCGGGCGGCCACCACATGAATCCCGAAAGGCGTTGGTCCAGCATGTTCGTCGATGACCCAGCGCACCTGCTGCAGGGATTGGCTGAACGGCCGGGTGGTCCCGGTGATCATCGCATCGGCCTCGCCCATCGCCAGCATCGCGGCGGCGAAAGTATTGCGATCCTGGTTGACCATTCGCTCGACCGCGCGGCGCAGCATGCCGTTGCGCTGGTGCTTCGCATAGATGTAGTCGACGGCCCGCCCGACCAGCGGTGAGTTGCGGCTGTTGAGCACCTCATAGCTCGTCGGGTCGTCGACCCCGAGCGCCTTGAGCCGGTCGTGGACGTCGTCGCGCCCGACCAGCACCGGCGTGCCATAACCGCCTTCGCGAAAGGCAATCGCGGCGCGCAGGACATTTTCTTCCTCGCCTTCAGCGAACAACACTCTCTTCGGGTTGGCCCGGGCCGCATCATAAGCAAGGCTCAGCACCGACGCTGTTGGATTGAGTCGGGACCGCAATGTCTGTCGATAGCGGTCCATGTCGGCGATCGGCTTTTGCGCGACACCGCTGGCCATCGCCGCCTTGGCGACTGCCGCCGGCACAATTTCGATCAGCCGGGGATCGAATGGAGCCGGGATGATATAATCGGGTCCGAAATGGTGGCTCACTCCGCCATAGGCAGCGGCTACTTCCTCCGGCACCGCCTCGCGGGCCAATTTGGCCAGCGCCTGCGCTGCAGCGATCTTCATATCCTCGTTGATCTCGGTCGCGCGCACATCGAGCGCGCCGCGGAAGATGAAGGGAAAGCCAAGGACATTGTTGACCTGGTTGGGATAGTCCGAGCGGCCGGTGGCGACGATCGCATCGGGCCGCGCCGCCTTGGCCTCAGGCGGCGTGATTTCGGGGTCCGGATTGGCCATTGCGAAAATGATCGGCTGCGCGGCCATCGCCTTGACCATTTCCCCCGACACGGCGCGTGCGGCGCTGAGGCCGAGGAACACATCCGCCCCTACCAGCGCTTCAGCCAGGCTGCGCGCATCGGTCGGGACCGCATGGGCGGACTTGAACTGGTCCATTTTTTCGCGGCCGGGGTAAAGCGGACCCGAGCGATCGCACATGATGACATTGTCGTGGCGGACGCCCATCGCCTTGATCAACTCGGTGCAGGCGATTGCCGCGGCGCCCGCCCCGTTGACCACCACCTTGATGTCGCCGAAGTCGCGGCCGGTCAGGTGACAAGCGTTGATGAGGCCAGCGGCGGTGATGATCGCAGTGCCATGCTGATCGTCGTGAAACACCGGGATGTTCATGCGCTCCTTGAGCGCGGCTTCGATGATGAAACAGTCGGGCGCGGCGATGTCTTCAAGATTGATGCCGCCGAAGCTTGGGCCGAGCACTTCCACCGCTTCGATGAAGCGCTGGGCATCGGTCGTATCGAGCTCTAGGTCGATCGAATCGACATCGGCGAAGCGCTTGAACAGCACCGCCTTGCCTTCCATGACCGGTTTCGACGCCAGTGCGCCGAGGTTGCCGAGGCCGAGAATGGCGGTGCCGTTGGAAATGACCGCGACAAGATTACCCTTGGCGGTGAGGTCATAGGCCTTGGCCGGGTCCGCGGCGATAGCTTCGACCGGCACGGCGACGCCCGGCGAATAGGCCAGCGACAGGTCGCGCTGGGTCGCCATGGGCTTGGTCGCCACGATTTCAATCTTGCCTGGCCGGCCGCGCGCGTGAAAATCAAGCGCTTCGTCGCGCGTGAACTTGACGTTGCTCTCGCTCATTCTCTCTCCTGTCGCGGAGCGCTTTAGCGACCTTTCCGACAAAGAGTCACCCTCGCTTGAACCACTCTTTGCCGCTACGGTTTTTTACGATGGCCAGAGCCGACCGATCCGCACCCAAGCAAACGCCAATGATGGCGCAATATCACCGCCTCAAGGCCGAGGCAGGCGAAGCGCTGCTATTCTATCGGATGGGCGACTTCTTCGAACTCTTCTTCGACGATGCAAGGGCCGCCGCCGCGACCCTCGACATCGCCCTGACTACGCGCGGTGAGGACGGCGGAGAGCCAGTGCCGATGTGCGGCGTGCCCGTTCATGCCGCCGAGACCTATCTTGCCCGGCTGATTCGCGCCGGCCACCGCGTCGCCATTGCGGAGCAGGTCGAAAGTCCCGCCGAAGCGCGCAAGGCGCGCGGTTCAAAGGCGCTCGTAGAACGCGCCATCATCCGGCTGGTGACACCCGGCACGCTGACCGAGGAAGCGCTGCTGGAATCGGGTAGCAGTAACTGGCTTGCGGCGGTGGCTTGCGCCGGAGAAGAATGGGCGGTTGCTGCGGCCGACATCTCGACCGGACGGTTCGAGCTGGTTGCCTGCGAGGCAGGTGACTTGGAAGCCGAACTGGCACGCCTGGGGCCAGCCGAGACGATCGGTGCTGGCGAGGTTCCGGGAATCACTCTTTCGGAGGGCAAGGGCGGATTTGACAGTCTGGCCGGCGAGCGGGCGCTAAAGGCGCGGTTCGGGGTCGCGACACTTGACGGGTTCGGATCGCCGGGTCGTGCCGAGTTGGCGGCTGCGGGCGGACTGTTCGCTTATCTCGACGCGACCCAGAAGGACGCGATGGCGTTCCTCGCAGCGCCGCGCCGGGTGGCCCGGGGCGGCCATATGGCGATCGACGCCGCGACCCGCGACAGCCTGGAGATTTGCCGGGCTCAGGGCGGCGAGCATCGCGGCAGCCTGCTGGCCTGCATCGACCGCTGCGTGACTGCGCCGGGCCGTCGGCTGCTTGCGGAGGACCTTTCCGCCCCGCTGACAGACATTGCGGCGATCGAGGCGCGCCTGGCATTGGTGCAATGGCTCCGCGAGGAGCCGATCCGCCGCGCCCGCCTGCGCAATGCGCTGAAGGCACTACCCGATATCGGCCGCGCACTCGGCCGACTGGTCGCGGGCCGCGGATCGCCGCGCGATCTCGGCTTGCTGCGCGATGGACTCCGGGCGGCGGCGACACTCAAACAGGATCTCGAAGCCGAGCCCGACCGTCCGGCGCTCCTCGCCCGGCTCCTCCCACAGCTCGGCGGCCATGCAGCACTGGTCGACCGGCTGGCCTTGGCCATCGTTGCCGCACCGCCGCTGGATGCGTCCAAGGGCGGCTACATCGCCGAGGGATATGACGACGCGCTCGATGCGCTGCGCAACGCCAGCAGCGACGGGCGCCGGGCGATCGCTGGGCTGGAATCCCGCTATCGGGAAGCAACCGGCATTGCGACCCTCAAGATCCGGCACAATGCCGTGCTGGGCTATCATATCGAGGTCAGCGCGAGGCATGCCGATCGACTGATGGCTGAAGACAGCGGGTTTACCCACCGCCAGACCCTGGCCGGGGTCGTGCGCTTCAACAGTCCGGACCTCCATGCCGAGGCGAGCCGGGTGGTCGAGGCGGGCGCCCATGCGCTGGCCGCCGAAGCCGCGCATTTCGAAGTCCTGAGCGCCGCCGCCGTCGCCTCGGCCACGGCAATCGCCGCCACCGCCGACGCAATCGCGCGCATCGACGTCGCGGCCGGCAATGCCGAGCGCGCTGCGGAAGGCGGCTGGTGCCTGCCGCGCCTGGCGGACCAGCCTTGCCTCGAACTCGAGGGCGGGCGCCATCCGGTCGTCGAGGAAGCGCTCGCGGCTGACGGTGAGCGGTTCATCGCCAATGGTTGTAATCTCGGCCCTGCCGATCGCCTGTGGTTGATCACGGGCCCCAACATGGGCGGGAAGTCGACCTTTCTTCGCCAAGTGGCCATCGCGGCGCTACTTGCCCAGGCTGGTTGCTACGTCCCCGCGACGCGCGCGCGCATCGGAATCGTCGACCGGCTGTTCTCCCGGGTCGGCGCGGCAGACAATCTGGCTCGCGGCCGCTCGACCTTCATGGTGGAGATGGTCGAGACCGCCGCAATCCTCGCCCAGGCCACCCCCAACAGCCTCGTCATCCTCGACGAAATCGGTCGCGGCACGTCCACCTACGACGGGCTTGCGATTGCCTGGGCTGTCGTCGAAGCGATGCACGACCAGGTTCGTTCACGGACGCTGTTCGCCACCCATTATCACGAGCTGACCCGCCTTGCCGACCGGCTCGATTCGCTGTCGCTGCACCATGTCCGGGCGCGCGAGTGGAAAGGCGACCTCGTGCTGCTGCACGAGGTCGGCGACGGGCCAGCCGATCGAAGCTATGGGATCGCCGTCGCCAAGCTTGCAGGCCTTCCGCCAATTGTCCTTGCCCGCGCCCGGTCGGTGCTTGCCAAGCTCGAAGCCGGACGCGACGCCACCGGAGGGATCGCCGCCGGTCTCGATGATCTGCCGCTGTTCGCCAGTCAAAAGGTTGAGACCGTGGCCTCCGACCCGCTGGCTGAGGCGCTGGCAACGCTCGATCCCGACTCGATGAGCCCGCGCGATGCGCTTGAGGCGCTTTATGCGCTGAAGCGGCTTGCGGCGGACGGCTGATGCAGCGGCCACCGCGCTACGAATTGATCGTCGATCGGCGCCAGATCATCGACCGTCGACAGATCGCCGCCAGTCTTGCCGCCTTGCCCGATGCGAATTTGGCCGCCGCCGCGACCAGCCTGCTGCGCGATGCCTTGGTGGCGGGGCGCAAGGAGATCGCCCGTCGCTTTGCCGAAGAGCCCGGGCGCGGCCGAGTCATCGCGGCATCCTTTGCCTTCCTGACCGACCAGCTGGTTCGGCTCGTCTTCGACTTCGTCGAGCAGCGCCTCCATCCGGTGCCCGGCCGATTGCCGATAGCGGTCGTCGGCCTCGGCGGCACGGGCCGGGGCGAGATGGCCCCTTACAGCGACCTCGACCTGATGTTCCTCACTGCCGAGCCCGACGCGCCGGAAACGGTGACTCGGATCAAGGCGTTGCTTTACATCTTGTGGGACCTGCAGCTGACCGTTGGCCATTCCGCCCGCTCGCCGGACCAGATGCTTGCGGCCGGGAAGGAAGACATGACCGTCCGGACCGCCCTTCTCGAAGGGCGCTGGATCTGGGGGGAGGAAGCGCTGTTTCTGGACGCCCGGCGGCGGTTCCGCGAACAGATCATCAAATCGACCGAACGCGATTTCGTCGCTGCCAAGCTTGCCGAGCGCGATGCCCGTCATGAGCGGATGGGCGATAGCCGCTACGTCGTCGAGCCCAACGTCAAGGACGGCAAGGGCGGGCTTCGCGACCTGCATACGCTCTACTGGATCGGTCAGTATGTGTTCGGCGTCGAACGGCCGTCCGAGCTGGTCGCTAAGGGCCTATTCACCGCAGCCGAGTTCCGCCGCTTCGAACGCGCCGAGCGTTTCCTCTGGTCGGTGCGATGCCACCTTCATCTGATCGCCGGACGGGCCGAGGAACGGCTCGGCTTCGACATGCAGCGCCAGATCGCCGGCGACATGCGCTATGCCGACCGCCCAGGCAAATCCGCGGTTGAGCGGTTCATGCATTTCTATTTCCTCAACGCCAAAACCGTCGGCGACCTGACCGGCCTGTTCCTTGCCCAGCTGGATGAACAGCTGGCGTCGAAGGGGCGCCGCTTCGCGCTGCCTACGATCCGCAGGCGGCCGCGCCACTTGCGCGGGTTCATGCTCGACCGGGGGCGCCTGTCAATTCCCCACGACCGCTGGTTCGCGGAAAAGCCGGTGCGGCTGATCGAACTCTTCGCATTGGCCGCGCGCGACGGGCTGGAGATTCATCCGACGGCGATGCGAGCGGCCAGCCGCGATGCCCGGCTGGTCGACCAGGTCCGTGACGATCCCAAGGCCAATGCGCTGTTCCTTGAGGTACTGACCGCTCCAGACAATCCCGACTTGGTGCTCCGCTGGATGAACGAGGCTGGTGTGTTTGGCAGGTTCGTGCCCGACTTCGGCCGGGTCGTCGCGCAAATGCAGTTCGACATGTACCACCATTATACGGTCGACGAACATTCCATCCGGGCGATCGGCCTTTTGTCGCGGATCGAGCGCGGCGAGTTGGCCGAAGATCACCCACTGTCGACCGCCCTGTTCGCCCAGATCGCGTCGCGGCGGGTCCTGTATGTAGCGGTGCTGCTCCACGACATCGCCAAGGGGCGCGGGGGCGACCATAGCCAATTGGGGGCCGAGGTCGCGCTGGAGCTTTGCCCGCGCTTTGGCCTGGACGAGGGAGAAACGGAAACCGTCGCCTGGCTGGTTCGCCATCATCTGCTGCTGAGCAACACTGCTTTCCGCCGCGACATCGCCGATCCCAAGACCGTCGAGGATTTCGTCAGGGTGGTGCAAAGCCCCGAACGGCTTCGCCTGCTGCTCATACTGACCGTAGTCGATATCCGTGCCGTCGGCCCGACCACCTGGAACGACTGGAAACGACAGCTGCTGCGTTCCCTGTTCGACGCAGCCGAGGAACGGCTGCGGCTTGGTCACAAGCAGCGCGGGCGCACCGAGCAGGTGGCCGGTCGGCAGGAACAGCTTTCGGCGCAGCTTCACTGGCCTCCCGCTGCGGTCCGGGCGCACGGCCGCCGCCTTCCCGACAGCTATTGGCTAGCGGAACCGCCCGAATGGCAATTGGCCAATGCCTTGCAAGTAGCCGCGGCCGAAGCGCGAATCGGCGACCCAGTTCCTTCGCTGGAAGTTGCGCCCGACGCAGCTACCGGCATGACTCGGGTGTCGGTATTCTCGCCCGACCGACCTGGTCTGTTCTTTCGCATTGCAGCCGCGCTCAGCGGGGCGGGCGCGTCGATCGTCGATGCGCGAATTCACACCACGCGCGACGGGATGGCGCTCGACAATTTGCTGGTTACCGACGGACAGGGCCGTGCCTATGACGATCCCCGGCTGCGCAAGCGGCTGGTGACCGCGCTCGACCGGGCGCTGCGTTCAGACCAGCATCCGGCCTTGCCGAGCCTGGCGAAGGTTCCGCAGCGCGAACAGGCCTTCCGCGTCGCCCCCCGGGTGCTCGTTTCCGACAAGGCTTCGACCCGGACCACGGTCGTCGAGGTCAATGCCCGCGACCGGCCGGGCCTGCTCGCGCGCTTGGCCTGGATTCTTCATACCGCCGGGCATGAGCTCCATTCCGCGCACATCGCCACCTATGGCGAGCGGGCCGTCGACGTCTTCTATCTGACCGGCGCCGCTGGACGGAAATTGAGCGGTGAAGAAGTGGCAGAGCTTCGCAAGGCCATCCTCGCCGATCTCAGCGCGACATAGAAAATGGGCCCCGCCGGCACCGGCGAGGCCCTTTTGTCAGGTCCCGATCAGCCGCGCTCGGGTTCGGGCGGCGGCGGAGGCGGCGGAGGCGGAGGCGGTGGCGGCGGGCACACTGCGTCGGCCGCGACCATCGTTCCGTCCGAGCAGGTCTGCATCGGCGGCGGCGGTGGCGGCGGTGGCGGCGGGGCCGGCTCCGCGACAACTGGACGCGGTGCATCGAAACGTGCCTTGACCGTCATGCCAAAGGTTCGCGGCTCGGCCAGGAAGGTCGAGAAAATCTGCCTGCCGCCCGGATAGGCCGGATCCTGGAATGCCGCTGTCGTCGCGCCTTCCTGGAACGGCGAGTTGAAAGCGACCTGCTGGTAATTTTTGTCGAACAGATTCTGTGCCCATAGTTCGACTGCCCAGCGATCCTCGGGCCCGCGCACGCCGACGCGCGCATTGACCAGGGTGAAAGCTTCCTGGGTCTTCTGCGGGAAGAGGTCGGAACCGGTGTTGAACTTCCCGGTATGGCGGGCATCGATGTAGAAAAGGCCCGACAGGCCGCTTCCACCAATCCGCGGCGTCCAGGCCAGCGAGCCCGTCGCAACGAACTTCGGCGCATTGGACAGCTGGCGTCCGGGCAAGCGGCGAAGTGCCTGGTTCAGCGGCGAGCCATCGTCACGACCGACGAGGTCGCCACGGTATTTGGTCGACGAAACCGTCAAGCCGCCGTTGATGCGCAAGTCGCGCATCGGGCGAACCGACGCCTCAAGCTCGACACCCTGGGTACGGACACCATAGGTGACATCGTCCTTGTCACAGGCGCCGGTCGCCGATGCCAGCGGGTTGTAGTTGGGGGCGGCCGTAAACTTCGACTGATCTTCATCATCCCCGCCGAGATCGGACTTACAGCCGTTGATGTTCTGGACGATGAAGACCGTGCCGTCGAACGTGTTGAGCTGGAAGTTCTGGAAGTGCTGGCGGAACAGCGAGACGTTGAACGTCACGCCGCGCCCCGTATATTTCATGCCCAGTTCGTAGGCATCGACGATTTCCGGGTCGAACTGCAGGCCGCTGACCAGCGCCTGGGCGCCTCCGAGACTCGCGAAGGAGGGAATCGGGCTCTTGAGCGCGGAACGATCGAGGTTGAAACCGCCCGCCTTATAGCCGCGCGAATAGCTGGCGTAGAGCAGGATATCGTCGACCGGCTTGTACGACAGGACCGCGGTGCCGGTGAATTCATCTTCCTTGCGGCGGTCCTTGATCGTCACCCCGTCAAGTTCGGCGGTGCTGTTGCCCTGGCAGGACAGCGCGATGATCGCGCCGGCCGTGGGTGCAAGCGACGGGACAGCGAGGAAGCTACCAAGCGCCTGCTGGTTCTGGACGCAAGCGAGGTTGTCGTTGTTGAATTCCGCCTCGAGTTTCTTGCGCTCGTTGGTGTAGCGAAGCCCGACGGTGACATCGAACTTGTCGGTGACGTGGAAGATATTGTGCGTGAACAGCGCGAAGTTGCGGCTATTCTGCTTGTAAATGTCTCCGGTTGAACCGGCATCGCTCATCGCCCCGAGACGATCGATCGCGGCAAGGATGGTCGGTCCCGCAGCACCGAACGCCGCCGAGACGCCCGGCCGGGCGATCGGGTTAATGCAGCTAGGCGATGTCGGGCTGTAGACGCCGACCAACGGGCTTCCGGTGATCAGGCGGCAAGTCGCGAACTGACCATAATCCTCACCGAAGCGGAGCGAGTCCGCCAATGTCAGGTCTTCGTTGGCGTAATAGCCGCCGACCAGCCAGTCGAGCTTGTCGGCGAAAGCCGAGCCCTGCAGTCGCAGTTCCTGGCTGAAGGTCTGGAACTTGCGATAATTGGGGTCTTCGGCCTTGCGGTAGAGGATATCGACGGTGCTGAAGTCGAAATCGCCATGCTGTTCCGACTTGTAGCCGCGATAGCCGGTGATCGAGGTCAGCTTGGCGCCGCCAAAATCATAATCGAGCTGCAGAGACAGGCCGCCGTCGGTGGTCTTGCCCTTGTAGCTGCGGCCGGGCGTGACCCAGATGTCGCGCTTCCAGCCCTGGTCGAACGCACGCGGGTCCTGGCCGAGGTCGGTCAGGACGTTGATGATGTTATTGCCTTCATCGTTGATGCGCGGCGGAACTGATCCCGGCTCGATCAGCGGCGATGCCGGCTCGTTGAGGTTGCCGATATTGTCGTTGATGTCGTTGTTAACATAGATCGCGCCGCAGCACTTTTCCTTGCGCCACGTATAGTCGCCGATCAGACGAACCGTCAGCTGGTCGTTCGGTTCGAACAGCAGCTGGCCGCGGGTAAACCAGCGGTTGCGGTCGTTGACGTCGGTATCGTTGTTGATGTCGTCGTAAAAACCGTCGCGCTTGACCATCACGCCTTCCAGGCGGAAGGCGATTTCTTCGCTGAGCGGGCCGGTGATCCCCCCGGCAATGCGGCGGAAATCATAATTGCCGATGGTCGCTTCGCCATAACCGCCAAAGCGGAACGACGGTTCTTTCGAGAAGATGTGAAGCAGGCCGGCCGAGGCATTGCGGCCGAACAGCGTGCCCTGCGGGCCGCGCAGAACCTCGACGCGGTCGATCTCGCCCAGTTCACTAAGGCCGATGCCGGACCGCGAACGATAGACTCCATCGATGAACACTGCGACCGAGCTTTCGAGGCCCGGATTGTCGCCGACGGTACCGATGCCGCGAATACGGGCCGAGCCATTGGCTTCGGTGCTCGACGAGGAGACGAGCAGCGACGGGGCCAGCTGGTTGAGCTGGCGGATATCGCTTGCACCGCTGTTCTGCATTGCCTCGGACCCGACGGCGGTAACCGCGATCGGAACGTCCTGCAGGATCTGGCGACGGCCCTGCGCAGTGACGACGATCACATCTTCGTCGACAGCCGCGGCCTCGGTCGGCGATTCAGCGCTTTGCGCGGCGGGGACCGCCTCGGGGGGTGGCTCCTGCGCGAATGCCGGCGCCGAAAGGGCGATTATCCCGCTGGACAGCAGCCACGTGGACTTGCGCATGATTCATCCTCCCCTGTTACTTAATATTTGTTGCTAGGATTAATGCAGCGCGGCGTCCGTGCAAAGCGAACGCACGATCAGCAATGTCGAGAAATCATCCCTTGCGACAGAAATGTCACATGCCGCAGCGCAACAGAAAAAAGGCGCGGCTGCCGTAGGGGCAAGCCACGCCTTTTCGAACCAATAAGGTTCGCGATTATTTGGGAGCGATCACCATCAGCATCTGGCGTCCTTCCATGCGCGGGTGCTGTTCGACCTTGGCCACTTCGGCCGTGTCTTCGGCGACCCGCTGCAGGACGGCCATGCCAAGCTGATTATGAGCCATTTCGCGGCCCCGGAAACGCAGGGTGAGCTTCACCTTGTCGCCCTCTTCGAGGAACTCGAAGACCTTTTTCATCTTGGTCTGATAATCATGGTCATCGATGTTGGGACGCATCTTGATCTCTTTGATCTCCTGCGTCTTTTGCCGCTTGCGCTGCTCGTTGGCCTTTTTCTGCGCTTCATATTTGAAACGGCCGATGTCGAGAAACTTGGCAACGGGCGGATCGGCGCCCGGGCTGATCTCGACCAGGTCGAGGCCGACCCCCTGCGCCTGTTCGAAGGCTTCGCGCGTAAACATGACGCCCAGATTTTCGCCATTTTCATCGATCACCCGCACCTTCGGCGACTGGATGAACTGATTGTAGCGAGGGCCGGTAAAGGCTGGTGGCGCCATCGAGCGGCGCTGGTTGGGCGGTGGTATAACGCAATCTCCTTAAATCAATGTCCTGCGCGCGAATTAGGCGCTTGGGGCCGCAAAGGAAAGGGGAGGCGTGATAGTCCGGGCGATTTTCGGCCCATATTGTGGCGACTTGGCGTCACTCCGCCGCTGCCGACCGCCCACAATATGCTGCCTTTAGCCGCTCGTGGCCCGAAGATCGGGCGGTACGGCTTCCGCCGCGGCCATAGCGACCACATCCTCGAGGCCCATCACCTTCTGGTGCTCGTCGCTTCCGAGCCGGCGCACAGCCACCGTTCCTTGCTCGGCCTCGCGCTTGCCGACTACCAGCAGCAGCGGGACCTTGGCGAGGCTATGCTCACGGACCTTGTAGTTGATCTTCTCGTTTCGCAGGTCGGCCTCGGCGCGCAGCCCTGCGGCCTGCAACCGGACGACCAGCTGGCGTGCATATTCGTCGGCGTCGCTAACGATCGTCGCGACCACCAGCTGTACCGGCGACAGCCAGAGCGGAAACTTGCCAGCGTGATGCTCGATCAGGATGCCGATGAACCGCTCGAAGGTGCCGAGGATCGCACGGTGCAACATCACCGGACGGTGCCGTTCGCCATCCTCGCCGACATAAGTCGCGTCGAGCCGGTCGGGGAGAACCCGGTCGGACTGGATTGTCCCTACCTGCCAGGTGCGGCCGATCGCATCGGTCAGGTGGAACTCCAGCTTGGGGGCATAGAAAGCGCCCTCGCCCGGCAACTCCTCCCAGCCATAAGCGTCGGTTGCCCGGCCCGAGGCGATGACCGCGTCGCGCAGCTCGCATTCGGCCTTGTCCCACATCTCGTCGGTACCGAACCGCTTGTCGGGGCGAAGCGCCAGCTTGATTGCGTAATGGTCGAATCCCAGGTCCTTGTAGACGCTGTCGAGCAGGTCGCAAAAAGCCTGCACTTCTTCGACGATCTGATCTTCCCGGCAGAAGATATGGGCGTCGTCCTGGGTGAATTGGCGCACGCGCATGATGCCGTGCAGCGCGCCATGCGGCTCGTTGCGGTGGCAACAGCCGAATTCGGCCATGCGGATCGGAAGCTCGCGGTAACTCGTGATGCCCTGTTTGAAGATGAGGACATGGGCCGGGCAGTTCATCGGCTTCAACGCCATCAGCTCGGCGTCGCCCGACAGCACTGGCGCATCGTCCTCGGTCGAAGGAATTTCGTCCGGGACGGCGAACATATTCTCCCGATATTTGCCCCAGTGGCCGCTCTTCTCCCATTGGCGGGCGTCCATCAGCTGGGGCGTTTTCACCTCGGTATAGCCGGCCGCGTCGAGCCGGCGGCGCATATAGGATTCGAGCTGCCGCCAGATGAGGAAGCCCTTGGGATGCCAGAACACGCTCCCATGCGCTTCAGCCTGAAGGTGGAACAGGTCCATTTCCTGGCCGATGCGGCGGTGGTCGCGTTTGGCCGCTTCCTCCAGCCGGACGAGATGTTCGGCAAGCTGCTTCTTGTTGAGCCAGGCCGTGCCGTAGATCCGCGACAACATGGGATTGTTCTGGTCGCCGCGCCAATAGGCGCCCGATACACGGGTCAGCTTGAATGCCTGCGGGTCGAGCTTACCGGTCGAGGCGAGGTGCGGGCCGCGGCACAGGTCCATCCAGTCCGCTTCGCCACGGCCGGTCTTGTACATGGTTATCGGCTCGCCCTCGGGAAGCTCCATCACCCATTCGGCCTTGAACGTCTCTCCACCTTTTTCGAAAAAGGTGCGGACCTGTTCGCGGCTCCATACTTCGCGGATGAGCGGCTTGTCGGCGGCGATGATCCGACGCATCTCCTCCTCGATCGCAGGCAGGTCCTCGTCGGTGAACATGCCCCGGCCGGGAGGCGGCGCGAAATCATAATAGAAACCGTCCTCGGTTGCCGGACCGAAGGTGATCTGGGTGCCCGGGAACAGGTTTTGCACCGCTTCGGCCAGCACATGGGCGAAGTCGTGGCGGAACAGTTCCAGCGCATCCTTTTCGTCGCGCGCCGTGACGAGGGCGAGCTTGCTGTCGCGCTCGAACGGGCGGTTGAGATCGCGAAGCTCCCCGTCGACCCGGGCGGCAAGCGCGGCCTTGGCAAGACCCGGACCGATCGCTGCGGCGACGTCTGCAGGCGTCGATCCGTGCGGCATCTCGCGCACGGAGCCATCGGGAAGCGAAATTCGGAACATCTCGGACATGGTTTGCCCGTAGAGCGCCTCATGCCCCTCTTCAAGTAGCGCCCGGTACAAGCTCGCTTTACAGTGAGTAAAGGTAACTTGACAACCAACACCAGAAGTGTAAAGCTTGCTTGACGATTTGGGATGGGAGATGACCATGTCTGTTCAAGTTAAGGCCTTGCTCTGGGCGATTTTGATCATCGCCGCCGCTTTCTTCGCCAGATGGAGCGCGATGGATGACGATGCCGCGTTCGCCCTTTTGCTGGGACTTAGCGGCGCTTCGGTGGTCCTGCTGGGCGGGACGTGTTGCCGGATGTCGGGCGGGACCGCGCGATGAGCCCTAACAAGCTTGCGCAGCGCCGTTACCTGTGGCGGATCCTGGCGGTCGTGACGGTCTACATGGTCGCGGTGGTCATCGGCGGGCGGCTCCATCATGCCGGACAGCTTTCGCCCGCCGGGGCGGTCGCGGCAGCGCTGGTCCCGGGTCTTTGCATCGCCGCCACTTTCTGGGCAATCGGCCGGTTCATCGTCGAGCTTGAAGACGAATTCATGCGCATGCTGATGGTCCGCCAATCGCTCATCGCGACCGCTTTCGCCCTGTCAATTGCCGCCATTCACGGCTTCCTCAGCAGCTTCGACCTGGTCGCCAGGATCGACGCCTATTGGTGGCCAGTAAGCTGGTTCTTCGGTCTCGGGATCGGCGCCGCGGCAAATCGCATTCGTTACGGCACCTGGGGCCAATGTCTGTGAAGAACCGGCTGAAGATACTCCGCGCCGAGCGCGGCTGGAGCCAGCAGGTTCTCGCCGAGCGGCTGCAGGTGTCGCGACAGAGCATCAATGCCATCGAAACAGGTAAATATGACCCCTCGCTTCCGCTTGCGTTTCGGATCGCCGAACTGTTCGGGCTGACGATCGAGCAGATCTTCATCTCGCCATCGCAGGACTAGGCCCGGCCGCTTTTCCTTGTTCTTCGAGGCAGCGTCTCGCTAATGCGCGGCAATGGAACTTCCCGACCTCCCCTCGCCCGACCTCGCCTATTTCGATCCGGGCGACGGCCGCCGCATCGCCTATCGCCTGCGTGGCCCGAAGGAGGGCCGGGCAACCGTCGTCTTCCTGCCGGGCTATGCCTCGGACATGGAAGGGATCAAGGCGGAAGCGGTCGACAGCTTCTGCGCGACTCGCGGCATAGGCTGCCTGAGGATCGATTATTCCGGCACGGGATCGAGCGGCGGCGATTTCGCGCAGGGCACGCTCGACCGGTGGCTGGCTGAGATTCTCTCGGCGATCGATCAGTTGACCGAGGGCCCTCTGGTGGTCGTCGGATCGTCGATGGGCGGCTGGCTTGGCTTGCATGTTGCGCTCCAGCGCAAGGACCGGGTGACCGGGTTCCTGGGGATCGCCGCCGCGCCGGATTTTACCGACTGGGGATTTACGCAGGACGACAAGGACCTGATGGCCCGCGACGGCAAGCTGGAGCGCGCCAACGACTATGGCCCAGAGCCGTCGGTCACCTGGCTGGGCTTCTGGAAATCGGGCGCGGCGCACCGCCTTCTGCATTCGGCCATCGACATCACCGTCCCGGTCCGGCTCGTCCATGGCGACCAGGACCAGGACGTGCCGATGGGGGTCCCGCTGAAGCTGCTCGCCGACCTGCGTTCATCCGATGTCCAGCTTAGAATCATCAAGAACGGCGGACACCGCCTGAGCGAGCCGCATGAAATCCACGCGATCCTGAGCGACTTGCACGGCCTCGTGGAGCAGATTGCATGATCCTTGTCCTTGCCGCCGCCCTTTCTGCCAGCCTGCCCGCGAGCGCCTGCCCGACGGTCCTGACGGCCGAAGCGCAGGCTTGCCGGGCGATCGTCGCAAGCAAGTCCGGCGAGTTCGCCAAGGCGGCGCAGGCGTTCGAAAGCGCCGCCGAGCTAAGCCCGGCCGGAGACCCTGCGCGCGACCGGGCGCTTGCCGCGGCCGGCAATATGTGGATCGCGGCCGGCCAGGCTGGCAAGGCCGCGCTTGCGCTCGACAAGGCATTGGCCGGCGGCGGCCTGCGCGCAGAACAACACGGCCTTGCGCTGCTCGACCGCGCCCGCGCCGCTGAATCGCAAAACGATCTCAAAACCGCCCGCTCGAAGGTCAGCGAAGCTGCCAAGACCATCGCCGAAGATCCCTATCTATGGTTTTTCTCGGCGGCCTTGGCGATCCGCGAAGACGATATCCCGACCGCCAAGGCCGCGATCAACCGCGCGCTGGCAATGGCACCGGATTCGCCGGAAATCCTGTTCGAGGCGGGTCACGTCGCCCAGGCAGCAGGCGAGGAAGCCGCGGCACGCGACTATTGGCAAAAGACCATGACCGCAGACCCCAACGGCGCGTCGGGCAAGGCCGCGCGCGCCGCGCTGGCGATGACGGCCGCGCCGCTGACGGTCACCAACGCAGTGGCGATCCGACCGGACGGGGACGGTGAAGGCGGAAAGCCCGAATAAGGGTTGAAATTGGCGACGTCCGGGCCGACGTCGCAGGTTATGACTGCAAGACCCCGCCCATGAAATTCCTTCACACCATGCTTCGTGTAGCCGATCCGGATGCGACGATCGCCTTCTTCAAGCTGCTCGGCCTTGAGGAACGGCGGCGCAACGAGGTACCGGAAGGCAAGTTCACCCTCATCTTCCTCGGTATCCCCGGCGAAGAGGCAGAGATTGAGCTGACCCATAATTGGGCAAACACCAGCGGCTATGACGCCGGTCGCAACTTCGGCCACCTCGCCTTCCAGGTCGACGATATTTACGCGACCTGCCAGCACCTCGCTGACCATGGCGTGACTATCAACCGCCCGCCCCGCGACGGGCATATGGCGTTCGTGAAGACGCCTGACGGCATTTCCATCGAGCTGTTGCAAAAAGGGCGGCGCGAGCCGGCAGAGCCCTGGGCATCGATGCCCAACACGGGAAGCTGGTGATGCATTCATCACTGCAGATCGTCGCCGTTCCGGCCTTTGCCGACAATTATCTCTGGCTGGTTCATGACCCCGACAGTCGGGAGACCGCGGTAATCGATCCCGGCGATCCGGCGCCCGTCATGGCGGAAGCCGGTCGGCGCGGCTGGCGCATCGACAAGATTTTCAACACCCATTGGCACCCCGATCACACCGGCGGAAACCTTGCGATAAAGGCCGCGACCGGGGCCGACATCTGGGGGCCGGCGGGCGAGAATGGACGCGTTCCCGGTCTCGACCACCCGCTTGGCGAAGGCGATACGGTCCAGATCGGCGCGCATTGCGCCCAGGTCATGGAAGTGCCCGGGCATACGATCGGGCACATCGCCTACTGGTTTGCCGGCGACAAAGCCGCGTTCGTCGGCGACACATTGTTCGCGATGGGCTGCGGCCGGCTATTTGAAGGCACACCCGAGCAGATGCATGCCTCGCTGTCGCGGCTCGCCGGCCTGCCCGAGGACACCGAACTATATTGCGCCCATGAATACACGCTCTCGAATGCCCGCTTTGCGGCACAAGCCTTTCCGGACGATGCGGCAATCGCCGATCGGCTGCTGGCGGTAGAGCAGTCGAGGATCGCCGGGCAGCCGACCGTCCCGACCAACGTCGCGATCGAGCGCGCGACCAACCCGTTCCTGCGTGCCGACAATGCCGAACATTTCGCGCGATTGCGCGCCGCTAAGGACGATTATCGTTAGCCTGAGGTTCAGCCGAATATGGTATAACCCTGGCATCATGAGGAGAAGTGCGATGCGCCTTCCAATCACCTTGGCGACTGCAGCGGCTGTCGCCGCCCTCGCCTCCTGCACGACCGCCCCGGAGCGGGAAACAAGAAGTCCACAGGCCGCCGCCGAGCTTGCGGAAAAACTCGCCGGCAGGACGGCAGGCCCGACCAAGAGCTGCATTCCCAACTATCCATCGACGCAAATGCAGGTGATCGACGACTATACGATCCTGTTCGATGCCGGATCGACGGTCTATGTCCAGAACCCGCAAGGCGGTTGCCGAGGTCTAGCCAATGGCAGCTACACGCTGGTCACCCGGCAGTATGGCACCCAATTATGTGCCAATGACATTCACCGGATGGTCGATCTGCAAACCGGGATGCAGGGCGGCGCCTGCGTGTTCAGCGAATTCGTGCCGTACAAGCGACAGGGCTGAGCCCTAGCGCTTGTAGAGCGCGTCGAGCCGTTCTGCGTAGACTTTGCTGATGACATGCCGCCGGATCTTCATCGACGGGGTCAGCATCTCGTTCTCGACGGTGAACGGCTCGTCGGCGATGATGAAGCGGCGCACCTTCTCGATGATGCTGACCTCGGCGTTGACCCGGTCGACAGCCCTTGAAACCGCCTTGTGCATGGCATCCGGATCGCCCCTGAACGCCTTCGTCTCTTCGGGATCGGGGACCAGCAGCGCGACGAGGTGCGGCCGCCGGTCACCATAGATCATCGCCTGCAGGATTTCGGGCTGAAGCGTCAGCATCCCCTCGACCCGCTGCGGCGAGACATTATCGCCCTTATCGTTGACGATGAGGTCCTTCTTGCGGTCGGTGATCACTATCCGGCCATTGGCATCGAGATGCCCGACGTCGCCAGTCGCAAGCCAGTCGTCCTTGAGCACTCGCCCGCTTTCGTCCGGGTTGTGCCAATATCCCTGCATAACCAGTTCGCCCCGGACCATGATCTCACCGTCCTCGGCGATCCGCACCTCGGTATCCTTAAGCGGCGGCCCGACCGTTTCCATGCGGATGCCGGCCCTCGGCCGATTGCAGCTGATAACCGGCCCGGCTTCGGTCTGGCCGTACCCCTGGAGCAGCGGCAAGCCCATTGCCTGGAAGAACAGCCCGACCTCGGGGTTGAGCGGAGCCCCTCCCGAAACCATGGCCTTCATCCGCCCGCCGAACTTGCGTTTCACCTTGCGGCGCAGCGTCAGCGACAGGAGCCCGTTCATCGGCAAGTCCCACGGCGCCGATTTGCCCGAATAGCGTTTGGATTCGATCGATAGTGCCCGGCCCATGAGGTAGGCGGGAAGGCCGCCTTCCTTTTCGACCTGCTTCATGATCTTGGCGCGCAGCATTTCGAACAGGCGGGGGACGACAACCATGATCGTCGGCCGCACTTCCTCGATGTTGGCGGCGAGTTTCTCGAGGCTTTCTGCGTAGTAGATCTGCGCGCCGAGCGCGATCGGGAAGTGCTGCCCGCCGGTATGTTCATAAGCGTGGCTCGCCGGCAGGAACGACAGAAAGACTTCCTCGTCCCAGCCAAAGTCGTTGGCGATGACATCGATGCATCCGGCGACATTGTGCAGGATCATGCCATGATGCTGCATCACCCCGCGCGGCGCGCCACCGGTACCGCTGGTGTAAATCAGGCAGGCAAGATCGTCGCGTTTGACCGATGCCATCCGCAGTTCCAGCGAATCGCGGTCGCCGCCACTTGCCACCAGCTCGCTCCAATGATGGAATCGAGCGACATCGGGCGACTGGCCGGTGATGATGTCGTCGATCGAGATGACATGGTGGCATTCCGATGCGAACAGCACCGCCGGAAGCAAGGGCTTGGCGAGTTTCTGGGTTGAGACGATGACCGCGGCCGCGCCGGAATTGGCCAGAATATGCTGGTGGTCGCGGGTCGTGTTGGTGGTGTAGGTGGGGACGGTAATGCAGCCTGCGGCCATGATGCCAAGATCGGCAATCAGCCATTCCGGCCGATTTTCGCTAACCAGCATGACCCTGTCGCCGGGATTAAGCCCCATGTTGCGCAGGCTATCGGCCAGCGCAGTGACCTGCCGCGCAGCTTCCAGATAGCTGATCGCGGTCCATTGGTCGCCGCGCTTCGCCCAAAGGAAGGGCTTTTCGCCCTGCTCCCTCGCCCGGGTCAGGAACATGCTGACGAGGTTCGGAAAATGTTCGAGCTCGGTCCTGGCCACGCGGTTCACCCTCCTTGCCGCTTCTTCTCGCGCCATTGTCGGACGCGCGCGGTCGCGATGCTGTTTAGCGTAAAGCGCCGCGCCTGCCAGCCAAGCTGATGGACAGCGCTCGCCGGCCTCGCCTAAACCCCGGCGATGATGTGGCGTCGTCTGCTCCTCCTCCCCCTGCTGGCATTCGCCGGCTCCTGCGCTTCCCTTCCCGACCAGACATCCTGGCCGAATCCCGCGCAACCATTCGTCATCGCCGCCAATCCGCTGGCCGCCGCTGCGGGGATGGAAATTCTGCAGCAAGGAGGAAGCGCATTGGACGCGGCGATCGCCGTGGAAGCGATGCTGTCGCTGGTCGAACCGCAAAGCAGCGGCCTCGCGGGAGGCGCTTTCCTGACCTATTACGACTCGGCCAGCCGGGGCGTAACTGTTTACGACGGCCGCGAAACCGCGCCGTCACAGGCCAGCCCGACGATGTTCATGGGCTCCGACGGCAAGCCACTGCCATTCGGCGAAGCGGTGGTGTCCGGCCGTGCAACGGGGGTTCCAGGGGTGATTGCCATGCTGGCCGAGGCGCATCGCGAACATGGCCGACTGGCGTGGCGCGACCTGTTCGGGTCCGCGGAGCGCACGGCCCGGGAAGGATTCATCGTTAGCCCCCGGCTCGAGCGGATGATCGCCGGCCGCTTCCCCCAAAACCGTACGCCCGATGTCCAGGCCTATTTCGCTCGGCCCGGTGGCGGACTGATGAAGGCAGGCGACCGGCTGCGTAACCCGGCCTATGCGCAATTCCTCGCCAGGCTCGCGGCGCATGGCCCCTCCGCCTTCTATGCCGGCAGCACCGCCGCGCAAATCGTCCACAAGTCTCGGCAGGCGCCGCTCGGTGGCAGCATGACTTTGGCCGACATGGCCGCCTATCGCCCGATCAAACGCGAGGCGCTGTGCGGTCCCTACCGAGTCTACATCGCCTGCGTTCCACCGCCACCGTCGAGCGGAGTGGGCTTGCTGATGCTGCTCGGCATGCTTGAGCGGACCGATATCGCCCAGCGCGGCCCAAGCGATCCCCAGGCCTGGTTCCTGTTCGCCGAAGCCAGTCGGCTGATGTACGCCGACCGGGATCGCTACGTCGGCGATCCGGCCTTCGTCTCGGTTCCGGTCGCGGGCATGCTGGCGCCACCCTATCTCGAAGAACGAGCCAGGTTGATCGGCGCCACGGTGATGCAGCCGCCCGAGGCGGGGCGGCCAGCGGGCGCCCCGGCGACCGCAGCTGACCGGACCCGTGAGATTGCTGGCACCACCCATTTCATCGTTGGCGACCGGGCCGGCAATGTCGTATCGATGACCGCCACCGTCGAAAGCATTTTTGGTACCGGCCGAATGGTCGACGGCATGTTCCTCAATAACCAGCTCACCGATTTCGCCTTCGCGCCGACCGACGAGGTCGGGCGCCCGCAGGCCAACGCCGTTGCGCCGGGTAAGCGGCCGCGATCGTCAATGACGCCGCTGATTCTCATGGATCGCGACCGCCGCTTTGCCGGCGCGATCGGCTCCGCCGGCGGGAATGCGATCCTCGCCTATGTCGCCAAGTCGCTGGTCGCGGCGATCGACTGGGGCCTGCCGATGCAAGAGGCGCTGGCAGCACCGAACCTGGTCGCACGCGGCAGCAACTTTAATGGCGAAGTGAATAAATTCTCTCCGACGATGCTTGCAGCGCTCAAGGCGAAGGGAATCGAGCTGAAGCCCGGCCAAGGCGAGGACAGCGGCGTTCATGCCGTGATCATCCGGTCGGGCCAGGTCGACGGCGGCCATGATCCGCGCCGGGAGGGCCGGGTGCTCGTCGGAAGTTAGCCGATGACGTCGGACATGCTGGACACGCCCTCAAGCCCAAGCCGCTCGGCCAGGCCGTTGGCGATCCGCCGCGCCAGCCCGGGTCCTTCATAGACCATCGCCGAATAGAGCTGGATCAGAGAGGCGCCGGCGCGGATGCGCTCCCAGGCATCATCGACCGTTTCAATTCCGCCCGCGGCAATCAGCGGCAGCTGCCCGCCTGTCGCAGCCCGAAACAGCTTCAGCTGGTCAAGCGCCAATGGTTTGAGCGGCCGCCCGGACAGACCCCCGGCTTCCTTGGCATGGCGCGATTGAAGCGGCGGCCGGCCTATGGTCGTATTGGCCACGATCAGCGCATCGATCCCGCCGTCGATCGCTGCGCGGACGATCCGGTCATGGTCCCCGGTGTCGAGGTCCGGCGCGACTTTCAGGAAGACCGGCACGCCCGGAGTCCTTGCCCCGCCCACCGCAGAAAGCAGCTCGACTAGCTCACCGCCTGCCTGGAGAGTGCGCAGCCCCGGCGTATTGGGCGAGCTGATGTTCACGGTCAAATAGTCGGCCACCGGGCCCATTGCCTTGAGCCCAGCGACATAATCGGCGATCCGGTCGCCGCTGTCCTTGTTGGCCCCGATATTGACACCAAGGATTCCCCGCCGCTCACGCCGCTGCAGCCGCTCAAGCGCCGCCTGCTGTCCGCCGTTGTTGAACCCCATGCGGTTTATCACCGCCCGGTCCTCGACCAGCCGGAACAGGCGCGGCTTCGGGTTGCCGGGCTGCGGGCGGGGGGTCAGCGTACCGACTTCGACGAAGCCGAAACCCATGTCCAGCATCGCGTCGGGTACCTCGCCATCCTTGTCGAATCCCGCCGCGAGCCCGACGGGCGAGGGGAAGCGCAGTCCCGCTACGTGCTGCGAAAGACTCGGCGCAAAACTTGGCAACGCCCGCCTCGGTGCGAGGGCCAGCGCGCGGATCGTTGCACGGTGGGCGGTCTCGGCGTCGAGCGCGAAGGCGGCGGGGCGAAGCAGGGAATAAAGGGGCATTGCCGACTTGCCTTAGCGGGCCCGCGCAAACCATTCATCGAAAAATCTTTGCGGATCGGCCTGGAGCCTCCATGGTCCCTGCTTCCCGCCGACATTTTTCGAGGAGCCGCCTGTTGACCCGCCTTGCCCTGATCGCTTCGACAGCCCTTCTTGCCGCTTGCTCCACCACCGTGCCCGATCCCCTGCTGATTCCGCCGGCAGCCTCGGAGATGACGAGCGAACCGGCGATGATCGCCGTTCCAGCGCCGGCTGACCAGGCCGCAGCGCTCAAGGCTTTTTTCGAAGCCTATGACCAGGCGGAACTTGCGTCCTCGCCTATCAGCAAGGCCTATCGCGGGATCAAGGACGATGATTACGGCAAGCTTGATGAGTTCAGCGACGCCGCGGAAATCCGTAACCGCGAGCTCGACCAGCGCACCGCCGAAATGATGGCCGCGCAGTTCAGTCGCGCCAGCCTCTCCCCCGATGATCAGCTGAGCTACGACCTTTTGCTGTACCGCAACCAGCGGTCGGCAAGCATCTTCCCCTATCGGCACTACCGTTACGTCTTCGACCAGATGAACGGCGCCCAGGCCACCATCCCCGCCTTCCTTATCAACATCCACCGGGTCGAGAGCGAAGCCGATGCGCAAGCCTATATCAGCCGGATCCGCAGCTCCGCGGCCTATATCGATGGGGCGATCGCCGAATCGAAGGAGCGGGAAAAGCTCGGCGTGCTGCCTCCGCGCTGGGTTTTTCCCCAGGTCCTCGAACAATCGCGTAACCTGATTAGCGGCGCGCCCTTCTCCGCGGGCGCTGACAATGGCGTTTTCGCGGACTTCAAGAGTAAGATCGGCAAGCTCGACATCCCCGCCGAGCGCAAGGCCGCACTGATCGCCGAGGCGCGCGAGGCGCTGTCCGGGTCGATGGGTCCGGCCTATCGCCGCCTAATCTCAACCCTCGAGGACCAGCAGAAGCGCGCCGGCACCCAGGACGGCATCTGGAGGTTCGACAATGGCGCCGAAATGTATCGGGCGCTGCTCGGCTACTACACGACCACCGACCTGACACCCGACCAGGTCCATGAGCTTGGGCTCGCGCAGGTTGCCCGGATCCATGGGGAGATGAACGCGATCAAGGACCGGGTTGGGTTCAAGGGGACGCTTCGGGAATTCTTCGCGCACATCCGCGACGGCGATCAATTCTATTATCCCAACACTCCGGCGGGGAAGCAGAAATATATCGACGAAAGCCGCAAGGCGCAGGCGCAGGTAGCGGCACAGCTTCCGCGCTATTTCGGTCGGCTGCCCAAGACCGAATTGCTGATCAAGCCGGTCGAGCCATTCCGCGAAAAGAATGCCGGAAAGGCGTTCTACAACGACCCGCCGCCCGACGGATCGCGTCCGGGCATTTATTATGTGAACCTCTACGACATGAAGAACATGCCCTCGGTCGAGGTCGAGGCGCTGTTCTGCCATGAAGGCATTCCCGGCCACCACCTGCAGGGCGCCTTGTTGAGCGAGCTTCCCGAGGGCGCCGTGCCGCCCTTCCGCCAGTTCAGCGGCTACACCGCCACCGACGAGGGCTGGGGTCTTTACGCCGAGAAATTATGCAAGGAGATGGGCCTCTACCAGGACCCGTACCGCGACTTTGGCCGTCTCCAGCTCGAACTTCACCGCGCCATTCGGCTGGTTGTCGATAGCGGCCTTCACCACAAGCGTTGGAGCCGCGAGCAGGCGATCAATTATGTCGAGGACAATAGCGCCGACGCGAAGGGCGGTATCGTCAAGGCGATCGAGCGTTATATCGTTTATCCCGGGCAAGCGACCGCCTACATGGTTGGCAAGCTGAAGATCGAGGAGCTACGCGCCAAGGCCAAGGCGGCGCTCGGCGCGCGCTATGATGATCGCGGATTCCACGACACGGTGCTGCTGGCGGGCTCGATGCCGCTCGACATGCTGGAAAAGCGCGTAGCCGAGTGGGTAGCAAGGACCAGGGGCTAGCCGTCGGGCGAAGGCCGTTACGACGCGGTCCGGCGGAGCCGCCTTGACCGCCTCGTCGCTAATCGATCGTGCGATGACATTGTAAAATTGCGCGCATCCCCCTAAATCGGAGTAGAAAGCTCCGATTAGAACCATGCGACTCACCCATCTTGCCGACTATGCGGTCGTGATGATGACCGCGGCTGCGCGCCGCGCCCCATCCGCACGCCTCAGTGCCACCGAACTCGCGGAAGAGACCGGCGTGCCGCTGCCGACCGCGCAAAAGCTGATGCAGAAACTGTCGGCCTATGGCCTGCTGGTCGGCCAGCGTGGCTTTGGCGGCGGATATGCGCTGGCCCGCCCGGTCGGCGAGATCAGCCTGGCCGATATTGTCGAAGCTGTCGAAGGCCCGATCGCCATGACCCAATGCGTCGGCCATGAGGACGGGTCGTCCGACTGCGCGCTCGATCAACACTGCCGGGTTAAGCCGCATATGGGAATCGTCGGAAATGCCGTGCGCGGCGCCCTGGGGTCGGTCAGTCTGCAGGAGCTGGCGCGATGAACGAGGAGGTCGTCACCAACCGCGAAGCGCGCGAACATCTCGCCAAGGATTATGAGTGGGGCTTCTCCTCCGACATCGAGCAGGAGTTCGCGCCCAAGGGGCTTAGCGAGGACACGGTTCGCTTCATTTCCGCAAAAAAGGGCGAGCCCGAGTGGATGCTCGACTGGCGGCTCAAGGCTTATCGCGCCTGGCTCGAGATGGAAGAAGTCGACTGGGCCAAGCTCGACATCCCCCAGATCGATTATCAGGACGCCTATTATTACGCCGCGCCCAAGCCGAAACCGAAGCTCGGCAGCCTCGACGAGGTCGATCCCGAAATCCTTCGGGTCTATGAAAAGCTCGGCATCCCGATCGAGGAGCAGAAAGTGCTCGCGGGGGTCGAAGGCGCGCGCAAGGTCGCGGTCGATGCCGTATTCGACAGCGTTTCGGTCGCCACCACATTCCGCGAGGAGCTGAAGGCTGCCGGCGTCATCTTCCTGTCGATCAGCGAAGCGATTCGCGAATATCCCGATTTGGTCAGAAAGTACCTCGGCTCCGTGGTCCCGCAGCGCGACAATTATTTCGCCTGCCTCAACAGCGCGGTATTCAGCGACGGGACCTTCGTGCTGGTGCCCGAGGGCGTGCGCTGCCCGATGGAACTCAGCACCTATTTCCGGATCAATGCCGAGAATACCGGCCAGTTCGAGCGCACGCTGATCGTTGCCGAGAAGGGCAGCTACGTCAGCTACCTCGAAGGCTGCACCGCGCCGATGCGCGACGAGAACCAGCTTCACGCGGCGGTAGTCGAAATCTACGCGCACGAGGACGCGGAGGTAAAATACTCTACCGTCCAGAACTGGTATCCAGGCGACGCCGAGGGCAAGGGCGGCATCTTCAATTTCGTCACCAAACGCGCGCTGTGCGCCGGCGACCGGTCGAAGGTCAGCTGGACCCAGGTCGAGACCGGCAGCGCGATCACTTGGAAATATCCGAGCTGCATCCTGAAGGGCGCGGACAGCGTCGGGGAATTTTATTCGGTCGCGCTGACCAACAACCGGCAGCAGGCCGACACCGGCACCAAGATGGTTCACATCGGCGCAGGATCGCGCTCTACCATCGTTTCGAAGGGCATTTCGGCGGGCCGCAGCGACAATACCTATCGCGGCCTGGTGAAGGTGATGCCGGGCGCCGACAATGTCCGCAATTTCACCCAGTGCGACAGCCTGCTGCTCGGCTCCGAATGCGGCGCGCATACGGTGCCTTATATCGAGGTGCGCAATCCGACTGCGACGATCGAGCATGAAGCCACCACCTCGAAAATCAGCGAGGACCAGCTGTTCTACGCCCAGATGCGCGGGCTCGATGCGGAGAGCGCGGTCGCCCTGATCGTAAACGGTTTTGCCCGCGAGGTGCTCAAGCAGCTGCCGATGGAGTTCGCGGTTGAGGCGCAGAAGCTGCTTGGCATCAGTTTAGAGGGAAGTGTCGGTTAAGTGCTCAAGATTGAAAACCTCCACGCGACAATCGCCGGCAAGTCGATTTTGAACGGGCTGACGCTGACAGTTCCGAACGGCGAAATTCATGCGATCATGGGGCCGAACGGCGCCGGCAAGTCGACGCTCGCCTATGTGCTGGGCGGACGGCCCGGCTATGAAGTGACCGAGGGCAGCGTAACGTTCGACGGGCAGGATCTGTTCGCGCTGGAGCCGCACGAGCGCGCCGCGGCGGGCATGTTTCTGGGCTTCCAATATCCGGTCGAGATTCCCGGCGTCTCCTACCTCCAGTTCCTGCGCGAAAGCTTGAACTCGCAGCGCCGCGCACGCGAAGAAAAGGAACTGAGCGGGGCGGAGTTCATCCGCCTGGCGAAGGACAAGGCGGCGCTGCTCGGCATGGACGCGGAGATGCTCAAACGCCCGGTCAATGTCGGCTTTTCCGGCGGCGAAAAGAAGCGCGCCGAAATGGTGCAGATGGGCATCATGGATCCGAAGCTGGCGATCCTCGATGAGACCGACAGCGGTCTCGACATTGACGCGCTAAAAGCGGTTGGCGCGGGCATCAATTCGATCATGCGCGATCCCGCCAAGTCGGTGCTTCTCATCACCCATTACCAGCGCCTGCTCGACTATGTGAAACCCGAGCAGGTGCATGTTCTGTCGCGCGGGAAAATCGTCCGGTCGGGCGGACCGGAATTGGCGCATGAACTGGAGCGCGAAGGCTATGCGGAGGCGGCGGCGTGATTGCCCTCCTCGCGCTCGTCACCGCGGTGCAGGAGCCCGATATCGTCGTGATCGGCCGGCGGTTCCAGTCGGTCGAGGTTCAGCTGGTCCGCGACCGTCAGGGTAAGCTTCACTGCAGTCTCGACCGGTCGAGCGGCAGCCTGAAGCTGGACGAACGGTTGTGTCGGGCGAGCGCGAAATGCGTGAAGCAGGTCGGTAGCGACGATGCCGCGGTGAAGCAGTGCATCACCACCCAGAAACCGCGGCTTCTTGCAACGTTCAAGCGCGAGATGGGTGGGCGGCGATGACCGCGATCCCGACCCGGAAACTGGAAGCTTTTCGCTACGCCGACGCCAACGCTTTGGCCGAAGTCTGGGCGTCGCTTGCGCCGCCCGAAACGATCGAAATTGCTGCGCAGCAAAAGCTGCAGCAAATCTGGCTTCCGAGCGGCGACGCGATTGACATCCGCCGCGCTAACGTCGCCCTTCACGCCGGCGCGTCAGCGACCTTTTTCGCGCTCAACAGCGCGCCGCGCTACGGGCGGATTGAACTCGACGTCACGCTTCACGAAGGGGCCGCCTTTGCGCTCCACGCGGCGAACATCGGCGGCGGATCGGCGACGCTTGAGATCGTCACGACGGTCAACCATGTCGCGCCGTCGGCGACTTCGCACCAGGTCATCCGAAGCGTGCTCGGCGATACCGCGACGGGCAGCTTTCTCGGCAAGATCGCGGTGGCGCGCGAAGGGCAGCTGACCGACGCCGAACAATCGGTCAAGGCGCTGCTGCTCGACCGAGGCGCGGCGGCCAACGCCAAGCCCGAGCTCGAAATCTACGCCGACGATGTGAAGTGCGCCCATGGCGCAACGGTCGGCGAGCTCGACCGAAACCAATTGTTCTACGCCGCTGCGCGCGGACTCGACCCGGTAGCCGCGCGCGCACTTCTGATCGAAGGGTTCATCGGCGGACTTTGGGATGACATCGAAGACGACGCGAGTGGCATTGCCGAGATGGCTCGCGCCGCGCTGAGGCAGGTTGCGGCATGAACCGCGAAACCAGCCTGGTCCCGTCCCTGTCGGTGCGCGGCGAGTTTCCGGCGATTGCCGGATGGCATTATCTCGACAGCGCCGCCACGGCGCAAAAACCGCAGGCGATGATCGACGCGGTTACTGCCGCCTATGCGCGCGATTATGCCACTGTGCACCGCGGGGTTTATGAGCGCTCGGCGGTGATGACCCAAAGCTTCGAGGATGCGCGTGGCGCCATTGCCCGGTTCCTTGGCGCGGGTTCGCCAAACGAGATCGTCTTCACCCGCGGGGCGACCGAAGCCATCAACCTCGTCGCGCAATCGCTTCCCCGGGTCGGCCGCGACCGGGTGCTGGTGTCGGCGCTCGAACATCATAGCAATATCGTTCCTTGGCAGCTTGCGGGATACACGCTGGACGTCGTCCCACTGACCGACGACGGCCGTATCGATCTGGATGCTGCCGAGTCGATGGTCAGCGAGCGCCATCGCGTCGTTGCCCTTGCCCATGTCTCGAACGTGCTTGGCTCGATCCTCGATGCCACGCGCGCGGCCGATATGGCGCATTCGAAAGGCGCGCTGCTGCTGCTCGACGGCTGCCAGGCCGCGCCGCGCATTCCGGTCGACGTGTCGGCGATCGGCTGCGACTTCTACGCCGTGTCGGGCCACAAGCTGTACGGTCCGACCGGTATCGGCGCGCTTTGGGGTCGAACCGCGTTGCTCGAGGCGATGCCTCCTTACCAGGGCGGCGGGGCAATGATCGACCGGGTCACTTTCGAGCGCACCACTTTCCTGCCGCCGCCGTCGCGGTTCGAAGCCGGCACTCCGCACATCGTCGGCGCGGTCGGGCTCCATGCCGCGATCGACTGGATCGGCAAGGTCGGGCTCGACGCCATCCATGCCCATGAGGCGGCGCTCGTCGCCGAATGCCGCTCGGCGCTGCGCGGCATGAACGATATTCAGCTGTTTGGCCCAGCGGACAGCGCCGGGATCGTCAGCTTCGCGATGAGGGGGGTTCATCCCCACGACATCGGCACCATATTGGATGACGAGGGAATCGCCATTCGCGCCGGCCATCATTGCGCCCAGCCGTTGATGGATCGTTTGGGCGTACCGGCGACAGCTCGGGCAAGCTTTGCAGCGTTCAGCGATTCCTCGGACATCGAGGCGCTGCTGCGCGGGCTCGACAAGGTAAGACGGATTTTCAGCTGATGGGCGAGGAAAAGAAGATCGAGATGGAAGAAGTCGAAGGCGTGACTGCCCCGCCGCGCGCCCGGGTCGCGCCGGAAAGTCCGGCCGAAACCTTCGAGCGCAAGCGCGATTATCTTGCCGGCTTCCTGTCCGAGAAAAAACCCGACCCCGATCCGCACAGCGCGGGTAGCCAGCTGCAGGACGCGGTAATCGAGGCCCTGAAGTCGATCTACGACCCGGAAATCCCGGTCGACATTTACGAGCTTGGCCTGATCTACGACGTGGCGATCAGCGAGGATGGCGACGCGATCGTGACAATGACCCTGACGACCCCGCACTGCCCCGTCGCCGAAAGCATGCCGGGCGAAGTCGAACTTCGCGTCTTGTCGGTACCGGGCATTCGCGACGCGGAGGTCAAGCTGGTGTGGGATCCGCCGTGGGACCCATCGAAGATGAGCGACGAAGCGCGACTTGAATTGGGAATGCTATGACCACCAAGCTCCGCGCGCGGCCCGCCGCGATCATCCTTACGCCGGCCGCCGAGGCCCGGATCGCCGAGCTAATGGCGCGCGCGCCCGACGGCGCGATCGGGGTAAAGCTGTCGACTCCGCGCCGCGGCTGTTCTGGCCTCGCCTATTCCGTGGACTATGTGACCGACGAGCAGGCGTTCGACGAAAAGATCGAGACGCCCGGCGGCACCTTCTATGTCGACGGCGCGTCGGTGCTCTACCTCGTCGGATCGACGATGGACTGGAGAGAGGATGATTTCGCCGCCGGTTTCGTGTTCGAAAACCCCAATGCCAAGGGCGCTTGCGGCTGCGGCGAAAGCTTCACCGTCTGACCGCAGGGCCGGGCAGAAACATCAAAACCCCAAGCTGTAACGGACCGCCGCCCCCACGTCGGGCGCTGCGGCGGCGACATGGCCGGGCTGGCGGCGCACGAAAAGGTTGGCACCCAGCCAGCCCTTGTCGAGCATCGTCGAATAGCTCAGCTCCGCGTCGATCTCACGGCCTGACGGCGTCAGGTTGAGCCGCTGCATCGTCACCGTTTCGCTCCCGGTGGCATAATCATAGGCCGTCGGCAGGAATAGCCCGATGCCGCCCTGTTCGATGCGGAGCGGCTGCGAAACACGCAGGCCCAATCGATCGCGATCAGCGAACAGGCCGAACTTGGAAAGATCGAACGCATAGGCCCCGCTGGTCAGCTTGCCATTGGCGAAGTCGGTCCAGCCGCGACGGGCACTGACGCTCGCCGACCAGCCGTCCCCCAGATTGCGCCGCGCTTCGACATCGACAAACAGGCTCGACGATCCGGAATCGCCGAACAATGTGCCAAGCCTTCCCCCAAGCAGCGTCTGTTTCTCGTCGAGGCGGCTAAGCCCCACCGAGGCCCATAGTTTGTCACCGAAACGGCGGTCGAGCGCTAGGCTTGACCAGCGATAGGGTGATCCCAACGCATCGGTTTCGATCCGCTGCCAGGCCCTGCCGTCTTCGGTCGACAGGGTCAGGCCGGCAAAGCCCAGGTCGCGGCGAATCGCGATGCTGGTTCCGCGCCGAGCCTGGAAGCCGGGATCGGCGGAGATATCGCGGGCGATGAGGAAGGCGCCCGCCTGGGCGTCGGTCAGCTGGCGTTCGATCGCCTTCGCGCCTTGCGAAAAGCCGAAGGCCGCCCTGGTCTTCGAATCCAGCCTGGCAATGGCCGAGCCCGCGACCAGCCGCGACTTGGCGGCGTCTTCGGGACCGATGCCGAACCGGGCGACATTGAAGATCCCCGGCTTGGCGCCATTTTCCGCGACCGTGAGCGCGATCGAAACCGGACCCGCGGTTACCGCCGAGCCGCGAACCTGTCCGGTCAGCGCGCGCTCCAGCGGCTGGCGCGCCTCGGCGGCGCGCAGACCCTTGGCAAGATCCATGACAAAGGCGCGGCTGTAGCCATCGAGGATTATCGCGCCCAGCCCGCCCTTGTCGCCGCCATCGCCTGCGCCCTCCGGCAACACGCCGCCTGCGCTGTTATCGTCGATTGCGACCGCAGTACCGGCCAGGCTCGCGCCGCCTACCGGCTGGAAGGCGCGGGTGATGTTCAGCCGGCCCTGCCCGAACACATTGTCATCCCCCGGGGCGCCAATGTCGTCGGCGGTACGAAACAACAGGTCGATGATCTGCGCCGCGCTAAGATTGGGAAAGGCCTGGGCGACCAGCGCAACCGCGCCGGTAATGACAGGAGCCGAGAAGCTTGTTCCCGAATAGAGGTAGCCAGTTCCCTCCTCGTCGATCGTGCGCACGCGATAGCCAAGCGCCGCCAGATACCATGCTTGGCCTGACCCGGCGCGATTCGAGAAGGTCGAAATTTGGCTGATGTCGGTGCCGCCAAGCCCGTCACTTACGCCGACCGACCCCGCAATGATCACCCGGCCCGCAAATGTTTGCGCCGGGACCAATGCGAAGCCGTCGGGGTTTCCGCCCTCGGGTTCGGCGCCGTCATTGCCAGCGGAAATGACGATCACGATGCCGGCGTTGACCGCGCGCTGCATGGCCGACATCAGCAGGCCACCCGGCGAAGACCCGCCAAGCGACAGATTGATCACCTTTGCTCCGGCGATACGGGCGGCATCCATGCCGGCGGCAATCGCGCTGTCCCCGAACTTGCAGCCACCGTCATCGCCGGTGGTCGCACAGCTGCCGGGGGTATCGGCGCGGAACGAAAGAATGGTCGAGTCGAAGGCAATCCCGACATTTTGCGCGTCGTTGCGCGCTGCCGCGGCGACCGCGGTGACCGCGGTCCCGTGGCCATCCTCATCGCTGACCCCGCGACTGCCGGCAACGTCCCGGCTTGCGGGATCGATCCGGCCCGCGAATTCGGCCAGCGCCGGGTTGATGCCGCTGTCGATGACCGCGATCTTGACCCCTGCGCCGGTTGCGCCCTGCTGCCATGCGGAGATAGCGCCGGACGTGGTCGCCGCGTTGGACCGCTGATATTCCGCGGTATTGAAGTTGGTTCCCGGCGGAGGAGTGGGCGTCGGCGTCGGCGTCGGTGTGGGGGTCGGCGTCGGCGTTGGCGTTGGGGTCGGCGTCGGAGTCGATCCAATCCCGCCGCCGCCGCCGCCGCCGCCGCAAGCGGACAGGGCCAGCAGCAAAGCGCAGGCGGTGGAAGCAAGATATCGGTTATTCATCGATTTATCCCCGTCAAGCCGCTGGAACTCCACGGCTTTTCCCCAAACATCCCTATGGAATCATAAAGCTTTCATTTTGCTGAAGACGTCAAGAAGTCTACATGCGCTGGAGCATGAATCCGCGTTTTTTTCCCCTGTTCGGCAAAATCGACACATGGATCTTCGATCTGGACAATTGCCTTTATCCAGCGTCGACGATGTTGTTCGACCTGATCGACCAGCGCATGGGCGCCTACATTCAGCGCCTTCTCGGCTGCGACATTATTGAGGCACGGCGGGTTCAAAAAGAACATTTCCACCGTCATGGGACGACGCTCGCCGGGCTGATGCGCGAGCATGATGTCGATCCCCATCATTTTCTCGACGATGTCCATTCCGTTCCGTTGGACCGCATCCGGCGCGACGAGCGACTTGCCGAAGCGCTTGGCCGGTTGCCCGGACGCAAGATCGTGCACACCAACGCCGATGAGCCCTATGCCCGCCGCGTGCTTGAGGCGCTCGGCATTGGCGAGCATTTTGCCGAGATGCATGACATCCATGCTGCGGAACTTCGGCCCAAACCCAACACCCATGGCTATCATCGCCTGCTCGACCGGTTCAGGGTCGATCCGTCCCGCGCGGCGATGGTGGAGGATATGGCCCAAAACTTGCGACCGGCGAAAAATCTGGGGATGGTGACGGTTTGGGTCGACAACGGCTCCGAACGCGGCAATCACGCGCACCACCCGGATTTCATAGACCTGACCATCGCCGATGTCGGCGAATGGTTGACCGAACTGCTTGGAGACGCTTCGTGACCACCGACCTACAATCGACCATCGAACAGGGCTGGGAACGGCGCGACTTGATCGACGGGTCGGACCGGCAACTGCGGGAAGCGGTCGAGACCGCGATCCTGCGCCTCGATTCCGGCGAGGAACGGGTTGCCGAAAAGGTCAATGGTGAATGGCAAGTCAACCAGTGGTTGAAAAAGGCCGTGCTGCTCAGCTTCCGGCTTAATCCGATGGAGGCTATCCAAGGCGGCCCTGGCGGCGCGCCTTGGTGGGACAAGGTCCCGTCAAAATTCCTCGACTGGGGCCCCGAACGCTTTGCCGCGGCCGGTTTTCGGTCGGTTCCCGGGGCGATCGTTCGCCGGGGCGCCTATATCGCGCCCGGTGCAGTGCTGATGCCCAGCTTCGTCAATATCGGCGCCCACGTCGGCGAAGGGACGATGGTCGATACCTGGGCAACCGTCGGAAGCTGCGCCCAGATAGGCCGCAACGTCCATATATCGGGCGGGGCCGGAATCGGCGGCGTGCTTGAGCCGCTGCAGGCCGGGCCGGTGATCCTCGAAGACCATTGTTTCATCGGCGCGCGCTCCGAGGTCGCGGAGGGCGTGGTCGTCGAAGAGGGCGCAGTTCTGTCCATGGGCGTGTTCCTCGGTGCCTCGACCAAGATCGTCGACCGCGCCAGCGGAGAGATTTTCTATGGCCGCGTCCCGGCCTATTCGGTCGTCGTCCCGGGCACCCTGCCTTCCGACAAGGGAGGCCCGGCTTTGGCCTGTGCGGTAATCGTCAAGCGGGTCGATGAGAAAACCCGATCTAAGACCAGTATCAACGAGCTGCTTCGCGACTGACGCCCGATAAGCGCGGCTTATCGAAGACCAACCTATCTTGGTTGGGACGTCCGGCCATTCTTACTTATGGCCAAAGTCGTACCAGGAGCAGGTTCATGGCGACGGCCAGCAAGCAGTTGTTCGAGCGCAAGCGACGGGACGCGAACGCGTTGCAAGCCGATTACACGCTGCCGATGATCCATAATGTCATGACAAGTCGCGAATGGGCCACCCTGGGCGCGCTGGCGCTGATCTGGGGCGCGGCCTTTTCCTTCATCAAGATCGCGGTCAGCCATATTGACCCGCTCACCTATGTCTGGCTTCGACTCAGCATCGCCGCTTGCGGCCTGTACCTGTTCATGCGCCTGCGCGGTCACCGGCTAAACCTGCCTCTTCCGCTGTGGGGATCGATCCTGGTCCTTGCCCTACTCAACACCACGATACCATTCGCCCTGTTCGGCTGGGGCCAGCAGCATATCGCCAGCGGCCTTGCCGCGATCCTCAATGCCACCAGCCCGATCTGGGCGGTGCTGGTCGCCCATGCGTTCACCGCCGATGAAAAGCTGACGCCCGCGCGCCTGATAGGCGTGCTGATCGGCGTCATGGGCGTTGCGACCATGGTCGGCCCCGACCTACTGGCCGGCGGCGGCGACCTGCTCGCCCAACTCGCCTGCCTTGTCGCCGCCTTCTGCTATGCGCTGGCGGGTGTCTGGGCCCGTCGCTTCCGCAAGCTCGGGGTCACGCCGATCAAGGTGGCAACCGGCCAATTGCTCGCCGGGGCCTTTGTTATGGCCCCCTTCGCCCTGGCCATCGACCAGCCATGGACCCGGCTGATGCCGCCCGCTGAAGCCTGGGCCGCGATCATACTCCTAGCGCTGCTCTGCTCGGCCTTTGCCTATGTGCTGTATTTCCGGCTGATAGACAGCGCGGGGGCGACCAATGCCCTGCTGGTAACCTTGCTGGTGCCGCCGGTCGCGATCCTGCTCGGCACATTGCTGTTCGGCGAGCGGCTCGCGACCAGCCATTTCCTCGGCCTCGGCCTCATCGCGCTCGGCCTCGCGGCGATCGACGGGCGATTAATTGCCTTCGCTCTCCCGCGCGCGCGCGCCTGACGCCTCAGCCAGCAATTTCGTTGCCTCGGGTCCGGTCCAGTCCAGATCGCCGACATAGCGCCAGACTTCCTTGCCCCCGGCATCGTAAAGGATCGTTGTCGGCAGGATCTGCGTGCCGAGCGCCGACGAAAGCCCCATTTCCGGATCATGATAGGCTGCAAAACGGCCAAGGTCGCGTTCCGCGAGGAAGGCGTCGACCGATCCTTGGGGCGCCATGTCCTGGCTGACCGCGATCACCGCCAGCCTTCCGTCGCCCGCATGCGCCGATTCGAGTTGCTGAAGGGTCGGCAACTCCTTGATGCAGGGCGCGCACCAGCTGGCCCACAAATTGACCAATAGGGGCGTCCCGCGGAACTTCGACAGTGTGAACGTGCCGCCATCCGGATCGCGGAAGACGGTTACCGGGGACGGCTTTCCGCGCTGACTGCGGTCGACACCTTTCACCTGCTGGGATTCGCCAGCGGGCGCTTGAGGCTCCTCGGCCTTTTGCCTATCGCAGGCCGTCGCCGCGAAGGCAGCAAGGAGACAGACGATCAGCCGCACAGGCAACTCCAACCAGATGTGGGGCGGGCGCTTCGCAGGCGGCCCGGCCGCGGTGATGCGCGAGATCAATGCCTCGATCTCGGTCGATAAAAGGCTATGGCGCGAGGATATCGCCGCGTCAAAGGCCCATGCGGCAATGCTCGCGAGCGAGGGAATCCTGTCGCCGACGGACGCAATAGCGATCGACCGGGGGCTCGACACCGTCGCCGACGAGATTGAAGCGGGCAAGCTGGTCGAGGACCCGGCGCTCGAAGACATTCACATGCATGTCGAGCATCGCCTGTCCGAGTTGATCGGCGATGCGGCGGGCCGGCTGCACACCGCGCGCTCGCGCAACGACCAGGTCGCGACCGACTTTCGCCTGTTCGTTCGCCGCTGCGCCGATGAAACGATTTGCGGGCTCGACAGGCTCGAGCTGGCCCTAGTCGACCGGGCCGAACAACATGCCGGGACCGTCATGCCGGGCTTTACCCATCTCCAATCGGGTCAGCCGGTCACGCTTGGCCACCATCTTCTTGCCTATCGTGAAATGCTGGTCCGGGACCGCAGTCGTTTTGCCGATGCGCGACGCCGGATGAACGAGAATCCGCTGGGGAGCGCGGCGCTGGCCGGGACCGGCTTCGACCTCGACCGCGACGCGACGACGAAGGCGCTTGGCTTCGACCGGCCGACCGCCAATAGCCTCGACGCGGTCAGCGACCGCGACTTCGTGGTCGATTATCTCCATGCCGCCGCGCTCTGTTCAGTGCATCTGTCGCGGCTTGCCGAGGAGATCATCCTGTGGGCGTCGCAACCGTTCGGCTTCGTCAAGCTGCCCGACGCCTGGTCAACCGGATCGTCGATCATGCCCAACAAGCGCAACCCGGACGCGGCCGAGCTGGTGCGCGGGCATGCCGCCCGGATCATCGGCGACCTGGTGGCGATGCTGGTGCTGTTGAAAGGCTTGCCGCTGGCTTATGCCAAGGACCTCCAGGACGATAAGCCTCCCTTGTTCGACGCCCATGACCTGCTGGCGCTAAGCCTTGCGGCGATGGCCGGGATGGTTGCGGACCTGGAGTTCGTGCCTGCCCGGATGCGCGCCGCTGCCGCCGCCGGACACGCCACTGCGACCGACCTTGCCGACTGGCTGGTGAGTGAGGCGCGGGTTCCGTTCCGGGAGGCCCATCACATCGCCGGGCGCGCCGTCGCCGCCGCCGAAGGGGAGGGAAAAGCGCTCGACGAGCTTGGTCTCGACCGGCTTACGGCAATCGATCCCCGGATCGACGAACGGGTCTTGCCGCGCCTGTCGGTCGAGGCGTCGGTGGCGGCCCGCAGGTCGGCTGGCGGGACCGCGCCCGACCGGGTAATGCAGGTCATCGCGGCTATCCGGGCCGATATCGCCGCACGGGAGGCATGATGACCAAAGCCTACGCCATTGCCGTTGCGGCGGCGCTGCTTTCATCCTGCGGAAGGGTCGCCGACCTTGAGCCGAAGGCCGGCAGCAGCTTGCCGCAGAAGCCGGCACTCGCCAAGCGCGCGCTTACCGCGGAAGAGTTACTCCAATTGCCGCCCCACGCCGACCCCCGCCGGGTCGACGAGCTCAACAAGCGGGGCGAGGTGCGCCAGCCCGACCGGTTCGACCTTCCCCCGCCCGATGGCGAGGCGCCGCCTGTGCCGGCCGGGACGGACGATCCCGCCGCGCTCGAAGCCAGCGGTTCCGACAATTTAGGTGAGCAGCGTCGATGAAGCCGATCCGCAAGGCGATTTTCCCGGTCGCAGGCCTTGGCACCCGCCTTTTGCCAGCGACCAAGACCATGCCCAAGGAAATGCTGACGGTCGTCGACCGGCCGCTGATCCAATATGCCGTAGACGAAGCCCGCGAGGCGGGTATCGAGCAGATGATCTTCGTCACCGGCCGGGGCAAATCCAGCCTGGTGGACTATTTCGACCAGGGGTTCGAGCTGGAAGCGACGATGGAGCGGGCCGGGAAAAGCTTGGACCCGCTTGCGCCTTCGCGGACCGAATTCGGAGAAATTGTTTCCGTCCGCCAGCAGCAGCCGCTCGGTCTTGGCCATGCCGTATGGTGCGCACGGCACATCGTCGGCGACGAACCTTTCGCGGTGCTGCTTCCGGATGACCTGATGATCGGTCGGCCCGGAGCGCTCAAGCAGATGGTCGACGCCTATGCCGAACTCGGCGGCAATATCGTCTGCGCGCAGGAAGTGCCGGCCGAGCGAACCGCAAGCTATGGCATCATCACGCCCGGCAAGGCGCATGGCGCAACGACCGAAGTTCGCGGCCTGGTCGAAAAGCCGAAGCCCGAGGACGCTCCCTCGCGGTTGGCGGTTATCGGGCGCTACATCCTCCAGCCCGCCGTGATGGAATATCTCGGCCAGGGCGAGCGCGGCGCCGGCGGCGAAATCCAGCTCACCGATTCCATGGCGAAGATGATCGGCGACCAATCTTTTCATGCCCTGACGGTCGATGCGGTGCGCCACGATTGCGGCGACAAGACCGGCTATGTGCTGGCTAATCTGGCAGTGGCAATGGACCGCCCCGATCTCAGGCCTGCGATCGAAGCCTGGCTGGAGCGGCGCTAGGCTCGCGCAACCAGCCGGATGAGCCGTTCGCGCTCGGCCTCGCTCTGTACCAGCGCCTCGCGGATTTCACCGAGCTGGATCGCCCGGGTCACGATCCGGGCGTCGAGCATGGCATTGTCGGCGCGCAACTGCTTGACCGACCTGGCCCGATTGATCCGGCGCGCGATGCGAGCAGCCAGTACGTCGCAATGGAATGGCTTGGCGACGACGTCGTCGGCCCCCGCCGCGAAGCCATCTACCGCGCCCGCGCTGTCCGATTTCCCGGTGATCAGAACCACAGGCGTGTCACTGAGGAGGGTATCGTCGCGGATTCGCCGGGTCAGCTCGACGCCGCTCATCGACGCCATGCGAAGCTCCGCGACCACCGCGTCGATCGGCAGGCGAAGCATTTCCGCCATCGCATTGGCGGCATCGTCGCAGGCTATGATCCGATAACCCGCCTCGCCCAGGCGCTTGGCCAGCACGTGCAGGGCGCTGCGGTTCGGTTCAACGAGCAACAGGCGCGCCGGGCCGGTGCCGCAATTGGACAAGGGTGCGGGATCGATCGCCATGGACAGGGGACTAGCCAAAAATGGTTAACGGGCAGTTAGGCGATCACGGCTCCAGCTCGACATCCCAGTAGAGATAATCGCGCCAGCTTTGGTGTAGATAGTTTGGCGGGAAGCTCTTGCCATGATCCTGCAATTGCCAACTGGTCGGCCGGATCGGCTCCCGTTCAATGTGCATCTTGGCCTGGCGCGGAGTACGGCCGCCCTTCTTGAGGTTGCATGGCGCGCAGGCCGTGGCGACATTTTCCCAGCTGGTCCGGCCACCTTGGGCGCGCGGCACGACATGGTCGAACGTCAGCTCCTTGTGCGAGCCGCAATAGACACAGCGGAAACGATCGCGCAGGAACAGATTGAACCGGGTGAAGGCCGGATATTCGTTAGGCCGGACGAATTGACGCAAGGCGATGACCGAGGGCAGCTTGAGCGATGCCGAGGGACTATGCACTTCGCGATCATAATGGGCGACGACGTCGACCCGCTCAAGGAACATGGCCTTGACCGCAGTCTGCCACGGCCACAGCGACAAGGGATAGTAGCTGAGCGGCGTATAGTCGGCATTGAGCACCAGCGCGGGACAGCTGTCCGGGTGGCGAAGCAGGTCGGTATGATACACGGGGCAAAAATCTCCAGCATCCTGGGCCTTGCCCCGAACACCGTTCCCCGGCCTGTCGCACTGTCCCGTCGCTTGCCAGGCGGAGGACCTTGGCGGGAGACCGGCGGCCGCGAAAGGCCCGTCTTTCCGTCTGCGACCCCGGATGCCAACCCGGGGTGACAGTGGCATGACACCACATTCGTCGAATCACCGTCAAGTGCTGGATATGCGGTGGAAGTCTTGGAGTGAGTCTTGAAGGTCACACGTTTCGCCCCGTCACCGTCCGGCCGGCTGCACCTCGGCCATGCCTTTTCAGCAGTGCTGGGCCATGCCCATGCGCGCGCCGCCGATGGCCACTTCCTGCTCCGGATCGAGGACCTAGATACTGGTCGGTGCCGCGCCGAATTCGTCGACGGCATCCTTGAGGATCTGGCCTGGCTCGGCCTTGTCCATGACGGCTTGCCGATGGTCCAGTCCCACCGCCGGGACCGCTATGACGCAGCCTTGGCCCGGTTGAAGGCCGACGGCTTGGTCTATCCCTGTTTTTGCACGCGGTCCGACATCGCCCAGTCCCTAACCGCGCCGCATGGCGATGCCGGCGCCCATTATCCCGGCACCTGCCGTAACCTTGCCGACGATCCGAATCGTCGCGCCTCGACCCCTCACAGCTGGCGGCTGCATTCGGCTAAGGCGCTCGACTTGGCCGGCCTGCCGAGATGGACCGAACAGGACGGCAAGACCTACCAGGCGGCGCAAAGCGACATCGGCGATGCGATAATCGCCCGCAAGGACGCCCCGGCGTCCTATCATCTCGCCTGCGTCGTCGATGATGCCGAGAGCGGGGTCACGCTGGTCGTGCGAGGGGAGGATTTACGACCTTCGACCCAGACCCAGCGGCTTTTGCAGATCCTGCTTGCCCTGCCCGAACCCGCCTATCTTCATCACCCGCTGGTTACCCATGCCGACGGCCGGCGCCTCGCCAAGCGCGACAAGGCACCGACGCTGGACGCGATGCGCGCCGAGGGGGTCGACGGGCCGGCGCTTGCCGCCGCGCTGCTCGAAGGCAGACTCCCCCTAGGATTCCGCCTCTCGCGAGCCTAGATAGGACGACATGAGCATCTTCCTGCTGATCCTGCTGCTGGTCGCCATGGCGGCCGTTCTCTACGTTCTGGTCCGCGGGGTCATGGCCATGGCCAACGGCAAGGACGTCAGTGGCGAAGTCCAGCAGGGCTATATGCAAAAGCGCGTCCTCTATCAGGGCGTCGCCATCGTCCTTGTCGTGCTGATCCTGATGCTCGCCAGCGGGCGTGGTTAAACTCAACAAGATTTATACCCGTACGGGAGACCAGGGCGGCACGGGCCTGGTCGATGGAAGCCGCGTCTCCAAGTCCAGCGCGCGAATGGCCGCAATCGGCGAGGTCGACGAAGCCAATAGCGCCCTTGGGGCGGCGATCGCCGCGCTGGGCGGACGCGATCCGGCTTCCGCCCTGCGGCTGATCCAGAATGAACTGTTCGACCTTGGCGCCGACCTGGCCACGCCGGAAGGCATTGACGGGGCGCTGCGGATCCTGCCCAGCCAGGCCGATCGGCTCGAACGCGAAATCGACGCAATGAATGCCGAGCTGCCGGCACTGACGAGCTTCATCCTGCCCGGGGGGTCGATGGCCGTTGCGCTTCTCCACCAGGCGCGCTGCGTCGTCCGCCGCGCCGAGCGGGCGGCAGTCGCGCTCAATGAAAGCGACGGAATCAATCCCGCCGCGCTGGCCTACCTTAACCGTTTGTCCGACCATCTGTTCGTCGCCGCCCGGAATCTGGCGGCCGGCGAGGGCGGCGACATTTTGTGGCAGCCGGGCGCCACGCGCGGCGCCTGAGGGAAACTTTTCACGGTGCCAAAGCTTATATTGGCGCAAGGGGTTTGATGGCGCGATCGGATCGGAACGAGCAGGAATTGGCCGCGCGGCTCGCCGCGACGCGGCGGTTGACGCTCAACCTCGCCGCGCCGCTCAGCGACGCCGACGCCACCATCCAGCCGCACCCCGACGCCTCGCCCGCAAAATGGCACCTCGCACATACCAGTTGGTTCTTCGAGACTTTTGTGCTGCGCGATCATGTCCCCGGCTATCGCCTGCACGACGAGCGCTGGGCCTATCTGTTCAACAGCTATTATGAGGGCGAAGGCGACCGCCATGCCCGCCCCCGGCGCGGGATGATCAGCCGCCCCTCGCTCGACGAGGTCCGCGACTGGCGCGCCAGGGTGGACGCGGAGCTGGCGGCCGCGATCCCTTCACTTTCCGAGGACGCGCTGACCCTGGTCGAACTGGGCATTCAGCACGAGCAGCAGCACCAGGAATTGTTCCTCACCGACATTCTGGCGACCTTGGCAGAAAATCCGCTTGAACCGGCGTATGGCGCACTCGATCCCGTCCCTTGCCACGCAACCGAGCCGATGGCCTGGATCGACGGGCGCGAGGGCGAAGTCGAAATCGGCGCCGGGAACGGTTTTTCCTATGACTGCGAAGGCCCGAGGCACCGCGCGCTGCTGCATCCACACCGCCTTGCCAATCGCTGCGTGACCAATGGCGAGTGGCAAGAATTCCTTGCCGACGGCGGCTATCGGACGGCGACCCTGTGGCTTAGCGAAGGGTGGGACTGGGCGCAGGCGAACGCGGTCACCCGCCCGCTTTACTGGCGTGGCGACGACAGTCATTTCACGCTAGCCGGGAGGCGGCGGCTCGACCGTGCGGCGCCGGTTTGCCACCTGAGCTATTATGAAGCCGATGCCTTCGCCCGCTGGGCAGGGGCACGACTTCCGACCGAGGCGGAATGGGAAGACTCCTTCGCCTCGTCCGACCCCTGGCTCGGCCACCAGCTCGACCAGGCCGGGCCGGTCGTGCCTAGACCCGGCGGAGGGCCGTTCGGCGATGTCTGGCAGTGGACTGCCAGTGCCTACCTTCCCTACCCGGGCTTCAAGCCTGCCAGCGGGACGGTCGGCGAATATAATGGTAAGTTCATGTGCGGACAGTTCGTCCTCAAGGGGGCGAGTTGCGCGACTCCCCGCGGCCATAGCCGGGCGAGCTATCGCAATTTCTTCCCGCCATCGGCGCGCTGGCAATTTACGGGGGTGCGCCTTGCTCGAGACGCTTGATACCATTGATCCGGCGTTTCGTGCCGACGTTCTCAACGGCTTGTCCGAACCGATTCCCGCGATCCCCGCCCGCTGGCTGTACGATCGGCGCGGGTCGGAACTGTTCGACGATATCACGCGCCTTCCCAGCTATTACCCGACGCGGACCGAAACCGGGCTGCTCGAGGCCAGGATGGAGGAGATCGCGACCCTTGCGGGCTCGAGCTGCGCGATCGTCGAGTTCGGATCCGGTAGCTCGACCAAGACTCCGCTCCTCCTTCGCGCGCTATCGCCGCGCGCCTATGTTCCGATCGACATCAGCGGCGAGTATCTCCGGGAAAGCGCGGCACGGGTTGACCAGGAGTTTCCCGACATCGCGGTTCATCCGGTCGAGGCCGATTTCACGAAGGACGTCGAATTGCCGGCGGCGATCGACGGGTTGCAGCGGCTTGGCTTCTTCCCCGGCTCGACCATCGGCAATTTCATTCCCCGCAGCGCCACCGACCTGTTGCGCCATTTCCGCGACATTCTTGGCACCGGCGCCAAGCTACTGATCGGCATGGATCGGGTGAAATCGGTCCGGAGGCTGGTCGCCGCATATGACGATCCCGAAGGGGTGACGGCGGCTTTCAACATCAACCTGCTGCGGCGAATCAATCGCGAGCTGGGCGCCGATATCCCGATCGACGCCTTCAAGCATGAAGCACGGTGGAACGACATGCTCGGCCGGGTCGAGATGCACCTGGTCGCGCAGCGCGATGTCGAGTTCCAGATCGACAAGCGGACGTTCGCCTTCGTCGAAGGCGCGACCATTCACACCGAGAACAGCCATAAATATGGCCAGCGCGGCGCGCGACTGCTGTTGCTGGCCGGCGGCTGGACCCCGATCGCCGAATGGACCGACGAGGAAGAGGATTTCGCGCTGATCCTGGCCGAAGCCCAGCCTATTCGTTTCGCCCCCTAAGCGTCATTGTGCAGTGCGGTCGCGGCGGCTAAGCCTGTCGCCATGCTCTACGCTCTATTCGGTATCATCGACATGATCCTCCAGGTGCTGGTGTGGATCATCATCGCCCAGGTCATCGTCAGCTGGCTGGTGGCTTTCAATGTCATTAACACCCAGTCGAACTTCGTCCGCACGGTCCTCGAGGTGCTCGAGCGGATAACCGATCCCCTTTACCGGCCGATCCGGAAAATCATGCCTGATTTCGGCGGCATCGACTTCTCACCGATCGTGCTGATCCTCGCGATCCAGATCCTGCGCAAGCTTAACGAGGGACTCGCACTGGAAACCAGCGCGACACTGATGTGACCGCCCGGGTCATCGACGGAAAGGCGACCGCGGCGGCCTTACGCGAGCGGATTGCCGGCGAAGTCGTGCGCTTTCGTGACGCCCATGGCCGAGCGCCGGGACTTGCGGTCGTGCTGGTCGGGGATGACCCGGCGAGCACGGTCTATGTCCGGTCGAAGGGCAAGGCTACGCTCGAAGCCGGGATGGAAAGTTTTGAGCATAAGCTACCCGCCGACACTGGCGAGAAGGAGCTGCTGGAACTGGTCGATCGCCTCAATGACGATCCGGCCGTCGACGGCATCCTGATCCAGTTGCCACTTCCCCGGCATATTGATGCCGACAAGGTGCTTACCAGGATCGACCCCGACAAGGATGTCGACGGTTTCCACCCGCTCAACGCGGGCAGGTTGGCGGTCGGACTGGACGGCTTCGTCGCCTGTACCCCGCTCGGTTGCCTCAAGCTGCTGCGCGCCGAACGGGGCGATTTGAGCGGTCTCAATGCGGTGGTGATCGGTCGGTCGAACATCGTCGGCAAGCCGATGGCCCAGCTGCTGCTAGCCGAAAGCTGCACGGTGACCATCGCCCATAGCCGCACGCATGACCTGCCCGCGGTCGTGCGCGGCGCCGACATCGTCGTCGCCGCGGTTGGGCGGCCGGAAATGGTCAAGGGCGATTGGCTGAAGCCAGACGCCACGGTCATCGATGTCGGCATCAACAGGATCGAAGCCGAGGAGGACGGCAAGGGCCGGCTGGTCGGCGACGTCGATTTTGCATCGGCCAGCGTGGTTGCCGGAGCGATCAGCCCTGTGCCGGGCGGGGTCGGGCCGATGACTATCGCCTGCCTCATCCGCAATACATTGGTATCCGCCGCGCGCCGCCACGGATTTTCCCTGCCGGAGGATCTATGATCGAAGCGCTGCTGCTGGCTGCCGCCAATCCCGCGATGCGGGCAATCGACGCCGAGCGCGCCTTCGCCGCCCAAGCGCAGGAGGCCGGGCAATGGACCGCCTTTCGCAACTGGTCGGCGCCCGAGGCGATCATGTTTACGCCGAATGCCGGCAGTGCGCAGGCCTTCCTCAACGACCGCAAGGACCCGCCTATCGCCGTCTACTGGTGGCCGGGGCGCAGCTTCGTCAGCTGTGACGGCAACCTTGCGGTCAACAGCGGTCCTTGGGTCCGCGAGGGCGGAAAGACGGTCGGCTATTTCACCACCGTGTGGCAGCGGCAGCCCGACGGCGGCTGGAAATGGCTGCTGGACCATGGCGACAGCTTGCCGGCAATGCGCGCCGAGGGCGGAGACATTGAGCCGGCTGTGGCCGCTTGTTCCAAGCCTGTCCCGTCCAAACCCCCGCGCGGCACTGGCGCGGCGACGGAGGCCGGCGGAGGATCGAGCAAGGATGGGACTCTGCATTGGGGCTGGACGGTGGAGCAGGACGGCAGCCGCAACGTTTTCGCCATGCTGTGGGATGGTAAGGAACATCGTATGGTGATCGACGACAAGGTAGCCCCCGGTCGATGATCGAACTCTTCACCAGCGCCTTCCTCACACTGGCGGTGATCATCGATCCGCCCGGTTGCGCGCCGATCTTCGCTTCCTTGACCAGCGGCGCCGACGCGGCACACCGCCGCAAGATGGCGATCCGCTCGGCGCTGATCGCCTGGTGCATCCTGATGTTCTTTGCCCTGCTTGGCGAAGCCTTGCTGGACAAGCTCGGCATCTCGCTGAGCGCGTTCCGCCTTGCCGGCGGGATCATGCTGTTCATGATCGCCCTCGACATGGTGTTCGAACGGCGGACCGAACGGCGCGAGGAACGAGCCGAGGAGATCAAGGGCACGCCCGAAGCCGAGGATATCAGCGTCTTCCCCATGGCCATCCCGATGATCGCCGGGCCAGGATCGATCGCGTCGATCATGCTGCTCAGCGCGCGCGCCAAGGGCACCGCGGAGGGGCTCGTGGTGTTTGGCGCGATGACCGCGGTGATCCTGCTCACCCTCCTAGCCCTGCTAGCGGCCGGGCCGCTGATGAAGCTGATCGGCGCCAAGCTGGAAGCGATGATCACCCGCATTCTCGGCGTGATCCTTGCCGCGCTGGCCGCGCAGTTCGTGCTCGACGGACTGGAACGTAGCCTGCCCGGCCTTGCCGGCTAGCGGACCACGCGCCACATTCTGAACGGGGAGTCGGCCGGAAGCTGGACCGGTTCAAGCCAGGCCGGAATCTTGTCCTTCATCAGCTGTCCGTAAAAGCCGTTCGGAGCCTCCGACATGAAGATCGTCGCCGTCGACATATTGGGGCAGACCAGCAGATAATCGCTCCCGTAACCGGTAATGATCCGGCGTGCCTGCGCCTCATCGCCGCGAAACGCCTTCATCACGTCGGCAATGGCGCGGTCGTTGCGATGATAGGGCCCGCCGATCGCGTCATGATGGGTGGTGACGATGAGCCGTGGGCCGAGGTCAATGAAGCTGAACACCACGCCCTTCGGTTGGCGCGCGATCGGTGCCAGTGCCGCCAGTGAGGGGCAGCGGCGGTTCGCCGCGCTGACCTTGGCGGCCATCGCATCCGTCTTTTCCTTGGGCACCAGCCCCAGCCCGAGCGGCACGGCCGCGCCGAGACCGGTGAGGATCAGCAGGACGCCCAGCGCATGTTTCCACAACTGCGGCGCCTTCATCCAGGGCGCGGCGATGAACACGACGAGCGCCGCGGTCGCAGGAAGCGCCATCAACTGCGCGGCCGGGCCCGCTCGAATCTGCCAGAAAAGAAGGGCGAAGGCCGTGCAGGCAGGCAGCGCGACCGCCAGCGTGCGGGCCAGACGCTGCCGGTCCCCTTCGCGCCTTGCCCGCCAGATCAGCAGTACCCAACCGAACAGGCCGGCAACCGGCAGCGCAAGCACCACCACTCCGGTTCGCCAGGCGTGACGGTAGAAGGGCCGAGCCTCACGCACCCTGTCGAGCCAGAGTTCGGTCGCCTCGGCTGACACCCCTTCGAGCCGTTCCAGGCAGTGCGGCCAGGCCAGGGCGTGAAAGCCGGCGAGGATCGCGCCCCCGAGCGCCGCGGCGCCAAGCCGCGCCTTCCAGCTGTCGAGCCTGAGCGCCGCCAGTGCCAGCATTATGGTCCCGCCGACAGCTGCGTCGCCAAGCCATACCGGCGAGAGCGCGTCGCAGACCGCCAGCCGGTTGGCCTCCGACGCGAACAGCAGGTAGCCCAGACCGGTCGTGGCCACCATCGCAGCGGCATAAGCTGCAAGCCGCCGCCGTTCGTTGCGGTCGGCAACCCATAGCAACACCGTCGCACCGCCGAGCAGGGCGAGGTAGATCAGCATCTCCAGGCCGATCGCAAGCGACATGCCGCTAGCGATCCCCAACGTCGCCCCGCCGCGGGCCCGGCGAGGATCGGCGATTCCCGACACGGCAACCGCAAGCAGCGCCAGTTGCCAGCCATGATGGTCGAGCCTCAGCGGCGCGAACATGCCGATCGTCGAATAAGCGCAGAGCAGGCCAATGAGCGGAAGCGGCCAGGCTCGGGGATGGACAAGCCGCTGCGTGGTGAGCGCCAGCGCGAACATCAGGGGAAGTAAGGGCAGCAAGGGCGAGGTTGCCGCCGCAATCCGTTCGGCATCGGCCCCGCCAACCAGCGGAGTCATCGCCAGGATGATTGCCGCAATCGGAAGGTCGACGAGCCGTGACCAGTGGATGTTGGCGCCACCATGAACCGGGTCAAAGCGATGCTGGACCAGATCGAACCAGCCCTGCCCACCGAGCAATGCACGGACCTGAGCCATGCGCAAATTGTCGTCGGTATCGCCAAGCGCGAAATTATGGATGAGGCCCGACCGGGCCGAGATTACGACTATGGCATAGGCGAGCCAGGCGAGCAGGATCAGTAGCCGCCAGTGACGGTCGAGCATGGCTGTCGCCCTGTCCTGAAGCCCAGACCATCGTCCGTCCGCCATCGTTCCCCATCCCCACTTCGGTCATTGTGTCCTAGCGGCAAGAGGCTAGAGAGCAAGTCGATGATCCAGTCGGCGCTCCAATCACTGCCTCCCGATCGGCGGGCGATGCTGCACCAACTGATCCGCTATGCCCTGGCCGGCTTCGCGATCACCGTTGCGGTTGCCGGCAGTTACTGGGCGATCACCGACCTTGGCAGCGTCGACCCGATGGTCAGTTTTACCATCGTGTTCCTCGTCTTTTCAGCGATCAGCTATTTTACCCATGGCGAATTCAGCTTTCGAGGCCATGGCCAGCGCGACCGGCACCACGTGCGGATGGGTCGCTTTTTCGCGGTCAATCTCCTGGGGTATCTGGTCAACCAGGGCTTCATCTGGCTGCTGGTGAAACAGCTCGGCGGCCCGACCTGGTGGCCGACTCTGCCGATGCTGTTCGTGACGCCGCTCTTGACCTTCGCCCTCCATCGCCGCTTCGTCTACGCATGAGCGGCGTAGAGTTCAGCCTGATCATTCCGGTCAAGGACGAGGAAGCGGCAATCGCGCCGTGCCTCGCCCGCGTCGTGGCCGTGCTTGAAGCGCTCGACGATCCGGTCGCCCACTCCTTTGAAATCCTGTTCATCGACGATGGAAGCAGCGATGCGACCCTCGACATGATCCGCAAGGCAAATGCCGCGGACCCCCGTATTCGCGCCATCTCCCTGTCCCGCAATTTCGGCAAGGAAGCGGCGCTTTCGGCGGGCCTCGACGCAGCGCGCGGAGCGGCAGTCGTGCCGCTCGACGTTGACCTGCAGGATCCCCCCGAAGCCCTGCCGAAAATGATCGCCGAGTGGCGGGCCGGCTATGATGTCGTGTGCGGAGTGCGCGACAATCGGCAAACTGACACACTGCCCAAGCGGATCACCGCCGACTTCTATTATCGGGCGCATAATTGGCTCAGCGACGACAAGATCCCCGAACATGCCGGCGACTTCCGCCTGCTCGATCGCAAGGTGGTCGAAGTGATCCGCAGGATGCCGGAGCGCAACCGCTTCATGAAGGGGCTGTTTGCCTGGGCTGGCTTCAAGCAAACTGCGGTCAGCTATCACCGCGAAGAGCGCAAGCATGGCCGAACCAAATATAATTACTGGAAGCTGTGGACGCTGGCGATCGACGGAATCACCTCGGCCTCGACGGTTCCGCTGCGCATCTGGAGCTATCTGGGCGGTCTGGTCGCGCTCGGCGCGCTGGCTTATGCGCTGTTCATCATCGTCCGCACGCTGACCACCGGGATCATCGTTCCCGGCTACGCCTCCTTAATGGTCGCCATCCTGTTCCTCGGCGGATTACAGCTGCTCTCGCTTGGCGTGCTGGGCGAATATGTCGGGCGCATCCTTACCGAAACCAAGGGACGGCCATTGTATATCGTTCGGGAACGGATCGGCGACTGATGGAGCGCAAGGTTTACGACCAGATGGCGATGCTTGACGGGCAGCATTGGTGGTTCACTGCCCGCCGCCGAATCCTCGACGGCATCATCGAGCGGAACGTCATGCCGCCGCGGGATGCCCGAATCCTCGAACTGGGCGCGGGCACCGGCCACAACCTCGCCATGCTCTCCCGTTTCGGAACGGTTGAGGCGAGCGAACTCGACTACGGCGCGCGCGAACTGGCCAGCAAGCGGCTCGGCCGCGAAGTCGTTTCGGCAGCGCTTCCCGACCTGTCGATGTTCCCGCAAGGCACCTACGACCTCATCGCCCTGCTCGACGTGCTTGAACATGTCACCGACGACAAGGGTTCTCTCCGCGCCATCTGGGAGCGGCTGAAGCCGGGCGGCGCGCTGTTGCTGACGGTCCCGGCCAATCCCTGGATGTGGAGCGCCCATGACGTCGCGCACCACCATCATCGTCGCTATCGCAAGCGCGAACTTGCCCGGCTTGCCGAGGATGCCGGCTTCGAAATCGCGCTTCTGTCGCCCTTCAACAGTCTGCTGTTTCCGCCGATCGCCGCGGTGCGCCTGCTCGGCAAGCTGACCGGCAAGGACGACAGCGATGACGCGCTCCCCTCAAAGCCGGTAAACATGGTCCTGGACCGTGTGTTCGGGCTGGAGCGGGGGCTGATCGGCCGAGTGCCGATGCCCTTCGGCGTCAGCCTGGTGGCCGTTCTTCGCCGCCCGAACGCTTGAGCAGGATCGACCCTTCGCTCGCCCACACCGGTTGCCAGCCATCGACCCATTCGCGCGGGATCGGGGCCATGTCGAGAAGCCAGAGATAGTCGAACGCTTGCCGCGGCAGGTGGATCAGCGCTGTCTTGGTCCACCATCCCTCGTGCAGGCAGCCGCGATCGCGAACGATCTGCGATGGATCGCTCTGGTAGAAACCGGCCCGGGGATAGGTCACCGTCAGCAGGCTCGATCCGACCATCGGCCAATGGTCGTTGGTATAGGCTTCGCGCCGGACCGTGGCCATCGCGCCGAGATGATCCGACCGACGATGTGCCCATTGCTCGCATTGGTCCCACACCAACACCGCCACCCGCGAGCCAGTCGGGACATGGTCCAGCGCTCCCAGCTGCCTTTCCTGCCTTGCCCCGGCAGTCCACAGGCTAATCGTATTGCCGCCGATCCGGACCAGCATGAACGCCACCGCCGCTACCGCCAGCCAGGAAGCGAGCGGGAAGCGGGTCTCGGCCTTGAAGCGGATAGCCAGGATGAACATCGCCACCGCGAAGGGCACAAGCCGCATGTCGGCATAGGCCGAACCGAAGACGATACGCGGCAACAGCACATAGGTGGCGGCAAGCACCAGCCCGGAAAATGCGAGGTTGCGCGACAGGGTGAGGCGGGGGTGAACCAGCGCGAACAAGGGTATCGCCAGCGCGATCGTCGCGGAGGCTATGTCATAGACTTCCCACCGGTCGCGAAACATACGAAGCAGATATTCCCACTTGAAGCCCCAGTCGAACCAGCGGTCGGTGATCCCCCCCGTCGCGTCGCTGCGCCACAGCAGGATCAGGATCGCCGGCCCGATCATCGCCAGCGCGTGCCAGGCGGCGCGCAGGATCGATATCCACCAGCGGCGCCCCCGGTCATGCTGGCGCACCGCCTCGGCCGAAAAGCAGAGCAGGCCGAGCGTGCCCCAGCCGAACGTATGGGCGAAGAAGACAACGAAACTGATCGGCACGAACAGCAGGGCGCGGAGCTTGGACTTGCCCAGCCTTCCCAGCCGCAGCCAGAGGCCGAAAGCCAGCAGCGCCAGGGCCATCGACAGCGAAAAATTGACGAACCCGAACAGGAACGGATGGCCATACGCCAGCGGCAGGGCGAAGGCGGCAGTCGGCGGCAAGCGGTTGTGGACCTCACGCGCGACCCACAACATTCCCGCCACAGTCATCGCCGGGATCGCCATCACGATCAACTTTGTCGCCGGCTCCAGACCGATGATCCGGCCAAGCGGCACGACCAGCAGGTCGACCCCAAGGTTGCCGATCGGCAGCCAACGGAAGGTAAACCATTGCTGCAGGGTCGCGCTATGTTCGAGGTCGAGGGCGATCTTGTAGCGGCCCATGTGCCCGCCGATATCGACCAGCGGCGGCACTGTGGGATAAAGCAGCGGCAACAGCGCCAGCAGGATCATCGCCGCGACGAAGGGACGGCCTTCCCACCATGGGCGCGGAAGGCCCTTGGGTTGCGCGGCAGCCGCAGGCTCCTGAGCCAGGAGGTGCGGCGGGTGCATCACTAGCGGTCGCGTTGCCCGAGCAGGCGCAAGCGCAGGGCGTTTAGCTTGATGAAGCCCTCGGCGTCGCGCTGGTCATAGGCGCCGGCGTCATCCTCGAACGTGACATGGCGTTCGCTGTACAGGCTGTGCGGCGACTTGCGGCCGCTGATGTGCACCCCGCCCTTGTACAGTTTCAACCGCACCGTGCCGTCGACCTTGGCCTGGCTATGGTCGATCGCTGCCTGGAGCATTTCGCGCTCCGGAGAGAACCAGAAACCGTTATAGACCAGTTCGGCATAGCGCGGCATCAGCTCATCCTTCAGATGCGCGGCGCCGCGGTCGAGGGTGAGCTGCTCGATCGCCCGGTGCGCGGCATGATAGATGGTTCCGCCCGGCGTTTCATACATGCCGCGGCTTTTCATGCCGACGAAGCGATTTTCGACCAGGTCGAGCCGGCCGATGCCATGGCGCTTGCCGAGTGCGTTGAGGCGGGCCAGCAGCGCCGCCGGGCTCAACGCCTCGCCATTGACCGCAACGCCGTCGCCCTGGCTAAAGTCGATGGTGATTTCCTCGGGCGTATCGGGCGCCGCGACAAGATCGTCGGTGCGCGAAAATACATAGTCCGGCACCTCGGTCCAGGGATCTTCCAGCACCTTCCCCTCGGACGAGGTGTGAAGCAGGTTGGCATCGGTCGAAAAGGGGCTTTCGCCGCGCTTGTCCGTTGGAACCGGGATCTGGTTCTTCTCGGCAAAATCGATCAGCGCGGTACGGCTGCCCAAATCCCATTCGCGCCACGGCGCGATCACCCGGATGGTCGGGTCGAGCGCATAATAGCCAAGTTCGAAACGCACTTGGTCGTTGCCCTTTCCCGTCGCGCCATGGCTGACCGCGTCGGCGCCGACCGCATGGGCAATTTCGATTTGTCGTTTCGCAATCAGCGGCCGGGCGATCGAGGTACCGAGCAGATAGAGGCCTTCGTAAAGCGCATTGGCGCGCATCATCGGGAAGACATAGTCGGCGACGAATTCTTCGCGCAGGTCGTCGATGAAGATATGTTCGGGCTTTACGCCCATCAGTTGGGCCTTGTGCCGCGCCGGGCCCAGTTCCTCGCCCTGGCCGAGGTCGGCGGTGAAGGTCACCACCTCGCAGCCATAGGTTTGCTGCAGCCATTTCAGGATCACGCTCGTATCCAGACCGCCCGAAAAGGCGAGCACGACGCGATTGATCTTGTCGGCCATGGGGCTCAAATCCTTCAGAATCTTGACTGGGCGTTGCTTTGGCGCGCGCCTTGCCACCATGACTGACCCCGTTCAAGCGCCATACAGCTTCCCCTGCTAGCATTCATCTTTTGTTGAAATGGGGTGGACCAATGAAATATTCCCTGATTGCCGCAGCGCTAGCGACCGTCGCGGGAGCGGCGATTGCTCAGAGCAGCCCGGCACCGACCGCAAAGGCGATGATGGCCGACAAGGTGATGACCCGAGCGGAAGTGCCCGTGAAGGTGCGCGAACATTTTGCCCGCGTCGACGCCGACAAGGATGGCGTCATCACCAAGGACGAGGTCGCCAAGCTGGGCGATCGGGCCGGCGGCTCGCACTTCCGCCATGAGATGCGCGAAAGGGGCAACCCTGCCGAAGCGTTTGATCGCCTTGATGCCGACAAGGACGGCATGATCAGCCGCGAAGAATTCGGCAAGGCGCGCGAAAAACGGATCGAGCGTCGCGTGGTAATCAGGGAACGGGCCAAGGAAGCGGCCGCCGACGGCCAGCCGCAGAAGATGCGCTCGCACCGGATGGGCGGGATGGGCCATGGCAGGATGCTGGCGATGGCCGATGCGAACAAGGATGGCCGGACGACGCTGGCCGAAGCCGAGGCCATGGCGCTTCAGCATTTCGACCGGATGGATGCCAACAATGATGGCCAGGTCACCCCGGAAGAGCGGCGGGCCGGCCGCCCGGTGATCATCAAGCAGGTCATCGAGAAAAAGCAGGCCAGCTGATCGACATTTCGACGAACGTCAGGGCCCGGCGCTTGCGCCGGGCCCTTTTTCGTGGATGTTCGATGCACGTCAGGAGGTCCTTTTCATGAAGATTTGCCGCGCGTTGCGCGCCAGTACCGCTTTCGCCGCGATCCTCGCATTGCCGCTCAGTGCCGCCCGCGCCGACGAGGGCATGTGGACGTTCGATTCATTTCCGGCTGCAAAGATGCGCGCCGACTATGGCTGGGCGCCCGATCAGGTCTGGCTCGACAAGGTTCGCGCAGCCGCGGTTCGGCTGACCGGCGGCTGTTCGGCCAGCTTCGTGTCCGACGCTGGCCTGATCCTCACCAATCACCACTGCGTCGCGACCTGCATCGAACAAAATTCGACCGCCGATGCCAACATCCTAAAGACAGGCTTCACCGCCCGCACCCGCGAGGAAGAGAAGAAATGTGCCGGCCAGCAGGCCGAGCTGGTCACATCGATCCGCGACGTATCCGAGCAAGTGAAACAGGCGATCGGCACCCAGGCGGGCGAAGCGGCAATCAAGGCGCGTTCGGCAATCCTGGCCTCGCTCGAATCCTCGGGCTGTCCCGATACGGCAAGGACTCGCTGCCAGGTAGTCAGCCTTTATGGCGGAGGCCAGTACAAGCTTTATACCTATCGCAAGTTTAGCGACGTGCGCCTGGTCTGGGCACCCGAGGCGCAGGCCGCCCAGTTCGGCGGCGATCCCGACAATTTCAACTTTCCCCGGTACTCGATGGATGCCAGTTTCCTGCGTGCCTATGAGGACGGCAAAGCGGTAGCTACGCCCAACCATCTGGAATGGAGCGCCCGCGCGCCGATCGATGGCGAAGCGACCTTCGTCGTTGGCAATCCCGGGTCGACCCAGCGGCTGCTGACCAGCGAGCAGCTGGCTTTCCAGCGCGAGCTTGCCCTGCCGATTACCCTGACCATCTTCTCCGAGCTTCGCGGTCGATTGATCGCGGCAATGGATTCGAGTCCCGAAAAGGCGCGCGAAGGCGCCGAAACGTTGGGCGGGATCGAAAACAGCCTCAAGGTCTACATTGGCCGGGTGAAAGCGCTCGGCGATCCGGCCTTTACCGGCCGGCTGGCCGCGGCCGAGGCGGATCTGAAGCGCCGCAGCGCCGGCAATGCCGCAATCGGCAACCCCTGGGCCGATATCGCCGGCGCTGTCCGCGCCTATCGCGACTTCTACGTGGCCGACCGGTTCTCGCTGCCTTCGGGCGAATTGTTCAACTATGCCGTGACGCTAGTCCGAGCCGCCGACGAACGGGCCAAGCCCAATGCCGAGCGGCTGCCCGGATATTCGGACTCGGCGCTGCCGCTGGTCGAGAAGCGATTGCTCGATGCAAAGCCCATCCATCCCTGGCTTGACCAACTGATGATGGAATGGTCCTTGAGCAAGGCCCGCGAATATCTTGGCGCCGACGATCCGCAGACGAGGCTGATGCTGGGCATGGAATCGCCAGAAGGCCTTGCGGAGCGGCTGGTCAGCGGCACCAGGCTGGCCGATCCGTCGGTTCGCAAGGCACTGTGGGAAGGCGGCGCGGCCGCCATCGCCGCCTCGACCGACCCGATGATCGTTTACGCGCGCTCAATCGACGCCAACGACCGCGACCTTCAGAAAAGATATGATGAGCTGGTCGATGCGCCACTGACCTCGGCCCAGGCCAAGCTCGCCGACGCGCGCTTCGCCGCCTTCGGTGACACGATCTACCCTGACGCGACCTTTACGCTCCGGATCAGCTACGGACGGGTGCAGGGCTGGACCGAGCGTGGCCAGAAGGTCCCGACCCGCACGGCGCTGGGCGGCACCTTTGACCGGGCGACCGGCGCCGAGCCGTTCGATTTGCCAGCGGCCTTCGTCAAACACCAGGCCCGGATCGACAAGAAAGCGGCCTACAATTTCGTCACGACCAACGACATTATCGGGGGCAATTCTGGATCGCCGGTAATCGACCGGTCGGGAAAGGTCATCGGTGCGGCGTTCGATGGCAACATCCACAGCCTCGGTGGCAATTATGGCTATGACGCGACGCTCAATCGCACCGTCGTCGTCTCGACCGACGCCATCCAGGAGGCGCTGGAGAAAATCTATCCCGCGCCGCATCTCGTCGCCGAACTTCGCCGGTAGCAAGGAGCCCTATCGTGAAAGCCCTGTCGCGCGGCGTGCCGCTGCTTGTTTCGGCCGCGTTGCTACCGCTTGGCGCCGCCCATGCTGACGAAGGCATGTGGACCTTCGATGCTTTTCCCACGCAAAGAATGCGGAGCGACTTCGGCTGGGCGCCCGACCAGGCTTGGCTTGACCGGGCCCGGCTCGCCGCGGTGCGGCTGACGGGCGGCTGCTCCGCCAGCTTCGTCTCCGCCGAAGGACTGATCCTCACCAACCAGCATTGCGTCGCTGAGTGCCTGTCCGACCTGTCGACGCCAGGAAACGACTTGCTCGCCAAGGGTTATGTCGCGACTCGGCGCAGCGATGAGCGGCAATGTCCGGGCCAGCAGGCCGAGATCGTGACAGGGATTCGCGATGTGACCGGCCAGATGAAGCAGGCCATCGGCGCCGCAACCGGAGAAGCGGCGGTCAAGGCGCGGACCGCGGCCATCGCGACGATCGAGAAGGCCACCTGTCCCGATACGGTGACCAGCCGCTGCCAAGTGGTCAGCCTTTATGGCGGCGGCCAGTACAAGCTTTACAGCTACCGCAAATATTCGGACGTCCGAATCGCGTGGGCACCCGAGGATGCCGCCTCGAAGTTCGGCGGCGACCCCGACAATTATAATTTCCCGCGCTACGCGCTCGATGGCGCCTTCCTGCGCGCCTATGAAAATGGGCGGCCCGTGGCTACTCCGCAGCATCTCAGATGGGCCGCGCGCGAACCCGTGGCGGGCGAGCCGGTGTTCGTCGTCGGCAATCCCGGCTCGACCCAGCGCATGCTGACGATGAGCCAATTCGCCTATCAGCGCGAAGTCAATTTGCCTGTAACGCTGGCGATGCAATCTGAACTTCGCGGCCGCCTGATCGAGGCGATGGGCGTCGACGCCGAGCGCAAGCGCGAGGCTACCGACGTGCTGTATGGCGTCGAAAACAACCTCAAGCGCACCATTGGCAGGGTGAAGGCGCTGAACGACAGCGGCTTCTACGCATCACTTGCGGCGCGCGAGGCGGAACTGAAGGCGAAGAGCGCCGGCAATGCCGCGATTGGCGATCCCTGGAGCGAGGTCGCAACGGCGATGGCCGCGCTTGGGGCGATCGATACGCAACGCCGCTTCTCCCAGCCCGAGGGAGAGCTGTTCGACTATGCCCTCGCGCTTGTCCGCGCGGCGCAGGAACGGGCCAAGCCTAATGCCGACCGCCTGCCCGGCTATAGCGACAGCGCATTGCCGCTGCTCGAAAAGAACCTGCTGGATCCCAAGCCGATTGCCCCGTGGCTCGAGCAGTTGACGATGCGCTTCTCACTCAGCAAGGCCCGGGAATATCTCGGCGCCGACCATCCGCAAACCCGGCTGCTGTTGGGCAGGGAGTCGCCCGAGGGCCTCGCCGAGCGGTTGGTCGAGGGTACACGGCTTGCCGATCCCGCCGTCCGTAGGGCGCTGTGGAATGGCGGCGAGGCGGCAATCGCGGGTTCGGCCGATCCGATGATCGTCTATGCCCGCGCGGTCGAAGCCAACGACCGGCGGCTACAGAAGATTTATGACGAGCAGGTCGACGGACCGTTGACCGCAGCGCGGGCCAAGCTCGCCGATGCCCGCTTTGCGGCCTATGGCGACAGCGTCTATCCCGACGCGACCTTCAGCCTGCGGATCACCTACGGCAAGGTCGGCGGATGGACCGAAAATGGCGCGGCTGTCCCGCACCGCACGACCTTCGCCGGGGCGTTCGACCGGGCGACCGGCGCCGAGCCTTTCGCGCTGGCCCCAGCATTCCTCGCCAACAAGGCGAAGCTGAAGCTGGAGGGGGCCTTCGACATGGCCTATGCGACCGACACGATCGGCGGCAATTCCGGTTCGCCGGTGATCGACCGCAACCTCAATGTGATCGGCGCCAATTTCGACCGCAACATCCACGGCCTGCGCAACGATTATGCCTATGACATGACCATGGCCCGGTCGATCGGAGTCACCACGGCGGCGCTGGAACAGGCGCTGCGCTTCATTTACCCTGCGCCGGCGCTGCTCAAGGAGCTGCACGCCAGATAGGACGCGCGATGGCGAAATATGAAGCCAAGACCAAGCCGACCGAGGTCAGCGTCGAGGAGTTCATTGCCGCTGTCGCCGATGAACGGCGGCGCGCGGAAGCGGGCGAAATAGACACGCTGTTGCGCCGGGTTTCGGGTCATCCGCCGAAGATGTGGGGACCCTCGATCGTCGGCTATGGCGATTATCACTACCACTACGCCAGCGGTCATGAAGGCAATGCGCCGCGGATCGGCTTTTCACCCCGAAAGGCCGAGCTGGTGGTTTATTTGATGGGCAATTACTGCGACCGGCAGGCGGAAGCCGACCAGCTGTTCACGCGGTTGGGCAGGTACAAAGTTGGCAAGTCCTGCCTCTACATCCGAAAGCTCGCCGACGTCGACATGGATGTCCTAGAACGGCTCGCCGAGATCAGCTGGGCTTCGATGAACAAGCTGTACCCGCCGTCAGCCTAGGCGGCGATACCGATCTTCCGCTTCGGCCAGATAGTCGCGGGTGATCGGCAGCGCGTTGCGGTCGCGGATATACTGCGCCTGGAAATTGCACATCGCGCCATGTTCGAAGCCGACGATCCCACCGGCCAGGTAGAATTCCCACATCCGGAAGAATCGCTCGTCATGAAGCGCGACGATCTCGTCGCGGTTTTTCGTCGCCCGCTCCAGCCAATGGCGCAGCGTGTAGGCATAGTGAAGCCGCAAAAGCTCGAAATCGCTGGTGATCAGCTTCACTTTCTCGGTCGAGGCGGCGAGCTGGCTCAGCGACGGAAGGTGATAGCCGGGGAAGATCCACTTGTCGGTGAACGGGTCGGGCGCGGCGGCCTTGCCATATTTGCCGATGGTATGGAGCAGCATCACCCCGTCGTCGGCCAGCAGCTCCCGGCACTTGGCGAAAAATTCGTCGAAATGCGCGGCGCCGACATGTTCGAACATGCCGATCGACACGATCCGATCGAACCGTCCTTCGATCGAGCGATAGTCGACCAGTTCGAATGTCACCCGGTCGGCTACGCCGGCCTCCTCGGCCCGGGCCCGCGCCACCTTGAGCTGCTGTTCGGATAGCGTCACGCCCAGCACGTCGACGTCGGCAACGCGGTTAAGGTACAGCGCGGTCCCGCCCCAGCCGCAGCCGATGTCGAGCACCCGCTGGCCCGGCTTCAAGTAAAGCTTGGCGGCGATATGCGCCTTTTTGTCACTCTGCGCCTGTTCAAGGCCGTTGCGGGGATCGGTGAAATAGGCGCAACTATACTGCAGATCGTCGTCGAGGAAGAGCCGGTAGAGATCGTTGCCAATGTCATAATGGTGCGCGACATTCTTTCGCGACTGCCTGACCGCGTTGCGGCGAAACAGCGACTTCCAGCGATTCTTGCCCTTGCTGAGGGCCTTGCGCCCGCCGCCTTTGTCTTCCCAGCGGTTCGCACCGACCACCAGCTGCAACAGGTCGAGGATCGTCCCGTCCTCGATCACCACGCGCCCGTCCATATAGGCTTCGCCGATCGCCAGGCGCGGGTTGCGCAAAAGCTGGAACATTGTCTTGCGATCGGTGACCCGGACGGTCAGCGAGGGTTCCCCGCCGGGGCCGAAGGTCTTGGACCCACCGCCCGGCAGAATCACGGTCAGCCGGCCCTTGCCGATCAGCGTTGCAAGCAGGCGGTCGATCATCGCGGTCCCCCGTTGGCCCGGGTGAAGGGTGGCCAATCAGGCGGCGTCGTGCAACCCGGTTGCAGCTTCGCGGTCCAAGTCCGCGCGCCGCTTCTTTTCCGCGCTGGTCTTCAACTGGCCGCAGGCAGCGTCGATGTCCCGGCCGCGCGGCGTGCGCACCGGCGCGGAGATGCCGGCTTCGAACACGATGTTGCTGAACGCACGGATGCGTTCCGGCGACGAACATTCGTAGGGCGCCCCCGCCCACGGGTTGAACGGGATCAGGTTGACCTTGGCCGGAAGCTTGAAGGCCTTCAGCAGCCGGACCAGTTCGTGGGCGTCGGCGTCGCTGTCATTCTTGTCCTTCAGCATGACATATTCGAAGGTGATGCGACGCGCGTTGTTGGCACCGGGGTAATCGGCGCAGGCCTGCAACAACTGCTCAATGCCATATTTCCGGTTGAGCGGGACGATCTCGTCGCGGACGTCCTTGGTCACCGCGTGCAGGCTGACCGCCAAATTCACCCCGATCTCATCGCCGCAGCGCTCCATCATCGGCACCACGCCTGAGGTCGAAAGGGTGATGCGACGCTTCGAAAGGCCCAGTCCGTCGCCGTCCATGACAATTTTCAGCGCCTGCTTCACATTGTCGAAATTATAGAGTGGCTCGCCCATCCCCATCATGACGATATTGGTCAGCATCCGCCCGTCAGGAGAGCTTGGCCATTCGCCCAGCGCGTCTCGGGCAAGCATGACCTGGCCGACGATTTCGCCCGGGTCCAGGTTGCGGACCAGCTTCATCGTGCCGGTGTGACAGAAGCGGCAATTGAGGGTGCAGCCTACCTGACTAGAAACGCACAGGGTGCCGCGGTCCGCGTCCGGGATGAACACCATCTCGAACTCATGGCCATCGTGGGTCTTGAGAAGCCATTTGCGCGTGCCATCGGTCGACACCTGCGCCTCGACTACTTCGGGCCGGGTGATCGTAAAGCGTTCCGCGAGCCAGGGCTGCTGCGCCTTGGCGATATCGGTCATCGCCGCAAATTCGCCTACGCCCCGGTTATAGATCCAATGCCATATCTGCTTGGCGCGAAGCTTGGCCTGACGCGGTTCCATCCCGGCCGCCTCCAGTGCTTCGCGAATTTGGTCGCGCGGCAGGCCTACCAGTTCGACCCTTCCGTCTGCGCGCGAGGACGGGGCCCGCGGGACGGGCACGGGGTCGACGGGGCCGGGAATCGGCATCAAGGAGGTATCGGCGCTCATGGCAGGCGGGCGCCAATAGTCGATTTTTCAGCGATTTGCCAGCGTTGCCGCACAGGCCGCCGCTGCGTCGATTGCTAGCGGCGCGCCATTAAGCGGATAGCGGTCGACGATCCGGCCGCCCCCTTGGCTTCGCGTTTCAACCCGCATACCGCCCGACCGGCGCATCGCCGCGATGATCGCCGCCTCCTGCGCCGGCCCGCGGCTCCACGCCATGTCGCCCCGGGTCATCAGCAAGAATGGCTGGCCCCCGACATGAAGCATGACGCTTGCCCCTTCGCGGGGCTTCCGGCTGAGCCGGGCCGCGAATTGGCCGCGCCGTGGGCCGCCGGCATCGAATGACAGGCTGGCTCGCGCTGGCTCGCGATTCTTGAAAACCTGTCCACTCGACCTTGCCGCCGCTTCGCAGGTGCGTCCCTGCTGCAGGGCCACCCACGACCCCCGCGCCGCGACGATACGGGGCTGGGCGACCAGCGGGGACGCCGCGAGCAACAATAGCCACGCGGTCCGAATCATGAGCGGAGCCATACCCCCACCAAGATCACCCCGGCGGCAATGGCGATTCCGTAAGGAATGCCGCCGCCCCGACGGATCAGCGCGACGCGCTGGCGGGCCCTTTCGAACCAGGGGAGTAAGCGGGCGAGCAACACGATGATCGCTTCTAGCCCGCCGGCGATCGCAATCGCCACCAGCATTTTCCATCCACTCGACAGGTCAAACCACAGCGCTGACGCCGCCAGCAACTTGACGTCGCCCCCGCCCATGATGCCGCGCGCGAACAGCCCGGTGCCAACCATCAGGGTCAAGCCGCACAGCAGCAGATTCTGCCAGAACCCGACGATCGGTCCATTGCCCAGCAGGGCGGCAAAGGCACCAATGGCGATGAGCGCCGAAATCCAGTTGCCGATCTTCAACCGCCAGCCGTCTTCGAGCGCCGCGAGGCCCAGCAAGGTCAGCAGCGCGATGAACAGCCAGTGGGGCGCTGACTCGATAAGCGTCACCGAGCGGGCCCGAGCGCGGCGAGATTGTCGGCGGCCTTGGAATACCAATGCGCTTTGAGTTCGATCGCTTGGGCAAACGCCGCCTCAGCACGTTTTGCTTGCCCCACCGCCATCGCCGCAACGCCCGCGTCATTAAGCCGGGCAGCAAAGGCGTCGTCCAGTTCGCCGGGCCTGCGTTGCGGAAGGTCTGCGGCCGCAGCCGCGCGCGCAAGCTCCCGATTATTGGCGAGGCGCGGCAGGTTCGGGTTGACCAGATAGGCCCGGTCAAAGGCGGCCAGCGCCTCGCCCCAAAGGCCGCGCAACATCAGCGACCAACCCTGGTTGTTGGCCACTTCGGCTCGACTCGAATCCAGCGCCGCGGCTCGGGCATAAGCGGCGTCGGCCTCGTCCCAACGGCCCTGGCGGTCAGCGGCAACGCCCCGGGCATTCCATGCTCGCCACCCCGCATCGGCCTGGCGAGTGGCGCGGTCGAGCAATGCGGTCGCCTCAGCCAGCCGCCCCAGCTTGATTGCCGCCATCCCGGCGCGTTCCAGGAGCAGCCTTTCGTCCGGATGGGATGCCAGCAGTCCCTGATAGAGGCTTATCGCCTGTTCATTTTCGCCGCGTGCAAGCGCCAGATCCGCGAGCAGCCGATCGACCGGTTCACCCTTGGCGCCGGCGGCGACCGCCCCGGCGAGCATCGCCTTGGCCTGGTCGAGCCGACCGGCCTCGATCGCGCGCCCGGCTTCGGTCAGCGAAAGGTTGAGCTCGATTGGCGGCGGCGAAGGCGCAGGCGCCGGGTCCGGTTCAGCCGCCAGCAGCAATAGCGCAAGAGTGGGGATCATGCCGTCGATGAAGTGAGCGACCGGTCGCGGGCTGCGTCCCGCCCGAGCAGGATGACCACGGCTGCCCCCACACCCTCCTCACGCTCGAGCCTGAAGCCGAACTGCGCCGCGAGTCGCTCGGCCCTAGCCCGATTCTCGCTGCTGTAGACAATGACGCTGGCTTGGCGGGGCGCCGGCGCATCGCCGATCTGGGCACCGCCAAAGCCCCGGCTGGCCAGATAGGCGCGAGTCCGGGCCGCAAGCCCTTCGACCCGGGCAGCATTGAGCAGCCTGATCGGAGTTTGACTGCGGGCTTCGAAACGGATGGTGGTCCGCTTCGCGGTCCGTTCGACGGTACGGGCCGTCCAGCGCGGCTGCGCACTAGTGATCAGGGCCACCTCAGCCATCGAAAGCCGGGCCAGCCGCATCGACTTGCCCGCTGAATCAACCGCCACCGGCACGGAGCGCGGCGGCGCGAGGGCGACCGTCACGCTGGGCGCCGGTGGCGGCGGCAGCACGGAGACCGATCCCGGCGCTTCACTAGGCGCCTCGGGGGCGGCGCTTCGCGACGCCAGTTCAGCCTTCACTCGTGCAGCCTCCTCATCCAGCCCCTGTCGGTCCAGGGACTGGGCAAGAAGCGCGTAGCTTTCAGGGTTGGTTGGCGACACAGCCAACGCCAGCTCGTAATGGCGGCGCGATAGATCGGTGCGCCCCATCTTTTCATAGGCCGTTGCCAGGCCGAGCAGCGCGTCAACACTGTCCGGCCGCTGGCGCAGCGCCTTGCGATAGGCTTCGACGGCTAGGCCGACATTACCCAGGGCGAGCTGTGAATGCCCCTCAGCAACGCGAAAATCGGCAGGCTGAATTCCGGCGGCGAGCGGCTGCTTGATCGGGCGGACGTCAAAGCCGCCGCCCGAACAGGACGTGGCGGCGGCCGCGGCGATGGCGAGGACGAGTCGGGTCGATTGCTGCCTCATATTATTCCCCCATGGCTGGTAGAATGACGCGGATGGTGCGGATGACGGCGGGCAGCATCAGCACGCCGATCATCACCGGAAGCATGCAGGTCACCAGCGGGATGGACAGAAGCACCGGAAGCCGGTGCGCCTTTTCCTCGGCCCGCATCCGGCGCCGTTCGCGCATTTCCCCGGCATAGGTGCGCAGCGTCTGGGCGATCGACGAGCCGAGCTTGTGACTCTGGATCAGCAGCGTGGCGAAGGCGCGGATTTCGTCCGCCCCGGCACGGTCGGCCATTCGGCGCAACGCATCTTCCTGGCTGCGGCCGGCGCGAAGTTCGAGCACGACCGCGCCCAGCTGTTCGGCGAGCAAGGGATGCGAACGGGTCATTTCCATGCCAACGCGGCTGAAGGCGGCTTCGAGACCAAGTCCGGCCTCGACGCAGACCAGCATCAGGTCGAGCGCATCGGGAAAACCATTGATGATTTCCCGCTGGCGCCGGTCGGCGCGGGCGCGGACCCACAGGTTGGGGAAATAAAGGCCAAGCAGCGCCGCCGCCGTGCCGATGAAATAGAGCTTGGTCAGTGACGGCGAACTGCCGCTCAGCCACAGAAATCCAAGCGCGATGACCGGCAGCGCGACGACTAGAAACAAACGCACTAACGAGTAAACCCGCGGCGCATGTTCCTGCGAATAGCCGGCAGCAACCAGGCGGCTGCGCAGGGTCGCGTCCTTGGTGTCGACCAGAGGAACGCCGGCCTTTTCGATGGCCGTCACCAACGCTATCCAGGCACCGCGCGCGTCGTGGATACGCAGTCCGGCATGATCGCCCATTTCATCATGGGAATGGCCCGTCGAAGATGTTGCAAGTCGTTCGCGGACCGACTTGCGGTCGCTAAAGCCACCGATGATCGCAAATCCAACCGCCACCACCGCCATGAATAGCAGAGCCAGGAGGGCGATACGGGCCGTGTCGTTGGCGAGAAGTTCGGTCATGCGCGTTACACCTTCAAGTCGATCATTCGACGGATCGACCAGAAGCCGATCGCGTACATCGCAAGCAACACGACATAACCCGGGATAAAGGCCGGATCGTCGGCGACATCGAGGTAGAAGCTCGGGTTGCCCAGGAACAGGATGGTGAAAGCCACCACCGGCAGGGCGGTCAACATCGTCGCGGTCATCCGGCCTTCGCTCGACAGGGCGCGGACCTTGAGCATCATCGATGCGCGTTCACGGATCACGGCGCTCAGATTTTCGAGGATCTCGGCAAGGTTGCCGCCCGTTTCATTCTGCACCGACAGGGACACGACGAACATCCGCATGTCGTCGAGGTCCCAGCGGTCGGCCATTGCCGTCAATGCGTCACGCAGGTCAGCGCCATAGGTCACCTCATCGACGACGATGCCGAACTGACTGCCGATCGGATCGGGCATCTCTACGGTAAGGAGGTCGAGCGCCGCGGCGATCGGGTGACCGGCCCGAAGGCCCCTGACGAACACGTCGAGGGCGACCGGGAACTGGTCCTGGATCTTCTTGCGCATCCGGTTGGCGCGCATCGACAAGAACAGCAGCGGGATGCCCGCACCGAGGATGAAGGAAAAGGTCGCGAGCATCAGCACGCGCCCGCCGCCAAGCGCCGCGCCCGACACCACCATTGCCAGAATGATGATGAGGAAGAGTGCGATCGGCGCGACCAGCAGGTAGAGCATCAGTCTGCCGGTCGGGATTGCTACGCCTGCCGCCATGAGCATCTTTTCAAACCGGATCGCCGGTCCCGCGAGCAGGTCGGGCAGCACCGGAAGGTGGCTGACGCGGCGGCGTAGCAGGAGCATCGCCTCGCTTCGCGGCATGCCGCGATTGATGAGGTCGAGCCGCTGGTTGATCGCCCGGTTTTCAAGCCTTCGCCCGACGGCCGCAGCCATCAGTCGCTCGACCGCGAAAACCACCGCGGCGAAAATCAGGATGAGGACAAGGGCGCGGATCCAGATGTCGCTCATGCTTCGAAATTCCTGTCTGGCCGGAACAGGTCGGGCGACAATGACACGCCATGTGCCATGACCTGATCGAGGAAGCGCGGGCGGATACCGGTGGCTTCGAACTTCCCTTGCACTATGCCGTCACTCGACACGCCGGTCTGCCGGAAGCGGAAGATTTCCTGCATGGTGATGACGTCGCCCTCCATGCCCGAAAGCTCAGACAGGCTGGTCAGCTTGCGCCGGCCGTCACTGAGGCGCGCGACCTGGACCACGACATGGATCGCCGAGGAGATCTGGGCTCGGGCGGACCTGGCCGGGATGTCGATCCCGCTCATGCCGATCATCTGCTCGACGCGGCTCAGCGCGTCACGCGGCGTATTGGCGTGAACGGTGGTCATCGAACCGTCATGGCCGGTATTCATCGCTTGCAGCATGTCGAACGCCTCCCCGGCGCGGACTTCGCCGACGATGATCCGGTCGGGCCGCATGCGCAGGGAATTCTTGACTAGGTCCCGCTGCATTATTTCGCCCTTGCCCTCGATATTGGCTGGGCGGGTTTCCAAACGGACGACATGGCTTTGTTGAAGTTGCAATTCGGCCGAGTCCTCGATCGTCACGATCCGCTCCCGGTTGTCGATGAACGCAGACATGGCATTGAGCATGGTGGTCTTGCCCGAACCGGTACCTCCCGAAATGAGGACGTTGAGCCGCGCCGCGACCACCGCCTTCAAAACCTCGGCCACCTGGGCCGGGACCGATCCGATCTCGATCAACCGGGCAAGGCTGATCGGCACCTTGGCGAATTTGCGGATCGACAAGAGCGCGCCATCGAGCGCGAGCGGAGGAACCACGGCGTTGACGCGGCTCCCGTCGGCGAGCCGCGCATCGACCATTGGGGCCGATTCATCGACGCGCCGACCGACCGCCGACACGATCTTCTGGATGATGCGGATCAGGTGGCGCTCGTCCTTGAACCGCACCGGGGAGGCTTCGAGCACGCCATAGCGCTCGACGAACACGCTATCGTGGCCGTTGACCAGGATATCGGTGATGGTGGCATCCTTGAGCAGCGGTTCGAGCGGCCCCAGGCCAAGCAATTCATCGAGGACGTCGTCGACAAGCTGCCGCCGTTCAGCATTGTTGAGCGCGTGGCGCTGCTTGTCCAATTCCTCAAGGACGATATCGCCGGCTTCTTCCTGGATTTGCTCGCGCGACATTGTTTCGAGCGCGGACAGGTTGATGAGGCCAAGCAGTCGCTGGTGGAGCTCGACCTTGAGGTCGGTGTGGAGATCCTTGGGCGCGAATGCGCCGGCGTCGCCAACCGTGGTCAGGCGGCGCTCCTCTTCGGATCGGTCAGCCGTCTGTTCGGGTGCGTCCTCGTCAATCGGTTTACGAATTTGCCACATCGGTCAGTGCTCCAGCCCGAGGGCGGCCGCGACGCCCAATTGTAATTGATCGAGATCACGGCCCAGCGCGCATTTGCGCTTGATCTCGGCGATGGGCACGCCCCGGTCGAGCGCTTGGCTCATCGTCGCATGGTCGTTGGCGATGCTGTAGGCCACAGGCCGCTTCAGTACCCGTTCGGCATCAGCCGGGCCGAGCGTCTTGAACAAACCCTTTTCGACGCGATTGAGGATCACGCGCAATTCAAGGTTGCCGAGGTCCTGCGAGGCCAGCAGGTCGAGCTGGCGACGAGCCCGGTGCAAACTGGGCACCCGCAATTCGGTAACCAGCAGCACGAGATCCGCGCGGGCTAACAGCGATAGCGACCAATTGGTCCAGTTCGCCGGCAGGTCGACGAAAACCGTTCCAAACTCGGCGGTCGCCAGGTCGAGGATCGTCAGCAGCTGGTCGCTGGCGAGCGATTCCAGCGGCATGATTTCGCGGGGCGCGGAAATGACCCGCAGCCCGCTGTCGTGGCGGACCGACACTGACCGCAGCATGTCGGCGTCGAGGCGCTTTCCGGCGGCGATCAGGTCGGCAAAGGTCAGTGACGGTTGCAGTCCGAGCTGGAGTGCGGCGTCGCCGAACTGGATGTCGAGATCGATCAGGCAGCATTCTCGGCCAACCTCCGTCTCGCTCTCGGCAAAACGGCTTGCCATCTGGGCCAACAGCGCGGTCGCACCGACACCGCCTTCGCCCTTGATCACGGCAACAAGTTTCTGGTGGCCGCTGCGCGGGCTGCTGGCCTGCTGCGCGACCATCTTACGAATGGGATCGAGTGCCGTTTCCAGTTCGGCAATGTCGAGCGGGAGCGGCACCACGTCATGCGCCCCGGCACGCACCAGCGCACGGACCAGCGCGATCGACGGATTGAATGCGGCACCGATCAGCGGCACCGGTCCCTGCGCGAGCTGCTCGAACCGGGCGATCGACTGTTTGTCACCGTCGCTGACCTGGACCACGGCGGCCGCGGCGCCGGTGAGCACCGACGGGTCGACCTGCTGAGCGGGATCAGCCAACACCAGCTCCAGCGGGAAACCCGCAGCGCTGGCCCCGACGAGCGCATTGGCCTCGCCCTCGACCCCGGAAAGCAACAAGCGCACCGGTGCTGGGCCGGTATCGGCTCGCCACTGCAGTGTGCCACGGTCGGGTGAATACATGGTCATCTTTACCTCAATTGGATACAGTCCCGGCGCCATCCTCCAGCGTCAGCGCTGCCCGGAAATCAGGCATGGTGATGTTCGCGCCGAACAGCAGGAAGGTAAGCGGCTGGAAGGTCAGGCCAGTCAATCTAACGGTCACCAGCGGTGCCACATCGGGACCGTTGGGATCTCCAGCATAGCCAAGTCCGACATTCTGATATTCGACCCAGACATTGCTGTCGGTGATCGGCGGGTACATGGCGTTCATTCGCGCGACGATATTGTCGAACGCTGCCGCGCTATATCCCCAGCTATTGGTGCAGCTGCTGGTGTCGCAAACCGTATTGTCGAACGCCGAGATCGGGACCGGATCACCGCCCGGGATGCTGTTGGTCAGCGCGAAGTTATGCGACGCCAACGTCGATGGGACCATGTCGGTAACGACTGCATAGCGCACACCCATCTGGGTCGCCTTTTCGGCCCGGTTGAATTCCCACAGGAACCGGCCGGCATCGATGATCCCGAATATGAACAGCAACAGCAGCGGCAGCACCAGCGCGAATTCGGCCGCAGACGCGCCGCTGCGATCGAGGCGAAGACGCTGCATCATATGCCCATCACCGCCGCTTCGCTTCGGCCCGGAACGTTGAGCCCTGATGCCGAAAAGCCGAACAGGGTCGCATAGGGAACCGCCGCGACGATGGTCACCCTTCGCGCCCCGCCCGACGCGTTGGCGTAAATTCCCGACGACGTATAGGCGGCCGTCGAATCGCAGGTGATCGTCACCGTGATCGTGGCCGGATTGGTCCAATAGGATATCCGCGCGGGCGCGCCATTGGCGGTCGTCCCGGTGCGGACGAGGTTCTTGATGTCGCTTTCCTTGGTCGCCGTCCCCCCGCAGGGCATTTCGGTGAATGGCTGGCGACCCGCGAAGCGGGCACCGTCGCGCACCGCCTTGGCAACCACATGGCTGTCCATGAAATAGCGGCCGAGTTCGACCGACCCGAACAGGATGGTGATGAGGATCGGCAGCACCAATGCCATTTCGGCGGCGGCTGCGCCGCTCCGACAGGTCAGCATCGATGCGGGTCCCCGAGCCATGCTCATCACTCGATCAGGTAAGGCACGTCGCGGTGGACGACCTGCGCGGCGGCGCCGCTTCCGGTGGGATTGGCCCGGCCGATGATCTCGACATAGATTTCATTAGCATCGACGCCCGCAGCTGGCCGGGCCAGGGAGGGCTGGACGAGGAAAACTTCGGCCCAGGCGATGACGTTGAGGGAGGTCGAGCTTCCTGTCAGCTGGGCGCAATTGTCGCCAATCGCGGCCGCGATGATCCGGCGGTCGGGCTGGGCGCCGCCGGGCAGCAGCCCCGGGGGCTTGCACACCGGCCGGCCATGCTGAGTATAGGTGCCGTCATTGGCGTTGCCATTGAAGTCGTAGGCCGCCGTCGGCTGGGGACGTGCGCCATTGGAATTGCCGACACCAGAAACATTCTGTTCCCAACGATAGAAATCGTAGCGGCTCGCTGCTGCCCCAAGGCCGGTTGCGGCCTGCCAGTTCGATCCGGTCGCGTCGCTCATCGACGGGTGGTTCTTCAGGAAGTAGATGTCGCGCCGCCACGCCCCGTTTCCGAAGCGCGCGTTGGTCGTGCCGCAGCCGCCGCCCGCAGGATAATGGCAGATATCCATGGGATAACCCATCAGCGTCACCTGGGCATCGTCGCCCGCGGCGTTGGATGCGACATATTGGTCGGCATCGGGCGGAAGCCGCCATTCCGCATTGGCGATGCCGCAGCTGTTGGCGCTCGGCGCATGCATCCGCATCAGGTCCTTGGTGGTATTGTAGGCCGGGCTGCATGCGGCATGCGGGAAGCAGGTGTTCCGGCCCCACCCATTCTGGAAAATGTCGAACCTGACGTTCAAAGCGTCGAGGACCGAAGCCGACACGCCGGTGTCGACGTCGACGCCCGCATCGGCGACGCAATTGGTGTTGGGCGAATCCATGCCGATGGCGACCTGCTGGTCGGGCGTGCCGTTGTTCGTCGCACCCACGTCGAGCCAGCCGAAATTGCCTGCCCCCCAGCTGTTGCCGCCGCCCATGAACAGCTTCAGCCCCTTGCCGCGCCACGCGTCGGGATCGAACGGCTGTCCGGGATTGGGATTGCACATCATCAGCGGCGGGATCTTGCAGATCGCTGAGCCCATGCCGGCATAAGCCGTCGCCGCGAGCGCGCCCGAGCTGAACGCGCCGGCGATCGGCGTCAAAGCATAATTGGCCTGGCGACTATTGACGGTAATTTCGACGAACCGGGCCTCGGCATCGGTCGTCGCCGGAGTGGTCTTGGCCTTGTCCTGATAGAAACGGACATTGCCCGTCGCGTCGCAGTTCGGCTCGCTGGGAATGGTGATCGCCAGTCCCGAGGCATTGCCGTCATTGGCGAACCGGGTCTGATTGGCGACCAGCGTTTGCGCCGCGGCATCGGCGCGCGAACAAGCGCCGGCTTTCTTGTCGAGCTGGCTTGCCGCGGCCAGCGCTGCCTGGTCCGCGGCATTTTGCAATTCGGTGTCCATGGACGCCAGCCTTGCATAGTCGAACGCGATGCCACCGACCGCAATCAGTGCAACCAGGGATAGCGCAACCGTGGGCGCAACCGCGCCGCTGTTATCGCCCCCGCATTCGAACAATCGCCGTGTCATGACCTTCCATCCTTATTGCGGTCCTGATGTTCCGCTGCCGCTGCCCGACGAGACACCTTGTCCCGTCCGTTCGATCCTCAATTGCTTGGTTTCGCCCTTGCGATATTTTTCGGTGGCGGCGGCGGCCTTCTCGCCGTTGGATCCTGGCTGGGCGCCATCCTCGGGATAAACCGGGTCGGGATCGATGGTCTGCGCCGCCATGTCATAGCGCAGCGCTTCGCCGAAGCCGGGGTCGACCGGGGCGCAGGAGGCAAGTCCGGCAAGGGCCGGGACCGCCGCTATCAGTGCAAGCCTAGAGCGCATGGCCATAATCCTTTTCGAGGCGGTTGACGTCGAGCGCGGCCATCCCGCCGCTGGGCGGCGCGGTTTCACCGATCGGCCGCATCACCGGCGAAGGCTGGGTCGGCGCGAGGGGGTTGGCGCCCACCGCTCCATCGGTCCGACCGAGCAGGAACAGGTCGGCCTCGTCGGGCGGGGTCGCCCGGTCGGTCGGCACCTTCAGCGTTCCCGCGCGCACCGGCCGCACCAGCCGCGGGGTGACGATGATCACCAGTTCGGTCTCTTCCTTCTGGAAGCTGGTCGACCGGAACAGCGTGCCGATGATCGGGATCGACCCGAGGATTGGGAATTGCCGCACCGTGTCCTGGAAGTCGCGGCGGATGAGGCCTGCCAGCGCGAAGCTTTCGCCGTCGCGCAACTCGACTGTCGTCCGCGCCCGCCGGGTCTGGAGTCCCGGCACGCGAAGGTTATTGATGATCACCGAGCTTGACGGATCGATCGAGCTGACTTCGGGCGCTACCTCCATGTTGATGACGCCGTCGGCAAGGACCGTCGGCGTGAAGGCAAGGCTGACGCCAAACGGCTTGAACTCGACGGTCAGCGCGGTGCCACCGCCGGCACCGCCAGTTCCGCCGGTGCCTTGGGCCACCGGGATTGGGAATTCGCCGCCGGCAAGGAAGCTCGCGGTTTCGCCCGACAGTGCGACCAGCGTCGGCTCCGCGAGCGTCGTGACGATACCCTTGCGCTCCAGCGCGTTGAGCGTCGCGTCGATGTTGAGGCCGGCGATGCGGAACATGCGCGACAGGATCCCGAAGCTGTCGACGATCGAGCCAAGTTGCAGCACGCCGACGCCGTCTTCGCCCGGGGTCAGGCTGGCGCCGCCGCCGATGGCGCCCTGGAACCCGTTGTTGCCGCTTCCGGTAAGAAAGCCGCTAAGCCCGATGTCCTTGAGCGCGCCGCGCTTGATTTCGGAAAAGCGGACCTCGAGCATCACCTGCTGCGCCGAACCGATTGCAAGCAGGTTGACGACCTTGCCGGGGGCATAGGTTTCGGCCAGCTGCACCGCCCGGTCCGCGGCGGGGCCGCTGCTGACGATGCCTTCGAGCACGATCGAATCGTTGGAGATGCGCGCGCCGACCTGGTCGCCCGGCATCAGTTCGGCGAGATTGCGCTTCAGGCCGATCACGTCGGGACCAACCGCCACATCGACCACCGCGATTAGCATGTTTCGCCGGTCATAGAGGGTCAGGCTGGTAGTGCCGGTCTTCTTGCCGAGCACATAGACCGACTGGTCCGACAGCGGCAGGACGTCGGCGATTTCGGGATTGCCGATCAAGGCCTTGGCGTAGGGGCGGTCGACCCGCAGCACCTGACTTTTGTTGACCGGGACCTGCAATTCCCCGGCGCGAATGTCATCGGCTTCGCTGACCATCACCTGCGCCGCCGCGGGAAGGGCGAAGCTGGCAGGCATAGCGATAATTGTTGCGAAGGCGGCGGCGCGCAGCGCGGCCCGCCCAAGGTTCCTAGCGGTCATAGCCCCCCACCTCATAATCCTTGGTTTCAGTTCCCCGGGTCACTTCGATCGTCGTCGTCTTCGGTGCTGCCGGCGGCGATCTTGATGCGCTTTGTCGCGGCGGCTGGCGGCGCGGCTGGGTCAGCTTGGCAACCCGTTCGCGGCGCGCCGCAGTGGTTGTCGGAGCCCCGGTCTGCGGTGCGGCCGTCGAGGCACCTGGCGGCAGTGAACTGTAATAACTGTAGCGCAAGTCGCTGAGACTGACCGTATCCACCGCGGCAATGTTCTGCTCCGCGCCGGGCTTGCGCAGCACAAGGCTAAGCTGGCCAATCTGCTGGCCCAGCGCCAGTTTTTGCGCATCGACCGGGGTGACTTCCAAAGTCGCGGTGCGCGACACAACCGGCTTGCCGTCGGCACCCGCCGCGTCCTGATCCATGGCCACGACGCGAATGTTCTGGAGGAGCACGTCGGTTTGCTGCTGGCCGCCTTGGGCGCCCTGGGTGCCGCCAACCGCGCGGGTGATCAGCACATCGACAGTGTCGTTCGCCTTGACGAAGCCGGCCACCCCGGAAACGTCATTGATGCGGACAGTGGCCGCGCGCATGCCGTCAGGCAGAAGCGCGGCGATCGAGGCGTTTTGCCCTTCCCCGCTAAGGTCCGCGGCTAGCAGCGGCTGGTTGACCTGAATCGGGCGAAGCGCGACCCGGCGCTGGCCCGCGGGCAGCAGTTCGGGCAGCGACTTGAACGCGCCGGGCGGCAGGCTTGCCGCCGGATATTGGACGAATTTGACCTTGTCGGGCGTGACTTCGCTGCCGAATTCGAACGGCAGGGAGGCAACCGCGACCCGAACCATGGCCTGGTCGGTCTGGGCGATCTGCCGTTCCCGGCCGGTCAGATAGGTGTTGGCAAGAAGGACTGCGACCAGTCCTAGAATGATCGCGACGCCAAGGGCGATAATGGTCTGGCGTTTCATGCTTCTGGTCCCCCGCATGTGGGGCGGTCCCGCGCCCCGGCTTCTTTGTCCTTCGGAAATTTACTGGCTGATATTGTTGGCCGCGTCGGTCATCGAATTGCCGATCGCTCCGCCAAGCCCGATCGCGGCGATGGCGATGGCGGCACCGATGATCGCGAGGATCAGTGCATATTCTGCAGCTGACGCACCCGACCGATCGGCGAGAAGTCGTGCGAAGATGTTTATCCTGCTCATGAGGTAAGGGGCAGCCAGCCCTAAAGCTGGCTGCCCAGCCCGACTAGGCGGGGGTGCAGGTCGAGGTATCGGCGATGCACGCAGCGGCATCATCCATCTCGTTGGCGATCGCACCCGAAAGGCCAACAGCCGCAAGGGCAATCGCCGCACCGATAATCGCCAGGATGAGCGCATATTCGGCAGCCGAAGCGCCGGACTCATCGCGAAGCATGTTGATGAAGGTTTTCATGTGTCCGTCCCCTAACTTTGTTCAACAAATCCCCCGCCCGCTCAGGACCGACAGGGAGCCTCACGCCGAAGGGGAGACGGAAGAACAAGACTGACACTAGCGAGGGAAAACTGACTGCAACGGCCCCCGTGCTTGCATAATCCCGCGGCCCCCCGGCCGCTCGACTGATCAAATCCTCTGCCTCGGTTAACTCTTTGTCAAGGATGTTCATTTAACGCAGGTTAACGACGACTAGCGTTCGCAGGTGCGGTAAATCACGGGAAAACAGCCATTTTCGCCCGGCACAAGTCGCGCAGGACCGTTTTAATGGGCCTGACTTCGTGCCAATTCTGGACAGACTCGCGGGCCAGGGCCCGCACCGGCGGCCTAACTGGCGCTAATGTATCCGTCTATTTGCGGGTGATTATGCGTCGACTTTCGGTCGCGGGCTGACGCGAGTCGCGAAAGGCCTTTATCAGGCCTCGACCCGGTGGCGGTAGGTCACGTTCACCCGCTTCGACAGCAACAGGTAAGGCAGCCACAGGCCGATGCTGATCAGCACCTTTTTGGCATTGCCGTCGAGCAGCGCATGAAGTGCGTCGGCGACGGTCCCCGGCAGGCCCTGCTGGGCGACCGCGGATGCGATGCCCATTTGCATCGCCAGGTCGATCGCCCAGACCGCCACGAGCAAGCGCGGGAACAGCGGCACCCGCCGCAACGCGGCAACGAAGGCGATGGTGTAGAGCGAGCTCAGAAGGACGACATCGAGTGTCATCATCAGGTGCAGTGTCGACAGCCAGGGCGGCACCGTGCCACTGAGCGCCGGGATCGCCGCGAAATATTCCAGCGCGCGCACCGGCACATTGAGCAGCATGCCAATCAGCAGCGAGACCATGATCCCGCTACTTCCATAAAGCGGATGCCGTTCGGCCTCGGCCCGGCTGACGTTCCGCCAACGACCGACCTTTGCAAGCCGGATTTCCGGCTGGGGCAGGCGGTGGCCGTTGCGGAACCAGTGAAGCGCAAGGCCCATCGATATGAGCGGGGCGGTCACCAGCAGGAGGTAGGGAAGAAGCGTGTCCATCGCGGGGGGCGCAGGCATCGGCGACAGGGCGATTCGAAGCGCCGAGGCCAGCATGGCCATGACGAACCAGCCGGTCATTAACCGGGGCAATGAGGTTTCGATCGACAGCAACAGGGCTGCCGACCTGGCCTGCAGGCGTTGGGTCATGGGTCCGAGCATCAGCGCGGAACGCTCCTTTCCTCACTTCTGCCCCGGACATAAGGCACGCTGCCTTACCATGAGGTAAATCGCGCGTCGGGTCGTTCGGTTCCAATTCGCCACTCACATCCCCGCAGCATTTCTTCAAGTCGCCGCACGGACGGCGAGGGGTATGCGGGCCTCATCCGATCTCTCGGTGACCGCCAAATAACCGGGTCGTACCTTCAAGCCAATTCGAACGCGCCTGATGGCTTATGCCGCTGGCCGCATTGTTGCGGACCGGGTTAGCGCAGCCCGCCTCTATCGCCTCGATGCCGGTCACCGCGCCTCGCTTCGGGTCGAGCGGATGGGCGTCCATCTCGATCTTCGCCAGCGGATGACGGGGACGGTTCTGCCAGGATCGGTCGCGGTAGTGACCATCGGCGGAGACTTTTAGAAAAGCCGCGGACTGCCTTGGTATTACCGCCGGTTTGCGGCTAGCGTCCTCGCGCGCCATGGACATTTACCTCCCCATTGCCGGCATGTCGGTCAACGCGCTGCTGATCGTGGCGCTGGGGGGCCTGGTAGGCCTGCTGTCGGGAATGTTTGGCGTCGGCGGCGGCTTTCTTACCACGCCTTTGCTCATGTTCTACGGTATCCCGCCGACCGTCGCGGTGGCCAGTGCCACCACCCAGATTACCGGCGCATCGGTGTCGGGAGTCTACGCCCATCTTCGCCGCGATGGCGTCGACTTCAAGATGGGCGGCGTGATGATCGCCGGCGGGTCGGTTGGCAGTATCGCCGGTGCCGGCCTGTTCCGGCTGCTCCAGTCCTCGGGCCAGATCGACCTGGTAATCGGCACCCTCTATGTCATCCTGCTCGGTGGGATCGGCGGGTTGATGCTTAAGGATGCGCTGGTCGCGCTTGGCTGGATCAAGCTCGATTCCGATGCCCAGCCCCGTCCTCGCCACAATCGCTGGGTGGCGGGACTGCCCGGCCGCTGGCGATTCTATTCCTCGGGCCTTTACGTGTCGCCGCTGGCCCCGTTGATCCTCGGTTTCGTGGCGGGCGTCATGACCGTCCTGCTCGGGATCGGCGGCGGCTTCATCCTTATCCCGGCGATGATCTACCTGCTCGGCATGGCGGCCCGCGTGGTCGTCGGGACCAGCCTGGTGATGATCCTCGCAGTCAGCGCGGTAACGACAATGGTTCACGCCATGACCACCCAAGCCGTGGACATCGTCTTGGCGGGCTTGCTGCTGCTCGGCGGCGTGGTCGGGGCGCAATATGGGGCGATGCTCACTACCCGGCTGAAGCCCGACCTGCTGCGCCTGGCGCTTGCCGGGATCATCCTGCTGGTCGCCCTGCGAATGCTGCTCGGCCTGGCCTGGCAGCCCGACGAAATCTTCTCGATCGAATATCTATGAAGCGGTCGGCCTTCCTCCTCGTCCTTGCACCACTGCTGATGGCGCAATCGCAGCCGCGACTGGTACCCGACATCTCCGCGCGATCGATCGAGATCCGCTACAGCTTCACCGGTGCTCAACTCCTGCTGTTCGGCGCGATCCTCTATCCCGGGGGTCGGGTGCCAAGCGATCCCGCCGACGTCATCGTCGTCCTGAAAGGGCCTGTCGAACCGATCTTGCTGCGCGAAAAGCAGAAGATTGCCGGCATCTGGATGAACGCCGATGCCAACCGCTTCCGCTCTGCCCCCAGCTTTTACGCGGTTGCGTCATCGGCCCCGGTTCGGGACCTTGTCGATGAACGCACTGCCGCGATTTACGAACTTGGCCTTCAGGACCTTCAGCTGTCGCCAGGCGGCGGCGCGCTTCCCGAGAAGGAGCGGCGGTTCGAGGCCGGATTGCTGGACCTTCGCAAACGCCAAGGCCTTTATGCGGAACATCCCGCCGGGGTCGAGATCAGTGAAGGCGTGCTCTACCGGGCCAGCATCTCGATCCCAAGCCAAGTCCCCGTGGGAACTTATACGGCGGAAACTTTCCTGGTCGATGACGGCAAGGTGATTGCCGCGGCAACACGCGAGATCGACATCGGCAAGTCGGGATTCGAACGGTTTGTTGCGCTTGCTGCGGAGCGACACGGCTTTCTTTACGGCATCGCTTCCGTGCTGCTTTCGCTCGGGCTTGGCTGGGGCGCCGCAATCGCTTTCCGCCGCCGCTTCTAAAGCCAATCTTAACCTCGTTCCGCTACGTGCTGTGCCTATCCGCAGTATGCAGAAGGTAGCGTGACGAATGACCGACCAACCGAGCCTGAAGCAGTTTCTAGACGAGCTGAGCAGCTACAGCGACGAAGATGGATCGGGCGCGTCGTCGAGTACGGAAGCTTCGATTCCGCCGATCGGCCGCGTGCTGGAAATCGCCGGCTCGGGCTCGCGCATCTGGATGGATTTCTCCCGTCTGCAAATGCTGCAATCGCATAGCGACACCTCGGTCGCCATGTCCGGACAGGTCGGCAGCCAGGTCAAGATGCTGGTCGGATCGTCCTGGCTGATCGCCAATATCCGCACGCTTCAGACCGGAGGCGACGGCAAGGTACTCGGCCAGATCGACTTCCTCGGCGAAGGTCAGGCCGCGTCGGGCGGCCGAATGGCCAATTTCCGGCGCGGCGTGACCCGCTATCCCATTCCGGGCTGCGAGGTCATGCCGGTCACTACCGCCGACATGCGCGCCATTTTCGCTGCCGCCGACGACCCCCATATCGAAATCGGAACCGTCTATCCGACCGACGATATTCGCGGCACGCTTTACATCGACCCGATGCTTTCGAAACATTTCGCGGTGCTGGGATCGACCGGTACCGGCAAGTCGACTTCGGTCGCACTGATCCTGCACCGGATTTCGCAATATAGCCCAGAGGGCCATATCGTGATGATCGATCCTCACGGCGAATACTCGGCCGCGTTCAAGAGCTGCGGCGAACTCTTTAACGTCGACAATCTCCAATTGCCTTACTGGTTGCTCAATTTCGAAGAGCATTGCGAGGTCATGCTCACTACGCAGGGTTCGGAGCGGCAGCGCGATGCCGACATCCTCGCCAAGTGCCTGCTGGCGGCGCGGACCAAGGGCAAGAATGTCGAACAATATGGCAAGCTGACCGTCGATTCGCCGATCCCTTACCTGCTAACCGACTTGTCGCAGATCCTGGTGTCGGAAATGGGCAAGCTTGATCGTGCAGGCGATACCACGCCTTATCAGCGGCTGAAGAACAAGCTGGACGAACTTCGCGCTGACCCGCGCTATGGCTTCATGTTCTCCGGAATGTTGGTCAACGACTCCATGGGCAGCTTCATTGCCAAGCTGTTCCGGTTGCCCAGCCATGGCCGCCCGATCTCGATCGTCGACGTGTCCGGCGTCCCGTCCGAAGTTACCAGCGTAGTGGTTTCCGTGCTTGCCCGCATGGTATTCGACTATGCGATCTGGTCGCGAACCGAAGCTCAGCGGCCGCTCCTGCTGGTCTGCGAAGAAGCCCACCGCTATGTCCCCAAGGACGAAAATTCGGGCGGCCAGGCGGTGCGCAAGATTCTCGAGAGGATCGCCAAAGAAGGCCGTAAATATGGCGTGTCGCTCGGGTTGATCACGCAGCGGCCGTCCGACCTTGCCGAAGGCGTGCTGTCGCAGTGCGGCACGATCATCTCGATGCGCCTGAACAACGATCGCGACCAGGCCTGTGTTCGGGCGGCGATGCCCGAAGGCGCACGCGGCTTCCTCGACGCCATCCCGGCGCTGCGCAACCGCGAATGCATTGTTTGCGGAGAGGGCGTCGCAATCCCGATCCGCGTGCGTTTCGACGACCTCGAACCGGAAAAGCGGCCTGCCTCGTCCGATCCCAGCTTCGCCGCCGCCTGGCGCGAAACCGGCGACGAGGAAGGGATCATCAGTCGCACGGTCAAGCGCTGGCGCGGCCACGGCAAGTAAGCGCCGGCCGCGAACTCAACTGGGCGGAATCGACTCTTCGTCGGCCCGTTCGACATCCCCATGCCGTTGCAGCCACAGCGCTGCAGCCCAGCACAGCGCCGCCCAGGCCGATCCGATGCACCATCCGGCGACGACATCGCTGGGGTAGTGGACACCCAAATAGACGCGGCTGGTCCCGACCAGCATCGTCAGGACCGCGGCGAGGGTCAGAAAATAGAGTTTCACGCGACGGTCCGGGGTCGTCCGGGTCAATAGCGCGCCAAGCGTCAGGAAGGTCACCGCCGACAGTGTCGCATGGCCGCTTGGAAAGCTGGATGTGAAAACTCGCGCGCCATGTTCCAGGTCGGGGCGCGGCCGGTCGAAGCCGGTCTTGAGCAGGTTGCTGAGAAGCATGCCGCCGGCTTCTGCGACAAGCAGGAACAGCGCGACGCGCCGCTTGCCGACCAGCAGCAGGTAGCCGGTCGCGGCGATCAGCAAGATGATGATGAAGGAGTAGCTGCCAAGCGCGGTGATGTCCCGGACCACTTCCTCGAACCAGTCGGGGCCGATGAGGTTGGTCACATCGCCCGTTTCCCGGAACAACAAGAGCAGGCGCCGGTCTATCTCGTGCGTGTCCCCTTCGAGGACCTCCTCGGCGATCATCCCGAACAGCAGGACCAGCGCCGCCACCACAAACAGGGCGAGGTAGGGGCGGATTTCCCGCGACATTGCCGACACTTTCAGCCGCTTCATCGGTCTAATGGAGTTGCGGCCGAACCCGGCCGCGGGCGATCGCGCCGACGGGCACGCCGTGGATGATCCGATACCGGGCCTCGATCAGACAATAGGCGCCGAATGCGAGCAGGCCGATGGCGACCAGCATGTCCCAGGGTCTATCCAGCCAGGACAGCGCCTCTTCCATACCAGCGGCTTCGCCCGCCCGGCCGTTCACGCCCGCCTTGGCGACGAAATAACCGCAGACGAGAAAGATGAGACCGCGCGCCGCATAGCCGATTCTGCCGGCCCATTTTACCCGGGGGTCGTGCGAAACCTGGGGTTCGAGTCGATCGAGAAAATCGGCCTTTCGAGCCTTGAGGATCTGATATGCACCAACCCCGATGAGGATCAGTCCGGTCAGGACCAACGCGATCCAGCCGCCGGGCAATTCGAGGACCGCCTGCGCATCCTCCTGCGCCCCGCCGCTCGCGGCCTTCCCCGAACCCCTGATCAGCCGCACCGATTGCCAAGCGAGCACAAGGTGGACGATGCCGCTGGCAGCAGCACCGATTCGCTGGCGACCACCTTTCTTGCCGGCCGGGTGACCTTCGATGTTGAAGATCGCGTCGGACAGACGCCAGATGCCGTAAGCGACGAATCCCGCGGCGATGGCGATCATCAGCAATCGGCCGCCGCCCTTGGCCAGATAATCGAGCGCACCGCTGGGGTCTTCGCTTTGCCCGGCACGCAGCAAGAGCATGGCAATGACGATGTATAGAATCCCCCGGGCGGCGAAGCCCAGCCGGGTCAGAGCAGTCAGCCGTGCGGTTGCGTTCATCCTTGTCACCTCCTGGCGAAGGCGAACGGTTTGGCAGCCCCATCCGTTCCGGACGGTCTTAATTGCCGTCAGCCCCTGGGCGACCCCACCGCCATCAGCCGGGCAACATGGGCCTTGAAGCGATCCTGCTCGCGCGGGTCGATCACCGCTGCGCCGGCGAATCTGACACCGACGGGGTTGATCGCGACGCCGCCACGATAAACTTCATAATGGAGGTGCGGCCCGGTCGACAGGCCGCTCGACCCAACATAGCCAATGAGCTGGCCCTGACGTACGAAACTGCCCTCCTCGACTACCAGCCGGCTGAGATGGCTGTAGCTGGTCGACAGGCCGCCATCATGGGCCAGCCGGATCTGCCGGCCATAACCGCCTGCCCAGCCCGAGCGGATAACCTGCCCGTCCGCCGCCGCGACGATCGGCGCACCGCTGGGCGCGCCAAAATCAATCCCGCGGTGCATCCGGGCAAATCGCAAGATCGGGTGGACCCGAAGACCGAAGCCCGAGGTGATCCGCCCCGCAACCGGCCAAGCCAGGGCCGATTGGCGCTGGCGCTCGCCCTGGGCATCGACCCACTCCGTTCGCCCGGCGGCGGTCCATTTCACCAGTCGGATCGCGCCGCCGCCTAGCCGGTCGACCGCAGCATAAAGCAATGGTCCCTCGCGGCTTTCTCCACCGGCCGTGCGCGCATTGGCGATGACCAGGTCGAACCGGTCGTTGGGGCCGACATCGCTGCCCACGTCGATCCGGGTCGCGAGCGCCCGGAGATAATCGCTCGCCGCCTGCGGCGACACGCCCGCGCTGCGCAGTGCCCAGTAAAGTCCATCGCCGACCCGACCGCGGATCCTGAGCGGGGTCCGGTCCACCGCGGTCCGTTTTGTCTCCAGCGACAAGCGGTCGCCGCTGCGGCCAACCAGCAGGTCGAGACCAATGCCGGCCCGCAGCGCGACGCGCTGGATCGGACGAGTCCCGCCGGGCTGTTTCGGCCCAAGCCGGATGTCGATGGTCGTGCCCGGGGCGATGCGCCCGCCAGCTGAAGCGATCAGCCGCGCGGCCTCACTGGCATCGGCATAGTTGGCGCTGTTGCGAGCCAGCAGCCGGTCAAGCGTGTCGCCGCTGCCCAGCCGAACGAATAATTCGATTGCCGGACGGTCGGGCGCCCGCAGCAACGGCTGCACCAGCCTATTGGCCGCCATCCGTCCGCCGGTGCCGCTGCCTCGCGCAATTGGCGCGATCGCCGCTTCCCGAAACTCGGCAGCCTCGCTGGCCCCGACCCGGTCGGTAGCCATCGCGGGCAAGGGTTCAAAGGGCTGCGGCGCAATCAGCGCGACGGCGACGCACAGCCCGGTCAGGGTCGCAAATCCGCGCCACCACCGGCGCGTGAACATGTCATCGGACAGGTCGACGATAAGGTCGATATCGCGCCAGCGCGGCCGACGGCGGCCGAAACCCGGCACGGTTGCGGTGCCAGCGGCGAGGCCGCGGCGGGTCCGCAGATGCGCCGGCATGTCGAGCAAGACTTGGCCCTTTCAGAGACTTTGGACCCCGACTCATGGTTAAAATTAGTTAAGTTCGGATAAACGCACACGGCTCGGCGCAACCAGCCTTGCGCTCCGCGCCCGTCGTGCCAACAATATGCATATGTCCGCCCCTCGCGACGGCTTAGTCCGGGCCATCCTGGGTCCGACCAACACCGGCAAGACCTTCTTGGCGATCGAGCGGATGTGCGCGCATTCGTCGGGCGTCATCGGCTTCCCGCTGCGGCTGCTGGCTCGCGAAGTCTATGACCGGGTCGTCAAGCTGAAGGGCGAGCGGCAGGTGGCGCTGATCACCGGCGAAGAACGGATCGTGCCGCCCGGCGCGCGCTATGTGCTGTGCACCGTCGAATCGATGCCCGTACGGACCGGACGCAGCGATCGACCGAGCGAAGGTCCGCTGCCATCCGATTTCGCCTTCGCCGCGATCGACGAGGCGCAGCTTGGGATCGATCCAGAGCGGGGTCATGTCTTCACCGACCGGATGCTCCGCGCGCGCGGCCGCGAGGAAACGCTGATCCTCGGGTCCGACACTCTGAGGCCGCTGGTCCGCAAGCTGTTGCCCGAGGCGGAGATCGTCAGCCGCCCGCGCTTCTCCACGCTTCGCTATGCCGGCGCGACCAAGTTGAGTCGACTTCCCCCGCGCAGCGCGGTCGTCGCCTTCTCGGCCGAGCAGGTCTATGCGCTGGCAGAGATGCTGCGGCGCTTCAAGGGCGGCGCCGCGGTCGTGATGGGCGCTCTGTCGCCGTCCACCCGCAACGCGCAAGTCGCGATGTTTCAGCGCGGCGAGGTCGATTATCTCGTCGCCACTGATGCCATCGGCATGGGTCTCAACATGGACGTCACCCATGTCGCCTTCGCTGGCCTCGAGAAATTCGACGGGCGTCGCGACCGGCGCCTGACTATTGCCGAAATGGCGCAAATCGCTGGGCGCGCGGGCCGCCACCAGCGCGACGGCAGCTTCGGCACGCTCGGCCTGGGCGGCGATGCCGGGCCGGGCTTCAGCGACGAAGAAGTCAGCGCGATCGAGGAGCATCGGTTTCGTCCGCTAGATAGCCTTTACTGGCGAAGCGCCGATCTCGATTACACCACCGTCGCCCATCTGATCGGCAGCCTCGAGGCGCGCAGCGACGACCCGCTGCTCCGTCCCGCGCCGCTGTCCATCGACCTAGCCGTACTCAAGCTGCTCGCCGAGGATCCAGCAATTTGCGCTACCGCCGGCGCCAGGGCGCGCAAGCTGTGGGCGGTGTGTGGCTTGCCCGATTTCCGCAAGGTCGGGCCGATGCATCACGCCCGGATGGTCCGGCGTCTCTTCTCTTATATCGGTGAGGGCGGCCATATCCCTCACGAATGGTTCGCCGCGGAGGTCGCGCGGCTCGACAACGTCAATGGCGACATCGAAGCCCTGGCCGACCGGCTCGCCGGCATTCGCAGCTGGGCCTATATCGCCCAGCGGGTCGACTGGCTTGCCGACCCGGCAAAATGGGCCGAGCGTACCCGCACGGTCGAGGCCCGGCTAAGTGATGCGCTGCACGAACGGTTGACGCAGCGCTTCGTCGACCGTCGCACCGCGGTGCTAGTCCGCGATATCGGAGCGCATGGCGCCGACGCGCTTCCCGTCACGGTCGCCGCCGACGGGGAGGTCAGCGTCGGCCCCGAACCGATCGGCCATCTGGCCGGTTTTGAGTTTCGCGTAGATCCGTTGGCGCGGCTTGCCGACAAGCGCTTGCTTCTTGCAGCGGCGGAGCGCCGGCTAGGCGAAGAGCTCGACCGCCGCGCAGCCAAATTGTGCGAAGCGTCGGACAGCGAATTCCGGCTGATCGAGGAAGCGGGCGGCCTGGCAATCGGCTGGGACGGACATGTCCTCGCCCGGCTTGCCCCCGGCCGCTCGCTGCTTGAACCGGCAGTTCGCACCGCGCGGCCCCTGGACCGTCTTTCCGCCGATAAGCGGGCCCGGCTTCGCGCCCGGATGGAACAGTGGGTCGACAGTCAGCTTAGCCGACACCTGCCCGCGCTTCGCCAACTGGCGGCTACTGCCGCCGATCCTCGCACATCGCCGGGTGTGCGCGCGCTGGCAGCAATGCTGGTCGATTCGGGGGGCCTGCTGCCCCGGCGCTCCATTGCCGCGCAGATCGGTCAGCTCGACAAGACCGATCGCCATGCGCTGCACCGGCTGCGGGTCCGGCTTGGCGCCCTCGACGTCTATAGCCAGGCCCTGCTCAAGCCCGGTGCCCAGCACTGGCGCGCCGCCCTGCTCGCGGTCCGCTCGGGCCAGCCGATGCCGCGCATGCCGCAGCCTTCTGCAGCGACTCTCGATGGAGGCGCCGACTCGCGCGGCGCGGCGCTCGCCTTCCGCCGGCTTGGCCAGCATTGGCTGCGGATCGACCTCGCCGACCGGCTGGCGACCCATGCCCATCATGTTCGCCAGCATGGCGGCGACGATCCGATCGACCATGCGCTGGCCACCAGCCTGGGGCTTGATGAGGCGAGCGTCCGCCACCTGATGGCAGAAGTCGGCTTCGTCCGCGCCGGCGAAGCCTGGGCTTGGCGCGGCCAGCGCCGTTCCCGTCGCGGCGCGCCGCGAGCCCCCCGGCCCGGCAATGCCTTCGCGGCGCTGGCGGGCCTCAAGCGTTAGGGGGTCATGCGCCTCGACCGCTACCTGTTCTTCATCCGACTGCTCAAGAGTCGGACGCTCGCCCAGGCGCTGATCGCGCAGGGTCGGGTGAGGATCGACGGACACCGGGTGACCAAGATCGCCGAGGATGTTCGCGTCGGCTCGGTCATCGCCTTGCCGTTGAACGGACGGGTCCGTATCCTTCGGGTGCTCGCAATGCCAGCGCGCCGCGGCCCGCCCGGGGAAGCGCGGGCCTGTTATGAGGAACTTGGCGGCGACAATGCGAACGTCTCGCAGGAAGGCACAGGCAATTGACGGCGCTTCGCGCTGGACCTAGCGACGGCGCCACACAAGGGAGCTTTGACCATGACCTACGTCGTCACCGACGCCTGTATTCGCTGCAAATATATGGACTGCGTCGAGGTCTGTCCGGTCGATTGTTTCTATGAGGGCGAGAATATGCTCGTCATCAACCCCAACGAATGTATCGACTGCGGCGTGTGCGAGCCTGAATGCCCCGCCGAGGCGATCCTGCCCGACACCGAAGGCGGGCTGGAGAAGTTCCTCGAACTGAACGCCACCTTTTCGGCGCAATGGCCGAACGTCACACGCAAGAATGATCAGACCCCCGCCGATGCCGACGAGCATAAGGGCGAGGAGGGCAAGTATGATAAGTATTTCTCGCCGGAACCCGGGCAGGGCGACTAAGTTTCGAGCTCGGTCATCGGGCGGACGCTGATCCCTGGCCTTCCCGCCGGTCGACGAACTGGAAGGGGGAATTTATGGTTCGCATCCTCGGCGCCGCGCTCGCGGCCCTGACGCTGGCTCAACCTGCTTTTGCGCAGGATGCGCAGCCGCTTCCCGATCCCGCCGATAATTCGGATTATTGGCAGCTTGCTGCGGGTGTCGGCCTAACCCCCGACTATGAAGGGTCGAGCGATTATCGCCTGATTCCCGCCGCCGCGTTGCGCGCCCGGGTGTCGGGGATCGAGATCAGCACCAACGCCACATATCTTTATGTCGATGTCATCCCTTCCGGAGACAAGGTCGACCTGCTTCTCGGCCCGATCGCCGGGGTCCGGCTGAACCGCACCGGAAAGATCAAGGATGATGTCGTTAAGCTGCTCCCCGACCGGAAGACGGCGATCGAGGTGGGCGGATTCGCCGGCGTCGCCTTCAGGGGTCTGACCAACCCCTATGACTCGCTCAGCGTACGGCTCGACGTCGTCAAGGACGTCGGAGAGGCGCACCGATCAACGGTTGTCACCCCCAACCTCATTTTTGCCACCCCGCTGTCCCGGCGCTTTTTCGCAAGTGCCAGTCTTTCGGCCGATTTCGTCGGCAACCGTTACGCTGATTATTATTTCTCAATCTCACCCACCGATGCGCTGGCCAGCGGCCTTGCGCCTTATGATGCCGATGGCGGTATGAAGAACATCAAGATCGGCCTGCTCGGCAATTATGCATTGTCGGGGGACCTTACCAAAGGCTGGTCGATTTTCGGCATCGCGAGCCTTGCAAGGCTCCGTGGCGACTTCAAGCGCTCGCCGATGGTGTCGGACCGCGGCAGCGCAACCCAGTGGTTCGCCGCCTCTGGTCTCGCTTATACTTTCTAAGCCACTGGATTTAGGAGCGAACTGCCGTTAGCGTGACGGAATGCCACCGGCAGAAACATCGGCGGTCCGTCTTGCCCTGATGCTTGGCGGCCTTGCGGCCCCTGCCTTGGTTGCTGCCCAGTCTCCGGCCATTCCGCGAACCCAGTTCATCGCCGACATGGACGCCGAATTTCGCAAGATGGATGCCGACAAGAACGGCCTGGTGACGCGGGTCGAGATTGAACAGTATCAGCGACTGACCGCGGTCGCCAGGGCCGAGGCCCGCAACAGGCAGCTGTTCGCCCAGCTCGACACCGACCGCAATGGCCAGGTCAGCTCCGAGGAATTTATCAAACTGGTCGTCGCGCCGCAGATTCCCGGGGCGCAATCGGTACTTGGCCGGATGGATAGCAACCGCGACCAGCAGGTCAGCCTGATCGAACATCGCGCGGCTACGCTGGCCAATTTCGACCGGCTCGACAGCGACAAGGATGGCATCGTCACTCCGGCCGAGATGAAAGCCGGCGGGATCGCCAAATAGCCGTCGCTCTGGCCTTACCGATCAGACAAGCTTCCGGCCAAGTTCCGCGACGATCCGATCAGCCGCTTCCTCTGCATTGAGCTGGGTCGTGTCGATCCAGATTTCCGGTCGTTCCGGAGGCTCGTAGGGGCTGTCGATCCCGGTGAAGTTAGGCAGCTCGCCGGCCCGCGCCTTGGCGTAAAGCCCCTTGACGTCGCGCCGCTCGGCTTCGGCCAACGGCGTGTCGACGAAGATTTCGATAAACTCGCCCTCGGCGATCATCGCGCGGACCATGTCGCGTTCGGCCCGGAACGGAGAAATGAAGGCGGTCAGCACGATCAGGCCGGCGTCGGCCATCAGCTTTGCCACTTCGCCGACCCGGCGGATATTCTCGATTCGGTCGGCCTCGGTAAAGCCAAGGTCCTTGTTCAGCCCGTGGCGGATATTGTCGCCGTCGAGAAGGAAAGTGTGACGCCCCTCGGCCGCGAGCTTTTTCTCGACGAGATTGGCGATGGTCGACTTCCCCGCGCCACTGAGGCCAGTGAACCAGAGCACCGCCGGTTTTTGTCCCTTGAGCTGGGAGTGCGTTTCGCGGCTGACATCAAGCGCCTGCCAATGGATATTCTCGGCCCGACGCAGCGCGAAATGCAGCATGCCCGCGGCGACCGTCGCATTGGTCAGCTTGTCGATCAGGATGAAGCCGCCAAGTACCCGGTTGGGTGCCTCCAGTCCCCCGTCGCGATAGGGTTCGAAGGCGACCGGCCGGTCGGTGGTAACTTCGGCCACCCCGATGGCGTTGAGATCGAGCGTCTTGGCCGCGAGCTCCTCGAGCGTATTGACGTTGAGCTGATGCTTGGGGTGGGCGATGGTCGCGGTCACCGTCCGCGTGCCGAGCTTCAGCCAATAGCCGCGTCCCGGCACCATTGGTTCGTCCGCCATCCACACGATTGTCGCCTCAAACTGGTCGGCGACATGGGGCGCGTCCCTGGCGGCAGCGATGACGTCGCCCCGCGAACAGTCAGCTTCGCGGTCTAGGGTCAGGGTTATGGACTGGCCCGCGATCGCCTCGGCCAGGTCGCCGTCCGCGGTCACGATACGGTCGATAACCGCCGTTCGCCCGGAGGGCAGCAGCCTGACTTCGTCGCCCGGCGCGATCCGGCCGCTCGCCACCTGGCCCGAAAAGCCGCGAAAATGCTGGTCGGGCCGGCTGACCCATTGCACCGGCATGCGGAACGGCTTGCCGCTGTCCGACTGGCTGTCGATCGGAACCGCCTCCAGATGCTCGAGCAGGGTCGGACCCTCGTACCAACCCATCGCCTTGCCGCGTTGCGCGATATTGTCTCCGCCGATCCCCGACACGGGAATTGCAATCCATTGGTCGACCCCGATGCGCGCCGCGAAGGCGCGATAATCGGCGGCGATCGCATCGAACGCCGCCTGATCATAATCGACCAGGTCCATCTTGGTCACCGCCAGCACCACCCGGCGGATGCCAACCAGTTGCGCCAGAATCGAATGCCGCCGCGTCTGTTCGAGAACGCCCTTGCGCGCATCGACCAGCAGCAGCGCAAGGTCGGCCGTCGACGCGCCGGTGACCATGTTGCGGGTATATTGTTCGTGCCCCGGGGTGTCGGCGACGATGAACTTGCGCCTGGCGGTCGCGAAAAAGCGATAGGCGACGTCGATGGTAATGCCCTGTTCGCGCTCGGCGGTCAGGCCGTCTACCAGCAGCGCGAAGTCCAGCCCGCGGCCCTGCGTCCCGACCCTCCGGCTGTCGGCTTCGAGCGCCGCCATTTGGTCGTCGAAAATCTGTCGCGTCTCGTAGAGCAGCCGTCCAATCAGCGTCGACTTGCCGTCATCGACCGAGCCGCAGGTGATGAAGCGCAGCATCTCCTTGGCGGTCTGCCGCTCCAGATAGCCGCTGATGTCGGCGGCGATCAGCTGGCGTTCGTCTGTGTCCGGAAGGCTCATCAGAAATAGCCCTCCGCCTTCTTCTTTTCCATCGATCCGTCGCCGCCGTCGCGATCGATGATCCGGCCCTGCCGCTCGCTGGTCGTCGCCAGCAGCATTTCCTGGACCACTTGCTCGATCGTCGACGCCTCGCTTTCGACCGCGCCCGACAGCGGGTAGCAACCGAGCGTACGGAACCGTACCGAGCGCATCTCGACCGCCTCGCCATCCCTCAGTCGGAAGCGGTCGTCATCGACCATAAGCAGCTGCCCGTCGCGCTCGACGACTGGGCGGGTGGCCGCGAGATAGAGCGGGACGATCTCGATCCTTTCGCGCAGGATGTAGGTCCAGACATCGAGCTCAGTCCAATTGGACAGAGGGAAGACGCGCATCGATTCCCCCTTGTTCTTGCGGACATTGTAAAGCGCCCAAAGCTCCGGGCGCTGGTTCTTCGGGTCCCAGCGGTGGGTTGAGGTACGAAAGGAAAAGATCCGCTCCTTCGCCCGGCTTTTCTCCTCGTCGCGCCGGGCGCCGCCGAACGCCGCGTCGAAGCCATACATGTCGAGTGCCTGGCGCAACCCTTCCGTTTTCCACATGTCGGTGTGCAACGGGCCATGGTCGAACGGGTTGATGCCTTTCGCCTCGGCCTCCGGGTTGCGGTGGACGATCAGTTCAAGGCCATCGTCCCCCGCGACCCTGTCGCGCAGCGCATACATATCGCGGAACTTCCACGTCGTATCGACATGCATCAGCGGAAAGGGCAGCGGCGCGGGATAAAAGGCCTTGCGCGCAAGGTGGAGCATTACCGCGCTGTCCTTGCCGATCGAATAGAGCATCACCGGCCGCGCCGCTTCGGCCACCGTTTCGCGCAGAATGTGGATGCTCTCGGCCTCCAGCCGGTCGAGATGGGTGAGCGCGCTCATTCCCCGTTCTCAAGCCCGCCCCCAGCCTCGCGTCAAGCGCCCTTGCCTTGCCAGCGGTTCAGATTGCCGCAAGGCGCCTTGCAGCACTTGCCCTGCAAAGCGCATAGGAACGCCAACATCTTGAGAGGAAAACCATGTTCATCCTGCTAACTGCAGCCGCGCTCGCGCAGGGCACTGCGCCCACCGCCCCCAAGCCGGTCACCAAGGTCGAGCTGGGGGCCAAGCTCGACAGTGACTATGCCGACCTCGATTCCGACAAGGACGGCAAGGTCGGAGCCGAAGAGATCAAGGCGCGGCTGGTCAAGTCAGCCGAAGAGGATATCGCCACGCTGGAAAAGGAGCGCGACGCCGCCTTTGCCCGCTTCGACAGCAATGGAGATGGCACCATCAGCCGCGTCGAATTCGACGAGCGGGCCAAGCTGCCGACGCTCAAGGACCCCGACCCCAAGCCGTTCCTCGAACGGTTCGATGCCAACAAGGACGGAGCGATCAGCGCCGACGAATTCCGGGCCCCGACGCTGGCCAATTTCGACCGGCTCGATTCCAACAAGGATGGAACGCTGAGCCCCGCCGAACAGCAGGCTTCGGCCAGGGCACCGGCGAAGGCGCCGGCCTCGGTCAGCGCGAGCAAGGGGGCCAAGCCCAAGGTCAAGGAAACTCCGCCGATCGGCCGCTAGACGGCGGCCCGCGCGGGGCTTACAGCAGTATCCATCCCCGGGGAGCCAGCTCCTGCGAAGTATTGGCAGGCAAACAAATGGCTGAGAGGGACGCGTCGCGGCGTCCGACCCGTTGAACCTGATCCGGCTAGCACCGGTGTAGGGAGGGACGGTCGCAATCCGCGCCATCCCTCCGAATTTGGAGATTGAGATGGCTGACGTCCCCGCCCGTACCGAACTGAAAGTGACCACCGGTCCGATCCGCGGTAGCCGAAAGGTCTTCGTCGAAGGCCGCGGCGGCATCAAGGTCGCGATGCGCGCCATCGACCTTGAGCCGGCGTCAGGCGAGCCACCCCTGCACGTCTACGACACCAGCGGACCCTACACCGACCCCGATGTCCGGATCGACATCATGGCCGGACTTTCCGAGCTGCGCCGCGACTGGATCCGCGGCCGCGGCGATGTCGAGGAGGTTGCCCAGCGCGAAGTCCGACCGGAGGATAATGGCCAGCTCGGTCCCGACCGATCGGGCGGCGTGCAACCATTTCCCAATGTTCGCCGCCGCGTCCTGCGCGCCAAGGCGGGCGCCAACGTCAGCCAGATGTATTATGCCCGCCGCGGCATCATCACCCCCGAGATGGAATATGTCGCGGTCCGCGAAAACCTCGCCCGCGCCAACAATGCGCTCAATCAGCCGAGAGACGGGGAAAGCTGGGGCGCATCCATCCCGGACGAGATCACGCCCGAATTCGTCCGCGACGAGGTTGCCCGCGGACGGGCGATCATCCCGTCCAACATCAATCATCCCGAATCTGAACCGATGGCGATCGGGCGCAATTTCCTGGTCAAGATCAACGCCAACATCGGCAATAGCGCGGTCGCCAGCGACGTCGCGTCAGAGGTCGACAAGATGGTCTGGTCGATCCGCTGGGGCGCGGACACGGTCATGGACCTGTCCACCGGCCGCAACATCCACGACACGCGCGAATGGATCATCCGCAATTCGCCCGTGCCGATCGGGACCGTCCCGATCTACCAGGCGTTGGAAAAGGTCGGCGGCATCGCCGAGGACCTGACCTGGGAAATTTTCCGCGACACGCTGATCGAGCAGGCCGAACAAGGCGTCGACTATTTCACCATCCACGCCGGCGTGCGGCTGCCCTATGTCCCGCTGACCGCAAAGCGCGTCACCGGCATCGTCAGCCGCGGCGGCTCGATCATGGCCAAATGGTGTCTCGCCCATCACCGCGAAAGCTTCCTTTACGAACGCTTTGACGAGATCAGCGAGATCATGAAGGCCTATGACATCGCCTATTCGCTTGGCGACGGGCTGCGCCCGGGAAGCATCGCCGACGCCAATGACGAGGCGCAGTTCGCCGAGCTCTACACGCTCGGCGAGTTGACCAAGCGTGCCTGGGACCAAGACGTACAGGTGATGATCGAGGGCCCCGGCCATGTGCCGATGCACAAGATCAAGGAGAATATGGAAAAGCAGTTGGAAGCGTGCGGGGAGGCGCCCTTCTACACGCTTGGACCGCTGACAACCGACATCGCGCCCGGATACGACCATATCACCAGCGGCATCGGCGCCGCGATGATCGGTTGGTACGGCACGGCAATGCTTTGCTACGTGACGCCGAAGGAGCATCTCGGCCTGCCCGACCGCGACGATGTGAAGGTCGGGGTCGTCACTTACAAGCTTGCCGCCCATGCCGCCGACCTCGCCAAGGGCCACCCGGCCGCCAAGTTGCGCGACGATGCACTCAGCCGCGCCCGCTTCGAATTCCGCTGGCGCGACCAGTTCAACCTGTCGCTCGACCCCGACACGGCCGAGCAATATCACGACCAGACGTTACCGGCCGAAGGCGCCAAGACAGCCCACTTCTGCTCGATGTGCGGCCCCAAATTCTGCTCAATGAAGATCACCCAGGAAGTCCGCGACTTCGCGGCGAAGCAGAATGCGCGAGAAGTAGCGGAGAAGCTATCGGCGGACGAAGCCGAAGCAGGCATGGCCGAAATGAGCGAACGCTATCGCGAAAGCGGGAATGAGCTCTATATCGGCGCGAACGGGCGGGAGCAGGATTGAGCGAATGTCGCGCTCGAAGAGCGGCTGCCCTATATTCGGGCAATGAGTCTTTCCAGCGACCCGATCGGGCCGATCGACGACGCCAGGGAACGGCGGCGCCTGCCGCTCATCGGCTTGGTGCTGACCGCCGCCTATCTTGCCGGGCTCGTCCTGTACCTTGTCATCCAGGGCCAAAACCCGGCGGACCTGCCTCTCAACGAGCTTGGCGATTTCCTCGGCGGGGTCGCCAGTCCGCTGGCCTTTCTCTGGCTGGTCCTCGGCTATTTCCAGCAGGGTCGCGAGATCCGGCTGTCGAGCAAGGCGCTCCAGCTTCAGGCGAAGGAGATGCGGGCGAGCCGCGGGGCTGCGGACCCGCCTTCTGCGCCGGGCGACAAATCCGGCTGATCGGCTGAGCCGGGTATCAACCGCCGTCAGTCGCGGAACAGTCTCTACGCCCGGACATTGGTTAGATGTGAGGCCGCGATATCCCGCGATGGCCTCCGCCCGGTTTTCCGCGCCCGATTGCGGCGCGTCCAGGCGCAGCGACAATCCTAATAGAAAAAGGAGCATCGATCACGATGACTACCACCACTCAAACCCGCGACCCCGACAATGTCCTCGAGCGGGACGAGACGCTTGACCTGATTGCATCCGACAAGGTCGAAGGGACCAGCGTCCATGACCGCGATGGCGAAAAGGTCGGCACCGTACGCAAGGTGATGATCGGCAAATATGACGGCCAGGTCCGTTACGTCGTGATGGGCATGGGCGGCCTATTCGGCATGGGCGAGGATAATTTCCCGCTGCCGTGGGACGGTCTCGATTATGACAAAGAGATCGGCGGATATAAGCTGAAGAACGTCGCCAAGGCGGATTTCCAGAAGGACAAGGCGCCCCGCCACGGCCTGACCGACGAGCCGCAATGGTCGAAGGATTATGACGACCGCATCCAAATGTTCTATCTCCGCACCGCTTGAGAGGAGCTAGGGGGCGGCCGGTTGGAATGGGCTCCCCCGGTCCATAGAAATAGCAACCGCCGCCCGGACATCCCGAGCGGCGGTTCTTTCTTTCCCTGAAATTTAGGTGAGGGCCGGTTCGAAATCGCGAACGGCGCGTTCCGGAAGCCCCGCGGTGGCATTGACCGCCGGCGCATCGCCTGCTGCCGCATCACGATCGCGCTTGTCGAAGAATGCCGCGCGCTTGAGGCGCTTCTTCAGCGACAGCGACGGGTTTTCCGGCGTCGGACCGCGCATAGCGCGCTCGGTCCAGCTTTCCGCGCTTCTGGCCGGCGCAAGCGGCTGCGTCTTGGCTGGCGCGCGGCTCGTGGTCATTGGCTCGCTGCCTGCGCGACGGAGCATGAAGCCGCCGCCCAGCGCGATCGAAGGCGCGGCAAAGGGCTTGGGGTCGGGAACAGGATAAAGACCCTGGCGCGGTGTCGTGACCAGCGCAGGCTCGCTCCCGACCGGCGTCACGGGAGCCATGCGCGGCTCGGGTGCGGGTTCCTCGTCCATCCACAGTTCGTCATCCTCGTCGCGGCGCCGGCGGCGCATCGCGACGGCCGCGCCGCCAAGTGCGAGGAGCGCCAGCGCGCTGCCGCCGATCACCGCGGCCTCTTCGTCGATCGCGACCTTCGCGTCGGCCCGTTCGGGTCCAGACGGCAGCGGCTGCGCTTCGGCAAGCGGCATCTCCGCCGGCGGCAGCAGCTGGGGATCTGCCGCCGGCGCGTTCGCCACCTCTGCAAGGGGTTCTTCGGTGGCGGCAACTGCCGGCCTCGGCACCGGAGCGGGCGCGCGGACCGCCCGCCGAGCGGTGCGCTTCACCTTTGCCGGGGCCGTGGCCGCAGTCTCGGGTTCGACCGCCGTGGCATCGACCGTCGGCGTCTCCATGGTTTCACTGCTATCGGTCAGGGGCTCGCTGGCGGGCGCGAGCGGATCGACCACCGAGTCGATGGCTGGGGGATCGACCGTCGCGTCCTGGGAGATGGCAGGGGTTGATGTGAGCGCCAGGGCCGCGGCAATCGCGGTAGCGCAGGCTCGTCCATATAGGTTCACATTGTGCGTCATGGAGGGTCAAACTGTTGCACAAGGAACACGGGTGCAAAGTTATCGATTGGCCGGTGCGGTCCAGCGACGAGCCGAACGCCGTTCAACGAACCCATTGATATTATTGGTTATATTTGCTTGCCGCTGGAGACCCCAGCCTTTTCCAGCTCTTGCTCAAGGGCTTTGGTGAGCCACAGCCACCACATGCGGAAATCCGCGGCGAGCGACCAGAGCGGATAAGTGAAGGTCGCGGGGCGGTTTCGTTCCGTCCACAGATGCGCCGCCCAAGCGAATCCGTACCCCGCGACGGGAACGGCGAGCAGCCAAGTCCAACGGCCGGTCAGCAGTGCAGCCAGTATGATCAGCACGACGGCGCTGGTCCCGACATAATGCAGCGCACGAGTGACCGGGCGGCTATGTTCGCGCAGGTAGAAAGGCCAAAATTCGGCAAATGTCTGGAATCGGCCGGCCATGGAGTCAGCCTGCCAGCCACCCGGCCCCTTGTCTATCGGCCCGAAGCGGCCCTGTCGTTCGTGCCCGATCGGCTGGCCACGCGATGCACGCGCTTACCGTGAATCCAGCTATTGCCCTGGCCCAGTGTCATGACCGGAACGAAGCGGCCGTGCTCGGTCGGCGTCAGCAGCGCTTCCATCTGGTCATCGAGCACGAAGAAGCCGTTGGCGGTTTTGGCCAGCAGCAGGATATGGGCGCCGCGCGTCGTGTGGCGGCCAATGCTGATGTAGAGGTCCTTGGCGTCAAAGCCCGCGGCCTTGAGCACTTGCATCTTGACGATCGCGATGTCCTCGCTGTCGCCGATCCCGCGGCGGAGAGTCTCGCCTGCATTGGCCCACAGGTCGGCAACACCCATTCCCTCGAGGTCGTGCGTCCAGCGAATACGGCGGTTCACCTCGGTCTGGACGGCGCGCAGCTTGGCAACGGAATCGAGGCCGGCGACCCCCGCCGCCAGCCTCTGCACCAGCGGATCCCTCGCATCCGCGGTGGAAACCCGGCGGAACCGGGCATCGTAGAAGGTTACGCCAGCATTCAGCGCCACCGTGCCGAACACGTCGGGGTTCGACGCGCGGTTGACGATCATAGGATGAGTAGCCCGGCCGGGCGCCTTGTTCGGGCGATCGATGATAAGCGCGGGATAACTGTCGGGCTTTCTAGGGCTGGCCGCGGTTTCCGCTGTCGACGCCGGTACCGCAGCCGCCATACAGGCGCCGAGTGCCAGCCCTCCGATGAGTGTGGCCTTCATCCCTGACATCCCCATTCCTGTTTCCGGAATAGACTGACCCCATTCGTCTGTTAACGGAAGAGGTTAACGGATGGCCCGGGAATTAACCCAACGGTGTGGGTTTACAGCCACTTACCGGGTTACCGAAAGTTGGCGAGTCTGTAGCAATTACGCCGGATTTGCGGGATTCTTGCCGTGCTCAGGCCGAGAGAGGCTGGAGACTCCCGGCTCCGTCTCTTGGCGTCTTTGGTTAATGTAGAGCAAGGAAGGGGGGGTTAGCGGTTAAGCGCGCGGACCGCTTCAAGCGTCTTGGCGACATGATGTTTCCAGTCCAAGTCAGAGTGCACCATGGCAATTCGGCCGTCCCGAGCGATGACATAACTGGTCCTGTCACTCATCGCCGGGCTCTGCTTGAGCATTACATCATAAGCCTTGATGGTTGCTGGCGAAGCGATCGCGACCGGAAAGACGTTGCGGCATGCCTCGGTCGAAAACCGCTTGAGCGTGTCAAGGTCATCCCCGCTCATGCCAATTACGCGGGCGCCGGCCTTGCGAAAATCGGGCATCGCATCGGCGAAGGCCTTGGCTTCCAGCGTGCAGCCCTGGGTGAACGCCTTGGGATAGAAATAAAGGACCACCGGGCCATGCCGCAGCTGTTCGCGCAGGTTCAGGCGAAAGGCCTTGCCGCCAAGGGCGCCCATCGTCCTCACTTCGGGCGCCTTCGAACCGACCGGCAGAGCGGCCTGGGCGGGCATGGACAGGAGGGCGAGGGCGGCTAGCCAAGGACGGATCATCCGGACGACTCCTTGAAGGATTGACCGGCAGGCTAGCCTTGGCCTGGCCCGATGGCTAGCTGCCCCATGGCGGAGGCGGCGGTGCGACCGGCCGGGTCAGGTCAAATTCGACCCGGAAATAGCGTTGCCCCGGGCCGGGCGGGCGACGCAGTTCGTAGGCGAACGTCCGGTTGCTGACCTCGATCGCCCAAACATTGCTGTTGGACACGGAGCGTCCCTGTGCCGTGAATAGCGCGATCGATTCCGCATCGGCAGGGAATTCTTGCCGCACCGCGGTCCCCGGGTCGCGGCTGTCCCCGCCATAATTGGTCAGTGCATCGGGGTGACCGTCTTCATGCCGGTGGTCGTGCTTGAGGCGCACCCCGTACGCGGTGCGGGTCACAACCCAAGTCCGCGACCGGTCATTCTCGACGTGGAAGGGAATGCGGATTTCCTTCGCGCTGCACTGGCGGACATGCATCACCATCCGCTTGCCGAAAAAGTCTGCGTCGGCGGCCTCATTGCTGACCAGCTTGCCCTCATAGGCCTTGCCGCAATGCGCACCCAGCGCGGCCATGAACCGGTCGGCGGGCGCGATTGAGACGGGCTGGTAAGCGCAGCCGGCGGTCAACAGGGCGATAGCGGCGAGACTGCGCATGGGCGCTCCTTCTAATTAAGGTCGGGAAAGGCCGCGCGTTCGGGATGCCGCGGGGTCAGGCTACGAAAAAATGCGAACGCCGGCTTGAGGTCTGCCCCATAGTCGCCCGACGGGTGGATGACCGGGCCGAATACCCCGCGCCTGGTCGGGAAATCGGGGCCGGCGGCGACGATCGGAACGCCGGCCTTCATCGCGATCTGGTAGAAACCGGTTTTCCAATCCTTGGTGCGCGACCGCGTACCTTCGGGTGCGATGACCAGGATGAAGCGGTCGTGGGCGTTGAACTGGTCGACGACCTGACTGACAATGTCCTGCCGGGCGTTGCGGTCGACCGGAATGCCGCCGAGGGCGCGCATGAAACCGCCGATGGGCCAGCGGAACAGGCTTTTCTTGCCGATGAAATGCACCTGACGGCCGAGCGCGTGAACCGCGCCAAGAAAAACCAGGAAGTCCCAGTTGCTGGTGTGGGACGCGCCCATGATGACGAATTTGGGGTCGCTCGGCAAATTGCCGGAAATCGTCCAGCCGCTGTTGCGGAACCATCGGACCAACAGGTCATGGATCAGCTTTTCCAGGGGGCTGAGGCTTGCCTCGGTAGAATGGGCGAACGCCAAGGGGTTAGCCGAGCACCGAACCCAATATCCAGATCGCGGACATGGCAACCACCACGAGCAGAAGCGAGAAGCCGAGGACGTATCGAACACCTTGCCGCTTTACGCCGCCGGTCGCCTCGGTTTCGCTCAAGTGAACTTCATCGCCTTCACGTTCCATCGACCGCTCCTCAAGGACCTGGGGCCGATGTGCCATAGCTTGCCGACGAAGAACAGACGGGTTCGAGTGGTCATCCGACGACTTAGCGGTCGTCCGATGCAAGCCAGCCGGTCAGGATGTAGAGCAGCACCGCAACCGGGCCGGTGACCAGCGTGGCGACGATCATGCAGAGACGGACCAGCAACACGTCGATATTCAGCCAGTCGGCGATGCCGGCACAAACGCCCATCACCTTGCCGCGGGCGGGATTGAGCACGAAGCGACCATTCATCGGGTCGATCCTTTCGAAAAGTCGGTGGGTCAGGCGATCGGCAGCGAAGTGGCGGCCGAAACGAACAGCATCGAAGCAAGGAAAGCGCCGGCGAGGCTGGTGGCGAGATGACGGGTGTCGACGAACGAAAAAGCCATTTGATATCTCCCTTTTGCGAACCCCAATGGGCTCGACAATTCTATTGCAGGGAGCGTGCCAATTGAAAAAATGGTGACTTTTCAGCGGTCATGGCGCAGCCATCCGAAACATATGCGACTTCCGCGCCTAAGATTTGGTGGGATTTCCCAACTAACCGTTGACGATCACGCCGCCGTTGGGGTGCAGAACCTGTCCTGTCATGTAGCTGGCATCCTCGCAGGCGAGGAACAGGAACGCCGGCGCGACTTCGTTAGGCTGACCAGGACGGCCCATCGGCGTATCCTTGCCAAACTCCGGAATTTCCTCCGGCGCCTTGCCTCCAAAAGGATTGAGCGGCGTCCAGATCGGCCCCGGCGCCACGGCATTCACCCGGATGCCTTGCTCGACGAGGTTCGCGGACAGTGAGCGGGTGAAGGCGGTGATCGCGCCCTTGGTCGCGCTATAATCGAGCAGCTGCTCGCTGCCCTTGTACATGGTCACCGACGTGCAGTTGACGATTGCCGCGCCCTTGTTGAGATGCGCGCGGGCCGCTTGGACAAGGTAGAACATCGCATAAATGTTCGTCTGGAAGGTCCGGCGCAGCTGCTCGTCGCTGATGTCGCGGATGTCCTCGTCGGGATGCTGTTCTCCGGCGTTGTTGACGAGGATGTCGAGCCGTCCGAACGTGTCGATGACCTTCTGGACCGCCTTGGGCGCGAATTCGGGATCGCCGAGATCGCCGGGGACGAGGATGGCCCGGCGCCCTTCGGCTTCGATGATCGCCTTCGTCTTCTCCGCGTCTTCATGTTCGCAAAGGTAGAAGATTGCGATGTCGGCGCCCTCGCGCGCGTAAAGCGCGGCAACCGCGCGGCCGATGCCGCTGTCGGCGCCGGTGACGATCGCAACCTTGTCCTTGAGCCGCCCCGATCCCGGGTAGCGCGGTTCCCAGTCGGGCTGGGGACTTAGCTTGCGCTCCTCGCCGGGCAGCGCATCTTCATGGATCATCGGGTCGACGCTGTCGCCAGACATGGCTTAGCCGTGACGGGTATTGGCGGGCTTGCGGACCTTGTCCTCGCGATGCGCCGCGGGCTGCTTGGCCGGACGGCACTGCGCGAACAGGGTCGGATAGTCGAAGTCGCCGGCGGCAGCGAGCGCCGGGCCGGTCGCCGCAACGCAGGCCTGCTGGCTTTCATAGCGGGTCGGCATCGTCTGGACCGGCGTGCAGGCGGCTGAACCGTCGGCACAACCCAGGATGGCAATGACGAAATAACCCGGACCCATCTTCACTCTCCGCTTGGACTTGAACGCATAACGGCCGGGAAATCCGCCTTGTTCCAAACGCTTCGTCGCACCATTGTCGATTGGCGCTGTCACTCCTACCTGTCGAGCGATGGACAGCGCCGCGCCCGCCACCGAAACCAGCAAGGGCAGTTTTTCGGTGCTTTGGCGCTTTTTGCCGATGCTGTGGCCGAAGGACGAAATCTCCTTGCGCCTACGCGTCATCGCGGCGGTACTTCTGGTCCTGGTCGGCAAGGCGATCGTTCTGGTCATGCCCTTCGCCTACAAGGCGGTGGTCGACGGGATGAGCGGCGAGACCGCAGCCTGGGGCGCGGTGGCTATGCTGGTCGTCGCCTATGCATCGGCGCGGTTCGGCGGGGTGCTCTCCGACAATCTCCGCAACGCCATTTTCGAAAAGGTTGGCCAGAGCGCGGCGCGGCGCCTGTCGGCGCGGGTTTTCCGCCATGTCCATTCCTTGAGCCTGCGCTTCCACCTCGAGCGGCGCACCGGAAGCCTTACCAAGATCGTCGAGCGCGGGACGAAGAGCATCGACTCGATGCTCTATTTCCTGCTGTTCAACATCGCCCCGACCTTGATCGAACTGATCGCCATCTGCGTCATATTCTATGTGAAGTTCGGTCCTGGGCTGGTCGCGGCGACGCTGGCGATGGTTGCCCTTTACATCGTCTTCACCCGTCAGGTGACCGAATGGCGTACCAAGCTTCAGCGCGAAATGAACGAGGTCGACAACAAGGCGATCGGCCGCGCGGTCGACAGCCTGCTGAACTATGAGACGGTCAAATATTTCGGCGCCGAGGAGCGGGAGGCGAAGCGCTATGACGAGGCGATTGCCAGCTTCACCCACGCCGCGGTGCGCAACGAAACCTCGCTCGCCTGGCTCAATGTCGGCCAGAGCCTGATCACCAACCTGATGATGGCCGGGGCGATGGGCTTTACGGTGTGGGGCTGGAGCCAAGGGCGCTTCACGCCGGGCGACGTGGTGCTGGTCAATGCACTGCTGATGCAGCTGTTCCGGCCACTGGACATGCTCGGCTGGGTCTATCGCTCGATCCGCCAGGGCCTGATCGACATGGAAGCGATGTTCGCGCTGACCGATACGCCGGCCGAGGTTGTCGACGCGCCCGGAGCCAGGGCGCTGTCGGTTTCGACCGGCCATGTCCGGTTCGAGGGTGTGGCGTTCGGCTATGAGCCTGAGCGGATCATCCTGAAAGGCGTGACGCTAGACGTGCCGCCCGGGAGCAGCCTTGCGGTGGTCGGCCCGTCGGGAGCGGGCAAGTCGACCCTGGCCCGGCTGCTCTATCGTTTTTACGATCCGACCGCCGGGCGGATCACCATCGACGGGCAGGACATTGCCGCGGTCAGCCAAGCGAGCCTGCGCGCGGCGATCGGGATCGTTCCGCAGGACACGGTGCTGTTCAACGACACGATCGGATACAATATCGCCTATGGCCGCGAGGGCGCGACCCAGGCGGAGGTCGAGGCGGCCGCCAGGGGCGCAGCGATCGACAGCTTCGTCGCCGCCCTGCCTCACGGCTATGAATCGATGGTCGGGGAGCGCGGACTGAAACTTTCCGGCGGCGAGAAGCAGCGCGTGGCCATCGCCCGCACCCTGCTGAAGAACCCGCCGATCCTGATCCTCGACGAGGCGACATCCGCGCTCGACAGCCGCACCGAGGAAGCGATCCAGGCCACACTCAACGCGGCCAGCCGCGGCCGCACTACCATCATCATCGCCCACCGGCTGTCGACCATCGTCGGCGCCGACCAGATCGTGGTACTCGACGCCGGCAAGGTCGCCGAACGGGGGACGCACGGCGAGCTGCTGGCCAAGGGCGGGCTCTACGCCGACCTATGGGCGCGCCAGGCGGCGGAGCGGGAGTTGGAGGAAGCGGCGGAGGGATAATGTCCGCCGAGCATGGTAAGCGGACATCGATGTATGGGCTTTAAGAGTTCCATCGTTCCACTTGAGCCAGCGGGGTGATCAATGCCAAATTTTCTGCAGCGCGGTGCGGCCGCCTGGTGCGTCATGAGCCTGACAGCCTGTGCCACGGTCCCTACCGACACCGCCGCTGAGGAGCAGCGATTAATGGAATTGAGCCGCGAGTGGTCGCAAGCGGCGTCCAGCGGGGATCTGGACCGCATCGTCAGCTACTGGGGAGACGATGCAGTGGTAATGATGCCCGGGCTGCCAACTTTCCGGGGGAAAAGCATTATTCGAACCTATGTCGCCGAAAGCCTGAAGATCCCAGGCTTCAGGATCAGCTGGGAGCCTCTGGAGGCGCGAGTGTCCGCCTCCGGTGACATGGGATACATAGTGGAAAAAAGTCACGTCACTATGCCTGACAGCACTGGGAAGCTAACCACGACGACATCCCGCACCGTGACCGTCTGGCGGAAGGGCGCGGATCGTCAGTGGCGCAACGTTGTGGATATTGGCAGCCCGGAGCCTGCGCGTTAACCGTGAGGTCTGGATCTTCTCGTTCCGAAGCATGGGACGAATTGCGCGAGTGTCGGGACGTCTGCAATGAGTCGAAAGCAGGCATTGGCGTTTCACGCCGCCGCAGTACTCCACCCCAACCTCGGAATAGCGATACTCCGCTTCCCGCTCAAATCCACGCGGCTAACGATTAACTCCCGGCTCTCGATATATTGAAGCAGGCGCCGGGCGCGACCCAGCGAGGCGGTGCCGTAGCTGGCGGCAATGGCTTCGTCACTGGGGCAGGGCGCACCTTCCCGCGCTGCCCGGGCAACCAGCAGGAACGGGCCGAGCATGTCGTCGGGAAGGCTTTGGGCGGCCTCGAGTGCCGGGGCCCAGCTATCGTCGGTCGAGTCGAAGATTCCGGCCCGGGCCATTGACAGCCTGCGGGTGAAGTCGGCGAGAGCGAGCGGCGGCCTGGCAATGCCAGCCATCCGGCAGCGGACGGTGAAATCCTGATAGAGGATCGAGGCGGACCGGGCGCCGCTGTCGGGGTCATCGACGATGGCGCGGAGCACGTCGGCGATGATCTGATCGGTTTCATCGTCCGATTTGGCCGGCAGCGGCTCGGGCCGGGCCGGCATGGCTGCGGCCATGGAGTGCAGCAGAGCTTCGGAGGGAAGGGGTTTGACGGTTTCGCGGGGCGATTGCGGGGCTGCGACCGGCGGTTCATCATCGCCGGGCGCGAACAGCAACCCCTGCAACTCATTCGCCGGCGCATCGGGCAGCGGAACCAGCTTGGGACTCATCGATCGGGCGCGGGTCTCGACCTCGCCGATGGCGACCGCGATCGGCCGGCGTGAAATCGCCGGGCCCAGCGCGAGGAAGGTACCGCGCGGCAGGTCACGAATCGCCTCGGCCTGACGGCGCTCCATGCCGAGCAGGTCGGCGGCGCGGGCCATGTCGATGTCGAGGAAGGTGCGCCCCATAAGGAAGTTACTTGCCTCCGCCGCGACATTCTTGGCCAGCTTGGCCAATCGCTGCGTGGCGATGACGCCGGCCAGCCCGCGCTTGCGGCCCCGGCACATCAAATTGGTCATTGCGCTGAGCGAGGCGCGGCGCACTTCCTCAGCCACCTCGCCGCCGCCTGAGGGCGCGAAGAGCTGCGCTTCGTCGACCACCACCAGCGCTGGATACCAATGGTCGCGCGGAGCATCGAACAGGCCCATCAGGAAGGCCGCGGCGCAGCGCATCTGGCCTTCCGCCTCCAGCCCTTCAAGGCTGAGCACCACGCTCGCGCGATGCTCGCGGATCCGGCCCGCGAGACGGGCAATATCCTTTTCACTATGGTCCGCCGCCTCGACCGGGACATGGCCATATTTGTCGGCCAGCGTGACGAAATCGCCTTCGGGGTCGATCACCACCTGCTGCACCTGCCCAGCGCTCTTTTCGAGCAGGCGCCGCAGCAGGTGTGACTTGCCGCTGCCCGAATTGCCCTGGACGAGCAGCCGGGTGGCAAGCAATTCTTCGAGGTCGATGGCCATGGGCTGGCCCCCGGGGCCGCTGCCCATGTCTACGCTGACGGTCATCCCGCCCTTATTGGCAGCAGCCGAACTCAGCGCGCAAGCTTGCATCGTCATCTCTGCCCATCGATAGAGCCCGCTGTGACCGTCACGCATCAAATCCTTCACGACCGATTTGGCTTTTCCCATTTTCGCGGGGTCCAGGAGCAAGTTGTCGACCGTGCCATCTCCGGAGGCCACACGCTCGCGGTGATGCCCACCGGCGCAGGCAAGTCGCTCTGCTACCAGCTTCCGGCCCTGATCCGGCCCGGTACCGGGATCGTCATCTCCCCGTTGATCGCGCTGATGCAGGACCAGGTGCGAAGCGCCGACAGCCTGGGCATTCGCGCCGCCGCGCTGACCAGTGCCAGCGACAATCCCCGGGCGATCCGCGATGCGCTGCGCGACGGGGCGCTCGACCTGCTCTACGTTGCGCCTGAACGCGCCGCGACCGAGGGATTCTCCCGCTTGCTGGAGGAAGCGGACATTGCCCTGTTCGCAATAGACGAGGCGCATTGCGTGAGCGAATGGGGCCACGACTTCCGACCCGACTATCGCCAGCTCCATTCCCTGCTCGACCAGCACCGCGAGGTACCCCGGCTTGCGCTGACCGCGACCGCCGACCGCCGCACGCGCTCCGACATCCTCGTCCAGCTTGGAATCCCCGAGGAGGGTCTGGTGGTTGCCGGGTTCGACCGGCCCAACATCCGCTACCATGTCCGCCCGCGCGACGGCCTCCCGAGCCAGCTCAAGAGCCTGTTGCGCGATCAGCCGGGCGCCGGGATTGTCTATGCGCCGAGCCGCGACAAGACGGAACGGATTGCCGAGCAGCTGCGCGGACCCGGCCGCTCGGCGCTGGCCTATCATGCTGGGCTCGACCATGGCGTTCGCCAGCGCAACCAGGGCGCTTTTGTCGCCAGCGAGGACATGGTGATGGCGGCGACGATCGCGTTCGGCATGGGCATCGACAAACCCGACGTACGCTTCGTGGCCCACGCCGCCATCCCCAAGTCAATCGAGGCCTATTACCAGGAGACAGGCCGTGCCGGGCGCGACGGCGACCCCGCCGAGGCCTGGCTGTTCTGGGGCGCCGAGGATTTCGCCCGCGCCCGCCGCCGAATAGAAACCGAGATCGAGCCAGACCGCCGCGCCGGGGAGCGCGAACGATTGAACTCGCTCGCCGCCTTCGTCGAGGCCGCGACCTGCCGCCGCGCGATCCTGCTGCGCCATTTCGGCGAGGACCCTCCGCAAGCTTGCGGCAACTGCGACAATTGCCTCGACCCGCCGGCGACGATCGACGTGACTACCGTCGCGCAAAAACTGCTGAGCGCGGCGTTCAGAACCGAGATGCGTTTCGGAGTCGCGCACCTGGCCGCGGTACTTGCCGGCGACGACAACGAAAAGGTGCGCCAGTTCGGCCATGACCGATTGTCGGTATTCGGGATCATGGACAAGGACGAGCTGGCCTTGGTCAGACCGGTCGCAAGGTCGCTCGTGGCCCGCGATGCTCTGCGCACCGACGACTATGGCGGATTGAGCTTTGGTCCCGGCGCGAAGGCAATCCTCAAGGGCGGCGAGACGCTGGTCATCGCCGTCCCGCCGAGCCGGCCAAGCCGCAAGCGGCGCGGCGGGGACCATCCGCACGATCCATTGTTCGAGGCGCTGCGCGACTGGCGCCGCCGGCGCGCCGCCGAACAGGGGGTCCCGCCTTATGTGATTTTCCACGATTCCACGCTGCGCGCGGTGGCGACGGGGAAACCTTCGAGCCTTTCGGCGCTTTCTCAGATCGAAGGTATCGGCGATACCAAGCTGGAGCGCCACGGCGAGTCGCTACTCGCCGCGCTGGTGGGCGCGATGGAGGAATGAGCATGCAACGCGAGCTTGACTCGAAGACACTGATCGACGGCCAGATCCGCCCCGAGGATGTCGCCCGACTGAAGGCGATGGGCGTCACGCTGATCGTCAACAACCGGCCCGACGGCGAGGACGCCGACCAACCCACCAGCGCCGAGATCGAACAGGCGGCCGACGCCGCAAACATCGATTACCGGCATGTCCCAATCGCCCGCGGCATGGGTCCGTCGGACATTGAGGCGATGCGCGAAGCGATCCATTCGGCCGGCGACGGCAAGCTTTTCGCCTTTTGCCGGTCGGGCAATCGGTCGGCTCTGGCCTGGGCCGTCGCGCGCAACGAGGATGGAGTATCGAGCGCGGAACTCAATCGCTGCGCCAGCGAAGCCGGGTTCGACCTCGGCCCGGTCGCCCACCTGTTGCGCGACTAGGCGGCGGTCCCCCCGACGGTCAGGCCATCGATCAATAGCGTCGGCTGGCCAACGCCGGCCGGGACCGACTGGCCACCCTTGCCGCAGATGCCGACCCCTTCATCAAGCGCCATGTCATTGCCGATACCCCTGACCCGCGACATCACCGTCGGCCCGTCGCCGATCAATGTCGCGCCCTTGAGCGGGGCGCCCAGCTTGCCGCCTTCGATGCGGTAGGCCTCGGTACAGGAAAAGACGAACTTGCCGCTGGTGATGTCGACCTGACCGCCGCCGAAACTCTTGGCATAGATTCCGTCGGGGACGCGGGTGATGAGTTCTTCGGGATCATCCTTGCCGCCGAGCATGAAAGTGTTGGTCATGCGCGGCATCGGCGCATGGGCGAAGCTTTCCCGCCGGCCATTGCCGGTGGGGTCCATCCCCATCAGCCGGGCGTTGAGGCGGTCCTGGAGATAGCCCTTCAGCACGCCATCCTCGATCAGCACGGTGCGTCCGGTTGGCGTGCCTTCATCATCGATGCTGAGGCTGCCCCGGCGATCTTCTATCGCGCCTTCGTCGATTACCGTCACGCCTGGCGCGGCGACCCGTTCGCCCATTCGCCCGGAGAAAGCCGAGGTGCCCTTGCGGTTGAAGTCGCCCTCAAGGCCATGGCCGACCGCTTCGTGGAGCAGCACGCCGCACCAGCCCGGGCCCAGCACTACCGGCATCTCGCCGGCCGGCGCGGGTACGCTGTCTAGATTGACCAGCGCCTGAGCCAGCGCGGTGTCGATCGCCCGGTTCCAGGTCGCGGGATCGAACAACTGATCATAAAGATAGCGGCCGCCAATCCCGAAACTTCCCGTTTCGCGGCGATCGCCCTTTTTGGCGACAATCGACACGTTCAGGCGGACCAGCGGGCGGATGTCGGTTGCGACGAACCCGTCAGCGCGGATGATCTCGATCACCGACCAGCTCCCGGTCAGCGAAACCGCGACCTGGGCGACGCGGGGATCGCGGGCGCGGGCGGCGGCATCGATCGCCTGGATCAGTTCGACCTTGCGCGAAAAGGGTACCCCCGACAGCGGATCGGCCGAACTGTACATTGCCCGATTGGTGCGCGGCGGGGCGCTTGCCCGCGGCGCGCCCGACGGGTCGAGCAGGATGAGCGTCTGCGCCGCACGGCCAATCGCCGCGGCGCTGATTTCATTGGCATGGGCGAATGCGGTGGTCTCACCGCTCACCCCACGCAGGCCGAAGCCCGTGCCAAGGTGATAATCCGCCGTTTTCAGGCGGCCATCGTCAAAGCCGAACGCCTCACTGACCCGATATTGAAGGTAAAGCTCGCCATCGTCATGCGCGGCAAGGTGGCGCCGGGCGAGCGCTTCTGCCTCGGTCGGATCGAGCGTTCGGTAAAGCAGGTCGCGCGGGTTGGCGGTCACGCTGCGGAGGCTTCGTCCGCGGGGCCGCCTTCAAGGACAAAACGGCGGTCGCAATAGCCGCATTCGACGTAGCCTTTCTCGTCGATTCGGAGGTAAACTCTGGGATGGCCCAGTGCGGGGTCGATAGCCCCTCCGCCGTCGCAAACGACGGCGGTAGAGGTAACCCGAATTAATTCAGGAGGCGGTTGCATGGCCATGCCCTAGCAACCGCCTCCCGGCGCATCAATAAGAGTGGGGTCTTATCTCGCGCGCCAACCTCACGGATATTGTGCGGTCAGGTCGAAGCTGGCCGTGTAAAGGCCGTTCGGCTGGTTGGCCGCAATCGCAAACACGCCGCCGACACCCACGTCGAAGGTGCCGGTAGCGCCGATCGTGCGCGTCGTCGCGCCGCCTGCATCAAGGCTCATGCTGGTCACGGCAATGGCGTTGGGGCCGCTGATCAGGAAAGTCGGGGTGGTCATCGACAGAGACACCTGCTGGCCCGGGGTGCCTGCGCCGGTGAACAGGGCGCGCTGGCCCGGACCGGTGGCAACGGCGGTGACGCCGCCCGCAACGCTGCGCGAACCGGTATTTTCATTGATGGTGACGCTTCCGGCGGTGGCGCTTGCTAGCACGGTGCCGAAGTCGAGGTCGTCGACCCGGGTCAGGGTCAGCGGTTGCAGTACAAGCCCACGAGCTTCCGCTTGGGCGGAAGCGCTGGTCTGGGCGGCGGCGGGTGACGCCAGGGCGACGGTTGCGGCAATGGCCGCGAGGCAGATATTGAAGCGCATGTCTTGGTTCCCACAGAATTAACGGTGCAACCAAAATGGAGGGACACGCCTCAACAGCCTTTCAACATGGACGGTGGACGGGAAATTAACCGCGATCCGAAAGGTCAGGGGTAGTTGACGGTTACGTCGATCTCGCCCGTGTAGAGCCCCTCCACCGTGCCTGCGGGAACGGTTATGCGGGCGCCAACCGCAAAGTTGAACACGCCGTAGGAAGTCATCATCCGCTTGTCCTGGCCGTCGAGCGTGAAATTGCCAACGGTCAGGGTTTCCGTGCCGCCGACGCGGCGGATCAGGACTGGCTGGTTGGGGACGCGGATATTGACCATTCCGTTCTTGGTTGCGGCCCCGGCATAGCGGGCGGGCGACACGGTTCCACCGAGCGCGACGAGGCCGCCGCTAAGCGACATCGTCCCGTTGAACGGGTTGATCGTCGCCGTGCCCCCGGTAGTGACGCCAAGCGCGGCGAAGTCCATGTCGGCGATGCGCGTCAGGGTCAGCGGACGAACCAGTTGGGCCTGCGCCGCCGCCTTGGGAGAGGCGGCCACGGGCGCAGCTGCGGGTCCGCCGCCCGGGATCAGGGCAGCGGCCGCCAGCAGCATCAAGGTGGAGCCCAAGCGAACCATTGACCGAACTTAGTAGGGTTAATGGAAAAGATAGGATGATGAGTAAGGTAAATTGGTCATTTACCACTCCCGCTTTCGCCCGCCTCGCCACGCGGCTATGCGAATCGGCATGAGTTCAGCCGACCAGCCTGCGATCCGAATCACGGACCTTGCCAAGACCTATGAGTCGGCAGGCCAGCGCAAAAGGGCGCTCGACGGGGTGACCTTCGACGTGCCGCGCGGCCAGATCTTCGGCCTGCTCGGCCCCAATGGCGCCGGCAAGTCGACCTTGATCAACATCCTTGCCGGCTTGGTGGTCAAAAGTTCGGGCAGCGCGGAGATCTGGGGCTTTGATATCGATCGCCACCCGCGCAACGCCAAACGGTCGATCGGAATCGTGCCGCAGGAAATCCTGTTCGACCCTTTCTTCACCCCGCGCGAAGCCCTTGAGATTCAGGCAGGCCTCTATGGCGTGCCCAAGCCCGAGCGGATCACCGACGCGCTGCTCGATGCGGTCCGACTGACCGACAAGGCCCATGCCTACGCGCGCACCCTTTCGGGAGGAATGAAGCGGCGGTTGCTGGTCGCCAAGGCGATGGTTCATTCGCCGCCAATCCTGGTGCTCGACGAGCCGACCGCCGGCGTCGACATCGAGCTTCGCCAGCAACTCTGGGATTATGTCCGCGGCCTCAACCGGCAGGGCGTGACGGTGGTGCTGACCACCCATTATCTCGAAGAGGCCGAGGAGCTTTGCGACCGCATCGCAATCATCAACCACGGCCGGCTGATCGCGAATGAACCAACCCGGGCGCTGATCGCCAAGGCGCAGGACAAGGCGGTGGTGGTCGAGGTCGACCGCGACCTCGACAGCGCACCCGGGAACGAATGTTTTGAGAAGATAGAACTGACGGGTCCCCGCACGCTGGAAATCATCTACCACAAGGACAAGGTGAACGCCGGAGAGGTGCTGGCCGCGCTGCAGCGCGCGGGATTGGGCATTGTCGACGTGTCAACGCGCGATCCGGACCTTGAGGATGTGTTCCTGAGCCTGACGCGCGAGGTCGCGGCTTGAACCCTCACAGCTTCGACGTGCTGGTGGTCGGATCGGGAGCGGCCGGGCTGACCGCGGCTCTCAACCTGGCAACCAGGCTGAAGGTCGGGGTGATTGCGAAAGGCAAGCTCAGCGACGGGGCGACCGGCTGGGCGCAAGGCGGCATCGCCGCGGTCCTCGAGGAAGGCGACAGTTTCGAGGCCCATGTTCGCGACACCATGGTTGCCGGTGCTGGGCTCAATGACCAGTCGGTCGTCGAACATGTCGTCGGCGAGGCGCCGGCGGCGATTTCCCGGCTGGCGGAGCTGGGCGTGCCGTTCGCGACGGAAAATGGCACGCTGCACCTGACCCGTGAGGGCGGGCATAGCCATCGCCGCATCGTTCATGTCGCTGATGCCACCGGCTGGGCGATCCAGCAGGCGTTGGAGCGGGCAGCAGCGGCCAACCCCAACATCACGCTGGTCCCCGACATGGTTGCGATCGACCTGATTACCGGGCGCCATGCGATGGAATTTTCGACCAGCGGCGCAGTCCATGGACTTTATGCCTACAACAAGGCGAGCGAGCAGGTCGAAACTTTGACTGCGCGGGCGACCATCCTCGCAACCGGCGGCGCTGGACGAACCTATTTATTCTCGACCGCACCGCGCGGCGCGACCGGCGACGGGATCGCCATGGCGTGGCGCGCGGGATGCCGGGTGAGCAATATGGAGTTCATGCAATTCCACCCAACCTGCCTGTATCATCTGGCGGTCAAGAACTTCCTGATCACCGAGGCGGTGCGCGGCGAGGGCGGAATCCTCAAGCATCCTGAGACCGGCCACCGCTTCATGCCCGAGACCGACGAGCGAGCCGAGCTTGCGCCCCGCGATGTGGTGGCGCGGGCGATCGACCATGAAATCAAGCGCGATGGCCTGGACTATGTCCACCTCGATATCAGCCACCGCGATCCGGCGTTCATCGAGGCCCATTTCCCTAACATCTACGAAAAGCTTTTCGGGCTCGGCATCGACATCACGCGCGAACCGATCCCGGTCGTTCCGGCGCAACATTATACCTGCGGCGGAGTGGTCGTGGACATCCACGGGCGCACCGACGCGCCGGGCCTTTACGCGGCGGGAGAAGTGACCCAGTCGGGCCTCCATGGCGCCAACCGGCTGGCGTCCAATTCGCTGCTGGAATGTCTGGTATTCGGCGAGGGAGCGGCAAAACATATCCTTGAATGCTGGGACCATCTCGCGGAGCCTCCCGCGATTCGCGGCTGGGACGAAAGCCGGGTGACCGATAGCGACGAAGAGGTCGTCATCCAGCAAATCTGGGGCGAGATCCGCCGCTTCATGTGGAATTTCGTCGGCATCGTCCGCACCACCAAGCGGCTGGAACGGGCCAAGCGCCGGATCGACATGCTGCGCCAGGAGGTGAGCGATTATTACCGCCACTTCCGCGTCACCGCCGACCTAATCGAGCTGCGCAACCTGCTTGAGGTGGCCGACCTCATCGTCCGAAGCGCCCTGTCGCGACAGGAAAGCCGCGGCCTCCACTATACGCTCGACTATCCGGCAATGGCCGACGAGGCGGTCGACACGGTGCTGGTTCCCTAAAAGTTGGGCAGGTCCGGCCCTACCGCAGCTTGCTGACCTTCAGCCCGTCCTGCTTGGCGCGCGCCTGGATGGATTCTTCGCTTCGGGTCAGCGCCTTGCTGAGCGCCTTGAGGCTCATGCCCTTGGCCGCCAGCCGGTGAAGCTTCTGGATTTCGTCGCTGGTCCAGGGTTGTTTGTGACGCAGGAACTTGTCGGCCATGGTGAAGGCGTAGCCGGAAGCGGGACGGTTGGAAATGCCAATCCCATCGAGTGGCTGGCATCGGGCGCGGGGCGTGCTAGGGCAAGCGCCCCATGGCCGAACCGCAGAACCACCTCTATCTCGTCGACGGGTCCAGCTACATCTTCCGGGCCTATCACCGGCTGCCGCCCCTGACTAACCGCCATGGCACGCCAGCCGGCGCCGTCTATGGCTATACTGCGATGCTGTGGAAGCTGGCCGACGGGTTGAACAAGGCCGACGGGCCAACGCACATGGCGGTGATCCTCGACGCGTCGAGCAAGAGCCACCGCAACGCCATGTACGACCAGTATAAGGCAAACCGGCCGCCGCCGCCCGACGACCTGGTCCCGCAATTCCCGCTGATCCGCACCGCAACCCGCGCTTTCTCGATCCCTTGTATCGAGGAAGAGGGGCTGGAAGCCGACGACATCATCGCCTGCTATGTGATGGCCGCCAAGAGGGCCGGGTGGAAGGCGACCATCGTCAGCAGCGACAAGGATTTGATGCAGCTGGTCGACGACGAGGCGGGCATCGACATGCTCGACACGATGAACGACCGGCGGATCGACCGGGCCTATGTCGAGGGCAAGTTCGGCGTTGGGCCGGAAAAGGTAGGCGATGTGCTGGCGCTGATGGGCGACAGCGTCGACAATGTCCCGGGCGTTCCCGGCGTCGGACCCAAGACCGCAACCCAGCTAATCCAGCAATATGGCGACCTCGACAAGGTGCTTGCGAGCGTCGGCGAGATCAGCAAACCCAAGCTGAAGCAAAATCTCACCGAACATGCCGACAATGCGCGATTAAGCCGTGAACTCGTGCGGCTGGTCTGCGACGCGCCGCTGCCCGAGCCGCTGGAGGATTTGGCGCTCAAGGGCATCCCGCCCGAACCGCTGCGCGAATTCCTGGAGGACCAGGGGTTCAAGTCGTTGCTCAACCGGGTCGGCGGAAGTCGCGGCGCGTCAAGCGGCGGCAACTCACCGGTCGACGTCATGGCGTCGCGGCCTGCCCCGTCCACTCCCGCGGAACCGGAGAAAATCACTGTCGACCGGACGCAGTATGAAACGGTGACGAGCGAGGAAGCACTCGATCGCTGGATCGCCGAAGCGCGGGCCAGAGGGCTGGTTGCGATCGACACCGAGACTGACTGTATCGACTGCATCATCGCCAACCTTGCCGGGATCAGCCTGGCGACCGAACCCAACCGGGCCTGTTACATCCCCGTCGGCCACATCGGGCAGGACATGCTGACCGAAACGCCGGTGCAGCTGGCCAAGGATCTGGTGCTCGCGAAACTGAAACCGCTGCTAGAAGACCCGGCGGTGCTGAAGATCGCGCACAACCTCAAATATGACTGGGTGATGCTGGCCAAGGCCGGGATCGCGGTCGCGCCTTATGACGACACGCTGGTGATGAGCTTCGATCTCGACGCCGGCCGGTCGAACCATGGGCTGGACGACCTCGCCAAGCAGCATTTCGATCATGAGTGCATCGCCTTCAAGTCGGTATGCGGGACTGGCGCGAAGCAGATCAGCTTCGACAAGGTGCCGCTCGACGCGGCGACCGAATATGCCGCGGAGGACGCCGATATCTGCCTGCGGTTGTGGCAACGGCTGAAGCCGCGCCTTGCAGCCGAAGGCGGCAACCGCGTCTACGAGATGGTCGACCGGCCGCTGGTTGCGTCGATCGGGAAGATGGAACGTCGCGGGATCAAGGTCGACCGCGACTATCTGGCGCAATTGAGCGGTACGTTCGCGACCGAGATTGCGGCGCTGGAAGAGAAAGTGTTCGAGGCCGCGGGCGGGCCCTTCACCATCGGTTCGCCGGCGCAGCTTGGCCACGTGCTTTACGAGCGGCTGGGCCTTAAAGGCGGTCGCAAGGGAAAGAGCGGCCAATATTCGACCGACGTCACCGAGCTGGAACGGCTTGCCGGCGAAGGCGTGGATGCGGCGCGACTGGTCCTCGACTGGCGCCAGCTGTCGAAACTCAAGTCAACCTATACCGACGCGCTACAGGCGCAGATCAACCCCGACACCGGCCGGGTGCACACCAGCTTCAGCCTGTCGGGCGCGCAAACCGGGCGTTTAAGTTCGACCGAACCCAATTTACAGAATATTCCGATCCGCACCGAAATCGGCCGCAAGATCCGCGACGCGTTCGTCGCCGAGCCAGGCCATGTGCTTTTGAGCGCCGACTATAGCCAGATCGAGCTTCGGCTGGCGGCGCACATGGCCGATGTTCCGCAACTCAAGGAGGCGTTTCGCGCCGGCGAGGACATTCACGCGATGACCGCCGAAGAATTGTTCGGCACCGTCGACCGCGATACGCGCGGCAAGGCCAAGACTGTCAATTTCGCGATCCTCTACGGTATTTCCAGCTGGGGGCTGGCCGGGCGACTGGGGATTCCAAGGGAAGAGGGTAAGGCGATCATCGATCGCTACTTCTCCCGCTTTCCCGGCATCCGCACTTATATCGACGACACGCTGGCGTTCGTGCGCGAGCATGGCTTCACCCGCACCCTTTTCGGGCGCAAGACGCATTTCCCCAACATCCGCGCGTCCAACCCCAATTTCCGGGCCAGCGCCGAGCGGGCCGCGATCAACGCGCCCATCCAGGGCACCAGTGCTGATCTCATCAAGCGGGCGATGAACCGGATGGACGGGGCATTGGCTGAGGCTGGCCTGGGCGATGTCCGCATGCTGCTGCAGGTGCATGACGAATTGCTGTTCGAAGTACCCCAGGGCCAGGAGGATGCCGCCGCCAAGGTAGTGCGCTCGGTGATGGCCGCCGCCGCCGAGCCTGCGCTCACGCTCGACGTGCCGCTCGATGTCGAGGTTGGCTGGGGCGCACACTGGGGCGCGGCGCATTGACCAAGGCCTCCGCTCCGCCGGCCCCGCCCTCGGCGGACCTTGCCGCGCTGGCGCGTGGCGGGCGGATCAATTTCCTCGGGTTTCTCCTGCGACTCGTCGCGCGCCTTCCCTTCCTGTTCATTGCCGGCCGGATTTACGGCGCCGAAGCGCTGGGCCGCTTCGCCTATGCGGTGCTGGTGGTCGAATTCGCCGCGCAACTGGCGACACTGGGGCTGAAGCGCGGATTGGCTCAGCAGCTTTCGACCACCGACAAGGACCATGTCTGCGTCGTCGCCGATGGGCTGCTGGTCGCCGCGATCGGATCGGGGATCGCGATGGCGCTGCTCGCCATTTTTCCCCAGGCAATGTTCCCCAATTCGGAAATCACCGGCCTTGAATGGATGCTTCCGGTCACCGTGTTCGCGCTGGCCTGGTCGGATATCTCCCTGGCCGCGCTGGCCTACCGTCATGACGTCACCTCGACCGTCCGTGCGAGGGCGATCGTCGAGCCCTGGACGATCTCTATCGCCGCCTTCGCTTGGTCCTATGTTTCCCTGCGCGACGGACTGATCATTGCCTATGCGCTGTCGATGATCGGGGCGTTGATCGCCTCGGTAATCCCCCTGTTGCGCAGCTATGGCCTTCCGCATGGCTGGAAGCCGAAGCCCGGCGCATTGTGGCGGATGGCACGGCGCAACTTGCCTGTAGCCGCTGCGGACGCCGTGGAATGGGGATCACGAAGGGTCGATATCGCCGTGCTCGGCCTGTTCTTCGCACCGAAGATTGTCGGGATCTACTATGTTGCGCAACAGGTCGCTTCGCTGCCGCAGAAGCTGAAGACCAGCTTCGACCCGATTTTGGGACCGGTCATCAGCCGCAACCTTGTTGAAGGCAATCGCGCGGCCGTAGCGCGGCAGGTTCGGCAGGTGGGCTTTTGGGTGATCGGCGCCCAGGCGGCGGTTGCACTGGCACTGGGGATCCCGGGGGAGGCGGTGATGGGGCTCGTCGGAGCGGGCTTCGTCGCCGGGACCGCGGCCCTTGGCTTCCTGCTCGCGGCCGAAGTCGTCGCGGCAACCGCGGCGGTGAGCGAATCCGCGCTGATTTATACCGCGCGCCACCGCAACATGATGATCAGCCTGAGCATGATTGTGCTGGAAGCGGCGCTGGCGGTCGGCCTCATCCTCCTGATGCGCAGCTGGAACTGGCCCGTGATGTGGCAGGCGACGGGGCCGGCGATCGCCCTTGTGCTGGCGCTGGGCTTTGCCTCGATCGTCAAGTCCCGGCTGCTGTCTCATATCCTTGGCAATCCGGTCAGCGGCTGGCGCTGGCCGCTGATCTGGGCTGCAGCCGCTGCCCTCGCGGTAGGCCAGCTCGGAATCCTGCTGCCCGAATGGGCTGAACTCTTGTTCGGCGTTCCGGCGATCCTGGCGGCCTTCGGCGCGGTCTTGTGGCTGAAGGGGTTCGGACCGGAGGACCGTGAGCTGTTCAAGATGCGCAAGGCCGATATCGAGGACTTGCAGCTGCCCGAACCGGGCGAAAGCGCCGACGCGCCACGCTAGCGCCGCGCCGGAAAGCCCGTCTGGCTCCTCACGCCGGCAGCGGTTGCGAGGAACCCTACCAGAACGATCGGCAGATTAGTGGCGGAAATGGCGCATGCCGGTGAACATCATCGCCAGCCCCGCCGCGTCGGCGGCGGCAATAACCTCGTCATCGCGGATCGAACCGCCTGGCTGGATCACCGCGGTGGCACCGGCTTCAACTGCCGCCAGCAACCCGTCGGCGAAGGGGAAGAAAGCGTCCGAAGCCACCGCCGATCCGACCGTGCGCGGCTGCGCCCATGCATTGGTTTCCGCTGCCTCGCGCGCCTTGATCGCCGCGATTCGAGCGGAATCGCGCCGATTCATCTGTCCCGCGCCGATCCCCGCCGTTGCTCCGTCCTTGGCGTAGACGATGGCGTTGGACTTGACGTGCTTCGCGACAGTCCAGGCAAACAAGCAGTCTATCAGTTCCTGCTCGGTCGGCTGGCGCCTGGTCACCACCTTCAGCATGTCGCGACTGAGCGTGCCATTGTCGCGGTCCTGGATCAGCAGACCGCCGGCAATTACCGCCACCGTCTGCCCGCCGCGCGCGGGATCTGGGAAACCGCCGGTCAGCAACAGACGCAGATTCTTCTTGCGGCCAAAGGCTGCGATCGCCGCCTCGTCGGCATCGGGAGCAACGACCACTTCGGTAAAGATGTCGCAAATGGCCTCCGCGGTCGGCCCGTCGAGCCGGCGGTTGACGGCAACGATTCCGCCAAAGGCCGATACGCTGTCACAGGCCAATGCCGCGTTCCATGCGTCGAGCAGCGTTTCCGCGCTCGCCACTCCGCAAGGATTGGCATGTTTTACGATCACCACTGTCGGATGAGCTTCGCGAAACTCGGCAACCAGTTCGAGCGCGGCGTTGGCGTCGTTCAGATTGTTGTAGCTAAGCTTCTTGCCCTGAACCTGCCGGGCCTGGGCTACCCCAGGGGTTGCCGGTCCCATCGGCAAATAAAGCGACGCCTTCTGGTGCGGATTTTCGCCGTAGCGAAGTTCCTGTGCCTTCTGGCCGACGATGAAGCGCGTGTCGGGGTAGGCCCGTTGCTGGTCAGCGAACGCGAACCAGCTGGCGATCATCGAATCGTAGGCTGCAGTGCGGGCAAAAGCCTTGGCTGCCAGCCGCCGGCGGAAGGCGAGGTCGGTGCCGCGATGGGCGGCGAGCTGTGCACTGAGTTCGGCATAATCGGCCGGGTCGGTGACGATCGCGACATGCTGATGGTTCTTGGCCGCCGAGCGGACCATCGAGGGGCCGCCGATATCGATATTCTCGATGATCTCATCGCGCTTCGATCCTTTCGCGACGGTTGCTTCAAATGGATAGAGGTTGACCACCACAAGGTCGATCGCGCCGATGCCATGCTCCTCCATCGCCGCGACATGTTCCGCATTGTCGCGCACCGCGAGCAGGCCGCCATGGACCTTGGGGTGAAGCGTCTTGACCCGTCCATCCATCATTTCCGGAAAGCCGGTCAGGTCGCTGATATCGCGGACCTCGTGCCCCAGTTCGCGCAGCATTGCCGCGGTGCCGCCGGTCGATACCAGTTCGACGCCCGCGCCGGACAAGGCCTTGGCGAGGTCGTCGAGGCTGGATTTATCGGATAACGAAACAAGTGCCCGGCGGATGGGAACGATATCGGTCATGGACTGGGCCTTCTGTCGATTAGCTGGAACGGCGGAACTGCCAGGCGATTTCGCCGCCAATAGCCGATACTTCCCCGACGACAACCAGTTGCAGCGAACCGACCGGCACGCCTCGTCCGTCGATCGCCAGGCTTTCCTCAACCAGCAGCATCGCGCCCCGGCATCGGAAATTCCAGGGCGGTGCGCCGGGTGAACGCAAGATGGCGCCCATGCCGTCAGCGGTCAGGGTCGCTTCGACCCCGGGGGCGAGATGGAAGCGGACCGCATAGGGCGCAGCTTCGCGGATCCGACGGCGGCCGCGCGCGATCAGCCGATCCTCGCCGCGCACTTCCTTTCCGTCGTTGCCAAGGCTGAGTCGGCGCTGGTGGATCAGGCCGAAACCCCGGACATAACCGTCATGGCTGGCCTCCAGACGCGAACAATCATTGTCCTCGTTACGGTCGATCGTCACGTCCGATACGCCCTTGCCAAGGCTTCCGTCGGGCTGGATGGCGGTCGAATTGGTATCGTCGAGCACCAGTGTCGAATGGGCTGCCGTGGTCCTCAGAGCTAACACCAGCTCGTCGGGCAGGCTGGTCGGGACGGGTCCTGGGCCGCCACAATTGATCACCAGTCGCTGCGCCCCGTCGCTCATCTCGAGAGCCAGCGTCGATGCGCAGCCATGGGATGCCATACGGGCTGCAGGGGGCGGCGCGGCATCGACGACGATGATCGTGCCGAGCGCAGAGAGCCGCTGGTAGCCCCAGCCGCGCGCATGGCGCAGCGGACGGGCACGAAGGCCGCAGCCCTCGACCAGCGTCGCCATACGGCCCGGATCGCCCGGATTGCCGCCCTGCCAGCTGGACAGGGCGCCGTCTCCCATCGTGACGCCATGAAGCGCGGCCAATGCCGCGGCGGCGCTATTCTCAAGCGCTTCGGGGGGGGGCTGTTTCGCTGCGAAATAGGCGGCGCGGACCAGCCCCAGCCGGTCGACCAGTAACATCTGTTCCGATGGCGAACGGCTCATCAGCCCGCCGTCCTCGAACTGGGCCGAAGCCAGCGCGCGCATCAAGCCGGATTCGCAGCGCGACAGGCGGCTGAGCCCTCCCTGCAGCGTCAACGCCGCGACTAGCGCGCCTGACCAGGCGGTGATCCTGGCTAGGCCGGGCGATGCGCGGTCGGCCTGGGCCTCGGCATGTCGGGCGCCACGCGCCAGCGTATTGAGCAGAGCCGACCGGTAGCCGCTATCACGGCTGGACAGGATATAGGGGGCATAGGCGGTCCAGAAGAGAATCCGTTCGCCCCACAATTCCGGCGCCCAGGCTTCGTCGACGCGAGAACCGTGCGCGATCAGCCAGCGGCCTGCGATGGCCTCCGCCAGCCTCGCCCCCTTTTCACGGCTAGCCGAGGCGGCGAGATCGCGAAGCCAGCTAAATCCGTGGATTGCGCGATCCAGTTCCGTCGCCGCGCCGATGTCGCCGAAATCGATCTCGGGCAAGTTGCGTTCTTCATTGCCCCAGCGGAAACGGCCGGCGAGTAGTGCATCGCCGCGGGCCCGGTCGCCGAGGACATGGTCACGCGGGACGGCGACCAGGCGCAGCGGCTGGCGGCCCTGGCCGAACAGCCGCGACAATAGCGATCCTTTGGCAAGATGGCGCAGCCGGTCGGCGCTCATGCGCCTCCCCGAAGCGCCGCGATATTGGCCGAATAATGATCGGGGCCGCCGCGGAAGGCGGCAGTTCCCGCAACCAGCACAGAAGCTCCGGCGTCGATCGCTCGCGGTGCCGTGAGGGCATCGATCCCGCCGTCGACCTCGATATCCACCGCCAGGTCCTGCTTGGCGACGCGATTGGCGATTGCCTCGATCTTGGCGAGCTGCGAGGTGATGAATTTCTGCCCGCCGAATCCAGGATTGACGCTCATCACCAGCACCAGGTCGATCTCCTCGAGCACATAGTCGAGCATCTTCGCCGGGGTCGCGGGATTGAGGGAGACTCCCGCTTTCTTGCCGAGCGCCTTGATCCGCTGGATGGTGCGGTGGAGGTGCGGCCCGGCCTCGGGATGGACGGTGATGATATCGGCCCCCGCTTCCGCGAAGGCATCGAGGAAGTGGTCGACCGGGGAAATCATCAGGTGAACGTCGAACGGCTTGCCGGTGTGCGGCCGAAGGGCCTTCACCACGCCCGGCCCGATCGTCAGGTTGGGGACGAAATGCCCGTCCATCACGTCGATGTGAATCCAGTCGGCGCCAGCAGCATCGATCGCCCGCACCTCCTGGCCCAGCTGGGCGAAATCGGAGGAAAGGATGGATGGGGAAATGAGCGGTCGGGCCATGGGGCCATTAACCGCTAAGCGGCGCTTCGGACAAGATGCGCGACAAAGAAGCCGTCGAGTCCGCCCTCATCGGCGAGCATTCCGGGCAGGACGCGGACCCAGCCTTCGGCAGATGGCGTCACGCCGTCGGGCAGCAGGACAGCCGGCTGAAGGGCAAAATGCGGATTGCGGCCAAGGAAGGCGGCGATCTGCAGCTCGCCTTCTTCCGGTTCGAGGCTGCAAACGGCGTAGACCAGAGAGCCGCCGGGCCGAACCCAGGCACTGGCGCGATCGAGCATCGACGATTGCAGCGCGGCGCTATCCGCGATGATCGCGGGACGGGCCCGATAGAGCACTTCGGGATGGCGCCGGAAGGTCCCGGTCGCCGAGCAGGGGGCGTCGAGCAGGACCGCGTCGAACGGTTCGGGTGCGTCCCAATGCAGCGCATCGGCGGTGACGGTTTCGGCCGCCAGCCCGGTGCGGGATAGATTCTCCGAAAGTCGGGCCAGACGACTTTCCGATCGGTCCAGCGCGGTGACGGCATGCCCGCGCGCGGCCAACTGCATCGTCTTGCCGCCTGGCGCGGCGCAGGCGTCGAGGACTCGCTGGGCGGTAAGCGGGACAAGACGGGCCGGGAGCGAGGCGGCGAGGTCCTGAACCCACCAATGGCCTTCGGCAAAGCCGGGTAGTTCGGTGATCATGCTGCCAGGGTCGAGGCGGCGATGGAGCGGAGCGAGCGATACGCCCTGGGTGAATTCGGCACATGCCGGGGCGCTTGCAAAACTCAGGTCGGTCGCCGGCCGCCGGGCTATGGCATCGCGGGCAGCGGCGACGACCGCGGATCCCCAGGCGGCACTCCAACGGGCCTCTACTTCCGCCGGAAGGCGCGGTGCTTCGATCGCAGGCAATCCGCGCCGAAGCAGGGTGCCAAGCACGCCATGGACCAAGCGCCGCGGCCCGCCGTCAACCAGCGGCAGGGCGGTGGCGACCACCGCATGATCGGGCGTACCGAGGCCAATTTTCTGGGCCAGCGCGATACGCAGGACCATTCTGGCCTTGGCATCGTCCGGCAAGCATTGGCGCGTCGCGCTATCGATCAGAAAATCAAGGTCGGGCAGGCGGCGGAGCGTTTCGCCGGCAATGGCCGTCGCCAGCGCGGCGTCGGCCGGCGGCAGGCTGCGCGCGATCTGCGCGGCATTGTCCATCGTCTGCGCCCGGCGGAGGATCGCGTCGAGCATGCGCAGCGCCGCTTTGCGCGGTTCAAGGCCTTCGGTACTTGGCATGACGCCCTTTAGGCATCATTTTGGTCGCCGTGAAACGTCCAAAGCATCTCGACCCCCCGACTTATCTGTCAAAGTCGCCGCCGCTGCCTATGGCCGCACCGGTCGACCCCGAACCGCCGGCGGGCGAGGAAATGCGCCCCGACCCCACGCGCTATGGTGACTGGGAAAAGAAGGGCGTCGCGATCGATTTTTGAGGATCAATCCTCTTCGTCGCCCGGCGGGCGGCTGAGCATCGCATCGAGCAATTCGTCGATTCCGACCCGCCCCGACAGCAAGGTGACCACCGCCTCGACGATTGGCATGTCGATATCGCGGTCAACGGCGATTCGATGAAGTATCGGCGCGGTATGAGCGCCCTCCGCAACCGTCCGACGGTCGCTCATCAGCTCGGCCGCGCTCCTGCCCTCGCCGATCGCCTTGCCGAGCGAGAAATTGCGGCTGGCGGTCGAGGAGCAGGTCAGGACCAGGTCGCCAAGCCCGCTAAGGCCCGCCAGCGTTTCGCGACGCGCGCCCATCGCCATACCGAAACGCGTCATTTCCGCGAATCCGCGTGCGATCACCGCCGCCCGTGCGTTCTGACCGAGCCCGCGTCCCTCGACCACGCCGCAGGCGATGGCGAGGACATTCTTGACCGCCCCGCCGACCTCGGCGCCAGCGACGTCGTCCGACAGATAGGTGCGGAAGTTGGGGCGGGCAATCCGCTGGCGCAACTGCTGGCCCAGCGTGCTGTCGCGGCAGGCCAGCGTCACTGCGGTCGGAAGGCCGCTGGCCACTTCATGGGCGAAGGTCGGGCCTGACAACACCGCGATCGGCGAGGTTGGGCAAACTTCCGCCGCGACCTCGTGAAGCAACTTGCCCGAACTTTCCTCGATGCCCTTGGAGCAGAGGATGAGGGGCATGTTGGGGCAGGGCGCGCGCTTCAGCACGGCGCGCATGTGTTGGGCGGGTGAAACCACCAGCCAGGCGTCGGCGCTCGCCAGTTCCGAGAAGTCCGCTGTCGCGCGGACCGCCGGATTGAGCTTGATGCCTTTCAGATAGACGGGATTCTCGTGGATCCGGTTGATCGCCGTCACGACGTCGTCTTCCAGCGCCCACAGCAATGTTTCCCGGTCGCCGGCGGCGGCTACTTGCGCAAGCGCGGTACCCCAGGCGCCGCCGCCTATCACCGCAAGCTTTCCGATGGTCATGCCTTCACCCCCGCCCCCCGGACTTTCTCGCCTTCCGGATCGAGCGGCCAGCGGGCCCGCGCCGGGGCGTCGAACCCGTCGGTCAATCCCGCCGCCAACCGCTCCGCCCCGGCCCAGCCGATCATTGCCGCATTGTCGGTGCACAGCCAACCGGGCGGAACCGAAAAACCGCGGCCATGGCGCTGCGCCAGGTCGGCCAGTGCGGTTCGGACGCTGGCGTTGGCGGCGACCCCGCCCGCGACGACGAGGGTCGATGCGTCGGACTGTTCCAGTGCCTTAGCGGTACGGTCGAGGAAACAGTCGACCACCGCCTGCTGAAAGCTGGCGGCGACGTCTTCGGGCCGGTGGCTGCCGGCAATCACCGCGCGCTGAACCGCGGCCTTCAGCCCTGCAAAGCTGAAGTGCGGTTCCTTCGATCCTACCAGCGGCCGCGGCAGCGGTACCGCGGCCGAATCGCCATCACGGGCCAGCGCCTCGATCGCCGGGCCGCCGGGAAAGCCGAGCCCGAGCAACTTCGCCGCCTTGTCGAAGGCCTCGCCTGCCGCGTCGTCGATGGTTGTCGCCAGCCGCCGGTAGTCTCCGACTCCCCGCACCTCGAGAAGCTGGCAATGTCCGCCGCTGGCGAGCAGCAGCAGGTAGGGGAAGTCGAGTCCGACATCGACCAGCCTCGGGGACAGTGCATGGCCTTCGAGATGGTTTACGGCAATCAGCGGCTTGCCTGCCGAAAGGGCGAGTCCCTTGCCGACCAGAAGGCCGACCATCACCCCGCCGATCAGGCCGGGACCGGCGGTCGCGGCGATTGCATCCACTTCGCCGATCGACACATCGGCTTCGTGGAGGACCTGGCGGACGAGGCCTGGCAGGATTTCGACGTGTGCGCGGGCAGCGATTTCGGGGACGATGCCGCCGAAGGGTCGGTGCGCGTCGTTCTGGTTGACCACGGCCTGCGCCAGGATCTGGCGACTGCTGCTGACCAGCGCCGCGGCACTGTCGTCGCACGAGGATTCAAGGGCAAGGACCAACGCCATCGATCGAAGCCTTTGCCTGAAAGGCGGGCTTTGCGCTAGCGCGGGGGGCGATGACATCGAGCCCGCTCATAATCGGCACCCGCGGATCGCCGCTTGCCCTCGCCCAGGCCCATTTGGTGGCCCGGGCCGTCGAGGAGGCGCAAGGCTGGGCCGCGGGTACAGTCGCCATTCGCACCGTGACGACCAGTGGCGACCGAATCCAGGACCGGCCGCTCGCCGATATCGGTGGCAAAGCCCTGTGGACCAAGGAACTCGACCGCGCCCTGCTGGCCGGCGAAACTGATTGTTCGGTCCATTCGATGAAAGACGTCGAGGCCATCCGGCCCGATGCGCTGCGTATCGCCGCGATGCTGCCCCGCGCCGATGTGCAAGACCGGTTGATCGGGGCGGCGTCGGTCGCGGCACTAGCGCGGGGGGCGACCGTGGGCACAAGTTCGCCGCGCCGGGCGGCCCAGTTGAAACAGCGGCGCCCGGACCTCAACACGGTGCCGATCCGCGGCAATGTCGATACCCGGCTAGCAAAGCTTGCCGCAGGCGAGGTCGACGCGACACTGCTGGCGGCCGCCGGGCTCGATCGGCTGGGGCGCGGCACAACCGGCGTAGCGATCGACCTGCTGCCGGCGCCCGGACAGGGCGCGATCGGGATCGAGTGCCGCGCGGGCGATGGCCGGGTCGAAACCCTGCTGGCGGCGATCGACCATCACCCGACCCATGTGGCGGTGGCTGCGGAACGCGCGTTCGTCCGCGCGCTCGGCGGCAGCTGCCATTCGCCGGTTGCGGCTCAGGCCACCGTGAAGGACGAGATGCTGACATTCCGCTGCGAACTGCTGAGCGAAGACGGCCGCTGCCACATCTACCGGGAGGCATGGTTTGCGGCCGGCGACCTCGACGGGCCCGCCGACCTGGGCCGGGCGATGCTTGCCGAAGCGCCCGACGCGGTCCAAGCCCTGTTTACCGGATGAAGCCGCTTATCCTTCTGCGCTCCGAGCCAGGATTGTCGGAAACGGCGGAGCGCGCGAGATCGCTGGGCCTTGAACCCATTGCCTGCCCCTTGTTCGAAGTCATTGCGCGCGACTGGCAAGCTCCGGCGCGCGGCGCGTTCACTGGGCTGCTGCTAACCAGCGCCAATGCGGTCAGGCACGGTGGACCGGCGCTCGCGCCGTATCGGCCGCTACCAGTCCATGCCGTGGGCGAGGCGACCGCCGAAGCAGCCCGAGGCGCCGGATTCACGGTCGCGACGGTAGGCAATGGCGATGCGGCTTCACTGCTGGAGTCGCTTCCCGACGAACTTCGCCTGCTTCACCTCTGCGGTACGCATCGCGCTTCGGGTTCGGATGATCCGCGGGTGCTCAACATCCCCGTTTATGAAGCGCGCACAGTTGAAGCAGCGTCGTTGCCCGATCTATCCGATACCGTCATTGCCGTGCACAGCGCCCGGGCCGGCAGGCGGCTGGCCGAACTGGCCTGCACCTCGCAGCGCGCGGCGATCTGCGCGATCAGCAAGGCCGCGGCGCTGGCCTGCGGGACTGGCTGGGAGCGGGTCGAATGGGCCGACAGACCCGACGATTCACGCCTGCTGGCGCTGGCCGCGCGGCTGTGTCACACAGCGGCCGACCGATGACCGTGAACACCGCCCGCCACACTGGATCCTGGAGCGCCCGCATCGCCTGGAGCTTGCTGCTCCTGGTAGCCGGGGCCGCCTTGGCGACCTGGGGACTGACGCGCTGGGACGAAGCAGCGCGGTTTATCGGGGTTGCGCCCCAGCCGCCGCTGGAGATCGTTCGCCAGCCGATCATCAGCACTTCGCCGCCGCCGACTGCTGCCCAGTCGCTGAGCGCCGCCGACGTCGCGCGCATCGCGACGCTGGAATCCCGATTGAGCGCGATCGAAGGCGCTGCTGAGGCCGCCGCCGGGTCGGCCGGACGGGCGGACGCGCTGCTAATCGCCTTTGCCGCGCGCCGGGCGATCGACCGCGGCGTGGCGCTTGGTTATCTCGAGCCGCTGCTCGTCCAACGTTTCGGAGCGACCCACCAGGGGTCGATTTCGACGATCGTCACTGCGTCGCGCGACCCGGTTCGCCTCGAAGGGCTGGTCGAACAATATGAAACGCTCGGACCGCAGTTGCGCGGTGGGGGCCCCGAGGAAGGATGGTGGGACGCGTTTCGTCGTGAGCTGGGCGGGGTCGTCTCCTTCCGCCGGGGCGACACGCCCTCGCCCCGCCCACAGGCCCGCTACGACCGCGCGCTGGCGCGACTCAAAGCCGGGGAGGTCGATGCCGCGTTGGCGGAAACCATGCGCCTGCCGGGCGCGATCAATGCCAGCGACTGGATCGGGCGGGCCCGCCGCTACATCTCCGCGCACCGCGCGCTGGACGAGATCGAATCCGCGGCGCTGATGGGCGGCGGAAGCCGGATGGTTCCGGCACAGGCGATCTAGCGGGGTTGGCAAGGCAGGCCGGATTTGCAAGTTTCGCGGGCAAGGCCAGGTTCAGCCGGCCGGGGCTAAGACCTTCAAGAGACTGACGGAGTAACAGGGGGATAAGGGCGGCATGACGTCATTTGCGTATCGGTTGTTCATCGCGGCGGGCCTGGTTGCCTCGCCGACGGCTTCAGCTTCGCAAGCTTCCGATCCTCTTGCCCCCTTGCCCAGCGACGCGGTTCAGCAAACCCGGGCGGTTAAGACCGGGCCACTGGAACTTCGCGAGCAGATCAGTTCGCTGAGCCGCGCCTTTCCGGGAATTGCCGGCGTTTCGGTGATGTCAATCAAGGACGGGTGGCAGATCGGTTATAACGACCGGAAGCTGTTTCCCCAGCAGAGCTGTTCCAAGCTCTGGGTGGCAATCACCGCGTTGGACGCCGTCGATCGGGGACGGGTCAGCCTCAACGATCGGGTGACCATCGGCCGGGACGATTTGACCCTGTTCCATCAGCCGATCCGTACCAAGGTGCTGGGCAACGGCAGCCACACGACCACGCTGGGGGCGCTGCTCCAGTCAGCGATTACCGAGAGCGACAATACCGCCAATGACAAGCTGATGCGCTCGGTCGGGGGACCGCTGGCGGTTCGCGACATGATCGACTCCAAACGCTTGGGATCAATTCGCTTCTATGAGGGCGAGCGGGCGCTCCAGTCGCGCATCGCCGGCCTCATCTGGAGCCAGAGCTATTCGGTCGGGGACGCCTTTTACAAGGCGCGTGGCGCGCTCCCGTCGGCCGTGCGGAAGGCCTCGTTCGAACGCTATATCGCCGATCCCTATGACGGCGCTGCTCCGCAGGCGGTGACCCAGTCGCTAGCTCGGCTGAAGCGCGGCGAATTACTGTCGCCTGCCTCGACCCAGCGGCTGCTGTCGACAATGGCCTCGACCAAGACGGGCGCGCTGCGCGTCCGCGCAGCGATGAAGCCGGGGTGGAAGTGGAGCCACAAGACCGGCACCGGGCAGAATTTTCAGGGCCGGGTCGGCGGGATCAACGATATCGGCATCCTTACCGCCCCCGACGGCACAGCCTATGCGATGGCGATCATGACCGTCCCGAGCAAGTCGGACGGCGCGGCCCAGGAATTTATGCAGAAAATCGCCCGGGCGGTTATCGCCGATCACGAAGCCCGGCGTGGCGGCTGAACCGACCCTTGAACGATTGCGGGCCAACCCTGCAATCCAGCGCGTTCCCAATCCCAAGCTCGACCTGTTCCTGATGCGAGACTTCCTCGACGAGTGGGAGTGCGCGCAGCTGGTCGCGTTGATCGATCGGGACCGGAGGCCCTCGACGCTCGCCGACGACCAGGGCATCCCCGATTTCCGGACCAGCGAGTCCTGCGACCTTGATCCCGCCGATCCGTTGGTTGCGTCGGTCCAGCAGCGGCTTTGCGACCTGCTTGCGATTGGTCGGGCGCATGCGGAAGCCCTGCAGGGCCAGCGCTACGCCCCCGGACAGGAGTTCAAGCCGCATACCGACAGCTTTAATCCCGGCAGCGCCGATTATTTCCTGCATTGCGCGGATTCGGGACAGCGCAGCTGGACGGCGATGATTTACCTCAATGCGCCCGAGGCCGGGGGCGCAACGCGGTTCAAGCTGATCGGCAAGACGGTAATGCCGGAGCGCGGCAAGCTTCTGATCTGGAACAACCTCAGGCCGGACGGACAACCCAACCCCGCGACGCTCCATCAGGGCATGAAGGTCCGGCAGGGGACAAAATATATCCTTACCCAGTGGTACCGTCAGCACCCGTTGCCGTAATGGTTCGGACCGCCGGCCGGCGGATACTCTCGGCGATCCGGTCCGCGGTGCGCAGAGCAAGGGCAACGATGGTCAGCGTCGGATTAGCCCAGCCGCCGGTGGGAAATAGCGAGCTGCCAGCGATGTGCAGATTGGCCAGTCCATGGACCTTGCCCCAGCTATCGGTGACGCCGCGCTTGGGATCGTCGGCCATGCGGGTGGTACCCATATGATGGAATCCACCGATGGGATGGGCGCTGACCAGCCCGTCGCTCACCCATTGCTTGGAACCTGCACTGAGCCAGGTCGCAGGCTCGGCAGTGCCAAGCCCAAGCCGCTCGGCTTCACGGCCAATGGCCGCGACAAGCCCGGCAACGCTATCGACATCAATCGCCGACAAACGCCAGTCGAGTCTGGCGCGCGGCATGCCGCTGGCGTCGCGACTATCGGACAGGAGGACGCGGCTATCGGGATTGGGGGCCTGTTCGGCGCGGACCACCAGCGCCAGGTCAAGATTGTTGAGCCGTTTCATCGCCCAGGGGTGAAGCGGGCCGATCGCGCCAGTATATCCGCGAACGAGTTGTTTCGTCGCCTTCCATAGTGAACGCCCACGCCGGGTCGGGGCGGTGCGGTGCTTGACGTGAAGGTAGGCCCGTTTGAGCAGCGGATGGCTGCCGCCTTCGGGCTGGCGGACGGCGACGGTGATGGCGCTGTTGAGAAGCCCTTCACGGCGCTGCAGCGCGGACGACGGGGTGATTGCAGGCGACATTTCGACGCCGCCCACACGGCGCTTTGCGAACGCCGACAGCCATTGCCATTCGAAGCGGCCGATGATCCGTCCGCCACGAGCGTGGGGATGCTCCATGAAATAACGGCCGACGAGGTCGTGGCCGTTGCCAAGCCCGGCCGTTGCAACCGAATTCGATGCCAGGAGAATCCGGGGATTCTCGATACCGCCAGCGGCCAGCAGGAAGTGGCGGGCGCGGACATCGATCACTCGGCCGTCGGGCTTAACGATATCGAGCCGCTCAATCGATTGCAGGTCGGGTGCGGGGATTATCTCCCGAACGGTGGCGTGGATCAGCAGGGTGCAGCGCGGGTCACTTTCCAGGTCGGATGCGCGATCGATCGTGAAACGGTCGAACTTGGGATCGAAACTCCACCATCGGACGGCAAGCTCTTCGGGCGAAAATCTATTGAGGATGGAATCCTGTTGCGGGGGAGCGGCCCGTTCCACGCCGAACATCTGCCGGGCTTCTTCGGCCTCGCCGGCAATATCATCGGGTGCGATCGGCCAGCCACTGTGAGGAACCCAGGAACGCCGTTCAAAATCAATCGGGTCGAGCTCGGCGCAACGTCCACCCCATACTGCGGTCGTACCACCGAAGAAACGCAAACGGCTGTGATCGAGCGGATGATAGGGCTGCCCGACGATTTCGCCGGCATTGAGATCGGCGGCCTCGGCCTCATGATCGATCCCGCCGCTTTCGATGATCACGACGCGGCACCCGTGCTTCAAGAGGCGGCGTGCGGCGGCTTGTCCGGCAGCGCCCGACCCAATGATCGCAACATCGGCGGTGAGCGCCTCCGGAGCATCGCCGGCACAGTCGATCCGCATTCCACCCCCGTTAAAAACCCGCTATCGTCCTGGACGAGATATAGTGGTTATCCCCGATTTGTCAGGGTCCGCGAAACAGGAGCCCCAACGAAATGCCCCAAGGGGGTCAGCCGAGTTGCTGTTCGTCCACTCCTGCCTTCAGCTTGACCGGGATTTTGAGATAGCGGACGCCATCTTTTTCCGCGGGCGGGAATCGGCCGCCGCGCATGTTGACCTGGATTGATGGAATGAGCAGTCGGGGCGCCGGGAGGGAGCGATCACGTTCTTCGCGCATGGCCACAAATTCGTCTTCGCTGATTCCCTGATGAACATGGCGGTTGGCTTCGCGTTGGGCGCCGACGGTCGTTTCCCAAGCGAATTCGTCGCGGCCCGGCGCCTTGTAGTCGTGGCACATGAACAGCCGGGTTTCAGGCGGCAGCGAGAGAATCTTGCGGATCGACTGGTAAAGTTGCCGGGCGCTGCCGCCAGGGAAGTCGGCCCGGGCGGTGCCATAGTCAGGCATGAACAGGGTGTCGCCGACGAACACCGCGTCGCCGATCTTATAGCTAAGGTCAGCCGGCGTGTGGCCGGGGGTGTGGATCGACTCGATGGTCAGGCCGCCCACCTCGATGATCTCGCCATCGCTCAGCAGCCGGTCGAAATCGGCGCCGTCCGACTTAAGATCGTCCGCGCCGAAGATTGGCCGGAAAATCGTCTGCACATCGCGGACATGCTCACCGATCGCGACCTTGGCCCCGGTCCGCGCCTTGATCAGCGGAGCACCCGAGAGATGGTCGGCATGGACATGGGTTTCGAGAACCCATTGGATGGTCACGCTTTCCGAATCGGCGGCTTCCAAAAGCGCATCAACCGAGGTTTGGTCGACGCTGCCCGAGGCGACGTCGAAATCGAGCACCGGGTCGATCACGACTCCGAGGCGCGTCTCCGGGTCCCACACCAAGTAGGTCACGGTAAAGGTCGGCTCATCGAAAAAGGCACGGATCATTGGCTTGGTCATGAATGACCTATAAGCCTTGACTATTATATAAGCAAGAGCTAATTTAGTGACTGCTTATGAACACGATGCAAGCCGATTTCATTCAACAAGCTGGCAGCGCCGCCGCGATGCTGCGCGCGCTGGCCAATGAACAACGGCTGTTGATCCTTTGCCATCTGGAGGCCGAAGGCGAACTTAATGTCAGTGCGCTCGGTAAGCGGCTGACGCTCGGCCAGTCGGCCTTGTCGCAGCACCTCGCCAAGCTGCGCGACGAGGGTCTCGTCGAAATCCGGCGCGAGGCCCAGACGGTCCATTATCGGATCGCCGACGACAGGGTCCGTGCCCTGCTCGGCACATTGCGCCAGCAATTCTGCCCAGAACTTTAAGGAGTATTTGAAGTGACCGTTCGTACAATTTCTCCAGCCGAAGCCCGCCGCTTGATCGACCAGGGTGCGCGGCTGATCGATATCCGCGACGCCGACGAACATGCCCGAGAACGGATCGCCGGCGCGACTAGCGTGCCCCTCAGCCAGTTGCTGGAACGGCCCCTCAAGGGCGACATTCTCCTTTTTCATTGCCGGAGCGGGCTGCGCACGGCGCAGGCCGCCGACCGGCTGGCCGCGGCAGCGGGCGGGCGAGATTGCTATATCGTCGAAGGCGGACTTAGCGGCTGGCAACGCGCCGGGCAGCCCGTCGAGAAAGCGAAGGGCGCCCCGATCGAGATGCAGCGGCAGGTGATGATCGCCGCCGGTGGCTTGGTGCTGCTCGGGACCCTGATGTCGCTGTTCATCGCGCCGGCTTGGATCGGAATGGCGATCTTTGTCGGTGCGGGCCTGATGTTCGCCGGCATCAGCGGCTTTTGCGGCATGGCTCGGCTATTGGCGATGATGCCATGGAACCGGGGCACCCCAAGCCTTGGTTGACGCCATTATCGCGGCCATCGGCGGCAGCCTGGTCGGCTTCAGCTTGGCGCTGGTCGGCGGTGGCGGTTCGATCCTGGCGGTGCCGTGGCTGGTCTATGCCGTCGGTATGGCCAGTCCGCATGCGGCGATCGGCACCAGCGCCGTCGGGGTCGGTGCGAATGCCCTGATCGGCTTGGTCGGCAAGACCCGCTCCGGAGCGGTCCGTTGGAAACCGGGCCTGATCTTCGCCGCGGCGGGAATTTTGGGCGCTGCACTCGGCTCCATCGCCGGCAAGGCGTTCGACGGCGAAGGCCTTCTCGCGCTGTTTGCAGTCCTGATGATTATCGTCGGGGCGCTGATGCTGCGCCGGGGCGAACCGCAGTCCCCGCATCGTCTTGCACTAGACCGGGCAACGGTGGTCAAGCTGTCGCTGTACGGCATCAGCGCTGGACTGATGTCCGGATTCTTCGGGATAGGCGGTGGATTTCTGATTGTCCCGGGCCTAGTCGCGGCGACCGCCATGCCGATCTTCAACGCCATGGCGACTAGCTTGGTTGCGGTGACCAGTTTCGGCTTCACCACCGCCGGAAGTTATGCCTTGTCGGGACTTGTCGACTGGGGCGTTGCGGGCGCATTCATCGGGGGCGGCCTGATCGGATCGGTCGCCGGCCAGAAACTTGCTGTTCGCCTGGCTTTGGCGCGCGGCGCGCTGACCAAAGTGTTCGCCGCCCTGATCGTCGCGGTCGCAGCCTATATGTTGTGGGAAGCGGCGGCGGCCATCTAGCCGCCAGCGCTGGAGCGGGCGAAGGGATTCGAACCCTCGACCCCAACCTTGGCAAGGTTGTGCTCTACCCCTGAGCTACGCCCGCTCTGAGCTGAACCGCAGTGCCGAAACGAGCCGATGCATCGTGGCCTGCGATGAGGTGAGCGGGCGCCTAGCATCGGCTTTTCAGCCGCGCAACCCCCTTGGAGCGAACCTTGCCCGCCAAGCGGGGCGGGCCCATATGCAACCTTCATCGAATGAGGAGCAGGCAGTGGCCACATTGGGCGTCAGCGAATCCGAACGGGAAGCGATCGAGCGGTTTCGCCGCGAGGTCATCGAACCGTCGATGACCAGCCTGGTGATCCTCGATTTCTGGGCGGACTGGTGCGGCCCATGCAAGCAGCTTGGGCCGGTCCTTGAAAAGGTCGCCGCCGATTATGCGGACCGCGGCGTGGTGCTGGCCAAGATCGACGTCGAACAAGACAAGCTGATCGCCGCCCAGTTCCGGATCCAGTCGATTCCCACCGTCTATGCGCTGTTCCAGGGACAGCCGGTCGCAGACCTCACCCAATATCGCACCGAAGCACAGCTGGGCCGCGCGCTCGACCAGTTGCTTGGCCAGTTGCCTGTCAAAGGAGCCGCGCAGGATCTGGCGGCGCAGGTCGAGCCGCTGATTGCCATGGCCGAGGAAGTGTTAACCGAAGGCGATTTCGACCGGGCCGAGAATATCTTCACTCAGATCCGCGAACTGGACCCGGACAATCCGCAGGTGATCGGCGGGCTGGCGCGGGCAATGATCGGCGCCGGCAGGACCGAAGAAGCCAGGGCGCTGTTGGGATCGCTCGATGGCACGCTTTCCACCCATCCCGCAGTCGCCCGTGCGACAGCCGCCCTCGATGTAGCGGAGACGCCGGCGGCAGATGTGTCCGCCGAGCAAGGTAGGCTGGCCGCCGACCCGGATGACCATGAGGCCCGCTTTGCCATTGCCCAGACTCTGATGGCGTCGGGCGACCGCGAAGGAGCGGCGGACCACCTGCTGGAAATCATTGCCCGCGACCGCGGCTGGAACGACGAGGCGGCGCGTACCAGGCTGCTGCAGATGCTCGAGGCTGCCGGGTTCGAGGATCCATGGGGCCGCGCGGTCCGCCGTCGCTTGTCGGCGCTGCTGTTCACATGATGGGCAGCAACCCCACCCGGATCCCCATTTTCCCGTTGGCTGGCGGGCTCCTGTTCCCTCGCTCGCAATTGCCGCTGCATATTTTTGAGCCGCGCTACCGCGACATGGTTCGCGACGCGCTGGCCGGACAAGGCCGTATCGGCATGATCCAGCCAAGTGGCAGCGGCGATCCCGCTCCCCTTTTCCGGTCGGGTTGCGTTGGCGAAATCATCGCTGCCGAGGAACTCGACGACGGGCGCTTCAACATCGTCCTGCACGGATCGAACCGGTTTCGCCTGATTGCCGAACGCGATCTCGGCACCCCCTATCGCCAGGCCGATGTCGACCTTGCTGCCTTCGACGATTCCGAACCTGAGCCGCTCGGACTCGCTCAGCGCGCGGAGGTCGAGCGGGAGGCGCGGCGGTTCGGTGATGCGCTGGGCCTAGCGGTCGATTGGGGCGCCGTCGGTCAGCTCGACGACGAAATGCTGGTCAACGCCATTGCCCAAGTCGCGCCGTTCGATGTGGGCGCCAAGCAGGCGCTGCTCGAAGAGGATTCGCTCGCCGGACGAGCCGATCTGGTGGTGCAGTTGATGCAATTTCAGCGGCTGGCGCCCGGGGGCGCGGATGCCGGCCAGACGCTGCAGTAATCGTTAGATCGGCAGGCCGCGCAGCAGCAGCGGAAGGTCCCCACTAGTTCCCCGCGCTTCGGCCATCAGCCGGTCCTTGACCGGTCCGATCCGGTTGATCAGGCCCATGCCGAACCGCCGAACTGTCGACGCGGCTTGACCGGGAATCCCATAGATACGGGTAAGGCTGTCGGTCGCCAGGCTGACCATGAACGTGTCTAGTCCCCTCCACCGCTGATAGCGGTCGAGCAGTTGCCTGTCCCCGAGATCGAGCCCGAGCCGCGCACCTTCGACCAGAACCTGGGCCAGCGCCGCGGCGTCGCGGTAGCCGAGGTTGACGCCCTGGCCGGCAATCGGATGGATTCCATGGGCCGCATCGCCGACCAGCGCCAGCCGCCGATCGGTAATCCGCGCGGCATGGTGGAAGCCAAGTGGATAGGTGGAGCGCGGGGCAAGCATCGCGATTTTGCCGAGGAAGCCACCCATTGCCGCCTCCGCCTCGGCCGCGAAATCCTCGTCGCTGAGGGACAGGAGCCCGGGGACATCGTCGGCCGCGACCGACCAGACGATCGCTGACCGGTGCCCGCCATCGTCGGTCATCGGCAGCAGCGCAAAGGGGCCCGCCGGATAGAAGATTTCATACGCGACCTGATCGTGGGGCCGCTCGTGGCGCAGTGTCGACACGATCGCGCCATGATCATATTTCCAGCGCGCGCAACGGATCCCCGCCGCCTCCCGCGTTGGCGAATTGCGACCTTCGGCGGCGACGAGCAACGGCGCTCCCATCACCCTACCGTCTTCGAGCCGGACGGTCACGCCATGTTCGGCGCGATCGACTGCGGCGGGTTTCGACTTCCACATCAGCCAGATGTGCCGCCCCTGTTCGGCCCGGGCGCGCAACGCCGCGCGAAGGTGGCGATTTTCGTTCATCCAGCCGAGCGGCTCGCCATCGTCGCCGGGGTCGAAGACCAGCCCGCCGGGATCGAGCCCGTCGGCGACCTCGATCCGCCGGATCGGGCAACCGGGCACCGGGAAATGATCGGTGATACCGATCGTATCGAACATCCGCCTCGACGAGGAGGACAAGGCGCTGGTGCGCCCGTCGAACGCCGCGTTATTGCGCTGATCGGGATCGGCCGGGTCGATGACGATCGACGACAGGCCGCTGGCGTCGAGCGCAGCTGCCAGCGCGAGCCCGACTAGCCCGCCGCCAAGGATGATCACGTCCGCTCGGTCCATCTCCCTCCCCTAACCATCGCATCGCGGCGAGGGAAGTCTTGCTCCGGACTCGGGCGACAGGCAGTATGGGACGATGAAGGACCGGGGGAACTGACGTCATGGCGACGGCGGCGCAGCGCGCGCAAAAAAAGGAACTGGGGCCGCATTGGCGCGATACGCTCGCGGCATCGGTCCGCGCCTTCATCCGCAAGACGATCGGGGTCGTGCTAATCGGCCTCTCGCTCGCGCTGTCCGTCGCGCTGGCCACCCATTCCAGCGTTGATCCCAGCTTCAGCACTGCGGCGGGAGGGCCGCCGGTCAATTGGATAGGTACATTCGGCGCCTATGCCAGCGATCTCATGCTGTTCTTGTTCGGGCCCGCGTCTGCCCTGTTCCTCCCGCTGGTGGGCTTGGCCGGTGTCAGGCTGGTTCGCGGCGCCGAGGCCGGGCGCCTAGGCCGGGCGCTACTGCTCGGCGGGACCGGAGCCGCACTGATCGGCGTGGCGCTGGGCCTGCTTGCCGGAGACGCGGTTAGCGGGCTTCCCGCCGGCTATGGCGGAGTGATTGGCCTAGGCGGTGCCTATGGCGCCGAAACGGCGGTCGGCCTGATCGGGGACCCAGCGATCGAAGGACCAACCCGGCTCGCGCTGATGGCGTTGCTGGCGATCGGCGGGGCATTCATTGGTTTTCTGTCGCTGGGCCTGCGACCCGAGGAGAAGCAGTGGGCCGCAGACAAGTTGCGGCGGGATCCGTCTGTGGCGCCGACGCGCCCACGACGGACCCGCGAGCAGCGCGACAACGAGTGCGAGAACGCAGCGCAGCCACCGCGCTCGCGTCCTGCCGTCGCAGTAGGCGAACCGGCAAAGGCGATCGCGCCCGCGGCCAAGGCCGGCCCGAAACGCGGCAAGGCGGCCGCCGGCCAGGCCAGCCTGGCGCTGGGCGACAATTACCAGCTGCCGTCACTCGACCTGCTGGCCGCTCCGCCGCCCGGCGACAAGAAGCAGATCGATCGCGCGGGCCTGGAGCGCAACGCCCGGCTACTCGAAAGCGTCCTCGAGGATTTCCACGTCCGCGGCGATATCGTCGAGGTCCGCCCCGGCCCCGTGGTCACCATGTATGAGCTCGAGCCGGCAAGCGGGATCAAGGCCAGCCGCGTCATCCAGCTAGCCGACGACATCGCCCGAAACATGTCGGCATTGTCGGCACGCGTTGCGACGATCCCGGGACGAAGCGTCATCGGCATCGAGCTGCCCAACCAGAAGCGCGAGACGGTCAGCTTGTCCGAACTGATCGGAAGCCAGGCGTTCGAGGACCAGAACATGGCGCTGCCCCTGATCCTGGGGAAGAATATCAGCGGCGACCCGGTGATCGCTGATCTTGCACCGATGCCGCACTTGCTGGTCGCCGGAACCACCGGATCGGGCAAGTCGGTGGGCCTCAACTGCATGATCCTGTCACTGCTCTATCGGCTGAGTCCCGACGAATGCCGGATGATCATGATCGACCCGAAGATGCTGGAATTGAGCATCTACGACGACATTCCCCACCTGCTGGCGCCGGTGGTTACCGAACCCGGCAAGGCGATCCGCGCGCTCAAATGGACCGTCGAACAGATGGAGGAACGTTATCGGATGATGGCCAGCCTAGGCGTCCGGCAACTTGCCAGCTTCAATGCCAAGGTCCGCGATTCCAAGGCGAAGGGTGCCCGGCTCGGCCGTCGGGTGCAGACCGGTTATGACGCGGATACCGGCCAGCCGGTCTATGAGACCGAAGAGCTGGAATACGACGTCTTGCCGCAGATCGTAGTGGTGGTCGATGAACTGGCCGACCTGATGATGACCGCAGGCAAGGAAGTGGAATTCCTGATCCAGCGCCTGGCACAAAAAGCACGCGCGGCGGGGATTCACCTGATCATGGCGACGCAGCGGCCGTCCGTCGACGTCATCACCGGGGTGATCAAGGCCAACCTTCCGACCCGCATCAGCTTCCAGGTGACGAGCAAGATCGATTCGCGCACGATCCTTGGCGAGCAGGGAGCCGAGCAGCTGCTGGGCAAGGGCGATATGCTCTATATGCCCGGCGGCAAGCAGATCATCCGGGTCCATGGTCCCTTCGTCAGCGACGAGGAGGTTCGTGCGATCGCCGACCATTGGCGGCGGCAGGGCACGCCCGACTATATCCAGTCGGTTACCGAGGAGCCGGAGGACGGCGGCTATTTGTTCGATGGCCAGCCGGTCGGCGACGACGACCCGGAGACCCAGCTCTATCGCAAGGCGGTGCAGATCGTTGCCGAGAGCCAAAAGGCTTCGACCAGCTACCTGCAGCGGCAGCTGCGGGTCGGCTATAATAGTGCCGCGCGGCTGATTGAGCGGATGGAGAAAGACGGGCTGGTCGGCCAGCCCGACCATGTCGGCCGCCGCGAGGTATTGATCGACACCGAGGGCCATCCGATCTGAGTTGCGAACAGGACCGGGCAGCTGAACCCTGGGGAACCGAAGGGTTCAGGACGCATTCAAGCCCGGAACGCCACGATGATGGCCAGAATTTTCCAGGAGATTTCGATGCTTTCTTCCAAATCCTTTGCGCGCGCGTTTGTGCCGGTCGCGCTGGTGGCGCTTGCGGCGCCAGCCCAGGCCAACGACCTCAAGTCGGTAGAAGCCAGCCTGTCGGCGACCCAGTCGATGACGGCCAATTTCGTCCAGACCGACGGCAAGGGCCGGCAAATGGCCGGAACGCTCAGCCTCAAGCGGCCAGGCAAGATCCGGTTCGCCTATGGCGGCGGTGTCAACATGCTGCTGGTAGCCAACGGCAAGACGCTTTCCTTCATCGACTATGACGTCGGGCAAAAGTCGAGCTGGCCGATTGCCAAGTCACCCTTGTCGGTACTCCTGTCGCCCAATCCTGACCTCGGCCGGATCGCCCGGCTGGTGCCGAGCGACAATCCGCAAGTCGTGGTCGTAAGGGCGCGCGACGCGCGCCGGCCCGAATTCGGTACGCTGGTGCTGGCCTTCATAAAGTCGGCAAGCGCGCCCGGGGGCCTTCGCCTCGAAGGCTGGACGGCGATCGACGCCCAAAACAAGAAGACGACGGTGCGTCTGTCGAACCAGCGTTATAACGTGGCGGTGCCCGACAGCGCCTTCACTTATGCCGAACCGAAACGCAAAAAAGCGTAGCAATCGAAAACGGTTAAGCTTGGGGACAGCTTGCCGTTGATACACCATGACATAGATCGGCGGATACCGGGGTTTCCCCCTGTTACCCGGGTGACACGCCGGTCGCCTTGCGTGACTTACGCTTGGTCGGCCCTGGTTCCATGCCCCCGGAGCCAGGGCCTTTCCATGTTCGCGGCATCGGCACTTCGGCCTTCACAGGCACGCCAAGGTCGCTACAGGACATTCGCGTGACCAAGCTCAAGATCGCATCCTGGAATATCAACAGTGTCCGTGCCCGGGCGCATATCGTCGAACGCTTCCTAGACGAGGAGCAGCCCGACATATTGTGCCTGCAGGAAACCAAGGCGCAGGACATGGTCTTCCCAGGCCAGATGTTTCACTCGCGCGGCTATGTCCACCATGAGCTCAATGGCCAGAAGATGCATCACGGGGTCGCGATCCTTTCACGGCTGCCGCTGCACGACAGCGGGCGGCACGACTGGCAGGACAATGGCGAGGCGCGCCACGTCGGTGCGCGGCTGGCCTGCGGTATCCGCCTCGAAAATGTCTATGTTCCCGCCGGCGGCGACATCCCTGACCGCAACCTCAATCCCAAGTTCGGCCAGAAGCTCGACTTCATCGAACGCATGACTCGGTGGTCGGAAAAGTTGGCTGAGCCGACTTTAATCGTCGGGGATTTCAACATCGCGCCGCTCGAATGTGACGTCTGGAACCACAAGGCGCTGCTTAACGTAGTCAGCCACACGCCGCTTGAAGTCGAGACGCTCGAGCGGCTGCGCGCGGCGCACGACTGGGTCGACCTTGGGCGCAAGTTCATCCCCGCGCCCGAACGCTGCTTCACCTGGTGGAGTTATCGCGCCCAGGACTGGGAAGCGAGCGATCGCGGCCGGCGCCTCGACCATATGTGGGCCTCCCCCGAGCTTGCGGCGCAGGCGACCGCGCACCGGGTCCTCGAGCCATGCCGCAGCTGGGACAAGCCGTCAGATCATGTCCCGCTGGTTGTCGAGCTTGAGGTGTGAGCGAGCCAGACGATTTCGCCCGGGCGATTGCCGCCCTAAGGGCCGGCCGGCCGCTCGTCGTGGGCAGTTCGGCATTCCTGTCCGTCGAAAGCGCCAGCGAGGCGATGCTCGTCCTGCTCGACCCCGACCGGCGTGCGCCCGTCATTATCAGCGGCTACCGGGCGGAGGCTCTGGGGCTGGGCAACGCCCATGACGCGGCGGGCGTAGGCGGTCCGGTCGAACTCCGGCCCTGCGACTGGCTGGACCGCGATGTCGCCAGGGCCCTCGCCGATCCCGCCCGCGATCTCGAACGCGGCCCGATCGGCCCGCTCCAGCCAACAGTCGTGGAACATCCAGCCGAAGCTCAAGCTGCGCTTTCGCTGGCGCGAATGGCCGGTTTGCTTCCCGCGCTTTGGCGGATCGACGGCGAATTTGCGGACTCGGTCACGGTCGAGGCAGTGACGTCGGCTATCACGCGGCCGGTCGCGCAACTCGTCGCCCGCGCGAAGATTCCGATCGCCGACCTTTCCTCCTCGCAGCTTGTTTCCTTCCGAGATCCGGCAACCGGTGAGGACCATGTCGCGCTGGTTATCGGAGCATTTGGCGGAGAGCCGCCGCTGGTCCGCCTGCATAGCGAATGCCTGACCGGTGATGTGTTCGGCAGTTTGAAATGCGACTGCGGACCGCAGCTGACCGAGGCCCTGCGGATCATTGGCGCTGCCGGCGGCGGAGTGCTGCTCTACCTTCGCCAGGAAGGGCGCGGGATCGGCTTGGCCAATAAGCTTCGTGCCTACGCGCTACAGGATCGCGGGCTCGACACAGTCGATGCCAATCGAAGGCTTGGCTTTGCCGACGACGAACGCGGCTATGCGATGGCTGCGGCGATGCTGCGCGCGCTGGGAATTGACCGCGTGCGCCTACTGACGAACAACCCGGCCAAGGTTGAGGGACTGTCGGCCGAGGGAGTCGCGGTCGTCGAGCGAGTCGCGCATCACATGCCGACCAACCCGCATAACGTGGAATATTTGGCGACCAAGAAGCGGCGCAGCGGCCACCTCGACTGATTCAGTCGTCGAACAGGGCCGAGCCGATTCGGAGTGCGGTGGCGCCAAGCATCACCGCCACCGGATAGTCGCCCGACATCCCCATGCTGAGGCCATCGACGCCATGACGCCGGGCGAGTTCCGCAAGCAGGGCGAAGTAGGGACCAGGCTGCTTCCCATGCGGCGGCATCGCCATCAATCCGGTGAGCGGCAAGGGCGAGGCGCGCACTGCGTCGAGAAAGGCCGGCAGGTCGTCGACCGCGACCCCACCCTTCTGCTCCTCCGCGCCGATATTCACCTGCACATAGACGGCCGGGTAACGGCCTGCCTTCTCCCCCGCCGCGACCAGCGCGTCGAGGAGCGAGCGACGATCGAGCGAGTGAATGACGTCGAACAGGCCGACCGCGTCGTCGGCCTTGTTCGACTGGAGTCGTCCGATCATGTGCAGGCGGACTTGGGGATAGCGGCTTCGAAGCGGCGCCCATTTTTCCGCAGCCTCGTTTACCCGGTTCTCTCCAAAGTCGCGAAGTCCGGCGAGAAGAAGCGGCTCGATCTCGGCCGCGGAGCGCTGCTTGGTGACTGCGACCAAGGCGACATCGTCGGGATTGCGGCGGGACGCCTTTACGGCCTTGGCAATTTCGGCACGGACCGCGGCCAGGCAGGTATCGGTGTCGCTCATCCGCCACGCTATAGATAGTCGAATGGAAGGCAACCAGTCCCCCTGGCCCAAGCGCTGGCTGATGACCGACGAGCGCGTCGGCAAGCGCTTGTGGGAAGCCATTGACCACCTTCCGTCGGGCCAAGCAGGGGTTGTGTTTCGGCACCACGGCCTGGCGGGACCGCAGCGCGCAGAGCTTGGGCGGCAGCTTGCCGGACTAGCGAGGGCGAGAGGCCTTGTCCTGGCGGTGTCGCGCGACCCCGAGCTGGCCGAGCGACTCGGCGCCGCACTTGTCCATAATCCAGCCTATGCGACCGCCCTGCCTTGCTCGCGATCGGTTCATGACGAGGCGGAGGCGGAGGCAGCCGAAAAAAGCGGAGCGGCACTGGCGTTCGTGTCGGCGCTGTTCCCGACCCGGTCCCATCCGGGGGCCCAGCCGCTGGCCTTATCGCGTGCGATACGGCTCGCCTGGCTTGTCGGCTGTCCCGCGATTGCCCTCGGCGGAATGGACGAGCGACGGTGGACGAAGCTGAACGCTGCCCATCCCGACGTGTTTCACGGATATGCAGGAATTTCTTGCTGGCTCGAGGCCTAGATCAGCTTAGAACTTGAAGGCAGTGCCGACGTAGACGGCCTTGCTGTCATGCGTGTCGTCCGCAAGCGCAGGAATCTGGTCCCGCTCAACCTTGTAACGGACGCCGCCGGTCAGCGCGATGTTGCGGCTGATGTTATAGGAGCCGCCGACGTCGACCGACACGCTGTCGGGACGCGCAAGCGCCGCGACCCGGCTATCGTTCCGCTCGCCGCCGAGCGCGATTCGGCCGGTGAATTTCTTGAGATTATAGCTGACGCCGACCACCGCGGTCTCGCGGGTGCCAATCACTGGATCCGGGCTGCTGGCCCGGGCAACGTCGCCGGAAACCGCAAGCCGCTTCCAGCCGATCGCCATGCCGAGGTCATATTGCGCCGGGGTCAGGCTGCTAACCGGCGACGCCGACGTGATCTGAGACGGCGCGACCGGGGTCGGCGCACCGCGCGAACGAAGCGCGATTCGCACCTGCGAGGTCCGGCCCTTGGGCGCCGCCGGAGTGAATTTGAAATCGGTCAAGGAAATCGTCCTGCCGGCAAACATCGCCGCAAGCCGCGGATCGGCAGTCGCCGGAGTGAACGTCGAAATCTTGTCGAAGCTCAAGGAGATAGCCGGCGGGCGCTGGGCGCTTGCAGCCGCCATTCCAAGAACCGGGGTCATGATAAGCGCACCGGCCGCGAGCAACGTCGCCGCCTTTCCGCCAATCGCTGTGACCCTGTTTTCCACTTTAAACCGACTCCTGTTCATCCATTACATAGTCTGACGAAGCTGTCGGTTCCATGACCAGAGTCGATTCCCATGGCGCCTGTGGCGCGGAATCCACAAGTTGCCCGTGCGGTTCGTCCCAAACCGGTGCTTGCCGAGCCGGGGACAGCATCTATAACGCCATGGATATCCTGTTTCGCGAAGAGAGACGACATGCGCCGCTTGCCCCTTACCGTTCTTTCCCTGGCCGTTGCCGGGACCGCCCTGTCCGCCTGTTCGCGCAATCGCGACGTCCCTCGCGAACTCGCCCCGTCGCGGATGACGAGTATCGGCGTGAACAGCTATTTATGGCGGGCCGCGGTCGACACGCTGTCGTTCGCCCCGCTGATCACCGCCGACTCGAATGGCGGCGTCATCGTCACCGACTGGTACATCAACCCGAACACCCCGGGTGAGCGGGTCAAGCTCACCGTGTCGATCATCGATCAAGACCTGCGCGCCGACGCGTTGCGCGTTGCCGCCAGCCGCCAGGTCAACCAGTCTGGCGTTTGGGTTGATGCCCCCGTCGCCGCGGCCACGGTTCAGAAACTTGAGGACATCATCCTCACCCGCGCCCGCGATCTTCGCCGCACCACCGTCGGCGGATAAGGCCTAACGTCATGACCAACCGCTTCGACCCGGCGGTTGCCGACCGGCGCTGGCAGCAGCGCTGGGCGGAAGCCGAAAGCTTTCGCGCCGACAGCCTGTCGGCTAAGCCCCGCGCCTATGTCCTGGAGATGTTCCCCTATCCATCGGGGAGGATCCATATGGGGCACGTCCGCAACTACACGATGGGCGACGTGCTTGCCCGCTTTCGCCGGATGCAAGGCTTCGAAGTCCTTCACCCGATGGGTTGGGATGCGTTCGGCATGCCCGCCGAAAATGCGGCGATGGAGAAGCGGGTCCATCCAGGCGCATGGACCCGTGAAAATATGGCGGCGATGCGCGCGCAGCTGAAGAGCATTGGCTTCGCGCTCGACTGGAGCCGGGAACTGGCAACCTGCGACCCGGAATATTACGGGCATGAGCAAGCCCTTTTCCTAGATTTGCTGGAGGCGGGACTGGTGTTCCGCAAGGAAAGCGAGGTCAATTGGGACCCGGTCGACATGACCGTGCTGGCCAATGAGCAGGTGATCGACGGCAAGGGCTGGCGATCCGGAGCAACCGTCGAGCGCAAGAAATTGAGCCAGTGGTTCCTGAGGATCACCGACTTCGCCGAGGAGCTACTCGAAGGCCTGGGCACTCTTGATCAATGGCCCGACAAGGTCAGGCTGATGCAGGAAAATTGGATCGGCAAGAGCCGCGGCCTGCAATTTTGTTTCCGGCTTGTCGGTACGCCGCCAGGCGGGACAAGCTGCGACATCGATGTCTTCACCACCCGGCCGGACACCATCTTCGGTGCCAGCTTTGTCGCCATCTCGCCTGCCCACCCGATCGCCGAGGCGCTTGCCGCCGACCGGGCCGAAGTGGCCGAGTTCATTGCCAAGGCTCGCGCCGGCGGTACCAGCGCGGCCGAGATCGAGACCGCCGAGAAGATTGGCTTCGATACCGGGCTGGAGGTCGTGCATCCGCTTGATCCCAACTGGCGGCTGCCGGTCTGGATCGCCAACTTCGTGCTGATGGATTATGGCACTGGCGCCCTGTTCGGCGTCCCCGCCCACGACGCGCGCGATTTCGATTTCGCGACCAAATATCATCTGCCGGTCCGGCGAGTGGTCGCGACCAGCCTGGACGCGGCCAGCGCTCCGGTGATCGAAGCCGAAAGCGGCGCCGGCGTCGCGGTCAACTCCCAGTTTCTCGACGGACTAACCACCGAACAGGCGGCCGCAGAAGTCGTCCGCCGCGCCGAGACTGCGGGCTGGGGCCAGGGGAAAACCCTTTATCGCCTGCGCGATTGGGGCGTTAGCCGCCAGCGCTACTGGGGAACGCCGATTCCCGTGATCCACTGCGATCGCTGCGGTCCGGTCGCCGTGCCGCGCGACCAGCTACCCGTGGTGCTCCCCGAAGATGTTAGCTTCGACGTTCCCGGCAACCCGCTTGACCGGCATCCTAGCTGGAGCAAGGTCGACTGCCCAACGTGCGGCGCGCCCGCGCGGCGCGAGACCGATACGCTCGATACTTTCGTCGATTCGAGCTGGTATTTCATCCGCTTCGCAAGCCAGCCGGATGACCGGCCATTCGACCGCGAAGAGGCGGAAAAGTGGCTTCCGGTGGGACAGTATATCGGCGGGGTCGAACATGCGATCCTTCACCTGCTTTATGCGCGCTTCTGGACTCGCGCGCTTGCCAGGATCGGTAAATTGACCGTCCAGGAGCCGTTCAAGGGGCTGTTCACCCAAGGGATGGTTACCCATGAAACTTTTCAGAGTCCCGACGGCCGCTGGCTCAATCCGACCGAAATCGTGGTCGGCGAGGCTGGACAATTGGTTGAAAGGGCGACCGGAGCGCAGGTGAACCGCGGCCGGGTCGAAAAAATGTCCAAGTCCAAGAAAAACACGGTCGACCCCGGCCCAATTCTCGATCGCTATGGCGCCGACGCGGTGCGATGGTTCATGCTGTCGGACTCGCCGCCCGAACGGGACCTCGAATGGTCGGAGGGCGGGATCGAAGGGGCCAACCGTTTCGTCCAACGCGTATGGCGGCTGGCACAGTCGCCCATAAGCGGATCGGGTGAAGAGCCGGCGCTCAACCGCAAGCGGCATCGGGCCGTTGCCGCAGTGGGGGATGCGATCGAGGGTCTTCAGTTCAACAAGTCCGTCGCGGCTCTTTATGAATTCGCCCATGCCATCGAAAAGGCTCCGCCTTCGGCTACCCGCGACGAGGCGATCCGTACCTTGTTGCTGCTCGTCTCGCCAGCCGCGCCCCATCTCGCCGAGGAGGCCTGGGCGTTGCGCGGCGAACAAGGGCTGATAATCGATGCCGAATGGCCGACGTTCGATCCGGCGCAACTCGTCGACGACGAAGTGACCATCGCGATTCAGATCAACGGCAAGCTGCGGGAAACGATGATCGCACCGCGCGGATTGTCGCGCGACGATGCCGAGCTCCGCGCGCTTGGCCTGCCCAAGGTCCAGGCACAATTGGCGGGCGCCACCCCGCGCAAGGTCATTGTGGTCCCGGACCGGTTGGTGAATATCGTCGCATGAAGCACGCCTTGCCCCTGCTGTTGATGTTGGCCCTGCCCGGTTGCGGATTGCAGCCGATGTACGCAGGCGGCAGTTCGGGTCATGCCGCAACTCAGCTTCGCATGATCCAGGTGGCTGCGATCCCCGAACGGGCCGGTTGGCTCGTCCGCAACGCGCTGGTCGACCGGTTGGGCGGCGAGCCGGCGGGTCCGGCCTATCGGCTGGAAGTTGAACTGGACGACGATCTCACGGCCTTCGGTATCCGTGGCGATAGCGGCGCTACGCGCGAGCGGCGAACGCTTCGGGCGCGGTACCGGCTGGTCGAGCTGTCGAGCGGCCTGGTCGTCCTCGACGCCACCGCCGGATCGGACGCCGGCATCGACGTGGTTAGCTCCGAATATGCCACGGTGGCTGCCGAACAGACCGCGCAGGAGCGGCTCGCGACGGTAGTTGCGGACCAGATGGTGGCGAGGCTGGCATTGTTCGTGCGCAGCCGCGGCCCGGGCCGGTGAAAGCCGCCAAGGCAAGCCTCGGCGCTGCGATCGATCGGCCGGACCCCAAGGTCCGCTTTTATCTCTTCCACGGACCCGACGAAGCCGGTTCTCGGGCGCTTGCCATTCGGCTTCTCAAGGGACTTGGTGATGCCGAGAAGTTCGTCATTCTCGGTCAGTCGGTGAAGACCGATCCGGCGAACCTCACCGACGAAGCGAGCGCTATGGCGCTGTTTGGCGGGCGGCGGGCAATCTGGATCGAGCCGGCTGGCGACGAGATCGCGGAGGGCATTGCGGCGCTGCTCGATTCGTCCGCGAGTGAAAGCGCGGTCATCGCGCTGGCCGGTGTGCTGCGCAAGACATCGCCGCTGCTCAAACTGGCGGAAAGCCATCCGCTCGCGCTCTCTCACGTATCCTGGGTTCCCGACGGGCGGGAGATGGACCGGCTGATCGTCGAACTGGGTCGCAACATCGGCCTTCGAATTCATCAGGACATGGCGCAGCGGCTGGCCTCCGCAGCCAATAATAACCAGGCCATCGCCGCGCAGGAACTGGAGAAGTTCGCGCTGTTCCTTGGTGCGGAGCCAAGTCATCCGGCGGAACTAGACCATGGAACAGTCGACCTGCTCGGCGCCGACTCCACGGAAAGCGACTGGCTTCGGCTCGGCGACCTGGCCCTGTCAGGTCAGACGGATGCGCTCCTCGCTGAGCTTGGCCGGCTACCGCTTGGTGCGGGACAAGCGATCCCTGTGATCCGCGGGTTGCAGCGGCGCCTATTGATGCTGGCCCCGCTCCGGGCGCGGGTCGAGCGTGGTGAAACGGTCGATGCCGTCATGACCTCAATAGGTAAGTCATTGTTTTGGAAAGACAGACCGCTCATCCAGCGCCTGCTGGCAACTTGGTCGGCAGAGCGTATTGCCGAAGCGGCCAATCGGGCGGCGGCTCTTGAGCGCCAGTTGATGCTGAGCGCGGTCGACGATCAGTCGGCGCTGGGAGAAACATTGGTCACCCTTGCGCGGGTGGCCGGCCGCCGCCGCTAGATCGGCTCGCCGCTGAGCCGCTGGCAAATCAGATCGAGCTGGTCGAGCGAACCATAGTGCAACGTCACTGTCCCGCCGCCCTTGCCGTGCGAAACCTTGACCCTGAGACCGATCAGGTCGCCGAGCTGCCGTTCAAGCGCCTCCAAGTCGGCATCGACGGAGCGCGCCCCTCTCCGAGCGGAGGACGCTCCGTGATTTCCCGCCGGAGCTGGCTTCACCTCTTTCGCAAGTCGCTCGGCCTGGCGGACGGACAGACCCCCATCGACAATCGCTTTGGCCAAAGACTCGGGATCCGGGGTTGTTACGATCGCACGTGCGTGACCCATGCTGATATCGCCTCGCAAGAGCATCTGGCGAACCGTTTCGGGAAGATCGAGCAATCTCAACAAGTTCGCGACATGACTGCGCGACTTTCCAATCAATCTTCCGACCGCTTCCTGGCCATGGCCATAATCGGACATCAGCTTGCGATAGGCATCAGCCTCTTCAATGGCGTTGAGATCTTCACGCTGGATATTCTCGATCAGCGCGACTTCGGCCGACCCTTCTTGATCGAAGCGGCGGACGATCGCCGGGATTTCATGAAGCTGGACCCGCTGCGCGGCCCGCCAGCGCCTTTCACCGGCGACAAGTTCAAACCCGTTGCCGGTATCGCGCACGAGGATGGGCTGAAGGACGCCGCGCTCCTTAATCGATGCCGCGAGTTCGTCGAGCGATTGTTCATCGAAATATTGCCGCGGCTGCGACGGATTGGGCTTGATCCGCGCGACGTCGATCATGCGAACGCCTTCGGAGTTCCCTTCCGTCCGCCCTGGACGAACCGACTCGTCGATCAGTGCGCTCAGCCCGCGCCCGAGACCAGAAGGCTTCTTCATGCAGCCTCTGCAGCAATGCGAGGCAGGCGCGCCATGATTTCGCGGGCAAGCTTCAGATAGGCTTCCGACCCCGGGCATTTAAGGTCGTAGATCAAAGCGGGAAGTCCGTGGCTTGGGGCCTCGGAAAGCCTGACGTTGCGCGGGATGACGGTATCGAACACCGCGCTGCCCAGGCAGGCGCGCACATCCTCAGCGACCTGCTGCGACAGATTATTGCGCCGATCGAACATCGTCAGGGCGACGCCCAGAATCGACAGGTCCGGATTGAACGCGACTCGAATGCGCTCGACCGTCTGGAGCAGTTGGCTCAGCCCCTCCAACGCAAAAAACTCGCACTGCAGCGGCACGAGCAACTGCCGCGAGGCGACCAGCGCGTTGACCGTCAACAGGCCAAGCGACGGCGGGCAATCGAGGAGGCAGACGTCCCATCGCCCTTGTGGCGCCTCGTCAAATGCCTGGAGCAGACGATGGGTGCGACCGTCGATTGACGCCATTTCCACCTCGGCCCCAGAAAGGTCAACGGTCGCCGGTAACAGATCGAGCCGCGGCACCTTGGTCGCGACAACCGCTTCGGCAATGGTCGCATCGCCAATCAATACGTCATAGCTCGATTTCTCACGTTGGGCCTGGCCTATCCCCAGTCCGGTCGAGGCGTTGCCTTGTGGATCTAAGTCGACAAGAAGCACTTTCCATCCGATCGCAGCTAGGGCGGTCGCGAGATTAATTGCGGTGGTGGTCTTGCCCACTCCGCCCTTCTGGTTGGCGACTGCCACGCGGATCATCTGTTTCCCCTCCGGCGGACATTACAGGCGATCACTATCGCCGAATCCTCGCTGGTTCGGCTTGGAACCAGGCGAAAGCTACCCTGCCACGTTGCCTGCGCCTCATCCAGTTCTGTTTTGGCCTTTCTGCCCTTCGGAAGGATCCATTCTGTCTCGGTGTGGGCCAGATGACGTGCCATCCCGAACAGCTTCGGCAACGGGGCTACTGCCCGCGCGGTGATGAAATCGAACATGCCGGTCACGCGCTCTACCTTCGCCTCGGCCACCCTCACCTGATTGAGGCCAAGTCCTCCGACCATCTCGCGCAGGAATTGGGCGCGGAGCTTTCTGGGTTCGATCAGGGTCATGGGCTCAGCTGTTAGGATAGCGATTACCAAGCCCGGCAGGCCCGCCCCCGATCCGACGTCGCACCACGTTCCAGAGCGAGTGACGAGGCCCGCCAGCTGGGCTCCGTCCATGATATGACGGGTCCACAGTTCATTGACCGAGGATGGCGAAATAAGGTTCTGACGCGCGTTCGCATCGAGCAGCAGCGACGAAAACTGCTGGAGCTTCGACATTGTTTCACGTGAAACAGGGCGCCGCGCCGCTTCGGCGAGCAAATCGATCATGCCGCGCGGCGCATGAGGGCGAAGTGAAGCGCCGAGAGCGCCGCTGGCGTCACGCCCGCTACCCGGCCGGCCTGGTCAAGATTATCAGGCGAGGCTGTCGAGAGACGTTCGCGCATCTCGTGCGAGAGGCCCGGAACCTGGTTGTAGTCGAAATCGGCTGGAAACCGCAGCGCGCGATCACGTGCGCGAGCCCCCTCTTCCGCACGCTGGCGGGCGAGATAAGGCTCATACTGGGCATCTTCGATCGCCTCCGATGCAGCGTCATTTTCGCCCAGTCGTTCCCGCACAGCAGCGAGTGCGTCCGCCCGGCGGGCCCATTCCCCCAGCGGCTTGCGATCGCTGTCGGTGAGACCGAGATCAGTCCCGTGGACCAATTGGCAGAGGGCCGATTCCGCCGCGCACTTCTCGTCCAGATGTCGCTCCATTCGAGCCTTTTGCTCGGTTCCCAAGCAATTGAGCCGCAAACCAAGCGGGCCCAGCCTGCTAACCGCATTATCGGCGCGCAGGTGGAGCCGATATTCGGAGCGAGCGGTCAGCATACGATAGGGTTCACTGACGCCTTGTAGGGTCAGATCGTCGACCATGACTCCGATGTAGCTGTCGGCTCGATCGAACTGCGCGGGCTCGAGATCCAGTGCCGACGCGGCCGCGTTAAGCCCGGCAACAGCGCCCTGGGCGGCGGCTTCCTCATATCCCGTGGTCCCGTTGATCTGACCGGCGAAGTAGAGACCATGCACCTGCTGGTGCTCCAACCTGCTGTTCAGCCTTCGCGGATCGGCATAAATATATTCGACTGCGTAACCGGGCTGGACGATTGCAGCGCGCTCTAGTCCAGCGATCGTGCCCAGGAGGTCCTGCTGCACGTCCAACGGTAAGGACGTCGAAATCCCATTGGGATAGACCAGGCTTGTATCGAGGCCTTCGGGCTCAAGGAAGATCTGATGACCGTCGCGATCGCCGAAGCGGTGCACCTTATCTTCGATGGAAGGACAATAGCGAGGCCCCCTTCCCTCAATAGATCCGGCAAACAGGGGCGACCTCCCCAAGCCGGCCCGAATGACGTCATGACATCGTTCGTTGGTACGAGTGATCGCGCAAGCAAGCTGCGGGATTATTGGCGAAGGGGCGAGAGCCAACCGCCACCTGCAACGGTCGCTGGGCTGCGGATTCAGTCGTGACCAGTCCACCGTCCTGCCATCTATTCGGGGGGGCGTGCCGGTCTTCAACTTCTGATCGGCAAGTCCCAGCTCCCCGACCTGCCGCGCCAATGCCGTCGCCGAATTGCCCCCGAAACGCCCGCCCTGCCATCGCTCTTCTCCGCGATACAGAGTCGCGCCGAGGAAGGTACCCGTAGCCAAAACGACCGCCGAGGCTTCCAGAAGCGATCCATCGGAAAGAGTCACGCCGCAAACTTTGTGACCTTTCGTTATCAACGCCACAGCTTCGCCCTCAACGACGGCAACACCTTCACCTTCCAACAACTGCTGCACGGCCGCGCGATAAAGTTTGCGATCGGCTTGGACCCGCGGTCCGCGAACTGCGCTACCCTTGCTGGCGTTGAGCATGCGCCGATGGATCGCCGCGCGGTCGCCGGCACGGGCCATCAGGCCGCCCAGCGCGTCGATCTCCCGCACCAAATGACCCTTGCCGACGCCGCCGATCGACGGATTACACGACATCTGGCCAATATCGTCGGATCGAAACGTGAGCAGGACCGTCCGGGCGCCACGACGGGACGCGGCCGCGGCCGCTTCACACCCGGCATGCCCTCCACCAATAACGAGCACGTCAAACATCGACGCCCCATAGCGTTTGGTAAGGAACCGTTCAACGCAGGGGTGACTGTTTCACGTGGAACTATTTGCCTAGACAAAAGCGGCTGAACAGCCGGTCGAGAAGATCCTCTACCCCCGCCCGTCCCGAAATTCGGTCTATCGCATGCCGGGCGACCCGCAATTCTTCAGCGACGAGTAGGCTATCGTACAGCAACGAAGTGCGCGAGAGCGCCGACTCCGCCTCAGCGAGCAGATCATGCTGGCGGCGGTCCAGCGCCAAGGCGTAACCCCTTGGGAGCAATTGCTTGGCCCGACTAACCAACAATTGCGAGAGCTCCGCCAGACCTTCTCCGCTGGCCGCCGATACCCGCATCCCCGGACCATCGTGGATATCGCACTTCGGGCGCAGCTGGACGACGCGCGGATCGTCAGCGGTCGCCTCCGCATCGCCGAGCCAGAGTATGATGTCCGCCCTTGCTGCCTCTTCCTGGGCACGGCCCACGCCAATCGCCTCGATCATGTCGTCGGTGTTCCGCAAGCCCGCCGTGTCGACGAGAAGGAACGGTATGCCCTCGATCGACAGCGGAACCTCGATACTATCGCGCGTGGTCCCTGGAAGATGGCTGACAATGGCCCGATCAAACTGAGTTAAGCCATTGAGAAGGCTGGATTTACCGGCATTTGGAGGCCCCGATAGCACGACCCGAACCCCATCGCGCAGAGGCTCGACGCGGGGCGCATCCAACAGCTCACCCATCTCCCGCGCCAATGCGATCGCATCGGCCTGCAGCGAGGGATCCCCGGAAGCCCCATCATCCTCGTCGGCATAATCGATTGCCACCTCTGCCCGCGCCGACAAGGCCAGCAGCCGATCGCGCCAGCCATCGAGGCGTTGCCGCAACGCGCCGCCGGCCCGGGCCATCGCCGAGCGGCGCTGGAGCTCGGTTTCGGCCACTAGAAGGTCGGCAAGGCCTTGCGCCTCGGTCAGGTCCATCCGTCCATTGGCTAGCGCGCGCCGGGTAAATTCGCCGGGTTGTGCGAGGCGGATGCCCTCAAGCCCCGTCAGGGCAGTAAGGAGCGCGTCGACCGTCGCTCTGCCACCGTGGCAATGATACTCAACCAGATCCTCTCCAGTCGCGCTTGCCGGGCCAGTAAAGCGGATCAACAGTGCGCGATCGAGGATGTCGCCAGTCGCAGGGTCGGTCAATGACCGCAGCGCTGCTTGCCGGGGCGGGGGCAGGCGACCAGCCAGTTTCTCCGCGGCGGCAAAAGCCCTCGGTCCGCTGCTGCGAACCACGGCAATCGCCGCCGGAGGGAGTCCGCTCGACAGCGCGACGATCGTATCGCCAGCGCTGTCCACGATCAGCCGAACAGGCGACCGAGGCCCACTGCCGGGTCAACCCAGCCTTCGTAGACCATCTTGCCCGCGACATAGAGGATCACGAGCAGACCCAGATAAGCGATCCACCGGTAGCGCTCGATATATTTGGCGATGATGTTGGCTGCGACGCCCATCAAGATCACCGCGAAGATCAAGCCGACAATCAGGATGCCAGGATGGTCGCGCGCGGCACCGGCCACGGCCAGCACATTGTCGAGGCTCATGCTGACATCGGCAACCGCGACGGCCCAGGCGGCCGCCGCGAAGCTCTTGGCGGGCCTCAGGCCGCTATGTTCATCACCGACGATCTCCTCGCTGCCAGCGCTTTCACCGGAATGCCGCAGCTCGCGCCACATCTTCCAGGCGACCCACAGCAACAGCAACCCGCCGACAAGGATTAATCCAATTATCTGAAGGAGTTGTGTGACAACGAGAGCGAAGGCAATGCGTAACACGAGGGCCGCAAGAACGCCGATAATGATCACCTTGCGGCGCTGGTCTGCCGGTAGGCCGGCCGCCAGGGCGCCAACGACGATCGCATTGTCGCCGGCAAGGACGAGGTCGATCATCAATACCTGGAGAAAGGCTGCAAATGCCGCCGGCTCGGTGATGTTCGAAAAATCGGTGACGATCGCGTTCCACATGTCCGCAGGTCCGCCAAACCCGGCCGGTGCGGCGTGCGCGGCGGCAGCGAGCAGAAATTCGATCATGTTCGGCTATTCCCCTGGTTAGGTCAGCTACACAAAGCCGCAGGTTTCCCGAGGTTCCCGGCGGAGCCTGATCGGCTACTGGTTCATCGAGGCGAAGAAATCCTCGTTCGACTTGGCGTCCTTCATCTTGTCGAGAAGGAACTGCATCGCGTCGATCGTGCCCATTTGCATCAGGATCCGGCGCAGCACCCACATCTTACTGAGCGTGGCCTGGTCGACCAGCAGTTCTTCCTTGCGAGTACCGGACTTGCCCACATCCAGCGACGGGAAGATGCGCTTGTCGCTGACCTTGCGGTCGAGCACGATTTCGCTGTTGCCGGTGCCCTTGAACTCTTCGAAAATGACCTCGTCCATCTTCGAACCGGTATCGATCAGCGCGGTTGCAATGATCGACAAGGAACCGCCCTCCTCGATATTGCGCGCGGCACCGAAGAAGCGCTTGGGACGCTGGAGCGCATTGGCATCGACGCCACCGGTCAGCACCTTGCCCGAGGACGGCACCACCGTGTTATAGGCGCGGCCCAGCCGGGTGATGGAATCGAGCAGGATCACAACATCCTTCTTGTGCTCGACCAGCCGCTTGGCCTTTTCGATGACCATCTCGGCAACCTGGACGTGGCGCGACGCGGGCTCGTCGAAGGTCGAGGAAATGACCTCGCCATTCACCGAGCGCTGCATGTCGGTGACTTCTTCCGGTCGCTCATCGATCAGGAGGACGATGAGGAAGACTTCCGGGTTATTGTCGGTAATCGCTCGGGCGATATTCTGCAGCAGCACGGTCTTGCCGGTCCGCGGCGGAGCGACGATCAGCGCGCGCTGTCCCTTGCCCAGCGGCGAAACGATGTCGATGACCCGCGCCGACTTGTCCTTGATCGTCGGGTCGAGCGTGTCGAGCTTCAGCTTTTCGTCGGGATAAAGCGGAGTGAGGTTGTCGAAGTTGACCCGATGCCGGACCGCGTCGGGATCGTCAAAATTGATCTGAGTGACTTTAGTCAGCGCGAAGTAACGCTCCCCATCCTTGGGCGCGCGAATCTCGCCTTCGACGGTATCCCCGGTGCGCAGGCCGAACTTCCGAACGACGTTAGGCGCAACATAGATATCGTCGGGACCGGCCAAGTAATTGGCCTCCGGGCTGCGGAGAAAGCCGAAACCGTCGTTCAGCACCTCGATCGTCCCCATCCCGTTGATCTCGGCGCCCGTTTCCGCGCGAACCTTGAGGATCGAGAACATCAAGTCCTGCTTGCGCATCGTCGATGCGCCTTCGATCCCCATTTCCTCGGCCATGGCGACGAGGTCAGCGGGGGTTTTCTGCTTCAGGTCCTTGAGATGCATGGGGATATTCTTTCGAACGAAACGGTAGCGAATTTCTAACGCGGTCGGCAGGACGCCGACGACAGGGACGACGAGGAGGCACCGGCAAGATTGGAGAGTCGGGCCGATGCAGCCGTCTTGTTCTGCGCTTAAGTCGCGAAGCTGACGGAAGTCAACGGCTGATCCGGCCGTCTTAAGATCAGCCGCTTATTCCGCCGGTCATGCCGTGCAGCGGCCATAGCAGCGCGGCAAGGGCGATACCGGCGGCAATCGCGACGACGCCCATGGTCGGGATGAACCGCTCTGCGCCCGGCACCAGGCGATCGGCAAACTGCCGGTGCGCCGTCGGAAAGATGACGAGGGCGACAGCGGTTGCTGCAAGGAACCACCCGAAAAGCGAAAAGGCCTGGCTCGCGGGGAGTTCGGCCGCAAGTCGAACGAAACTCAACCCCACAACGAAACGGCAAAGTGCCTCAATCCAGTTCGCCTTAGGCGTCTGGGCGAACTGGCGAAGGAACCGGCCGGCCAGTCCAGGACGAACCAGCGCAACGATCCCGAGCGCGGCGAGATAAGCCGCTGCTGCGTCAAGGACCAACAGTGCGGCAATATCCATTGTGGAAGATGTCAAAAGGGCCGGACGATGACCAGCACGACAATGATTGCGGTCAGCATGCCCGGGACCTCGTTCATGATCCGCAGTTTCTTGTCGCTGACGTCCCGGTGTCCGGTCGCAAGCTTGCGTCCATAGGATGATATCCAGCCCTGATAGCCGGTCAGCAGGACGACAAGCAGCAGCTTGGCTGAGAACCAATGTTGTCCGAACGCCCCAAGGTGAACCGCAAGCAGCAGGCCCAGGATCCATACGATCAGCATCGCCGGGGTAAGGATGATCGTTCGGGCCCGGTCTTCGCGCTCGATCCACGCGCGGTCTTCGGCCGATCCCGGCGTCGTTACCTGGTGATGGACATAGTAACGCGGAACGATGAACAGGCCGGCGATCCAGAAGATCACGAACGTGATATGGGCGGCCTTCACCCAGAGATAGGCCGCGCCCAACATTCCGACATAGTCCGACAGGAACGTCATCCCCCGTGGCCTTTCACCAGTGCCACAAGCTGTTCGACATGAGCAATCGGCGTGGTCTGCTGAATCCCGTGGCCGAGATTGAAGATGTGGGCGCGGTCGCCAAAAGCGTCAAGGATCCGCCGCACGGCAGCGGCCAACTGGTCGCCGCCGGCGATCAACGCCATGGGATCGAGATTGCCTTGGACCGGCAGGCGGGCAGGCAATTCTCTGTCCGCCCAGTGGGGATCGACCGTCTCGTCAAGACCGATCGCATCGACGCCTGTCTCGTCCGCATATGCGCGCAGCTTGCCGCCCGCGCCCTTGGGAAATCCGATAATCGGAATATCGGGGTGGCGCCGGCGCAGCTCAGCAACGATCGCCGCCGTCGGCGCGATGACCAGTCGTTCGAATTGTGCAGGCGACAGGCTTCCGGACCAGCTATCGAACAGCTGGACGGCATCGACGCCGGCGTCGATCTGCCCCGACAAATAATCGACCGTGATGCGCGACACGATGTCGACGATCGCGTCCATCTTGGCTGGATCGAGATAGGCGAGCTGGCGCGCCTCGGCCTGCTCCCGGCTGCCCTTGCCGGCGATCATGTAGGTCGCGACTGTCCAGGGAGAGCCGGCAAAGCCAAGGAAGGTAGTTTTGGGATCCAGCTCCGCTTTCACCTTATGGACCGTCTCATAGATCGGCTGGAGCCTTTCCATGGAGGGCTTCAGGTCGCGGATCCGGGCATCGGCAAGCGGCGGCGCCAGTCGCGGGCCCTCGCCGGCGACGAAGGTGAGGTCCATCCCCATCGCGTGGGGAACGATCAGGATGTCGGAAAAAAGGATCGCTCCGTCGAAAGGGAAACGGCGGAGCGGTTGAAGCGTGATCTCCGCCGCGGCGACGGGATCATAGGCCATGTCGAGGAAGCCGCCCTTTTCAGCCCTCAGCGCGCGATATTCAGGCAGATAGCGGCCAGCCTGTCGCATCAACCACATCGGCGGCGGATCGCGACGCTCGCCCTTGAGGACGGCCAGCAGCGGCTTGTCCACTGGCGGTGAGGCCGATCGGCTACTCGTTTCGGTCAAGGGCGGGGTCACCCTTCTCTCCCTTAGTAATATAAAGATAGAAGATAGATGATTTTGTAGGCTCGTTGGCAGCGGGGCTTAAGCCCGCATCCCGACTTTGCCAACAGGCGTCGATTCGCGGCGAATCGTGGAGATTGCGCGAGTCGCGGGGCGTCTTGCCCGGGATTCACAGCTTGTGGATGACCGCAATCCCCTGTGGACAAAGACTGGAATCCAGTCTGGAGCGGATTTGGCCAATCGATGGCATTGGGTCATCCCCGGCTTCGCGCTAGGACGTCAGGGTGATTTTTCCACAGAGTTTTCCCCCGAGGCGCTTATGCTGTTGATATTGGCGAGTAACAGCCAGATTCGGCACGAGATGCTCGCTGCGGCGGGCATTGCGGTGCGGATTGTCGCTCCTGAATTCGACGAGGGCCCGGTTAAAAAAGCCCATGACGGCGAGCCTGAAATGCTGGCGCGCCTTTTGGCTGAAGGCAAGGCGCGGTCTATCACGGTGGCGGAGGACGCGCTGGTCATCGGCAGCGACAGCCTCGTGACCGTCGAGGGACGGCGATATTCGAAGCCGCGGGATCGCGAGGAGGCCGCGGCCCATCTGCGCAGCTTCTCCGGCCGGTCCATGGCGCTCACCAGCGCGGTGGCGCTCGCACGATCGGGCAAAATTGAATGGAGTCATGCCGAAAGCGCGCAGCTTCATGTCCGGCCGCTCAGCGAGAAATTCATCAAAGCCTATCTCGACGCTGAATGGCCCGAAGTCGGCCATTGTGTCGGCGTGTTTCGGATGGAGGGACGCGGCGTCACGCTGTTCGAGCGGATCGAGGGCAATCATTTCACGATCCTCGGCATGCCTCTGCTCCCCTTGCTTAGCGCCTTGCGTGAGAGGGGAGCACTGGCGTCATGACGCCAGAATTGGCGAACCCGAGCGGATATGCCGAGGTTATTGGCGATCCGATCGATCAGAGCCTTTCGCCGATCATTCACGGATTCTGGCTCGACCAGCTGGGCATCGCCGCGCGTTATCAACGGCTCCAGCTCGGCCGGGCTGGCCTGCCGGATTATTTGGCTTCGCGCAGGAGCGATCCGGACTGGCGCGGCGCAAATGTCACCATGCCGCTGAAGCTGGACGCGGTTGCGCTGGCCGATGAGGCTACTGACCGGGCGATCGCGGCCGGAGCGGCCAATGTGCTGATGATACGCGACGAGCGGCTGGTCGCCGCCAATACCGATGTCGGGGCAATTGCGCTTTTGCTCGGCAGGCTTGGCGAAGCCGGCAGTTCACTCGCGTCCATCATTCTGCTTGGAAATGGCGGCGCTGCACGGGCCGCCCTGGTGGCGCTCAAGCTGCTGGGCCTCTCGCAGGTCCGCATACAGGCGCGCGACTTGGCCACGGCGATGAAGCTCAGTGTCGAATTCGGTCTCGATGTTGCCCCGGCACCCCTCACCGCTCCGATTGTGAGCGATGGGCTGATCAATGCCACACCGCTCGGCATGGCCGGACGAGACTGTCTCAATTGCGACCTCAGCCAAATGGGCAAGGGGGGATTTGTTTTCGACATGGTCACGTCCGCGACCGATACGCCATTGATCGCCGCGGCGCGCGAACGGGGTCTCGCGGTCGTGACCGGAATCGATATGCTGGTCGAGCAGGCAGCAAGCAGCTTCAAGCTGTTTTTCGGTATCGATGCTCCGCGTGACCGCGATCCCGAACTCTGGCAGAAGCTGCGGTCATGATCACGCTGGCGCTCACCGGTTCGATCGGCATGGGCAAGTCGACCGTCGCGGCAATGTTCGCAGAAGCGGGGGTTCCCGTCTTCGATGCCGATGCGACAGTTCGGCTGTTGCAGGGGCGGGGCGGCAAGCTGGTCCCGGCCATCGAGGTTCGGTTTCCGGGCACGACCCGCGACGGGGTGGTCGACCGCGAGGCGCTGTCCGCCGCGGTTTTGGGAGACCGCGACGAACTCGCGGCTCTCGAGGCCATAGTCCATCCGGCCGTGCATCATGAACGAACCCGTTTCATCGTTGAAAACAGCAAGGCGCCGGCACTGCTCTTCGATATCCCCCTGCTGTTCGAGACCGGGGGCGACGCGACCTTCGACAAGGTGATCGTGGTTTCGGCCGGACCGGAGCTGCAACGCGAGCGGGTGTTGGCGCGTCAGGGTATGAGCGAGACCAAACTGGCCCAGATCCTCGCCCGTCAAATGCCCGACGAGGAGAAGCGCCGGCGGGCCGATTTTGTGGTCGACACGTCAGGCCCCCTCGCCACCACCCGTGCCCAGGTCCGCGCAATCCTAACTTGTCTCGGACTGGCTACGGGTGTTTAAGGCGGGAATGCGGGAAATCGTCTTCGACACCGAAACCACGGGCCTCTCACCCGCGGCCGGGGACCGAATCGTCGAAATCGGGTGCATCGAAATGATTGGCCGGGTCGAAACCGGACGCAGCTTTCACTGCTATTTCAATCCGGGGAGGCCAATGCCCCGCGAAGCCGAAGCAGTTCACGGGCTGAGCGACGTCTTCCTGTCCGACAAGCCGCGATTTGCCGATAAAGCCGGGGAATTGATCAGCTTTATCGGCGACTCCCCGCTGGTCGCGCACAACGCCAGCTTCGATTTTGGATTCCTGAATCACGAACTTGGGCAATGCGGTCTGCCGGCAATCTGCCTCAGCCGCATGATTGATACGCTGGTGCTGGCGCGCAGTCGTCACCCCGGTGCCAAGCACAGCCTAGATGCCCTCTGTAGCCGATACGGTGTCGACCGGTCGCAGCGCATAAAACATGGCGCGCTGCTTGATGCCCAGCTCCTGGCACAAGTTTATATCGAATTGACCGGTGGTCGCCAGATCGGGCTTGGCCTGGTCGCAGACACCCCTGCAGTCTCGGCGGACGTCACGATCATCCGCGCCGAGCCCCGCCCGGTCCGGCCCGCCCGGCCCCATCAACCCAGTAACGAGGAGGTCGCGCGACATCGCGCATTCGTCGCGAAGATCGCCAATCCCTTGTGGGACCGATTCCTCGATCCCACCTCGGAACGCAGTGCCGCCTGACGCATTGGGCGTCGGCGCGTCGCGAACAGAGCAAGGAGAGCCGAAATGGAAATTAGGGTTGCAGGTCACCAGGTCGAAACCTCGGAATCGCTGCGAACCCATGTGTCCGACCGGCTTTCGGCGATCACCGATCGCTATTTTTCCCGGGCGGTCGGCGCCAATGTCACTTTCGGTCGCGGACCTTATGACGATTTTACCTGCGACATCGTTGCCCCGGTCAACCAAGGGATGGTCCTGAAATCCTCGAACCGGGCCAATGATGCGCATGTCGCGTTCGATGGCGCGGCCGACAAGATCGAACGGCAGTTGAAGCGCTACATGGGCCGGCTGCGCGAGCGACGCGGCGATGTCGGTGAAGTGCCGATGGCTGACAATGCTGCCTATACCGTCTTTGCGGCACCGGAAGATCAGGAACAGGCGGCGCCCGATGCGCCGGCGATCGTCGCGGAAACCCGGGTCGACATCCCCGAAGCCAGCGTTTCCGATGCGGTGATGATGCTGGATTTGCGCAACACCACTGCGTTGATGTTCCGCAACGCCAACAGCGGCGAATTTAATATGGTCTATCGCCGGGAAGACGGAACCATCGGCTGGGTGGAGCCCTCCGCGAAGTGACATGATCGTAACGGCGGGTTAACAGCCCGCCATGGTCCTGCGCGTCCTTGCTTGTCCTGGAAGAATGTAATGCAGATTTCCGAATTCCTCGATTTTGAAGCGATCCGTGTCGATCTCGCCGCGGGCAACAAGCGCCAGTTGCTGAATCAACTGTCGCAGATTGCCGCCGGACGGCTGTCGCTGGACCCGCAGACCGTTGCCGATGCGATCGCCGAGCGGGAACGGCTGGGCTCGACCGGCTTTGGCGGCGGAGTTGCGATCCCCCATGGCAAGCTGCCAGGTCTGGAGGGGGTTTATGCACTCGCCGGACGCCTAGCGGCGCCGGTCGATTACAAGGCCGTCGACGGTGCACCGGTCGACCTGGTGTTTCTTTTACTTTCACCGCCCGATGCCGGGGCGGAACATCTGAAGGCGCTGGCCGCGGTCAGCCGCCTTGTGCGCCACGCCGGGACCGTCGAGAAATTGCGCGGCGCTCGCAGCCGGGACGCGCTCGCCGCCGTCCTGATGGGCGCCGAGGAACGCGATGCCGCCTGAAAACCGGCCGACCGGAGAAACGGCGCATCTAAGGGCGCTCGAGGCGCTCTATGCGTCGGCTCCGGTCAACCAGCTGTTCGAATCCCGGCTTTCCCTTGCCGAGGGAGGAAGCAGCGAGATTCGCTTCTCGGTCCTGCCCAATACTTTTCACGCCGCCGGTGCGGCGCATGGCACGGTCTATTTCAAAATGCTCGACGACGCCGCATTTTACGCCGCGAACAGTCTGGTCAGCGACCGCTTCTTGCTGACCACCGCGTTCAACCTCCACTTCACCAAGCCGCTGCGGGAAGGTCCCGCGCGTGCCGAGGGTCGCTGGGTTTCCGGCAAACGCCGGGTGTTTGTCGCGGAGGCGCGGATTCTGGACTCCAGCGGTGAGGAATGCGCGCGCGGCACGGGAACCTTCCTCCGGTCGCATATCGCCCTGTCGGGCCTCGACGGATACCGGCCCGGCTGATGGACGCAAGGCTGCCCGCCGCGGTCGAGGCGACGGGACTGCTACGGCGCGTCGAAGCCGAAGGCGGTTTCGCCGCGATTGTCCGCAAAGGCGATGCGGACCGTGGAGTATTGCTGCTGTTGATCGCCCACCGGGGAAATCATTTCGCCTGCCTCGAACGCGCCTTGAGTGTCGACGGCGAATATCGCTGGTGCGAGGTCGGACCGGACGCAAGTGCGGCCGGACAGGTCGCCGAATGGATCGCCAGGCGCGTTAAATTCGACGAAGATATCTGGTTAATTGAACTCGACGTCGCAGCGCCGGAACGATTCGTCGCTGAAATGACTTCCAGAGCTTGACCTCAAGGAACCATTCCGAAACTTGGCCCGACCAACCACGCGGGGGGCATCCGCAATTCGGCGATGACGCCGGGCAAGATGCCACGCAGTCGGGGAATCACCCTCGGCGAGCGCTGCCGATTTGCAGCATGTTCGCCAACGGGCCGGTTCACCGCAAAGTCTACGGTTTGCATGTTCGTGAAGCTTCGTTCCGCCCTGATGGTGATTGCCGCGCTGACCGCTTCGTCGGTTGCCCCGGCCCAGGTCAAGGAAGCGGGAGAACCTTTGGTCTCCCTTGGGACAGAAGGCATCGTCACCGACGCGGCAGCCCCCGTCGCGGCGGTCGATAACAGTGCAGGCCCGCTTGTTCAGGCCGTTGAGGCCGACGCCGCGACCGATGAGCTCGAGGCCGAAGCCACATTGTCGGAAACCGTTGCGAAGCTGCGCAGCTCGGACCCGGGCAGTCGCGAAATGGAATGCCTCGCCGTCGGTATTTATTATGAGGCGAAAAGCGAATCGCTTGCCGGCCAATTGGCGGTTGGTCATGTCATCGCCAATCGTGCGGAATCGGGCCGCTTCCCCAAGACTTATTGCGGCGTGCTATTTCAGCGCAGCCAGTTCAGCTTCATTCGTGGCCGCAGCCTCCCTAAGGTTCCCCGGGCCAGCCGTGACTGGCAGGAAGCGGTCGCCATTGCCAAGATCGTCGACGCCGAGCTTCATGGCTCACCGATGGGCAAGGCACTGTTCTTTCACGCCCGCCGGGTCTCGCCGGGCTGGCGCCTGACGCGCGTCGGAACGCTCGGCAACCACGTTTTCTACCGCTGATCAAAGGGCCGGCGCTTCCTGCCGGTCCCTTTTTGTTCTAGGGGGGGCGGGCATGGCCTCCAACCCGATTCCCGACTGTTTCCTAGAAGGGCCGCCGATTGCGGCCGAGGTGGCGCGTGGGGTAACCAGGCTGCTCTGTCGCCACGAACTGTTCGCGATGTGCGAAGTGCCCTTGCCCAACGGGCGTCGCGCCGACCTGATGGCTATCGGTCCCAAGGGCGAGCTGACCATCGTCGAGATCAAGGTCAGCAAGGCGGACCTGCTCGGCGACCAGAAATGGACCGATTATCTCGAATATTGCGACCGCTTCTTCTGGGCCGTGCCCCAGAGCCTTGCGGCATTGCTTGACGACGCCCGTTTCCTTCCGGGGGAAGCCGGGCTGCTGGTCGCCGACCGCTATGACGCCGCAGTGATCCGGGAAGCCTCGTCGCGCCCTCTCGCCCCTGCCCGGCGCAAGGCCGAAACGCTGCGTTTCGCGCGGCGGGCAGCACGAAGGCTGTCGGCACAGATCGATCCGTCGCTAGGCGATCATTTCTAGTTGAGGCTGGGCCCGCTAACCTTGGTCGCGGTCGGCTTGACCGTCTCGATCAGCTTGATCAGATCACGGTTACGCTCGTCACGCTTGGCATAGTCCCGCGCGCTATATCCGGCGGCATGATCGGACTTGTCGGGGTTGGCGCCCGCCCTCAGCAACATCTCGACCATGCGCGTCTGGCGCTGGGTCACCGCAATGATCAGCGGCGTTTCGCCGGTGCGGTTGGTCGCATCGACCTTGGCACCCTTGCGAAGAAGATATTCGGCCGCCTCGGTGAAGCCGATCTGGGAGGCCAGGTGTAAAGGGGTATTTCCCTGCTCGTCGCCGATGTTCGGATCCGCTGCCTTGCTGAGGAGGAATCCGACCCAGTCGAGCTGGCGCTTCTTCGTGGCGATATGGAGTGCGGTGTCGCCGCTATAACCTCGGTAATTGACAATCCGACCGGCACTTTTTTCGATCAGGGGCACCGCGGTATTGCCATCGTCTTGGTTGACGGCCTTCAGAAATTCCTCGCCTTCGGACTTATTGAGACTTTGCGCCAAGGCCGCAGGGGTCGCCATTGCCACCGCCATCGCCAATCCCGCTGTCACCCACCCGCGCATTCGTCCATCCCCTGTAAATTGCCTTGATCTGGCCTACATGCCCGACCAAGTCTGATTGAGCCATGAATAGCGCAAAACCCTTTTGGGAAAAGCCCTTGGCCTCGCTTGACCGCGGGGAGTGGGAGGCATTGTGCGACGGTTGCGGGCGGTGCTGCCTCCACAAGCTGGAGGACGACGAGACCGGAGAGCTCTACCCGACGAATGTCGCCTGCAAGCTGCTCGATCGCAGGTCAGGCAGCTGTTCCGACTACGGAAACCGCAAAAAGCTGGTGGCTGACTGCGTCAAGCTCGATCCGGCCAAGCTCGATGAGCTGGAGTGGCTCCCGGTGACCTGCGCATATCGGTTGCGCTGGGAAGGCCAGCCGCTCCCCGAATGGCATTACCTGATTACCGGAAGCCGCGAGACAGTCCACGAAGCTGGACAGTCGACTCGAGGCTGGACGATCAGCGAGCTCGAGGCCGGCGATTTGGAATGGCATCTTGTCGACAAGCCTCTCTGAACCGCTGAGCGTGGAAGGCCTGCAATGGCCCGTGGAAATCCGCCTGCATCCCAAGGCCCGATCCATGCGATTGCGTCTTGACGAGGCACGCGGGCTGTTGAGCCTGACGGTCCCGCGGGGCATCCGTCGGCAGGCTGCGCTCGACTGGGCGGCGCGTCAGTCCGAATGGGTCGAGCGCCAGCTGGAGCGGGTCGAGCCCGCCGAACCCTTTGCTCCCGGATGCTCCATCCCCTTTTCCGGCGGACTATTGACGCTCGATTGGAACGAGGAGGGGCCGCGTCGCGCCATATTGATTGGCGAGCGTCTGCAGGTTGGGGGACCGCGCACCGGTTTCGCCCGGCGCGTTGAACAATACCTTCGCGACGAAGCGCGCCGACGGCTCTCCGCCGAGACGCAGCGGATCGCGGAGACTGCTGGAGTCAGCGTTCGGTCGGTGTCGATCGGCGACGCCGCCAGCCGCTGGGGCAGCTGCTCCTCGAGCGGGGCGATCCGTTACAATTGGCGCCTGGTGCTGGCTCCGCCGCATCTGCTCCGCTGGGTCGTCGCGCATGAGGTCGCGCACCGGCTGCACATGGACCATGGGCCCGCTTTTCACGCGCTGGAGGCGCAGTTATACAAGGGCGATGTCGCCGACGCGCGTCAGGAATTGCGGCGGCTAGGGCCGCGGTTGAAGCGGGTCGGCCGGCTGCTCTGAGGGCTGGCGCGGCGGCGGTACGCGCTGGGCCGGCCCGGGCGCGGGCGGCCGCTGGGTGGGTGCTGGTGGCGGCGGACGGTTTTCCGGATTGCGGCGTAGAACCTCGTCCAGCCATTGCTGGTCGACCGGCGCCGGGTCGCGTTGGGGTCCAAGCGGGTCGGCCGGGCCAATTGGGCCTGTCCCAACAGGGTTGCCATTCTCATCGACCATTGGCGGCAATTCCTCGAGCGCGTAACCCCAGCTTTCCTCGTCGCGCTCAAGTTGCCAGTCCGGCAATGGCGCGCGGGTTTCAAATTGCTCGACCGGCCGTTTGGCTACCGCAATCTTCATGAAATCGGCAAAGGCCCGAGCCGGGGCGGTGCCGCCCTGTAACCCGCTGACCGCCCGTGCATCGTCACGGCCCATCCACACACCGGTGGTGAGGCCGCTGGAAAAGCCGATGAACCAGCCGTCCTTGTTCGAAGACGTCGTCCCGGTCTTGCCGGCAACGGGGCGACCGATCGCGGCGGCCCTGCCAGTACCCGACAGCACTGCCGACTGAAGCATGTCGGTCATGCCGGCCGCGACCCATGGCGCGACCAGCACGCGCTGCTCGTCGGGCTGATGCTGGTAGAGCAGCCGCCCATTGGAAGTGACGACCCGGCGGATCGCGTAAGGGGTAATACTGACCCCCCGATTCTGTATCGAGGCAAAGGCCCGGGTCATGTCGATTAGCCGCACTTCGCTGGTGCCAAGGACCATCGAGGGATAGGTCGAGATCTTTCCGGAAATGCCGAACCGCCGCCCCATGTCGGCAATGGTGCCGAAGCCCAGCGCATCGCCAATCTTGGCGCTGATCGTGTTGATCGACCGGGAAAAGGCTTCGCGCAGGCTGATCGGTCCCAGGTTGGTCCGGGTCGAGTTGCGAGGTGTCCAGCCGCCGATGGTCACCGGCTCGTCGACCACCGTGTCGCTCGGCTTCATTCCAGATTCCAGCGCGGCGAGATAGACGAAGATCTTCCAAGCGGAGCCAGGCTGGCGTTCGGCTTGGGTCGCACGATTATAGATCGAATCGACATAATCGCGCCCGCCGATCATCGCCCGGACAGCGCCGTCGCGGTCCATCGCCACGAGCGCGCCCTGCGTGCCGGCCGGGACATGGGCGTTGACCGCGCGATTGGCCGCGGCCTGCATGCCCGGGTCGAGCGTGGTGAAAACGTCGATCGGATCGCTGGTCTCGTCAATCAGCATGTCGAGCTGCGGCAGGGCCCAGTCCGTGAAATAGCGCACGCTATTCTGTTTCGGTCCCGGCTGGACCTTGATGACCGCGGGATCGACCGCGCCAGCCTGGGATGCCGGAAGGAAGCCATTGTCGACCAGGGAATTGAGCACCACGCCGGCGCGGCCGCGCGCGGCCTCGACATCAGCGGTCGGGGAGTAATTGGAAGGCGCTTTGACGAGGCCGGCGATGATCGCGGCCTCGCCAAGGCTCAGTCGTTCGGCGCCGTGGCCGAAAAAGGTCCGGCTGGCCGCGTCGATCCCATAAGCCCCGCCGCCGAAATATACGCGATTGAGATAGAGTTCGAGAATCTGGTCCTTGCTGAACTTGCGCTCGATCGCCAGCGCCAGGACAGCCTCCTTGATCTTGCGGCCAAAGGTGCGGCTGTTGGTAAGGAAGATGTTGCGGGCGAGCTGCTGGGTGATGGTCGAGCCGCCTTGCCGCCAGCTGCCGCTTTCCAGTCGCACCTTGACCGACCTGGCCATGCCGATCGGATCGACGCCGAAGTGGCTCCGAAAACGCCGGTCCTCGACCGCGATCATTGCCGCGCGCATCGTCGGGGGAATTTCATCATAGGAAAGCCAGCGGCCGAAACTGGGGCCGAGCGATACCAGCAGCGTTCCATCGGCGGCACGAACGCGGACCATCTGGCCAAGGTCCGATCGCTTCGACAATTGCTGATAATCGGGCAACGAGGCCATCGCCACGGCGACCGCAATGACCAGGCCGACCAGACCGATGAACGCCAGGCCAAGCCCCCACTTCATGGCGAGGATCAGCTGTTGCTTGAAATTGGACGGTTGGGATCGGGCCATGGACGCATCTTCCCTATTGGCAAGCGACGGGTCCGACAAGGAGCAGCGCGGCCGAGGTCGGCGAACCGAAGTCTCGGCCCTTCACGGTGAAGCGCTCATTAACCTTGTTTCAATCCCCTCGGCATAGCGTCGCCGACATGGGCCAAACCGCCGCCCTTCTTTACCTGCTCAGCCTGCTGGGCCCGACCGTTCCTGCACCGGCGCAGGATGCGGGTGCGCCGTGTCGCCTATGCGCAACGGGCGACAAGAATAGCCCCGACGCCCGTGCGGCACCGGTCCACCTCGACGTTCAGGCCCGACTCGACTTTGATCGACTGATCGTCTCAGGCAATGGCGAAGGAAGCGCGCACCTCGGGCCCAGCGGGGAGCGGAGTGTCAGTGGTTCAGTCGAAGCGATAGGAGCCCGGGCGATGGTTGGCGAGGTCGCGATCCGCGGTGAGCCCGGCCGGTTGATCCGCATTTCCCTGCCCAGTGCGATCGAGCTTCACGGTTTTACTGGTGGCCGAATCCGGCTTGAATCGATTCGCTCGGACCTGCCAGCGACCCCCCGGCTCGATTCTGCCGGCCGTTTGACGTTTCGATTCGGTGGCGTGATTCGCGTCACGGGTGACACTGACGGCCAGTTCCGCGGCGATATTCCTATCGACGTGGATTATTTTTGATTCCTCTGCACCGTCGATACATCCGTAATGGCGCAATAATTAACGCGCTGGAAACCATAGTGCGGAGCAAAGCGGAAAGCCGTCACGGTTAATTGCATCCTCACCAAGTAGCGGCGACCCCAATAGGCCCGCCGTCACGCCTGGAACTAAAGTGGGGATTTGAACATGACGAACTTTGCTCGATTCGCGGTGGTCGCCGCCGCAACTGCCCTCTTCGCCACTCCGGCTGCTGCTGCTCCCGTGGGGGCCAGCCCGAAGGCCAAGGCCTCGGCCCGGATTGTCCGGCCGCTAACCTTGACCGCTACCCGCGACCTCGATTTCGGAACGATCGTCGTCGGTTCAATTCCTGGCGCCCAGACCGTTTCGGTCAGCCAGGCCGGCGTCCTGACCTGTGGCACCAGCGGCCTGACTTGCTCGGGCACGGTATCGTCGGCGCAGTATAATGTGACCGGAACCAACAACATGCAGGTCAACATCACCGCGACCGCCTCGAACCTTACCAACACGACCTCGGGCGGCAGCGAAACGCTGGCGTTCAGCCCGAATGCCCCGGCTAGCGTCACGCTGACTAACTCGGGCGCTCCGGGCAACAATTTCACCGTCGGTGGATCGATCGTCATCGGCACCGCCACGGTGGACGGCCTTTATTCCGGGGACATCGAAGTCACCGTCGATTATTGAGCTGTGGACGATGCCTCCCGGATCTTACCCGGGTTGCATGGGAAGGCCGCCGAGCGATCGGCGGCCTTTTCCTGTCAGCCGTCGCAACGCATGGTTAGCCGAATAATAACCATTTCGGACGCATCATCCTCCGAACACATTGGAGGGTTTCATGCTTCGTTTGCTTTCCGGCCGCTTGGCCACACTTTGTCTGCTCGCCCCAACGCTGTTGGTCGCCGCGCCCGCGGCGCAGGCTGGCGTCGGCGACCTGCTGGTTGCCCCGACCCGGATCGTCCTTGACGGCCGCCGCGGGACTGAAGTGATCCTCAACAATATTGGCGACGACGTTGCCACCTACCGAGTGTCGGTCGAGCTTCGCCGAATGAACGCGGAAGGCCGACTGGTCGATGTCACCGATGCGACCGAAGCGGAAAAGATTGCGCAGGAGATGATCCTCTATGCGCCCAAGCGGATCACACTGCCGCCCAATCAGCCTCAAGCGATTCGCCTGTCGGCCCGCGCTCCCCAAGGCCTCGCGGACGGCGAATATCGCGCCCATTTGCTGTTCCGCGCCGTTCCCCCGCCGCGCCCGGCCGCCGATCCCGCAGCCAAGGTCGAAGGCGTCGCCTTCCAGCTGACTCCCATTTACGGCGTTACCATCCCGGTCATCGTCCGGCTGGGCAGGCTTGAGGCGGTGGCCGGCATCAGCAACGTCCGCAAGGTCGAGGACCAGGGCAAGCCCGCGGTCGCGCTCGACCTTAGCAGGACGGGCCAGCGCTCCACTTTCGGGGAAATTCGCGTCATGAAAGCCGGCGTCACCGACCCGATTGCGGTCGTGCGGGGCATCGCCGTTTATACTGAAGTCGGTCAGCGCTCGGTCACGGTGCCGATCGACCCGGCCCATGCGGCCGCAGCCATCGGGCAGGTTACCGTTCAATATGTCGAACCGACAGACAGCGGGCCGGTGACGATCGCCGAGACCACCGCAGTGCTGCGCTAACGGCGGTAAGGGCGGGAGAAGGAATCTTGGCGGCGCCAAACCGCTGGTTTCGCGGTGCTTTTGCGTCGTGGGCGCTGGCTGTTGCCGGCGCCGTCGCCGCATGGGCTGCCACTCCCGTCGACACGCGCTGGACCGCGCATGCCGACGAACAATTTCTTCTCGACGTCAACATTCGCCAGCTCCGCTTGGGCGACGGCGTGCGGGCCTACCAGACGCCCGAGGGCACCTGCGTGGTGTTCGGCGATTTCCTGACCACGCTCGACGTGCCGATGAAAATCGATCTTGGCGCGAAGTCTGCATCGGGCTGGGCGTTTCGCGAGGAGAATCGCATTGCGATCGACCTCGTCGCTGGCAAGGTCCGATACGGCGACAAGCAAGAGGGAATCGAAGCCGGTCAAATCCGCGAAACGCCCGAGGGCTGGTGTATCAATACCGAAGCGCTTGGCCGCTGGTTCGGACTTGGCGTCAAGCCGGTCACCGCGGGCTCGCTGCTCCTGCTTGAATCCGAAGCGAAACTTCCGGTCGAACTCGCTCGCGAGCGCGAACAGCGCGCAGCGCGGATCCGGCCCGCGGCGATGCCGCTCGAGAATCTGCCTAAGGTCAAGCTGCCCTACCGGATGTGGCGTGCACCGGCGCTGGACTTCATCGTCAGCGCCGGGGTCACCTACCAAGCCACGACCGGGCTGAAAGTCGACCGCCGGGCATCGGTGATCGCCGCTGGCGAGCTGGCGCGGCTTTCCTACGATGCCACGCTGGCGACCGATGCTCAGGGAAAACCCCAGTCGCTGCGCTTTCGCGCGTTTCGTTCAGAGCCCGACGGTGGTCTGCTAGGCCCGCTCAACGCCACCCACTTCGCGGTCGGCGACGTACAGGGACTGGCGAGCCGCCTAATTGGCAGCGGCAGCGGTCGGGGCGCGGAAGTTACCAATCGCCCGCTGTTCAACCCTGCGACCTTCGACCGTACCCGGTTCGAAGGAGACTTGCCGCCGGGATGGGATGCCGAGCTGTATCGCAATTCAGAATTACTCGCATTTAACCGCTCAGACGGGAGCGGGCGTTATAAGTTCGAGGACATCCCACTGATCTACGGCGACAACCGCTTCGAAATCATCCTCCACGGGCCCCAAGGGCAGCAGCGCAGTCGATTCGAGAGCGTCAATGTCGGCCAGAACCAGGTTCCCGCGGGTCAGACCTGGTATTGGGCGGGGATCAGCCAGCCTGGAAAAACCCTGCTGGGAGAGGTCATGGGTGATCACCATGATCCCCCGGGCGATCGCATCGCCGGCGATTTCCGGCAGCCCGACCTGCAGGCGGCTGTCCAGGTCGAACATGGTCTCAGCAAGCGGACCTCGGTCGGCATGATGGCGACGATGCTGTTGGCGGGTGAAGGAAAGCTGACCTTTGTCGAGGGATCGGTCCGCCACTCCATCGGCCCGGCCCTTGTCGAGGCGGGGGTTGCCCGCGACACGCGCGGCGGCATGGCCGGTCGAGTCCAAGCCATCGCCCGTCTAGGAAGTACTAATATCAGCGCCGACGCGATGATTGCGCGCGATTTCGTGGTCAACGGCAAGCGCGAGGACCAGTTTCGGGACCTGCGTATGTCGGTGGATTCGCCAATCAAGCTGGGCCGTCGGCACATCGGCGCCCATGCCGACATCCGGCTGACCGAGCGCGGTAACGCCGACCGCACGCTGGCTGCGGCAGGACGGCTTTCGTCCAACTTTAATGGGTTTAACCTTTCGACGATCGTCAATTGGCAGCGCCAGCTGGGCGACGGGCCACCCAAGGCCCCCGATCGGCTCGACGTCGGCGCGATCGGCACCGCGCGGATCGGCGACGTCCGGCTTCGCGGCGAGACAATGTGGGAGCTGAGCCCGACGAGCCGATTCCGAAGCGCCGAACTGTCAGCCTATTGGTCTGCCTCGGACAAGGCTGACTGGGAGGGTGCAGTCGGTTATGACGCGATCGCCGGGCGCGGACGGGCCCGTGTATCGCATATCCGCCGGTTCACCAGCCTTGCCGCGGCCGCCTCGCTCGAGGCTGGTACCGACGGCAGCTTTGCCGCCGGGATCAACCTCAATTTCTCGCTCGATGGCGCGTCCGGCAGAGTACGAATGACGAACCAGCGGCTCGCCAGTTCGGGAGCGGTCGAAGCGCGCGTGTATCGCGATCTGAACGACAACGGCCGGCGTGACCTGGAGGAGCCATGGGAGGAAGGCGCTCTGATTACCACCGGGCAACGCGTATCTGAAGAGGTCACTGACAAGGAGGGCCGCGTGCGTGTCGCCGGGCTCCAACCCTATCAGCCGATCGCGGTGGGTATCGACACCACCAGTTTGGCCAATCCCGCGTTCACGCCGAAGAAAGCGCTCCAGTTGGTGGTGCCCCGGCCGGGAATCGCGGCCAGGCTAGAAATCGGCTTGGTCGGGGCCGGCGATATCGAGGGGCTGCTCGTCCAGCATGACGGCCGCGGCTTCGAGGGGCTGGACATCGAACTGGTCGACGCCAGCGGTGCCGCCGTCGCAACTCAACGGACTGATTATGACGGCTTCTTCTTGTTCGAGCGCGTGGCCTATGGCAGCTACACGCTGCGTCTGACGCCGGATTCGGCGCGGGTCACCAGCATGCCCACCAGTCTCGGCCAGGTCGCGGAGATTGGTCCGCTAAGGAGTGTCGTCCGCCTCGGGGCAATCCGCCTCGTCCAGTCCAGCAGCATCGCCATGGCAGGACCCGAGTCGCCCGGCCCGGCATCTCGCCGTTAACCATAAGTCGTCTGGCACGACTTTCTGGGTCTGGGGACATGCAAAATCGCTGGGCTATCCCTCTGGGAAGCCCGGAAAGACTGGCTTTCGCGATTTTGCTGGTGCGGTCGAGAAGACTCGAACTTCCACGGGCTTTCGCCCACAACGACCTCAACGTTGCGCGTCTACCAGTTCCGCCACGACCGCACTCATAAAAACAGCGCCGACAAACGGCGCCGCTCGGTAGGGCGCGGCCTCTAGCAAAGCCTTTGTGCGCTGGCAACGGCGAACAATTGGTCCATTTCGGAACAATGCCTAACAAGGCGCTAACCATCGCGCGAGCAAACGATTATCCAAGCCATGATGATCGGTGCGCTTTTCATCCTCGCGGTGGCCGCCACCGCTCCGCCGGCCTCGCCGGGGGAAAATTCCGCGCCCGCGTTCCGGGCAGTCAGCGGCGCAACCGCGCGCGCGACGGTCAGCATTCGCGTGGTGAACGGGGCCAGCTTCGGACCCAATCATTCAGGACCGGTGAGCGGCGCTCACCGCAGGTCGACCGAGATCGCCGATGCCGACGGCCTCGCGAGGTCTGCAGAATTGCTGGAATTTCAGTAACTTAGCTTCCCAGGCTGATGGTCAGTTCGTCTCCACCCTTGGGCACGTCAACCTCGGCGCTATTGAAGCTCGCACTTGCCCTCGGCGCCAACACGCGTGAGGGAGGTGCAATCGTCCAGCGGTGAACGATCGCCTTGGTCCGAGCGTCGCGCAGTTCGGCCATGATCGGCGGCACGTCCTGCGGGCTATCGGTCGGATTGATGACCCGGCCGCTGATGGCGATCAGTTCATTGCCGCTTTCCAGCATCTGCCGGTCGCGGGTGGTGATCATCAACTGCAGCGGCGTCGCCGAAGCTTTGGCGATCCCCGCGCGCGCTTTCCACTCGGGCGAGGCGAACAGCCAAAAGGCAGCCGCAGCCGCCGCAATCAGGATGAGGAGGCCGAGGAGCAGCGGCCAGCGGCGCCTTCCCGGCTCGGACTCGTCGCGAATCGGCGCGTAGATCTGAAAGTCGTCCTCGGACGCGCCGGGCTGCGGAGCTTCAGCCGGGGATCCGCCGTCAGCATAGTCGCCCATGGCGGAAGACTGCACATCCGCTGGACCCCACTCCGGGTCGGCCGCCTCGGGGGTTTCGCTCTCGGCTAACCCCTCCTCCGGCCCAGCGATCTCGGCCACGACATCGCCCGACGGGGCAACGACCGGCACATAATCCTGGTCCGTGTCGGCAAGCGGCTCAGAGGGGATCGGCGCGGCCGCCTGCGACGGCCGGACGGCTTGGCTTTCCTCGTCGGCAGCGGGTTCAGGATCGACGTGCCAGCTGTGTTTGCAGGACGCACAACGGACCTGCCGCCCGCCGGGCGGAACGGCGTCATCTTTGACCACATATTTGGTGGCGCAGGCGGGACAGGTCAGGATCATGTGGGGCGGGGCCTCCTGCGAAACAATTAACTTGGATAAACAGCAATGCTCCCGCCTTGGCAAGGCGGCCTGCCCCGTGCCACATCCGCTGCGACGGGAAGGGAGGCAGTTTGACGGGGAGTATCGTCGAGTTCGATCGCGTTGGCCTGCGCTACGGCACGGGCGCCGAGGTCCTGTGCGATCTCGACTTCCGCCTGTCCGAGGGAGGATTTTATTTTCTGACCGGCCCATCCGGTGCGGGCAAGACGTCGCTCCTCAAGCTGCTTTACCTGGCGCAGAGGCCGACGCGAGGCCGCATGTCGCTGTTTGGCGAGGAATTGGGCGAGTTGCCGCGCGAAGCGCTGCCTAGCTATCGGCGCCGAATTGGCGTCGTCTTTCAGGACTTCCGGCTGATCCGCCACCTGTCGGCGTTCGACAATGTTGCCTTGCCGCTGCGCATCGCCGGCTATTCGGAAGCCGAGGTGGAGGGTCCGGTACGGGAAATGCTGGCCTGGGTCGGCCTTGCCGACCGCGCCAGCGCCCGGCCGCCGACCTTGTCGGGCGGGGAACAGCAGCGCGTGGCGATTGCCAGAGCCGTGATTGCCCGTCCCGAACTGGTCATTGCCGACGAACCTACCGGCAACGTCGATGCCGCCATGGCACAGCGGATCCTGCACCTGCTGACGGCGATGAACCGGCTGGGGACAACGGTGATCGTTGCCACCCACGATGTCGGATTGATCGCCGCGACTCCCGGCGCGCAATTGATCCGTCTTGAAAAGGGCCTGCTGGTCGATCCGACAGGCGCGCTTCGCCATCCTCCACGCGGCGCGCAGGGGGCGCCATGAATTTCCTTACTGTATCCGAGCCGGAAAAGCGGCTCATCCCGTCAAGCGGCGTACGAGGGCCCGTACCCGTGCTGATTGCCATCATGACCTTTGTCATGGTGGTGGTAGGTGCGGCCGGCCTTGCGCTTGCCAACACCGCAGGAGTGGTGCGCAGCGGCGTCGAACATCGCTACTCGATCCAGATCATCGACGGCCGCTCCTCGGCCTCTGCCGCCGTCGCAGTCGCGCGGGGACAGCCGGGCGTGATCCGCGCCACGGCTGTGCCGCAACAAGAACTGCGACGAACGCTTGAACGATGGCTCGGGCCGGCCGCCGCAGCCGCCGACCTTCCGGTCCCGACCATCATCGATGTCGACCTCGCGCCCGGCAGCGACGCGGGGGCGATCGGCCGGCAGGTCGAAAAGGCCCTTCCCAATGCCCGCTTCGTCGCCCATCGCGACAGCCTCGCCCCAATGTTGGCGGCCCTCAATGGGCTGACCATGCTTGCTGCGGGGCTGATTGTCCTGATCGCCTTGGCCAGCGCCGCCGCAGTGGTGTTGGCCGCGCGCGGCGCGCTCGACACGCATCGCGGGACCATTGCCGTGATGCACGGCATCGGCGCCACCGACCGCCAGGTCGCGCGTCTGTTCGTCAGGCAGATCGCGGTCGATGCGCTGGTCGGCGGTTTTGCCGGAGCCGTGGTTGCGGGAGTGATCATTGCGCTAGTCATGGGCGGTGCCAGCCTTGCCGCGACAATTGTTGGGGAGCCGCCGCTCGGTTGGGCCGATGCCCTGCTGCTGGCAATGCTGCCGATCCTCGTCGCGCTACTTGCGACGCTGGTTGCCAGGTCGGCCCTGCTCAGGGCATTGCGCGACAGACTATGATCGCGCGTCTGCTGGCATTTCTGGCCGTCCTCTACGGACTGGGCTTTGCTCTTTATGCGGTGACCCTGGGGGAGCCGGCTGCGGACGATGCCGCACGTGTCGACGCGATTATCGTCATCACCGGAGGCAAGGGCCGGATTGAACATGCCGCGCGGTTGCTTGAAAGCCGCAAGGGCCGGCGGCTGCTGATCGCAGGGGCCGATCCTTCAGTTCGCAAGCGCGATCTGGTTTCCCGCCTCGACCTCGACCGTAAGCTGCTCGACTGCTGTGTCGACCTGGGCTCGGAATCAGTCGACACCAGGTCGAACGCCGAAGAGGCGAAACGGTGGATGGAACGGCGCGGCTATGACAGCCTGCGGCTGGTCACCAGTGATTGGCACATGCGGCGTGCCCGCTACGAATTTAACCGCCAATTCGCCCCAACGACGACGATCATTGCCGACGCGGTGCGGACGGAGCCGGCATTCCGGACGCTGTTCGGCGAATATAATAAGTATCTGCTGCGGCGGGTCAGCGTATGGCTGGATATCTGATGGCCCTGCTTCGATCTATCCTGTTTGCGCTGCTCTTCTATCCGGGGACTTTAGTCTATGTGTTGACGGTGATCGCCGTGTCGCCGATCGGCGACCGGCCGGTGCAAGCCGTCGTCCATGCCTGGTCGGCCTATCACCACTGGTTGGTTCGCTACCTGCTCAATATCCGTAGCCTGTGGGACGGGAAAATTCCCGAGGGCGCTTATTTGATCGCGGTCAAGCACCAGTCGATGATGGAAGCGGTCGACACGCTCCATTTCGCGCGCAGCCCGGTCGTGGTGATGAAGCGCGAACTTACCGTGATCCCCTTGTTCGGCTGGGTCACCCGTCGCTACGGGGTGATCGGCGTCGATCGCAATGCCGGCGCAAGCGCGCTCCGGGCGATGATGGTCGAGGCGAAGGCGGCAATTGCCGGGGGCCGGCCGGTGATCATCTTCCCGGAAGGGACCCGCGTACCTTATGGCCAGTCGCCTCCGCTGCAATCGGGCTTCGCGGGACTCTATCGTGCGCTCGGCTTGCCCGTGGTTCCGGTCGCGCACGATGTCGGGCGCATATGGGGCCGCGGTTTCGTCAAGCAAAGCGGTATCGCCCACTTCAAGGTCGGCGAAGTCATTCCTGCAGGTTTGAAGCGCGAAGAGATCGAGACGCGTGTACACGCCGCGATCAACGCGCTTACCCCCTGAGCTGCGCCCCCAGCTTCTCGGCGGCGGCAACGACCTTCTTGCCGATTTCGGCGATCTCGGCCTCGGTAAAGCTTTTCTCGCCCGGCTGAAGCCTGACTTCGACGGCCAGGCTCAATCCCTGTTCGCCTTCATAGCGATCGAATAGCCGCGCGTCGGTGATCGCCACCTTGTCGGCGCCTCGCACCGCACGGATCAGCGTGTCGGCCGAAAGATTTTCGGGCACGAGGAAGGCGAAGTCGCGGGACACCGCCTGAAGCAATGGCGGGCTGAATGCCGGTCGGGCCCGGTCGGCGCTGCGCGGCGCGGGGATGGCATCCAGGTAGATCTCCGCCGCCATGGTCCCGACCGGGGCGTCGAGCGCCTTGGCAATCCGCGGGTGGAGCTCGCCGAAGGCGGCCAGCATATTCTTGCCGAGGCCGAGCGTGGCCGATCGGCCGGGGTGCCAGGCATCGCCCGCGCCCATCGACAGCTGGAGGCTGGCGACGGGAGCGCCGGCGGCGTCGAGGAGGGCGAGCGCTTCGGCCTTGGCATCGAATGCATTGAACGGCCGGGCCTTGCCCGATTGCCATCCCCGCGGCCGCTTGTCGCCGGCCAGGAGGAGGCCGACGGTGGGCCGCTCGCCGTCGGCCTGATAGCGCCGACCGACCTCGAACAGGCGGATGCTCGCCGCGCCGCGATCGGCATTGCGCCGCGCCGCCGCGACCAGACCAGGCAGCAGCGAGGGACGCATATGCTTCATCTCTTCGCTGATCGGGTTGGCCAGCGCATGGGCAGACCCACCGAACAGCGCGGCTTCCCGCTCCGCGATGAAGCTCCAGGTGATAGCCTCGTCCAGCCCGCGCGCGGCGGCAGCGCGGCGAACCCGCCGTTCGGCCAGCTGACCGCGCGTGGCGGTGGGCCGGGCCACGCCGCTGGCACGGGGCAGCGGGGTCGAGGGAATGGCGTCGAAGCCGACGATCCGGGTCACTTCCTCGACGAGGTCGGCCCCGCCATCGATGTCGCGCCGCCAGCTGGGAACCACCACATCCTTGCCGTCGAACTCGAAGCCAAGCCGCTGGAGGATCGCGCGCTGTTCCGCTTCCGCAACCTCCATCCCCGCGAGCGAAGCGGCTTTGGACGGCTCGAACGCAATGCGTTTCGGCGTCACCGGCAGTTGGCCGGCGCGGGTCACTCGGCTTGCTTCGCCGCCACAGATGTCGAGGACCAGCCCGGTCAGCACGGCCAGTCCGTCGTCCAGGAAGGCCGGGTCGACACCGCGCTCGAACCGGCTGCGCGCATCGCTGGTAAGCTGCAGCTTCTGGCCGGTCCGGGCGATATTCTCGGGGGTGAAATAGGCGATCTCGAGCAGCGTTTCGCTGGTTGTCTCGCTGACCCCTGAATGTTCGCCGCCCATGATCCCGCCAATGTCATGGACCTGCGCTTCGTCGGCGATGACGGTCATCGAGGAATCGAGTTCATACTGTTTGCCGTTGAGGGCAAGTACCGTTTCGCCCTCGCGCGCGCGGCGAGCCGATACCGCGCCGGTCAGCTCGCTGAGGTCGTAGGCATGGGCCGGGCGGCCGAGATCGATCATGACATAATTGGTGATGTCGACCAGCGCCGAGATGGGCCGCTGTCCGGCCGCCACAAGGCGGCGCTGCATCCAGTCGGGCGAAGCGCCATTGGAAATGCCGCGCACGGTGCGCCCGAAGAACGCCGGGCAGCCTTCGGGGTCGTCGGTTCGGATCGCGACCGGGTTGTCGAAACTCCCTTCGATCGCCGGCACCTTTAGCGGCTTGAGGGCGCCCAGTCCGGTTGCCGCGAGGTCGCGGGCGATCCCGCGGACGCCCATGCAGTCCTGCCGGTTGGGGGTGATCGAAATGTCGAAAATGGGATCGTCGAGCCCCGCGAAATCGGCGAAGCTGGTGCCGACCGGAGCGTCGGCTGCCAGTTCGATGATTCCGTCATGATCCGTCCCCAGCTGAAGCTCGCGGGCGCTGCACATCATGCCGTTGGATTCAACGCCGCGGATAGCCGCTTTCTTGAGGGTGAAGTCGCTTCCCGGGACATAAGTGCCAGGACCGCCGAACACGCCGACCATCCCCGCCCTTGCGTTGGGCGCTCCGCAGACGACCTGCAACGGCTCGCCATCGCCGATGTCGACGCTCAGCACCTGCAGCTTGTCGGCCTGCGGATGGCGCTCGGCGGTGAGGACTCGGGCGACGGTGAACGGCCGAAGCGCTTCAGCCGGATTGTCGACGCTTTCCACCTCGAGCCCGATGCGGGTGAGCGTCTCGGCGACCGCCGCCGCATCGGCGTCGGTGTCGAGATGATCCTTGAGCCACGACAGCGAGAATTTCATGCGCCGACTCCCCCGGAAAGCGTGGGCACGTCGAGGAAGCGGAAGCCGTAATGCTTCATCCACCTGAGATCGCCATCAAAGAAGGCGCGCAGATCGTCCATCCCATATTTGAGCATCGCCAGCCGGTCGACGCCGGTGCCGAAGGCGAAGCCCTGCCATTCATCGGGGTCGAGGCCGCAGGCGGCGATGACACGCGGATGAACCATGCCGCTTCCCAGCACTTCCATCCAGCCCTCGCTGCCGCCAACCACGCGGCGGCCCTTTTCCATCGACCAGCCGACGTCGACCTCCGCCGAAGGCTCGGTGAAGGGGAAATAGCTCGGGCGCAGGCGAAGGACGATATCCTCGCGCTCGAAAAAGGCCTTGAGGAAGGTCTCGAGCGTCCACTTCAAGTGGCCCATCGTAATGTTGCGGTCGATCACCAGTCCTTCGATCTGGTGGAACATCGGCGTGTGGGTGGCATCGCTATCGCTGCGATAAACGCGTCCCGGCGCGATGACGCGGATCGGCGGCTGCTGGCTTTGCATCGTGCGGATCTGGACTGGCGACGTATGGGTGCGAAGCACCATCGGCCGCTCTTGTTCGCCGGCGACATAGAAGGTGTCGTGCATCGCCCGGGCCGGGTGGGTCTCCGGAATATTGAGCGCGGTGAAATTGTGCCAATCGTCCTCGATTTCGGGTCCCTCGGCGACCGCGAAGCCGAGATCGGCGAAAATCTCTGCAAGCTCGTCCATCACTTGGCTGACCGGATGGATCGACCCGCGAGGATGTTCCGGCGCGGGCAGTGACAGGTCGACCCGCTCGGTGGCCAGTCGGCGGTCGAGTTCGGCCGCCTCCAACGCTTCCTTGCGCTCGGCGATCGCACCGCTCACCGCCTCGCGCAGGGCATGGATTTTCGGCGCTTCGGCGGTGCGGGTGTCGGCGTCCATGCCGCCCAGGCTTTTAAGCAGGGCAGTGATGCTTCCGGACTTGCCCAGCGTTTCGACCCGGATGGAGTCGAGCTGGCCGAGGTCGGGAGCGGCGGAAATGCGGTCGATAATGGCTTGGCGGTCCATGCCGCCGCCTTAGCCGCGCTGCACTGCAAAAAGCAAAGGGATGTCAGCCGGCCACGAAGGGATAGGGCGAAATGGTCTTGCGGTCCTTGTCGACCGCCAGCAGCCGCCCTGCCGGCGGTGTCGCGCGATAGCCGCAGTCGAGCCTCGGGCAAATGGCGCAGGCCGGCCCCACCGGGGTCACCGGCGCCTTGTCGAGGTCATAGCCTTCCGCGCAGTGCAGCTTGTTGGCATGGTCGATCGGGCAGCCGAGCCCGATCGCCAGCAACCCGGCCCCAAGCTCGGTGCGGATCGGTCGCTCGATGGTCCGCGCCACAGTAAAGAACTTTTGGCCGTCGGGGGTTTCGATCAGTTGGGTGACCACCTGTCCCGCGGCCTGGAATGCGGCGTGGAGGTTCCAGCGTGGGCAGGTGCCGCCGAATCGGCTGAACGGGAATTGGTCGCCGGCATAGCGTTTGGAAATATTCCCGGCCGGGTCGACGCGCAGCATGAAGAATGGGACCCCGCGCTGTCCTGGGCGGCTCAATGTGGTGAAGCGGTGCGCCACCTGTTCGACATTGGCGCCGAACTCCCCGGTCAGCCGGTCAATCGCGTAGCGGGACGTCTCGCAGGCGGCGAGGAAGCGGCCATAGGGCATCATGATCGCCCCGGCCGCATAGTTGGCGAGATGCATGTGCAGCAGCTGGGCGATCCCTTCGTCCGGGGCCTCGGCTTCGCCGACCATCTGAGCCAGTAATCCGGCAAACTCGAGCAGGGCCAGCTGGTAGGCGAGCGCAAAAGTGCGGTTTTCGGCCTTGAGCTGGCTCGACATCAGAAATTGGCGGCGATCCTGATCGAAGGACTGGCTAAGATTGCCGAGCTCGGCCTGCGGCACAACCTGCGCGCTGACCCCCCAGGCATCGCGCAGGCGGCGGCGCAGCGGTTCGGCGACCGACAGCGGGTCGCGCAGCGCGCCGCTGAGCGTCTCGCATGCTTCTTCCAGCTTGGGGTAATGGTTTCGGTGCGCCTGGATATAGTCGCGCACCCAAATCTCCGGCGTTACAACCGCCCGTGCGTCGCCCCCGGCGGCAACTCCGCCCTCGCGCCCCGCTTCCTTGAGCGCGGCGTAAAGCCGGGCGATCGCGTCAGCGACCGATGGAGCATTGTTCGCAAGCTCGGCCAATTCGTAGCGCGGCACGCCGAGGTCCTGCAGGAGGACATCGGAGAAAATCTCGCGCAGTTCGTCGGGGCCAGTTCGATGGCCGCCGTCAGCCGCAAAAGCGCGGATGTCGACGTCATAGCTTTCCGCAAGCTTGAGGAGCAGCGCCGCGGTCACCGGCCGCTGATTGCGCTCCAGGTGGTTGAGATAGCTTGGCGAGATACTCAGGCTCGATGCCATGTCGGTCTGCGTTAACTCATGATCCCGGCGCAGCCGGCGGAGACGATGGCCAAGGAATAATTTGTTCGACATGTCGATGTTCTGTCAATTAGCCACAAGTCATACAAGTAAATTTGTGACAAACACCCGTTTTTTGTCGTAGCCATTTCGCCCGCTCATGCTTTGGTTGTTGAAGATCCCCCTACAAACGCCGGAGCAGTGGCCTTGAAAAATTTTGACCAGTTAGTGCCCGCCGCGCCGGGCCGGTTCAGCGGAATTACCCGCCCCTATGGACCCGGCGATGTCGCTCGGCTGCGCGGAAGCTTCGTCCCCGACCATAGCCTCGCGCGTCGCGGGGCGACCAAGCTGTGGGAACGGCTAAAGCAAGACGAGCCGGTGCGCGCCCTCGGCGCCGTTACCGGTAATCAGGCGATGCAGATGGTCCGCGCTGGCCTCGAAGCTATCTACCTGAGCGGCTGGCAGGCTGCCGCCGACGCAAACACCGCCGGGGCGATGTACCCCGACCAATCGCTTTACCCCGCCAACACCGGCCCGGAACTGGCCCGGCGGATCAACCGCACGCTGCAACGTGCCGACCAGATCGAGCACGCCGAAGGCGGCGCGGATCGCGACTGGTTCGCGCCGATCGTCGCCGATGCGGAAGCCGGGTTCGGCGGCCCGCTGAACTGCTTCGAAATCATGAAGGCCTATATCGAGGCCGGGGTCGCGGGGGTCCATTTCGAGGACCAGCTCGCTTCGGAGAAGAAGTGCGGCCACCTTGGCGGCAAGGTGCTTATTCCGACCCAGGCCGCTGTCCGCAACCTCGACGCGGCTCGGCTTGCTGCCGACGTGATGGGCGTCCCGTCGCTGCTGATCGCGCGGACCGATGCCGAAAGCGCCAAGCTGATTACCAGCGATATCGACGAGAGGGACCGGCAATTCCTGAGCGGGGGGCGGACACCGGAAGGCTTCTTCCGCCTCAAGGAAGGCACCGGACTCGCCCATTGCATCGCGCGAGGCCTCGCTTTCGCCGAGCATGCGGACCTGCTGTGGTGGGAAACCAGCCATCCCAATCTCGACGATGCGCGCGCCTTCGCGGAGGCCGTGCACGCAAGATACCCAGGCAAGCTGCTGGCCTATAATTGCTCGCCCAGCTTCAACTGGCGGGCGAAGCTCGATGAGGCGACGATCGCCAAGTTCCAGCGTGAGCTCGGCGCGATGGGATATAAGTTCCAGTTCGTGACCCTGGCCGGATTTCACAGCCTCAACCACGGCATGTTCGAACTCGCATCGGGATATCGCGACGAGGGCATGACGGCCTATTCGCGGCTCCAGCAAGCCGAATTCGCCAGCGAAGCCGCAGGATATACGGCGACCCGCCACCAGCGTGAGGTCGGGACCGGCTATTTCGACGCCATCGCCACCGCCATTTCTGCCGGCCGGGCCTCGACGGTGGCGCTCGGCGAATCAACGGAGGCCGCGCAGTTCGCGGCGGCACAATGAGGGGCATGACCATGGGACAACGTTATTGGATCGTTGGCGGTGACTACCGGGACTGCCGGTTCGACGAAATCACGATGGGAACGGAGGAGGTCTCTGGCCCCTTTGCGAACCTTGAGCGCGCGCGAACCGAATGGACCCGCCTGTCGTTCCGCGACCGGTTATGTGCGACCAAGCGTTACGTCATTACGCAGGAACAGATTCGCGTATGACTATGCTGCTCGATCGAACGATGGCGGTCGCCGTGCCTTGCGCGGTCGACGGGGCCAAGGAGATTTTGACCGAAGGCGCGCTCGGCTTCGTCGCCGCACTTCACGAACGGTTTGACGCGCGGCGCCTCGACCTGCTCGCGGCGCGGATCGAGCGGCAACAACGGTTTGACGCTGGAGAAATGCCGGATTTTCCAGCAGAGACGCGACACATTCGCGAAGCGGACTGGAAAATCGGACCCATCCCCGACGACCTCGTCGATCGGCGGGTCGAGATCACCGGCCCAACCAACGCCAAGATGGTGATCAACGCGCTCAACTCCGGCGCCAAGATCTTCATGGCCGACTTCGAGGACGCCACGGCGCCGATGTGGAAAGAACTGGTCGAGGGCCAGGTCAACCTGCGCAACCGTTGGCTCGGCAAGCTCGACCATACCGACCCCGATTCCGGAAAATATTATGCCTTGGGCGAAGATCCCGCGGTCCTGATCGTGCGACCGCGCGGCTGGCACCTTATCGAACGCCATGTCACCGCGCAGGGATTGCCCGTTTCGGGCGCGCTGTTCGATTTCGGGATGTACCTTTGGCACTGCGCCGCCAATGCGCTCGCCGCTGGCTCCGGGCCCTATTTCTATCTGCCCAAGCTGGAAGGCCGGCACGAAGCCGAACTGTGGAGCGATGTTTTCGCCTTTAGCGAAGAATGGCTTGGCCTCGAACGCGGGACTATCAAGGCAACGGTCCTGATCGAAACCATTCCCGCCGCTTTCGAGATGGACGAAATACTCTACGCCCTGCGGGAAAATGTCGTCGGTCTCAACTGCGGCCGCTGGGATTATATCTTCAGCTTCATCAAGCGGCTGGGCCGTTCGCCCGACCGACTAACCCCGGATCGCTCGGCGATGACCATGGATAAGGCCTTCCTCGCCGCCTATTCGCTCCGCCTCATCGCAACGTGCCACCGGCGCGGCGCCTTCGCGATGGGCGGGATGTCGGCCGCCATCCCGGTCAAGGGCGACGAGGACGCCAACAGGCGGGCGATGGCCATGGTCCGGGCCGACAAGCTGCGCGAAGTCGGCAACGGCCATGACGGCACCTGGGTGGCGCATCCGGCGCTCGTGCAAGTGGCGATGGACGCCTTCGCTTCGATGAGCGGGGCTAATCAGTTGTCGACGGTGCCTGGCGACATTCCCGGCCGCGACGCGATGCTGACGCTTCATGCGGGGGAGCGGACCGAGGCGGGCGTCCGCGAGAATATCCGCGTCGCGGTGCAGTATATCGCTGCCTGGCTCGGCGGCCGGGGCGCGGTCCCGCTCTATAATTTGATGGAGGACGCCGCGACCGCGGAGATCTGTCGCGCGCAGCTATGGCAATGGCTGCGCTACGAAGCGCTGATCGACCATGATCGCCGGTTCAGCCGCGACCTGTTTGAAGAGTGGTTGGCCGACGAGCTTCGGAACTTGGGCGACGGGCCCAATCTTCGCCCGGCCGCACTCCTGTTGCACGAACTGGCGACAGCGCCCGAGTTCGAGGAGTTTCTGACGCTGCCCGCATATGAGATGATCGACTAAGCAAGGGCGGGGCGCAGCAAAAAGGCGCCGGGATCGCTCCCGACGCCCTCCTGCGTTTCGAAACCGACGAAGTTTAGGCGGCTGCCTTGGGCAGCGCGGCCTTCGCCTGGGCGATGATCGCCGAGAAGGTTTCCGCCTCGTGCATAGCAATGTCGGCCAGGACCTTCCGGTCGAGATCGATGTTCGCCAGCTTCAGCGCGTGGATGAACTGGCCATAGGTCAGTCCTTCGGCGCGAACCGCGGCGTTGATGCGCTGGATCCACAGGGCGCGGAAGCTGCGCTTCTTCACCTTGCGGTCGCGATAAGCGTACTGCCCGGCCTTTTCGACGGCCTGGCGGGCGATGCGGATGGTGTTCTTGCGACGGCCATAATAGCCCTTCGCATTGTCCAGGATCCGCTTGTGCTTGGAGCGGGTGGTTACACCCCTCTTGACGCGTGCCATATCTCGCTAGCTCCCTTAATTGAGGCCGTAGGGGGCCCAGAGCTTGACGCGCGCCGTATCGGCGTCGGCAAGCACTTCGGTGCCGCGGTTCTGACGAATATATTTGGCGTTATGGCTGATCAGACGGTGGCGCTTGCCCGCGACACCATGCTTGATCTTGCCCGTGGCCGTTAGCTTGAAGCGCTTCTTGACGCCGCTCTTGGTCTTGAGCTTGGGCATTTTCGTCTCCTTGTTGCGTCAACAGACGCGACGTTATCGAACTGCCACGGCAGCCCTAACTGGCCGGGCGGTTCGGAATTCCAATGATCTGGAAAGCGGGGGCGCCTATACGGGGCGCAGGCGCCGGACGCAAGGCCTCTAGCGGCCGCCGGCCTCGGCCATTCGCCTAAGGTAGCGGGCCAATATATCGATCTCAAGGTTCAGCTGCCGTCCGACCACGATCCCGCCGAGGGTCGTGTGATCCGCGGTATGGGGAATGAGGTTGACGGTAAAGCGGGTCGAATCGCCCCGGTCCTCGACCTGGTTGACGGTGAGGGACACGCCGTCGAGCGCGAGCGATCCCTTTGGCGCGATCGCCGCGCCAAGGTCGCGCGGCGCATCGACCGAAATATCCAGGCTACCGCCAACTTCATCGACCGAGGCGACGGTGGCGATGGCGTCGACATGGCCGGTGACGATATGACCGCCAAGTTCGTCGCCGACCCGCAGCGCCCGTTCCAGATTGAGCCGGGCGCCCTCCTGCCACAAGCCGGGCGCGGTGCGTCGGACGGTTTCGCGGCTGACATCCACCGCAAACCAGTCGGGCCCCTTGTCCACCACCGTCAGGCAGGCACCCGAACAGGCAATCGAGGCGCCGAGGTCGACGCCGTCAAGGTCATAGGAACAGCCGATGACGAGCCGCAGGTCGTCGCGCTGCTGGGCGCTTCGAACGGAGCCGACGTCGGTAATGATTCCGGTGAACATGGGCCTCGTCCTTCAGTCGCGGACGCGCTCGTAGACCTCGAGCCGGTCGATGCCAAGCCGCGCCCCGTCGCCGATGCGCCACCGGCCATGAGAGTCGGCGATTGCATCGAGACCGATATAGCCGAAGCTCGATTTGCCTTCGCCGACCAGGATCGGCGCGCGGTAGATCAAGATACGGTCGACCAGGTCGGCGGCGAGGAACGCCGTGGCGGTGGCCGATCCGCCCTCGACCAGCAGATCGTTGACGTCATGAAGCCGATGCACATCTAGCGGAGAAGAAAGGATTTCCCAGCCTTCGACCGGCCCACCGCGGGTGAGCAGGGCGCGGCGGGGCGACCATTGTTCGAGTCCCGGTAATCGAACGTCCAGTTTCGGCTGGTCGGCCAGGAAGGTGCCGCGACCGACCAGGATCATGTCGCTGTGCGACCGTTCCAGATGGACGTGGGCGCGGGCATCCTCGCCGGTGATCCACTTGCTCTCTCCTGACGGCAGCGCAATCTTGCCATCGATCGACAAGGCGAGCTTTAGGGTCACCCGCGGTCGACCGAGCCGAAGCCGGGTCAGATAGCCCGACAGGCTTTGCCCGGCGCCGCGCTTGCCGATCCCGGTCTTCACCGTGACCCCGGCATCGCGGAGCATGGCGATCCCCGCGCCATTGGTGCGCGGATCGGGGTCTTTGAGCGCGATCACCACCCTGGCGACTCGGGCTTCGGCAATCAGCCTTGCGCAGGTCGGCCCGCGTTCACTGCGGTGGGCGCAGGGCTCCAGCGTGGTGAAAAGTGTGGCGTCCCGCGCCGCGGGGCCGGCGTCGGCCAGCGCAACGGCCTCGGCATGGGGGCGTCCGCCGGTCGCGGTGGCGCCCCGGCCGACGATCGCATCGTCCCTGACGATCAGGCAGCCGACATTGGGATTTGCACCAGTCCGGCCGCGAGCGGATTCGCCGAGCCGCGCCGCCTCGGCCATGTACCTCGCGTCACTCGATGCCAAGCTGCTTCTCTAGCTTCTGGAATTCCTGGCGCCGCGCCTCCTCCGCCTTGCGCCTTCGCTCCGACGCGACCTTCTGCTCGGCGATGATCTCGGCATCGGTCCGCTCCGGCCCGTAATTCTCGACCCAGACAATGGTCGGGGACGGGGCCGTGTTGATCTTCGAATCGACGAAGAAAATGATGACGATGATCGCCGTGACCAGCACCGATAACGCCGCGCCGATGATCTGCTCGCGGCTGCGCTGTCCAAGAAATGCCCGCAGGTCGGCGAGCGCGACGCGTGGGCTGGAAGTCGGAGGAAAGATGGCCATGGCCCGGAAAAGATAGGGGGCCGAACCGTAAAGGACCAGCCCCCGAAGAGAGGTCATGCGGGGCTTCAGGCGTCGTCCAGCCGGAAGCTCAGGGTGATGGTGACGGAGGAGGCGACGGATGCACCACCCTCGGTCGCCGGCTTGTAGCGCCAGTGGCGGATGATGTGCCGACGGGCAGATTCCAGGAAGGCCGGATCGGCCCTACCGACCGGATCGACGGAAATAACACGGCCGCGCGGGTCGATCACCAACCGGAGCCGCAGCACCGCTTCTTCTTCGGCCCGCAACTTCGCCGCCGGATATGGAGGGCGAACGGAATCGGCCGGCGTTGCGAAGCGGGCGGCAATGCGGACAGGATCGCCGCGCGGCACATCGAGCGGAATGGTCGGTCCGTCGTTCGCGTTGCCGACGATGGTGCTGGAGCTGTCGGCGGGCGGGCCGAGGTCGAGCGGAAGGGCAGGCGGCAACTTGGGGATCGGCACTTCCACACTGGGCGTGTCGATTCTGCTGTCGGTGGAGCGGGGCGGCTGGGCCGGCGGCTCCGGCGGGATCGGCGGAGCCGGCAGCGGGACGTTGACGATCTCGGTCGGTACGAAGGGGTCGCCGCCCGGAACCAATTCCATCTTGGCGCTCAACACCGCGCCGATCACGACCGCATGGCCGACAAGGATGAGGACAAGACTGGTGGGGGAGCCTCCGCGGGCGGCGGTACGGCGCTGGGTGTCGGCATAAGCGAGCATGACAAATCTCCTGCCTTGGAGACCGTAATGTTACATCATTACATGCCTAATGCAAGCAGGAAGAATGGTAGAGTCGGACGCTAGTGCGACGCGGCGTGCAACCGCGCAACGGCCCGGTCTTGGCCGATCAGCTTGACCAGCGGCGCCATCTCCGGGCCGGAACCCCGACCGGTCAGCGCGACGCGGAGGGGAAGGAACAGCATGCGACCCTTGCGGCCCGTCGAAGCCTTGAGCGCGTCGGTCAGCTCGTGCCAAGGGTCGCCGGACCAGTCGAGCGACGCCGCGACGTCAGCCGCTTCGGCCAGCAATCCCTTGTCGTCTGGCACGACTTCAGCAGTCTCGATTTCCCCATGGATCACCGGCACCCAGTCCCTGGCCTCGTCCAGCCGGGCGAGATTTCCTCGCAGAGCCATCCATTGGGGTTCGTCGATTTCGGCGGGCAGCCGGTCTGCTACCGCGGCATAATCCGTCTGATGAAGCAACCGCGCGTTGAGTTGTTCGACCTCCGCGAGATCGAAATGGGCGGGCGCGCGTCCGAAGGTACCGAAGTCAAACCCCTCGGCCAGTTCGTGCAGCCCGTGGTGCGCCTCGACCGGTTGCGATGTCCCGAGCCGCGCCAGCAGCGAAAGCAGCGCCATCGGCTCCAGCCCGGAATCGCGCATCGCATCGATCCCGGTGGAGCCAAGCCGCTTCGATAATTTGCCCTCGGCGGCGACCAGCAGCGCCTCATGGGCAAAGGCCGGCGCTTCGGCCCCGAGCGCGGCGAACATCTGCAATTGGACCGCACTGTTGGACACATGGTCTTCGCCGCGGACGATATGGGAGATGCCGAGGTCAATGTCGTCGATTACACTGGGCAAGAGGTAAAGCCAGCTGCCATCGGCCCGGCGAATGACCGGATCGCTGATCAGCTTCGGATCAAACTGCTGCCGACCGCGGACGAGGTCGTCCCAGACGATCAGAGATCCGTGATCGAGCTTGAAGCGCCAATGGGGGGGCACGCCTTCAGGAGCCGGCGACCCCTCGGGCTTGCGCTCATAAACCGGCGGGAGCCCCCGTCCCAGCAACACCTTGCGGCGCAGCTCCAACTCCTCCGGCGTTTCGTAACAGGCATAGACACGGCCTCCCGCGCGCAGCCGCTCAAATTCCCGCTCATAGAGCGGGAACCGCTCCGATTGGCGCACCATGGCGTCATTCTTGAGGCCAAGCCAGTCGAGATCCTCGACAATCGCGGCGACATATTCCTCGCGCGACCGTTCGCGGTCGGTGTCGTCGATGCGCAGCAGGAAGCGCCCGCCATGGCGGAGGGAGAATAGCGCGTTGTGAAGCGCTGTCCGGATGTTGCCGACGTGAAGGCGGCCGGTCGGCGAGGGCGCGAAGCGGGTGACGACGGTCATCGCCCGGCCCTACCGCCGCCGCGCCGCCAAGGCTAGCGCCGTTCCAGCGTGATAGTCCCGCTTGTCCCCGACAAATTGGCCTGCCTGCCTTCGTTCGCGAACACCGCGATGTTCATATCGCCAAGCTGGGCAAAAACGAATTCCGCGTCGGCGCTCGGCGTTCCGCCGCAGTTGCTGCTTCCGCCCGGCGAGGGCGTGAAGGCCACGCTGTTGCGCTGCTGGTTGTAGGACCAGGCGCGGCGCAAGCAGCCGACCGAGAAGGTCGCGGTGCCGTTGGCGAAGGCGGCGGTCATGCCCAGACTCTGGGCGGCGGGCCCGACGCTGGATGCGGTGACGGCCCAGCTTCCGTCGAGCGCGGGAACTTCGGCCGGGGCTGCCGCCGCTTCGGCCGCATCATTGGCGGCGGCGTCATTGGTCGGCCCGCTCGCTGGCTCGGCGGCGCAGCCCGCAAGCAGCAGGGCGATGAGGGCAGTCATGCGCATCAATTCAATCCTCAATGGGTGTGGAAGGCGTTGGTGATCGGATACCGACGGTCGCGGCCGAAGTTCCGGCTGGTCAGCTTCACCCCCGGCGGGGCCTGGCGGCGCTTATATTCGGCGCGAAGAAGCTTGCGTTCGATGTCCGCGACTACCGCAGGGTCGGCGCCGGTCGCGGCGACCGTTTCGCGCACGGACAATTCACGGTCGACCAGCGCCTCGAGGATCCGGTCGAGCAGGGCATAGGGCGGCAGGCTATCCTCGTCCTTCTGATCCTCCCGAAGCTCTGCGGTCGGCGGCTTGGTTATCACGCGCTGCGGCATGACCGGGCCATCGGGGCCCAGAGCGCCAATGGGCCGGTGGGCGTTACGCCAGCGCGACAGGGTGAAGCAGGTCGTCTTGTAGGCGTCCTTCAGCACCGAATATCCGCCCGCCATATCGCCATAGAGCGTGGCATAGCCGACGCTCATCTCGCTCTTGTTGCCGGTCGTCAGCAGCATGTGTCCATGGGCATTGCTCAAGGCCATCAGCGTAACCATGCGGAGCCGCGACTGGATATTCTCGGCCGCCAGCCCGTTGATGCCCGGCAACATCTTGTCCATTGCATCGACACCCGACCCGATGGGGACGATGTCGTGGCGCACCCCGAGCAATCGCGCGCATTCGGCCGCATCTTCAAGACTGTCAGGACTGGTAAAGCGCGATGGCATCATCACGCACCAAACCCTGTCCGCGCCGAGCGCATCGACTGCGACCGCCGCCGACAGCGCGCTGTCGATTCCGCCGGACAGGCCGAGGATCACCCCGGGAAAACCATTGGCACCGACATAATCCCGAAGCGCGACGATCATCGCTCGGTACATATCCTCGGGGAACGGCGAGAGCTCCTCCTTGGGTCCCGCTTCACAGCGCCAACCGTTAGGCGTGTCGGCCCAATCGGTCAGCAGCATGACCTCGTCGAAATCGACCGCCTGCAAAGCGATCGTTCCGTCGTCGTTGGTCACGAAGCTCGATCCGTCGAAGACCAGCTCATCCTGCCCGCCTACGCGGTTGAGATAGGCTAGCGGCAATCCGGTTTCGACCACCCGCTCCCGCACCAGCCGCTGGCGCAGTTCGTCCTTGTCGATTTCATATGGGCTGCCGTTTGGCACCAGCAGAAGCGCGGCGCCCTGGCGTGCGAGATGCGCGCAGACCTTTTCCTGCCAGATGTCCTCGCAAATGGGGACGCCGATCCGCACGCCGCGAAACTCGAGCGGTTCAGGCAGCGGGCCATGACCAAACACCCGTTTTTCGTCGAACGTGCCATAGTTTGGCAGTTCATGTTTCAGCGTCCGGCCGATGACCTTGCCGCCTTCCGCAAGCAGCATGGCGTTATAATTGATGCCATGTTCGGCGACGATCGCGCCGAAAAGAAGCGCCGGGCCCCCGTCGGCGGTCGCATCGGCGAGCCGCGTGGCCCAATCTATCGCCTGCCGTACGAATTCGGGCTTCAGCATCAGGTCCTCGGGCGGGTAGCCGGTCAGCTGCAGTTCGGGGAACATGACCAGCTCGGCGCCCTCCGCGGTCGCGCGGGCGCGCCATTCGAGCATCGCCGCCGCGTTGCCGGCGAGGTCGCCGACCCGCTGGTTCGACTGGATTAGGGCGATGCGCAGCCGGTTGGTCACAGCCATCGCTTTAACGCGGCTGTCTGGCGCCGCAACCTTGCCCTTGCCCGCTGCCCTTTCTAAGGGGCGGCTACGGGGTCAGCGATACAGGATCATCACAATGAAATTGCTCGCCGGGAACAGCAACTTGCCACTGGCGAAAGCCATTGCCGATTATCTGGAATTGCCGCTGACCCAGGCCAGCGTTCGCCGCTTCGCCGACGAAGAGGTTTTCGTCGAAATCCAGGAGAATGTCCGGGGCGAAGACGTATTCGTGGTCCAGTCGACCAGCTTCCCTACCAACGACAATCTGATGGAGCTGCTGATTTGCATCGATGCGCTGAAACGCGCGTCGGCCAAGCGAATCACCGCCGTCATTCCCTATTTCGGTTACGCCCGGCAGGATCGGAAGCCGGGGCCGCGTACCCCGATTTCGGCCAAACTGGTGGCCAACCTCATCACCAAGGCCGGCGCCGACCGGGTGCTGACGATGGATCTGCACGCCGGGCAGATCCAGGGCTTCTTCGACATTCCGACCGACAACCTCTGGGCGGCGCCGGTGATGGCCGCCGATATCCAGGCGCGCTATTCGAACAAGAGATTGATGGTCGTGTCGCCGGACGTCGGCGGGGTGGTTCGGGCGCGCAGCCTGGCCAAGCGGCTCGACAATGCGCCGCTCGCGATCGTCGACAAGCGTCGCGAACGTGCCGGCGAGTCCGAAGTGATGAACATCATCGGTGACGTTGAAGGCCATTGCTGTGTGCTGGTTGACGATATTGTCGATTCGGCGGGCACGCTTTGCAATGCCGCCGCCGCGCTCAAGGAGCAGGGCGCAACCGAGGTCGTCGCCTATTGCAGCCACGGGGTCCTTTCGGGTGGCGCGCAGGCGCGGGTCACCGCAAGCGTGCTGACCGAACTGGTGGTCACCGATTCGATCTTTCGCGAAGGGCTCGACGGATCGACCAAGCTCCGCCGCCTAACGATCGCCCCATTGTTCGGCGAGGCGATCCACCGCATCGCCGATGAAAGCAGCGTTTCCAGCCTGTTTGATTAAATGCAATGTGATTAACGGCGCTTTGCAATCACATTACCATGTGATAGCGGCGCCAAATGTCTACGACCCTCATCGAAAAACTCTCCGCGCTGGTCGACAGTGGCGAAGCCAGCCGGAGCGGGCTGGCGCGCGCTGCCGGCCTCCATCCCAACAGCTTGCGCAAGCTCGGCGCACCGGACTGGAACCCGACCGCCGACACGCTGGTCCGGCTCGAAAAGCTGATTGATGGCGGAGTTCAGGATGTGCTGGTGGGCGCCGAGGCCATCATCCACGAGGCCCGCAACGGCCGTATGTTCATCCTGGTCGATGATGACGACCGGGAGAATGAGGGCGACTTGGTTATCCCGGCACAGATGGCCACCCCGGACGCGATCAATTTCATGGCTCGCCACGGCCGCGGGCTGATCTGCCTTGCACTCGGCAAGGAGCGGGTCGACGCGCTCGGGCTGGAGCCGATGGCGCGGCGCAATGGGACGCGGATGGAAACCGCCTTCACCGTGTCGATCGAGGCGCGCGAGGGGGTGACGACCGGAATTTCCGCCGCCGACCGGGCGCGGACGGTCGCGGTGGCGATTGACGCCGCCAACGGGCCGGACGCGCTGGTGTCGCCGGGCCATGTCTTCCCGCTGGTGGCGCGACCCGGGGGGGTGCTGGTCCGGGCCGGGCATACCGAAGCGGCGGTCGATGTCGCCCGCCTCGCCGGCCTTAACCCCAGCGGGGTCATTTGCGAGATCATGCGCGAAGACGGAACCATGGCCCGGCTCGACGACCTGATGGCCTTCGCCAAGGTCCATGGACTGAAGATCGGCACCATTCGCGACCTCATCGCCTATCGGCTGAAGAAGGATCATATGGTTGAACGGGTTGCCCAGACCCGCTTCACCTCCGGGTCGGGCGCCGACTGGACCGCCCAGGTGTTTCGCGACAAGGCGAGCGGCGAGGAGCAGCTGGCGTTGGTCCATGGATCGATTGCGCCCGACCGGCCGACCCTGGTGCGGATGCATAGCATCGACCTGTTCGCCGACCTGCTCGGTGAAGCCGGTCCGCGCGCCGGGCTGTTGCACGGGGCGATGCGGATGATCGAGGCCGAGGGCGCGGGCGTGGTCGTCGCGCTGCACGCGGCGGCACAGGGCTCGCTCAGCCTGGTCACCGACCTGCGGTCGGGCAAGCCGGCAGAGACCGGTCCCGCGCTGCGAAGCTATGGCGTCGGGGCGCAGATCCTTGCCGCACTTGGCATCCATGACATGATTCTGTTGACCAACACGCGTCATTCGCCGGTCGGACTCAGCGCCTATGGGCTGGCCATCGTCGAGGAACGCTGCATCGCCGGGACGGAGCAATAATGGCCCATGTGCTGATCGCCGAGGCCCGCTTTTACGGCCATTTGAACGACATGCTGCTTGCCGGCGCCCGCGCCGCGCTCGACCAGGCCGGGCACAGCCACGAAACGCTGACCGTGCCGGGAGCGCTGGAACTGCCCGGGGCGATCGCGCTCGCGGCGGAAAGCGGCAAGTTCGATGCCTATGTCGCCCTTGGCGTAGTGATCCGCGGCGAGACCTGGCACTTCGAAATCGTCGCGGGCGAGAGCGCCCGGGGCCTCATGGCGCTGACGCTCGATGGGCTAGCCGTGGGCAACGGCATCCTGACCGTTGAGAATGAAGCGCAGGCCATCTTCCGCGCCGATCCGAAACAGGCCAATAAGGGCGGCGGTGCGGCGGATGCGGCGCTTGCGCTGCTGGCCCTTAAGTCGCGCTTCTAGGCGCGCCAGGGCTTCGCCGATGTGCAACCTCTACCGACTGCACAGGGGCACGGATGCGATCCGCCAATTGTTCGCCGAACAAGGGTTCCAGCTAAGCTTTCCTGAAGGTGCCCCCAACCTGGAACTGCGCGACGTTAGAATCACCGACCGCGCGCCGATCGTCCAAGCGGCGGGCGATGGCTATGCGCTGGTCGAGCGGCGGTGGAGCTGGCCATCAAGCTACGGCAAGCCGCTCTACAACTTGCGATCCGAAGGACGAAACTTCCCGCAGAACCGCTGCCTCGTCGTTGCCGACGGTTTTTATGAGTACACGACGCCGGCCGACCCCAAGCAGAAGCGCAAGGATCGCTGGCTGTTCACTCCGACTACCGGGACCTTGCTCGGCATTGCCGGGATTACACGCGAATCGCCCGGGGTGGGCGCGGCATTCACCCTTTTGACTGCCGAGCCGGGACCCGATGTCGCACCGCTTCATTCGCGGCAGATCGTCCTGCTCGATCCTGCCGATTGGGCGGGCTGGCTGAGCGGCGAAGTTCCCAGCCGGAACCTGCTCAAGCCGACCCCGGCCGGATTCCTGAAGGTCGAACCGACCTAGCCGATTGGTAGCCAAACCTCGTTGCGGCGCAGTGGGCCAGGGATCATCGGGCTGTTGTAGAAAGCATATTCCGGTTCGCCGTCACTCTTTTCACCGTTGCGCGCCAGCCATCCGCGGAGCCGGTCTTCCTGGTCCGCGAGCAATTTGTCACCGCCGCGGCCGGCAAAGCTCACCACCGCGATCTTGCGCGCAGGCACTTTGACCAGTTCCACTCCATCGGGCGGCTGGGGAAGCTCGGCCCGGTCGCGCAGCATTACGAAGCGCGTTCGCCACGCCCCTTCAAGGGCATCATTGAACAACGGGGGGTCGCTGGCCATCGGGTCGCCCCCGTCCTGGATGACGGGGACGGTCATCGGCAGCTTCTGTCCGCCGCGCGACTTGGCGAAAATATAGTCGGCGAGGATCCGGAAACCCTGGCTTAGCGCGTCGCGGCGCGGGCCGTGCACCACCGTCTCGGCGACGACCATCGCCGGATAGTCGCGAAGCTGATAGTCGCCGTCAGTCAACAGCGTGCGATAGTCGGGCTCCGGCGTCTGCTTTTCACGGAATAAATAATAGGCCCCGCCGAGCAGCGCCGCGCCGACCGCAGCCGCCGCGCCCGCCATCATGTCCTTCCTCATCGCCAATGTCCCTCCTTGGTGGGGACTCGAACCGGTCAGGCGGCTTCCTGTTCCCTAAGCAGCGGATAGTCTGTGTAGCCTTCGCGGCCTTGCGTGTAGAAGGTGGCGACATCCCAGCCGTTAAGGCCATGACCGCCCTGGATCCGGTCGACCAGGTCTGGATTGGCGATGAACGGGCGGCCGAAGCTGATCGCGTCGGCGATGCCTTCCGCAAGCCGCGACTGCGCGCTGTGTCCATCATAGTCGCTGTTGAGCACCAGCTTTCCGGAATAGACCTGCCGGATCTTCGGACTGACGGGAGCTTCATCGGTTGCCCGGAACGTCGAATCCGGGCCGGGCTCGCGCAGCTCCAGCCATGGTACGCCAAGCCGCTCCAGTTCGGCGGCGGCGGCAGTGAACAGCGCGTGGTTGTCACTGTCGTTACAGCCCTGCGCCTCGCCGATCGGGGAAAGGCGGATGCCGGTCCGGTTGGTACCAATTTCGGCGGTAACGGCTTCGACAACCTCGCGCATGAAGCGCAGGCGATTGGCGATCGGTCCGCCATAATCATCGGTCCGCAAGTTGGTGCCGTCGCGCAGGAACTGGTCGATAAGATAGCCATTGGCGCCGTGGATCTGCACGCCATCAAACCCGGCACGGATCGCATTACGGGCAGCGCGCGCATAGTCGTCGAGCGTGAGCTTGATCTCGTCGTAGGTCAGCGTCCGAGCTTCAACATAATCCTGCTTTCCCTCATAGGTGTGGGCATAGGAAGGAGCCGTAGTTGCCGAAGCGCTGACCGGCTGACCTTGCCCGACGCTGGGGTGGACCAGCCGGCCCATGTGCCACAGTTGCGCGACGATCCGCCCGCCGGCCTTGTGCACGGCTCCGACGACCGGCTTCCAGCCTTCGACTTGTGCGTCGCTCCAAAGCCCCGGCGCATATGGCCAGCCGAGGCCGATCCGGCTGATCCCGGTGGCTTCGCTGATGATCAGCCCGGCCTTGGCACGCTGCGCATAATATTCGGCCATGACCGGGGTCGGCACCGCTTCGCGGCTTGCTCGTGCGCGAGTCAACGGCGCCATCAGGATGCGGTTGGGACTGGAAATCCCGCCAAGCTGGATGGGATCGAACAATGGGGACATGCGAACTTCCTTGCTAAGCCGGCCGCGCCGGAACTGCGCCGCCAATAGTTGCATATTAAAACCGGCCCAAGGAAGTTTCCCGGGCTTTTCGATAAGCCAGCCTTATCGACTTAGCTGCTGCTTGTCGCTTCCGCGGGCGGGCAAATGCGCTTACGGGCAACTGGTGGCCCAGCAAAAACCAACATCGCTTGCCTTCATTGCCCTGCTTGTCGGCAATGTAGCGCTCGCCACGGGCCCGTTCCTGGTGAGGAACAGCGGCGTCGGCCCGGTCGCTGCCGGATTCTGGCGGCTGGCGCTCGCTCTGCCCTTTTTGTGGGCGATCGCATGGATGTTTCGTCAGCCCGTCCAGTGGCCGAAGCGGACGGTGACCCTCGCCATTGCCGGCGCTGCCTTTTTCTTCGCTGCCGACCTTGCGGCCTGGCACGCGGGGATCCTTCTGACCAAGCTCGGCAACGCCACCCTGTTCGGCAATATCAGCAGTTTCTTCTTCGCCGCGTGGGGGTTGTGGCTGGTCCGGAAATGGCCCTCGGTGCTGCAGGCGGCCGCCTTGACGCTGGCCGCGGCCGGTTGCGGGCTGCTGATGTGGGGGAGCGCGGAACTTTCCGCGGCCAATTTGCGCGGCGACCTGCTCGCCGTGCTCGCCGGGCTGCTCTACACCGGCTACCTCATCCTCGTCGAACGCACGCGGGGCGGACTCCAGCCGATGCCGCTGCTGTTCATCGCCAGCCTGTTCGGCGCGGCAATGCTGCTTCCGGCTGCGCTTGCCGCCGGTGAGCAAATCCTTCCCGACAATTGGACCGCCCTGGTTGCACTGGCCGTTTGCAGCCAAGTCATCGGGCAGGGACTGCTGGTTTATGCGCTTGGACACCTCCCGCCGCTCGTGATCGGTATTGCCATGCTCACCCAGCCGGCGCTCTCGGCACTGCTTGGCTGGCTCTATTACGGAGAGGCTTTCACCCCGCGCGATTGGAGCGGTGCGGCGATGATCGTCGTCGCGCTGGTGCTGGTCCGCATGCGCGAGGGATCGGCGCCACGCTTGCGCCAGCCGGTTGTCGCGCCCAATTAGGGTCGAAATGGCCACGGACAAACCCACACCGCTCGAAGCCCTTCGGCTCAAGCTGGCGCTTGCTGTCGGCGAAAATGCCGCTTTTGACGGCTGGACGCAGAAGGCCGTCGACAGTGCGGCAGCCCAGCTTGGGATCGACCCGGCCCAAGCCCGGCTGGCCTTTCCCAAGCCGCCGGCGAAAATGGTCGAAGCCTGGATCAGCGGCGTCGACGCGGCGATGGCGGCTGAATATCCGGCGGAGCGAGTCGCAGCGATGAAGGTTCGCGACCGCATCCGTTCGCTGATTTGGGCCCGGCTTGAGCTTGCCGCTCCGGCGCGTGAAGCGGTTCGGAGCGCGCTAGCGATCCTAGCCATGCCGCAAAATGTACCGCTGGCGTTCAAGACGGGTTGGCGGAGCGCCGATCTGATGTGGCGGATCGCCGGCGATACGGCGACCGATTATAACCATTATTCCAAGCGGCTGATCCTGTCGGCGGTTTACGGGTCGACGCTGCTTGCCTGGCTCGACGACCGGTCGGAAGGCTGGGCGGACACCGCCGCCTTTCTCGACCGGCGGCTGGGCAATGTCATGAGCTTTGAAAAATGGAAGGCCGAGTGGACGGGTAACGATATTCGCCGGCCAAGCCTGTCGCGCTTTCTCGGCCGATTGCGATATCCGCCACGTTGACGGGCTTTTCACCAGCAGTTGTTAATGATAATCGCTCGCAAATGACCGGCGCCATCGTTCCTCTCGACCAGCTTTCGCTCGGCTCTTCGGGGCGGGTCGTGGCGATCGACTGGTCCGCCCTAGGGCAGGCAGAGGCGGCAAGGTTGCGGCATTTCGGCTTCGACGAGGGCGTTTCCGTTACGCCGATGCACCTCGGCCCTCTCGGTCGCGATCCCCTTGCGGTCAAGGTCGGGCGGATGACCGTAGCGATCCGCCGGAGCCACGCCCGCGCGGTCAAAGTCACGACCGAACCGGCATGAACCCTGTCCCGTTGGTAGCGGTCGCCGGCAACCCCAATGCCGGAAAGAGCGCACTGTTCAACGCACTGACCGGCGCCCGGCAAAAGGTCGGCAACTATCCGGGCGTGACGGTCGAGCGGCACGTCGGCAAGACCGTGCTTCCCGACGGCTCGCCAGTCGAGCTGGTCGACCTTCCGGGTGCCTATGGCCTCGATCCGACCAGCCTCGATGAAGCGGTGACCCGCGACGTGCTGATCGGGCGGCAGGCTGGCGAGCGGCTGCCGTCCGCCCTGCTGATCGTCGTCGATGCCTCGAACCTCGACAATCATTTGCGCTTCGCGCTGCAGTTGATCGACCTCGGCCTGCCGACGGTGGTGGCCTTGAACATGATCGATATGGCCCGCCGCGACGGGCTGGAACTCGATGCCGCAAGGCTTGAAGAACTGCTCGGCGTTCCGGTTGTCGAAACGGTCGCGGTGCGCCGGCGCGGGCTCGATGACGTCCTTTCCCGCCTTGGCGAACTTCTTGCCCAGCCGCGAAAGATCCGAAGCGGGGATGGCCCTCCTCCCGATTCGCTGGCCTTACAGCGCCGCGCCCGCGAGATCGCGACCGCGGCCGTGGTCAGCGAAGCCCCGGTGCGTCGGATTACCCATCAGCTCGACGGCGTCCTGCTTCACCCGGTCGCCGGTCCGCTGATCCTGACGGTGATCCTGTTCCTGATGTTCCAGGCCGTCTTTTCCTGGTCGGCGGTGCCGGCGGACGCGCTTGAGGCGGGGACGATGGCGGCCGGCGAAGCGATCGGGAATGCTCTACCCGACGGATGGCTGCGATCGCTGGTCATCGACGGCCTGTTTGCCGGCGTCGGCGCGGTAGTGGTATTCCTGCCCCAGATCCTCATCCTGTTCCTGTTCATCCTGGTCCTCGAATCGACGGGCTACATGGTCCGCGCGGCGTTCATCATGGACCGGCTGATGAGCCATGCCGGGCTGTCGGGCCGGGCGTTCATTCCCTTGCTGTCGAGTTTCGCCTGCGCCGTTCCGGGGATCATGGCGACGCGGACGATCGACAATGAAAAGGACCGGCTGACCACCATCCTGGTGGCGCCCTTGATGACCTGTTCGGCGCGCCTACCGGTCTACACGCTGGTCATCGCCGCCTTTATCCCGGCGGCGCGCATCGGTCCGGGAATTGGCCTTCAGGGGCTGGTCCTGTTCGGGCTTTATGTCGCCGGGATCATCGGGGCGCTGCTGGCTGCGCTGGTCTTGCGGCGAACGGCGGTCAGCGGCGGCGGCGGCGCGTTCATGATGGAACTGCCCAAGTATCAGATGCCGCGGCTCAGCGACGTCGGCATCGGTCTATGGCAGCGCGCTACCATCTTCCTGAAGCGCGCCGGGACGATCATTCTGGCCACCACGGTCATCCTGTGGGCGCTGGCCAGCTTCCCCCAGGCCGGAACGGGGCAGAAACAGTCCGAAGTGTCGATCGCCGGAAAGATCGGCGACGCAATCCACACCGTGGTCGCCCCGATCGGGTTCAACAAGGACATCAGCATGGCGCTGCTGCCCGCGATGGCGGCCCGTGAAGTGGCGGTTGCGGCGATCGGGACTGTTTACGCCCTTGATGCAGAGGATGAGGCGGGGCTTCAGACATTGGAAGAACGGCTGGCCGGACGGTGGAGCCTGGCGACGGCGCTGGCCTTCCTCGCCTGGTTCGTCTTCGCCCCTCAGTGCATTTCGACGATCGCCATCACCCGCCGCGAAACCAACGGTTGGCGCTGGCCGTTGTTCATGGTCACCTATCTGTTCGTGCTGGCCTATGCCGCCGCCGGGGCAACCTACTGGACGGCAGTTTCCTTTGGCCTTGGCTAACGCTGCGGGCGGGCCTAACGCTGGGCATCAAATCTAGCGTTGGGAGAACATCATGGCGGGCGTGAACAAGGTCATTCTGGTCGGCAACCTGGGCCAGGACCCGGAATCGCGTTCGTTCAGCAACGGCGGCGAAGTGGTCAACTTGCGCATCGCCACGAGCGAAACGTGGAAAGACCGCGACGGCAACCGCCAGGAACGGACCGAGTGGCACTCGGTCGCGATCTTCAACGAGAATCTCGGCCGGGTGGCCAAGAACTACCTGCGCAAGGGATCGAAGGTCTACATCGAAGGCCAGCTCCAGACCCGCAAGTGGCAGGATCAGAACGGCAACGACCGCTACACGACAGAGATCGTGCTTCAGAAATTCCGGGGAGAATTGGTGCTGCTCGACAGTCGCGAGGGCGGTTCGGGAAGCGGCTTCGGTGGCTCGGGCGGATCCTATGGGGACGATTTCGGTGGCGGGTCGAGCGGAGCGACCGGCGGCAACAGCCGCCAGCAAACGCGGCCGCAGCCGGCGGCGTTCGACACCGATCTTGACGATGACGTGCCTTTCTAAGGCAGTTTGTCCATCTTAGCCTTGAGCGCCGCAAGCGCCGCGAACGGGCCGGCGTCTTCCTCGCTCAATACTCCGGCCTCCTTGAGCGCAGCTTCCGCACCCGCACTGCGGGGATAGGGGTCAAGCGCCAGTGCCAGCGTGTCGGATATCGCGCCGCCAAGGTCGATCGCCATGCCGTCGTGGAAAATAGTATCGAGTTCGCCTTCGTCGAGTTCGACCTCCTCTTCGACCGCGCCGACGGCCGGCTGGGGGACGAACTTCAGGTCGAACGCCTCGTCGACATGCTGGGCGACCGGCTCACCCGTTGCCACGCACGCCTGCTCAAGCACGGCCTTGAGCCGTCCGGTCGCAGTAATGGTTTGCCCGTCGCGCGACAGCGCCGCATGCGCTTCCATGCGCTCGAGGCTAAGCAGGCGGAGCCTGCGCGCAATTCCCGCGCGCTCGGTGTCGTCGGCGACGATGTCGATCCGGTCGCCGTCGCGGATCTGGTCGAGCGAAAGGCGATGGCTGAACTCGCTCACGCAATCCGTCCTTCCATTACGTCGCGATCGCTGCGCCCGGAGAGCCCTTCATCAAAGCGACGCAACGCTTCCCCGGAAAACGTCAGTGCGGTCTCGGCGGGCGGGAGCGAGTCGCGGTAGACGCTGAACCGCACCGCTTCGTCCCAGCTCGCTTCGCCGGCCTTGGCAGTGCGCCAGCGGTCAACCCGGCTGGCAAGCGCCCCGACCAGCGACCGGACCTGCTTGCCGATCGACGGATCGCCGAATCCCTGCTCGCGCATCTGCCCGTCCATGTCGGCGATGAAGCTTTCGGTGAGCGCGACCGAATGCCGCACGGCCTCCTCTTTGCCCTCCTCCAGCCGGAGGATCGCCAACGCCAGCAGGCTGGATATCACCGCGAATCGGCCGTCGAGCGTGTCGGGCACCGAACCCTCGCGGTACCAGGCCGGGCGACGTCCCTCGGCAACGACGGCACCGTACAACGCTCCCGCATCGGCTCCTTTAGGGCGTAACATCGCCATTATTGAGCGCATGGAGTCCTCCTGTAGGTGCGGACGACTTGCTTGTGTCGCCATCCTCCGCATATTGGGCCTGAGCGGGCCGGCGGACAAGCCGCGCCGATCCCATGGAGTGAGTAAATGGCCAAGCGCAGTATTGCAGCGATCATCGGATTGGGGTTGGCGTTGACCGCCTGCGCCGGGATGCGCGAGCATAGAGGCTTCATCATCGACAAATCGCTGGCCCAGGCCATTCAGCCGGGAATCGATAATAAGGACTCGGTGACCAAGACGCTTGGCCGTCCGACCTTCACCGGTCAGTTCGATCCGAACGATTGGTATTATGTTTCCCGCAACACGACCCAGCTGGCCTTCCGCGATCCGCGGGTTACCGACCAGACAGTGCTCCATGTCCGCTTCGATCAGGCCGGCAACGTTACCGCGGTCAACCAGACCGGCAAGGAACTGATTGCCGCGGTCGACCCGTCGGGCGACAAGACGCCGACGCTGGGAAGGAAGCGCAGCTTCTTCGACGAGCTGTTCGGCAATATCGGGACCATCTCGCAGCCGGGTCTGCCAGGGTCGCGCCAGCAATAAGGCAGTTGGCATCGCCCTTGCGCCTTGTCGGCATGGGCCATCCTGCTTAAGCGTCGCGCATGACCGCGACGCCCGCCGGCATGACCTATGCCGATTATCTGCAGCTCGACACATTGTTGTCGGCGCAGCATCCCTTGAGCGAACTGCATGATGAAATGCTGTTCGTCATCATCCACCAGACCAAGGAGCTGTGGCTCAAGCAGATGCTCCACGAGGTCGGCTTTGCCTGCCGGCTGGTTCGGGAGGATCGCTTTGCCGAAGCCTATAAGGCGCTGGCGCGGGTCAGCCGCATATGGACGGTAATGACCCTGTCATGGGACGTCCTCGCAACGCTGACCCCGGTCGACTATTCGGCGTTCCGCGATGTCCTTGGGACATCTTCGGGTTTCCAGTCCGCGCAGTTCCGCGAACTCGAATTCCGACTGGGCATCAAGAATGAGAAGTTCCTCAATTATTATGAAGGCGGAAGCGCGGGCCACGCGGCGCTGGAGCAGGCGCTAGCCGAGCCGTCGCTCTGGGACGAGGCCAATGCCGCGCTGGCGCGGGCCGGCCTTCCCGCCGATGACCGCAAACAATCGTGGCTGACCGTTTATCGCGAGCCCGGTGAATATTTCGGGCTCTACCAGCTCGCCGAAAAGCTGGTCGACCTTGACGATGCGTTGGCCGCTTGGCGGCACAAGCATATGATCACGGTTGAGCGGATCATCGGCATGAAAGGCGGCACCGGCGGGTCGGCGGGCGCGGCATATCTTGCATCGACCCTGACCAAGCGGGCCTTTCCGGAACTCTGGTCGCTCAGGACCGAGCTTTGAGCTTCAAGCCGCTTTTCGCCCGATCGCTGGGCGCCGCGCCCGACCGCTTGCATTTCGCCGCGCACAGCCATCACCTTTGGCCCGATGCCTCGCTTGAAGGGCAAATGCAGTGCTGGGAGGATGCTTCCATGCTGGCGGATCGCAAGTGGGGCCGGATCATGGACGAAATCTGGCCTGGCGCCCAAGCCGAGGTCGCCAACGAGCTCGGGACCGACGATTCCTCGGCGATCGTGTTTGCATCAAACACCCACGACCTCCTTGTTCGGCTGGTGGCGGCATGCCCGCGCGATGGCGAGGCACCGCTGCGCGTACTGATGAGTGACGGCGAATTCCATTCGGCGCGGCGGCAGATGGCGCGCTGGGCGGAGGCGGGCGAAATCCTTCTCACCACGGTCGCCGCCGAGCCCCATGATGACTTTTCCGACCGCTTTCTAAGCGCCGCGGAGTCGGGCGGGCACGACCTCATCTTGGTAAGCCATGTCATGTTCGGCAGCGGCCGAATATTTGAGGGGGTGGAAGCACTTGCGGCATTGGCCCGACCTGACGGGCCCTGGGTCGCGATCGACGGCTATCATGCGTTCATGGCCGTGGCCGACCCGTTTGGTCCCAAGGCTGCGACGAGCGCCTTTTATCTCGGCGGAGGCTATAAGTATGCCATGGCCGGCGAGGGCATGGGGTTCATGCACTGCCCGCCCGCTTTCGGCGAAAGGCCGCCGATTACCGGCTGGTACGCCGAGTTCGGTGACCTTACCGCGCCGCCCGGCAGCAGCGTCGGTTATACGCGCGACGCAATGCGGTTCATGGGCGCCACCTTCGACCCGTCTGCGCTCTATCGCTTCTTGGCGGTGCGCGCGATGCTTGCCGAAAATGGATTGACCTCGGACCGGATCGCCGCCCGGGTCGCCATGCTTCAAGATTTGATGCTCGACCGGCTGGCGGGAACGCCGTTGGCCGACGCCGAGCTGCTCAATCCACCGGGAAACGGACCTCGTGCGCGTTTCCTTGCCTGGCGAAGTCCCCGGGCGCAGCGCTGGTGCAACGAATTGATGGATCGCAACTGCATCACCGACGTGCGAGGTGACGTGCTACGGGTAGGATTTGGCCTCTACCATGACGAGGAAGACGTCGAGACCTTTGTCCGGCTGGGCCGAACGCTCGCCTAGGTTTTGATGCCGCGCTGGACCAGGTCGTTGGCAAGGCTCGCGACCTTGTCTTCATTTTCTTCTCCCCAAACGCCGAAGCGCAGGCCGAGGAAGACGTTCATTCCCATCAGCGCCCAGGCGCGGACTTCGTTGGCAAGCGGACCGTCGTCGCGGACTTCGCCGCTATCGGTCGCCGCCGCCAAGCGCCCGGCGATCCGGTTCGCCGTAGTTTCATAATGGGCACGAAAACCGGCCGGATCGACGAACTCGGCCTCGTCGATGATCCGATAGACTTCCTTATGGTCGGCGACGAAGCGCAGATAGGCGGCGAGGGCGCGTCGTTCGCCGTCGAGCCCGCCCGCGGCGCCTTCCAGCGCCGGGGCGACATGGTCGCGCACCCGGCCGGACATGTCGCGGACGAGCGCGCCGAACACCGCCTCCTTGCTGTCGAAATAGGTGTAGAAAGTCCCGAGCGCGACCTTGGCACGGCTGGTGATTCCGACGATCGAGCTTTCATGGAAACCGCGCTGCCCGAATTCCGCCAAGGCCGCATCAAGGATCTTGCGCAGGGTCTTCTCCCCGCGCGCCGTGCGCGGCGCCTTGCCTTTGCTGGCCGAGGATGCGGCGCGGGTCATGCCTCGCTGCGTTAGTCCGCTATCCGGCGCCTTGTCCAATGCTGCCCCCATCGACTGCCCTCTTGTCATAAGTTGAAAGACGGTTCAACTTTCATTATGGGGTGCTCAGGGCAGCAGACCGGTTTCAATCGGCACGCCCCAAATGGGGAGGAAAGAATATGTACCGCACTGCGATTCGCACCATGTTGTTGGCCAGCGTCGCGGCCATGTCGGCCGTGCCCGCTCATGCTCAGGACGCAGCGGAGGCACCTTCCGTTGCCGAACAGGATGAGGCGGCATCCACCATCGATACCGGGGAAATCGTCGTCACTGCGCGCCGCACGGAAGAGAATTTGCAGCGCGTTCCGGCCGCGATCTCGGCGTTTTCCGAGCGCACCCTTGAACGCATTCAGGCCACCGACACCACCGGCCTTCAGGGCGCGGTGCCGAACCTCAACATCGTCCAGGGCCGCGGCTCGTCCAACGCTACCAACATTTTCATCCGCGGCATCGGCCAGCCCGACGCGCTGCAGACCTTCGATCCCGCGGTCGGTGTCTACATTGACGACGTCTACCTGTCGCGAATCCGCGGCAACCAGCTGGACCTGCTCGATGTCGAACGCGTCGAGGTGCTGCGCGGGCCGCAGGGCACGCTGTACGGCAAGAACACGATCGGCGGCGCGATCAAGTTCGTCACTCGCAAGCCCTCGCAGCAGTTCCGCGCCACCGGCAGCATCGCGGTCGGCTCCTATGACCAGTTCGACCTGAAACTCGCCGCGTCCGGCCCGGTCAGCGACACCATCGCCGCCGGTTTCGCCGTGATGCGCGCCAAGCGCGACGGCTTCGTCGAGGACCGCAATGACGACCGGGAATATAACGACCGCAACACGGTCGCCGCGCGCGGCGCGATTGCATTCACGCCGACCAGTGCGCTGCGGATCGACCTGACGGCCGACTATGCCCATGACGATGCCAGCCTGAACACCGGCGCGCCCCTCAACGCCCTCACCTATCTGTTCACGCCGGGGGTCGTCGTGCCGCTTGAGCGCGACCCCGATGACTATAATTATACGGTTGAGACCACTCCGGGCCTGCCCAATTCGACCAAGATGACCCATTGGGGATTCTCCGGAACGGCGGCCTACGACGTGAACGATGCGCTGACGCTGAAGTCGATCACCGCCTACCGCAAGCTCAGCACCACCGACTATATCGATATCGATGCGACCGCCGCCGAGATTGGCGACGTGCTGGTCGACGTACGGCAGGACCAGTTCAGCCAGGAATTCCAGCTGACCTATACAAGTGATCGGCTGACGGCGGTCGGCGGGCTCTATTATCTCGACGAGAATGTCTCATCCCACCAGGAAGCCTTTGCGGATGATTTGATCAACATCACCATATTCCGCGGCGTATTTCCGGACTTCCTGCTCGGTCCGTCGAATTTTCCGACCTTCCTGCGGACCATCGATGACGACCTGAAGACCGACAGCTATGCCGCCTATGTCAACGGCAGCTTCGCGCTGACCGATGCTCTGCGGATATCGGCCGGACTGCGCTGGACGCGGGAGGAAAAGGACTATTTCCGGACGACATCGACCTTCTCCAGCGCGCCCTTCCTGAACAGCGCGGCTCCATTCGTGTTCGAACGCAAGGACCGTTGGAAAAACCTCTCGCCGATGCTGTCGGTCGATTATCAGTTCACCCCTACGACGATGGCCTATCTGCGCTACGCCAAGGGCTTCAAGTCGGGCGGGTTCAACGGCCGCGCCAACGAGATCGGGTCGGCGACCGCCTATGACCCGGAAACGACCGAGTCATACGAAGCCGGGCTGAAGACCACGATTGCCCGGCAACTTCGCTTCAATGCCGCGGTCTTCCACAACAATTATAAGGACTTTCAGGCACGCGTGTCGGAACTGGACGAAAGCACCGTCCCGCCCACCCCACTGCTGTCGGTCCTCAATGCCGGCAAGTTGCGCATCCGCGGCGCGGAACTGGAAGCGGCCTGGACTCCGACACCCGAACTGCTCCTCGACACCCAAATCGGTTATCTCGACGCGAAATATAAGCAGTTCGACGATCTGCGCTTCACCAACTTCGACGGCAGCCGCGCATTCCAGGAACCGGCCTTCGCCCCGAAGTGGACGATGCGGTTCGGCGCGCAATATGCCGCGAGCCTGGGTTCGGCGGGTACGCTGACCTTGGGCGGACAAGCGCGGTACCGTTCGCGGCACGCCTTGTCGGTCGACAACACCTTCACCAATTCGGACGCGGAAATCGAAGGCCTGTTCCAGAAGGGCTATTGGCTGGGCGATGCGCGCGTCGTCTGGGAAGACGCCGCCAAACATTATTCGGTCGGCCTTTACGCCAACAATCTGTTCGACAAGCTCTACAAGACCGACGGGCAGGAATTCTCGAGCATTGGCAGCATTCGGACCGTCTATTTTGGAGCGCCGCGAACCTTCACGCTTCGGCTGACGGCCCGTTATTGACTGGACGAGCGGGGGCCGGCTGGCCCCCGCAACTGGCGCCATGGCCGATCCGATCTCCTTCGCCGAACGATACTGGCCATCGCAGGACGGCCTGACCCTTTACGCCCGTGATTATGCGGCGCGCGGGCGCCAGGCTGGCCTTCCGGTGATTTGCCTGCACGGCCTCACGCGCAATTCGGCCGATTTCGAGAATGTCGCCCACCGCATCGCTCAGGCGGGGCGGCGTGTGATCGTGCCCGACATCCGCGGGCGCGGCCGGTCCGACCGCGATCCCGATCCGCGGCGCTATCATCCCCGTACCTATGCGCGGGACATCGCCGGGATGATGGACAGGATGGGCATGGATCAGGCGATATTCGTCGGCACCTCGATGGGCGGCATCATTACGATGGCCCTTGCCGGGATCGCGCCGAAGCGGATCGCGGCGGCGATCCTCAATGATGTCGGGCCGGAAGTCTCGCCCGAGGGCATCGCCCGAATCATCGGCTATGCAGGAAAGGCTAGTCCGGTGCGCTCCTGGCAGGACGCGGCCGACTACTCGCGCCGGATCAACGGCGCAGCTCTACCGCATCTGGCGGCGTCCGACTGGGAAAGCTTTGCACGCCGGACTTTTCGGGAAGGTCCGACGGGTCCAGTGCTGGACTATGATCCGGCCATAAGCCTAAGCCTTGCCAAGCCGCCGGGATGGATTGCCCGCCAGATCGCCAAGCTCCTGTTCCGCAAACTTGCCAAGGGCCGTCCGCTGATGCTCATTCGCGGCGAGCGGTCGGACATTCTGTCCGTCGAAATCGCCGAGCGGATGCAGCGGACCGCGCTGCACCTCGAACGGGTCGAAATTGCCGGGGTGGGTCATGCGCCGACTCTCGACGAACCGGTCGCGGTTGACGCCATGGCCCGCTTCCTGCGAACGGTGCCGTGACGATCCCGCGCTGTCGCTGACGTGAAAGGCTTAGCTGAAATGACCACCGACGCGTCCGCACACCCCCGGCCCGCGCCGCGCGCCAATGTCGTCCTGGGCCTATTGCTGCTCGCCTATATCTTCAATTTTCTCGATCGCCAGATTCTCGGCATCCTGCTGGAGCCGATCAAGGCTGACCTCAACTTCTCCGACAGCGAACTGGGGGTGCTGACCGGTCCCGCTTTCGCGCTGGTCTACAGCCTGTGCGGCATCCCGTTGGCGCTGCTGGCCGACCGGACCAGCCGTTCAGGGGTGATCACGGCGGCGCTCGCCGCCTGGTCGGGGTTCACTGCCCTGTGCGGCACCGCGACCGGATTTTGGCAGCTGTTCCTCTTCCGGCTCGGCGTCGGGCTTGGTGAAGCGGGCGGCGTCGCCCCCTCCTATGCCCTCGTCGCCGATACCTTCCCGGCGCAGAGGCGCGGGCGGGCGTTGGCCATCTTCTCGCTCGGCGTGCCGATCGGGCTCGGACTGGGGGCGATCCTCGGATCCTGGATCGCCGCGACCTTCAGCTGGCGCACGGCCTTCGTCGCCATGGGAGTTGCCGGGCTAATTCTCGCGCCCATCTTCAAATATGTCGTGCGCGACCCGCCGCGCGCGCCCGGCACCACCGCACCGTCGCTGCGCGCCCTCGGCGCAACCTTCCCGGCCGTCGCCCGCAAGCGCAGCTTCTGGCTGATGGCGTTCGGCGCTTCGCTCAGCTCGCTGGTGGGATATGGGCTGGCCACTTGGGTCGCTTCGATCCTCATCCGCAGCTACGGCATGACGTTGATGGGGGCCGGCCAGTTTCTTGGCTCGTTGCTGCTCATCGGCGGCAGCGCCGGGGTCTTCATGGGCGGTTGGTTGGCCGATCGCCTCGGCAGTCGCAACCGCCGTTGGTACGCCTGGCTTCCGGCGATCGCCTGGCTGGTTACCGCGCCGCTCTACGCGGCGGGGTTGCTCGTCGACAATCTGGTGCTGGTCTGGGCGCTTCTCCTCGTCCCCAATGCGCTCAACATCCTCTGGCTCGGGCCCATCACCACCGCGGTTCAGCACCTTGTCGAACCGTCAAAGCGGGCAACGGCAAGCGGCTCTTTCCTGCTGATCAACAATTTGATCGGTCTCGGCGTCGGACCGCTGCTGATCGGCGCAATCAGTGACCAGCTCAAGAGCAGCTATGGCGTGGATTCCCTGCGCGTCGCGGCGCTGGCCGTTCTTGCCTTCTACCTGGTCGCGGCACTGCTGCTGTTCCTCGCGTCGCGGACGATCGAGCGCGATTGGGTCGAAGAACCGGCAGGCTGACCTGTCCCGCCGATGAATGGTGACGGAACGCGCTTCTTTCCTGGCCGTTTGAGGCCATCGAAAGGAGATTCCCCATGACCAAATGGATTCTCGCGGCTGGCGCTGCGGCGCTAGCCATCGCGCCTGCCTATGCTGACCCCAAGGGAAATAAGGGCGGTGGCAAAAATCATGCCGACCATGCCCAGAAAGGCGGGGGGAACAAGGACTATGTAAATCGCGGTGGCGACAAGCGCGACTTGCGCGCCAAGGACGACCGGCGCGGCAACGATCCGCGAAAGGCGGAACGGAAGTTCGCCCGAGCGATAGACGACAAGCCTGCCAAGGGTCCGAAGATCAAGATCAAAAATGGCGGCGACGTTCATGGCGTTCGGGACCATGCCAAGCGCGACCGGCGCCTAGCGCGGATCGATCGCGACGACGGCGTTCGCTTTCTTCCCAACTGGACGGAACGCGGGCTGACCCGCGGATTCGCCAACGGTTGCCCGCCGGGCCTAGCCAAAAAGGGCAATGGCTGTCTGCCCCAGGGGCTGGGACGCAAGGTTGTCGGAACGGCGATGCCGGCCGCGCTTGCGTCCAGTATGCTCGATGGGCCTTACCGCCTCTGGTACCGGGACAACGATCGTTACATGTATCGCTGGGACGACGATTATATCTATCGCGTCCAGCGCGATGGCGGGCAGATCGACGCGCTGTTCCCCTACGCCAACCGGGACTATTATTATTATCCGGTGGGACAGCAGTACCCGGAATATTACAACTATTATAACGTCCCCTACCAGTATCGCGGTTATTATCCGGACAGCAACGATTCCTGGTACCGGTACGGCGATGGCGCCATTTACCAGGTGAATCCATCCAGCGGACTGATCCAGGGAATCGTCGCTCTGCTTACGGCCAACCCGCTTGCGGTAGGACAGCCGCTACCGGCCACCTATGGCGTCTATAATGTGCCGTTCGCCTATCGCGATCGCTATTACGACACGCCTCAGGCCGCCTACCGGTACAACGATGGCTATATCTATAGGGTCGATCCGACGACGCAGCTGATCACCGCGGTGATCGATGCAATTGTCTGATGCGAACGAAGTTCAGGAGAGTTTGATGACTTCTACCAAGCTGATGATAGCGGTCGCGGCGGCCGGCTTGCTGGCGACCACCGGTTGCGGCGAGGGCGCAGCCGGCAATAATGCGGCCACCGCGACCGACGCCGCAGCAAAGGCTGCTGGCGATTCGACTATCGCCGAGGGAATTGGCGACGCCGACACGTTCGCTGCCGCGGCGAAGCAGGCCGGGCTGGACGGTACGCTTGCCGGGCCGGGACCTTATACCGTGCTGGTCCCGACCAACGCGGCATTCGACAAGCTGCCTGCCGGCACGCTCGATGCTTTGATGAAGGACGAGGCCAAGGCCGAACTGACCGGCGTACTCACCTATCATGTCCTGCCCGGCGAAATCCTGGCTGCCGATATCGGCAAGGCCATCGAAGCCGGAAACGGCAAGGCATTGCTGGCGACGATGGCCGGCGGGACGTTGACTGCGACGAAAGAGGGCGACGCGATCGTCGTCTCCGACGGGGCCGGCAGCAAGGCCCGGATATCGGGCGGCGACGAGCGCCGGTCCAACGGTGTGATCCACCGTATCGATACGGTGTTGATGCCGAGTTGATGATTTCGGGCGGACGGCATGTCCGATCCGCCCATTTCCCCCTTCCGCGCCGCTTGCGCCTCGCTATAACGAGCACACAAAGCGCGAAGGGGCAAAAATGAAGGCGACGATCGAACGGGCGACCCTCCTCAAGAGCCTGGGCCATGTCCAGTCGGTAGTCGAGCGGCGCAACACCATTCCGATCCTGTCCAACGTGCTGATGGAAGCGCGGGAAGACGGGTCGCTGCGCCTGATGGCGACCGACCTCGACCTGCAGGTCGACGAAAGCGTCGCTGCCCAGGTCACCCAGGCCGGCGCGACGACCGTGTCGGCACATACTTTCTTCGATATTGTTCGCAAGCTGCCCGAGGGCAGCCAGGTCGAGCTATCGGCTTCCGAAGGGAAAATGCAGGTTGTTGCCGGTCGCGCCCGGTTCAACCTGTCGACCCTTCCGCGCGACGATTTTCCGGTGATCGCCGAGGGCGAGCTTCCCACGCGATTCGAACTGCCCGCGCAGACTCTGCGCCAGATCATCGACAAGACTCGGTTCGCCATCTCGAGCGAGGAAACCCGTTATTATCTGATGGGCATTTTCCTCCATGTCGCCGACGACCGGCTGAAGGCGGCGGCGACGGACGGTCATCGGCTGGCCCGGGTAACCGTCGAAAAGCCCGAAGGCGCCGACGGAATGCCCGACGTGATCGTTCCGAAGAAGTGCGTCGGCGAGCTGCGCAAGCTGCTTGAGGAAGTCGAAGGCACCGTCGAAGTGTCGCTGTCGGCGACCAAGGTCCGTTTCGGCCTCGGTAACGCTGTCCTCACCAGCAAGCTGATCGACGGCACTTTCCCCGACTATAACCGGGTTATCCCGACCGGGAATGACAAGCTGCTCAAGCTTGACCCGAAAAGCTTCATGGCCGGTGTTGACCGTGTCTCGACCATTGCCAGCGAAAAGACCCGGGCGGTCAAGATGGCGGTAGACCGCGACAAGGTAACGCTGTCGGTCACTAGCCCGGAACACGGGCTGGCGGTTGAGGAACTTCCCGCCGACTATGGCGCCGAAGGGCTCGAGATCGGGTTCAACGCCCGCTATCTGATGGACATCCTTCATGAGATCGAAGGCGACACGGTCGAGGTCCACCTTGCCGATGCCGCCGCGCCGACACTGCTGCGCGAGAATGACAAGAGCTCCGCACTCTATGTGCTGATGCCGATGCGGGTGTGACCATCTGCCGTCAGTGGCGGGGCTGGACCGATCCGCAGTCGGCCGAAGAGTATGAGCGCATTGTCCGGACCGAAGTGATCCCCGAAATCGAGGCGCTTAGCCTGCCGGGCTTCCGCCATATCGACCTGATGCGCCGCGACCGGGGTGACGAGGTCGAGTTTCAGACATTGATGTGGTTCGACAGCCTTGATGCGATCATCGCCTTTACCGGCGATGATTATGCCGTCAGCCATGTACCGCCGGCGGCCCAGGCCGTGCTGAAGCGGTACGACGCGCGCGCCGTCCACTATGAGGTCATCGACCGGCGCGGGCAGGGCCGCTAAGCGGGGCGGCCGATGACCGCCGTGACCCGCCTGTCTCTCAGCGAATTTCGCAACTACCGCAACGCGCTGGTCTACGCCGCGCCGGGCTTCGTCCTCCTCAGCGGCCCGAATGGCGCGGGCAAGACCAACATCCTGGAGGCTGTGTCGCTGCTCGCCCCTGGCCGGGGGCTGCGGCAGGTGCCGCTTGGCGAAATCCGACGAAGCGGAAGCGAGGCCGGCATGGCGGTTGCCGCCAAACTCGACGACGGGACCGAGATCGGTACCGGGGCGAGCGCGACTGCGCCCGATCGGCGGCAAGTGCGGATTAATGGTGCCGCGGCATCAGTCAATGCGCTGGGCGAACGGCTCGCGATTCTCTGGCTGACCCCGGCGATGGACCGGCTGTTCACCGACAGCGCGGGCGGTCGCCGCCGTTTTCTCGACCGGCTCGTTCTCGCGCTGGAGCCCGGCCATGCCCATCACGCCGCTCGCTACGAAGCGGCGATGCGAGCGCGCAACAAGCTTCTCGGCGAAGCGCATTGGGACACTGGCTGGCTTGCTTCGCTGGAAATGCAAATGGCCGATCATGGCGAGGCTGTCGCCGCCGCCCGAGGGCGTACCGTTTCAGCGCTGACCGAGATGTTGGCCCACCTTCCCGATGATGACTTTCCCCGCGCCTCGTTACAGCTTGACGGGTGGGGCGGCGCTGATCTTGCGGCGACGCTTGGCGCTGGGCGCGGCCGCGATGCCGCCGCCGGCCGGACGCTCGACGGGCCGCATCGGCAAGATCTCGCCGTTACCCATCTGACCAAGGGACAGCCGGCGGCGCGCGGTTCCACGGGAGAGCAGAAGGCGCTCCTGCTAAGCTTGGTGCTGGCCCATGCCGCGCTGGTTGAGCAGCGGCGCGGGGCGCCCCCGGTTCTCCTACTTGACGAAGTTGCCGCCCATCTCGACCCTGATCGCCGCGCAACGCTTTACGCCCGGCTCGCCGGGCGTAGTCAGGTATGGATGACCGCGACCGAAGCCGCATTGTTTGACGGCATTACCGCCGCGACCCGCTTGCGGGTAGAGGATGGCAGCATCTCGGCAGCCTGACTGGACTTTCCGCGAAAAACCCCTATATCGCACCGCAACATGGAGGCGCCGACCAACGCGGCGTGATCGGTCGAACAGGACCGGCCCAGCGCTTCCCCGGCTTTACGCTACCCAGATCACGCGGGGTGCTTTTTACAACCCCCGGCCGCTGCGCGCATTCGCGTAGCGCCTTTTCATATCGGAAATTCCATTGACCAATTTTGCCGAGCTTGGACTGTCCAAGCCCCTTCTCGACGCGCTGTCCGCAAAGGATTACGGCCAGCCCACGCCAATTCAGGCCAAGGCCATCCCGACGGTCCTGTCCGGCCGTGACCTGTTGGGCATCGCCCAAACTGGCACCGGCAAGACCGCGGCGTTCATGCTGCCGTCGCTCGATCGTCTTGTCGCGGCTTCGCAGGATCGTCCTGCGCATGGCCGTCCGACGCATGGCCGTCCGCAGGGACGCGCGCGGATGCTGGTGCTGGCCCCGACCCGCGAGCTTGCAGCGCAGATCGCCGAAAGCGCGCGCACCTATGCCAAGGGCCAGCATATCAGCGTCGGCGTCATTTTCGGCGGCGTTCCCGTCCCCCGTTCGATCCGCGAAGTGTCTCGCGGACTCGACGTGCTGGTGGCCACACCGGGCCGGTTGCTCGACCTTGTCGACCAGCGAGTCCTGGATCTGTCGGCGCTCGAAATCCTCGTCCTCGACGAGGCTGACCAGATGCTCGACCTCGGTTTCATCCACGCGCTGAAGCGCATTGTCCGGCTGATCCCGGCCAAGCGCCAGACGCTGTTCTTCTCGGCGACCATGCCGAAGAGCATTCGCCAGCTGGCCGAAAGCTACCTGACCAATCCCGCGGAAGTGTCGGTAACCCCGGTCGCGTCGACCGCGGAACGGATCCGGCAGCAGGTGACCTTCGTCAACCAGTCGGAAAAGCAGGCTTTGCTGACTTTGTTCTTCCAGTCGACAGACATCGAGCGGGCGCTCGTCTTCAGCCGCACGAAGCATGGCGCCGACAAGATCGTGCGTTATCTGGCCGCGGCGGGCATCGGGTCGAATGCGATCCATGGGAACAAGAGCCAGGCCCAGCGTGAGCGTGCCCTCGGCATGTTCCGTTCGGGCGAAGTGCCGATCTTGGTTGCGACCGACATTGCCGCGCGCGGGATCGACATTCCGGGCGTCAGCCATGTCCTCAACTTCGACCTCCCGAACGTGCCGGAACAGTATGTCCACCGGATCGGCCGTACTGCCCGTGCCGGGGCGGAAGGCATTGCCGTCGCCTTCTGCGCCGAGGATGAACGTCCTTATCTGCGCGACATCGAGAAGCTGACCCGTCAAAAGGTTGCGGTTGCCCCGCTTCCCGAAGGCTTCCTCGTGGCCGTCGAGGCTGTCGCGCGAATGAAGCCGGCACCACGCCGCGGTGATGCGCCGCAGCGTGGACCGCGCACCCGGATTGGCTCGCCGACTGCCGAAATCAAGGCCGACCGTCGCGCCGATCATCGCAACCGGCAGAATCGCAACCGCTCGGCGGACGGCCAGGCACTGTCGCAGCGTCATCCGCAGCGGGCGGACGGCCATCCGGCGCACCGTCCGGAAGGCGGCCAGCGCAAGCGGCCATTTGGCGGCCGGCGCCGGACCGGTGCCGCGGCGCCCCGGGCCAGCTAGACCGCCGAGGCGCCCGGACTGGTCCTGAAGGCTTCGGAATGGGCGCGCTCGATCCGGGCGATATCAGCCTCGCTGATATCGCTGGACCGCGCCCGTTGCATCGCTTCATCGGCGAGCCGCTTCACCATCGGCCTCGCGGCCGGTGACTGCCGAGCTAATGATCCCAACATCGATTGCAGCCGGCCCTGGACTTCCCGGATCGCGGCTCCATCGCGGCCAATGCTGAGGGTCAGTTCCTCAAGCATGGCTTCCAGCGACAGCGCATAGCCACCGGCGCTGGCCCCGCCGCTCTTGTCCGAATGTTTGTCGAGGACGGCTTCGGCCACCCGTTGGGCGGCGGCGATGACCGAAACCGCCGTACCCGGGTCGTTGACTGCTGGTGACAATGCCCGGGAGGCGATTTCGGACAGAACGACCATCCCGAACCTGGGATCGTCTGCAAACCGCCGTTCCCGCTCGACGCTGAATGCGGTGGCAATTCGGCTGCTTTCTTCCTCGGAAATCTTCCGGTCGATCCAGGCGAGCGGCGTGGCGCGATCGACCATCGCCCCCGGGGTTCCGACAATAAGGATCTGCGCATCCATGGTACGGATGCATGCCGCTATGCGGTCCAGGTCGACATGGGTGACATAACCGGTCGTCGAACCCGTAACCGCAGTTGCTCCTACGGGAATAGGGGGCTGGCCGTCCCCGCCAATCGCGACCGGCCCGTCATGCCTTGTGATCGCGGCGCATGCCGCCTCCTCCACCCGCCGCACAGCGTCGCCCATCCGGCCGAATTCGGTCAGGGTCGCAATCCAACGCAACAGCGTGAGCACGATCCAGCTGATCATGATGATGGTCCCGATGAACAGGACGGCGCGGCCCTCGGCGCCATAAAAATCGGTCGACAGCGCAACGATTCCGACCACGCCGAACAGGAACCCACCAAGGAAAGTGGAAAGTGCATTTTGGGCGGTATGATCCTCGATAAGGAGCTGTGTGGCGCGAGGCGTGATGTTCTGCGCGGCACTGCCGAATGCGGTGACCATCGAGGCCAGCGAAAAGGTGGTGACGGCCAGCATCGAGGTCGCCAAAATGCCCAGCACCTGATCGACCGCCTTGGCGCCGATATCCATACTGAAATCATAGGGAATCACTGGCGCCAGCCAGTTGGCGGCCAGTGCAATGAACACAGAGAACAGCGAAATCAGACCGGCACGGAACCAGATCCGCCGGGTCAGCCGATCGATGATCATCCTGATCTGAATCACTGTTCCTCCTCACCCCATACCTTGGCAACGGGAGATCGGGCGGGTCGGTTCCCAAACAGCCGGGGCTTCACGCGCACGCGCGCGTAGACTTGAAGGGGGAAATCCCTATATCGGCTTCATGTCCGACGATACTCCCAAGAATGAATATGGCGCAGACAGCATCAAGGTGCTGAAAGGGCTGGATGCCGTGCGCAAGCGGCCCGGCATGTATATTGGCGACACCGACGACGGGTCGGGTCTCCACCACATGGTGTTCGAAGTCTCCGACAACGCCATCGACGAGGCGCTGGCGGGCCATTGCGACCGCGTGCTAATCACTCTCAACCCTGACGGATCGTGCAGCGTCGAGGATAATGGTCGGGGGATCCCAACCGGAATTCATGCCGGGGAAGGCGTGTCGGCGGCCGAGGTCATCATGACCCAGCTCCACGCCGGTGGAAAGTTCGAGAACACCAGCGAGGACAATGCCTATAAGGTGTCGGGCGGTCTTCACGGTGTTGGCGTCAGCGTCGTCAACGCACTCAGCGAATGGCTGGACCTGACGATTTGGCGCGATGGCGAAGAACATTTCATGCGCTTCCGCCATGGCAACGCCGAGGCGCCGCTGAAGGTCGTAGGCAAGGCGGAAGGCAAGAAAGGGACCAGGGTCACATTCCTGCCGTCGCCCGACACGTTCAAGATCCTGGAATTCGACTTCGACCGGCTCGAACATCGCTACCGCGAGCTGGCCTTCCTCAATTCCGGCGTCCGGATCATCCTCGCCGATGAGCGGCACGACGAACGCAAGGAAGTCGACCTTTTTTACGAAGGGGGTATCGCCGCCTTCGTGAAGTGGCTCGACCGGGCCAAGCAGCCGCTGATCCCGGATCCCATTTCGGTCAGCGGGCAACGGGACGATATCGGTATCGAAGTCGCGCTCGAATGGAACGACAGCTATTATGAGAATGTCCTGTGTTTCACCAACAACATCCCTCAGCGCGACGGTGGCACCCATCTTGCGGCTTTCCGCGCGGCGCTGACTCGGACGCTCAATAATTATGCCGAACGGTCAGGCCTGCTGAAGCGGGAGAAGATCGGCCTGACCGGCGAAGACATGCGCGAAGGCCTGACCGCGATCGTCTCGGTCAAACTTCCCGATCCCAAGTTCGGTAGCCAAACCAAGGACAAGCTGGTCAGTTCGGAAGTGCGCCAGCCGCTGGAAAGCCTGATCGCCGACAAGCTGGCGGAATGGCTCGAGGAAAATCCGGCCCATGCCAAGTCGATCATCCACAAGGTGATCGACGCCGCCGCCGCCCGCGAAGCCGCGCGCAAGGCGCGCGAGGCAAGCCGCAAGTCGGTAATGGGGATCGCCTCGCTGCCGGGCAAGCTTGCCGACTGCCAGGAAAAGGACCCGGCGCTAAGCGAGTTGTTCCTAGTCGAGGGTGACTCGGCCGGCGGCTCGGCCAAGCAGGGCCGCAACCGTCATAACCAGGCGATCCTCCCGCTGAAGGGCAAGATCCTCAACGTCGAGCGCGCACGGTTCGACCGGATGCTAGGCTCGAAGGAAATCGGGACGATTATCCAGGCGCTCGGCACGTCGATTGGCCGCGAGGAATTCAATCTCGACAAGCTGCGCTACCACAAGATCGTGATCATGACCGACGCCGACGTCGACGGCGCGCATATTCGCACCCTTCTGCTGACCTTCTTTTATCGCCAGATGCCCGAGTTGATCGAGGCGGGGCATCTCTTCATTGCTCAGCCGCCGCTCTACAAGGTCGCGCGAGGGCGCTCCGAAGTCTATCTGAAAGACGACGCGGCGCTGGACGATTACCTTGTCGACGCGGGCCTCGAGGGCCTCGTGCTGCGCATGGCCAACGGCGAGGAGCGGGCCGACAAGGATCTGCGCACGCTGGTCGATCATGCCCGGCGCGTCCGCACATTGATGCGCTATGCGCCCAAGAAATATGATCCGGCCATGCTGGAGGCGCTCGCGATTGGCGGTGCGCTAGATCACGGTTTGAACGACGCGCAGCGCAAGGCAGCAGCCGAAAAGGTCGCGGCCTGGCTGGGCGCCGGGGACCTGGAAGCGGTGTGGTCGGGCGATTCGGCCGCCGAGGGCGGCTATCTGTTGAAACGGACCTGGCGGGGCGTCACCGACGTGACCCTGGTCGAGCCGTCTTTCCTCCACTCCGCGGAGGCCCGCAAGCTCCATGCGCTCGCCGCCGAACAGGCTTCGACCTACAGTGCACCGGCGACCTTGCGCTTCGTCAAAGCCACAAAGGGCGATGGCGATGCGGAAGAGGCCGAAGTCGACGTCAAGAAGACGACCAACATTACCCGGCCCTCCGAGTTGCTCGAAGCGGTGCTGGTGGCCGGCCGCAAGGGGCTCAGCATCCAGCGCTACAAGGGGCTGGGGGAAATGAACGCCGAGCAATTGTGGGAGACCACGCTCGACCCGTCCAACCGCTCGCTGCTGCGGGTCGAAGTCGACCAGGCCGATGTCGCCGACGAGATCTTCACCCGCCTGATGGGCGACGTGGTCGAACCCCGGCGGGAATTCATCCAGGACAATGCGCTATCCGTTGCCAACCTCGACGTTTAGCCGTCGTCGCTGGACGATTGTTTGAAACGGCGCCGGCGCCGGCGCGCGTCCGCATGATCGTCGGCGACCGTTCGTCTCAATCCCTTGTGCCTGTCATCGAAACGGCGCGATGCCCGTGGAACCGCAGCATGCCAAGGATGATTGCCAACTGAGATGATCAGCCGGCCCACCATTACTGTCGCCAGCTACAATATGCGCAAGGCTATCGGCACGGATCGACGCCGCCGGCCCGACCGCGTGCTGCAGGTGTTGCAGGAAATCGACGCGGACATTGTCGCGCTGCAGGAAGCCGACAAGCGGATGGGCGGACGCGGCGCCGCGGTCCCGCATGAGCTGATCGACGAACATGGCCTCTACAAGCCGGTGCCGATGCTGGTTCGCCACAAGCGGACGATGGAAATGTTTCCCGGCGGCGCGCGGGTCGAACAGTTGCTGAAGACCAACACCCGCAATCTCGGCTGGCACGGTAACGCCTTGCTGGTGAAACCTCACGTCGAGGTAATGGACGTTGCCGCTCTCCACCTGCCTACGCTCGAGCCGCGCGGAGCGGTGATGGCCGAACTGCTGGTCCATGATCGCCCGATCCGCATCATTGGCATGCACCTCGACCTGTCGGGCTTGTGGCGGCGGCGACAAATGCGGATGATCATCGAGACCGTCAGGGCCAGGCCGCACCAGATGCCGACTATCCTGATGGGCGACACCAACGAGTGGCGGGATGCAGCGGGATGCCTGAAGGACCTCGACGGCGCCTATCGCCTGGCGCCGACCGGACCCAGTTTTCACGCACGGCGGCCAATTGCGCCGCTCGACCGGATCATCGTCGATCACCGGTTGGCGATCGAGGCGTCGGGGGTCCATGCCAGCGCCGAAGCGCGAAGGGCCAGTGACCATCTCCCGGTCTGGGCGCGGGTAGCCTTCTAGCCGGCGGCCATCTTCCGCTGGCGGCGGCGCTGGATAGAAGAACCTATCCCCATCGCCTCGCGGTATTTAACGACCGTGCGGCGGGCGATATCGATCCCCTGCTCCTTGAGCAGCGCGACGATGCCGTCGTCGGAAAGGACCTCGCGCTCCTCGTCGACGATCGACTTGATCGCTGCCTTGACCGCTTGGGCCGCGGCGCCTTCGCCATCGTCCGACGCGACTCCGGACCCGAAGAAGAATTTCAGCTCGAACAATCCCTGCTCGCAGGAAAGATATTTGTTGGTGGTCACCCGGCTAACGGTCGATTCATGCATTTCAATCGCCTCTGCGACCTTGGCTAGCGTCAGCGGCCTCAGCGACCCGACACCGTCCTCGAAAAATCCCCGCTGCTGCTTCACGATTTCCGTCGCCACCTTGACGATCGTGCGGGCCCGCTGGTCGAGCGCCTTGACCAGCCAGTTGGCGCTGGCGAGGCAATCAGTCAGCCAGGCCTTGGACGCCTTGTCCTGGGCACCGGCCTTCAGTTCCGCGTGGTAGCGGCGATTGACCAGCACGCGCGGCAGCGCGGCATTGTTCAGCTCGATGACCCAGCCATCCCTTCCGCGCCGGATGAACAGGTCCGGCGTGATTGCTTCGGGCTCGCGAATGACGAACCGACAGCCGGGCTTCGGGTCATAGCTGCGCAGCTCACGGACCATGTCGGAAAGATCGTCTTCATCGACGCCGCAGATCCGGCGCAGGTCGGCCATCCGGCCCTTTGCCAACAGGTCGAGGTTGGCGATCAGTCGGGCCATTGCCGGATCGTATCGGTCGACCGCCTTCGCCTGCAGGGCGAGGCATTCTTCAAGGTTGCGGGCGGCAATCCCGGGCGGATCGAGCGACTGGACCAGCGCCAGCGCCTCTTCCGCTTCGGGCAGGCTCGCGTCGCACTCCTCGGCGATCAGGGACAGTTGTGTTCCGAGATAGCCGGTTTCTTCCAGCTCCCTGACGATTGCGTCCGCCAGTCGGGCCTGGGTTCCCCCGATGCCGTAAACTTGGCTAAGCAGATGTTCTGCCAGACCTTCATCCCCGCCTTCGAGCCGGTCGAAGTCGAAAGCTTCGTCCGGGCCGCCGCCGCCGCCGACGTCCGCGAAACTGTCGGATTCCAGCGCGGCTTCGCGCCAATCCATATCGATCGGACTATCCTCGGCGCCGCCCAGCTTGCCGATGAGTTCGTCGCTTCCGGTCGGGTCGGCGGCTTCGTCGCCGAACTCGCGGTCCTCGCGCACCAAGACCGCACCTTCACCGCCTTCGCCGGGCCGCGCTTCAAGCAATGGATTCTTGGCGATTTCTTCGGCGATGACCGCGTCAAGCTCGAGATTGCTTAGGGCAAGCAGCTTGATGGCCTGCTGCAACTGCTGGGTCATCACCAGCTGCTGCGAAACGCGAAGGTCGAGACGCGGGCCCAGCCCCATGGCCGCTAGTCCTTCACGCTACAGGGCAAAGCTTTCGCCAAGATAGAGGCGGCGGACATTGTCATCGGCGACCAGCGCCTGCGGCGTCCCTTCGAATAGCACCTGCCCATCATAAATGATGCAGGCCCGATCGACGATATCCAACGTCTCACGGACATTGTGATCGGTGATCAGCACGCCAATGTCGCGCTGCTTCAAATCCATGACCAAGTGACGGATATCGCTGATGGAAATGGGGTCGATGCCCGCGAAAGGTTCGTCAAGCAGCATTATCGATGGCTCCGCGGCCAATGCGCGGGCGATTTCGCAGCGTCGCCGTTCGCCGCCCGACAGCGCCATCGCCGGTGAGCTGCGCAGGCCGTTCAGGCCGAACTCGTCGAGCAGTTTCTCCAGCCGCGCCGCCCTCGCCCGGACGTCGGGTTCCGATATTTCAAGCACCGATCGAATATTCTGTTCGACGGTTAGTCCGCGAAAAATCGAGGTTTCCTGCGGCAGGTAGCCGAGTCCGAGAATGGCACGCCGGTACATCGGCAAGTCGGTGATGTCGCGGCCGTCGAGGAAGATTCGCCCGGCATCGGGCCGGACCAGCCCCATGACTGAATAGAAGCTGGTCGTCTTGCCGGCGCCATTGGGTCCGAGCAGGCCGACCACCTCGCCGCGTTCGACATGCAGCGATACGTCGTGAAGGATGGCGCGCTTGTCGTAGCTTTTCGCGATCGAACGGACTTCAAGGCCGCGCACCCAGGTCGCGCCTTCCGAGGCCCGAGATTCAATGGTGGCCGCTTCGTTCATGGCCTTAATTGGGGCGCTTCGGCACGGTGAACCGGCCGGTGACCCGGCCTCCACCTTGGTTAACGCCGCGCAGCCCGCCGTCCATCACCGCCCTGCCCGTGTCGAGGTCAATCGTCAGTCTCCCGCCCGACAGGAAGGAGCCGCCCCGATCGAGCCGGACATTGCCGACCATGGTGATCAGGCCTTGGTCGAGGTCGTAGACCGCAAAATCGCCGCGCGCAGTCTCGCTGGGACTGGTCACGGTCACACCGCCGCTGGCGTCGATCCGGTTGACGTCGATCCCGTCTTTGCTTGCATATGCCAGAGTCAGCCGCGCCGTGCGCAGTGTAAGATTGCCCTGCTTCACCACCACATTGCCGGCAAAAATGGCCCGGTCGGACCGGTCCTGCGCCTCGGCGCGGTCGGCGGCAAGGTCGATCGGCGCACGGCTGTCATGGCCCTTGAGCGCGGAAATGCCTTCCTGCGCCAGGGCCAGGCCGGCACAGGACAGGGCGGCAAGGCCAATCAAAAGACGCTTGGCGTTCATGACGATCATCTGACGGCCCCCTGCCGAATTTTCAAGCGCACGCCGCCGTCGAGGCTGACGGTCCGCTCGCCAAGGTCAGCTCGTAGCCGGCCAGCCTGGAAGTCACCAAGCGGCATGGTGCCGCTGACCGGCCCGCTAGATCGCATGGTCCGCTTGTCGAGGTCGATCCGCACATCGCGGGTCGTCAGCCGGTAGCCGTCAGGGGCCGCGACACGAACCGGGCCGTCGACCAGCATTTCTTCGCCTTCAAGGTCGTAGCGGCCCTTGTTGGCGGCGATTCCGAGCGGCCCTCTGGCAAGATCGAGCCGGGCGCGCATTCCCTCGATCATCACGATCGGGACATTGCTTGACTGCTGCAGCGCGCGATCGGCGATAATCTCGAACTTCTGACCGCGATCGTCTTCACCGACATAACGGGCGGACTCGACCCGCATCCGTTCCTGCGCGCGGTCGACCTCATTCTTGTCGAGCAGGAAACTGACATCGCCCCGCCCGCCGAAGGGGGCGACCGCAAGCAAGACCAACAGACCGCCAATGATCACCGGCAAGCCGAATTTGACCGCGCGCACGACATGGTCGTGGCGGCTCCCCGGCTCGGCCCAGTGGCGCTTGATCGCCCGTTCGCGGTTGGCGGCTTCCGACATGGCTTAGCTATGCGCAAAAATATCCTGCTCGGCCCAGCCGGCCAGATCGAGAAGCGCCCGGGCCGGGAGGAAATCGAAGCAGGCCTGCGCAAGCTCGGTCCGGCCCTCGCGCTCGAGCCGAGTATCGAGTTGCTCCTTTAGTCGGTGAAGGTAGCGCACATCGCTGGCGGCATATTCGCGCTGAGCGTCATTGATTTCCGGCGCGCCCCAGTCGCTGGTCTGCTGCTGCTTGCTAAGATCGGTCGCCAGCATTTCCTTGACTAGCTCCTTCAGCCCATGCCGGTCGGTGTAGGTGCGGACCAGTTTGGATGCGGTGCGGGTGCAGTAGAGCGGAGTCGCCATTACGCCCAGGTAGGCACGGATGATCGCCACGTCGAAGCGCGCGAAATGGTAAAGCTTGAGCCGCCCCGAATCGGCGAGGAGCGCACGCAGGTTGGGCGCCGCATAATCGCTATCCGGACCGAAGCGCACCAGATGCTCGTTCGGGCCGCCGTCACTCAATTGGACGAGGCACAGCCTGTCGCGCCCGGGCATCAGGCCCATCGCCTCGGTATCGACCGCGATCGCCGCGCCGGCGGCGAAAAGGTCGGTGGTAGGCAAGTCTTCTTCGTGGAAATGAATGGCCATGACGTTCCCGATTTTATGAACCACCCTGCCTGAACCGGCGGTGACGTCCATTGTTTTGCTATCCCTCTAGTCGCATCGGGGCGCTGCTTGCCAGCCTTAACCATGGAATCACTAGGAGCGACGCCATTTTTCCTGTAGGGACGCAATCGTGCGCGTGGTGATTCCGCGCGTGCGGCCGGTCGCGCCGTGGGCCCAGCGCGTTGGTTCTGAGATTTTAGGGCATAAGAGAGTTTGGATTTTCTGCATGGGTTTCGATCGAGGGCGTAAGGGCGACCGTGGTGGTCGCGGACGGGACAAGCGCGACGGTTTTGGTGGTGACGAAATGAGCGGCGGCGGCGGCTTCGGCGGCGGCGGCAACTTCGGTGACCGCGGCGGCTTCGGCGGCGGCGGCAACTTCGGTGACCGCGGCGGCTTCGGCGGCGGCGGCAACTTCGGTGATCGCGGCGGCTTCGGCGGCGGCGGCGGCGGCGGCGGTGGCGGTGGCTATCGCGGCGGCGGCGGCGGCGGCGGTGGCTTTCGCGGCGGTGGCGGCGGCGGCGGCGGTTTCCGCGGCGGCGGTGGCGGCGGCGGCGGCATGCCTCCGCAGGTCGTTGGCGAAGGCAAGGGCACCGTCAAATTCTTCAATCCGCAAAAAGGTTTTGGTTTTATCGTCCGTGACGACGGCGGCGAGGATGTCTTCGTGCATATCTCGGCGGTCGAACAGGCGGGGCTTACTGACCTGGCGGATGGCCAGCCGCTGGAATTCACGCTCGTCGATCGCGGTGGCCGCATTTCTGCGACCAACCTCAAGATCGACGGCGAACCGATGGAAGTCGTGCGCTCCGCGGCTCCGCGCGAAGCCGGCCGCGAAGGCGGCTTCGGTGGCGGCCCGCAACGGCAGCTGACCGGCGAGAAGGCCCAAGGCACCGTCAAGTTCTTCAACGCCATGAAGGGCTTCGGCTTCATCAGCCGCGACGACGGCCAGCCGGATGCTTTCGTCCATATTTCGGCGGTCGAGCGTGCTGGCCTGCCCACGGTCAACGAGGGCGACCGGTTCGAGTTCGATATCGAGGTCGACCGCCGCGGCAAATATGCCGCGGTAAACCTGCAGCCGCTGAGCTAAGGCTTAGCAGCAAGCAAGTTCGATGGGCCCGTCCGGAGCGATCCGGGCGGGCCTTTTCATGTCGCCAGCGCAAGCAGCGTGGCGATCTGATCGGCCTCATGCGCCGGCTTGTCGTCGCGGATTCGGTTTATTCGCGGAAAACGCATCGCCAACCCGGACTTGTGGCGCTTGCTGGCGTGAATCGAATCGAAGGCGACTTCCAGTACAAGCTCGCGCTCGACCTCCCGAACGGGCCCGAAGCGATTTACGGTATGGGTCCGAACGAACCGGTCGAGCCACCTCAATTCTTCGTCGGTAAAGCCGAAATAGGCCTTGCCCACCGGCAATAGCTCGCCGTCGTCGGTCCAGCAGCCGAAGGTGTAATCGCTATAATAGCTGGAGCGTTTGCCCGACCCGCGCTGGGCATACATGAGGACGCAGTCCGCCGTCAGCGGATCGCGTTTCCACTTGTACCACAAGCCGGCCCGGCGCCCGGCGACATAGGGCGAGTCGCGGCGCTTGAGCATCAGCCCTTCGACACCATCCTCGCGGGTTCCCGCGCGCATCTCCTCCAGCGCCTCGAAGCTGCCGGCTTCGATCAGGCTCGACAGGTCGAACCGGTCGCGATCGAGCATGGGCACGAACGCCTCCAGACGCTGCCGTCGTTCGGTCCACGACAATTCCCGCAGATCCTGGTCGCCAAGAAACAGCGCGTCGTAGAGTCGCACGAATGCCGGCGATTGGTCGCGCATCTTGGCACTGACGGTCTTTCGACCCAGACGCTGCTGAAGCGCATTGAAGCTTCCGGCCGCGCCGCCCTGGGAATCGCCCCGAACCAGAAGCTCACCGTCCAGCACCGCGGTCGTGTGGAAGGCTTCGGCGACGTCCGGGAAACTTGTAGAGATGTCGTCGCCGGTGCGGCTGTAGAGCCGGGTCTGGCCGCCGGCATGAACAAGCTGGACGCGGATCCCGTCCCATTTCCACTCGGCGGCATAGTCGGCGAGGTCGACCCTCTTATCCTCGAGCGGATGCGCCAGCATGAAAGGGCGGAAAACGGGCACGTCGTGGACGGTCGGTTGCGGCGCTCGGCCTTCGCCCCAGGCGAACAATTCGGCATAGGGTGGTTTCAGCCCGTGCCAGACCTCCTCGACCTGCTCGACATCGATTTCGAAAGCGTCGGCAAGGGCCTGCTTGGCCAACCTGGACGAAATGCCGACGCGCAATGCGCCCGTCGCCAGTTTCAGCAAGGCGAACCGGCCCGAAGGATCAAGATGATCGAGCATCTCGGCGAGGATCGCGGGCGCATCGGTCCGGCTCGCCAGCCTGAGCCGCTCGACCGCCGCGCTGATGGGTAGGGTGCCGTCGTCGATGGCGCATTCTGCTCCATGTGGGGCGGGCCAGAGCAGCGACACCGTTTCGGCCATATCGCCGACGAAATCGCGGCTCATCTTGAGGAGGACCGGATCGATCCGTTCTTCGGCAAGCGCGCGAACCTGCGCCGGCTTCACTGCGGGGATGTCGAGGGTTCCAGTCAGCGCCGCAAGGGCAACGCCCCGGTCTGGGTCGGGAGCCGTCTTGAGATAGTCACCGATCAGTCGCAGCTTGCTGTTGCGCGATCTCGTATAAACGAGGTCGTCGAGAAGTTGGGCAAAAGCACGCATCAGGCGACCGCAGATGTGGTTCCGAAGTGTCCGTGCATCGAACAGGCCAATGTCCTTTGCTGGGCGTTTGGTGCCTGCGGGGCGGGGTTCAGCCGTTCTGCGCGGATTCGAACAGGAACCAAGCGCGCTGTTCGGCGGCGTCGGTCCATTCGTCGATAATCGCCGAGGTGGCATTATCCTTGGCGGTATCGGCCAGGTCCTTGGCGGCGCGAAGCTGTTCGACCAGCGCAAGATTGTCGTCGCGCAGCTCTTTCAGCATGTCCTTGGCACTGACGAATCCGCGGTCATTGTCATCGATCGTCTGCCGGCGCGAGATATCGCCAATCGAGCGCAGCGTCGTGCCGCCGATCTTGCGCACCCGCTCGGCGATCTGATCGGTGGTGCCGAGAATCTGCGCGGCCTGTTCGTCAAACAGCAGGTGATAGTCCCGGAAATGCGGGCCCGAGACATGCCAGTGGAAATTCTTGGTCTTGAGATAGAGGGCGTAGCTGTCGGCGAGGATGCCATTGAGTGCCGCAGCCACGTCGCGGGCCTGGTTGGTTTTCAGATCGGTCGGGGTCGCCAGCTTGGGCGCGGCATCGGACATCGTTTCGTCTCCGGTCTTGGTTTATTAACCCAACCGATCGAACGACAAAAGGTTCGCTGCAGCCGATCAATTTCGCGTCTGGCGCTAATGGAGTTGAATCGCCAGCGCGGCGAGAATCGATTCGCGGTCGTGCGCTGGGTTGTCGCTGACCAAGGCCTCGCCCATGTGCGACAGGCAGGCCCGCGTCGCAGTCCGATGGCCCGGCATCAGGGCGTGATGGGCGCCATAATCGGCCAAGCCCTCGAGCGCGGCCATGCCATATTCAGAGGCAAGGCTGCGGATTGCCTCCATCCGGGCGGCGATGTCGACCGGCTTCAGGCTGGCCACGCGCTGCTCGATCTCGCTGATTCGCTCGCCGATGCGCGTGCGGACGACGCTCAGGGATTCGGGGGCGGGCATAAGCGATTCTCCGTAATTCGGAGAGATTTGCTGAAAATGGTTAACGGAGCGTCAAAGCCGGTCTTTTGGGCCCTTCGCCTTGACAAAGCGGCGCCCTCCCGTCATGGGGCGCGGGTTCGGGCGGCGTTATGCGCCGCCTTCATATTTTCAGCTTTGCAGGATTCTCGCGATGGCCAAGCCGGCAACCGTCAAGATTAAGCTCGTCAGCACCGCTGACACGGGCTTCTTCTATGTGACCAAGAAGAACCCGCGCAACCAGACCGAGAAGATGTCGTTTCGCAAGTACGACCCGGTCGCGCGGAAGCATGTCGAATTCAAGGAAGCCAAGATCAAGTAATCCCTCCGGGGAGCCGCGGACGCGTTCCGGGCTGATCTTCGTTATGCCTGTATCGGGGCGGCTCCATGATTGGGGCCGCCCGATTCATGTCCGACGGGTCCGGCTGCCAACAGCTCGTCGACCGTTTCGGCAAAACGAACCACCGAAATCGGTTTCGACACATAGGCCTGGGCTCCCGCCGCGCGGATGCGCTCATCGTCGCCTTGCGCCGAATAGGCGGTCACCGCCATGATCGGGACATGCGCCAATTCCGCGTCGGCGCGAAGTTGCTGCATCAGCTCAATGCCGGTGACATAGGGTAGCTGGATGTCGGTGATGACGAGATCAGGGCGGAAGGCGCGGGCGGCCTCAAGCGCCTCGCGACTGTCGGTCACGGGCTGCGTTTCATGGCCGTGTGCGTTCAACAGATCGCAGAACAGCTTGATGTTGAGGGCATTGTCCTCGACAACCAGGATCTTGGCCACTCGAACGTTTCCCCCTTGCAGAAATCCTAGGCGATGTTGAGCCACCACACAAATCGTCCGCTCGTCGATGCCGAGGCGCTTGCCCTGGCCGCGCTTGCTGCGACCCTTTCAGACGAACGTCGCGCGGTTCGGTTCCTCGACATCACCGGGATCGATGCCGATGGCCTTCGCGAACGCGTCGGCGCCGGCGATAGCGGCCTGCTCGCGGCGGTTCTGATGTTCCTTGAAAATCATGAACCGGACCTGCTGGCGGTTGCCGGCACGATGGGCGTTGCCCCCTCCGACCTGGTCGCTGCCCGATCGCAACTGGAGCGATGATGAACCGCCCCCTCCTGATTACCGACTGCGACGAAGTGCTCCTTCACATGGTGTCGCACTTCGATGCCTGGCTTGGCGAGGTCCACGACATTCGCTTTGCCTTCGAGACCGGCAGCTTTGGCAGCGCAATGACCCACCGGGTGAGCGGAGAGCAGGTTGCCGAGGACCGTGTCTGGCCGCTTCTCGAGGAATTTTTTCGCGGTGAGATGCACCGCCAGACGCTGGTGCCCGGCGCACTTGAAGCGCTGGGCCGCATCGCCGAAGTGGCGGACATCGTCATCCTCACGAACATCGGGGACCAGGCCCACAGCTGGCGGGTCGAACAGCTTGAGCGGCATGGGATCCGCCACGAGGTGGTTTGCAATCGTGGAGGCAAGGGCATTCCCGCCCGGGCGATCGTCGACCGTTTCGGAGCGTCGCGAGCGGCCTTTGTCGACGACCTTCCCGTGCATCATGCGTCGGTCGCCAAGCATGCGCCGGACGTCCACCGGCTGCACATGGTTGCGGAACCGCGGCTTGCCCCGGCCGTCCCGCCGGCCGAAGACGCCCACGCACGGATCGACGATTGGCCCACTGCCTGCCAATGGCTGCTCGACCGACTGGAGGATCGATGAGCCAGACCATTTTTATCACCGGCGTTACAGCTGGAATCGGCGCAGCGACCGCGCGGAAATTTATCGCCAACGGTTGGCAGGTGATCGGCACCGGCCGTCGGCGTGATCGGCTCGACACGCTTGCGGCCGAGCTGGGCGAGGGCTTCCACCCGCTAATGCTCGACATGCAGAGCATCGCAGATTTCGGGCCGGCGCTGTCGGGATTGCCAGACCAGTTCCAGGCGATCGACCTCCTGCTCAACAATGCCGGCCTAGCGCCGCCGATGAGCAATTTGCAGGATGCCGAACAGGAACCGATCGACACGGTGATCGCCACCAATGTCGACGGGCTGGTCGCGTTGACGCGGCACCTGCTGCCGCGCCTGATCGATCGCAAGGGCGGGGTGATCAACCTGTCGTCGGTCGCCGCGACATACCCCTATCGGGGCGGGGCGGTTTATGCGGGCACCAAGGCATTCGTTCGTCAGTTCAGCCTTGGCTTGCGCTGTGACCTTCACGGCACCGGGGTCCGGGTCACTTCGATCGAGCCGGGCATGGCCGAAACCGAGTTTACGCTGGTTCGGACGCAAGGAGACCAGGCGGCGTCGGACGCGCTCTATGCCGACATGAACCCCATGACCGCGGACGATATCGCCGAGACGATTTGGTGGGTCGCTAGCCTGCCCGCGCACGTCAATATCAACTCGCTCGAACTTATGCCGACCAGCCAGAGTTGGGCCGGTTTCGCAGTCCATCGCGGTTGACGGACCGCGATCGGCGGGGCAATCGCCCCGCATGAACATCGACCAACGCCTTGCCGAACTCGGCATCATCCTTCCCGAAGCTGCTGCCCCCGTCGCCGCCTATGTCCCGGCGGTGGAAATCGGTGGCCTGCTGCACATCAGCGGCCAGATTTCGTTCGCGCAGGACGGCAGCCTGATCAAGGGGCGGCTGGGCGAAGGCTTGTCGCTTGAAGAAGGCCAGGCGGCGGCGCGGCGCTGCGGCATCATGCTGCTGGCCCAGATCAAGGCTGCGCTTGGCTCGCTCGACCGGGTCGAGCGGATCGTCAAGCTGGGGGTGTTCGTCAATTCGCACGGCGACTTCACCGACCAGCCGAAAGTCGCCAATGGCGCGTCGGAACTGATGCAGGACGTTTTCGGCGAAGCAGGCCGCCACGCCCGCTCGGCGGTTGGCGTTCCGGTCCTGCCGCTCGGTGTAGCGGTCGAGGTGGATGCGATCGTCGCCGTCAAGGACTGATCCCCTCGATCCGGGTCCGGCGGGTTTCGCGCATCGCGGCCTGTTCGGGTCAGGGGTCCCCGAAAACAGCATGGCGGCATTTGAGGCCGCACTGGCGATCGGTGCCGGGATCGAATGCGACGTTCGGCTGGCTGAAGATGGCAAGCTGGTGGTTTTCCACGATCATGACCTGCGCCGCCTGTGCGCATCCGCACTGGCGATCGAAACCAGCCCGGCGGCGATCATCACGGCGCAAAGGCTGTTGGACAGCGACCAGCGTATTCCCCTGCTGGCCGATCTGCTCGACCTGATGGGGGGCCGGGCGCCGGTCCTCATCGAAGTCAAAACGCGCGGCGCCAACGTGCGCCGCATCGCCGAGGCTGTCGGAGCGGCGGTCGCCGCCTATCGAGGCGTTGCCGGCGTCATGAGCTTCAACCCCGACATCGCAAGGGCGATTGGCCGGTACAGGCCGGCCATCCGGCGCGGTCTGGTGCTGTCGCGCAAGGCTTCGGCGTTCGATCGCTGGCGTTGCCTTCGCCGGGCAAGGCCACAGTTCCTGGCCGTCGATTGCGGCGCGATCAGGCAAGGCTGGGTCGCCCGCAACCGATCGTTCATGCCAGTCTATAGCTGGACCGTCCGCACCGCCGATGAACTTGAAATGGTGCGCGTTCATGCGGACGCGCCTATCTGGGAGGGCGATGGCCGACCGCGAAACTGACCTTGCCGCGAATATCGCCGGATCGTTCGCGGCGATCGATCCCGCGCGCTGGGAGATGTTGGCGGGTCAATCGGACCCCTTTCTCCGCTATTCCTTCCTCTCGCTGCTCGAGAGCTCGGCGAGCGTGGGACCCGGTACAGGCTGGGCGCCAATGCCCATTTTCGTGGAGCGCGACGGGCGGCCAATCGCTGCCGCGCCGGCCTTCCTCAAATGGCATAGTCAGGGCGAATATGTGTTCGACCATGGCTGGGCCGACGCCTGGATGCGGGCCGGAGGAGAATATTATCCCAAGCTTCAGGTGGCTGTGCCCTTCACGCCATGCGTCGGGGCGCGCTTGCTGGGCAACGACCGGGACGCGCTGCTGGCGACGCTGGAAACGGTGGTCAGACAAAATCAGCTATCATCCGGGCACATCACCTTCCTGCGGGAGGAAGAGTGCACTGCCGCCGAAGCGCGTGGGTGGCTGCGCCGCGAAGGAATTCAATTCCACTGGTTCAACCGGGGGTACCGCAGCTTCGAGGATTTTCTCGACGCGCTTGCCAGCCGCAAGCGCAAAGCAATCCGGCGGGAGCGGCGACAGGCCGTTGAGGGACTGGAAATCGTTGAACGCCGCGGGGCGGAGATCGCGCCCGCCGACTGGGATGCGATGTGGCACTTCTATCAGGACACTGGAGCGCGCAAATGGGGGCAGCCCTATCTTAGCCGCGCATTCTTCGAACAGGCCGGGGCGGCGATGGGCGAATCGGCGCTGTTGTTCCTCGCGCTCGACAATGGCCGGCCGATCGCCGGCGCACTCAACCTTGTCGGCGGCGACACGCTCTACGGCCGCTATTGGGGCGCGATCGACGATCGTCCCTTTCTCCATTTCGAGCTCAGCTATTATCGGGCGATCGACTTTGCCTGCCGCCATGGCCTCGCCTGCATCCAGGCCGGTGCGCAGGGCGAGCACAAGCTGGCACGAGGCTATGAGCCGGTGGTGACACCGTCGGTCCATTTCCTGCCCAACCCCTCATTCCGGTCGGCGGTCAACGAATTCCTGAAGCGTGAGCGCACGTTGGTCCGGCAGGAGGTGGCCGTGGCGCGCGAAATGCTCCCCTATCGCTCCGATTCCGGATCGTAGATCGCGACCTTCCGGCCGTCGGCGCTGGCGATGCCGCGATACATGCCGGGCGTCGTAAAGCCGAGGGCGGTCTCGCCGCTCGGCGAAACCGCAATCAGGCCGCCGTTGCCACCCAGCTGCTTGATGTCGGCAAGTACGGCATCGAGCGCGGCCTGCAACCCGGCTCCACCGAGCCGCACCCGTGCGCACAGTTCATGGGCCGCTGCGGCACGAATGAAGATTTCGCCCAGGCCCGTCGCGCTCACCGCGGCGGCGCGATCGTCGGCATAAGTGCCGGCGCCGATCAGGGGCGAGTCGCCGATCCGGCCCCAGCGCTTGGCCGTGAGGCCCCCGGTCGAGGTGGCGGCGGCGACATGGCCCTTTGCGTCGACCGCCACGGCGCCGATCGTCCCATATTTGATGTCGGTGTCGAATGCATCGCTGCCTTTGGCGAGCAGTTCGTCGAGCTGGCGCCGCCGCTCAGGCGTCTGAAACCATCGGTTGGCGACCTGCTCCAGCCCGACTTCGCGGGCATAATCATCGGCCCCCTCATAACTCATCAGCACGTGCTGGCTTAGCTCCATCACTGCTCGCGCGGCGCTGATCGGGGCGCGGGTTGACCGCATCCCGGCGACCGCTCCGCAACGACGGTCGCGCCCGTCCATGATTGCCGCGTCGAGTTCGACATGGCCGTCGTGGGCAAGCACGCTTCCGCGCCCGGCGTTGAAACATGGGTCTTCCTCTAACACCCTCGCCGCGGCCTCGACCGCGTCCAGCGCACTGCCACCCGGCGCCAGGATTCTTTCCCCTGCCTCCAGCGCTGCTGCGAGTCCGGCCCTCCCCGCTTCGTCCTGTTCAGGCGGCAACTTTCCGGGCCGCATCGCGCCCGATCCCCCATGAATGACCAATTTCCAGCTCATCGTCCGGCCCTAGCGCGGGTGGCGCGCCGATTCCAGTTGCCAGACGCGGCACGATGATATAAATCTGATATCAAATAAAAGGGAGGGATTCATGAGTGTCTCAGAGGTACTCGCGCTGAATGCCAGCCGCGAGCGGCAGGCATCCTCGGCGAGCGGCTACGTCATGCTGCTGATCTTGCTGCTGGCGATAGTCGTGCAGGTCTGGAGCATTGCTGGCCTGGCAAGGGACCAGGAAACCATGCTGCATATTATCGGGGTGGTTGCGGCGCCGATCGTGCTGTTGTTCGTGGTCAGCGGATTCTACATGCTGCAGCCAAACCAGGCGGCGGCCATTACGCTGTTCGGCGATTATAAGGGTACCGACCGGACGACCGGCCTGCGTTGGGTGTTGCCCTGGTTGATGCGTCACAAGATTTCGGTCCGCTCGCACAATTTCATTTCCGACAAGATCAAGGTCAACGACCTGCGCGGCAATCCGATCGAGATGGCGGCTCAGATCGTCTGGCGCGTCGTCGACACCGCGCAGACGCTGTTCGATGTCGACGATTACAAGGAATTCGTGAAGGTCCAGGTGGAGGCCGCGATCCGCGCGATCGGTGCGCGGTATCCCTATGACGATTTCGAACATATGGAAGTTACGCTGCGCGGACATCTCGACGAGGTGGCGGCCGAGTTGAAGACCGAGCTTCGGGCCCGGCTGGCGGTCGCCGGCATTACCGTCGACGAATGCGGCTTCACCCACCTCGCTTATGCCTCGGAAATCGCCCAGGCGATGCTTCGGCGCCAGCAGGCCCAGGCGGTCGTCGCCGCTCGCCAGACGCTCGTCGCCGGCGCGGTCGGCATGGTCGAAATGGCTTTGGAAGCCCTGAGCGAAAAGAATGTCGTTCATCTCGACGACGAGCGGCGCGCCGCGATGGTGTCCAACCTCATGGTCGTGCTGTGCGGCGAACGCGATACGCAGCCGGTCGTCAACACCGGTACGCTGTACCAGTAGGGCGGTCTGATGGGCGGCGAGCGCAAGGCTTACCCGTTACGGGTCGATCCTGCCCTGTGGGCAGCGGTTGAGCGCTGCGCCGCCTCCGACCTCAGAAGCGTCAATGCCGAAGTCGAATGTCTATTGCGCGAGGCCTTGAAAGCTCGCGGGGTGAAGCTGGAGGCGCCGCTGCAAGTCCGCCGCGGGCGCCCGCCGCAGGGGCAGGGCGATGCGTGAAGGTCCTGAATGGTTTGCGCCGAAGCGCTACGGTTTCGGCGCCGGGTTGCCGATCGCTTGGCAGGGATGGCTGATCCTGTCGCTGTTCCTGGTCGTGGTGCTGGGGTCGGCTTTGCTGTTTCGCGATCGGCCCCAGTTGGCGCTGGCGATAGTGTTACCGGCGGCTGCAGCGTTGGTCATTGTCGCCGCAAGGACCACACGGGGCGGTTGGCGCTGGCGTTGGGGAGCAGAGGAATAGTCATGCTGACCTTGTTGCTGGCCGCGACCGCGGCGACGTCGACGCCGGTGACTGCGCCCGGTCCGTCCGGACCACTCGCGGGAACCTTTATCGATGCCGGGGCGCGAAGTCCGGTCGTGCTGATCATACCCGGTTCCGGACCGACCGATCGCGACGGCAACAGCCCGTTGGGAGTGACCGCCGGAAGCTACCGCCTGTTGGCCGAAGCCCTTGCCGAGCGGGGCGTCAGCAGCGTTCGCGTCGACAAGCGCGGCATGTTCGGAAGCAAGAACGCACTTGCCAATGCGAATCAGGTGACGATCGCCGACTATGCGGCGGATGTGCGCAGCTGGATCGGCGCGATCAGGACCAGGAGCAGCAGTTCCTGCCTATGGATCGCCGGTCATAGTGAAGGTGGGCTGGTCGCACTGAAGGCTGCGCAGGACAGTGCCGGCATTTGCGGCGTGATCGCGCTGGCGGCCCCCGGACGGCCGGTCGGTATCGCGCTACGCGAACAGCTCAAGGCCAATCCGAATAATGCTCCGCTGCTCGACCAGGCGCTCGCCGCGGTCGATTCAATCGAAGCGGGCAAGCAGGTCGATCCGGCAAGTCTCCATCCTGCGCTTCTCCCGCTGTTCAATGAGCAGGTGCAACCCTATTTGCGCGACCTGCTTTCGCACGATCCGGCCAGGCTCGCCGCGTCGCTGGATGTGCCGCTGCTCGTGATCCACGCCGAAGCCGATCTGCAGATCGCGCGCGCCGATGCGGATGCGCTGGCGGCGGCGAAACCCGATGCGAAGTTGAGCCTGATTGCCGGGGCCAATCATGTTCTGAAGATACCCGCAGGCACCGATCGCGCCGCGAACATGGCCAGCTATGGGGACGCGTCGCTGCCGCTGGCGCCCGGGATTGCCGACGCGATCGCAGCGTTCGTGCGGCGCTAGCGTTGGCCTGGCGCCTTGCCGTGGATCAGGGCGTCGTCGATTAGCCGGGCAAGCCGTATGCCACCCGCGACGACATTGCGTTTTACTTCGGGGATGAGGACATTGACCTCAGCTTCCCCGAGGACAGGCCGTTCGGGCGGTTCGGCACCGCAGGGGTCGGTCAGAAGCGTCTTATAGGCAAGGTCACGCGCCTTGCCCCACATCTCTCGGCTCCACTCCTCGACCGTGCCCCGGCTAACCTGGATGCGCTCGGCTTGCGGGACCTGCGCCAGCATAGCCGCCGGGCCGGCGGGCGGCGTGCTGATCGCCCGCTCGGCAAGCCAGCCGTCCCAGATTCCGTGAAGGTTGGTGCGCCCGCCGATGATTCCATAATTGGCGGCGACGCGGTTGCCGCCGAGGTCCTGGTGGTCCCCGGCATGCATCGGCTGGTGGAGATCGCCGACAAAATGGGCAAGGAAGGCCAGGGCCATCAGCCGCTCGCGTGTGGGCACACCGCGGTCGGCGAGCAGCCGGGCGTTCCGCTCAATCTGGACGGACACGCAATTGCCGTCCTTGCAAGCCGCCTTGAGATCGAATGGCTTGCAGATGTCGACGTTCTGGTAATGCCAGCTGAATGCATAGCCGAACCGGTCGCCGAGCGGCTTGATGCAGTCGGCCCAGAGGCTGGCTTGCTCCAATGTCGTCACCGGGCAGTCCGGCGTCTCCAGAAGCTTGCCTTGCCTCAGCAGGGAAGCGACCTGGCTGCGGCTTTGGGCGCTCATCTGCAGCCAGGCGATCCGGGCAACGCTTTCATGGCCATATTCCCAATAGGCCCCGGCGGGACGGGCAAAGCCAAGCAACGCGACCAGCGCGGCGAGCATCAGCATGAAACGATTCGGCATGACCTTCCTTACCTGAAAAGCTAGGCCGGGTTAGCCGCTGATTGTCAGGTCATGCTGTTCATGGACCAGCCGCCATTCACTAAGGTCCGCGAACATCGCCCGCGCGGCCTGTTCGCCAAGGTCGGCTGCCCGCGGCAGTTCGATGCCGTCGGTTCGAAGTTCTCTTGCCAGCACCGCGAGCGAGGCGGCGGTTGCTTCGGAACGGAGCGCGCTTCCCCCGAAATCACCTTGGAACCGGATGCCGAAGACCGCGGTGCCGACCGCGGGCAACCCCGCGGAAATCAGGGTCAGCCAGTCCTGCCACCGTTCGAACCAGTGGGGAGCTAATGCCAGTGCAGCGATGGTCGCGGCCGAGGCAGCCAGGGTAACCCAAAAGATGCCGATGCTGACCCGCTCAAGCCGGTGATCGAGCAATTGGATCTGCTTGCTGTGCGACTGGTGATAGGCGACCTGCGGGTCAAGCTCCTGCTCGGCGATCGCCCGGGCGATTGGACCGGCCATGTCGGCCTTGGCGGTGCCTGCGGGGCACCCAACGGCCCGCCAGATCGCCGACGAATACCATTCGATCCAGCGGCGGGCGACAGGATTGGTGACGCTGCCCGGCGGATCGGGCGCCGCGATGCCGAGGAGTTTGAGGCTGCGCAGCGGTCGCAATCGTTCCGCGAGCTGGCGATAATCAAGCCATCGCCGATGCCATTGCCGGGTCACGCCGACCCGCGTGTTAACGATGATAAGGAGGGCGAGGAGAAATTCGAAGGCGGCAAGGCCCAATTGGGCCTTGGGAAACAGGAAGCCGCTCAGTCCGACCAGCACCGCCATCGCCGCCAGGGTAAAATTGAGGACATGACCACTGCGGTAATTTTGCGCGAAATGGGTCGCCAACTGGTCGGCCCAGCCGTGGGTAGTCCCCAACAGGTCGATCGCCATGGTGAAGCCGTGCGGCTTAAGACAGGCCTCCGTGTAGCGGCGCCACTCCTGCTCGCGCAGGACCGAGGAGCGCTCCTCGCGGAAATCCTTGGCGTCGAACCGCCCGACCCCCGCGGTCGCCAGAAGAAGTGGATATTCGATCCGAGCACGGTACCGATGCTGCCGTTCGGCGATGAAGGTCGCCAGATAATCGCGCTCCCGGCTGTCCTGCGGCGGTGCAACCAGCAAAGCCAAGAGTGCGTCGAGATTGGCAGCATTATAGGGCCGCCGGTCGACATCGCCGCTATGGACGGTGACGACCGCCGGGTCGTAGGCACTCCACAGCAGGGTGATGGGCTGGTCCGAAGCAATGGGGATATGGACCAGGGGTGTGCCGCGGCCCATTGCCAGTTCGACGATTTCGCCCGTGCCGCCGCGGCCGCGGGGAACCTCGCCGTCCCAAACGGCAATCAACAGGTCAGAATGGGCAACGGTGGCTCGCCCGGCCATCACATAGGCATCCAGCGGTCGCTGCGGGTCGCCCGGCAATTCCAGGATCCCGCCGGCTGCATCGATCAGCCGGTCGAAATCGGACCGGGAGCGGGCGTCGACTTCGGCCCGGCTCACTTCTCGGGAAAAAGGCATGATTACCTGCAGCGAAAAGCCCCGCTCAAGCCCCGCCATTGCGGCGATCTGGTCGGCCCCATCGGCGAGCGGGGACACGAGCGTCAGGCATGGGCGTTGGTCGGCAAACCAGTGTCGGTTCTCATCGCATTGCCGGTGTGCGGCCCTGCCGACCTCCTCGACGACTTGCCGTATACGGGTTTCGACCGTTGCAGCGGACGCGCCAAGCGACGCGCTGCGGTGGCCGGTTACGCCAAGACGAAAGGCAAAGGGCGGCTTTGGCGGACCGTGCGACGCAGCGTCCTGCTGATCCCCCGGCATCACGCCCACTGCCCTGTTCACTAGTGGAACTGACCTCCGCCGCCGTTGCGGATCTCGGGATCATATTCGAAGCGCGACTGGCCGCCGACCTCGTCACCCGAAAACCATAAGGAATAGTAGAGCGTGCAGGCCGAGCCGCTATTGGCGTCCACAACCTTCAACAAATTTCTGTTGCTCTCCCCGTCCTTGATCTGGCCGCCGTTGCCTGTTCCGGTGGGGCAGCCGTCGAGCGCCACCCAAATCGCGTCCTGCCAATCGTCCAGGAACTGCAAGTGCGCGCCGCTTTCATCGCGAAGCTGGAAATGGATCGGCACATCGGCCTCTTCGGCCGGGATAATGACCTTGCCTTTTTTGTTTCCGCTATCGCCCTGCCGTTTCCATCGATGATCGAACAATATCTCGTCATCGATCCTAAAAGCGTAGATGGTGACCTGGACGGGCTTCACGCTCGACCGATCGACGATATCCGCTTCAGCTGCTTCCATCTTTTCCTCCTCAAACTCTGCTCCTCATCACACGCGCACTGGTCGTTGAACCATTGTGTAACTGGGGTGCTGGAATCCCATCGCCGCAAGGCGCTGGACTAGGCGGTTGGCCTCCTCGGCTCGGCCCAGTTGCCGGAGCAGCAGGGCACGATTGGCGATCTCCCGCGGCTGTTCTTCGATATCGGTCGGCCATGCCGTCAGCGCGCGCTGGTTGGCGGCCCTGGCGCCGCTTGCCTGCCCGGCCATGGCCAGTGCGTGGCTCAGCAGCATTTCCGATTCCGCGATAGCCAGGCCCCGCTCGATTGGTTTTTCTTCCCCGCGCGCGATGGTAAGCGCACGGCGAGCCTGCGATTGCGCTTCGGCTGAGTTCATCAGGTGAAGCGCGATCAGCCCCTTAATCTTCGCGCACCGCAGCTGAAGGGTGGTCCGCCACATCGTCACGCTTCGGTCGCGTGCAAGCAGTGCGGTTGATGCCGCGCAGGCCGAATCCGCGGCGCTGCGCGCACCGGCGGCATTGCCTGCCGCCAGCTCCAGCGCTGCACGGTCGAAATTGGTCTGCGCCCCCGCTTGCATCCATTCGGTGTTATTGGGCTCGGTCCGCATCAGCCAGTCGACAAGCTTTGCGGCCTGCCGGGCCTGGTCGATCGATTGCGGCATTCGCCCACGGTAGGACAGCATCCGGGCCACCGCCCTGCGCGCCGTCATCTCATCACGGCGCAGCGCGGTTGACGGCTTATCCGGATCCCAAAGTTCGGCGATCAGACCCAGTTGACGCTGCCTGAGCGCGATGCCGTCGTCGATCTGCCCGGAAAACTCCCTCGCATCGGCAAGCCAGGCCAGCGAGTTGATCAGCTTGATCTGAAACTCCGGATCGCGCGCATTTTTGACGACCAGCGCCTCGACCGGTTCCATCAGCCGCTGGAAGGTCGCGGCAGCATCGCGGTAGCGCCGCTGGTCCATGAGGACCGTACCCAGATTGGTTTCGGCGTAAATCTGCTCCAGCTGGTAATCCTGGTTGCCCGGTTCCAGTTCGACCATCCGGTCGGCGAGGACGCGATAATCGCGAAAGGCCGCCGCTGCCTTCTCTAAGTCGCCGCGAAGATAATCGATATATCCGACCCAGAAGACGTTCTGCGCATGGTTGAACAGGTTCCGCGGATTGTCGGGCTCGCGGCGCAGCGCCTCTGCCGTGCCGTTCAACGCTTCGCGATAGCGCCGTAACGCGCCATCGAGGTCGCCCCGAGCCTGCGCCATCTCACCCATCAAGGTCAGCGCCCGCGACCGTTGGGCCAGGGCAGCGTCGGACAATGATCCCTTATTCTGTCCTTCATAATAAGCGAGCGCCCGGGCGCCGACCGAATCCATGAGATCGAGCCGCCCAAGGGGCGCAAGCTTTTCACGAAGGTCGCCGAGCATGAACCCGACCAGCTTGTCGGCTTCCTGGCTATGGAAATGGGCTTCGTCGCGCGCTTCGATCGCGGTGTAGGCAAGCCCTCCGGTAACGATCATGCCGGCGATAGAGGCGGCCGTGATGAGCGACTGGCGCCGATGCCGCCGCTGCGCATCGCGCTGGGCAAGATCGTCAAGTCCCACTCCGAGCAAGCCTGCAGCGATCTTGAGCAGGCCAAGTTTGCGGCCATCGCCGCCCTCGCGAAGGTCGGCTGCAATCGGCTCGGACCGCTGATCGGTGGGGCGCCCGCGCCGATCATAATGGGTCCGTAGCGACAGCGGAAAACATTCCTCCGCCTCATGACCGGGCATATCGCTGGCGAAGGGCTCTCCCTCGACGATCGCGGCAATGACCCGGTCTTCGCCGTTAAGGCGTTTGAAACAGGCGATTTCCTCATCGATCCATCGCGACTGGACAGCGGCCGGCGAACAAAGGACGATCAAGAACCTCGATCCGGCGATCGCATCTTCGATCTCTTCCCCAAGGTCGCTCGACACGGCGAGTTCTTGGCGATCCCGAAAGATCGGGGTCAGCCTGCGCGGGATCGCGCCCTGGGAGGTGAGTTGGCCGACAAGGCGCGGCGGGACCTTGAACCTTTCCAGCGATTCGTGGAGCCATTCGGCGGTTGCGCTGTCGTTGTGGCTGTAGCTGAGGAACGCCATGTAGCGTTGCCGAGGCGTGGCGCGGCGGGAGCGGTGTGGGGCGCTCCTCGCAGGTCGCGACAATTGGGCAATCTCGGCCATCAAGACCCCCGGCTCGATTTCCCTTTAACCCCTATTAGCATGATGGGTTAACCAAGGTCGAATCCCGGTGGGCCCCTTGGGCTTGTCACGAGGAGCGTCTATATGGGCGCCATGTCCTCAATTCGTCCGTGGCGCACCATCGAGCGCCGCCGCTCTCGGCAGATCATGGTCGGCGACGTTGCCGTGGGCGGCGATGCGCCGGTCACAGTCCAGACGATGACCAACACGCCGACTTGCGATGCTCGTGCGACCATCGACCAGATTCGCCGCTGCGAGGAAGCCGGGGCGGACATCATCCGGGTGTCCTGCCCGGACGTCGAATCGACCGCGGCACTGCGTGAGATCGTCCGTGCCGCCAACGTCCCGATCGTCGCGGATATCCACTTCCACTACCGGCGCGCGCTGGAGGCGGCAGACGCGGGCGCGGCCTGCCTGCGCATCAACCCTGGCAATATCGGGTCGGCCGAACGGGTTCGCGAAGTGGTCAATGCGGCCAAGGCCAATGGCTGCGCGATCCGGATCGGCGTCAACGCCGGCAGTCTCGAGAAGAATCTGCTCGAGAAGTATGGCGAGCCCTGCCCGGAAGCATTGGTCGAAAGCGCGCTCGACCATATCCGGCTGCTCGAGGACCATGATTTTCGCGAATATAAAGTCGCGGTAAAAGCTTCCGACGTCTTCCTCGCCGTCGCCGCCTATCAGCAACTGGCCGATGCGGTCGACTGCCCGCTCCACCTCGGGATCACCGAAGCCGGCGGACTGGTCGGCGGAACGGTCAAATCGTCGGTCGGTATCGGGTCCCTGCTGTGGGCCGGGATCGGCGACACGATCCGCGTCTCTCTGTCCGCCGAGCCGGAGGAAGAAGTGCGCGTCGGCTATGAGATCCTCAAGGCGCTCGGTATCCGCAACCGCGGGGTCCGGGTCGTATCCTGCCCCAGTTGCGCGCGGCAGGGTTTCGACGTGATCCGCACGGTGCAGACCCTTGAGGAGCGGTTGCAGCACATCAAGACGCCGATGTCGCTGTCGGTGCTCGGCTGCGTGGTCAACGGCCCGGGCGAGGCGCGCGAAACCGACATCGGTATTACCGGCGGCGGCGGCGGCAAGCATATGGTCTACCTTTCCGGCGTCACCGACCACCATGTGCGTGATGCCGACATGGTCGACCATATCGTCGAACTGGTCGAGCAAAAGGCTGCCGAGATCGAGGCGCAGGCGTTGGTCGAACAGGGTCTCGACGCCGCCGAATAATCGGCTAACGCCGCGGCATGGACCGCCATGAAAACCCCCTCGCCGCATTCGCTGCCGCGATCATCGCCGTCGGATTTCTGTCGGCGATGGACGCTGCGATGAAGGCCGTAAGCCTCGATTATGGCGCGATGTCCGCGCTGGCCTGGCGCGCGCTGCTGGCAACCCCAGTCGTCGGCCTGGCCTATTGGCTGACCCGCCCGACCCGCCCGTCACCGTTGGCGCTGCGCCTGCACCTCATCCGTGGCGGGCTGATGATCCCGATGAGCCTGACCTTCTTTTGGGGGCTGACCTATGTGCCCATGGCGCAGGCGATCGCGCTGGCGTTCGTCGCCCCGCTGCTTGCGCTCATTCTTGCCGGACCGCTGCTGGGGGAAACGATCGGACCGCGGCTTGTCGCCGGCTCGCTGCTTGCCTTGATTGGCGTAATTACGATCTTCATCGGCCAGGCCCAGGCCGACCTCGGACGCGACGCCATGCTTGGCAGTCTTTCGATCCTGCTGTCTGCAACGCTCTATGCCTTCAACATCCTGCTGATGCGAAAACAGTCGATGAACGCGCAGCCGCTCGAAATCGCCTTCTACTATTTTGCCGTTGCCGGCATCGGTTTCTGGCTGATTGCCATTCCGTTCGGTGCGCCGCCCTTCCCCAAGAGCGAGATTGCGGCGTTGCTGCTGGCGACCCTGCTGTCGATCTGCGGAATGCTGGGGCTGGCCTGGGCCTATGCTCGGGCGGGCGCCGGCTATTTGTCGACGAGCGAATATTCGGGCTTTCCCTGGGCGGCCCTGTTCGGCTTTATCTTCTTCCGCGAAATTCCCTCGCTGTGGACCTTGGCTGGGGCGGTCGCGATCATCGCCGGCTGCTGGATTGCTGCCCGCCCCGGCAAGGTCGAGCACCCGCTCGAAACGGCGTGACGCAAAGGGAGCGACGATGGCCTGGTTCTACCTCATACTCGGCGGCTTTTTCGAAGTCGGCTTCACCACCGCGCTGCGTTTCGTCGAGGGGTTCAGAAATGTCCCGTGGACGCTGGCTTTCCTGGCTTCCGTCACGCTCAGCATGGGACTGCTCGAGGTCGCGGCCCGGGAGATTCCGATGGGCACCGCCTATGCCGTATGGGGCGGGATTGGAGCGGTCGGGACCGTTCTGGTCGGCATGGCTTTTTTTGATGAACCAACGACGACCATCCGCCTGCTCCTGATCCTTGGCGTGGTCGCCTGCATCATGGCCCTGAAGCTGACCGCCTGAGCCGTTTCCCGCCGTTGGTCAGGGTGGGCGTGCCGGTTCGTCGAATGATTCGCGTCAGTCACTTTAGCTTCATCCGGGGCCAGCAAGCCCAGCGGCACTTCCCCGTTCATTGTGAGTTCGCTGTTAATGTCAGAAGTATCCACCTTCATCTCCATCCTCTTGGCCAGCACCGCGCCGGTCGCTGCCGCGGCCCAGGAAGCGGCACCCGGATCGCAGGCCGGATCGCCGGCTGAGCCGAGATCGATCGATCCCCTGACGGGGGAAGAGGGCGAGGAGATCGTCGTGGTCGGCCAGAAGCCGCGCGGCTCGGTCATCGGCGATATCCCCGCCGAAAACGTCCTCGACAGCCGCGACATTCGCTCTACCGGCGCGACCAGCATCAACGAACTTCTGGCCGCGGTCGCCAGCCAGACGGGCAGTGCGCGCGGCCGGGCCAGCGGACGGCCGATCCTGTTGCTCAACGGCCAGCGCGTGTCGGGCTTCCGGGAGCTCCGCGACCTGCCTCCCGAAGCGATCGAACGTATGGAAATCTTGCCCGAAGAGGTCGCGCTTAAATATGGTTATGCCGCCGACCAGAGAGTGGTGAACATCGTCCTTCGGCGGCGCTTCAACTCGACCACCGCAGAGGTCCGTGGGCAGTCGGCGACGAGCGGCGATTATGCGGGTGGCCAGGCCGACGCGACCCGCCTGTTGATCAGCGAAGGCCAGCGTACGTCGGTCAACCTTCACGTCGAGGGCAACACCGCGCTGTACGAGGATGAACGTGCCATCGCGCTGGATCCGGTGGCCCCGGATACCGACGCTGTCGATCCGCGGCCGTTTCGGACCCTGGTCGGCGCGCGCCAGAACGTTCGCCTGACCGGCGCTGCCAATCGGATGATCCTCGGCGATGTCTCGGCGACCTTCAACGGCGAAGTCGAGAAAGAGCATAGCCGCTCGCACTTTGGCGTACCGACGGGAACGCTCGACGATGACGGCGACGAGATCGTGCGCGCAGTCGAGGACAGCAGGCTGACCCGGGAAACGACCACCGAAGCGATCCGGCTGGGCAGTGCGCTTAATGGCATGGCGGGTAAGTGGCGCTGGTCGTCGACCGCCAATGCCGAATTGTCGCGAACCAAGGGCCACACCGAGCGGGGCTTGGACCTGGCAGCGCAGCAGGACCGCCTCGACGCCAACGACCCGACTTTCGATCCCAGGGGTGATCTTGGGCCCGTTTCGCTGTTCCCCGACGACCATAGTCGCGCGATTCGCCGCTCGCTGACCGCGGATGGAACGCTCACCGGCCCGGTCCTCAAGCTTCCCGCCGGGGACGCCAATATGACATTGAAAGCGGCTCTGGGGAGCGCCGACCTTGAAAGCCGTGCAACGCGGCGCGGCCAACTGAGCGAGTCCGACCTTGGCCGCGACAGCGGCGAGGCCTCCATCAGCCTGGACCTTCCGATTACCCGGCGCAGTTCATCGATTGGCCGGCTTTCGGCCAATGCCAATTTTGGACTTTTTCAGCTCAGCGATTTCGGAACATTGACGAATGTTGGCGCGGGGCTGAACTGGTCGCCGGCTGAACGGCTCAACGTTAACGCCAGCTGGACCCGCGAGGAGGGCGCCCCGACGCTTCAGCAACTCGGCGACCCGCTGGTCGATACGCCGGGCGTCGCCTTTTTCGATTATCGTCGCGGCGAAACCGTCTTTCTGACGACGCAGACCGGCGGCAATCCCGATCTCGACGCGGACCGCCGCAATGTTTTCAAGGTCGGCGGCAACTGGCAGCCTTTCCAGGAGACCGACCTGCGCCTGCGCGCGGAATATGTCTGGCAAGCGATCGATCGGCCCCAGGGCAGCTTTCCCGCCGCCAGCGAAGCGCTGGAGGATGCTTTCCCCGACCGGTTCGAACGCGACCCCGACGGCCGGCTGGTGCGCGTCGACCTTACCCCGGTCAATTTCCTGAAATCGCGCCGCGAAACGCTGCGCTGGGGACTGAACTTCACCAAAACGCTGCAAACCGCACCCCCATCGCCAGAAACGATCAATGCGCTGCGCAGCCAGTTCGCGGCCCGCCGGGCAGCATCCGGGCAGACCGCGCCGGAGCGAACGGCGCCGCCTGTTGCAACTGGCGCGACGCCGCCGCCTAGCGCCGAGGGTTCGGAGCGGCCAGCGGCGAGCCCGCCCTCCGGTGCGCGCGATGGCGGTCCACGCTTCGGCGGCGGCGGCGGGGGAGGACCATTTGGCCGCGGCCGTGGCGGTCGGCTGACCTTGTCCTTCACCCACCAGCTCAACCTCGTCGACGAGGTGGCAATCGCCAAGGGCCTGCCCAAGCTCGACTATCTCGATGGCGAAGCGGTCGGGACAACCGGCGGCCGTCCGAATCACGAACTGCAGGTCGAGGCCGGCTATTACAATAATGGGCTTGGTGCCCGGCTGCAGGGAAACTGGCGCAGCGGGACGAGGGTCGAGAGCAGTGCCGGTGACCTGCGCTTTTCGCCCTACGCGGACATCGACCTCAGGTTCTTCGCCAATCTCGGAGAGCGGCTCGACCTGGTCGCCAAACATCCTTTCCTTCGCGGCAGCTCGGTCCGGCTCGATATCGACAATCTGTTCGATGCCCGGCCCAAGGTACGGGACGCCAATGGCTCCACCCCGCTCCGCTACCAGCCGGCTCTGCTTGAGCCGATCGGTCGGACCGTGTCGATCACCTTCAGGAAGCTGTTCATCCCGGTCCGCTTTTTTCAGCGGGGCGGCGGAGGACGCCGACCGGACTAGATTTTCGCGGCGTCGGCCTTGGCAATCGAATCGGTGACGACTTTCTGGGCAGCCGCGGCATCGCCCCATGTCCCGATTCGGACCCACTTTTCGGCCTCAAGGTCCTTATAGTGGGTGAAGAAATGCTCGATCTGCTGAAGCACGATCGCCGGCAGGTCGGTGCCCTCCATCACGTCGGCATAGTAGGGCGAGGTCGTGGTTTCGGGCACGGCAAGCAATTTTTCATCGCCGCCCGCCTCGTCCTCGAGGAACAGCACCGCGACCGGACGGGCGCGAATCACCGAGCCGGGGATCAGCGGCCAGCGGGTCATCACCAGGCAGTCGAGCGGATCCCCGTCATCGCACAGCGTTTGCGGAATGAATCCATAATTGGCCGGATAGCGCATCGGCGTATGCAGGATGCGGTCCACGAAGATTGCGCCGCTGACCTTGTCGAACTCATATTTCACCGGCTCGCCGCCGATGGGGACTTCGATAAGCACGTTGACGCTATGCGGGGGATTGGAACCCGCGGGAATCAGGTCGATGTTCATGATGGCGCGGCCATTAAGCGTCCAGCGCTTCCCTGCAAACGCAAAAATGCTATGCGCGGCGACCATGAGTTCCACGCCGCAGTCCGTTCGGGGCATGCAAAGCCTGCTGGGAGAAGAGGCTGACCGCTTCCATGAAGTGGTCGCCGCCTTCGATCGCGTCCGCCGTCTTTACGGCTTCCGTCGGGTCAAAGTGCCTGTGCTGGAGCAAACCCAGGTGTTCGCCAGGACGATGGGCGAGACGACGGACGTCGTGTCGAAGGAAATGTACAGCTTCGAGGACAAAGGCGGGGAGCAGGTCACCCTTCGCCCGGAATTCACGGCCGGGATCGCCCGCGCATTCCTGAGCGAGGGCTGGCAGCAGCATATTCCGCTAAAGGTCGCGACCCATGGACCGGCGTTCCGCTACGAGCGGCCGCAGAAGGGCCGCTTTCGCCAATTCCACCAGCTCGATGCGGAGATTATCGGCCCGGCCGAGCCACAGGCCGATATCGAACTGCTCGCCTTCGCCGACCAGCTGCTGAAGGAGCTCGGCCTTGGCGAGACTGCGATCCTCAAGCTCAACACACTGGGCGATCCGGCGACGCGGGCGGCGTGGCGCAATGCATTGCATGAACATTTCGCCGCCAATGTCGCGGCTCTAAGCGAGGACAGCAGGACCCGGCTGGATCGGAACCCCCTTCGGATTCTCGACAGTAAGGCGCACCAGGACTGGCCAATCGTCGACAGCGCGCCGACCATTGACGAATTTCTGACTGCCGAGGCGGCGGAATTTTTCGGCGAGCTGACCGAAGGCCTCGATCGCGCCGGCGTGCGCTGGGAACGGGCGCCACGGCTGGTGCGCGGGCTCGATTATTATCGCCATACCGCCTTCGAATTCATCACCGACACGCTTGGCGCCCAAGGCACGGTGCTTGCTGGTGGTCGCTATGACGGGCTGATCGAGACCTTGGGGGGGCCGCACACGCCGGCGGTCGGCTGGGCTGCGGGGATCGAGCGGCTAGCGATGATGATCGACGCGCCGCAACCGGAGCGACCGGACGCCGCCATCGTGCCGATGGGCGAGGCGGCCGAGCGACGCGCCGCGATTCTGATCGCCGACCTGCGCCGCGCGGGCATTGCCGCGGATCTGGGGCTCAGGGGCAATATGAAGAAGCGGATGCAGCGGGCGAATGCCTCGGGCGCGCGCTTCGCGATCATCATCGGCGACAGCGAATTGGAAGCTGGCGAAGCGCAGCTCAAGGATCTGGCGAGCGGCGAGCAGCGCGCCGTCGCGTTCGACCTGCTGGCGTCGGAGATCGGACGATGAAGGCGATCAGTCTCGATCGCATTGTGTCGATCGAGACCAAGAAAAATGACCTGGCCGAAGCCATGGCCGCGCCTGACCTCGCGCCGGAAGATTTCGTCCGGCTGAGCAAGGAATATGCTCAGATCGAGCCGGTCGCCGCGGCCGCGCGCGAAGTCCGCCGCCTCCGGGCCGAGCTAGAAGTGCTGACCGGCCTCGCAGCCGATTCCAGCGCAGAAGCGGAACTCAAGGAGATGGCGGCGATAGAGGCCGAGGAGATCAGGGCAAAGCTTCCGCTCGCCGAGCGTGCGCTGGCGGTGAAGCTTCTCCCCAAGGATTCGGCCGACGAGCGTGCGGCGATGCTTGAGGTGCGCGCCGGGACCGGCGGCGACGAGGCCGCGCTGTTCGCGGGCAATTTGCTGCGCATGTACCAGCGCTTCGCCGAAGAGCAGGGCTGGAAGTTCGAACTGATCAGCGCTTCGGCCAGCGATGTCGGCGGGTATAAGGAGGCGGTCGCGTCGATTGCCGGGGCGGGCGTGTTCGCTAAGCTCAAATTCGAAAGCGGCGTTCACCGGGTTCAACGCGTTCCTGCAACTGAGAGCGGGGGGCGAATCCACACGTCGGCCGCAACCGTTGCGGTGCTTCCGGAAGCCGAGGACGTCGACGTGCAGATCGACGACAAGGATCTGCGGATCGACGTGTATCGATCGTCGGGGCCGGGCGGCCAGTCGGTCAACACCACCGACAGCGCGGTGCGCATCACCCACTTGCCGACCGGGCTGGTCGTCATCCAGCAGGACGAAAAGTCGCAGCACAAGAACAAGGCAAAGGCGCTGAAGGTGCTGCGCACCCGCCTGTTCGAGCTTGAGCGCGAGCGGCTTGCGTCGGAACGCGCCGGCGCGCGCCGGTCGATGGTCGGATCGGGCGATCGTTCGGAACGGATCCGCACCTATAATTTTCCGCAGGGACGCGTGACTGACCACCGGATCAACCTGACGCTGCACAAGCTCGATGCTATCCTTGAAGGTCCGGGGTTGGCCGAACTGGTCGAGGCGCTGGTCGCCGAGGACGAGGCGCAGCGCCTGGCCGGGCTCGAGCAGGCGTGACCAGCATCCCGCGCGCATTAGGGCGCGCGACGGAAATGCTCACTTCCAGTAGCGACACGCCCCGGCTCGACGCCGAACTACTGATGGCGGCTGCGCTCGGGATCGAACGCGACGCTTTGCTGCTCAACGATCCCCGAGGACGGGCTCCGCCCAATTTCATGCCCTTGGTGGAACGGCGCCGATTGGGCGAACCGGTTGCATATATCCTCGGCCGGCGTGCCTTTTGGACGATCGACCTTGAGGTAGGGCCGGGCGTGCTCGTCCCGCGGCCCGACAGTGAAACATTGATCGCCGCGGCTTTTGACCATTTCGCAGGCAGCAAGGGGCCGGAAACAATCCTCGACCTTGGCACCGGGCCGGGCACGCTGCTGCTTGCGGCGCTCGACCAGTGGCCTGATGCGTCCGGCTTGGGCATCGATTCCTCGCCGATCGCGCTCGACTATGCAGCGCGCAACGCCCGGCGACTCGGCTTGGCTGGCCGGATCACCTTGAAGCAGGGAGACTGGGCGGCAGGGATCAGCCAGCGATTCGATCTGCTGCTTTGCAATCCTCCCTATATCGCTACCGGCGCCGAAACGGGCCCTGGAGTCGCGGCCTTCGAACCGGCCGAAGCGCTGTTCGCCGGGCCGGATGGGCTCGATGATTATCGCCGCCTTGCACCCCAGATCGCCCGGTTGCTGGCGCCCGGTGGACTGGCGGTGATCGAAATCGGTTTCGACCAGGCCGATAGTGCGGCCAGGCTGTTCGCCGCGGAGGGGCTTCAACCGCGCCTGGTTTACGACCTTGCCGGGCGGCCTCGGGCGCTGCTGATTTAGGTTTTAAAGGAAAAGGCTTGGAATTTTCGAAGCTGCCCGTTACATCGGGGGGCAGGGACGGGGCCGCTCTCACGAAAATGATGCGCCCCCGCCGCCGACCCCCGACGACATCGCCGCCCACGCACCAGAGGTGTTTGACGGCAAGGGAGGGTCGACTTGCGCCAATGATGGGCGCAGGCCGGTTCTGCCGCGACGGGACCACACTTCCTAGGGAAGGAAGATCATGGCGACCGGCCTTGCCGGCGCCGGTGCGACAGGGAAGTTACATTGATCAATAATCGTCAGGGCGGCCGCCGGCGTGGCCGCGGTGGACAGCGTCCCCAAGGGATGACTGGCAATGCAGGCGGCAATCGCCAGGATAACCGGCAGCGTGGAAACGCCGCCCAGCTCCTTGAGAAATACAAGAGCCTGGCGCGCGACGCGCAGCTCGCCGGTGACCGCGTCCAGACCGAATATTATCTCCAGTATGCGGATCATTATTTCCGCGTCCTCGAGGAGACCCGGTCGCGCTACGAGGAACAGCAGTCGAATCGCCGCCGCCGCGACGATGATGACGATGACATCGACGGCGACGACGAGGTCAGCGCCGACAATGATGGTGATGATGACGGCGAGGGTGACACCCGCCAGCGCCGCCCGCGCAGCCGAGAACGGTTCGAACGCGGCGACCGCCCAGAACGTCCCGACCGGCAGCGAGCCAATGGCGCGCGCCGTGATGCCGAAAAGGATGACGACGGCGACGAGAAGATCGCGGTCGGGGTTCTGCCACCGGCAATCGGTACCGACGATAGCGATGAGCCCGAAGCTCCCAAGCCGCGCCGCAGGACCCGTAAGCCGGCAGCCGGAGCGGGAAGCGACGAGGCGTCCATCGCCTGATTTTGCCGGCAGAACGTTTCAGGACCGGCGGGCATGATGCCTGCCGGTCCTGTCATAAATTCGTCAAGCCAGCGTAACGATCTCGTCCCCGTCCCTGGGTAAATCCCCTGGGTCAGCGCGGCAACCCTGCCCGCCAAGTGGGATCGATGATATGCACTCTAAGTTCACGCGAGGAGCCATGCTTGCCGTGGCACTCTCCACCACATCTGCCGCGGCCGACGCTCGCAGCCTGCGCGCGGTTGGCAGTTCGACTGTTTACCCCTTCGCCAAACTTGCCGCGGAACGAGTCGCGAGGGCGAATCCCAGGCTGGGTACGCCGATCATCGAATCGACCGGCACCGGAGCGGGCTTTAAACTCTTCTGTGCCGGTATTGGCGAACGCTTCCCCGACATTTCCAATGCTTCGCGACGCATGAAGGCCTCTGAAGCCAAGCTTTGCGCCAGCAACGGTGTGAAAGATGTCACCGAAATCCAGATCGGCCTCGATGGCGTGGCGGTGGCGACTGCCAAGGGCACTCCGCTTGTGGGGCTTACCCAACGCGACCTCTATATGGCGATCGCCAAGACACCTTTCGGAAAGCCAAACCGGTCAAAGACGTGGAAGGATGTCAATGCGAGGCTCCCGGCCTTGCCGATTCGCGTTTACGGCCCGCCCCCAACGTCGGGCACGCGCGATGCGCTGGGCGAATTGTTACTGACGCCTGCATGCGAAGCCAATGCCGGTGTCGCAGCTCTCAAAAAGTCGAATGAAGCGAAGTTCAAGGCGATTTGCACCGCAGTGCGCGAAGACGGTGCCTACATCGAGGCCGGCGAGAACGACAATCTGATCGTCCAGAAGCTGGCAGGCAATCCGGGCACCCTAGGATTGTTCGGCTACAGTTTCCTCGAGGAAAATGGCTCGAAGTTGAAAGGCGTCTCCATCAATGGAGTCGCTCCGACCTACCAGACCATCTCGTCGTTCCAGTATCCGGGCGCGCGGCCGCTTTATATTTATGTGAAGAATGCCCACGCGCCCGCCATTCCGGCCATTCGCGCGTTCGTTGCCGAGATCACCAAGGAAAGCGCGGTCGGGCCCAAGGGCTATATGGTGTCTCATGGCCTAGTTGTAGCGCCCGCACCGGTCCGGGCTCGTCCACAACGGGCAGCGCGGACTTTGACCCCGGTCAAGTTTGCCGAGCTGAAGTAGATCCAGTCACAAAAATGAAATGCGTGCCGTCCATTGGGGCGGCACGCAGCCGCCCCATGACGGGGTCGGGGGGAAGGACAGACCATGAAGACGAATTCCATCGTCCGGGCGTTGCTGGCCAGCAGCGCCTTGCTGATCAGCCACACTGCTCATGCGCAAGAGACTGGCGCAGAGCCAGATACGTCAGACGCCGTCGCGGATTCGACGATCGCCAATGCCCAAGGACTTGATGAAGCACAGGCACAGATCGCGTTACTGAAGGCACAGGTCGAAGCGCTCCAGGAATCAATTGCTCAGATCCAGAGTGCCCAGGCGAAGGCGACGCCGAGCTGGAAAGGCGCTCCTCAGCTCGAGGACAAGGCCGCCGGTTGGACCTTCAAGCCGCGCGGCCGTATTCAGTACGACGTGGGCGCGGTTAACAACCCGAATGACGCAATCGTCACGCGCAACCTCGGGTTCAACACTCGCGCACGCCGCATCCGGCTCGGTGCGGAAGGCACCATTCCCGGCGGGTTCGGCTACAAGGCGGAAATGGATTTTGCCGGCGGCAGTGTCGGCTTTGGCGACGTCATCCTGACATATTCGCCAGCCAATGCGCCGTTCACCGTCGCGATCGGCAACCAGGAGACCAATAACGGCCTGGAACAGCAGTCGAGCTCGCGCTTCTCCAGCTTTATCGAACGCGCTGCATTTGACGATGCCTTCATCAACACGCGCCGCATCGGTATTAATCTAGGCTATGTAGCCAAGTCGAACGAACTCAGGCTGAATGCCGGTCTTTGGGCAGCCCATTCGATCGACAGCAGTTTCGACGACGACGGCTGGATCGGGGCCGCACGCGCTGTCTACTCGCCGCTGGTCGGCGGCAACCAGCTGCACTTCGGCGCCAATTACCAGCACCGGGAATTCCAATCCAATAACGGCACTACGGCATCGTCGTCGTCGGGCCGGCCGTCCACCAACCAGCTAGCCCGCTACCGAGCCCGTCCATTCAGCCAGCTGACGGACGTCCGATTTGTCGATACCGGCAATTTCGCGGCCAAGAGCGACGACATCATCGGGCTGGAAGCCGCGGGGATCTTCAAGTCGCTGCATGTCGCGGCCGAGGGACAGTATCTAACAGCAAACGCCTATAACGCCTTCGACGCGATTGCCGTTGATGATCCGGACGACGTGCTCGACCTGTTCGGTTCTGCAACGCAATATGTCCCCGACGGAAACCCGAGCTTCTGGGGTGGCTATTTCGAGGTTGGCTATTTCCTGACCGGAGAAACGCGCGGCTACAAAAACGGAACTTGGGATCGGACGAAGGTCCTCAAACCGCTCAGCAAGGGCGGATCGGGGGCGTTCCAGCTTATCGGCCGCATCGACTATCTCGATCTGGCGTCCAACAAGCTCAAGAATGGCTGCACCAACAATTTCGTGACTGGTTTGAGCTGCACCAGCTCGTCATCGCAGCTTGCGAAAGGCGGAAGCCAACTCGGGTTCCTCGCGGGCATAACCTGGATCCCCGAGGATTATATGCGGGTGCTGATCAACTACTCGCATGCCTCCATCGAAGGTGGCCCGTTTGCGGCGTCCGTCAAGCCCGATTCGGCCAAGCCGATCGACCAGCGACGCTACGGCGTCGACACCGTTCAGGCCCGCTTCCAGATCGATTTCTAGGCGGATGGATAATAGCGGAGGCCCTTGGCGACCGCGTCGCCGAGGGCCTCGCTTTATTCGCCCTGGTCCACCGGACGCGGTCGGTGCTGTTCATCCAGCGCGACGAAGGTGAAGATCGCCTCGGTTACCTTCTTCTCGGTCCGTCCGCGATCGCGCGTCGCGACGACCTCGATCCGGATTGCCATCGACGTCCTGCCGACCCGGTCCACCTCGGCGAAGACGCTGAT